>NZ_JBIUYV010000001.1:0-1407362 GCF_044744725.1 Nocardia sp. NPDC087230
AGCCCCTTGTAGACGTTCGGCGGGATCTCGGTCGGCAGCAGCTCGTCACCGGTCTTGGCCAGCACGCGCGCCACGTCGAGGGCGACGTTGCCGACGCCGAGCACGGCGACCTTCTCCGCGTCCAGCGGCCACGAGCGCGGCACGTCGGGGTGTCCGTCGTACCAGGACACGAAGTCGGCGGCACCGTAGGAACCGTCGAGGTCGATGCCGGGGATCGGCAGGGCGCGGTCGGCGTTGGCGCCGGTGGAGAAGATGACCGCGTCGTAGAACTGGCGCAGGTCGTCGAGGGTGATGTCGGTGCCGTAGTCGATGTTGCCGAGCAGGCGCACCTGGTCTTTGTCGAGGACCTTGTGCAGGGCGGTGATGATGCCCTTGATGCGCGGGTGGTCGGGGGCGACGCCGTAGCGGATCAGGCCGAAGGGCGCGGGCATGCGCTCGTAGAGGTCGATGCTGACATCGGCATCGGACTTCATCAATGCGTCGGCGGCGTAGATACCGGCCGGTCCTGCGCCCACGATCGCAATGCGGAGCGGGCGGGTCGCTGCACTCTGTTCGGTCATTTTCTACGCGCACCCTTTGGTCGAGAACTGTTGACGGCGTCGATTTAGCTTAGGCTAAGTTGACGATCCGGCTGCTGGCAGCTGCCTTCCGAGTCGGCAGCGCACCGCATTCTGGCGATTCTATCTGCGGCGTTGTGGCCACCCGGCGTGCGGTGTGGTTGCCCGCACCGGGTCTGTCAGGATTACAGCATGAACGAGGAGCAGACAGGCTCGGACGACCAGTCCATCGTGGTGGATCAGACCGACAAGCGTTCCATCGTCCCGTTCGTCGCGGCCGCGGTGATCGCGGTCATCGTGCTCATCGGCATCGTGCTCGGCGGCCTGCTCTCGCCCGCTGAGAAAAATGTCACAGAGGCCGACCGTCTCGCCGCCGCTGTCACCAACTATATCGACGCGCGCTCGCGCAGCGAGCTGCGTCCGCCGGCCGGTGTCGCCTGCCCCGGCTTCGACGAGGAGAAATCCGGCCTGTCGGAGCGGCTCGGCGGCCCGAAATCGGCAGTGACGATCGACAAGAAGAGTTTCGACAAGGCGACGGTGAACGGCGACCGGGCCAAGATCGACGCCACCGTGCAGATCGGCGACACGTCCGCCACCAGCACCTGGAACCTGACCAGGGTGGACGGCACCTGGCTGGTCTGCACTCCGTAGCACTGTTTGACACGGTGACCTGTGCCGGGGCAATCTCAGATCGCAAGGTCATGAGTACCAGCGCCAAGCCCCGGCTCGCTGGTCGGCAACCCTCCTCCGCGGTGGGGTGCTCCGGGTGACGACCTGGCCGTGTGTCCGGACAACCGGCACGGCAAGAGCGGATTCACGCAGGAGGTTCGACATGACTTACGCCGGCGACATCACCCCTGAGAAGGCGTGGGAGATCCTGACCGAGCACCCCGACGCGGTGCTGGTCGACGTGCGCACCGAAGGCGAGTGGGCGCAGATCGGTATCCCCGACACCAGTTCGATCGAGCGCCCGGCCCACTTCATCGAGTGGGTCGACGGCACCGGAACCCGCAATCCGAACTTCGGCGCGCAGCTCGAGCAGGCGCTGGGTGATCGGCCGGACGGCGCGCCGGTGGTGTTCCTGTGTCGCTCCGGCCAGCGCTCCATCGGGGCGGCGACCGTGGCGACCGCGGCGGGCATCACCCCGTCCTACAACGTGCTGGACGGTTTCGAGGGCGGTCCCGACGCGTTCGGGCAGCGCGGCAGCGTCGGCTGGCGCGCGGTCGGCCTGCCGTGGCGTCAGGCATAAGGAGAACAGCATGATCACCGGTGGTTCGTTCGACAAGCCACTGCCCGAGGGCGTCGGCCCGGCCACTCTCGGCGTCCGCGGCGGCCTGCGCCGCTCCGGCTTCGAGGAGACCTCCGAGGCGCTGTACCTGACCTCGGGTTTCGTCTACGAGAGCGCCGAGGCCGCCGAGGCGTCCTTCACCGGCGAGGTCGAGCACTTCGTCTACTCGCGTTACGGCAACCCGACCGTGGCCATGTTCGAGGAGCGCATCCGGCTGCTCGACGGCGCCGAGGCCGCGTTCGCCACCGCCTCCGGCATGTCCGCGGTGTTCACCGCGCTGGGCGCGCTGCTGAAGGCGGGCGATCGCCTCGTCGCGGCCCGCAGCCTGTTCGGCTCGTGCTTCGTGGTGTGCAACGAGATCCTGCCGCGCTGGGGCGTGGAGACCGTCTTCGTCGACGGTGACGACCTCGAGCAGTGGGAGCAGGCGCTCTCGGTCCCCACCCAGGCCGTGTTCTTCGAGACCCCGGCCAACCCGATGCAGACCCTCGTCGATGTCCGCAAGGTCACCGAGCTCGCGCACGCCGCGGGCGCGAAGGTGGTGCTGGACAACGTCTTCGCCACCCCGCTGTTACAGCGCGGCTTCGAACTCGGCGCCGACGTGGTGGTCTACTCCGGCACCAAGCACATCGACGGCCAGGGCCGCGTGCTCGGCGGCGCAATCCTCGGCGCCCAGGACTACATCGACGGCCCGGTCAAGAACCTGATGCGCCACACCGGCCCCGCGCTGAGCCCGTTCAACGCCTGGACCCTGCTCAAGGGCCTGGAGACGATGCCGCTGCGTGTGCGCCAGTCCACCGAGTCGGCACTGCGGGTCGCCCGGTTCCTGGAGACGAACAAGTCGGTCAACTGGGTGAAATACCCCTTCCTCGAGTCCCACCCGCAGCACGCCCTCGCCACCGCCCAGATGTCCGGCGGCGGCACGGTCGTCACCTTCGAACTGGCCGGCGACGACGGCAAGAAGCGCGCCTTCGAGGTCCTCAACCGCCTGCGCATCATCGATATCTCCAACAACCTCGGTGACGCGAAGACCCTGATCACCCACCCCGCCACGACGACCCACCGTGCGATGGGCCCCGAAGGCCGCGCCTCGATCGGCCTCTCCGACGGCGTGGTCCGCATCTCGGTCGGCCTCGAGGACATCGAGGACCTCCTCGGCGACCTCGACCACGCCCTGCGCTGAGTCCGCGAATACCCCGGGTCAGCCTCTCGAAACGAGACTCGGCCGGCCGTCCTGGGGCTTTCGATCGGTTGTTACAGCGGGTGGGGACTGCAGAAGGAGCGGAAGGTCTTCCCGTCCTGCGCGGCGACATCGGCCGCGTTCAGCCAGCCCACTCCCTGGAACCAGTAGGTATCGGCGGGGTGCGCCGCGGAGTCCCGCACAATGGTCTCGATGTCGGCGGCCACGCCCGAACCCGCGTCGATCTGCGTGAGGTAGAGCTTTCTCTCGTTTCTCCACTCGAAGCCAGGAGGGAGCGGCTCCGCGATCTTCCAGCCGGGGTTCGGTCCGACTGTCAAATACTCGATATCGGTTCCCGCTCCGCTCGCGGGAACCAGAATGAGCGCGGAGTGGCTCGGCTCGAAGGCGACAACGGCCCGTTCGGCGCCAAGGCACCGCGATCCGGTCCAGATCCGCAATTCACCATCGGTGATCCGCGCGCCGAAGGCATCCGGTAGCCCTGGCCGCAGGTCCACTTGGTCTTTGCCGAATATGCCGCAGGAGGTCAGCAGCGCAGCGATGGCGACGAGTACGGCGGCCCGGCGAATCATTTCTTGTATCCCCCGTCGTGCAGGCCGGCGTCTTCTTCGATCTCGTCGTCACTGTCGGTCCACCACGCCTTCAGACCGGACCAGGCCACCGACCCGATCATGCCTGCGTATCCCTTCTCCGCCCACTGCTGGGAGTGCCGTTCCTCGTGGTGCAACAGGCGATCCAGATCGGTCGTACTCTGCTGTGGTCCGCTCCCGTTGTCGAACCACTTACTTCCGGATTCGGCGATCTCGCGCAGCTGGCCGGCCGGGTCGTCGAGGTCATCGAGATTCATCATGAAGATGTCGCCGTAGGTGGTGCCACCCTTTTGGCTGTACAAATCCTGTAGCTCGTTGCCCCCGAGTCCCATGAGCATGCCGTTGGGTGTGGTTGCGAGCCGCCCACCGTTGCTATCGATGAACGCTACGTCTTGGTCGTAGCTCCAGTCGTTCTTGTCCTGCCGGTCGATGATCCGCTGTACTTCCGCACTGGAGTACGGCGTTTCCTCGAAGTCGTTGACGACACCCGGTACCAGGCCGGCCTTGTCGTAGTCGGTGCCCGCGTTGAGGATGTAGGTCATGAGCACCGCCTTCTGCGCATCGTCGCCGCTGGTGCCGGAAGGCATGATGAAGTAGGTCTTGCCGTCTTTGTCGGTGACCGGCTCCATTCCGTCGAGCACGGTGAAGTCCTCCGGGGTGATGCCGTGCGTGCCGGCGATCTCCACGATGGTCTCCGGTGACACGCCCCGCCGTTCCGCGCCTGCTGCAGATCGGCGGGCACGCCGGCGACGTTCTTGCCCGCCGCGAGGTCCTGGATCTCCTGGGTGGTCAGTCCCTTGGGCCGGTGCGCCATGATGGCGGCGGCCTCGGTGTAATCACCGCGCCGCAGCGCGGCGGCGAGCGCGGCACCGTCTGCGCGAAGTCCTCATCTGTGGCCTGAATACTCGACGCAGTGGCGGTCACCGCCGTCGAGATCTCGTGCAACCGATTGGTCACCCGCCAATAGGCGCCTTCGATGAACTCACCCAGCTGTACGCACGCCGCCACCACGTCGGTTCCGGCTACCGCCGTACCGAGATGATCGGATTCGCAACGGACGTCCCGTTGGTCGATCTCTCGACCGACGTCATCGAGGACCGTCACCAGCTTGCCCAATTCATCGATATCGGCCTGCAACATCCGCCCGCCCCCGGCCTCGATCACGTTCTTGTCCGGGAACCTAACACGTCCCCCGAGATCTTGCCGTGGTGCCGGGCTGTCAACCGCCATCGTTACCGGATGGCTTGGCGCGCTGTTAGTTTCGGGTGATGAACGCCGAGGAGCGCGCGGCCTACTATGCCGAGAACGATCGCCGCAGGCAGCGGGCGCAACAGCTCTTCGACGAGCGGACCTGGCACTTCCCGATCGACGACTCGATCGAGGCGTGGGCAGGCCGCACCTACACCGGGCCCGCCACCGAGCTGCCACTGCGCGAGGAGCACCGGGGTCCGTGGTCCGCGGAGGTCGGTTACGCCACGGCCATCGGCCTCACCGGGGTCATGGGGAAGATTCTCGATCGCGCGGTGGCCGACGGGATCGTGCGGCTGCCCGAACCGGGTCGGATCGATTCGGCCTACTCGACCCGGCACGAGTACTACGAGACCACCGACGGCATCGGCTACGGCTTCTATCCCGCCCGTACCGACGAGCTCATCGTCTACGCCGGCGCGGCGGTGAAGTTCGCGGCGATCGAGCGATGGCCCGAGGTCGGGCCCGATGCCGCGGTGCGGGTCGTGCGTGCGGTGATCGCCACCTTCGCCAGCCCACGGCCGGGTTTCCGGCAGGCCCCGTCGAACTGGCGGGGGTGACGGTCTTCGGCGCTACGAGGGCACTGCGGCGTCGAGGACAGCGAGCACCTCGTCGAGCTTTCCTATGACGAAGAGTTCGGTGCCGGTGTCGGTCTCGATGCGCAGGCGAGTGCGCAGGCCACCGCTGAACAGTCCACCGTCCGGACTCTGTCGGCCGATGGCACGCACCCGGCTCAGCGGTATCTCCCAGCGCTTGCCACCGGTGAGCGCGTCCAGATGATTGGGCACGAAGAGCAGGCGGGTGTCGGTCAGGGAGAGGCGTCCGCCGACGGCCCGGCCACCCTGCGTTCGATTGGCGAGCTGCTGCCAGATCACCTTCTCGGCGGCGCCCAGCTCGGGGTTACCGATCCACAATCCCATCAGTCATTCCTTGCGTCGATCCCGGCGTTCGTGCCAGAGAATCGACATCCGGTCGGGCACCGTTAATGGCGCCCGGCCGGATGCCGGGATCAGACCTTGTCGACCTCGCCGTTGGACAACGCCTTCTGCAAGGAGTTGAAGACGGTCAGGCCCTGGCCGACCATGCCGTTGACCAGTTCGCCGACGCCGTCGGGCCCGTTGAGGACGGTGAGGTTGGCGTTGGCGAGGCCGTTGGAGGCCTGCTTGACGATTTCGGGCAGTTGCTCGATGAGCAACTGGTCCAGGGCGATCCGGTTGTTGGAGGCGGCGGCCTCGGCCTGGATGCGGGTGCGGTCGGCTTCGGCCTCGGCGAGGATGCGGACGCGTTCCGCTTCGGCCAGTGCGGGTTTCACGACCTCGGCCTGGAGTTCCTGCTCGCGCAGTTCGGCGTTCTTGCGGGCCTGCTCGGCCTGGGCGGTGAGGACTTCCTGGCGGGCGATGGCGTCGGCGAGCGGACCCGCTTGGGCCGCTTCGGCATTGGCCTTGTCGATGTCGCGCTGGTACTGCGCCTTGAGGATCGCGGTCTCCCGCTCGTACTCGGCGCGGCGGCGCAGCGATTCCTGTTCGGCCTCGGCGGCGCGCTGGGCGGCCTGAGCCTGGGCGATCTGGGCATCGCGCTGCACGGCGGCGTTGTGCGGTGCGGCCAGGGCATTGATGTAGCCCAGGTTGCCGTCGTCGATGGACTGGATCTGGAACGAGTCGACCCACAGGCCGATATTGCTCATCTCCACCTTCGAGGCGAGCAGCACCTCGTCGGCCAGCTTCTGGCGTTCGCGGATGATCTCCTCGACTGTCATCGAGCCGACGATGGAGCGCAGGTGACCGGAGAAGATGCGGCCGGTGAGCACCGACATCTCCTGCTCCTGCTCGGACAGGAAGCGCTGGGCCGCGTTGACGATCGAGGAGGTGTCGTTGGCGACCTTGAACGCGATCACCGCGCGCACGTCGAGCTGGATGGCCTGCTTGGTGACGCAGCGTTCCCTGATCTCGGACTCGAACATGGCCAGCGACAGGTAGCGGACCTTGCGGAACAGCGGCACCACCCAGGTGCCGCGGCCGATGACCACCTTGAAGGGGGCGTTGTCCTTGGTCTTGGCGCCGCTGACCAGCATCGCCTCGTCGGGATCGGGAACGTGATAACCCAGCATGTTCAGTCCTCCTTGGTGAGCGGAATCCAGGCGACGACGTCGACCAGCCGGCCGGGATGCACCGCGACGATCAGAACGGTGGCACCGGCCGGGAGGGGCTCGTCGGCCCGCGCGAGGTAGGTCTCGGTTCCCCCGCGGATCGCCACGAGTACTTCGCCCAGCGCGCCCGCGGCCCGGATCGGTGACGTGAGCGTGCCCGTGAGGCCGTGCACCGGGTCGGTCATCGCGCTGAGTCTCCTTGTCTCGCATCGAATGACGTCAGCGTACGATGCGCGGCCTGCCGATGGGTTTCAATATTCTTATTGACAGCTTGCTGTCAATTATGACAGGATACTGTCATGACGATGCGAACAGTTCACATGGCCGTGTACGACACTCTCGCCGACTGGGAGGTGGGCGCCGCCACCGCGCACATCGCCAACGGTGGTTGGCATCGCGAGCCGGGCACGTTCGAGGTGAAGACGGTCGGGCTCAGCACCGAACCGATCACCACGATGGGCCGACTGCGGGTCACCCCGGACCTCGCGCTGGCCGATCTCGACCCGGCCGACAGCGTGATGCTGATCCTGCCCGGCGCGGATCTGTGGGAGGGTGAGGAGCTGGTGCCGTTCGCGGAGAAGGCGCGTCAGTTCCTCGACGCGGGCGTGCCGGTCGCCGGAATCTGCGGCGCCACCTTCGGATTGGCCAAGGCGGGCCTGCTCGATGATCGCGCGCACACCTCCAACGCGGCCGAATACCTGGTCTACAGCGGATATTCGGGTGCCGAACACTATGTGGAGGCGCAGGCGGTCACCGACCGCGACGTGATCACCGCCGACGCCATGTCGCCGTTCGAGTTCGCCAGGGAGATCTTCACCCGCCTCGAGGTGTCTGAGCCGCACGTCATCGACGCCTGGTACGTCCTGTTCGCGCACCGCGACCCGGCGGCCTACGCGGTGCTCGCCGAGTACGAAGCCGCCAACGCGTGACAGCCGGCGAGCAGGAACTGTTCTCGACCGCGGCGATCACCTCGTTCAAGCTCAACGGCCAATTCCTCGCCATCGCCGAGGAATTGGCCGCCCCGGCCGGTCTCACCGCGGCCTGGTGGCAGGTGCTCGGCGCGGTGCTCGCCGAACCGCTGCCGGTCGCGGGCATCGCCCGCGCGATGGGCATCACCCGGCAGAGTGTGCAGCGCATCGCCGACCTGCTCGTCGACAAGGGACTGTGCGAATACCGGCCCAACCCCGCGCACAAGCGGGCGAAGCTGGTCGCGGCGACGGAATCGGGCCGCGCGGCGGTCCAGCGCATCAATCCGCAGCACGCGAGAATCGCTCGCCGCCTCGCCGACGAGCTCGGTCCGGTGGAGTTCGCGGCGATCGTGGCCGCGCTGACCCGGCTGTCCGCCGCGGTCGAGGCGATCACCGTCGCCGAGGAGTGAGGTCGTCGGCAGCCGGCACACCGACGCCCCCGTCGCCGAAGTGGCGACGGGGGCGTCGGACTGTGCGGTCGGAGCTCAGCTCTGGAGGCCGACCTCGATCTCGAGGGTGAGGGTGATCTTGTCGCCGATGACGGCGCCGCCGTCGGGCAGCGGCATGTCGATGTCGAGGCCGAAGTCACGGCGCGAGACCACGGTCTTGGCTTCGAAACCGGCGACCGGGCCGTTGCCCATGCCCTCGTTGACGCCGAGGAACTCGACCTCGAGGGAGACCGGCTTGGTGTTGCCGCGCACGGTGAACTCGCCGTCGACGACGAAGTCGCTGCCCTCGCCGCGGAACCCGGTGGACTTGAAGGTCATCACAGGAAACTGTTCGGCGTGGAAGAAGTCGGCGGTGCGCAGGTGGCCGTCGCGCTGGGCGTTGTCGGTGGTCAGCGAGTCGACGCGGATCTCGGCGTGCGCGGAGGCGGTGCCGTCCTCGCCGATGACGAGCGCGCCGTCGAAGTCGGTGAAGCGGCCGCGGACCTTGCTCACCATGAGGTGACGTACGGAGAAGCCGACGGTGGAGTGAGCGGGGTCGATGGCCCAGGTGCCCGCGGTGAGGCCGTTGGCGATGGCGGTGGTCATGGGAACTCCTTGTGGGGGTTGGGTTCTAGCGTGGGAGGTTGGCGGCGAGCAGATCCGCGAACGGGGTCGGCTCGTCGTACGGGTCGGCGGGTCCGGCGCTGGGCCTGCCGAGGATCTGGGTGGCGAATTCGCTTGCGGCGCGGTCTATCCGGTTGTTCAGCGCCTGGTCGGCACCGTGGGCGCCCCAGTCCGACGACGCGGCGTACACGGCGGTGGGTACGACGATCGAGCGCAGGTAGGCGAACAGTGGACGCACCGCGTGTTCGAGGGCCAGCGAGTGCCGTTCGGTGCCGCCGGTGGCACCGGCCAGCACCGGCTTGCCCGCGAGCGAATCCGGTTCCAGCACATCGAAGAAGGTCTTGAACAGACCGCTGTAGGAGGCGCTGAAGATCGGCGTCACCGCGATGAGCCCGTCGGCGGTGACGACCTGGTCGATCGCCGAGCGCAGCGACGGCGCGGGGAATCCGGTGATCAGGTTGTCGGCGAGTTCGCGGGCGTGATCGCGCAGGTCGACGAAGTCGAGTTCGACCTCGGCGCCGCCGGCGCGCAGCTCTCGTGCGGTGGCGGTGGCCAGCCGGTCGGCCAGCAGCCGGGTCGACGAGGGCTGCGACAGCCCGGCCGACACCACCGCGATGCGAGTGGTCATGCGGTCACCTCCGTGGTGGTCTCGGCGGCGAGCAGCGAGGCGTGGGTCGGCGCGTCCGGCACGTGCGCGGGACGCCCGGCGGCGAATTCCTTGCGCAGCACCGGAATCACTTCCTCGCCGAGCAGGTCGAGCTGTTCGAGCACCGTCTTCAGCGGCAGGCCGGCGTGGTCGACCAGGAACAGCTGGCGCTGGTAGTCGCCGAAGTGCTCGCGGAAGGTGAGCGTCTTCTCGATGACCTGCTCCGGGCTGCCCACGGTGAGCGGGGTCTGCTCGGTGAATTCCTCCAGCGACGGGCCGTGTCCGTAGACGGGCGCGTTGTCGAAGTACGGGCGGAACTCGCGGATCGCGTCCTGGGAGTTCTTGCGCACGAACACCTGGCCGCCGAGGCCGACGATGGCCTGGTCGGCGCTGCCGTGGCCGTAGTGCTCGTAGCGGCGGCGGTACAGCTCGATCAGCCGCTGGAAGTGGTCGGTGGGCCAGAAGATGTGGTTGGCGAAGAAGCCGTCGCCGTAGTAGGCGGCCTGCTCGGCGATCTCCGGGCTACGGATGGAGCCGTGCCAGACGAACGGCGGGACGTCGTCGAGCGGGCGCGGGGTGGAGGTGAACGACTGTAGCGGCGTGCGGAACTTGCCCTCCCAGTCCACGACGTCCTCGCGCCACAGGCGGTGCAGCAGGTGGTAGTTCTCGATGGCCAGCGGGATGCCGTCGCGGATGTCCTTGCCGAACCACGGGTAGACCGGGCCGGTGTTGCCGCGGCCGAGCATCAGGTCGACCCGGCCGTCGGCCAGGTGCTGCAACATCGCGAAGTCCTCGGCGATCTTGACCGGGTCGTTCGTGGTGATCAGCGTGGTGGAGGTGGACAGCAGGATCTTGTCGGTGCGGCCCGCGATGTAGCCGAGCATGGTGGTCGGCGAGGACGGCACGAAGGGCGGATTGTGGTGCTCGCCCATCGCGAACACGTCGAGTCCCACCTCCTCGGCCTTCTGCGCGATCGCGACCATCGCCTTGATCCGCTCGGCCTCGGTGGGGGTGCGGCCGTTCGTGGGGTCGGTGGTCACATCGCCCACGGTGAAGATTCCGAACTGCACGGGCCCTCCTCGACTCGCTTTGGTTGCCATGGCAACTATAACCAGCGAGGGCGGGAACCTATTCCACTGTGAGGCAGCTCACATGCAGCTACTCCGGGAAGGGGGAGCGGGTGCGGCCGATCAGGTCGGCGACCGAGTCGACGACCAGGGTGGGGCGGAACGGGTATTTCTCGACCGAGTGCTTGGTGGAGATGCCCGAGGTGACCAGGATCGTGCGCAGGCCGGCTTCCAGGCCGGAGATGACGTCGGTGTCCATGCGGTCGCCGATCATCACCGTGGTCTGGGAGTGCGCGTCGATGCGGCGCAGGGCCGAGCGCATCATCAGCGGATTCGGCTTGCCCACGTAGTACGGGTCCTTGCCGGTGGCGTGAGTGATCAGCGCGGCGACCGACCCGGTCGCGGGCAACACGCCGTCGCGGGACGGACCGGTCGCGTCGGGATTGGTGGCGATGAAACGGGCGCCGCGATCGATCAGGCGGATCGCGGTCGTGATCGCCTCGAACGAATAGGTACGGGTCTCGCCGAGGACCACATAGTCGGGGTCGACGTCGGTGAGGACATAGCCGATCTCGTGCAGCGCGGTGGTCAGGCCGGACTCGCCGACGACGTAGGCGGTGCCGTTGGGGCGCTGGTCGTCGAGGAAGGTGGCGGTGGCCAGCGCCGAGGTCCAGATGGATTCCTCGGGGATGTCCAGGCCGGTCTGGCGCAGCCGGGCCTGCAGATCGCGTGGGGTGCGGATCGAGTTGTTGGTCAGGACCAGGAACGGGATCTCGTTGTCGCGCAGCTCGGTGAGGAATTCGTCGGCGCCCGGGATCAGTTGATCCTCGTGCACCAGCACGCCGTCCATGTCGGTCAGGTACGACAAGATCTGCTCATCCTTGGCGGTCACCAGCTAATCATCCGCTAAAACCGGCGGCGGTGCGAGCCACCGCTCCCGGAGAACTCGGTGACGGTGTTGGTTAGTGTCGATGCGGCAGGGGCCGCGACGAAGCGAACGACAGGAGTGGCTGAGATGGTTGATCTCAAGCTCGGATACAAGGCATCGGCAGAACAGTTCGGGCCGCGTGAGCTCGTCGAGCTGGCGGTGGCCGCCGAGGAGCACGGTCTCGACAGCGCGACAGTCAGCGATCACTTCCAGCCGTGGCGGCACGACGGCGGGCACGCGCCGTTCTCGCTGGCCTGGCTGGCCGCCACCGGTGAGCGCACCGAGCGGATCATGCTCGGCACCTCCGTGCTCACCCCCACCTTCCGCTACAACCCGGCGGTGATCGCCCAGGCCTTCGCCACCTTCGGCTGCCTGTACCCGGGCCGGGTGATGCTCGGGGTCGGCACCGGCGAGGCGCTCAACGAGATCGCCACCGGTTACAAGGGCGAATGGCCCGACTTCAAGGAGCGTTTCGCCCGGCTGCGCGAGGCGGTGTCGCTGATGCGCGCGCTGTGGACCGGCGAGCGTACCGATTTCGACGGCGAGTACTACCACACCGTCGGCGCCTCCATCTACGACGTGCCCAAGGGCGGCATCCCCGTCTACATCGCCGCGGGCGGCCCGGTCGTGGCCCGCTACGCCGGTCGCGCGGGCGACGGTTTCATCTGCACCTCGGGCAAGGGCATGGACCTCTACACCGAGAAGCTGCTGCCCGCGGTCGCCGAGGGCGCGGCCAAGGCCGAGCGCGACCTCGCCGGCATCGACAAGATGATCGAGATCAAGATCTCCTACGACACCGATCCCGAACTGGCGCTGCAGAACACGCGCTTCTGGGCCCCGCTGTCGCTGACCCCGGAGCAGAAGCACGACATCACCGACCCGATCGAGATGGAGGCCGCCGCCGACGCGCTGCCGATCGAGCAGGTCGCCAAGCGCTGGATCGTCGCCAGCGATCCCGACGAGGCCGTCGCCCAGATCAAGCCCTACCTGGACGCGGGCCTCAACCACCTGGTCTTCCACGCCCCCGGCCACGACCAGCTGCGCTTCCTCGACCTGTTCAAGCGCGACCTGGCACCCCGCCTGCGCGCGCTGGGCTGATCCTTCGACGCTCACCCGCCCGGGTGGTTCGGTGTCACGCCGAACCACCCGGGCGGTGTCGTCTCCGATGAGTGATCCTCCGGGACACCGGAATTCGACGCGACTCAGCGCAGCGAACAGGCGGGGTCGCCGGGTTCGGTGGCGAGGGCGTCGGCGAGCTGGGTGGCCAGCTGGGTCCGGATCGCGGCCAGGCGGCGGGTGGCCGCGTCGACCTCGTCGAGTTTGCGGCGCAACTCCTCCACGGAGTCGGGGCAGCCGTCGCCCGAGCCGTCGCCCGCCCGCAGACAGGCGACGAACGGGTGCATGTCGGCCAGTTCGAAGCCGACGGTGCGCAGGGCGTGGATCTTGCGGACGACGCGCAGTTCGACGTCGTCGTAGATCCGGTAGCCCTTGCCGTCGCGGCGCGGTTCGACCAGTCCGTGCTGTTCGTAGTAGCGCAGCGCGCGAGCGCTGGAACCGGTGCGCTCGGCCAGTTCGCCGATCAGCATGCGACCTCCTCGATGACCGTGGCCGTCACGGTAGACCTTGCCGCCGGTGTCAAGGCAACAACGCCGCGGCGGTCGGCCCTATGCCCGGCGCAGCGCGAACATGCGCAGGTCGCGCGTGGTCCGGTCGCGGTAGGCGGCGTAGGCGCCGGTGATCTCGATGAAGCGGGCGAACAGCGCTTCCTTGTCGGCGTCGGGTACCGGGGTGGCGACGACGGGGATGCGCTCACCCGCGATGGCCACGGTGGCCGCCGGGTTCGCCAGCAGGTTTCCCGTCCACGCGGGATGGTGCTCCTGGCCGAAGTTGGAGCCGACCACGTACAGGGTGTCGCCGTCGTGCACGTAGAGCAGCGGCTGGGTGCGCTGCGCGCCGGATTTGCGGCCGGTGGTGGTCAGCAGGATCACCGGCGCGCCGATCGGGCCGAGCACGGTGTACTTGGCGTCGGTCCGCTCGAGCAAGGCCCGATCCAGCGGGGTCACCGTGCGGATCAGCCAGGAACCCGGCTTCGTCGCGGCGAAACGATTGGCGGCGCGGGACAGGAGATTGGTGCGCGAACCCCATTGCCGATCCGGGAACTGCGATGTCATGGGCCGGACTATAACGCGGCCGATCGCGCCACACCGAACCCCCGAATCGCCGTCGATTAACTAAGCTCGCGACCATGGTCGAACATGCCACGTCCACCGTGTACATCGCTTCACCCGAGGGTGACACCGGAAAATCCACGGTGGCGCTGGGCGTGCTCCAGATGTTGTGCGCGACCACCGCGCGCGTCGGGGTGTTCCGCCCGATCACCCGCTCGACCGCCGAGCCCGACTACATCCTCGAACTGCTGCTCGAGCACAGCACCGCCGATATCGGCTACGAGCAGGCCATCGGCGTCACCTACGAGGACGTGCACCGCGACCCCGACGCCGCGATCAGCGAGATCGTCATGCGGTTCCACGACGTCGCCAAGGCCTGCGACGCGGTGGTGATCGTCGGCAGCGACTACACCGATGTCGCCAGCCCGAGCGAGCTGCGCTACAACGCGCGCATCGCGGTGAACCTGGGCGCGCCGGTGTTGCTGGTGGTGCGCGGCGCCGAACGCACGCCCACCGAGGTCAAGCAGCTGGTGGAGCTGTGTTCGACCGAGCTGTCCGCCGAGCACGCCCAGCTGGTCGCGGTCGTCGCCAACCGCTGCGCGCCCGCCGAGATCGACGAGATCGGCGCCGCGCTGGCCGGTTTCGACGTGCCGTCCTGGACGCTGCCCGAGGTGCCGCTGCTGATGGCGCCGACCATGGGCGAGCTGTGCGGCGCCATCGACGGCGAGATCTACAGCGGCGACCCGGAACTGCTGCAGCGCGAGGCGTTGCGGATCATGGTCGGTGGCATGACCGCCGAGCACATCCTGGAACGACTAACCGACGGAGTGGTCGTGATCGCCCCGGGCGACCGCTCCGATGTTCTGCTCAGCGTGGTGAACGCCCATGAGGCGGAGGGCTTTCCGTCGCTGGCCGGCGTCATCATGAACGGCGGCATCCGCCCCCATCCGGCCATCGCGCGCCTGATGGAGGGCCTGCACCCCAAACTGCCGATCCTCACCACCGAACTCGGCACCTACGACACCGCCAGCGCGGTACACCGCACCCGCGGCCGGATGTGGGCCGGCAGCCCGCTCAAGGTCGACACGGCGCTGGCATTGATGGAAGAGCGCGTCGACGCGCCGGAACTGCTGCGGCGCATCCAGGTACCGCCGTCGAACGTGGTCACCCCGCAGATGTTCGAGTACCGGCTGATCGAGCGGGCCAGGGCCGATCGCAAGCGGATCGTGCTGCCCGAGGGCGACGACGACCGCATCCTGCGCGCCGCGGGCCGGGTATTGCAGCGCAAGATCGCCGACCTCACCATCCTCGGTGACGAGACCTCGGTGCGGGCTCGCGCCGCCGAACTGGGCGTCGACATCGCCGCCGCGCAGGTGCTCGACCCACGCACTTCCGGCTACCTCGACGAGTTCGCCGCCGAGTACACCGAATTGCGCAAGCACAAGGGCATGACGCTCGAGCGTGCCCGCGAAACCATGGCCGACATCTCGTATTTCGGCACCATGATGGTCTACAAGGGGATCGCCGACGGCATGGTCTCCGGCGCCGCGCACACCACCGCGCACACCATCCGGCCCTCCTTCGAGATCATCAAAACGGTGCCCGGCGTCGCCACGGTGTCGAGCGTGTTCCTGATGTGCCTGGCCGATCGGGTGCTCGCCTACGGCGACTGCGCGGTGGTGCCCGACCCGACCTCGGAGCAGCTCTCCGATATCGCGATCTCCTCGGCGGGCACCGCTGCTCGGTTCGGGATCGATCCGCGGGTGGCGATGCTGTCGTACTCGACCGGGTCGTCGGGGTCGGGCGCCGATGTCGACAAGGTCAGGGTCGCCACCGAACTCGTGCGCGAACGCGCGCCGGAGCTGCCGGTGGAGGGGCCGATCCAGTACGACGCGGCGATCGAGCCGACGGTCGCCAGTACCAAGCTGCCCGACTCCGAGGTGGCCGGGCGGGCGACGGTGTTCGTCTTCCCCGACCTCAACACCGGTAACAACACCTACAAGGCCGTGCAGCGCAGCGCGGGCGCGGTCGCGATCGGCCCGGTGCTGCAGGGCCTGCGCAAACCCGTCAACGACCTCTCGCGCGGCGCGCTGGTCGCCGACATCGTCAACACGGTGGCGATCACCGCGATCCAGGCGCAGGGCGACCAGGCATGAGCGGTCAGCGCCCGAGCATGCCGAACGGAGACAGTGTGAGCGACCTGGTGCTGGTGCTGAACTGCGGCTCCTCCTCGATCAAATACCAACTGCTGCACGCCGACTCGTCCGAGGTGCTCGCCTCCGGGCTGGTCGAGAAGATCGGTGAGTCACACGGCGGCCGGATCGTGCACGAGTGCGGGGACCGCAAGCTGGTGCACGAGGGCGTCATCGCCGACCACCGGGCGGGACTGCGCCAGGCGTTCGAGATGTTCCGCGACACCGGCATCGACCTGACCACGATCGGCATCGGCGCGGTCGGGCACCGGGTGGTGCACGGCGGCGAGGTGTTCTGGGAGCCGACGCTGATCACCGACGAGGTCCTGCGCACCATCGACGAGCTGTCGGTGCTCGCGCCGCTGCACAACCCCGCCAACGTGGTCGGCATCGAATCGACCAGGGAACTGCTGCCCGGCATCCCGGAGGTCGCGGTCTTCGACACCGCCTTCTTCCACACCCTGCCCGAGGCGGCCAAGACCTACGCGATCGACGCCAAACTGGCCGCCGCGCACGGCGTCCGCAAGTACGGGTTCCACGGCACCTCGCACCAGTACGTCTCCGCCAAGGCGGCCGAATTCCTGGGCAGGCCCGTCGAGGAGCTCAACCAGATCGTCTTCCACCTCGGCAACGGCGCGTCGGCCTCGGCCGTGGCGGGCGGCGTCGCGATCGACACCACCATGGGCATGACCCCGCTGGAGGGCCTGGTGATGGGCACCAGGCCGGGCGATCTCGACCCCGGGATCCTGCCGCACCTGATGAACGTCGCCGGGCTGGACCTGCCCGCGGTCGAGCAGTTGCTCAACCGCAATTCCGGCATCAAGGGACTGTCCGGCGTCAACGACTTCCGCGAATTGCAGCAGCTCATCGACAACGGCGACGCCGCCGCGAAACTGGCCTACGACGTCTACATCCACCGCCTGCGCCGCTACCTGGGCGCCTACCTGGTGGAACTCGGCGGGATCGACAGCATCGTCTTCACCGCGGGCGTCGGGGAGAACAGCGCGTCGGTGCGCGCGGACGCGCTGGCGGGGCTGCAGAACCTCGGCATCGAGGTCGACCCGGTTCGCAACGAGACCAGAACCCCCGGTGTCCGCCATATCTCGCCGGAGTTCGCGCCGGTGCACGTGCTGGTGGTGCCGACCAACGAGGAACTCGCGATCGCCAGGGCCGCGCACGCGCTGGTCGGCGGGTCGGCCTAGAACCAGGACTTCGCGCGCAGCGAGTTGGCCAGGTCGACCAGGGCGTAGCGGTGCCCGCGGTCGGGCGCGTTGCGGGCCAGCGCGCGCAGGCCGGTCTCGGTGCCGTCGCGAAGGTCGCGTTCGTCGAAGGGGCGGCCGAACAGCTTGGCGTCCTTGCGCTTCGGTGTGTTGCCGGCCTGCAGCCAGGCCAGCGCCGTGCCCTGCACCAGGGTGCGCATGAGAGTGGAGCGGTGTTCGCCCGGCGGGATGGACTGGGCCCGGGAGGCGGCCAGGCGCAGCACCTGTTCGTCGAGCTGGGCGACGGGAGCGCTGGTGAGCAGCAACAGGATCGCCGTGGTCTGAGCGGTCGTGAAGTGCCGGGACGCGGCGGGGACGTCGTCGAGGGCGTGCACCGCCTCGCCGACCCGGCCCGCCACCGCCAGCTGCCTGGCCAGACCGAACGCGGCGCTCACCACCGCCCGATCGGTGCGCCACACGGTGTCGTAGTAGCGCTCGGCGAAGGAGCGCCACTGTTCGGGCGCTTCGGAATCCCAGTGCTGCAGAATCAGTTCCGCGGTGGCGGCCAGCGCGAGCTTGGGCGCGATCTCGCCGGGCAGCACCCGCAGCACCGCTTCGAAGGCGGCGAAGGCGGCCTCGTAGTCGAGTTCGAGCAGGTAGGCCTGGCCGGTGAACCAGTCGGCGCGCCAATCGGATTCGCCGGAGACGCGGTCGAGCAGATGCAGCACCGCCGCCGATTCGCCGAGCTCGAGCCGGGCCCGCGCCTCGGCGAAGACCAGTTCGCCCGCCAGCGTTTCCGGCGCGTTGTCCGGGTCGGCCTCGGCGCGTTCGCGCGCCTCGTGCAGGGCCTCGAGCACCCGCTCGGGTTCCAGATTCGCGGTCGCGGCCAGCAGCGGCGCCGACGGATCGGCGGGGTCGATCAGCGGAACCGGTAGCGCGGCGACCACATCGCCGGAGTCGAGCAGGGGAGAGCGGCCGACGCCGTCGAGGTAGGCATCGGTCTGGCTGATCAGTTCCTCGGTGCCGAAGCTGGTGCGCTGGGGACTGAACACGGTGGACAGCTGGGGGTGCTCGGCGCCGGTGTCGTAGGCCAGGATCTCCCGCAGCACGCCCGCCAGCTGGGCCGACATCGCCCGCGCCGACGGAAACCGCCGGGCCGGATCAGGGTCGGTGGCGGTGAGCAGGAACCGGTAGAAGAATTCGTAGCGGGCCAGCAGCGGCTCGTCGGCCGGATCGGGGATGCCGTCGAGGTAGCGGCCGTGCTCACTGGGCAATGCCAGGGTGAGCGCGGCCAGCGTGCGCCCGACCGTGTGCACGTCGGAGGCGGGGGTCGGGCCGGTCCTGGCGATCTCGGGAGCCTGGAAGCCTTTGGTGCCGTAGAGGTTTCCGTAGGCCTCGATGGTGGCGACCGCGCCCAGGTCGATCAGCTTGACCTGGTCCTCGGTGACCATCACGTTGTCGGGCTTGAGGTCGTTGTAGGTCAGCCCGATCGAGTGCAGGTGTTCCAGTGCGGGCAGGATCTCCAGCACATAGGCGATGGCCTCGGCCAGCGGCATCCGCTCGCCCGGCGGCTTGGCGTCGAGAATGTCGCGCAGCGAATGACCGCCGACGTACTCCATGACGATGTAGCCGGTGCTCGACCCGTCGGCCGCCGTGTGCTCGACGAAGTTGTGGATCTTGACGATGCTCGGGTGCGCCACCTCGGCCAGGAACTGCCGCTCGGCCACCGCGACCGCCTGCGCCTCGGCGTCGCCGGCGTGCAGCAGGCCCTTGAGCACCACCCACCGGTCGCTGACATTGCGGTCGATGGCCAGGTAGATCCAGCCGAGGCCGCCGTGGGCGATACAGCCCTGGATCTCGTACTGTCCGGCGACCATGTCGCCCTCGTGCAGCGAGGGCCGGAAATCGTAGGCGGCGCCGCAGGTCCCGCACTGCCCGGCCGAGGTCCCGGCATGGGTCGGGGTCGAGCGGCCGACCGGGTCGCCGCAGCGCCAGCAGAACCGCCTGCCCTCCGAGACCACCGGATCGGCCAGCACCGCCTCGCGGGGGTCTGCGGGGCTGACGGTCGGGATCGGCACCAGGCCCGCGCCGAGTCTGCGGGTGGGGCGTGACCTGGCGGTGCGCACACTGCGCCCGGACCTGGACGTGCTCGGCCCGGTCTGGGCGCCGGACGGCCAGGCGAGGTCGCCGGATCCGGTGCGGGCGGGGGTGGCCTGGGTGCCGGGCGGTTCGGTCACCGCGCGCGAGGCCTCGGTACCGCGTCGGTCGCCTGCCCGCTGGGTGGCCGGTGGCTGGTCCGGTTCGGCGGGTCTGGCGGCCGCGATCTCGGTGGGCGCGTGCGGTGCCTGGATCGGCAGCGGCATGGTCTCGTCGTCGGCCGGGGCAGGCGGCAGCGTCCAGCCGCCCGGCAGTTCGCCCTCGGGGCGGTGGGTGAGCTGGGTCGGTTCCTGGCGCGCCGGATCTTCCTGCGCCGGTTCACCGTTCGTCGGTGTGGTCATGCCGATCAGTCCTGGTACGTCGGAGCGGGCGGGCTCGGCGTCTCCCCGAGCGAGGCGAGCCAGCGGCGGTGGATGCGCACCCAGGTGCCGTCGTTGCGGATGCGGTCGAGGGTGGCGTTGACGAAGCGGACCAGGTCGTCGTCGCCCTTCGGGATGCCGATGCCGTAGGGCTCGGCGCTGATACTCGCGCCCACGACCTCGGTATAGGGGTCCTGCGCGGCCAGGCCGGCCAGGATCGAGTCGTCGGTGCTCACCGCGTCGACCTGGCGCTGCTGCAGCACGACCAGGCAGTCCGCCCAGGTCGGCACCGTCAGGATGGTGGCGGCGGGCTGGTCGCGGCGGATGTGGTCGAGCGAGGTGGTGCCGCGCACCACGCACACCCGCTTGCCCGCCAGATCGGCCAGGCCGTTGATGCCGGAATTCTTCACCGCGAGCACCCGCTGGTCGGCGCGCAGGTACACGGTGGAGAACGCCACGCGCTGGCGGCGCTCGCAGGTGATCGTCATCGTCTTGGCGATCAGGTCGACGGTGTGCTCCTGCAACGCCCGCTCGCGTTCTTCCGAAGCGAGACTGCGGTATTCGATCAGATCCGGGTTGCCGAGCAGGTCGCGCGCGATCTCGCGGGCGATGTCGGCGTCGAAGCCGACGATCCGGCCGGTCAGCGGGTCGCGGAAGCTGAACAGGTTGCTGCCCGCGTCGAGGCCGACGATCAACCTCCCCCTGGCGCGGATGGCGTCGATCGTCGGACCGCGCGAGGTGCTGGGACGCAGGCTCGCCGTCGGGTCGCCGCACTGCTCGCCGCCGCGGGCGGGCACGGGGGTGTCGGTGCCGATCGGGATCGCCTTGGCGGGCAGGGGCGGTTCGGAGTAAACGCTGCGGTCGTCCGGCGCGGGGGTGCTGTCGGCGCAGCCGCCGAGCAGCGCCGCCGCCGTGAGCAGCAGCGCCGCGGTGATCCGCCCGCGCCTCACCGGTACTCCCGCAGTCGCGGCCACAGGCCGAGCGCCACGCACACCGCGGCGACGATGCCGAGGATGAACGCGCCGGGAGCGAGGAAGGTCAGCACGTCGATGGCCTGGGAGACCTTGTCGCGCAGGGTGTCCCTGGTGGCCGCGGCGGCCTTGCCGAGGGCGCGATCGATCGCGTCGACCTGGGCGGCCGCGTCGGCGGCGCTGGGCCCGGTGGCGACCGCGGCCGCGCCGGCGAAGTCGCCGCGGGCCAGGGTGTCGTTCATCCGCTGATGCGCCGACTGCCAGCGGGCGAGCGCGGTGCGGGCGTCGGCGACCTCGGCGCGGGCGGGCGCGTCCTGCGGGTAGCCGGCGAGCAGTTCGGTGAGCCGGGCGGTGTTGGTGTCGAAGGTGCGGTCGTAGTCGCCGGTGGCGTCGCGGCGCACCAGCTTCACCATCTCCGCCGACCTGGCCTGCTGCACCAGGATGCGGCTCTCGGCCAGCCGGGCGGCGGGCACGGCGCCCTGGTCGCGGCACTGCATCATCGACACCGCCGACACCGAGCCCGCGGCCACGGTCCACACCAGCGTCAGCGCGAGCGCGGCGGTGCCGAGCAGCAGGCCCATGTTGAATACCCGTCGCGAGCGTCTGGCCAGCTCCACCTGGACCCACAGCAGGGCGCCCAGCGTCGCCATCAGCAGCACGATCGCGGGCCAGGGCGGCAACACGTGCCGGTGCTGGGCGGCGGTGACCGCGTCGAGCCGGTGGTTCTCCAGTTCCTCGGCCATCGGCAGCAGCGCCGTCTGCATCTGGTGCGACGCCTCACTGAGGTAGGCGGCGCCGACCGGGTAGCCGTTGCGGTTGTTGGCGCGCGCGGTCTCGATCAGGCCGGTGTAGACCGGCAAACCCGTGGCGATGCCGGTGCGCAGCTTGCGATCGGTGCCCGACGGGTCGGCGGCCTCCTCGACGGAGATGTGCCCGGCCTGGGTCACCAGTTCGGCGGCGGCCTCACCGATGGCCTGGGTGTAGCGGTCGCGCACGGTCTTGGGCTCGAGTCCGCCCGCGATGAACGCGGTGCCCGCGGCGGCGTCGGCGATCGAGAGCGAGGTGTAGAGGTGATTGGCCGAGTGGGCGTCGGGTTCGGTGTCGTCGAGCAGGACGCCGAGAGCTTGCTGGCGGTCGCTGACGGTCGTCGAAGTCACCGCGCCCGCGGCGACGCACAGCAGCATCAGCACCAGACCGGCAGCCACGAGCCGACCCGGCGAGGACTGCACGAACCCGCGCAAGCGGGCGGGATGGAACTGCGCACGCAGGGCCTTCACGTCCGGCGCCGGCGGCCGGTCGACGACGATCGCCGGTTTCCGCAACGCGGCGCGCCGGCTCGTCACCGGCGCGGCCGGAGCCGTCGCCGAACCCTGCGTGGCCTGCGGCGACGGGCCGGAACGAACGGCCGCGACCTCGGTCGAGGCATCGCGACTCCCGGGTTCGACCATCGTTCACCTCCCCGTGCTGTCCGCGCACCCCTCGTGGTGCGGAGTTTATTGTGGTCCTACCGGTGGCGCAGCCCCGCAGACACCCCCGAAGCGGTTGCTGCTCGGCTGCTACGGAGGAAAGAGTATTGGATGCGCGGTGACGGAGACGGCTGGTCGAACAGTCCGGGCGGGGTTCGGCACTGGGGCAAGTACGGTGCGGCGGGCTTGTTGCTGCGCGCGCCGCTGCCCCGGGGCGGGTCGGCGGTGCTGCTCCAGCACCGCGCGCCGTGGAGTCATCAGGGCGGCACCTGGGCCATCCCCGGCGGCGCGCGGGATTCCCACGAGAGCGCCGAGCACGCCGCGGTCCGGGAAGCCTGGGAGGAGGCGGGCATCACCGCCGACGCGCTGCGCGTGCGCGCCGAACGGCTGACGATGACCGCCCCGAGCGGCTGGACCTACACCACGGTGGTCGCCGACGCCGAGTTCCCGCTGCCCACCGTCGCCAACAAGGAGAGCTCCGAGCTGGTCTGGGTGGCCGAGGGCGAGGTCGACGACCTCCCGCTGCACCCCGGTTTCGCCGCGGCCTGGCTCGGGTTGCGCGCGGTCCCGCTGCGCCTGCGCTTCGCCGCCGACCCGGTCACCGACCTGCCCCGGACCGTCGAACTCGCCGATCGCGGGTTCTTCTGGTTGCACGCGCTGGACGGACCCGGCGCCGAGGTCACCATCGGCCCGGACCCGGCCGATGACCTGGCCGCGGCCCTGACCAGTCTGCTGACCTGAGTCGCGCTACTCGGCCGCCGCGGCGACCAGTGCCTGCTTGAGCTCGCGCGCCGCGGCCTCCGGATCGGCAGCCGCGGTGATCGCGCGGACCACGACGATCCGCCGCGCACCCGCGGCGAGCACCTCGGGCAGCCGCTGCGCGTCGATGCCGCCGATCGCGAACCACGGCATCGTCGGGTGCGCGTCGGCGGTGGAGCGCACCAGGTCGATGCCCGCGGCCTGGCGGCCCGGCTTGGTCGGCGTGGTCCAGATCGGGCCGGTGCAGAAGTAGTCGAGATGGCCGTCGATGGCCGCCAGCCCGGCTTGGGCTCGATTGTGACTCGACCGGCCGATGACGACATCGGGGCCGAGAATGCGGCGCGCGTACGCGGGCGGGAGGTCGCCCTGGCCCAGATGCAGGACGTCGGCGCCCGCGGCCAGCGCGATGTCGGCGCGGTCGTTCACCGCGAGCAGGGCACCGTGCCTGCGGGTCGCCGCCTTGATCTCGGCGAGGGCGCCCAGCTCGGCCTTGGCCTCCAGCGGGCCGAACTCGGCCTCGCCGGGCGAACCCTTGTCGCGGAGCTGGACGATGTCGACGCCACCGGCTAGCGCGGCATCGACGAAGCGGGCCAGATCGCCCTTCTCCCGGCGCGCGTCGGTGCACAGATACAGCAGCGCGCTCGACAGGCGCTCCCTGGGCGGGACGGATCGATTCGGATGGGAGGGCTGCACAGTGTCGACGGTAGTCGCGCTACCGTGGAGACGCGAACGCCGAGGCGCTCGGTAGGCGGAAAAAGACAGGTGGAACGTGATGCGAACTCTGGCGGTCGTTGGCGGCGGCGCCGTCGGACTCGCCGTCGCATGGCAGGCCGCCGAGGCCGGCTGGACCGTCACCGTCTTCGATCCGGCGCCGGGCTCGGGCGCGTCTTTCGTGGCGGGCGGCATGCTCGCGCCGCTGTCGGAGGGCTGGCCCGGTGAGGACCGGGTGCTGGCCTTCGGCGCCGCCGCGCTGGCCGCCTGGCCCGCCTTCGCCGAGCGGCTGCGCGCGATCACCGGTGAGTCGGTGTTCGTCGCCGACGAGACGCTGACCGTCGCCCTCGACGGCGCCGATGCCGCCGACCTGCGCACCGTCGCCGACTGGCTCGCCGGATTCGGCCACGAGCTGAGCGTCCTCGACCGGGCCGGGGTGCGCGCGCTCGAACCGGCGCTGGCCCGCACCGTGCGCGCGGGTCTGCTGGCCACCACCGAACCCGCCGTCGACAACCGCCGGGTGCTGACCGCCCTGCGCGCCGCCTGCGCCGGTGCGGGCGTCGAGATCCGGGCCGCAGCCGTCACCGCGCTCGCCGAGCTGCCGCACGACCGCGTGGTTCTCGCGGCGGGCGCGCGCTCCGCCGACCTGTGGCCGGGGCTGCCGGTGCGCCCGGTCAAGGGCGAGATCCTGCGCCTGCGGCAGCGGCCCGGCGTGAGTCCGGCGCCGAGCCGGGTGATCCGGGCCAGGGTGCACGGCCGGCAGGTGTACCTGGTGCCGCGCGCGGACGGAATCGTCGTCGGCGCAACACAATACGAGGCGGGCTTCGACACCACGGTCACCGTCGGTGGGGTGCGCGACCTGATCGCCGACGCCGAGGCGATCCTGCCCGGCATCGCGGAATACGAACTGGCCGAAGCGAACGCGGGCTCGCGGCCCGGCACCCCCGACAACCTGCCGCTGCTCGGCGCGCTCGACGACCGCGTCGTCGCCGCCACCGGCCACGGCCGCAACGGCATGCTCACCCTCGCGCTCACCGCGACCCTCGTTCCCGGGCTGCTCGACGACGAGTCGCCCGCGATCGCGGAAATCGCATCACCGCAACGCTTTCCGGCGCTGCAGCTGTCCCCAGGAGGAGTTCGATGACCTCGACCATCCCGATCGGCGTCACCGTCAACGGTGTCGACCACGAGTTCCCCGAGCCGCTCAGCATCCGCGAATTGCTGACCAGGCTCGCCTTGCCGTGTCAGGGCGTGGCATTGGCCGTCGACGGCGCGGTGTTCCCGAAGTCGCGCTGGGACGAGCCGGTCGGCCGCGGCTGGACCATCGAGGTGCTGACGGCGGTGCAGGGTGGCTGAGCCCGCACCGCTGCGCATCGCGGACAAGGAGTTCGGCTCGCGCCTGATCATGGGCACCGGCGGCGCCGAGAACCTGGCCGTCCTGGAAGAGGCCCTGATCGCCTCCGGCACCGAGCTCACCACCGTCGCCATGCGCCGGGTCGACGCCGCGGGCGGCACCGGCGTGCTCGACCTGCTCAAGCGCCTCGACATCACCCTGCTGCCCAATACCGCGGGCTGTCGCACCGCCGCCGAGGCCGTGCTCACCGCGCAGCTGGCGCGCGAGGCGCTGGAGACGAACTGGGTCAAGCTCGAGGTCGTCGCCGACGAGCGCACCCTGCTGCCCGACCCGTTCGAGCTGCTCGACGCCGCCGAACAGCTGGTCGACGCCGGTTTCGTCGTCCTGCCCTACACCAACGACGACCCGGTCCTGGCCCGCAGGCTCGAGGACGCGGGCTGCGCAGCGGTGATGCCCCTCGGCAGCCCCATCGGCACCGGCCTCGGCATCGGCAACCCGCACAACATCGAGATGATCGTGGCCGCCGCGGGCGTGCCCGTCATCCTCGACGCGGGCATCGGCACCGCCAGCGACGCCGCCCTGGCCATGGAACTCGGCTGCCAGGCCGTCCTCCTGGCCACCGCCGTCACCCGAGCCCGCGACCCCGAACTGATGGCCTCGGCCATGGCCGCCGCCGTCCGCGCCGGCCACCTCGCCCGCCGAGCGGGCCGCATCCCCAAGCGTTTCTGGGCCCAGGCATCCTCCCCAGCCCGGTAGTCCCCCTCTCAGGGTCGGGGTCATCCTCGAGGATGACCCGACTCGCGACCTCACGGCGACGCGCTCGCCGTCTTCGTGCGGCAAGCTGGGGCGCATGATCGAGCTGAAGGGCCTGACGAAGCAATTCGGCCAGACCGTCGCGGTGCAGGACCTCTCGTTCACCGTCCATCCCGGACAGGTGACGGGGTTCCTCGGACCCAACGGTGCCGGTAAATCGACGACCATGCGGATGATCCTCGGCCTGGACCGGCCGACCTCGGGCACCGCGCTGATCGGCGGCAAGCGCTACGAGGATCTGGAGCGGCCGCTGACCCAGGTCGGCGCGCTGCTCGATGCCAAGTGGGTGCATCCGAACCGCTCGGCGCGCGCGCACCTGGAGTGGCTGGCCGCGTCCAACGACCTCCCGAAGTCGCGGGTCGAGGAGGTGCTGCGGCTGGTCGGCCTGTCCGAGGTGGCGGGCAAGAACGCGGGCGGGTTCTCGCTGGGCATGTCCCAGCGGCTCGGCCTGGCGGGCGCGCTGCTCGGCGATCCGAAGGTGCTGCTGTTCGACGAGCCGGTCAACGGCCTCGACCCGGAGGGCATCCTCTGGATCCGCCGCTTCATGCAGCGCCTGGCCGCCGAGGGCCGCACCGTGCTGGTGTCGAGCCATCTGCTCTCGGAGATGGCCCAGACCGCTGAGCACCTGATCGTCATCGGCCGTGGTCAGCTCATCGCCGACACCACCACCAAGGACTTCATCGACCGCGCCTCCGAGCAGTCGGTGCGGGTCCGCAGCCCGCAGCTGGATCAGCTGCGCAGCCTGCTCACCTCGCACGGCATGACCGTGCGGGAAGAGGGCGACGCCGCGCTGATCGTGGCCGGGGTGACCAGCGACGAGGTCGGCAAGGTGGCGGGCACCAACAACGTCACGCTCTACGAGCTGGCGCCGCAGCAGGCGTCGCTCGAGGAGGCGTTCATGCGGATGACCGGCGGCGCCGTGGAGTACCACGGCGCGGGCCTCGACCAGGTGATGGGAGGTGCGCTCTGATGGGCGTGCTCGCTGCGGAACGAATCAAGCTCACCTCGACCCGGTCGCCCTGGTGGTGCTCGGCGATCGTGGTTCTCCTCGGCATCGGCCTGGCCGCGCTGATCGCGCTGGTCACCAAGGCCGAGAACACCCAGGCGGGGGAGGTGCCGACGCTGCTCACCCCGAGCGTGGTGGTCTCCGGTGTCTCCGGCTTCGGCGTGATGGTGCTGATGATCATGGCCGCCCTGACGGTCACCAGTGAGTACCGCTTCGGCGTCATCCGCGCCAGCTTCCTGGCGGTGCCGAACCGCTCGAAGGTGGTGCTGTCCAAGGCGGGCCTGGTCGGTGTGTACGCGGCGGTGCTGACCGGCGTGCTCGCGCTGATCGCCTTCGTGGTGGCCAAGCTGTTCGTCGGTGACGAGGCGCCGGAACTGGTGCTCGACGGAAACTGGCGGGCCATCTACGGCATTCCGATCTACGCTTTCCTGTGTGTGGTCCTGGCCATCGGCGTCGGTGTGCTGGTGCGTCAGTCCGCCGCCGCGATCTCGCTGATCGTGCTGTGGTCCCTGCTGCTGGAGGGTCTGCTCGGCGCGTTCGGTAGCTTCGGTCGTACCGTCAAGCCGTTCCTGCCGTTCCAGAACGCCAACCGTTTCCTGACCGTCGAGGACGTCTCGGGCAACTGGCACTGGGGTGTGTGGGGCAGCCTGATCTACTTCGCCGTCTTCGTGGCGATCGTGTTCGCCGGCGCCTTGGTGATGATCAATCGCCGAGACGCCTGACAGACCGTCCCGGGCTGCCCTCGCAGATGCCCGGGACCGCCCCCGGCGTCCGCTGCCCGGACGCCGGGGGCTTTTTCGTCCGGTGGGGCAGCGGGCTGGACCAGGTACGATCTGGGCGTGAGTGAAACGCCTTCTGGCGGGGTGGATCCGCGGCGGCGTGACGCTGCCGCGGAGGTGGTGATCCCGTTGGAGCCCACCGATAGTGCGCAGTCCGATACGCCGGACTCCGACGATGCCCGGCCCGGTCGGCGGCGTGCCCAGTTCTCGTCGAAATTGCAGGCGGCCAATCGGCGGGCCGATCTGATCGGTGCCGTACGGAAGGCTCGTCATCAGCTCCCCGGTGACCCGGCCTTCGGCGATCCGCTTTCGGTCTCCGGTCCCGGTGGGGCCCGCGCGGTCGCCCGTGCCGCGGACAAGATCGTCGGCGGCACCCCCAGCGCGGCCAGGGAGATCGGATTCGGCGCGCTCCAGGTGTGGCAGGCCGCGCTCGAGCGGATCGGCCGCGGTCGGGGCACCGAGGAGGTGACCATCGTGTTCACCGACCTGGTGGCGTTCTCCAGCTGGTCGCTGTCCGCGGGCGACGAGCGCACCCTGGAACTGCTGCGCAAGGTCGCCAAGGCTATCGAGCCGCCGATCGCCGAGCGGGGCGGTCAGGTGGTCAAACGCATGGGTGACGGCCTGATGGCGGTCTTCTCCTCGCCTGATCGCGCGGTCCGCGCCGCTGTCGCCGCCCGCCGCAATCTGGCGACCGTCGAGGTCGACGGCTACAAGCCGCGCATGCGGGTCGGCCTGCACACCGGTTCCCCCCGTGAGATCGGCGGCGACTGGCTCGGCGTCGACGTCAATATCGCCGCCCGCATGATGGAGGCCGGCGGCAACGGCAACACGATGCTGTCCAGCACCACCCTCGCCGCCCTGCGCCCGGAGACCCTCGCCGAGCTCGGCGCGACGGTCAAGCCCTACAAACGCAACTTCTGGGCGGCCCCGCTCAACGGCGTCCCCGAGGACGTCCGGATCTTCAAGCTCAGCGTCCCCAGCTGAGCCCCGGATTCACCCGCGCTGCTGTTGCCTGTTGCCGCTGGTAGCCACGCCAGGCCTGCTGAGTGGGCGTCGCGACGGGCTTGCTCGCGGCTTCCGAAATGCTGGGGTGGCTATTGCAGCCAGAGAGCCGCGCCGACGGCGGCCAGCACCGCGGCGGCGATCAGGGCGATCGACAGCGCGCGGTTGTTCTTCCAGGTCGTGTAGGCGCCGCCGAGCAGGAAGCCGGCCAGGGCGAAGAGAAGGACCGATGACATGGTCTCCATCTTGCCTGGTGGATTGCCCGCAATTAACAAGCACGCATGCTTGCTTTTTTTCTGAACCGATGTGATCCTGGGGTTCATGAGTGCACTCTCGGCGGACCCGGACCTGATCCGGATCGGAAACTGCTCCGGGTTCTACGGCGACCGGCTCAGCGCGATGCGCGAGATGCTGGAAGGCGGCGACCTCGACGTGCTGACCGGCGACTACCTCGCCGAGCTCACCATGCTCATCCTGGGCCGTGACCGCATGAAGGACCCCAGCCTGGGCTACGCCAAGACGTTCGTGAAGCAGATCGAGGACTGCCTGGCCCTCGCGCTGGCGAAGAACGTCCAGATCGTCACCAACGCCGGCGGCCTCAATCCGGCCGGGCTGGCCGAACGGCTGCGCAAGGTCGCCGCCGACCTGGGCCTGGACGCCAAGATCGCCCACGTCGAGGGTGACGACCTGATCGGCCGCGCCGCCGACCTCGGCCTCGGTCAGCCGCTGACGGCCAACGCCTACCTCGGCGCGTGGGGCATCGTCGAGTGCCTGAACTCCGGCGCCGACATCGTCGTCACCGGCCGGGTCACCGACGCCTCGGTCATCGTCGGTCCCGCCGCCGCCCACTTCGGCTGGAGCCGCACCGACTACGACGCCCTCGCCGGCGCGGTGGTGGCCGGGCACGTGATCGAGTGCAGCACCCAGGCCACCGGCGGCAACTTCGCCTTCTTCACCGAACTCGGCGACTTCGGCCGCCCCGGCTTCCCGATCGCCGAGATCCGCCGGGACGGCTCCAGCGTCATCACCAAGCACGACGGCACCGGCGGCGCGGTCACCGTCGACACCGTCGAAGCCCAGCTCATGTACGAGATCCAGAGCGTGCGCTACGCGGGCCCCGACGTCACCACCCGCCTCGACAGCATCGAGCTCAGCCAGCAGGGCAAGGACCGGGTGCTGATCAGCGGCGTGACCGGCGAAGCCCCGCCGCCGCAGCTCAAGGTCTCGCTGAACACCCTCGGCGGCTTCCGCAACGAGATGGAGTTCATCCTCACCGGCCTGGAGATCGAGGCCAAAGCCGCACTGGCGCAACGACAGCTGGAGGCCTGGCTGCCCGCCAGGCCCGCCGAGCTGGCCTGGACCCTGGCCCGGCTCGACCGCCCCGACGCCGACACCGAGGAACAGGCCAGCGCGCTGCTGCGCTGCGTGGTGCGTGACCCCGACCCGAACAAGGTCGGTCGCGGATTCTCCAATGTCGCCGTGGAATTGGCGCTGGCCAGCTACCCGGGCGCGACCTTCACGACCCTGCCGGGCAACGGTTCGCCCTACGGCGTCTTCACGCCGGGCTTCGTCGACGCGCACGAGGTGCCGCATACCGCGGTCCTGGCCGACGGCACTCGCGTCGCCATCGAGCCCGCCGCCGAAACCGCTGTGCTGGAACCGGTCGCCGAGCCCGAACTGCCCGCGCCCCCGCCGCCGTCGGAGACCAGCCGCGTCCCGCTCGGCACCATCGCCCTGGCCCGCAGCGGCGACAAGGGCGGCGACGCCAATATCGGCGTCTGGGTGCGCACCGACGAGCAGTGGCGCTGGCTGGTGCACACGCTCACCGTCGACAAGCTCCAGGAACTGCTGCCCGAGACGGCCGAGCTGACCGTCACCCGGCACGTGCTGGCGAACCTGCGAGCCGTCAACTTCATCATTTCCGGTCTGCTCGGCAAGGGCGTCGCCTACCAGGCGCGTTTCGATCCGCAGGCCAAGGGGCTCGGCGAATGGCTGCGCTCCCGCCACATCGATATGCCGACGGAGCTGCTCGCGTGATCGGTCAGCGCCCGGAGGCGGCAGCGGAGCGTAACCACGGAGGGCGCCCGATCATGCGACAGGAGACAGCAGCATGACGACAATTTGGGACACGCCGGAACGAAAAGAACTGCGCGCCACCGTGCGCGGGTTCGTCGAGCGGGAGATCCTGCCCGACCTCGACACCTGGGAACGCGAGGGCGCGCTGCCGCGCGAGCTGCACAAGAAGGCCGGCGAGCTCGGCCTGCTCGGCATCGAGTACCCGGAATCGGCGGGCGGCGAGGGCGGCAGCATCGTCGACTCGATGATCGTCGGCGAGGAGATCCATCTCGCCGGTGCCTCCGGCGGGCTGTGGGCGTCGCTGTTCACCTGCGGAATCGCGTTGCCGCACATCATCGCGTCCGGTAATCAGGACCAGATCGACCGCTGGGCCGTGCCGACGCTGCGCGGTGACCTGATCGGTTCGCTGGCCATCACCGAACCCGGCGGCGGCTCCGACGTCGGCCACCTCACCACCGCGGCGGTGCGCGACGGCGACGACTTCATCATCAACGGCGCCAAGACCTTCATCACCTCGGGCACGCGGGCGGACTTCGTGGTCACCGCGGTCCGCACCGGCGGCGCGGGCGCGGCGGGCGTCTCGCTGATCATCGTGCCGACCGATACGCCAGGCTTCACCGTCAGCCGCAAGCTGGAGAAGATGGGCTGGCTGGCCTCCGACACCGCCGAGCTGTCCTACGTGGACGTGCGGGTGCCCGCCGCGAACCTGGTCGGCGGCGAGAACACCGGCTTCGCGCAGATCGCCAACGCGTTCGTCAGCGAGCGGGTCGGCCTCGCGGTGCAGGCGTACTCGCTGGCCCAGCGCGCCCTGGACCTGACCGTGCAGTGGTGCCGGGACCGGGAGACCTTCGGCCGCCCGCTGATCAGCCGCCAGAAGGTGCAGATGACGCTGACCGAGATGGCCCAGCGGGTCGACGTGTCGCGCACCTACACCCGGGCCCTGGTCGAGCGCTTCGTCGCCGGGGACGCCAACCAGATCGCCCAGGTCTGCTTCGCCAAGAACAATGCCGTCGAGACCGCCGAATGGGTCGCCAACCAGGCGGTCCAGCTGCACGGCGGCATGGGCTACATGCGCGAGTCCGAGGTGGAGCGCATCTACCGCGATGTGCGCATCATCGGCATCGGCGGTGGCACCAACGAGATCCTGACCATGCTGGCGTCGAAAGTATTGGGGTACCAGTCGTGACGACCTTCCGTTCCGCCGTCGACACCGCGTCGCCGGAGTACACCGCCGCCGCCGAGGCGATGGCCACCAAGCTCGCCGAGGTCGAGGCCGAGTTCGCCAAGGCGATCGCCGGTGGCGGCCCCGACAAGGTGGCCCGGCATCACAAGCGCGGCAAGCTCACCGCGCGTGAGCGGATCGAGCTGCTGCTCGACGAGGACTCGCCGTTCCTGGAGCTGTGCCCGCTGGCCGCGTGGGGCAGCGACTTCCATGTCGGCGCGTCGACGATCGCCGGCATCGGCATCGTCGAGGGCGTCGAGTGCATGATCGTCGCGCCCGACCCGACCGTGCGCGGTGGCACCTCCAACCCGTGGACGCTGCGGAAGACCTTGCGCATCAACGAGATCGTCAAGCAGAACCGCCTGCCGGTGATCTCACTGGTCGAGTCCGGCGGCGCCGACCTGCCGACGCAGAAAGAGGTCTTCATTCCGGGTGGCGCGATGTTCCGCGACCTCACCCAGGCCTCCGCCGCCGGAATCCCCACCATCTCACTGGTTTTCGGCAACTCGACCGCCGGTGGCGCCTACATCCCCGGCATGTCCGACTACGTGGTGATGGTCAAGGAGGGCGCGAAGGTCTTCCTGGCGGGCCCGCCGCTGGTGAAGATGGCCACCGGTGAGGACTCCGACGACGAGACTCTCGGCGGCGCCGAGATGCACGCCCGCACCTCGGGTCTGGCCGACTACATGGCCGCCGACGAGCAGGATGCGATCCGGATCGGCCGCAACATCGTGCGCAGGCTGAACTGGAAGAAGCAGGGCCCCGAGCCGCGCGCCGAGGTCATCTCGCCGCTCTACGATCCCGAGGAACTGCTCGGCATCGTGCCCTCGGACCTGAAGATCCCGTTCGATCCGCGTGAGGTGATCGCCCGCGTCGTCGACGGTTCCGACTTCGACGAGTTCAAGCCGCTCTACGGTTCCAGCCTGGTCACCGGCTGGGCCGAGATCAACGGCTACCCGATCGGCATCCTGGCCAACGCGCGCGGCGTGCTGTTCTCCGAGGAATCGCAGAAGGCCACCCAGTTCATCCAGTTGGCGAACAAGAAGAACACGCCACTGTTGTTCCTGCACAACACCACCGGCTACATGGTCGGCAAGGACTACGAGCACGGCGGCATCATCAAGCACGGCGCGATGATGATCAACGCGGTCGCCAACTCGACGGTCCCGCACATCTCGCTGCTGATCGGCGCCTCCTACGGCGCGGGGCACTACGGCATGTGTGGTCGGGCGTTCAACCCGCGCTTCCTGTTCGCCTGGCCGAGCGCGAAGTCCGCCGTGATGGGCGGCGCGCAGCTGGGCGGCGTGCTCACCATCGTGCAGCGCGGCGCGGCCGAGGCCAAGGGTCTGCCGTTCGACGAGGAGGCCGCCGCCGGGCTGGCCGCCATGGTCGAGGCGCAGATCGAGGCCGAGGCGATGCCGATGTTCCTGTCGGGCAGGCTCTTCGACGACGGCATCATCGACCCCCGCGATACCCGCACCGTGCTGGGGATGGCCCTGTCGGCCATCCACACAGCTCCGATCCAGGGCGCCGAGGGCTTCGGCGTCTTCCGAATGTGAGGCGCGACATGACAACAGCATCGCGAAGCGATTCCGTGAGCGGCGGTCGGGTGACGGGTGGGGCCATCACGAACGTCCTCGTCGCCAACCGTGGTGAGATCGCGCGCCGCGTGTTCGCCACCTGCCGCCGGATGGGCATCGGGACCACCGCGGTGTACTCCGACGCCGACGCCGCGGCCCCGCACGTGGCCGAGGCCGACGCGGCTATCCGGCTGCCCGGCAACACTCCCGCCGAGACCTACCTGCGCGGTGAGCTGATCATCGAGGCCGCGCTCTCCGCCGGTGCCGACGCCATCCACCCCGGCTACGGATTCCTCTCCGAGAACGCCGAATTCGCGCGGTCGGTGCTGGACGCGGGCCTGGTCTGGATCGGTCCGCCGGTCGCGGCGATCGAGCAGATGGGCTCCAAGGTCGAGTCGAAGAAGATGATGGACGCCGCCGGCGTGCCCGTCCTCGCCGAGCTCGATCCCGCCGAGGTCACCGAGGCGCACCTGCCGGTGCTGATCAAGGCGTCCGCCGGTGGTGGCGGTCGCGGAATGCGCGTGGTGCGCGAGCTGGGTGAACTGAAGGACCAGATCGCCGCCGCGCAGCGCGAGGCCGAGTCGGCCTTCGGCGATCCGACCGTGTTCTGCGAGCGCTACCTCGAAACCGGCCGCCATATCGAAGTCCAGGTCATGTCCGACACCTTCGGCACGACCTGGGCGGTGGGCGAGCGGGAATGCTCGATCCAGCGACGGCACCAGAAGGTCGTCGAGGAGGCGCCCTCGCCGCTGGTCGAGAAGATCGACGCGCTGCGAGCTCCGGGGCCGGAGGCGGTAGCGGAGCGTGCCGCCGCGAGCAGCGCGGATGGGCAGAGCATGCGTGAGCGGCTCTTCGAAGCGGCCCGGCTGGCCGCCGAGGCGATCGGCTACGAGGGCGCGGGCACTGTCGAATTCCTCGCCGACGAGAAGGGCGAGTTCTTCTTCCTGGAGATGAACACCCGCCTCCAGGTGGAGCATCCGGTCACCGAGCAGACCACCGGCCTGGACCTGGTCCGCCTGCAGTTGCAGGTCGCGTCCGGGCTGCCGCTGCCCGCGACCCAGCCCGCCCAGCGCGGCCACTCGATCGAGGTCCGGCTCTACGCCGAGGACCCCGCGCAGGACTGGCAGCCGCAGAGCGGACCGGTGCACAAGATCGAGATCCCGTTCACGGCCGGAGAGTTCACCGTTCTCGAGCAGGCGGGCGTGCGGCTCGACACCGGTGTCGTCGACGGCTCGGTCGTCGGCGTGCACTACGACCCGATGCTGGCCAAGGTCATCTCCTACGCCGAGACCCGCGCCGAGGCAGCGCATCTGCTGGCGACCGCCTTGCAGCGCGCCAAGATCCACGGTCTGGTGACCAACCGCGACCTGCTCGTGCGGGTGCTGCGGCACCCCGCGTTCCTGGCCGGTGACACCGATACCGCGTTCTTCGCGACCCACGATCTGGCCGCGCTGTCCGCGCCGCTGGTGTCCGAGGCCGACGAGGCGCTGTCGATCGTGGCCGCCGCCCTCGCCGACGCGGCGCTGGCGCACACCACGAACCGGTTCGCCAAGCTCGCCCCGAGTGGCTGGCGCAACCTGGCCTCGCAGCCGCAGTGCAAGTCCTACGAGAGCCGCACCAGCGGCACGCACGAGGTGCGGTACCGGTTCACCAGGGCCGGTGGCATCGAGGTCGACGGCCACGACGGCCTCGAACTGATCTCGGTGGCGCCCGAACGGGTGGTGCTCGCGGTGCCGGGCGAGCGTGGCTCGGTGCGTCGTCAGTTCGAGATCGCCCGCTACGGCGACCTCGTGGCGGTCGACTCGCCACTCGGCCCGGTCGCCGTGCGCCGACTGCCCCGCTTCACCGACCCGTCGGAGCAGGTCGCGGCCGGTTCGCTGCTCGCGCCGATGCCCGGCAGCGTGATCCGCCTCGGCGCAGCCGAGGGCGACCAGGTGCGGCAGGGTCAGCCCATCCTGTGGCTGGAGGCCATGAAGATGGAGCACACGATCGTCGCGCCGGCCACCGGCGTCCTCAGCGCACTGAACGTCACCGTCGGCCAGCAGGTCGAGGTCGGAACCGTCCTCGCCGTCGTCGAGGAAGAAGAGCAGGAGCCGTCCTGATCCGGTCAAGCCCGGAGGCGGTAGCGAAGCATGACCACGGAGGGCTCCGGGTCAGGACAGAAGGGTTCAGCATGAGCTTTCACGAAACCGAAGAGCAGAAGGCGCTGCGCGCGGCGGTCGCGTCGCTGGCGGCCAAGTACAACTACCGCGACTACGTGCTGCCGCTCTCGCGCAAGAACGAGCCGCTCACCGAACTGTGGGACGAGGCGGGCAAGCTCGGCTTCCTCGGCGTGAACCTGCCCGAGGAGTACGGCGGCGGTGGCGCGGGCATGTACGAGCTGGCGCTGGTGCAGGAAGAGCTCTCGGCCCAGGGCGCCGGCCTGCTGCTGATGGTGGTCTCCCCGGCCATCTGCGGCACCATCATCACCAAGTACGGCACCGACGCCCAGAAGCAGACCTGGCTGCCCAAGCTGTCCGACGGCTCGGCCAAGATGGTCTTCGCGATCACCGAGCCCGACGCGGGCTCCAACTCGCACCAGATCACCACCACCGCCCGCCGCGACGGCAGCGACTGGATCCTCAACGGCCGCAAGATCTTCATCTCCGGTGTCGATCAGGCCGAGGCCATCCTGGTGGTCTCGCGCACCGAGGACCACAAGACCGGCAAGCTCAAGCCCGCGCTGTTCATCGTCCCGGTCGACGCGCCCGGCCTGGTGAAGAACGTCCAGGAGATGGACGTCATCGAGCCGGATCACCAGTACACGCTGTTCTTCGACGACGTGCGCCTGCCCGCCGACGCCCTCGTCGGCTCCGAGGACGCCGCCATCGCCCAGCTGTTCGCCGGCCTGAACCCCGAGCGCATCATGGGCTCGGCGATGGCGATCGGCCTGGGCCGCTACGCCATCGATCGCGCGGTGGAGTACGCCAAGGAGCGCACCGTCTGGAAGACGCCGATCGGCGCGCACCAGGGCATCTCGCATCCGCTCGCGCAGATCAAGATCGAGCTGGAACTGGCCAAGCTGATGATGCAGAAGGCCGCGACCCTCTACGACGCGGGCGACGAGTTCGGCGCCGCCGAGGCCGCGAACATGGCCAAGTACGCGGCCGCCGAGGCCAGCATCAAGGCACTGGACCAGGCGATCCAGACCCACGGCGGGTCGGGTCTGACCAAGGAGGTCGGGCTGTCGGCGATGCTGCAGGCGGCGCGCATCATGCGCATCGCCCCGGTCAGCCGGGAGATGATCCTGAACTTCGTGGCCCAGCACTCCCTCGGTCTGCCGCGGTCGTATTAGTTGGAGCGCTGGCGCGCTCGAGTCGCGGCCCTTGGGGGTCGCCGGTCAGGCACCGTTTCTTGCTCCTTCGTCGCTTGCGAAACGGCGCCTGACCGGCGACCCGGCCGCGACCGGCCACTGCGTGGCCGCCGCTCCTCGGGGTCGCGGGTGCGGGGCTGGGAGCGGTCAGGTTGAGTTCGATCTAGTGAAAGGTTGAGGTGGGTTCGATGAGTGATCCTGAGGGCGCGCCCTTTGTCCGGTACGAGGTCGTCGATGGGTTCGCCACGCTGACGTTCGATTCCCCGCACAATCGCAATGCGCTCTCATCGAAGCTGGTGCGCGAGCTACTGGCCGGATTGGACGCGGCGAACGCCGATCCCGTCGTGCGCGGCATCGTGCTGGCGCACACCGGCGACACCTTCTGCGCGGGCGCGGACCTGAAGGAGGCGAGTACCGCCGATCCGGCGACCGCGGCCGATCAGCGCACGCGGGTGATGATCGACGTGCTGCGGGGCATCCTGGCCTCGCCCAAGCCGGTCGTCGCCCAGATCGACGGCAATGTGCGCGCCGGCGGCATGGGCATCATCGGTGCCTGCGATCTCGTCGTCGCCGGGCCCAGCAGCAGTTTCGCGCTCACCGAGGTGCGGATCGGGATGGCGCCGTTCATGATCTCGCTCACCCTGGTGCCGCGGATGGACCAGCGCTCGGCGAGCCGCTACTTCCTGACCGGCGAGAAGTTCGACGCCGCGACGGCACAGCGGATCGGGCTGGTGACCATCGCGGCCGCCGATGCCGCCGCCGAGGTCAAGCGCCTGTGTGGCGAGCTGCGCAAGGGTTCGCCGCAGGGGCTGGCCGAGTCCAAGAAGCTGGTCAATTCGACCCTGCTCGCGCGCTTCGACGCCGAGGCCGAGGAGCTCGCACAGCGCTCGGCCGGGTTCTTCGGCACCCCCGAGGTGATCGAGGGCATGACCGCCTTCTTCCAGAAGCGCCCGCCCAGCTGGGCACAATAGTCCGATGGCGACACCCCACGAACCCAAGCAGGACCGCAGCCGGGCCACCCGGCAGCGGCTGCTCGAGGCGACCATCGACTGCCTGGCCGAGACCGGCTGGGCGGCCGCCACCGTGTCGGTGGTCGCCGAACGGGCCGGGGTGTCGCGCGGGGCCGCCCAGCATCATTTCCCCACCAGGGAAGACCTGATCACGGGCGCGCTCGAGTACATGTTCGACACCAGGATGGATCAGTCGGCCGCCGAGGCCGCCGCCATCAGCGAGGTCGCCGAGGGCGTCGGCCGCACCCGCGCCGTCGTCTCGGGCCTGGTCGAGTCCTACACCTCGCCGCTGTTCAAGGCGGCCTTGCAGGTGTGGACGCACGCCGCCGCCGATCCCGCGCTGCGCGAACGCATCGTCCCGCTCGAGGCCCGGTTCGGCCGGATCGCGCACCGGCGCGCGGTCGAAGCACTCGGCGTCGACGACTCCGATCCGGTCAACCATCACCTCGTCCAGGCGACCCTCGACCTGGCTCGTGGGCTCGGCCTGGCCGACGTCCTCACCGACGACTCGGCGCGCCGCAAACTCATCGTCGACCAGTGGGCGGCGACCTTGCATTCGGCGCTGAACACCTAGGTATAACCCTGGTGACCTGCGCAGTTCCGAGTGTCGGCCATCTCGGCCAGACCATGGTGGATGTGCTGACCGAGCGCGGCCACGAGGTGGTCGCGTTCTCATCGCGTGAAGCGCAGTGCCGCAGGGCAAACGACGACCGATCCCTGCCGGTGGTCGGTGGGGCTGATCGGGTCCGCGTGAGCCGCACCGGATGCGAACGCTGCGTCGAGCGGGTGAGCCTTGGGGGTCTTCACGTCGAGGCCGGGTCTGTCGGACCGGGGTGATCCGACCGAGCCCGGCCCCGAGTGTTCTTGCGGGCGTTCGGCGCTGCCGACTACTTCGGTTGGGTGAGGTCGTACAGCGTCACGCCGTCGACGGTGGTCGCGGTGTAGTTCGCCGTCACCCAGGCGGTGATCGCCGAGCTGGTCGACTCGCTGTTTCCGCCGGGGCCGCCCCGGCCGCCCGCCACGAAGTAGTGGATCTTGCCCTCGGCCACATAGGTTGTGAACTGGTCGAGGGTGGGGGAGGGGTCGCTGCCGTTGAAGCCGCCGATCGGCATCACCGGCAGCTCGGTGGCCAGCTGGTATCCGGCGGCGCTGTTGGAACCGACCGTCGCCGCGACCCAGGTGTAGTTCTCTCCGTCGCGCTCGAGCAGGCTGACGATCCGATCACTCGGTCGCGAGCCACCGAGCAGACCGCCGGCCCCACCCGGCTGGGCCGCACCACCATCCGACTGCGAACCGCCACCCTGGGCAGCACCTGACGGAATACCGCCGCCCTGAGCGCCGTCCGATGGCATCCCGCCCTGTGCATCGGCACCACCCGACGAGTTCGCCCCATCCGCGCCCGGCATCGCGCCCATCCGAGCATCACCGCCAGGCCACATCCCTGGCCCACCCCGACCTCCGAACCCGTGCATCCCACCGGCGTTCGGCCCGGCCGACGGAATCGCGCCGGAGTGCGCGGTCGCGAGGGTATCGATGGAGTAGGCGACGGGCCCGGCGAGCCCGACGAAAGCGGCGGCGATCGCGGCGATCACCGCCTGTCTGCGGGCCAGCGGGAAGGCGGCCGCGATAGTCGCGAGCACACCGACCACGAGGATCGTCCAGCGCAGCCACGGCTGGAAGGACGCGCTGCGCGACAACAACACCCACGCGGTGGCGGTGGTGAGGCCGATGGCGAGCGCACCGGTGAGGCGCACCCACAGCCGATCCCGCGCACCCCACAGCTGTGTCGCGCCGATGCCGATCAGCGCGGCGACGGCGGGCGCGAGGGCCACCGTGTAGTACTGGTGGAAGATGCCCGCCATGAAGCTGAACACCAGGCCGGTCACGAGCAGCCAACCGCCCCACAGGATCAGCGCGGCCCGGCGTCGATCGGTGCGCGGCGATCGTCCGCACAGGACGAGTCCGGCGACCAGGGCCACCAGTGCGCCGGGGATCAGCCAGGCGATCTGGCCGCCCTGCGCGGGCTCGAACAGCCGGGTGATCCCGGTGCTGCCCCACATGCCGTTGCCGCCGGCGGGCAGTTCGCCGCCGGGGCCGACACTGCCGCGCTCGTTGCCGTTCAGTCGGCCGAGCCCGTTGTAGCCCAGCGTCAGCTCGATGATCGAATTCTCGTGCGACCCACCGATCCACGGCCGCTGATCGGCGGGCCACAGCTCCACTGTCAGCAGCCACCAGCCCGCCGCGACCACCATCGCGGCGCCCGCCGCGAACAGCTGCGCGATCCGCTTGCCCAGCTTCGGCGGGCCCGCGAACAGGTAGGTCAGCGCCAGCGCGGGCACGACCAGCAGTACCTGTAACTGCTTGGCCAGGAACCCGAAACCGATCAGCCCGCCGGTGAGCAGCAGCCACCGCCAGCGCCCGTCGGCGACGGCGCGGGTCATCGCCCAGGCGGCCGCCGTCATCAACAGCACCAGCAGGGCGTCGGGGTTGTTGAACCGGAACATCAATACCGCGACGGGCGTCACCGCGAGCACCGCGCCCGCGATCAATCCCGCTGCGGGACCGAAGGATCGGCGCACCGTCGCCCACAGCACCGCGACCGTCGCGACGCCGAGCAGCACCTGCGGTACGAGCATGCTCCAGCTGTTGAGCCCGAACAGCCGCACCGACAGCTCCATCACCCACAGGGAGGCGGGCGGCTTGTCCACGGTGATCGAGTTGGCCGCGTCGGAGGAGCCGAAGAAGAACGCCTCCCACGATCGCGAACCCGCTTGCACCGCAGCGGCATAGAAGTCGTTGGCCCAGCCGTTGGCGCTGAGGTTGATGAGGTAGGCGAGGGCGGTGCCGAGCAGCAGAACCGCCAAGGCCGGCAGTTCCCAGCGCTTTCGGCGCGGCGCGGTGTCGGTGATCCCGGCGGGCGAGGGCGGGGCGATGGTGGCGGTCATCGGCGCGCCTCCACCGTGTCCGTCGCGGCGCGCAGGACGACATCGGGCCCTGGGTCCGCCACCGCGCGGTCGGAGCCGGCGTGCCGGAACACCCAGCGCAGTCCGACGAACCGGGCCAGTGTCGCCACGAGATTGGCGAAGACCAGCACGCCGAGCTCCACCACGACGGGGGCGTCGGGCGCCCAGCGATGCAGTGCGAACAGCGAGCCACTGGTGATCGCCAGCCCGAAACCGAAGATCGCCAGACCCTGGAACTGATGGGTCATCGCGTCACCGCGTCCACGCACACCGAAGGTGAAGGCGCGGTTGGCCGCGGTATTGCCCACCGCGGTGATCAGCAGCGACACCAGATTGGCGCCCTGCCCGCCGAGCAGCGGTTGCAGCAGCAGATACAGCACGATGTAGGCCAGCGTCGAGGTCACGCCGACGATCGCGAAACGCACCAGCTGCCCGATCATCCCGAGCGGCACGCCCGCCACCAGCGGCTCGCGGCCGACGGCGGCGCGCAGTTCGTCGAGCGGGAGCGCGCCGGTGGCCAGCGCCCTGGTCAGCCGCCAGATACCGCGCAGGTCTTTGCGGGCGGTGTCGACGATGTCGACCCGGCTGTCGGGATCGTCGATCCAGTCGACGGGCACCTCGTGGATGCGCAGCCCGGCGCGCTCGGCCAGGACCAGCAGTTCGGTGTCGAAGAACCATTCCCCGTCCCGCACCAGCGGGAGCAGTTCACGGGCGACATCGGTGCGCACCGCTTTGAACCCGCACTGCGCGTCGGAGAAGTGGGCCCGCAGCGTGGTTTTCAGCAGCAGGTTGTAGCAGCGGGAGATGATCTCGCGCTTGGGGCCGCGCACCACCCGCGACGACGCGTCGAGCCGGGTGCCGATCGCCAGGTCGGAATGGCCGGACACCAGGGGCGCGACCAGCGGCAGCAGCGCGTTCAGATCGGTCGACAGGTCGACGTCCATATAGGCGACCACCGCCGCGTCCGATCCCGCCCACGCCGCGCGCAGCGCCCGGCCCCGGCCCTTGGCGTCCAGGTGCAGCACCTGGACACCGTCGAGCTCGTCGGCCAGCAGCCGCGCCACCTCGAGGGTGGCGTCGGTGCTGGCGTTGTCGGCGATCGTGATCCGGGCGGTGAACGGGAATCCGTCCCGTAGGTAGGCATGCAGCCTGCGTACGCACAGGCCCAGGTCGGTTTCTTCGTTGTAGACGGGGATCACCACGTCGAGCACCGGCGCGCGGCTGCTCTGCGTGGGCTGTGGCTCGGCCTCGGTCTGGGTCATGCCACCTACCCTCGACGGCGGCGCTGCCACCCAGCTGGGACCGAGCTGGGAGGTTGCTGGGGATCCGCGAGGGTACACTGGAAGAGCTCGTCTACCTGCTCGAACAGTGCTCGACTCGAGGCATGGAGGCGCTCGGATGCCTACCGTCATCGCGGTACTCGTCGCCCTCGTCGGCGGGTTCGTACAGAGCCGGCGTCAGCCCGGTCGACCCGCGGCCGACATCCACATGGTCTGGTGGATGGTGGCCGTCGTCGGGGTCGCCTCGGTTCTCGGCGCCGCCGCCCACATCTTCGACGGCGCCCAGGTCGCCGAGCAGATCGGCTACACGCGGGGCGACGGCGGCTTCCAATGGGAGAACGCGATGGGCGACCTGGCCATCGGCGTGGTCGGCATCATGGCCTACTGGTACCGCGGCCACTTCTGGTTGTGCGCGATCGTCGTCCTGACCATCCAGTACTGGGGCGACGCGGCCGGGCACGTCTACTTCTGGGTGGCCGAGGACAACACCAAGCCGTACAACATCGGGATCCCGCTGTGGACCGACATCCTCCTGCCGATCGTCATGTGGGCGCTCTATGTGCTGTCGCGACGAAGCAACGGCGACGCGGTGCCGAAAGCCGAAGCGGGTACCCGGGGCGGCTGACCCTCCGCTAGCCGCGGCGCACGCGCAGCACGCTGTCGGCCCGTTCGCCCTCGACGCCGTCGGGGCTCGTCGACGGGCTGGTGAGCAGGCCCGCGGTCTCCACCTGCCACTCGGGGCCGAGGTCGAGCTGGGCGAGCATCTGCTCGATCGTCGGGAAGGAGACGTCGTGCGGCGGGGTGGTGACCCAGGTCGGCCAGTGCGCGTGGCTGCCGATCACCAGCACGCCACCGGGGGCGACGGCGGCCGCGGCCTTGCGCAGGATCGTCGCGCGCTCGTCGGGGCGTTCCACCGGTGAGTGCAGGAACTGCGCCGAGACCAGGTCGAAGGTGCCCGCCGGGAAGCTCGTCTGCAAGTCGTGGCGCTCCCACGTGATCCGCACGCCCGCGTCGGCCGCGTGCCGGGCACCCCGCTCCATCGCCGTGGCGGAGACGTCGACGGCGGTGACCTGCCAGCCCTGCTTCGCCAGCCAGATGGCGTCGCCGCCCTCGCCGCATCCGAGGTCGAGCGCGGTGCCCGGCGTCAGCCCGGCGACCTCGCTGACCAGGGTCTTGTTGGCGTTGCCGGTCCAGATCTGGTCTCTTTCGCGGTAGAAGTCCTCCCAGAACTGTTCGGCGGTCGGCGCGGTCTCGGTCATCGGGGCTCCTGTCGGTCGGCGGACGCGTAGACGATTCGATGGTGCGGGCACCGGGCGAAAACCCGCAAGAAAGATTGCCGGTCCGGCAAAAGTCGCCCCGCGCAGCACCCGGGCCGACCGCGCCAATAAGCTGCTGACCGTGACGCGCGGTTACCGGAAGGCAGACGAGCCGGTCCGTCGTGTCGATGCGCGGACCGAGCGGTGGCGCGAACATCGCGTGCAGGTCCGGATCGAATTCGTCGACGCCGCGTTCCGCGCGCTGGATCGGGTCGGCCCCGATGTCAGCATGGGCGATATCGCCAAGGAAGCCGGTGCGGCCAAGCCGAAGCTGTACCGCCATTTCGAGGACAAGACCGATCTCTACAACGCGATCGTGGACCGGGTCCGCGACATGCTGTGGGAACGGGTGCTCAGTGGGGTGAACCTGACCGACGATTCCGTCGCCGACCTGGTGCGTCGCGCGGCCGCCGAATACGTGGCCGTCGTCTCCGAGCACCCGAACGTCTTCCGGTTCATGCTGCACAGCCATTTCAGCCAGCAGGCCAAGGAAACGGAACGGGCGCTGGTCGCGGCCAGGCAATCGGCGCGGCGGGCCGCGGAATTCTTCGCCGGTCTGCTGCCCACCGAATCGATCGACGTGGCCGGGATCGAATTGGTGAACTATTCGATTTTCGGCGCGGTGGCCTCGGCCACGGACTGGTGGCTCGGCGCGAATCAGCGCGAGGTCTCGGCGATGCCGGTGGAACGATTCGTCGATTATCTGGCCGAGAGCATCTCGGCGCTCGCCACGGCGCACGCACGGTTCAACGGAGTCAGGATCGACCCGTCGCAGCCGTTGCGCGACGCGTTCGTCGTCGGCTGAAAGTCGTCGCGCCCGAGGCGAACTCCGTTGTTCTCGCCGGCTGCGTCGTTGGAACCGGTGGTGGGTGCGATGGATTCAGTATGAACCTGCCCACCGACAAGTTCGCGACGCCACGCTAGACATCGGTGCGCAGTCGCCACAGCGGGGAAACCGGCCCGTGGCCCGCGCCGAGGTCGTAGGAGGCGGCCAGGCAGCGATAGGTCCACTCCTTGGCGAAGGCGACGGCGTCGGGCACCGAGTAGCCGTTGGCGAGCGCGCTGGCGATGGCCGCGGCGAGGGTGTCGCCGCCGCCGTGATCGTTGCCGGTGGCGATGCGCGGCGCGGTGAACTCCCGGAAGGTGTCGCCGTCGTAGAGCAGGTCGGTGCTGTATTCCGAGGAGCGCAGGTGCCCGCCCTTGACGATCGACCACTGCGCGCCCAGCGCGTGCAGCGCCTCGGCGGCCGTGCGGGCGGTGGCATCGTCGGCCACCTCGATGCCGGTGATCAGGCGGACCTCGTCGAGATTCGGCGTGACGACCGTGGCCAGCGGGATGAGGGTGTTGCGCACCGCGTCGAGCGCCTCCGCGTGCAGCAGCGGGTCGCCGTGCATCGAGGCCGCGACCGGGTCGACCACCAGCGGCACGCCGGCGTCGCGCCCGATGCCGACCTCGCGGCACACGTCCGCGACGGCTTCGATGATCGCGGTGGAGGCGAGCATGCCGGTCTTGGCCGCGCCGACGCCGATGTCGCGGACGACCACCCGCACCTGATCGGCCACGATCTGCGGCGGGATCTCGTGAAATCCGCTGACGCCCACCGTGTTCTGCACGGTCACCGCCGCCACCGCCACGCACGCGTGCACTCCGCACAGCGCCATCGTCCGGGAGTCGGCCTGGATGCCGGCGCCGCCGCCGGAGTCGGTGCCCGCGATGGTGAGCGCGCGAACGGGGGTCTGGCCATCGGGGGTCAGCGGCAACATCTTCACGCTCCAACCCTACGACCGGCGCCCGGTTCGCCGGACCCCGCCCGCAAACAGCAAATGAAAACCATTATCATTAACCCGTGACCAATTCCGCCCCCACCGCGCATCTGCCCGTCACCGTCCTGTCCGGCTTCCTCGGCGCGGGCAAGACCACGCTGCTCAACCACATCCTCGCCAATCGGGAGGGCCGCCGGGTGGCGGTCATCGTCAACGACATGAGCGAGGTCAACATCGATGCCGCGCTCGTCGCGGGCCAGGGACATCTCGACCGGACCGAGGAGAAACTGGTCGAGCTCACCAACGGCTGCATCTGCTGCACGCTGCGCGAGGACCTGATCGAGGCCGTGGCCCGGCTCGCCCGCGACGGCCGGTTCGACCAGCTGGTGATCGAGTCCACCGGCATCTCCGAACCGATGCCGGTGGCCGCGACCTTCGACTGGGAGTTCGAGGACGGGTTCCGCCTCGGCGACCTCGCGCGTCTGGACACCATGGTGACCGTGGTCGACGCGTCGACCTTCCTGGCCGAGCTGGTCAAGGGGCAGGCGCTGGCCGAGCGCGAACTCGAAGCGGGCGAGGGGGACACCCGCACGATCGCGGATCTGCTGGTCGACCAGGTGGAATTCGCCGACGTCCTGCTGATCAACAAGACCGACCTGGTGAGCGCGAACGCCGCGGCCACCGTCGAGGCGACCGTCCGCAGGCTCAACCCGAGGGCGCGCGTGCTGCGCACCGAGAAGGGGGTGGTCGGGCTGGACGAGGTGCTCGCCACCGGCCGCTACAACCCGGTGGTGGCCGCCGAGGCCGAGGGCTGGGCCGAGGAGCTGGCCGGCGGCCACACCCCCGAGACCGAGGAATACGGGATCAGCAGTCTCACCTACACCGCCGACCGGCCGTTCCACCCGGACCGGCTCGCCGACGCGCTGGCCGGACTGCGGGGGATGTTGCGCAGCAAGGGCTTCTGCTGGATCGCCAGTCGTCCCGAGCTGGCCGCGATCTGGTCGCAGGCCGGGCCGAACCTGACCTTCGAGCCGGGCGCGTGGTGGTCGTCGCTGGAAGTGCCCGCGGGCCAGGAGATCGTGTTCATCGGCGTGCGCCTGGACTCGGCCGCGGTCCGGCGCGCACTCGATGCCGCGCTGCTCACCGACGCGGAGTTCGCCGCGGGTCCGGCCGGGTGGGCCGGCTTCGCCGATCCCTTCCCGGCCTGGGGTGAATTGCACGAGCATCACTGATTGCGTTCTTTGGTGCGCGTATAACACTGCGCTGGTGCATGATTCGAATGGGTCGCGACCCACGCGCCGATGAGGGGAGCGTGGGCCGCGGCACCGAAGCCGAATCAGGCGAGGCCGGCGAAGAATCGGCGGATGTCGCCGACCAGCACCTCGGGCGCCTCGTGCGCGGCGTAGTGCCCGGCCGCGTCGTTCGCGCCGCCGCTGCCCGCGGCGGTGTCGTAGGAGTTCCAGCTGACGATATTGCTGTGATCACGCTCGGCGAACCGGCGGATCGACTGGAAGTCACCGGCGAACATGGCCAGCCCGGTAGGAACCGTGGTCGGCTCGGTCGGGTGCTCGGTGGCGTGGGCGTCCTCGTAGTAGAACCGCAGCGACGAGCCCGACGTGCCGGTGAGCCAGTACAGCGCGATGTTCGCCACGACGAACCGCGCGTCGATCGACTCGCCGAACAGCTGGGCGTTCCAGCCGAGCAGCCCGACCGGCGAATCGGCCAGGGCGTAGGCCAGGGTCTGCGGCTGCTGGCTGTGCAGGGTGTTGAAGGCCATCTTGTTCTCGTGGAACCACTGCAGATGCGCCAGCGCGGCCATATCAGCTTCCGACAGGCCCTCGAACTCGGCCGGGTCGCCGGACGGGAACGAGTACAGCTGGGTGACATGCACGCCGAGCACCCGCTCGGGCGCGATCCGGCCGAGCTCGGGGGAGACCATCGAGCCGCCGTCGTTGCCGATGGCGCCGTAGCGCTCGTAGCCCAGGCGCGCCATCAGTTCCGCCCAGGCGCGGGCGGTGCGGTAGCGGTTCCAGCCGGTGCTGCGGGTCGGGCCGGAGAAGCCGAAGCCGGGCAGCGACGGGATGACCAGGTGGAAGGCCGGATCCTCGGCCGATTCCGGCTCGGTGAGGGGCGCGATCACGTCGATGTACTCGAGGATCGACCCCGGCCAGCCGTGGGTGAGGATCACTGGCGTCGCGTCGGGCCGCGAGGACCGGATGTGCAGGAAGTGGATGTTCTCGCCCTCGATCTCGGTGGTGAACTGCGGGTAGGCGTTCAGCTCGGATTCCAGCGCCCGCCAGTCGAACTCCTCGAGCCAGTACTGGGCGAGAGTGCGGACGCGCTCGGCCGGGACGCCGTAGGCGTCGCCGACGCCGGGCAGCTCGTCCGGGAAGTGCGCGCCGCGCAGGCGGGCGGCGAGGTCGTCGAGCTTCGCCTGGGGCACGTCGATGCGGAAGGGGGTGATGGTGGCCGTGGCGGTCATGTCGACTCCTTGTTGTGAAACGGAATGCTTCGTTCTGTTCCAACCGTAGCAGAACGGATCATTCCGTTTCAAGTGGTAGTCTGGATTCATGCCCAAGCAGACCGAAACCGCAGCTCAGCCCCGCCTGTCGGGCCGCAAGGCGCAAGCCGCGCGCAATGACAGCCTCATCCTCGACGCCGCCCGCGCCGTGTTCCTCGACGATCCGACCGCGCCGATCGCGGCTGTCGCGGAACGCGCGGGCGTCGGCATCAGCGCCCTCTACCGGCGCTATCCGAGCAAGGAGGTGCTGCTGCGCACGCTGTGTCACGAGGGATTGCGCCGGTTCAACGCCGAAGCGGATGCGGCGCTGGAAGATCCGGACGGGTGGCGCGGATTCGTCGGCTTCCTGGAACGCGTGGTGGAGGCCGACGTGCACTCGCTGACGGTCAAGCTCGCGGGCACCTTCACTCCCGACGAGTCGATGCTGCCCGACGTCATCCACTCGGGCGAAGTGAGCGCGGAGCTGGTGCGCCGGGCCCACACGAGCGGACGACTGCGCGCCGACTTCGATCCCCAGGACGTGGGGCTGCTGCTGGAAGCGTGCGCCGCGGTCACGATGCCCGACCCGGTGCGCACCGCCCAGCTGCGGCAGCGCGTGCTGGCCCTGCTGCTCGACGGCATGACCGCCGAGGGGGACCTGCCCGGTCCACCACCCGCCGACGGCGAATACGCCTGGCGCTGGGAGCGCAGGCCGTGAACAGCCTGTTCGGCCCGCGTCTCGGCCCTGCCGGTGGCAGACTCGGCACCACCGCGTGACCGAACCACCCTCGGGAGGCACCTCGTGAACTGGACCCTGGAAGTCGTGATCGTGCCGGTCTCCGATATCGACCGGGCCAAGGACTTCTACGCGAATCGGCTCGGCTTCGTCGTCGACCACGACACCGTGATCTCCGAGGACGTGCGCATCGTGCAGCTCACCCCGCCGGGTTCGGGCTGCTCGATCGTCATCGGCAAGGGCGCGGTGCCCGAGATGCCGCCCGGTTCGCTGAAAGGCCTGCAACTGGTGGTGCCCGATATCGAGCGGGCGCACGCCGAATTGGTGGCCCGCGGCGTCGAGGTCACCGACGTGCAATCCCTCGGTCAGAACCCCAGGCCGACACCGCATCCGCTCGACAATGTCGGCTTCGTCTTCTTCAGCGATCCCGACGGCAACGGCTGGGCCGTCCAGCAGATCTCGGCCAGGGCCGAGAAATCCTCGAGCTGATTCGAACCCTGTCGGGCGACCCGTGCGGCCGGGCACCATGCACGAATGCTGTTGGCGAGCCCCACCGAGACCGACGAGCGACGGATACCCCTGTACCGCCGCTCCGGCTTCCTGCGCGCGCTCTCGCCGATCGTGCTGCTGCTGGTCTGGCAGATCGGCAGCAGCAGTGGCTGGATCCCGGCCAAGAAGCTGCCCGCGCCCTCGGTCGTCTTCGACGCGGGGCTGGAGACCTTCCAGTCGGGCCAGCTCGGGGACGCACTGCTGGTCTCCGGCCAGCGCGCGCTCTACGGCTTCGTCCTGGGCGCGGTGCTCGCGCTGGTTCTCGGCGTCCTGGCCGGACTGAGCAAGATCGGGGAGTACGCGGTCGATCCGCCGTTGCAGATGATCCGCACCATCCCGCTGTTCGGCCTGATCCCGCTGTTCATCATCTGGTTCGGCATCGGTGAGGAACCGAAGGTCTACCTGATCGCTCTCGGCGTGTTCTTCCCGCTGTACCTCAACACCTTCGCCGGCATCCGCCAGCTCGATCCCAAGCTGTTCGAGCTCGGCAGCGCCCTGCAACTGGGCCTGGCCGAGCGGCTGCGGTTGCTGATCCTCCCCGGTGCGCTGCCGCAGATCCTGGTCGGCGTGCGGCAGAGCCTCGGCATCGCCTGGCTCTCGCTGATCGTCGCCGAACAGATCAACGCCGGCGCGGGTCTGGGCTTCGTCGTCAACAACGCCCGCGAATTCCTGCGCACCGACATCGTGGTGTTCGGCCTGGTGATCTACAGCTTGCTCGGCCTTGCCACCGACTCCATCGTGCGCCTGCTCGAACGCCGCGCCCTGCGCTGGCGCCCGGCGGTCCACCGCTGATGTCCGCCCCCGCTCCCCGCGCCGATCGCCGGACCCACCCCGTCCCGGCCTTCGGCTGGCCCGCCACCCGCCGCCGCACTACCGCGAGGATCCCGTCATGACCGCTGCCGCAGTCACTCCCATCTCGGCCAAGGCCGCCGCGCGTACGCCAGCAACGCGAATCGCCGGTCTGGGTAAGAAGTTCGGCGAACGGATCGTGCTGGACGGGATCGATCTCGAGATCGGGGCGGGCGAGATCGTCGCGCTGGTCGGTCGCAGTGGGTCGGGCAAGTCCACGCTGCTGCGGATTCTCGGCGGACTCGAGACCGCCGGTCGCGGTGAGGTTTCCGTCGCCGGCAGGCCGACGATCGTGTTCCAGGAACCGCGGCTCGTCCCGTGGCAGCCGGTGGTCCGCAATGTCGCGCTGGGCAGGCCGAAGCCGCGCAATCGGCGCGCTGACGACAAGGCCGCCCGCGATCTGCTGGCCGAGGTCGGCCTGGCCGGGCGCGCGGACGCCTGGCCGCTGACCCTGTCCGGCGGCGAGGCCCAGCGCGCGGCGCTGGCCCGCGCGCTGGTGGCCGAGCCGACGCTGCTGCTGCTCGACGAGCCCTTCGGCGCGCTCGACGCGCTGACCCGCCTGACCATGCACGAGCTGCTGCTCGGCCTGCACGCCCAACGCGCGTTCGGCGTGCTGCTGGTGACCCACGATGTGCTCGAGGCGATCACCCTGGCCGACCGCGTCCTGGTCCTCGACGAGGGGCGCATCGCCGCCGAGGTGTCCATCGACCTGCCGCGACCGCGCACGGCGGCCGCGCCCGAGGTCGCCGAGTACGCCACGCGGCTGCTGGCCCTGCTCGGCGTCACTTCCTGAGATGTCCACCCCCGCACGAAAGTTGTTCCCGTGAAACGCACTCCGAAGTCCCGCCTGGCCGGGCTCGCCCTCGCCGTCGTCGCCGCGCTCTCGCTGAGCGCCTGCGGTGACGACGCGGCGACCGACGCCGCGCCGTCGGGCCCGGTCGATCTGAGCACCGTCACGTTGAAAGTCGGGGACCAGAAGGCGATCTCGATCGAAGTGCTGCTCGCGGCCTCCGGTCAGCTGGAGAACCTGCCGTACAAGATCGAGTTCTCCACCTTCACCGCCGGTCTGCCGCTGGTCGAGGCGGCCAGCGCCGGCGGCATCGACATCGCGCAGACGGGCAACACCCCGGTGATCTTCGGTGCGGCGTCCAACGCCGACATCAAGATCGTCGGCGCGCTCTCGGCGACCGGAAAGGGCGACGCGATCCTGGTCGGCAAGGACTCCTCGATCGGCTCTGTCGCGGCCCTGAAGGGCAAGAAGGTCGCGGTCTACAAGGGCAGCTCGGCCAACGCGAATCTGCTGCTGCAGCTGCAGAAGGCGGGCCTGTCGCTCGGCGATGTCGAGCCGGTCTACCTCGCTCCCGCCGACGGCTACACCGCGCTGACCCGCGGCGATGTCGACGCCTGGGCGACCTGGGATCCCTACACCGCCATCGCCGAGAAGGAGATCGGCGCCAAGCCGATCGCGACCGCCGATCAGGCCGCCAACGGCTACAACTTCTGGGTCGCGGGCAAGCACGCGGTCGGCGACGCGGGCAAGTCGGCCGCGATCGCGGACTTCTTCCAGCGCTACGCCGCCGCCACCAAGTGGTCCTCGGACAATCTCGACACCTGGTCGACCAAGTACGCCGAACTCACCCAGATCAGCGTCGACGCCTCCCGCACCACCTGGACCCGCTCGATCAAGCAGCCGATCAAGCTCTCCGATCCGGTGATCGCCTCGGAGCAGGAGATCGCCGACGCCTTCACCAAGGCCAAGGCCATCCCGGGCAAGGTCGACTTCGAGTCCTTCGTCGACACCAGGTTCGACAAGGCGTAAGCGCCGCTACGCTTTTCCGAATGCCAGGGCGACGTTGTGCCCGCCGAAACCGAACGAGTTGTTGAGCGCGTAGTCGATCCGCTGCGGGCGGGCAGTGCCCGCGACGATATCGAGCTCGATCGCCGGATCGGGGTGCTCGAAATTCAGGGTGGGCGGGACGATCTGCTCGCGCAGACTCAGTATCGTCAGCACCGACTCCAGCGCGCTCACCGCGCCGATCGAATGGCCGAGCGCTGATTTCGGCGCGTACACCGAGGCGTCGGGGGTGACCGCGGTGATGGCCGCGGCCTCGGAGGCATCGCCGACCGAGGTCGACGTCGCGTGCGCGTTGACGTGGTCGATGTCGCAAACCCGCAGTCCCGCGGTCTGAATCGCCTTGCGCATCGCACGGGCCGCCCCGGCGCCCGCCGGATCGGAGGCCACGATGTGGAAGGCGTCGGAGGTGATGCCCGCGCCGAGCACCCTGGCGTGGATTCGCGCGCCGCGCGCCCTCGCGTGCCGTTCGGATTCGAGCACGAGCAGCGCGCCCGCCTCACCGAAGACGAAACCGTCGCGGTCGCGCTCGAACGGGCGCGAGGCGCGTTCCGGCTCGTCGTTGCGGGTGCTCATGGCCCGCATCATCGCGAAACCCGCGATGGGCACGGGGTCGATATGGCCCTCGACGCCACCGGTGACCACCACGTCGGCCTCGCCCGTGCTGATCAGCCGCCAGGCGTGCGCGATCGCCTCCGATCCCGACGAGCAGGCCGAGACCGGCGCGAAAACGCCGCCCTGCGCGCCGATCTCGAGTCCGACGGTGGCCGCGGGGCCGTTGGGCATGACCATCGGGACGGCCAGCGGCGAGACCTTGCGGTAACCGCCCGCGCGCATCGCGTCGACGGCGTCGATCAGCGCGTCACCGCCGCCGAGCCCGGTGCCGATGGCCACGGCCAGGCGCTCGGGGTCGACCGCCGGCGCGCCCGCCGCCCGCCAGACCTGCCTGCCGAGGACCAGGGCCATCCGCTCGACGTAGGAGTGCCTGCGCTGTTCGATCCGGGTGAGTTCGGCGTCGGGTGCGGTGACCAGCGGTCCGCCGATCCGGACCGGCAGGTCGTGGTCGGCGAGGAATTCCGGTGCCAGCGCGCGGATTCCGCTCTCGCCGCGCAGCAGGCGCGACCAGGTCTCGTCGATGGTGTCGGCGAGGGCGGTGGTCGCCGCGTACGCGGTCACCACGACACCGGCCCGAGTTTCTGAAGCGATCGGTACAGTCACGCCGTCATGGATACCTGTAGCAGTCGCTACAGTCAACCCATGGCCCGTCCTCTCGACCACCGCAAGCGCGCCGAACTGCTGGCCGGTGTCGTGGCGTACATCGCCGCGCACGGCCTGGCCGAACTGTCGCTGCGCCCGCTGGCCGCCGCCCTCGGCACCAGCTCGCGCATGCTCATCTACTACTTCGAGACCAAGGAGGAACTGCTGGTCCAGGCGCTGGCGACGCAGCGCCCCGACCTCGCGGCGGTCTTCGCCGATGTCACCGAGCCCGCCCAGTTGCGTGCCCGGCTGACCGGCTTCTTCGACCTGAACTCCGAGGGCGCCGAGGCCGACAGCGTGCGCGTGCTGTTGCAGGTGCTCGGTGCGGCGTGTGCCCCCGATTCGCCGTACCAGGACTACGCGAACGCGGCGATCGCCACATTCGTCACCGAGCTCGCGGCCGCGCTGCGCCGCACCGGCCTGGCCGCGGACCCCGAGGTGGTCGCGACCCTGCTCGTCTCCGGGCTGCGCGGCATCCTCCAGGACCGGGTGATCACCGGCGACCGGGAGCGCACCGGCCGGGCCGCGCGCGTCCTCATCGACGCCGCGCTCCCCGAGCCGGTGCGCCGAGCATCGCCGTCACCGGGGGACGACTGCTCCGCGTAGGTGGTCGTAGGCCAGGTAGGTATGCAGACGCACGCCGGTCACCAGCGTGTCGTCGTCGGCGTAGAAGTGCGGGTTGTGGTTCATGTACATCCCGCGTCCGCCCGGCGTCGGCTCCAACCCGGCCGCGCCGCCGAATTCGGTGTCCTGCACGCCGAGCGTGACGTAGAGGCCGCCGTATCTGTTGACGAACTCGGAGACGTCGTCGTATCCGAGGGTGGGGGTCGTGGCCACGACCCGCTCGTCGCCGACGACCTTGCGCAGGGTCGGCAATGCCGCGTCGACCCAGGGTCGCAGATTGTGCACGGCGGGCACGTCTTGCAGGTACTCCACGGTCGCCGTGCAGTTGTAGGCCTGGGCGGAGTGGGTAGCCAGCGTTTCGAGCCGCTGCCGCACCTGCGACATATCGGCTTCGACCGAACACCGGATGGTGCCCCACAGCGTGACCGTCCGGCCGACGATATTGAACCTTCCGACGTCCTCGATGTGACCGATGGTGACGGTGACCGGATCGAAGGCGCTGAGCTGGCGGTAGATCTGCCCGATCCCGGTGAGGACGGCCCCTGCCGCGGGCATCGGGTCGATGCCCATCCACGGCGTCGACCCGTGGACCTGCTCGCCGGTGATGACGATCTTGATCAGGCTCGAGGCGCCGAACTGGTTGCCGACCCGATAGCCGATATAGCCCTTGGGATACGGCGTGACATGGAATCCGAATGCCATCGTGGGCGCCGGATCGTCCAGTGCGCCCTCGGCGAGCATTTCCCGCGCGCCGCCCTTCTCCTGGACCGGTGGACCTTCCTCCGCGGGCTGGAACACGAACAGTACGGTGCCTGGCAGGTGGTCGCGGACCCCGGCCAAGACCGTGGCCGCGCCGAGCAGCATCGCGGTGTGGCAGTCGTGCCCACAGGCATGCGACACCGGGAACGGGCCGCCGGGATAGTCGTCGTCGACGACGGTCGACGCGAACGGCACTCCGCACTCGTCGGGCACCGGCAGGGCATCGATGTCGGCGCGCAACGCGATGACCTGGTCACCGGGCAGGCCACCGGTGAGAACGCCGACGACACCGTGGCCGGCGATACCGGTCCGAACCTCGTCCAGCGGCAGCGACCTGAGGTGGTCGGCGATGAGCGCGGCGGTGTCGACCTCGCGGTTGGACAGCTCCGGGTGCTGGTGCAGGTGGTGCCGCCAGGCGATGACCTGGTCGGCCACGGCGGCCGCGTCCCGGTCGAACCGGTCGTAGATCGAGCTCTCGGACATCGGTTTCTCGCCTCCGTCGCCTCGCCCCAGGGAAACAAACGTGCTGTACGAGCGGGACAGATCATACGGCGACAGGACAGCGTTGCCGGACAACCCGACCGGTTGCCCACTCCGGGGTTGCGCTCCGGCCGCAATCGTCGGCGACTGGGTAGGTTGAGCAGCGGATCGAGCGCCACGGATCCGGAAACCGGTCGGTGATCAGGAATCGGGTGATGCGCCATGGTGGACGAGACCACGAAGACCTACGGTTCGGTGCGCTGGGTGATGCTCGGGGTGCTGTGCGCCAGCCTGTTGCTGGTGGCGATGGACGCCACGATTCTCAATGTCGCGTTGCCCTCGCTCATCGACGACCTCCAGGTCGGGCCGCTCGAGCAGCTCTGGATCATCGACATCTACGGCCTGGTGCTCGGCGGTCTGCTCATCACCACCGGCGCGCTCGGTGACCGGGTGGGCCGGAAGCTGTTGTTCATCAGCGGTTTCGTGCTGTTCGGCGTCGCCTCGGTGGTCGCGGCGACCGCCGGGAGCGCGGCTCAGCTCATCGGCGGACGCGTGCTGCTCGGCATCGGTGGCGCGATGGTGATGCCGTCGACGCTGTCGCTGATCCGCAACATCTTCACCGATGTGCGCGAGCGCACGATGGCCATCGGGATCTGGGCCGCGGTGGCCGGTGTCGGCGCGACGGTCGGCCCGATCATCGGTGGTTTCCTGGTCGAGCACTTCGGCTGGTCGTCGGCGTTCTGGCTGAACGTGCCGGTGGTGCTGGTGACGGTGGTGGTCGGGCTGTGGGTGCTGCCGGAATACCGGGCGCCGCAGGCGGGCAGCCTCGACTGGTTCGCCGCGGCGCTGTCCATGATCGGCATCGTCTGCCTGGCTTGGGGCATCAAGCATCTGGCGAAAGGTGAAGCGGGATCGGTCGACTGGGTGGTCCTGCTCGTCGGGATCGGCGCGATGGTCTGGTTCGTCCGCCGCCAGCTCACCGCCGACGATCCGCTGCTGGACGTGCGGTTGTTCCGCAACAGCGCGTTCACCGCGGCCGCCGTGGCGACCCTGCTGGCCATGATGGCGATCGGCGCGGCGATGTTCCTGGTGTCGCTGTGGCTGCAATACGTGCACGGCTACAGCCCGTCCCAGGCCGGCATCCGGATGCTGCCCGCCGCGCTCACCCTGCTCACCGCCTCGCTGCTGACGCCGATGCTGATGGAGAAGTTCGGTGTCCGCGCGGTGCTCGGCGTCGGACTCGGCGCGGTGTCGCTGGGGTTCCTGCTGCTGGCGGTGAGCCCGGAGCCGACGACCTATCCGGTGGTCGCGCTGGTGCTGGTGTCGTTCGGGCTCGGCGACGGGATGGCGGTGACCGCGGCCGCCGCGGTGCTCGTCGGTGCCGTGCCCGCCGATCGGGCGGGGCAGGCCGGGGCGGTCGAGGAGACCAACTACGAGGTCGGCGTCGGTTTCGGCGTCGCGCTGCTCGGCAGCCTGCACGCGCGGATCTTCAGTCAGCACATGACGAACCTGCCGGTCCCGGCCGACCAGGTGGAGCAGGCGAGCGGCTCGGTCGGCGGGGCCTACGAGGTGGCCACCGACCTGCCCGAACCGGCGCACACGCAGGTGGTCGACGCGGCGAGCCATGCCTTCGACACCGCGCTGACCACGACGTCGTACATCTCCGCGGTGGTGGTGGCGCTGGTGGCGATCGGCACGGTGTGGCTGGTCCCGCGCGGTTTCCGGGTCACCGGCGGCCACTGACCTTGACGCAACCATTCGGTTGCCATACTCTGAGTTGCAACCAACTGGTTGCTACTGACTGAGGAGAACACCATGGGATTCCCTGATCAGATCGTGCGGACCGTCGAGCTCGCCCATCCACCCGCCAAGGTGTGGGCGGCCATCACCACCGCCGAAGGACTCGCGAGCTGGTTCGGCAATACCGCCGAGATCGACCTGCGCCCGGGCGGGGACATGCGGATGACCTGGAAGGAAGGCTTCGCCGCCGACATGCGGGTGGAGCGGGTCGAGGAGCCGACCGTGTTCGGCTACACCTGGCCGATCAACGGCCTGCCCGACGACGACCCGCGACGCACCTACGTCGAGTTCACCCTCGAACCGCACGGCGACGGCACCCGGCTCACCGTCGTCGAATCCGGGTTCGCGCAACTGCCCGAGGATGCGCACAAGGAGGCGTTCGAGGGCAATGTCGGTGGCTGGAAGAGCGAGCTGGGCGAGCTCGTCGAGTACCTCGATGCGGCCTGAGCTCGAGGCCACCGCCGAACGGGTCTTCGTCGCACTGGCCGATCCGAGCAGGCGGTCGGTCCTGGCCGCCCTCGCCGCGCACGGCCCCGCCACCGCGACCGACCTCGCCGATCGCCTGCCCATCACCCGTCAGGCGATCGCCAAACACCTCGCTCTGCTGACCGATGCGGGCCTGGTGATCCCGGAGCCGGGCGAGCGCAGGCGCGTGCGCTATCGCCTCGACTCGGCGCCGATGCAAGTGGCACAACAATTCCTGGCCGCCCTCTCGCGTGATTGGGACAGCCCCTTGGACGCGCTCCGCCGGCATCTGGACGGCTGAGCCCGGAAGGAAAAGCAATGAGCACCAACGATTTCACCGCCACCATCACCGTCGACAAGACCCCGGCCGAGGTGTTCGCCGCCGTCAACAATGTCTGGGGCTGGTGGTCGGAGACCATCGAGGGCACCACCGGCACGGTCGGCGACAGCTACCTGTTCGAGGTGCCCGGCATCCACCGCTGCACCCTGACCACCACCGAGTCGGTGCCCGGACGCAGGCTGGTCTGGCATGTCACCGACTCGCATCTGTCCTTCATCGAGGACACGACCGAGTGGGAGGACACCGATATCGTCTTCGACATCGCCGAAACGGCCGACGGCACCGAAGTCCGTTTCACCCATGTGGGTTTGGTGCCCGCGGGTGAATGCTACGAAGTGTGCTCCAACGCCTGGGGCGCCTACATCACCACCAGCCTGCGCGGCCTGCTCACCACCGGCCAGGGCGATCCGTTCCGCCGCACCAGCACCGCGGAATCGGAGTTGCTCAAGCACGGCAACGGCGACCTGGTGAACCTGGACGTGCTGCGCTGATCAGCCGCGCGGCGCGATGAGCAGCGTCTGTGTGCTGCGCCCGATCGGCCCGGTCTCGTCGAATATCGCCGATTCGGCGAGACCGATGCCGTGCGGCTGCGGATGGGTCACCGCGTCCAGGCACACCCATTCCCCGACCGGCTGCCGGTGCAGGGTGACGGTGAGGTCGGTGTTGATGAACAGGTATTTCGACCAGTCGAGGACCGCGCTGACCCCGTTGCCCGAATCGGCGGCGGCCAGCGTGCGCTCCAGTGGACTCGGGGTGGTGCCCGCGACAATCGGGTACTTCACCCGGATCCAGCAGACCGCGGGGCCGGGCGCGGTGAAAGAGCCTGCGGTGAAACGGTATTCGATGCCCGTGTGGAAACCGATCTCCTGATCGGACGGGAACGCCTCCGGCTCTGTCTCCGAGGGCAGCGGCCGGGAACCGGTCGGCAGGAATTGCTGGGGGAGATCCAGCGGCGGATCGGCGACCTTGAGCCGCCACGCGTTGGCCTGCATCACCGGCCCGCGATCCGACGACAAGGTCGCCTCGATCAGCTCGACGCTGCGCCCCGACCGCACCACCTTCGTTCGTGCGGTCAGCGGCGCGAGCGGCACCGGCCCGAGAATCTCGACCGCGACCCGCCCGACCTGGAAGCCGGGTCGCGGTTCGCACCGCTCGATGACATGCCCGAGGAGCGCCGAGGGTGGCCCGGCATGCTGCGCGTCCGGTGACCAGGGTCCCCTGGTCAGCTCGGTCGACAGGTAGCGGCTCGGGTCCGCCGGGTCGGGGAGATAGAAGGCATCGGCCACCTCGTCGACGTTACCCCGGACAACGATCCGGCTTCCCCGGTGGCCCGATCGCCGGGACCGATCTTGTCTCAGGCCTGGGCGCTGCCCGTGGAAAGGGCGGTGATCAGGTCGAACAGCGGGCGCAGGGCGCACGGACTGGTGTCGGAGGTGCAGCCGATGGACGACGAGCCGGAGTCGGCGACCGGGGAGGCCGCCTGGGCGGTGCCGAGCGGGGCAGCGAAGGAGATGGCGGCGGCCGCTACGGCGCCGGCGACGAGACGTGTGGTGCGAGCTGACATGCAAGAACCCTACTGACCGGGCTCGGCGAGGAAAGCCCCCGAAATTCCGGGCTCGCCCCGTCGGGCCGATTTCTCGGCGGACGATCCTACGGTCGGAGATCCAGGATGGTCACCCGGTCGTCCGGAGTGTCCAGAAGATCCTCGGCGCGAGGAAGCGCTGCCCGCGCCGCGAAATAATCACGGTCGAGATCGCAGGTGATTCGGGTGCCGGGGGTCCCGATCGGCTCGTGGTCGCGCGAGTCGGTGAGCGTCGGCCCCGTGAATTCCCGCAGCCATTGCCGATCCGCGGTTCGGATCTCGATCGCGGCGTGTGCGCTCACCGCCACCAGCGCGCCGATCGTCCATCGGCGCAACGGCCAGCCGTTCGCGTCCAGCTTGTCCATGTCGTTGACGAGGTTGTCGGTGAGGGTGAACCGGTGGTCCGATTCGATGATCAGCTCGACGACCAGATCGGGGGCCGCCTCCCGGTCCGGTCCGAGCGTATCGCGCAGCACCGTGCTGAGAACGGCACCGGCCAGCGCGGGATCCGACCGTTGGCGTCCGAAGAACATGTGCGGCAGCAGCCGAATGGTCTCCTCGAACGAACGCACGACGATGTGCGCCGCGGAGTAGTCGTTCGGGGGTGCCACGACCTCGATCCTCCCAGATCGAGGTCGGGTGGTGTGGACGGTCAGGGGGTCGGGGTCACGTCGACGCACCAGGGGGCGGCGGTGTCGATGGGGGTGACGTCGGCTTGGTCGAAGTCGAGGTTGCCCACGTCGACGGCGCACCAGACGGGGCTGTCGTAGTAGCGGACGAAATAGCGGCGGTGGGCGGGGGCGAGGGCGGCGATGGTCGACCATTCGGTGTATTCGATGGAGGCGGGGCCGGCGTCGCCGGAACGGACGAAACCCTTGGGGATGTCGAAACTGTCGAGGATGTGGGCGGCCACGAGGGCGGAGCCGGTCGCGTCGGCCGCGGGTTCGGCGGCATGGCTCAGCGCGACCGCGCGGACGAAACGGGAGGGTGGAGTGAAATCGCCTGGCAGGCCGAGCATTCCGCTGCCCTGGCCGAGTGCACTCACGTCGTATCCCGACAGCGGCAGGTCGGGGACATTGACGGCGGAGAGATTGACGTAATTGCCGGTGTTGAGCAGATGCCACTCGAACGGCGGTGAATTCGTCAGGACGGACAGCGGATTGTCGTGGAGCTGGAGGTCACCGTCGATGTATTCGGCGACCAGTGAACTGCCGCTCGCGTCGTGCAGGGTGTAGTGCAGATCGATGGGCTGACCGGTGCTCGGATCGGGCAGACCCCACACCAGCACCCGCTCCAGCGCGGCCGCCGCCTCGCTCACCGTCGCGCAGGTGGACAGCAGGTAGTTGCCGACATCGTGGATCTGCGACATCGACTCGGATTCGTGTCCGACGGGGACCGACTGGTACTCGGTGAAATGCGGCAGATACAGCGCGCCGAAATACAGACCGGCCTCGTTCACGCCGTCGAGCAGGCAATCGCGGCCGAGCAGATTCATGCCGACCGTGCCGTACGCACCGCGCCAGGAATAGCCGGGAACGTCCGGGTCCGGGCTCTTGGCCTGATACGACATGCCCCGTGGGAAGACGATCATCCGTGATTCGAGATCGAACGCGAATTCCATGGTCCGCCCGGCGGTGACCGAGCCGTCCTCGGCGGTGACGGTGAAAGAGGTGCACATGCGGGTGATCCCTTTCCGGTCGGTACAGAAAAGGCTGCGCAGAGCTGTTCTGCCGGGACAATGCTAGCCCCGGAAACGGCCGGGACCGGCGCGGCGCAGCCGTGCCGGTCCCGGGAAACCGGAGGTCAGACCACCGGCAGGTAGACCTGGTTGCCGTGGTCGGCGAACTCGGCCGACTTCTCGGCCATGCCGGCCTCGATGGCGGCGACGTCGGTCAGGCCCTGTTTCTCGGCGTACTCGCGCACGTCGGCGGAGATGCGCATCGAGCAGAACTTCGGACCGCACATGGAGCAGAAGTGCGCGGTCTTGGCGGGCTCGGCGGGCAGCGTCTCGTCGTGGTATTCGCGGGCGGTGTCCGGGTCGAGCGAGAGCGCGAACTGATCGTGCCAGCGGAATTCGAAACGGGCCTTGGACAATTCGTTATCGCGGTCCTGGGCGTGCGGGTGGCCCTTGGCGAGGTCGGCGGCGTGGGCGGCGATCTTGTAGGTGATCACGCCGACCTTGACGTCGTCGCGGTTGGGCAGGCCCAGATGTTCCTTGGGGGTGACGTAGCAGAGCATCGCGGTACCGGCCTGCGCGATGATCGCGGCGCCGATCGCCGAGGTGATGTGGTCGTAGGCGGGCGCGATATCGGTGGCCAGCGGGCCGAGGGTGTAGAACGGCGCCTCTTCGCAGAGCTCTTCCTCGAGCTTCACGTTCTCGACGATCTTGTGCATCGGCACGTGGCCGGGGCCCTCGATCATCACTTGCACGCCATAGGATTTCGCGATCTTGGTGAGCTCACCGAGGGTGCGCAGCTCGGCGAACTGCGCCTCGTCGTTGGCGTCGGCGATGGAGCCGGGACGCAGGCCGTCGCCCAGGGAGAAGGTGACGTCGTAGCGCGCCAGGATCTCGCACAGTTCCCGGAAGTGCGTGTACAGGAACGATTCCTGGTGATGGGCCAGACACCACGCGGCCATGATCGACCCACCGCGCGAGACGATGCCGGTGACCCGCTTGGCGGTCAGCGGGATGTAGCGCAGCAGTACGCCCGCGTGCACGGTCATGTAGTCGACACCCTGCTCGCACTGCTCGATCACGGTGTCGCGGTACATCTCCCAGGTGAGCTTGGTGGGGTCGCCGTTCACCTTCTCCAGCGCCTGGTAGATCGGCACGGTGCCGATCGGGACGGGGGAGTTGCGCAGGATCCACTCGCGGGTCTCGTGGATGTTCTTGCCGGTCGACAGATCCATGATGGTGTCGGCGCCCCAGCGCGAGGCCCACACCATCTTCTCGACCTCTTCGGCGATCGACGACGACACCGCCGAATTGCCGATATTGGCGTTGATCTTCACCAGGAACTTCTTGCCGATGATGGTCGGCTCCAGCTCCGGGTGCTTGTGATTGGCCGGGATCACCGCGCGACCGGCGGCGACCTCGTCGCGCACCAGCTCCGGGGAGACGCCCTCGCGCGCGGCGATGAAGCGCATCTCCGGGGTGATGATGCCCTGGCGCGCCCAGGCCAGCTGGGTGGGCGGGCCGTCGACGGTGGGCCGGTCCCACTCGTCGCGCAGCTTCGGCAGGCCTGCCTCGAGGTCGATCACCGCGTTGTCGTCGGTGTACGGGCCAGAGGTGTCGAAGACGTCGAAGTGCTCGCCGTTGGTGAGGTTGATCCGGCGCACGGGAATGCGCAGGCCGTCGACCTCTTTGTAGTGCTTGACGCTGCCCTGGATCGGCCCGGTGGTGACGGTGTCGACCGCCCCGGTCGAAGACGTGGCTGTGCCCATGATGGTTCCTCCCTACGCCGGCATTACCCGGTCAGGTTCATACGGTCGACGGCCCTGATCGCCCGAGAAATGGGCTAGCCGTCCTCTCAGCCCGCTGGTGCGAGCCCCCGTGCTGGTCGGAGCGCTGGCGCGCTCGAGTTCGCGGCCCCCTGTGTCCCGCCGATGGGAGGCCGTTGCTTGCTTCTTCGTCGCCTACGCAACAGCCTCCCATCGGCGGGACGGCCGCGAACCCGCCGCTGCGCGGCGGGCCCTCCTCGAGGTCGGGGAGTGCGTGGCGTTTCACAGTGTAGGTGCCGGGTTGGGCTGATCGCTAGCGGACGGCGACCTTGTCCTGGGCCACGACCGGGGCAGGCTCGGCATCGTCGGCTTCGTGCAGCCCGAACCTGTTGTGCAGCACCACCAGTGGCTTGGGCGCCCACCAGTTCCAGGTGCCCATCATCCGCATCAGGGCCGGGGCGAGCAGGCCGCGGATGACGGTGGCGTCGCTGATCACGGCCAGCGCGCAGCCCAGGCCGAACAGCTTCATCATCGACACGTCGGAGGTCGCCACGCCGAGGAACACGATGCTCATGAGCAGGGCGGCGGCGGTAAAGATGCGGCCGGTGCGGGCCACGCCCATGGCGACGGCCTCGGTATTGCCCTCAGTCGTCTTGGGCCCGGCCAGCCACTCCTCCCGGATGCGGGAGAGCAGGAACACCTCGTAGTCCATCGAGGCGCCGAAGGCGAGGCTGAACATGAGGATCGGCATGGCCAGGTTGAGCGTGCCGGTAGAGGTGAAGCCGAGCAGCCCCGACAGGTTCCCCTCCTGGAAGATCCACACCATCGCGCCGAACGTCGCCGCCAGCGACAGGATGTTCAGCGCCAATGCCTTGACCGGGAGCACCACGCTGCCGGTGAACAGGAACAGCAGCACCAGGGTGGTGATCGCGATCAGGGCCCCGGCCAGCGGCAGCTTGCCGGTGATCGCGGTGACGGAGTCCTGATTCAGCGCGGCGGGGCCGGTGATCAGGGCCTCCGACGGCGCCGGGACGGCACGCAGCGCGTCGAGCTGGATCCGGCCCGCGTCGGAATAGGGGTCGAGCGTGGTCGCGACCGACAGATAGGTGCCCGCCGACGGGTCGGCCATCTCCGGCACGCCCGGCGCCACCCGCCACCCGTTGCGGTAGACCGCGGCGCTGCTGAGCACGGCGGGCACGTCCGGCACCTTGGACAGGGCGAGGGCGTAGCCGTCCAGCTCGGCGGGCGTGCCACGGAACTCCGGCAGCACGATGGTCGCGCTCGCGGCCATATCGGCGTCGAACTCGGTGCGCAGCACGTCGCCGACCTCGCGACTGGCCACGCCGGTGGGCAGCGAGCGGTCGTCGGGGTAGCCGAACTGGACGCCGAGGAACGGCGACCCGAGCAGCAGCAGGAACGCGGTGGTCGCCAGCGCGATCGGCAGCGGCCGCTTCATCACGGCGGTGACCAGGCGGTACCAGAACGTCTGCTGGGGCTGCTTGTCCACGCGCGGGGCCCGCCGGAACAGCTTGCGCAGCGGCGCGCGCAGGTCGACGGCATCGATCCGGGTGCCCACCAGGATGAGCAGGGCGGGCAGCACGATCACCGCGGCGGCGGTGGCGGCGGCGACCACCGCGATGCCCGCGTAGGCGAACGATTTGAAGAAGTACTGCGGGAACACCAGCAGCGCCGACAGCGACAGCGCGACGACCAGCGCCGAGTAGACCACCGTGCGGCCCGCGGTCTGGATCGAGCGGAGCACCGCGGCGGCCGGTGTCGCGCCCCCGGTCAGTTCCTCGCGGTACCGGCTGACGATGAACAGGCTGTAGTCGATCGCCAGCGCCAGGCCGAGCGCGGTGGTCATGTTCAGCGCGAAGATCGACACGTCGGTGACGGAGGTCAGCACGCGCAGGATGCCCAGCGCCGCCGCGATGGCGAACAGCCCGATCGCGATGGGCAGCGCCGCGGCGACGACACTGCCGAACACCACGGCCAGCAGCAGGCCGGTCACCGGGATGGCCACGGCCTCGGCGATCACCAGATCCTTGCTGATCTGGACATTGATGTCGGAGAACGAGGCCGCCAGCCCGCCCGCCTCGACCGTCACCGGCCCGCTCTCGACCTGCACTTCCTTGCTGAGCTTGCCCGCGCGGTCCGGTAGCTGGGCGTCGTCTCCTTCGATGCTGGCCAGGATGAGCGCCCGCTTGCCGTCCTTGCTGCGCAGCGCCTGCTTGAGGTCCGGTCGCGAGGTCCAGTACGACTGCACGCCGCTGACGATGTCGGAATGGCCGCGGAGCTGGGCGATCGCGGTGTCCGCTGCGGCGCGTGCGGCCGGTGAATCGGCGCCGTCCTCAGCGGTCACCAGCAAGACGTAGTTCGGCTCGGAGCCGGGGAAATGCTCGTTCAGATACTGGCTGGCCTGCACCGAGTCGAGATCCTCGGTGACGAATCCGCCTGATTTCATGTGCGAATGCACGGTGGCGCCGATCGCGCCGCTGAGGATCATCAGTAACAGGGCGACCGCGACGACCAGTCGTGGTCGGGCCACGGCGGCGCGGGCGATTCTCGTCAACATCGTCGGGCTCTCTGCTAGGGATCGTCGAACGTCACCGTATCCCGCACTGAAATCCGCTCGATACCACCCCAAGGTGGAGGTTGACCCGTACTATCTCCGCCCCTGGGTGGTTGCCGGAGGTACCGCTACCGATTCACCCCGTCGCCGATCCACTGGTCAGGGCGCCCAGCAGATTGGCGATGATGTGCTCCGCCTGTTCGGAGGAGCTCGGTGCGCAGGTCGGCGGATACGGTGGGCAATCGGCCGCGGCCGGCGCTGCCAACGGCAGCTGAGCGAGGCTGATGAGGGCAAGACCGGCCATGGCGGCAAGGGAGGCTTTCATGGTTGGTCACGGTATCGATGCGGACGGGAGCCGGGCCAGACCCGAGTTTCGGGGTGGCTCCGGCGGCGTCAAGTGGTGCGGGCGGGCAGGATTCGTCCACCGACCTCGCCGAGGCCGATGCGGCGGCCCGCCGTGCCGGGGGCGGTGGCGGTGATCGTCACCTCGTCGCCGTCGGCCAGGAAGGTCCGGGATTCCCCACGCACGGTGACGGGTTGCGTTCCGCCCCAGGACAGTTCGATGAACGAACCGCGCTGGTCGGGCTCCGGGCCGGAGATCGTGCCGGAGGCGTAGAGGTCCCCGGGCCGGACCGAGGCGCCGTTGGCGGTGAGGTGGGCCAGCATCTGCGCGGGCGACCAGTACATCCGCGCATAGGGCGGGTGCGCCACCACGTCGCCGTTCCAGCTGACGGTCAGGTCGATGTCGAGGCCGTGGTCGTCGGTTCCGCGCAGGTAGGGCAGCGGTGGCGGGTCCTGCGGCGGCAGCGCGACCCTGGCCTCGGCCAGCGCGGCGAGCGGGGTGATCCACGCCGAGATCGACGTGCTGAACGACTTGCCCAGGAACGGCCCGAGCGGCTGGTACTCCCAGGCCTGGATGTCGCGGGCCGACCAGTCGTTGACCAGGGCCACGCCGAAGACGTGCTCGGCGAAGTCGTCGACGTCCACCGGAACGCCGAGCGGCGACCCGGTGCCGACCACGAAACCCAGCTCGGCCTCGATGTCGAGCCGCCGCGACGGCCCGAAATCCGGGGTCCCCGCATCGGTGCGACGCTGGCCCCGCGGCCGGATGATCGGGGTCCCCGACACGACGACGGTCCCGGCCCGGCCGTGGTATCCCACCGGCAGGTGCCGCCAATTCGGCAGCAGCGGTTCACTGTCGGGCCGCAACAGCCTGCCGAGATTGGTGGCGTGGTCGATGCTGGCGTAGAAGTCGACGTAGTCGCCGATTTGTACGGGCAGCGCCGTCCGCACGCCGTTGACCGGGTGCACCGCCTCGATCGGCAGCTCGGTGTCCGCCAGTTCCCGCAGGCGGGCGCGCACGGTCCGCCAGTGCTCGGGCCCGGCGGCCAGCAACGCGTTCAACGACGGCTGGGCGAAGACGGGATCACCCAGCAGCGCGACGAGATCGAGCACGGTATCGCCCAGCCGGGCCCCGACGCGGAAGCCGCCACCGGGCGGCGCGAAGACGCCGTAGGGCAGGTTCTCCGGCCCGAACAGCGAGTCCGGCGCGACCTCGACCCGCAGCAGTCGCCCGCTCATCGCAGCCCCGGTCCGCGGCCCGACCAGGTCCAGGCATAGGCCGGATCCTCGCAGGCCAGCGCGCCCTCGCCGAGTTGCAACGGCCGGAAGGTATCGACCATCACCGCCAGCTCGTCGAAGAACTCGGCGCCGATGCTGCGCTCGTAGGCGCCGGGCTGCGGGCCGTGCGCGTAGCCGCCGGGATGCACCGACACCGAACCCTGGGTGATCCCGGAACCCCGGCGCGCCTCGTAGTTTCCGCCGCAATAGAACATGATCTCGTCGGAGTCGACATTGGAGTGGTAGTAGGGCACCGGGATCGACAGCGGGTGATAGTCGACCTTGCGCGGCACGAAGTTACAGACCACGAAATTGATGCCCTCGAACGCTTGGTGCGCCGGCGGCGGCTGGTGTATCCGGCCGGTGATCGGTTCGAAATCGGCGATGTTGAAGGTGTAGGGATACAGGCAGCCGTCCCAGCCGACCACGTCGAACGGGTGCGTCGCGTAGATCATCCTGGTGCCCACCACCTCCGCGCCCGGCCGATGCTTGACCAGCACCTCCACCTCCTCGCCCGTGGCGAGCAGGGGTTCGGTGGGTCCGTGCAGGTCCCGTTCGCAGTACGGCGAATTCTCCAGCAGCTGACCGAATTTCGAGAGGTACCGTTTGGGCGGGGTGAGGTGGCTGGACGCCTCGATCACATACGCGCGCACTGGTTCCTCGCCCGTGGGCAGCCAGCGATGGGTGGTGGCGCGCGGCATGATCAGCTGGTCGCCCTGCCGGACCGGCACCGTGCCGAACACGCTCTCCACCACGGCCGCCCCGGATTCGACGTACACCAGCTCGTCGCCGATGGCATTGCGGTACAGCGGCGACGCGCCCTTGGCGACCACGTACGAGATGCGCACGTCGGCGTTGGCGAGCAGCAGTCTGCGGCCGGTCACCGGATCGGTCTTGGCGGGGGTGTCACCGGGGAACAGATTCGGTAGCCGCAGATGGCGGTGGCGCAGTGGGTGATTCGGGGTCAGCGACTGGTCGGGGAGTTCCCAGACCGTCGCATCGACGATCGCGGGCGGTAGGCCGCGGTGGTAGAGCAGCGAGGAGTCGCCGGAGAAGCCCTCCTCGCCCATCAGCTCCTCGTAGTAGAGGTTGCCCCGCTCGTCCCGATGCTGGGTATGCCGCTTCGGTGGAACATCGCCGAGCCGCCGGTAGAACGCCACAAGCACACCTCCCGCTCCGTCGCAGGTCGGATGATCCTGTCATCCACGGTACCGCTCGAGGCGCGCGAGACGGCTCAGTCGGAGAACTCCGCGATGACCGGGGCGTGGTCGCTGGCGCCCTTGCCTTTGCGCTCCTCCCGGTCGACCGAGGCGTCCTTCACCTGGTCGGCGAGCGCGGCCGAGGCCAGGATGAAGTCGATGCGCATGCCCTCCTTGCGGGGGAAACGCAGCTGGGTGTAGTCCCAGTAGGTGTAGACGCCGGGGCCGGGCGCGAACGGACGCATCACGTCGCGGAAACCGCTGTCGAGCATGGCCTGGAACGCGGCCCGCTCGGGGACGGAGGTGTGGGTCTTGCCCTCGAACAGCTCCGGGGCCCAGACATCGTCGTCGGTGGGGGCGATGTTCCAGTCGCCGACCAGCGCGATCTCGGCCGCCGGATCCTGGGCGAGCCAGTCGGTCGCCCGCTCGCGCAGGGTCGACAGCCAGCTGAGCTTGTATGCGTAGTGCGGGTCGTCGAGGGCGCGGCCGTTGGGCACGTACAGGCTCCACACCCGCACCCCGCCGCAGGTCGCGCCGATCGCCCTGGCCTCCACCACCGGCGACTCGATCAGCGAGTCACCGGCGTTCTTGTCGAAGCCGGGCTGGCCGGGGAACGCGGTCTCGACGTCGGTGAGCCCCACCCTGGACACGATCGCGACGCCGTTCCACTGGTTCAGCCCGACGTGGGCGACCTCATAGCCCGCCTGGTCGAACTGCTCGTAGGGGAACTGGTCGTCGCGACACTTGGTCTCCTGGATCGCCAGCACATCGATGTCGTGGCGGTCCAGGAAGGCCGTCACGCGATCGACGCGGGAGCGGATCGAGTTGACGTTCCAGGTGGCGAGACGCACGGGTCGCGGTCCTTTCCTACGACGCGCTCGGCGGCGCGGCGTAGCGGTAGCTGTGGTGTTCCAGGAAGCCGAGTTCGCGGTAGAGCGCGAGCCCGGTGGCGTTGCCTACCTCCACTTGCACGTAGGCGTGGGTGGCGCCGTGGTCGGCGCCCCAGCGGATCAGCTCGGCGCACAGCAGCGAGGCCAGACCGTTGCGGCGGTGCGCGGTCGCCACCGCGACGCAGGTCAGGCCGACCCAACGCCTGCCGTCGGGCGCGGTGGTCACCGCGCCCCGGCCGATCGCCAGCGCGTCCGGTAGGCCGAGCGAGGCGAAACCGAGGGTGCCGTCGATGACCGAGGTGAGCACCGAGACGTCCGGTTCCCGGACGGCGGGGTCGAGCGGGATCTCACCACGGTAGCGATGCGTCCTCAGCCAGCCCTGATCGGGCGCGTCGGTGATCTTGACCATCGACGGTCCTTGCGGCAGCACGAAATTCGCGATGTCGAGGCCGAGGACGACGGTCTCGCTCCAGGTGTTCCAGCCCGGCGGCACCGGCGCGAGCCGATCGGGCAGCTGCAGCAGCAGCGGCAGCCCGTTGGCGGTGTACCAGTCCGCGATCTTGTGCATGGTCTCGATCGACAGCACCGCTGGCAGGCCGGACTCGCCCAGTGGCACCGCGGAATTCGCGCGCCCGGTGTAGCCGTTGCCCGCGCGCGCGAGCCAGCCGTCGATCCACAGGTGACCGCTGCCCGGCCAGGCGGCCGCCGCCGCGGCCTCCAGCGAGCGGATCTCCTTGGTGCGAATCGGTCTCGGCCCCAGGGCTTTCAGCGCGACAACCCGATCGGGCGCCACGGACACCAGTTCGCCCTCGGCGGTCCGCACCGAGGGCGGGCTCAGCGACACCAGCTCACCGATCACATCGGTGAGCGGCTGCGGATACCCCTCCGGCAGCTGGTACCGCATGACGACGCGGCGACCGAGCGGGATCACAGTTCTCGGCCGCCTCGATCTGGACTGACCAGAGGGCGCGACGAAGCAGTGCCCGGCGGGAGGGAAGATCGAGGGAACAGACCGAGAACTCGCGGCGCCGGCCGCCATGACTCAGTCGTCATGGCCGAACGGGTCGGGCACGGTGCCGGGGATCCAGCTCAGACCCGGTATGCCCCAGCCGTTGCGCTTGATGGCCTTCTTCGCCGCGCGGGCGTTGCGGCCGATCAGCACGTCGACGTAGAGGAAGCCGTCGAGGTGGCCCACCTCGTGCTGGAGCATCCTGGCGAAGAAGCCGGTGCCCTCGATGTCGACGGGCTCGCCCTTCTCGTCGGTACCGGTGACCCTGGCCCAGTCGGCGCGGCCGGTGGGGAACTGCTCGCCCGGCACGGACAGGCAGCCTTCCTCGTCGTCGTCGGGATCGGGCATGGTCTCCGGGATCTCGGAGGTCTCCAGCACCGGGTTGATCACCACGCCCTTGCGGCGGATCGGCTTGCCCGCGGCGTCGAAGTCGGGGCAGTCGTAGACGAACAGCCGCTTGCCGACCCCGACCTGGTTGGCCGCCAGCCCGACACCCTTGGATTCCTCCAGGGTGTCGTACATGTCCGCGATCAGGTCGGCCAGCTCGGCCGGCGTCTCCGTCACCGGTGCGGTGGGGTTGTGGAGGACGGGGTCACCGACGATCACGATCGGGAGAATTGCCATGGGCGCCATTATCGCCGGTCGCGCGGGTGCGTGGGCGGCGACCCCTGTGGGGCACGACACCCCTACTGGCCCGTAGTCAACACGCCGGGACATCGGTCGAAGGATCCGGCTCCTGCGTGGTTGAATGATCCGCGACGTGCAAGCGTCATTTTCATCTCGTGATACTCGGCGAGGGAGCAAGATGGACGGCGCAGCGGCTCGCAACATCGAGGCGGGAACCACACAGGACTCGGCCCCCGACGAAAGCAGCGGGCTGAGTCGCCGTGAGCTCGACATCCTCGACTTCGAACGCAAATGGTGGAAGTACGCGGGCGCCAAGGAGGACGCGATCCGCGAGCTGTTCGCCATGTCGGCCACCAGGTATTACCAGGTGCTCAACGCGGTCGTCGACAAGGACGAGGCACTGGCGGCGGACCCGATGCTGGTCAAGCGCCTGCGCAGGTTGCGGGCGAGCAGGCAGAAAGCGCGAGCAGCGCGCCGACTCGGTTTCCAGGTCTGAGGTGTCCGATGGCGCCACTCACCGGCCCTCCGTGGTCACGCAGGCTCCCGTCTTCGGGCCGTGAGTTCGCGTCGCGCGGGGCCACACAGCACTCGTTGCGACTAGGGTTGCGCGGGTGAGCAACCCGAATCCCACCCCCGGCGGCCCGCCGCTGCGCGCGCTGGCGATGGTGTTGATCGCCCTGGCCATCGTTTTCGCGGGTCTGGGTGCGATGTCGTTGTCGAACTCCGGTGCCGACTCCGCCGATTCGGCCGAGCAGACCGAGACGACGACGTCGAGCGTGGTCGCGCAGGCGCCGGCCACCACCGCCGCCACGACCACCAGCGCGGCCGCTGCCCCGACCACCACCACCGCGACGACGACCGTCGCGCCGAGCACCACCACGGCACCGCCGACCACCGCGCCCGCGGCCACGGTCGATCAGAGTGTGCCCGTGCGGGTGCTGAACAACAGCCTGGTCGCCGGTCTGGCCGCGCGCACCGCCGGCGAGCTGACCTCGTCGGGCTGGAGCAATGTCAGTACCGGCAACTACAGCGGCGAGAACCTCACCACCACCACGGTGTTCTACGGCGGCGGCGCGGGCGACAAGGCCGCGGCCGCCGAGATCGCCGCGGAGATCGGCGGGACCGTCGCGCCGAAGACCGGTGACACGTCGCCGGGCGTGATCGTCGTACTGACCGGTCGCTGAACGAGGCTCGGCACGCGGTGCCGAGTGGGGTACTTGCGCTGTGGCATCATCTTGAGCGGTACAGCCCCTGTCCACCCAGCTTTACTCGTTAAACTCGGTACTCGTAAAGGAGTTCCCTGATGGCCACGTCGACAACTCGTCGCCCGTCCTGGCGCATTGTGACCCCGGTGCTGGCGGTTGCCGCGTTCGGGCTCGCTGCTTGCACCAACAGCCAGGAGTCGAGTGACGTCAAGGGAACCACGCCGCCGGTGTGGACCAGCTCGCCCGCGCCCGCCGGTTCCGGCACCGAGCACGGCGGCGGTCACGGCATGCCGACCCCCGCGAACCACGGTGGCGGCGACCACGGCACTCCCGCCGCGGGCGGTCTGAAGACCGAACTCAAGTCCGGCTCCGGCGCGACCGTCGGCACCGCGACGTTCGTCACCGAGGGCAGCCACCTGGTGGTCACCGTCGAGGCGCAGGGTCTGACCCCCGGTTTCCATGGCCTGCACTTCCACCAGAACGGCACCTGTGAGGGCGACTTCACCTCGGCCGGCGGTCACCTGCAGGTCGGCGCGGCCAACGCGCACCCGGCCAGCGGCGACCTGACCTCGCTGCAGGTCGGCGCCGACGGCAGCGCCAAGCTGGTCACCCGCACCGACACCGTCACCCTGGACAACATCAAGGGCAAGGCGCTGATCGTGCACTCCGGCGCCGACAACTTCGGCAACATCCCGTCCCGGTACACCCGTGAGGGTGGCACGGGCCCCGACGAGACCACGCTGTCCACCGGTGACGCGGGCTCCCGGGTCGCCTGCGGCGTGGTCGGTTAGCGAGACGTAGATGGCCGGGGCAGTCCAGTCGGTACCCTTCCCTGGTTCGCCCCGGCCGACCATCGGCATCGAATGGGAGATCGCGCTCGTCGACAAGGTGACGCGCGATCTGTCCAACACCGCCTCGGCGGTATTCGACGCGGTCGGTGACCTGCGCGCCCACGACGGCACACCCCAGGTGACCAAGGAATTGCTGCGCAACACCGTCGAATTGGTGACCGGTGTGCACGACACGGTCGGGGGCGCGGTCGAGGACCTGCGCGGCACCATGGACGCGGTGCGCCGCGCGGCCGACCCGCTCGGCGTCGACCTGTTCTGCGCGGGCACCCATCCGTTCGCGCAGTGGTCGGCCCAGCAGCTCACCCGCTCACCGCATTACGACGAGCTGATCGAGCGCACCCAGTGGTGGGGCCGCCAGATGCTGATCTGGGGCGTGCACGTGCACGTGGGAGTCTCGCACCGGGACAAGGTCTTTCCGATCCTGAACTCGCTGCTGCTGTCGTATCCGCATCTGCTCGCGCTCTCGGCGTCCTCGCCGATGTGGTCCGGCGACGACACCGGCTACGCCAGCAACCGCGCGCTGATGTTCCAGCAGCTGCCGACCGCGGGCCTGCCGTTCCAGTTCGAGAGCTGGCGGCAGTTCGAGGGTTTCGTGCACGACCAGCTCAAGACCGGGGTGTTCGAACAGCTCGGCGGCATGCACTGGGACATCCGGCCGGCGCCCAAGTGGGGCACGATCGAGATCCGGGTGTGCGACGGCCTGTCCAGCCGGGCCGAACTGGCCTCGGTGGCCGCGCTGATCCACTGCCTCGTCGTCGATCTGGAGCGCAGGCTGGACGAGGGCGAGGACCTGCCGACGCTGCCGCCGTGGCACGTGCAGGAGAACAAGTGGCGGGCCGCGCGCTACGGGCTCGACGCGATCGTGATCGTCGACGACGCCAGCAATGAGCGTTTGGTCACAGACGATCTGATGGACCTGCTCGGCAAACTGGAGCCGACCGCCAAACGGCTCGGCTGCTCCGACGAACTGGCCGCGGTCGCCGACATTCCCCGTCACGGTGCCTCCTACCAGCGGCAACGCCGGGTCGCGGCGCAGTCGCAGGGTGATCTTGTCGCCGTCGTGGATTCGCTGGTGCGGGAGCTGGATCAGTAGCGTTCAGCTACGCGGCGGGGTGGCGTTAACCCGCCGTTTACGATGTTTGGATGCTTGTCGAACATCCGCGCACCGATGCGGGGGGTGCCACCCTTCGGAACCGTCTGCGTGAGCCACGCACCCTCGCCGTCGTCGCGGTGTCGGCGGTGCTCGCGCTGCTGGTCGGATTGCAGATCGCGGCCTGGGTCAGCGGGTTCGACGGTCCGTTGGCGAGCCTGGCCCGCGACTACGTCGGAACGCCGAAATCGATGTCGGTGCCGTGGGCGGGTCTGCTGCTCGCCCTCGTCGGGGTCAACGCGCGCAGGCGGTTGTCCGCGGTGGTCGCCGCGATCGGGATCGACGCGATCTACGCCGCGCTACGGCTGCTCGACGGCAAACCCTTCACGGTCGGCAACGGGCCGACCATCGTGCTGACCGGGCTGGCGATCGTGGCGGCCGTGCGCTGGCGTGGGCGCGAGCGCACCGACGCGCTGAAGGCGGCGGCGCTGGGCGCGCTGCTGGTGCTCGCCACCAAGGTGGGTGACGTGTGGCTGCACGTCACCTCGGCGGTGCGGCCCTCGGTGCTCGACGAATACCTCGTCCTCGCCGACCACGCGCTCGGTGACCCGTCCTGGGTGCTCGGCCGGGTGCTCGAGGTCCTCGGACCCGAGGTGTACGGCGTGCTGCACTGGGTCTACATCGAACTGCCGGTCGCGGCGATCGTCGTCGCGGTGTGGCAGTTGCGCCGGGTGGTCCCGACGGGGGAGTGGCCGACGCACTACCTGGTCCGGACCTTCCTGGTGCTCGGGCTGGTCGGGCCGCTGTTCTATGTGCTGTTCCCGGTCGTGGGACCGATGTTCGCCTTCGGCGCGGACGGGCACGGCTTCCAGGTGGGCAACTTCTGGCCCTCGATGCTGCCGCCGATCGACCACAACCCGGCGCCACTGCCGTTCGACGCGTTCACTCCGCGCAACTGCATGCCGTCGATGCACACCGCCTGGGCGCTGTCGCTGTTCATCCATACCCGTCGCGATGTCGACGGCTCGCGCGCACCGGCCTGGCTGCGCTGGGGCGGCGCGTTCTGGCTGGCCGCGACCGTGGCCGCCACGCTCGGGTTCGGGTACCACTACGGCGTCGACCTGGTGGCGGGCGCGGTGCTGTGCCTGACCGTGGAGTCCGCGCTGCGGGCGCCCGAACGCGGCTGGGGCGCGTTCCGGGTGCGGATGGTCGGTTTCGGCGCCGTGGTGTTCGCCGGGCTGCTGCTGTCCTTCCGGTATCTGGCGGTCCCGATGGCCGAGTACCCGGTGCTCGCGGGCGCCGTCGTCCTCGGGCTGCTGGCCGCGGTGGCCGCCGCGTTCCACGCGACCTGGTTCGCCGCGGCCCCGCGACGGGCGCTCGCGCCGGTGGCCGGTTAGTCGTCGGCGTCGCGGCCGAGTTCGTTGATCCGCAGCAGGCCGTCGCGGTGCCGCTGCTCGCGGTAGGCGGTGCGGCCGAGGAGATGGGCGATGACCGGTGCGGTGAGGATGGTGAACAGGCCCGTCAGCACCAGCATCCAGACGTTGACGTCGCCCCTGATGTCGATGCCCGTGCCGATCAGCACCAGGACCAGCCCGACCACTTGGGGCTTGGTGGCCGCGTGCATGCGGGTGAGGGTGTCGGGGAAACGCACGATACCGATGGCCGCGGTGAACGCGAGCGTGCAGCCGGTCAGGATCAGCACGGCCGAGACCCACTCCCATGCCGTCATCGGTCGTCCCTGACGCGGAAGCGCGTGACCGCGGCCGAGCCGAGGAAGCCGACCAGGGCCAGCGCCACGATCGCGGGTATGACCGTGGTGTCGTCGCTGTAGGCGGCCCAGACCGCGAGCCCGCAGGCGGCGATGGCCATCAGCGAGTCGATCCCGACGACCCGGTCCAGGGTGCTGGGTCCGGCCAGCACTCGGTAACTGGTGATGACCGCGGCGGCGGTGAGCAGGATGCCCGCGAGCACGGCGACGACCGTCACGACGGCACCTCCGAGTCGGGATCGAGCCGGCGGCGTTCGCTGGGTCGTTCGAAGGCGTTGATCAGCAGATGCTCCAATCGCCGGGTGGTGCGGTAGAACTTCAGCACCGATTTCTCGCTGCCCACGTCGAGCACGTGGACATAGACCACGCAGCGCGGCCGGTCCAGCTCGAGCACCATGGTGCCGGGGATCAGGTTGAGCAGGTCGGTGGCCATCACCAGCACCAGATCGGACTGGATGCCCAGGTGCACGCGCAGCACGCCCGAGACCGGCGGTCCGGCGGGGCGCAGCGCGAACCAGGCCACCTGCAGACTCGACTCGAACGCGTAATAGGCGCTGACCACGATCAATTCGATGAACGACACCGGATGGAACCGGCCGGTCACCGGGACCAGCGGCAGCGGCAGCGCGAAGACCACGATCAGCGCGACGACGAAGCCGGCCGCGACATTGGCCGCGCTCAGGTCGCCCCAGAGCGCGACCCAGACCGCGGTCAGCCACACCAGGACCCCGATCCGCAGCACGTTGTCGCGGTTGACCAGCCCTCCGATCGTCATCGCGGCTCCGATCCGAGGACGGCGCCGATGTAGACCGACGGGTCGTCCAGGTCGGCGGCCGCGCGTTCGGCGATGCCCAGGATCGGTCCGGCGAGCACGGTCAGCGCCAGCCCGGCGGTGACCAGGCCCGCGGTCGCCAGCACCATCAGCACCGGCATCCGGCCGGGGTCGGTGCGGTCCTCGTAGTACACGTCGGTCGAGTCCTCGACCAGCGTCGGTGGTTTCGCCGCGGTGAGATGGCCCTCCGGCGCCTCTTCGCGCGGCCGCCAGAACGCCTTGCTCCACACCCGCGCCACCGCGTACAGCGTCAGCAGACTGGTGACGACCGAGCCGCCCACCAGTACCCAGGCCAGCACACTGCCCTCGGCCGCGCCCGCCTCCAGCAGCGCGACCTTGCCGATGAACCCGGAGAACGGCGGGATACCACCGAGATTCAGGGCCGGGATCAGGAACAGCACGCCCAGCAGCGGGCTCGCGGCGGCCAGTCCGCCGATCCGGCGCAGCGAGACCGACCCGGCCTGGCGTTCGATCAGACCGACGGCCAGGAACAGCGCGGTCTGCACCAGGATGTGGTGGGCGATGTAGAAGACCGCGCCGGTCAGGCCCGCCGTGGTGGCCAGGCCGATGCCGAAGACCATGTAGCCGATATGGCTGACCAGGGTGAACGAGAGCAGTCGCCGGATATCGGTCTGCGCGATGGCGCCCAGGATGCCGACCAGCATCGTCGCCAGCCCGCACACCAGCAGGATGTCGTCGAACGCGCCGTCGGGGAACCACAGGGTGTGCGTGCGGATGATCGCGTACACACCGACTTTGGTGAGCAGACCGGCGAAGACGGCGGTCACCGGCGCGGGCGCGGTGGGGTAGGAGTCGGGCAGCCAGCTCGACAGCGGGAACACCGCCGCCTTGATCCCGAACGCCACCAGCAGCACCGCGTAGCAGGCGGTGCGCACGCCGCTCGGGGTGGCCTCGAGGCGCACGGCCAGTTGCGCGAGATTCAGTGTCCCGGTGGCGGCGTAGGTGATGCCGATGCCGATCAGGAAGATCAGTGACGACACCATCGAGACCATGACATAGGCGATCCCGGTGCGGATGCGCTCCTCGGTCGCGCCGACGGTGAGCAGCACGAACGAGGCGACGAGCAGGACCTCGAACCCGACGAACAGGTTGAACAGGTCACCGGCGAGGAACGCCGTCGCCACGCCCGCGGTCAGCACCAGGTACGTGGGCCGGTAGATCGAGGTCGGCTGGTTCTCGCCGCCGTCGGAGATGTTCTGTCCCGCACCGTAGATCGACACGACCAGCAGCACGAACGCCGACACCAGCAGCATCGCCGCCGAGAGCCGGTCGACCACCAGCGTGATCCCGATGGGCGACGACCAGCCGCCCACCTGGACCGCGGTGGTGCCGTCGCGGTCGGCCAGATACAGCAGCAGCGCGCTGATCACCAGCACACACGACAGCGCGCTCAGCGAGATCATCGCCTGGAGCCGGGGGCGGCGGCCGAACACCAGCGTCGCCGCGGCTCCGAGCAGCGGGACCAGCACCGGCAGCGCGGCGAGCGTGGGGAGCAGATCCGGGGACAGCGTCACTGTTCGGGATCCTCCCGTTCCCGCCGGGCGGCGATCTGGGCGTCCTCGGGGTCGTTGTCGACGTCCTCGGTGGTGGTCAGCATGTAGGAGCGGTAGGCCAGCGCGAGCACGAACGCGGCCAGGCCCATGGTGATGACGATGGCGGTGAGCACCATGGCCTGGGCCAGCGGGTCGGCCATGCCGTCGTGGGAGGTATCGGAACTGCCGAGGACCGGCGGCCGCCCGTCGGGGCCGCCCATGGTGAGGATAAGCAGGTTCACCGCGTTGCCCAGCAGGATCATCCCGAGCAGCATCTTCGAGACCACCCGCTCGAGCAACAGGTACACCCCGCACGCGGTGAGCGCGCCGATGGTGATCAGCAGAACGAGATTGGCACTCATACCAATTCCTTGTCCAGGCGGGCGCCGAGGCTGCGCAGCACGTCGAGGACCAGCCCGACCACGACCAGGTAGACGCCGAGGTCGAAGAACATCGCGGTGACCAGCTTGATGTGGCCGAGCACCGGCAGCGTCACCTCGACGATCGCCGACGACAGCGGCGGCGCGCCGAGCAGCAGCGAGGCGGTCGCGGTGCCCGCGGCCAGGGTGAGTCCGGCGCCGAGCAGGTGTCCGGCGTCGACCGGCAGCGCCTCGCCCAGCTCGTAGCGGCCGCCCGCCAGGTAGCGCAGGGTCAGCGCGAGCCCGGCGACCAAGCCGCCCGCGAAGCCGCCACCCGGCGCGTTGTGCCCGGAGAAGAAGAAGTACACCGACAGCACCATGATGGTGGGGAAGATCAGCCGGGTGGTGATCTGCAGGACCATCGAGCGGTCGCGCCGGTCGACCAGCCGGGCGGCCGACAGCCAGCTCACCGCGTCGGGGTCGTAGTTCGGTGAGTCGGCCGCGCGCGGCGCGCTGCCGAAGCGGCGGCTGCGGAACACCAGCGAGGCGACGCCGGTCGCGGCGACGACGAGTACCGAGATCTCGCCCAGGGTGTCCCAGGCCCTGATGTCGACGAGCAGCACGTTCACCGCGTTCTTGCCGCCGCCGATCCGGTAGGCGGCGTCCGGGATGGCCTGCCAGATCGGTTCGGCGCGGCGGGCGGCGGTGGCGAACGCGGCCAGCACCGCGACGGTGACGCCGACGCCGACGGCGAGCAGTGCCCGGCGGATCTTGAAGGCCGTCGCCTGGTCCTCGGCGATCTCGGCGGGGAACGCGCGCAACACCAGCACGAAGATCACCAGGGTCAGGGTCTCGACCAGGAATTGGGTCAGCGCCAGGTCGGGCGCGCCGTGCAGGGCGAAGATCACGCCGCAGCCGTAGCCGGTGACCCCGACGACGAGCACGCTGGCCAACCGGTTGCGCAGCACCGTCGCCGCCAGCGCCATCGCGATCATGATCGCCCCGATCGCGGCTTGCAGCGGCGAATCCCACAGCCGCAGCTCCACTCCCGTGCGGGTGCCGAGCGCCAGCAGGACCGTCGGCAGCACGATCAGGGTGCCCAGGATGGTGGCCTGGCTGGCGGGCAGCGAACCGGACTGCACGGTGCCGGTGATCTTCAGCGAGAGCCGGTCCATCGCGCGCAGGGCCGCGTCGTAGGCGCGGTCGGCGTTGCCAAGGCGCGGATGGACCGGTTCGGTGATCCGGCCGCGGATGAGGAACAGGGCGACGCCGGCGACGATGATGAACAGCGTCAGCACCAGCGGCCAGGTGACGTCGTGCCAGAGCGCGAGGTGGGCGTCCAGTTCACCGGGCAAGGTCTGGGCGTAGGGGCTCAGCCACCGGTCGACGTCGGTCGTGTCCAGCCCGCCCGCGACGCCCGCCGCGGCGAGCACCGCGGGCGGCACCAGCAGCAGTGGACCCGGCGCGTGCCAGGTCATCGGTGGGGTCGGCGACCCGGCGCCACGGAAGGCACCCCAGATGAAGCGGGTGCTGTAGGCCACCGTGAACGCCGAGCCGATCGCGATGCCAGCCAGCTCGGCCAGCTTGACCGGTGTCGTCAGTACTTCCGCCGACCACACCGAGCTCAGCGCCGACTCCTTGCCGACGAAGCCGAGCAGCGGGGCGATCCCGGCCATGCTCAGCGCGGCGACGACCGCGATGGCGCACAACCACGGCGCCCGCCGCCCGAGCCCGGACAGCTCGCGCAGGTCACGCGTGCCCGCGCCGTGATCGATGATGCCGACCACCATGAACAGGCAGGCCTTGAACAGGGCGTGCGCGACCAGCAGCGTGATCCCGGCCAGGGCCGCGTCCGGCGTGCCGATCGCCATCATCGTCATCAGCAGGCCCAGTTGGCTGACGGTGCCGAAGGCCAGCACCAGTTTGAGGTCGTACACCTGCATCGCCCGCCAGCCCGCCAGCAGGATCGAGATCAGACCCAGCGGCAGCAGCATGACGTGCCAGGGCGGGGTCTGGGCGAAGGCGGGCGCGAGCCGGGCCACCAGGTAGATGCCCGCCTTCACCATCGCGGCCGCGTGCAGATAGGCGCTGACCGGGGTCGGCGCGGCCATCGCGCCGGGGAGCCAGAAGTGCAGCGGGACGATCGCCGATTTGCTGATCGCGCCGATCAGCACCAACCCGATGCCGACCGAGACCGCGGTCCCGCCGGGCGGCGCGGTGGCCAGCAGATCCGACAGCAGGTAACTGCCGTAGCGGTTGCCGAGCACGACGATCCCGACCAGCATCGCCAGCCCGCCCGCCCCGGTCACCAGTAGCGCCTGGATCGCCGCCCGCCTGCTCACCGACCGCTCGGCGTAGTGCCCGACGAGCAGGAACGACAGCACTGTCGTGATTTCCCAGAAGACATAGAGCAGCAGCATGTTGTCGCTGGTGACCAGGCCGAACATGGCGCCCGCGAAACCGGTCAGCTCGGCCGCGAAGACCCCGAGCTTGGCTTCGTCGCGCTCGAAATAGCGTCCGCAATAGGCCAGGATCAGCGCGCCGATGCCGAGAACCAGCGTGCACATCACCGCGGCGAGGGAGTCGAAGCGCAGATCGATGTCCATCGAGATCTGCGGCGCCCATCGCACATGCGTGCGCACGGTCGTTCCCCAGTGCGCGATCACCCAGCCGAGACTGCCCAGCGGTACCAGCGCGAGCAGGTAGAAAGCGTTGCGGCCCAGCACTCGCACACACACCGGGGCCACCAGTGCGGCCAGCGCGTGGGCGAGTAGAACGGCGAGCAACTCCTCCTCCGTCGGGTAGGTGGCGGTCGAGTAGTGCGCCCCGATCCTACGGGCGATCCCATCGGGTTTCGTGGCACCGGTGCTGTCGCGTCGGCCATGTCGCGGGGCGCCCGGCTATCACCGCGCGACGGATTCCGTTTCCGCGGGCCGGATCCGGTACAACACGGCCAGACCGGCCGCGGCGCCGATCGTGATGGTCAGCGCGACCCAGCCCGGAATGCTGTCGTCGACCGAGGTCGTGCCCGTGGGCCAGTGGCGCTGCCGGGTGGGGATGGACCACAGGATCGACGGCAGGTACAGCGCGCCGAGGCCGAGCACGGCGCTGGGCAAGTAGACGACCCGCAGCGAACCGGCGGCGAAACCCACGACGCCGGTCAGCGCCACGACACCCGCCGTCCAGGCGAACGCCCACGGAAGCCGTTCGGCCACGGTGGCGAACACGCAGATCGCGGCCGCGCCGAGCAGTACGAGCCACGGTCGCGACCAGCGCAGGCCGGCCAGGATGGCGGCGGTCGCGACGAGCAGGATCAGGACGAGATTCCAGCCGAGACTCAGCGCGTCGGCGAGCGAGTCGGCCGCGGCGCCCAGGCTGACCGCGATCAGCACGCCCGTGCCGTCGCGGCCGGGCAGCAGGACGGCGGCGGCGAAGGCGGCGGCCAGCGTGACCACCACGGCGAGGGTGATCTGCCAGGTGTTGCCGTGCAGGTCGTCGAACTCGCGATCGAGCCAGTCGGTGGCGATCAGCAGCGTCAGCGACAGCACGGTGGCGGCCACGATCGGGCTGATCGGCAGGTCGGCGGCCAGGCGCGCGATGCCGGGCAGCATGATGCCGTGCCGGTGACGCAGGGTGTTCAGCGTCAGCAGCACGACCGCGGCGACTACCAGCCAGGCCGGGGTGTGCACGGACCTGCTGGCCGTGGCCGAGGTGTTCGAGCTGAACACGGCCACGACCTCGCCGTAGACGAACACCGTGACGACCCCGAGCAGGAAACCGACCGCGGGCCAGCGCATCCGCAGCGCGCAGATGCCGAGCGCGCCGAACAGCACGCCACCGCAGAGCGAGTCGACGTAGTTCTGGGTGGTCAGCACGTCGGTGGAGGTCATCGTCTGCCCGACGAAGTAGTTGATCGCCAGGGCGAGTGAGCCGCACGCCGCGGCCAGCCAGACCAGTCCGGGCCGGGTGATCGGCCGGGCCAGCACCGCGACGACGACGGCGACGATGAGCCCCAGCGCCGCCGCGCGCGGCACGCTGTTGATCAGGCTGGTCACCCGGTAGGGCGAGTCGACCGCGGACTCGGCGCCGAAGGTGAACGGCAGGAACAGCGACATCCCCGCCGCCGCGGCCCCGGCGAAGGCCGCCACCGCGTCCAGACCATCCCGGATCTTGGGCACCCTTCGACGATACCGGCGAAAACCGTCCTACCTGGGATGTCACGACCGGATGACCGGGCGGCGCGTTCGCCGACGGTGCGCGATCCGGTCGCGCCGGACACCGTTACGGCGCGACGGGTGTCGGCGCCGCGGGCCGGATCCGGTACAGCAGCACGGGAATGGTCAGGCGCGGCTCTCGGCATACCGGCGCAGCGACTCGACCTGCTCGCGATCCAGCGACGGCCGCACGCTCGCCCGGGCGGCGGCGACGTCCTCGACGGTGACATCGGCCGCCGCCATATCGCGGCGCAGCGCCGACAGCGCGGCCTCGCGCAGCAGGGCCGAGCAGTCCGCGGCGGAGTAGCCGTCGAGGTCCTCGGCCAGTGCGGCCAGGTCGACGTCGGCCGCCAGCGGCACCGAGCGACCCGCGGTGCGCAGGATGTCGAGCCGGGCGGGCCCGTCGGGCGGCGGCACGAACACCAACCGGTCCAGCCGCCCCGGTCGCAGCAGCGCCGGATCGATCAGCTCGGGCCGGTTGGTCGCGCCGACGACCACCACATCGCGCAGCGGTTCCACCCCGTCGAGCTCGGTGAGCAGGGCCGCGACCACCCGGTCGGAGACCCCGGAGTCGCTGCTCTGCCCGCGTCGCGGTGCCAGCGCGTCCACCTCGTCGAGGAAGATCAGCGACGGCGCCGAATCGCGGGCGCGCTGGAACAGTTCGCGCACGGCCCGCTCCGAGGAGCCGACCCACTTGTCCATCAGCTCAGCGCCTTTGACCGCGTGCACGCTGAGCTGACCGGTGCCCGCCAACGCCCGCACCAGGAAGGTCTTACCGCAGCCGGGCGGACCGTAGAGCAGCACACCGCGCGGCGGGTCGATGCCGAGCCGGGCGAACGAATCGGGGTGCCGCAGCGGCCACAGGACCGCCTCGGTGAGCGCCTGTTTGGTCTCCACCATGTCGCCGACATCGTCGAGATCGAGCGAGCCGATCGCCAATTCCTCGGTCCCCGAACGAGACAGCGGCCGGATGACATCGAGCGCGCCGACCAGGTCGTCCTGGGTGAGTTCGGGCTCGGACTGCTCGCGGCTGGCCCGTCCGGCCGCGCGCACCGCGGCCTCCCGACACAGCGCGGCCAGGTCGGCCACCACGAAACCGGGTGTGCGCGAGGCGATCAGCTCCAGGTCGAGGGTGCCCGAGGGCACCTTGCGCAGCAGCTGTTCGAGCAGAGCCCGCCGGACCACGGCGGTCGGCAGCGGCAGGGTGAGTTCGCGATCGCACAGGTCCGGCGCGCGCAAGCGCGCGTCCACCTGGGCCGGATGGGCGGTGGTGGCGAGCAGAGCCACGCACGGCGCGCGCATCGCGGCCCGCAGCTGGTCGAGGATCAGCGTGGCGACCGGCTCCGCCTCGACGGGCAGCAGCGCGTCGATATCGGTGATCAGCAGGATGCCGCCCTGCCCGGCGGCGACGTCCCCGACCGCCTCGGCGACCTCGCGCAACCGGTTTCCGCTCTCCATCGCGCCGACGCTGGGTCCGTCGAGTTCCACCACGCGCCGCGGCGCGGCCACCGCCCTGGCCAGCGTCGCCTTGCCGACTCCGGCGGGCCCGGTGACGAGCACGCCCAGATGTGCCGGTGCCCCCAGGGTTTTCAGCAGCTCGGGCTCGTCGAGCGCCAGGCTCAGCCACTCCGACAGCTTGGCCGCCTGCCCCTGCACGCCGGCCAGCTCCTCGACCTGGATCGGCGCGGTCCCCGTGCTCACGGAGACGGCATCGGCGGGCAGGCCGTTGAGGCCGGGGTCGGCGTCGCGTTCCATCGCGTGCAGGATCGCGGCCGGGCCACGACCCCAGCCGACGGCCGAATTGGGTTGCACGCTCACCGGTCCCGGCATCGGCTCGATCGCGGTGACGGTGAGCAGTTCGGTGGTCCAGGCGATGCCGAAGGCGCGCGAGAGCGCCTGGGTGGCCGCCGCCGAACTGATGTCGGGGCCGAGGTCGCGCGGCAGCAGCGACACCGTGTCACCGACGGTGACGACCTTGCCGAGCAGGGCCTGGCGCAGCGTGGCCGCCGGGATGCTGGCCGTGGCGTGGGCCGATCCGCTCAGCGAGATCTGCTTGGCGCCGTAGACCGTCACCGGTGCGACCGTCACCGCCGCGTTCTCGCGCAGCCCCACATTCGACAGCGTCACGTCGTCGAGCAGTGCGACGCCGGGCGGAGTGCTCGCCGGTGCCTTGGCCACCACCGCCGCCGTCCGGCGGGCGCCGGTCAGGGCGATGCCGTCCCATTCGCGCAGGCCGAGCGCGGTCAGCGTCTCGGGGTGCAGACGCACCACCCCGCGCCGGGCATCGGCCGCCGAAGGGTTGAGCCGGGCGGTCAGCGAGAGTTCAGCCACCACCCCATCCTATGGACGCCCGGACCGCGGCCATTGGCATCCGCTCGAACAAGCTGGCATCCTTACCTCCCGAACCGGACCACCACGTTTTCGGCCGCCTCGCATCCGAGCGGCGAGACGTAACGCCGCAGGCGGAGTATCGCCGCTCGGACGCGAGGTTACGAGGCCGAAAACCCGCGGCGCCAGCCGCCGAGAACACAGTGAGCTGCAGATGAATCGAATCTCCCTCGTCGTCCTGGCTGCTGGGGCGTTGTGCTTGACGGTGGCCGGATGCGGTTCCGACGACGCCGCCGACGCGAGCGGGCTGCGCAAGGGCACACCGACCTCGAGCGCGAGCGCGAGTGCCACCACCACGACCAAGGCCGGCGCGCCGACGACATCGGCGAGCGCCGCGCCGGCCGCCGCCGAGATCACCTGCGGTCAGTTCAAGGAACTCGACACCGAGGGTGAGAAGCAGGCGATCGAGCAGATCCTGGCGGCCAATCCGGGCAGCCCCTTCGAGGGCAGCCCGAACGTGGCGCTCGGCACCGCGAAGCTGGTCTGCCTCGCGCCGGGCAACGCCGACAAGACCGTCGCCGAGGCCGCCGGGATCACGCCCTAGCGCTGCTAGTGGACCAGTGACTGCCAGTTCGCGGGCACCCGGTCGGCCGGTCCCGGCACGGACTGGCCGATCGGATGACTGGTCGGCGCCGCGAGTTCGGGCCCGCCGCTGTACATCTCGCTGGTGGTGAAGTTGTAGAACCAGTCCTCGCCCGGCTCGTAGCTCTGCATGAACGGATGCCCGGTCGAGGCGAAATGCTTCGACGCGTGCTGGCTCGGCGAGCTGTCGCAACAGCCCACGTGCCCGCATTCGGCGCAGCGGCGCAGATGCACCCACCAGCCGTTCGCGGCGTCGCATTCCACGCAACCGGCCCCGCTCGGCGGGACGCTGGTGTCGATACCTTCGAACTCTTCAGCCATCACTGATCTCCTGTGTTCGACGGGGTGCTGTCGTTGTCCGCCTGGGGATCGAGCGGCAGGCGGACGATGAAACGGGTGTCGCCCGGCTCGGATTCGACTCGGATGTCGCCGTTGTGCTTGTTGACCACGATCCGGAACGAGATGTCGAGGCCGAGTCCGGTGCCGTCACCGACCGGTTTGGTGGTGAAGAACGGTTCGAAGATCCGGCCCTTCGCCTCGGGCGCGATGCCGGGGCCGGTATCGCCGATCTCGACGACCGCGCAGTCGTTCTCCTGGTAGGTGCGCAGCGTCAAGGTGCCTGCGCCGTCCATCGCGTAGACCGCGTTGTCGATGAGGTTGGTCCACACCTGGTTGAGTTCGGCCGCGAAGCACGGGACCGGCGGCAGCGAGCGGTCGTAGTCCTTGACCACCCGCACGCCGTCACCGAGCTTGCGATTGAGCATCACCAACGTGGAATCGAGCAGTTCGTGCAGGTCGACGACCTGGTAGGGCGCGCGGTCCATCTGCGAGTACTGCTTGGCCGCGCCGACCAGGGTGGAGATGCGGGCCGTCGAGTCGCCGACCTCGTTCATCAGCAGCTCGGTCTCGATGGTGTAGTTCAGCCAGCGGATCGCGCCCTCGAAGACCTGCGCCTGACAGGCCTCCAGGGTCGCGTGCACGCCTTCGAGCCAGTCGATGTCGAGCCCGGCCTGGACGAAGGTCGGCGCCAGATTCCAGCCGTCGGCGATGCCGTGCTCGTCGAACCAGTCGGCGAGCGCGTCCTCCCGGTCGGCGGCCTCGAGCGGCGACAGGTCGGGCGCCTTGGCGACCCGCTCGGCCGCCTGCTCCTGCAGATCGACCAGATGCACCAGCGCCTCGGGCGGGAACTTGCCGGTGGCCATCATCTTGAGCTTGTGGCGCATGCCCGCGACGCGTTCGCGCAGGCCGGCGGTGGCCCGCACCGCGGCGGCGGCCGGGTTGTTGAGCTCGTGGGTCAGCCCGGCCGACAGCGATCCGAGCGCGAGCAGCCGTTCCCGCTCGGCGATCCGCTGACTGGACTTCTGCCCGCCGTAGAAGGCGCCCTCCAGCAGGTGCACCGCCATCGGGAACCAGTCCTTGACCATCCGCGCGAAGTCCGCGGCCGCCAGCACCAGGAACCGGGAGCGCCGCTGGACATACATCGAGCCCGCGTAGTCCTGGCTCACCTTGTCGCCCAGGTAGGCCATCCAGGCGCCCGCGTAGACGCCGCGGTGGTCGGTGCGGTTGATCTCGATCTCGATGCCGCCGGACAGCTTCGTCAGCCGCACTTCGCCGTCGATCAGCACGTAGAAGCAGGTCGCCGGCTCGCCCTCGCGGTAGACCGGGCCCGGGTCGATGTATTCGATCCGGCCCGCCTCACACAGCTGCGCGAGCTGGTCGTCGTCGAGCTTCTCGAACAGGAACAGCGTGCGCAGTTCGTTCGGATCGCAGATCAGCATGCTGTCGGTCATCGCCGCTCCTGAGCAGTAGCAGTGGGCATGATCGGACGGCCCCCGTGGTGACGCTCCGCTCCCGCCCCCGGCCGCTGGCTACTCATGCCAGATACCGGTGGACGAGCATGACCGCCATCGCGCCCTCACCGACCGCGGAGGCGACCCGCTTGGCCGATTCGGCGTGCACGTCGCCCGCCACGAAGACACCGGGGACGCTGGTCTCCAGGTGATGCGGTGGGCGGGGCAGTTCCCAGCCCGGCGGGCGGGCGCCGTCGATCATCAGGTCGGGTCCGGCCACCACGTAGCCGGCGTCGTCGCGGATGACGACGCCATCGAGCCAGCCGGTCTGCGGCGCGGCGCCGATGAACAGGAACAGCCGTTGCGCGTCGACCTTGTCCTCGGTGCCGGTGCGGTTGTCGCGCAGCACGATCCGTTCCAGGTGATCGTCACCGTCGACGCCGACCACCTCGGTCTCGGTGTGCACCACGATGTTCGGGATCTGCGCGATCTGCTGGATCAGGTAGTGCGACATCGACTTCTCCAGCGCGTCGCTCCGGACCACGATGTGCACCCGACGGGCGTTGCGCGAGAGGAACACCGCGGCCTGTCCGGCCGAGTTGGCCCCGCCGACGATGTAGACGTCCTGATCAGCGCACTCGGCCGCCTCGGTCATCGCCGAGCCGTAGTACACACCCCGACCGGTGAACTCGTCGACGCCGGGTGCCGGATGACGCCGGTAGTCGACGCCGGTCGCGATCAGCACCGTGTGCGCGCACAGCTTGCCGCCGTCGGCGAAGCGCACCGTGCGCGCCGACCCGTTGACCTCCAGCCCGACGACATCGCGGGTGGTGATGATCTCCGCGCCGAATTTGGCGGCTTGCCGTCGCGCCCGGTCGGCCAGCTGCGCACCGGACAAGCCGTCGGGAAAGCCCAGGTAGTTCTCGATCCGCGAACTCTGCCCGGCCTGTCCGCCGGTCGCGGTGCGTTCCACCAGCACCGTGCGCAGTCCCTCGGACGCGCCGTACACCGCGGCGCCGAGCCCGGCCGGGCCACCGCCGACGACGATCAGGTCGTAGAAGTCGCCGCTGGGTTCCACGGTGAGGCCGACGTTCTCGGCGAGCTCGCTGTCGCTGGGCTGGATCAGCGCGGTGCCCGCCGCGGTGATCACCACCGGACAGGTCAGCGGATCGGCGCCCGCCGCCTCGAGCAACCGCGCACCCTCCGGCTCGTCGACGGGGTACCAGCGGTACGGCAACTGGTTGCGCGCCAGGAACTCGCGCACCTGCGAGGACCGCGGCGACCAGCGATCGCCGACCACCTTCGTCTCGTGGACCGGCCGCTGCTCCGCGCTGCGCCAGGCGTCGAGCAGGCCGTCGAGCACCGGGTAGAGCTTCTCCTCCGGCGGGTCCCACGGCTTGAGCAGGTAGTGGTCCAGATCGATGACGTTGATCGCGTCGATGGCGGCGTTGGTGTCGGCGTAGGCGGTCAGCAGGACGCGGCGCGCGTAGGGGTGCAGGTCCATCGCCTGCTCCAGGAATTCGATGCCGTCCATGCCCGGCATCCGGTAATCGGCGATCAGCACCGCGACCGGCTGGCCGCGCAGTTTCATCTCCCGCAGCGCCTCGAGCGCCTGTGGTCCCGACTCGGCCCGCAGGATCCGGTAGTCCGCGCCGTAGCGGCGGCGCAGGTCGCGCACCACCGCCCGGGAGACCCCCGGATCGTCGTCAACGCTCAGAATGGCCGGTTTGGTTACCGCTGGAGTGCTCACCAGAGAAGTATCCCCCTCCGCGGAGGTGGTGCGCCGCCGCGCGTGGTCAGAGCTGGTTGTGCAGCACCAGGTCCAGTTCGCTGGGGGTGAGCAGGCGTTCGAGGCGTTCGTCGCGTTTACGGCGGGTGAGGGCGGCGCGCAGCGCGGAGCTGTCGTCCGGCTCGATGGTCGGCAGCAGCGGGACGTCGTTGGTGTGCCTGCGCGGCAGGAAGGAACGCATTTTCACGGCCGATCACCTCGGGTTGACGACGGGAACGCTGGGAGCTGAGCATCGTCGATCAGCAACGGCGATTAGCGAAGAGTTTGCCAGCGTGTCCGGGTTGGTGCAAGCGGGACAGGGTGGACACGGCGAGCCCACCGCTCGGCGGCCTGCCCGAGGGCCTGCCTGTCGAGCGGTGGGCGAAGTTGCTGCCTCGGCTATCGCCAGGCGGGCAGGGTGACAACCTGTGCGGCGTAGGACAGTCCGGCGCCGAAGGCGATCAGCAGCGCGGTATCGCCCGGCTTGGACTCGCCCTTGCGTAGGAGCGCCTCCATGGCCAGCGGGATCGACGCCGCGGAGGTGTTGCCGGAATCCTCGATGTCGTTGGCCAGCGCGCAGTTCTCCGGCAGCTTGAGCACCCTGGCCATGATCTCGATGATCCGGCCGTTGGCCTGGTGCGGGATCATCGCGTCCAGGTCCTCGGTGGTCAGCCCGGCCCGATCGATCGCGTCCCGGCAGACCTTCTCCAGCGAGTGCGCCGCCCACCGGAACACCGCGGTGCCCTCCATCTCGAGATAGGGACGCACGGCGTCGGTGCCCTTCTCGTCGATCTCGGCGAAGAACTCCATCCAGTCCTTGCTCTGCCGGATGGCGTGGTGCTGGGTGCCGTCCGAGCCCCAGACGGTCGGGCCGATGCCCTGGTCCGCGGCCGGGCCGACGATCACGGCGCCGGCGCCGTCGGCGAACAGGAACGCCGTCGAGCGGTCGGTGAAGTCGACGGTGTCGGTCAGCTTCTCGACGCCGATCACCAGCACGTTCTTCGACGTGCCCGCGCGCACGAGATCCGAGGCCATCGCCAGGGCGTGACAGAACCCGGCGCAGCCGGCCGAGATGTCGAAGGCGGCGGCGCCGGTCATCCCCAGGTCGGTGGCGATGCGTGGGCCGATGGCGGGGGTGAGCAGCAGGTGGGTGGACGTCGCGACGATGACGCAGTCGACCTGATCGGCCGCGATGCCCGCCGCGGCCAGGGCGTCGCGCGAGGCCGCGACGCTCATCGTCTGGATGGTTTCCTCGGCTGAGGCGAAGCGCCGGGTCTTGATCCCGGACCTGGTGCGGATCCACTCGTCGCTCGAGTCGATCGGCCCCGCGACTTCGTCGTTCGTGACCACCCGGGCCGGGCGGTAGACGCCCAAACCGAGAATCGCGGTGTGCTCAGCCCCAGTCGTCTGGGCGATTCGAGCAGCCATGTTGCGTCTCCTATGTACCTGTCAACCTGCGGTCGCACCGCTGGGTGTACCCGAAGCATCGAAATCCGTCGCTCATCGCCCATGACCCCCGCGTGGGCAACATGTGAACGCGCAGACATGAGGACGCCTCATATTAGCGCGTCCGCCCCGCCGATTCGTGTCTTATGTCACAACTGCTCCGGGGTATACCTTGGAGACAAGGCGATTGCTCGCCGACCCATCGAGGGAACGAGGACACCATGCTTGGACTCGGGATAATCAGTTGGATCATCATCGGCGGCCTCGCCGGTTGGATTGCGAGCAAGTTCATGAAGACCGACGCGCAGCAGGGCATCCTGCTCAACATCGTCGTCGGAGTCGTCGGCGGTCTGCTCGGCGGATTCATCCTCAGCCTCTTCGGCGTCGACGTCGAGGGAGCGGGCTGGATCTTCAGTTTCTTCACCTGTCTGGCGGGTGCCTGCATCCTGCTGTACCTCGTGAAGCTGTTCACAGGGCGTAAAGCGGCGCACTGACCACGGGTGGATGCGGCGGGGTTCGGCGTAAGGTGTGAACGCTTGCGTTGTCGTCACACCACGAAAGAGGGAGCCCGTGGCACGCCGCCCCACTCCGCCCGGCACGCCCGAAACCACCGGCGTCGGCCATGTCGTCGACCTGGTGCGGGCCGCTGTACCACCGCTACACCCCGCCGGCCTGCCGTTTGTCGCGGTGCCGCTGGCGGTCGCGGTCGTCGGCGGACGGAACAAATGGGTGCGCCGGGCCGGGCTCGCCGCCGCCGGCGCCTGCGCGGCCTTCTTCCGGCACCCGCACCGGGTGCCGCCGAACCGGGCGGGCGTCGTCGTCGCGCCCGCCGACGGTGAGGTCGCCCTGGTCGACACCGCGGTGCCGCCCGCCGAGCTCGGTCTCGGCGATCAGCCGCTGCCGCGCGTCAGCATCTTCCTGTCGGTGCTCGATGTGCACGTGCAGCGCGTCCCGGTGTCCGGCACCGTGCGCGAGGTGCTGCATCAGCCGGGCAAGTTCCTCTCGGCCGATCTGCCCGAGGCCAGCGACGCCAACGAGCGCAACAGCATGGTGATCGACACCGCCGACGGCAAGCAGGTCGTCGTCGTGCAGATCGCCGGTCTGCTCGCGCGGCGCATCGTCTGCGACGCGCGCGTCGGCGATGTGCTCACCATCGGTGACACCTACGGCCTGATCCGGTTCGGCTCCCGCGTCGACACGTACTTCCCGGTGGGCACCGAATTGCTGGTGGCCCCCGGCCAGCGCACGATCGGGGCCGAAACAGTCCTGGCTGTGCTGGGATGATCGAACAGGCCGCCCGCCGGAAGCGTCCGCGCTCGGTCCGGTTGCTGCCGAGCGTCGTCACCATCCTGGCGCTGTGCGCCGGTCTGTCCGCGGTGAAGTTCGGGCTCGACGGCGAGCTGGACGTGGCGCTGGCCATGGTCGGCGCCGCCGCCGTGCTCGACACCCTCGACGGCCGCCTGGCCAGGATGCTCGACGCGACCAGCAAGATGGGCGCCGAACTGGACTCGCTCTCGGACGCGATCTCCTTCGGCGTCGCGCCCGCGCTGGTCCTCTACGTCACCCTGCTCGACGGCTACAGCGCGGGCTGGATCGTCGCCCTGCTGTACGCGGTGAGCCTGGTGCTGCGCCTGGCCCGCTTCAACACCCTGCTCGACGACGACTCCCGCCCGAACTGGGCGCGCGAGTACTTCGTCGGCGTGCCCGCCCCGGCGGGCGCGCTGATCGCCCTGGTCCCCATCGCGCTCAAAGTGCAGTTCGGTGACGGCTGGTGGGACGGTTTCGCCTTCGTCGCCGCGTGGACGATCTTCGCCGCGCTGCTGTGCGTGAGCACCATCCCCACGCTGGCGATGAAGTCGGTCTCGGTCGCGCCCCAGGCGGCCGCGGGTCTGCTGGTGCTGGTGGCCCTGGCCGCCGCGCTCCTGGTGACCTACCCGATCGTGCTGCTGCTGATCCTGGTCGGCCTGTACCTGGCGCACATCCCGTTCGCCTGGCGCTCGGCCCGCTGGGTCGCGGCCCGCCCGGAGACCTGGCAGCACAAGCCGGCCGAGCGCCGGGCCCAGCGGCGCGCGCAGAGCCGGATCCCGCAGATCCGCCGCCCGGCGATCCGCGGTTCGGCCCGCCTGCGATTGCGTCGTCCACGGGACTGAGTTTTCGGCGGCCGAAACCGTGGTGGTGAGGTGGCCCGGGGGATCGGGTGGGCAGATCTGGGAGGGGCACGTGAGGGGCGACGACGAGGTCGATGAATTCCTCCGGCATCGGTCGCGGTTGTTCGGGCTCGCCTACCGGATGTTCGGGGCGGCGACGGAGGCCGAGGACATCGTGCAGGAGGTCTATCTGCGCTGGGCTGCCGCGAATCCGGCGGGGATCGAGAACGCCGAGGCCTGGCTCACCGCCGTCACGGTGAATCTGTGCCGTACCTGGCTGGTGTCCGCCCGTGCCCGGCGCGAGACCTATGTGGGCCCGTGGCTGCCCGAACCCGTCCCGACCGGCGGCGGGGCCCTCGGCCCGCTGGAGACGGTCGAGGCCCGCGAGTCGATCTCGCTGGCCCTGCTCACCGCGATGGAACGGCTCAGTCCGATCGAGCGCGCGGTCTTCGTGCTGCGCGAGGCGTTCGGCTACCCGCACGCCGAGATCGCCGCGATGCTCGACCTCACCGAGGCCAACTCCCAGCAGATCCTGCACCGCGCGAGCGAACGGGTGCGCACGGGCAAGCGGCGCTTCGCGGTGCCCGAGTCACACGCCCGCACGCTGATCGACCGGTTCCTGCTCGCCGCCGGCACCGGCGACGTCACCGCCCTGCGGGCGATGCTCGCCGACGATGTGGTCTCCACGGCCGACGGCGGTGGCAAGATCACCGCGGCCCGTCGCCCGGTGCGCGGCGGCGACCTGGTGGCGCGCTACCTGATCGGCCTGAACAAGTTCCTCACCCCCGCGAGCTCGTTCTCCGTCGCCGAGATCAACGGCGAGCTCGCGCTGGTGGTGCGGGCCGACGGTGTCGTCGCGAGCTCGGTCATGCTCTTCGAGCTCGACGCCGACAGCCGGGTCGACGCGATCCGCATCGTCGTCAACCCCGACAAGCTGGGGTTTCTGGTCGCCGAGCAGGCGTGACCCGGATCACCGCACCGAGCTGTCAGGAAATCGGGGGCTGTCCGGTCTGGAAGGTGTCGGCATTGTCGAGAGGAGCCACACCATGACCGGGCAGCAGCAGCGAATCGTCGTCCTCGGCGCGGGATACGCGGGACTCGGCGCGGCGCGCCGCTTGGCGAGCAAGGCGCGCGGCGCCGCGATCACGGTGGTCGATACCCGCGCGGAGTTCGTCGAACGAGTGCGCCTGCATCAGGCGGCCGCGGGCCAGTCGATCAGGCGCTGGGACCTGCGGGAGTTGCTGGAGCACAAGGGCGTCGAATTCGTGCGAGCACAGGTCACCGCGCTGGACCCGGTCGCGAAACAGGTCTACCTCGACGGCGAGTGGGCGATCGGCTACGACACCCTCGTCTACGCCCTCGGCAGCGCCGCCGACCGCGCCGGCGTGCCGGGCGTCGCCGAGTACGCGCACTCCGTGGCGGTCCCCGAGGACATCCGGGCGCTGCCCGCGGGTCCGGTGGTCGTCGTCGGCGCCGGTTCGACCGGCATCGAGCTCGCGGCGGAACTGGCGGAGTCGCACCGGGATTCGCGGGTCACACTGCTGGGTTCGGAGGAGCCGGGCAGCTGGTTGTCCGCCCGCGCGGCCGAGCACATCCGCACCACGCTGACCGCTCTCGGCGTCGAGATCAGGTCCGGCGTCAAGGTCGCCGAGGTGCTGCCCGAGGGTGTCCGCCTGGTGGACGGCACTGTGCTGCCCGCGGCGGCTGTCGTCTGGACCGCCGGATTCACCGTCCCCGACCTGGCCCGCCGCGCGGGCCTCGACGTCGACGAGCAGGGCCGCATCCGCACCGACGCGACGCTGCGCTCGATCTCCCACCCCGCCATCTACGCCGCGGGCGACGCCGCGCTGATCGACGGCCCCGGCGATCGCCCCCTCCGGATGGCCTGCGCGACAGCCCTGCCCGCCGGGGCCTACGTCGCCAAGGCCATCATGGCCCGCGCCGACGGCATCGAGCCGAAGCCGATGACCTTCCGTTACCAGTTGCAGTGCGTCAGCCTGGGTCGCCGCGACGCCGTCATCCAGTTCCTCCACGCCGACGACAGCCCGGCGACCCGCGTCGTCCGTGGGCGCACCGGTGCCTGGGTCAAGGAGCGGATCGTGCGCTTCGCGGGCAGAGCGGCCGGTCTGCGCTGAGCGAGGGGGCGAAGCCGTTCCTGGTCCGGGTCCCTACAGGGCGGCGGCCCGAGGCTTCCCTTCGCGGTCTCCCGAGAGTTCGGGCCTGCGCCGGATCGCTCCGCCGAGTGACCCGACCCAGGGCACACCGGCGATCACACCGAGCACGATCAACCACGGCACCCGCCACCACCAGCGCAGATCCAGCGCGCCCACAGCCGGTTCCGTGGTGAGCGGCCGAGCCGTCGACGACCACACCACGAAAGCGTCCCCGATCGGCACCAGCCCGAAGGCGTACCGCTTGGAGCCGGGCAGCTCCATCGGCAGCCCGAGCAGTTCGCCTTCGGAGCCGATCGCCGCGGCCAGGTCGTGGTCACCGTTGACTCGGGCGGCGCCGAGTGCGACCACCGTCGCGGAGAGGCTGATCCCGCCGACCAGCGGTCCGGAATCGACGTCGCCCGCCTTGTCCACCCCGCGCGGGTACTCCCGGAGCGCGGGTCCGAAACCGCCGGGGTAGGACAGGAATTGGTCGCGGAACAGCTGGTACTGGCTCCGGGCGAAGTCGGCGTCGAGTTCCGGCAGGAAGCGCAGGATCATCGTCTGCGAGGTGGCCCGCGCGCCGTCGAGTCGGGTCCCGTCCGGCGCGACCCGGTGCGGCAGCAGTCCGGTGGCCGGATCGAGGTGCGCCCGCGCCGAGGCGAGCCAGCGGGTGGTCACCGCGCCGAAGCGCTCGCCGAACAGGCTGTCGTGCAACCGCAGCGAGGCCACCGCCACGGTGGAATCCACCGGCCAGGCCTGGCCGTGATAGGCCTGCAGGAACGGTGTGTCCGACGCGGCGAACGCCTGCGCGATCTCCTCGCTGTGCGCGGTGAATCGCCGCACCTCGTCGGGATCGTCGGCGTCCAGCGACAGGATCGCCCCACGCAACCAATTGGTCCACCCCGCCCAGAACACCCCGTACGCGGGCCGCAGCGCCGGGCTGAACACCGCCCGCCCCTCGGCTGATTCCACTCGCGCCAGCGCCCAACGGGATTCGCGCAACGCCGCTGCACGCAGGACCGGGTCGGTGTGCGCCGCCTGCACCCACGACAGCCCATAGAGCGCGTTCAGGAAGAAGTGCCCCTCCGGAAACTGGCTCTGCGCGGCGACATCCGCGCCGTCGTCGAGCGCGGCTCGAAGGAACGCCAGCTGCCGCTCGGTCGACCCCGGCTGCTCATCGATGCCCGGCTGCGGCCACAGGAACCGGCCCAGACCGACCACGCACGCCAGCGTCACGACAATCCCCACTATGCGCAGCGCCCACCGGGCCGTGCGCCGAAATCTCCCCATGGGAACACTCTGCCATCGAGAAATCGTCAACCAATGGTTGACGATCGCAAATCGTCAACTTAGAGTTGACGCATGAGCACCCCGAACATTCGCCTCGACGATCTGATCGACGGCATCAAGAAGGCCCGCCCCGACAACGTTCTCGACCAGCTCTCCGACGCCGTGGTGGCCGCAGGTCATCTCGGCGAGGTGGCCGACCATCTCATCGGCCACTTCGTCGACCAGGCCCGCCGCTCCGGCGCCTCCTGGACCGATATCGGGGTCAGTATGGGCGTCAGCAAGCAGGCTGCCCAGAAGCGCTTCGTGCCCAAGCAGCCCGGCGACGCCGCGGCCATGGACCCGCAGGCCGGGTTCGCCAAGTTCACCGATCGGGCGCGGCAGGTCGTCGTGGGTTCCCAGGAGTCGGCCAGGTCCGCGAGCAACAACCAGATCACCCTCGGTCACCTGATCCTCGGCCTGATCGACCAGTCCGAGGGCCTGGCCGCCAAGGAGATCGTCGCCCGCGGGGTCAGCCTGGAGTCGGTGCGGGCCGCGGCCGTCGCCTCGCTGCCTCCCGCGACCGACGACATCCCGGCGCTCATCCCGTTCGACGGCGACTCCAAGAAGGCCCTGGAGCTGACGTTTCGCGAAGCGCTGCGCCTCGGCCACAACTACATCGGCACCGAGCACATCCTGCTCGCGCTGCTCGAGCAGGAGAACGGCACGGGCGTGCTCAGTGACCTCGGCCTGGACAAGGCTGTGGTAGAGGCCGATCTGGTGGAGCTGCTGAACCAGTTCCTGGCTGCGGCGGAGTACGAGTCCTGAGCCGCTGGACGCGCCCGGCGCGGTCCTCTCGTCGGGCGCGACCTTGCACTCTCACTACCCGAGTGCTAAAAATGGCTTTGGCACTCGCGTCTGTTGAGTGCCAGGTCGGGACGGTGAGATCGGGTTCCATCGACACCCTCGGTCGTCCGTCGCGGGCACCGCACCTGGCCAGCGTACTTTGGGGCGATCCAACCTGTGGTCGTCTCGTGTGTCAGCCATAGACATGTGGAGGATCTCAACGCAATGGCCAAGACAATTGCGTACGACGAAGAGGCCCGTCGCGGTCTCGAGCGGGGTCTGAACGCCCTCGCCGACGCTGTCAAGGTGACGCTGGGCCCGAAGGGTCGCAACGTCGTGCTCGAGAAGAAGTGGGGCGCCCCCACGATCACCAACGATGGTGTGTCCATCGCCAAGGAGATCGACCTCGAGGACCCGTACGAGAAGATCGGCGCCGAGCTGGTCAAGGAAGTCGCCAAGAAGACCGACGACGTCGCGGGCGACGGCACCACCACCGCCACCGTGCTCGCCCAGGCGCTCGTGCGTGAGGGCCTGCGCAACGTCGCGGCCGGCGCCAACCCGCTGGGCCTGAAGCGCGGCATCGAGAAGGCCGTCGAGGCCGTCACCGCCAAGCTGCTCGACACCGCCAAGGAGGTCGAGACCAAGGAGCAGATCGCTGCCACCGCCGGTATCTCGGCAGGCGACGCGTCCATCGGTGAGCTCATCGCCGAGGCCATGGACAAGGTCGGCAAGGAAGGCGTCATCACCGTCGAGGAGAGCAACACCTTCGGGCTCCAGCTGGAGCTCACCGAGGGCATGCGCTTCGACAAGGGCTACATCTCCGGTTACTTCGTGACCGACCCCGAGCGTCAGGAAGCGGTCCTCGAGGACCCGTACATCCTGCTGGTGTCGGCCAAGATCTCGACCGTCAAGGACCTGCTGCCGCTGCTGGAGAAGGTCATCCAGGCCGGCAAGCCGCTGCTGATCATCGCCGAGGACGTCGAGGGCGAGGCCCTGTCGACCCTGGTCGTGAACAAGATCCGTGGCACCTTCAAGTCCGTCGCCGTCAAGGCCCCGGGCTTCGGTGACCGCCGCAAGGCGCAGCTCGCCGACATCGCCATCCTCACCGGTGGCGAGGTCATCAGCGAAGAGGTCGGCCTCTCCCTGGAGACCGCCGGTCTGGAGCTGCTGGGCCAGGCCCGCAAGGTCGTCGTCACCAAGGACGAGACCACCATCGTCGAGGGCGCGGGCGACGCGGAGGCCATCAAGGGCCGCGTGGCGCAGATCCGCACCGAGATCGAGAACTCGGACTCGGACTACGACCGTGAGAAGCTGCAGGAGCGCCTGGCCAAGCTGGCCGGCGGCGTCGCGGTGATCAAGGCCGGTGCCGCCACCGAGGTCGAGCTCAAGGAGCGCAAGCACCGCATCGAAGATGCCGTGCGCAACGCCAAGGCCGCCGTCGAAGAGGGCATCGTCGCCGGTGGTGGCGTGGCCCTGCTGCAGTCGGCTCCCGCGCTGGACGAGCTGAAGCTCGAGGGCGACGAGGCCACCGGTGCCAACATCGTCCGCGTGGCGCTGTCGGCTCCGCTGAAGCAGATCGCGTTCAACGCCGGCCTCGAGCCCGGCGTCGTGGCCGAGAAGGTCGCCAACCTGCCCGCGGGTCAGGGCCTCAACGCCCAGACCAACGAGTACGAGGACCTGCTGGCCGCCGGCGTCGCCGACCCGGTCAAGGTCACCCGTTCGGCCCTGCAGAACGCGGCCTCCATCGCGGCCCTGTTCCTCACCACCGAGGCCGTCGTCGCCGACAAGCCGGAGAAGGCCGCCCCCGCGGGCGACCCGACCGGTGGCATGGGCGGCATGGACTTCTGATCCCCTGGATCACCAGTTCCCGCAAGTCACGAAGGCCGGTCCACTCCGAGTGGGCCGGCCTTCGGCGTTCCGGTCAGTCGTCGTACAACAGATGTTCGGCCCGAATAGGCAGTGCCGCGAGTTCGACCAAGGACATGCGATCGATCGCTCGATGCAGGCGTTGCCTCAGCCGCTCGGCATCTCCGCCCTGCCGTGCGATCTCAGGTATCGGGACTGGTCCTCGGGAGATGGCCTGTCGCGGAGTCGGCGACGACGCCGTGGCCAGCCGAGCGCTGACGGCGTTGGGCTGCCGGTTGTCCAGCAGATGCGTGAGTGGAATGCTCTGCTGAGCGGCCCAGCTGGAAAGGTGCTCGAAGACGTTGTGTTGCAGAGTTGCCCGCCACTGTGTGTTCAGACCCAGCCTGGTCAATTCGCGGCGGAACTCGCCTTTCGGTGCCGAGGGGGCCAGCGACTTCGCCAGTTCCGATCGCGCCGGCTCGGGCAGAGTGTTTGTCCACTCTCGCATCCACGCTACTTGTTGATCGAGACCGACCGCGGGGATCTCGACGAAGCGCTCGGCTGAGGACTCCCAGGCAGGCTTGCCGTCTATTGTCGGATACATGAAGGCGTGCTGGCCTTCTCGATCCCAGAGTCGCCGAAGCCCGCTACGCCAATCGACAAACACTGACCACACATCGGACTTGATCTGGCGGTTACCCGATGCATCGGACGTGGTCCCGGCTGTGCTGTTGGGCTCGGCGGGCCTGGCCATGGCCGCTACCTGATCCAGGGCCTCGGATGTCTCCCCGGGGAGACCGACAAGGTTGTGGCCGTTGGGAAGTCGGCGAACCTGCACACACCCGGCGTGCTCGGCGGCAAGGATGAAGTCACGAAAAGTGTCGAATCCGTATTCCTGCTCGGTGAAACCTTCGAGTGCGTCCTGCATAGCCGGCTTCAAGCCTGCGGTCGTGGTGATACGGCCGAGTTCGCGCCACTCGGAGATGATGTTCTGCAGTGCCTGGAAAGCGACCTGCGGATCAGCGGCGGTCATGACATCTGCCTCCAGATACGAAGATAGCCCCAGGTGAACGGGGCTATCTGCTGGAACATATGTCGTCGACTCGCCCTGGCACGGCTCCTTCGACTTCTGCGGCAGGCCGATTCAATCGAATCCCGTAGGAAGTGACTCCTTGCAGCGTTGCGGCGGTAGCGTCGCTGTGGTGGTCGACCGGAGTTGCCATTCAGCCAAGCTGTTTGGCCCGACGTCCTATGTTTTGAGTTCGGACCGAAATTTCTCGAAGGCATTGCCATCGAACGAAGTAATCTCGATCGGGCCCGATTATAGCACGGTGTCGTAGTGGCATAGGGCGTGTTCACTGCTCGTCGGCGAGCCATTGCCGGACTCGACGTGGGTCTTCGGGTTCGACGGGTATCCCGACGATGTTCGCGCGTGAGATCAGATGGGTGGCCAGGCATTCCCTGATCTCCTCGACGGTCAGATCGGCCTTTAGACAGTGGTTCCACAGCAGTGCTTTGAACACGTAGTCGAGATGAGGTCGGCTGACGATCTCCCCACGCTCGGAAGCTGCTGTCCGTGCTCTCTGGCTGAGTTTGTTCACATCGCGAATGCCGGTCAGGCCGTCCGAGGCGAGCTCCAGCTCGTGCCACACTGTCGCGGTTACGGCGTCGCGTACGGCAGTGACAACCTGCGAGATCTGGCGCCTACCGACCGCGGGAGTGTTGCGATCCTTGACCCGGAGCTTGCGGATGATCATCGGAATCTCGAAATCGGTTCGGGTGCTGAGGTCGACGATCTCATCGTGTGGAGTACCCGGCGGAACCACCTTGGCCGGGGTGCCGGCGATGCGGACATCGGCGACGGCGGCGGTCAGCAGATCGCGAAAGGAGCCATGGCCTGCCCAACCTCGGATGAGATCGGTTCCGAACTTCGACTGCACCTGTTGCGCGACGTCGGTCAGCAATGCCGGATGTTTGAGGCTGGCAACGATGGTGCGTACTCCGTCGTAGAGCGCTTCGCGGGAGTCATTGCTGATCGGCGGTGGGGGTGACGTCTCGGAAGTGTTTGCTTTCGAATGGTTTTCGGTTGGCCGGACGTCGCCGGATTCCTCATCCGCGATCGTGCGCTCGGCGATTCGATCCAGTTCGTTGCGAAGGTCCTGGGCAAGATCATCGACCGTCGCGAGGAGGTCGGCCATGCGCCGGGCGATCGTCGTGGCGAGATCAGGAAGTCGAACACCGGGTTTGTACGTGTCTTCGTGCGTGAGTTCACCCCAGCCGTCCTGCAGGAGCGTGCGCACCTGAAGTTCGCCACGAACACGTGCATGTTTGTCGAAGCCCGGAACGATGGTCACCAGGTTGACGTGGTAAGCGCGATAGCCGGACTCTTTCGGAGCATCGAAGTAGTCCTTGGTGGAGTTCGGCTCGATCGCCAACGAGTAGGCATCACTCGTGTCGGACGACGGGAGACCGGCCAGGATGTCCTGGAGTCGCGTCACGTCACTGAGGTTGTTACAGATAACCCGAAAACCGACCAGATCGTCGATCGCCTCCGGAATCGACTCGAGCGAAACGATCTGTCCGTGGTACTTGCGCTTCGTCATCTTCGCCCAGAGTCGCGCTGGGTCCTTGACCCGGCTCGTTGCCACCCTGATTCGGTGCCGGTCGAACTGTGGCAACTGCTGATCGAGCGCGCTGGTCAGGATACGGTCGAAGGTTCTGGCTGCGGGATCGAGTTGGTCTGCCTTGATGCGCTGATACCAGGTGATGTACTCGGACCAGCTGAACACGAACGGCGAATCCACTGGTGCCTCCGACGGTTCCACGCCATCCGCCCCTTCTGAAACGCAGGTTCGATGTCGATTCCAGTGTCCACGTCACTGGCCGACGCGTCCATTGGACGCCGTACGCACCTACCGAGGCGGCGGCCGTCCAGACGGTCGAGAATGGAGGGGCTCAGCCCACCGGGGTCAACCGCAGGCGCTCGGCGAGTTCGTTGAAGATGTAGAAGTTGGGGATGGTGCCGACCGGGGTGAGGGAGATCCACATGCCGGCGAGTTTGATGCGGATGTGGCCGCTGCGGGCGTCGATGAGCTGGATGTTCTCCCAGGGGAAGGACTCGCCGTTGAAGGTGAGGGCGTCGAGGGAGAGGGCCAGGTCGCCGAAGGCCACGGTGTCGCCGTTGTCGATGGCGGTCACGGCCGGGGGGAGTTGGGTTGCGGTGACGGCGGATTGGATGGCGCGGGCCCATTCGCGGGCGCGGGCGAAGCCGTCCTCGTCGATGGTGGCCTCGACGCCGCCGGGGCCGGTGAGCTCGAGATAGTAGGAGACCGGCGTGGTGTCGTGGAACGGGATCATCTGCTGACGGACTTCGGTGCTGTCCCAGCGGAATCCGGCGACGCGCTGGCCGGAGCGGTAGACGGTGACGCCGTGGTCGAACAGATCGATGCGGGCGGCGCGGTTCTGCCGGTTGAGGATTCCGCGGCGGAACGCCAGCAGGACCGGGAGCGCGGCGATCGAGAGCAGTGCGACGCCACCCTGCCACGCGCCGACGGCGGTGCAGATGACGCCGATGGTGGCGATGCTCCCCGCGACGATGCCGCAGCCGCGCACGAACGTGTCGTCGGCCGGGGTCGCGAGGAAGGTGTCACGGTGCGCGCCGAGGTGCTGATACTCCGCCATCAGGTGTATCAGTTGGGTCAACGGCACGGTATGCCGGGCTTCGGCTGCGTCCTCCGCCCTGTTCGGAGTGATCACTCGTCCCTCCATGAGGCGTTTTCATCCGCGGCGAAGCGTATTCGACGAGGCCGAATACCGCCACTGGTGTGCCGACAATGCTCGCCCCGGAACCGAAATCGGCTGTTGAGCGGGGTGAGCGCGCTGTCGATACGACCGATTCAGCGCTGCGGATCGAGCAGCCGCAGCAGCACGGCATCGACCAGTTCGTCGGTGGCGGGCAGCGTCTTCGGCGCGATTCTGGCCAGCTGATTGAACCCGTGATAGATGCTGACGGCGACCGCCGCGCGAGTGTGCGCCTGCGGGTCGGGCACTCCGAGCATTCGCAATTGCGCTGCGACATAGGCGATGCGGCGTTCGGCGACCCGGCTCATCGCCGCGGCGACGGCGGGCCGATCCACCGACGCGAGCAGTGCGAGGTCCTCCCTGCCGTGCGCGGCGTAGTCGATGACGTGGGTGAACAGCTGCTGCAAGCGTTCGGCCGGTCCGGGCAGCTGGTCGAGTTCGTCGATGACGTCCTGGGTGCCGCGCTGCTCCCAGCGCGCGAGGACGGCGTCGACCAGCGCGGCCCGGTCTTTGAAATGCCAGTAGAAGCTGCCCTTGGTGGCGCCGAGCCGTTTCGCCAGCGGTTCGACCGCGACCGCGGCGAGGCCGCCCTCGCCGAGGGCGTCGAGCGCGGCCTGGGCCCAGTCGTCGGCGGTGAGCCTGCGTCCCGCCGACTTCGCGTTCTCCTCTTGCGGCATGCACATACGCTACCGTATGGTCAAGTCCATACGGGACAGTATGGAGGTTTGACCATGCCGATCGTCTCTGCGGCGCCGCTGGCCGAGGCGGCCATCGCCGCTCCCGACTACGCCGACGCGTACTCCGTCGACGTGCCGCCCGGCGCCACCACCGACCCGGCTGCCTGGACCCGGGCGATCTTCGGCCGCAACGCCTTTCCCGAACGGGCCCGGTCGGCCACCGAGCACCTGACCGGCAAGGCGATGCCGATGCTCGACTTCGTCGCCTCGGTGCGCGTGCTCGACGGCCGCGTCACCCTCACCACCCTGGTGCGCTACCGGAATCCGCTGGGAAGGCTGTATTTCGCGATCGTCGGTATCGCCCACCGCAGGCTGGTCCCGCGCATGATGGCCCGCGCCGAGCGAAGGATGCGCGATGCCGGGTGAGTTGCCGCCGGGGCAGCGACCCGCACCGCACGAGCCGTTCGGGCTGCCGCAATTCGGCGGTGTCCGAGCGCGTTCCGGGCCCGGCCATCGGGTGTCGGTCGGCGGCACAGCCCGGCACCCGGCGCAATTCGGCATCGCCGAACTCCTCGGCGCGGGGCAGCGGTGCGTCCGGACCAGTGACCTGCACTGTGTCACGACCTGGAGCGCGATCGGATTGACCTGGGAGGGAGTGCGTTTCGCCGATGTGTACCGGCTGCTGGCCGAGCGCGTCGTCCCGCATCCCGGCGTCCGCTGGGTGCGCTTCACCGGCCTCGACGGTTACTCCTCGACGTTGTTCCTCGACGACGCCCTCGCCGCCGATGTCCTGCTCGCCGATCGCCTGTCCGGCGCGGAGCTCACCGACACATTCGGCGCGCCGCTGCGTCTCGTCGCGCCCGCGCACTACGGGTACAAGAACGTCAAGCAGGTGTGCGCCATCGACTTCCTGCGGTCCTACGATCCGGGGCAGGCCAGGATCATCTCCCACCCGCGCGGCCGGGTCGATCGGGAGGAGCGGGGCCGGGTGCTGCCGGGACGGTTCTGGCGTGCGGTGTGGCCGGGGCAGGTCGAGCGGGTGCGCGCGCTGTTCCGCGCCGAGCTGGACGAGCCACGCTGACCGAACGGTGCGGCGATCGAACCGATCGGTCTCGATAGTCTGGACTGGTGCTGTTTCTGGACGAAGGCCCACGGACCGGCCCGGCGATCGTGTTCGTGCACGGCATTCCCGGCTCGGTCGACTGGTTCGCCGCGGTCGCCGAGCGGCTGGCGCGCGACCACCGGGTGATCCGCGTGGACGTCCACGCCCAGGGCGCGGACTCCGGTGACTTCACCGCCGCCGCCCGGACCGCGCCGATCATCGAACTGTTCGACGAGCTCGACCTCGCGCGGGTGACGGTGGTCGGGCATTCGTTCGGCGCCGAGATCGCCCTGGAACTCGCCGCGGTCTCGCCCCGGGTAGCCCGCGTGGTGGTGGTCGGACAGGCGCCGGACTACCGGATCGCGGCGATCCCGTCGGCGGCGACCTGGGTGGTCCGGCCGTGGACGGTGCGGCTCGCGCAGCGGTGGACGCCGAGCCTGGTGGTCCGGCTGGCCCACCGCACCGCGTTCGCGCCGCGCTTCCGCTACGACTCCGCGCCCGGTCTGGCCGACGCGGTGGTGCGTGACTTCCGCGCCGCCGTCCCCGCCGGCCTGGCCTATGCCGCGGGCCCCCGGGGCGACGACCTGGCCGCGCGTCCGCTCGACGATCGGGCCGCTGCGCTCGACCTGCCGGTCCTGGCTATCCACGGCCGCCATGACCACCTCTACGACAGCACCGCCACCCTGGACCGCTACGCCGCGGCGGGTGCGCGGACCCATCTCGTCGAACACGCCGGTCACTCCCCGCAGGTCGAGCAGCCGGACGAATTCGTCGCGGTCCTGCGGGAATTCGTCGCCGAGACCTGACTCAGAACCCGTCGACGGCGGTCACCACGAACGGTCCCGGCGCGCCGGTGCCGCCCATCGGCCCGCCCTTGTCGAACTGCGACGACACGATCAGCGCCCGATCGCCCGCGTGCGCCATCGTGGTGGGGATGCTCAGTGCGGGATCGTGGAATTCGGCGACCCGCGTCGCGGTGGCGCCATGGTCGGAGACGGTCCAGCGGCTGAGCGTGTTCTCGGTGTTGTGGACCACCCACAGGGTGTCGTCCCGCAGTTCCATCCCGTCGCCGTGGCGCACGTCGCCACCGGTCAGCGCGACCTTGCCGATCGGCTCGCCGCCGGTCAGGTCGATCCGGTACAGCTCGCCCGCCGACATCGCCACGACCAGCAGATACGCGCCTGCCGGATCGGCGACGATGCCGTTGAGCTCGAAGGTCTGCGGATCACGCGGGCCCAGCACCGGGCCCAGGTCGTAGCCGACCGCCAGTTCCCCGCGGCCCTCGGCGATCCGGTCCGGAGTGACCCGGTAGACGACATTGCGCACGCTGTCGGTCAGATAGGCGCTGCCGTCGGCGCCGAAGTCGAGATCGTTGACGAAGCGCGGACCGCTGCCCGGCACGACGAACGAGGCGAGCAGCGCGCGCGATCCGGTGTCGTACACCGCGACGCCCACGCCCGAATCGATCACCCACAGCCTGCCGTTGTGGTCGACCCGCAGGCCGTTGGCGGTCTTGCGGCCGTCGGCGCCGGCGGGCAGGAACACCTCCGCCCGGGTCGCGTTCGCGGTGGCCCGGTAGACGGCGCCGTCGGCGAACGAGCCGACGAAGCTGTCGCCGGAGCGCGCGTCCACCGCGATGCCCTCGGGATAGACGGCGGCGCCGGGCAGCTCGTAGGCGGTGCTCAGCCGGGGTGTGGTGGGCGCGGTGTCGGTGCCGCACGAGGTGACGGCCAGGCAGGCGACGGCCAGGGCGAGGGTGGCGCTGGTCCTGATCATGATGAAGCCTCTCAGTGATGTAATGCTAGACATCAAGTGATAGGCAGGAATGTAGATTAGAGTTCTAATGATCGTCAAGATCATTATGTGATGATGGGCGGATAGCATGCACCCATGACGTCCATGCCCGCCGCCGAGAGGCTCGGCACGTATATCAAGCGCGCCGAGCAGTCCCTGATCGCGGCGAAGACCGCCGCGCTGAAGCCGGCCGGGCTGACCGTTCCGCAGTACAGCGCGCTGCTGCACCTGGCCGAGAACCCCGGCATCTCGGCCGCGGCGCTGGCCCGGCTGGCGGGGGTGACGCCGCCGACGATGAACACCGTTCTGACGAACCTGCAGGACCGGGGCCTGGTCGAGCGGACGCCGCACGAATGGCACAAGAACGTCCTGGAGACCCGGCTGACCGACGCGGGCCGGGAGGTGACCGCGGACGCCGACGTCCGCGCCATCGCGGTGGAACGCGACCTGGCCGCCCGCTTCACCGCCGAGGAACTGGCCGCGGTGACGGCGCTGCTCACCCGCACGGCGGAGGCGCTCGACGAGATCCGCGCCGATCTCTGACCCTGAAACGACGAGAGCCCGCCGGATCATCCGGCGGGCTCTCGGCGTTCGGGTGGGTCAGCGCTCGGCGGCGGCCTTGACCTTGCTCAACGTCTCCCGCATGCCCGAGACCAGGTCGGCCTCGAACTTCTGCTCGCCGCCCATCGCGACCTTGATGGCGCCGCGCAGCCAGCCGGGCAGGCCCCGGGGATCGACGGTGCGGGTCTCCACCACGCGGGTGCCGGTGGCGGTCGGCTCGAGGTCGTAGCGCCACACCGTGCGGTTCTCGTTCATCCGGAACGCGAAGGACTTGTTCGGCTCGAAGGTCACGATGCGCGAAGTGGTCGGGTAGATCTTCCAGCCGACCTTGTTGACGTTGACGGTGAACGCGCCGTCGCGGACGCCGCCGAAGGGGATCATCTTCAGCGTCGTCGGGCTGAGTTCGGATACGCGACGCAGGTCGGCCAGGATCGACCACACTTTCTCCGGCGCTGCGGCGATGTCGATGCTGGCTTCGAGATTGTTCGGCAACGGTGCCTCCGGGATGGGTGTGACGGTCTGTCACGCACAGCATAGGCACCCGCGACCTGGGGATCCTCCGCCCCTGGTCGGATTTTTCGCAGCCTGGTCGCAACACTGGTCAAAAGATTTGTGGCCGAATAATTTTCGTTGCACGGTCACGAGTTCCAGCTACGAGCCCCGGCTTGCTGGGCGGCAACCCTCCATCGGCGGCGGGGTGCTCCGGGTGACGACCGGATGGCGGGGGAGTTCCTCCCTGTCATAAGCGTCCTTCTGGAGGGTCCATCCATGTCTGTAGTCCAACTCGACTCCACCACCCGTGCCCAGGAAACGGTCGCGACCACGTTCGTCGTGGTAGCCGACCGATTCCTCGGTATCTCCGCGGATGAGCGGGTGCACACCGTGTCGGGCCTGGTCGCCCAGCTGCGCGGTGGTCGGCTCGCCGATCGGGAGTTGACGGTGCACCTGGGGCAGGGCATCACCCGGCACGATCTCGACTACCTCGAACACGTCGCGAAGACCTCGGGTGTCGGGCTGCGGGTGGTCGGCGAGATCGCCGAACCGGCCCGCAGGCACCACGTGCACAAGTACCAGCACTCCAACGTGCTGCTGGCGGGGCTGAGCAGGGAGAAGGAGAACGTCTTCCACGCCGATCTGCGGCTCGACAGCGACAACGAACTGCTGCTCGATCACCAGACCGGCGAGCACGTGCAGGGCATCGTGGTGATCGAGGCGGTGCGTCAGCTGTTCCTGGCCGCCTTCGAACTCGAGTACGGCGTGCGCAATCCGCGCGAGCACTTCTACATCGTCTGGAACAACGTGGACCTGCGGTTCACCTCGTTCCTGTTCCCGCTGCCCGCGACCCTGCACGCCCGACTGACTCCGGTCTCGCTGGACGATCCCGGCAAGCTGCAGTTCGGCATCGAGACCGAGGTGCGTCAGTTCGGCAAGACCGTGGCCGACTCGCGCATCGAGTTCACCGCGCTGCCCAACGAGCGCATCGCGCAGATCGAGCGCGCCAAGGCGGCCAAGGCGGTCACGGCGCATCTGGCGGCATCGGCATGAGCGAGCGTCCCGCGGGGGCGGCGTTCTTCGATGTCGACGAAACGCTGATCACCGTCAAGAGCATGTTCGCGTTCCTGCGGCACTGGCTCGCCGAGAACGGTGACGACGGCGTCGAATACGCGCGCGTCACCGACGAGATCAAGGCGCGCGCGGACGCGGGAACGCCGCGCGAGGAGATCAACCGGCACTACTACCGGGTCTTCCGCGGCGTGGAATACGCGGCGCTGGTGGCGTCGGGTCGGCGCTGGTTCGACGCGTTCGCCGCCGAGGGCGGCGCCTTCTATCTCGACACCCTGGCAGCGCTACGCGCCCACCGGGAATCGGGGGTGGGCACCGTGCTGGTGTCCGGGTCGTTCGCGCCCGCGATCGCTCCGGTGGCCGTGGCGGTGGGCGCCGATCACATCATCGCGACCGAACCGGTGCTCGACGAGCACGGCGTGCTGACCGGTGAGGTGCGTCGCCCGATGATCGGCGAGGCCAAAGGCGAAGCGGTGGTGGCGTTCCTGCGCGAGCACGGCATCAGCGCCGACGACACCTGGGGCTACGGCGATCACGGCACCGACCTGCCGTTCCTCTGGATCGTCGCGCACCCGTTCCATCGTGGTGACGACCCGCATCTGCTGGCCGCCGCCACCGCCGCGTGGCGCAGGCTCGGCGACCGCGTCGGCGACGCGAACGGCATCGAACTCTCCGACGATCGACAGGCGGTCTCCGCATGGTGAAACGGCTCTACGACCTGACCCCGACCACCCAGGGGCCGCTCTACCCGCCCAGCGAGATCGTCGACGCCGACGGCGATTTCCTCGTTGTCGGGTTCCTGAACGAGGCGGGACCCGACGGCACCGTGACGCGGCGCTGGGGTCGCGCCGTCGTCGCGGCCGATACCCCGCTACCCGCCTTCGGCGAGAACCTGCCCTACAAGGTGATTCGGGAACTGCCCGAGCAGCTTTCGGCCCAGGACGCGAACCTCGTCCTGCACACGTTGCCGTTGCCGCTGCCCGCGCACAACTACCCGATGGTGTTCGCGCCCGACCAGCTCCCGAACGCGGGGGAGGTGGTGCGGCCGAGCTACCCGTTCCACGAGGTACCGATCCCGGACCTGCGTCCCGAAGACGGCCGCAAGCTGACCGCGCCGGTGACGCTCGGTCGCTGGCTGGAAGCCCGTGGCACGGTGGAGGTCTCGGTCAGCGACGACGAGCGGTACGGCGAATTCCGGTTCGAGCTCGCCGGATTGATCCCCGATTCGCTGTACACGATCATGTCCCTGCGGTCAGGGGATCTCGATCCCGCCGCTCCCACCCGTCCCGGCCCGCTCGGTGTCCCCAACGTCTTCGTCACGGCCGCCGACGGCACCGCCACTTACCGGGCGAGGTTGCCCAATCCCTTCCCTGACCCGTCCATCCCGGGCGCGAACCGCGTCCTCAGCGTGGTCGTCCTCTGGCAGAGCTACCAGCAGAACTACGGCGGCGCCATCGGCCACTTCGGCCTCGGCGGCGACATCCACGCCCAGCTCAAACTCCCCACCCCGACCTTCCAGGAGTTCCGCACCCGTCCCTGACCCGGTGTGCGGCGTCGTCGCGCGGCGCCTCACACCACCCAGGCGGGCAATGCTTCCCGGGCTGTCAGCCAGTCCGGGGGCACCCCGCCCGGTGTCCCGATTCCCGTGCGCGCGGCCACGATTCCGCCCACGATCGCCGCGGTGGTGTCCGCGTCGCCGCCTGCCTCGACGCAGGCGGTGATCGCGGCCGGATAGTCGTCGAGAAAGCTCGCTGCCGCCCACAGCGTGAAGGGCACCGTGTCCTGCGCGCTCACCTGCGCGCCGTTGCCGAGCTCGTACGCGGCTTCGGCGACGGAGCGTCCGAGCAGTTCCCTGGCGCGCCGCACCCCACTCGCTGTCCGTCCCGGCACCAGGTACGGCTCCACCGCGTCCAGGAGTTCCGCCGGCGCGCAGTCCGTTCCGCGACCGGAAGCCGCCCAGCTCGCCGCCACCGCGACAGCCATCGCCCCCACGATCGCCTCCGGGTGCCGATGCGTCACCTCGGCCGTCGAGGCCGCCTCCGCCGCGGCCCGATCGAGATCACCGGCGAAATACGCCCCGAGCGGGGCCACCCGCATCGCCGCGCCGTTTCCCCACGACCCACGCCCGTCGAACAGCGCCCCGGCCGCCTCCGGCCAGGGCCTGCCGTCCCGAATCTGATGCAGCACAGCGACTGTCCCGCCGCTGTACCCGCGATACGGTTCGCACCGATCGGCGAACGTCGACGCCAGCGCGTCCCGGTCGATGCGCCCCCGCCGCCGAATCTCGGTGAACACCGAACACGCCATCTCGGTGTCATCGGTCCATTCCCACGGCCCCGCCGGCGGCCGCCCGGCCACCAGTTCCGTCACCGACCGACCTGGCACGAAGAACTGTGCTCCCAGCGCATCCCCGACCGACAGTCCGTCCAGGCTGTCGCGAGCGGTCTCGAATTCCCTCACCATGTGCCGGTCATCCTGCCACCCGGTAATGGTTGTCGCAACTAGAACTACTGGCCGCGCTGGTGGCGGCGGCCCGCCATGGATCGCGCCTGCGCCGTTTCGGCGACCGCTACTCGGTGTCCTCGTCGGCGTAGCTGAAGTCCTCGATGGTCCAGGGATCGGTGGGCTGGTCGCGCCAGGCGAGTCTGCCGGGGGACAACGTGGACAGCTCGATGACCGAGGAGTCGGCGTCGGTGACGTGCTGGATGGGCAAAAGGGTGGCGGTGTCGGCGCCGAGGGGGTCGCCGGAGCCGTCGCCGACGATCCACTCGCCGTCGGGGTCGCGAACGACGACCAGCGCGGGGCTCTCGCCGGTGGCGACGGTGTTGTAGACGTAGGCCGTGACCTCGGCGGGGAAGGTCAGTCCGTATGGCGGCGGGGGTGGGTCGCTCGGGTTGTGCTCGGCGAGTGCCGGTGTGGCGGTGCGCCATCGGTCGGTAGCGGCGCCGATGTCGTAGCACCACAGGCCGTCGGCATGGCCCTGGGCGAGGGTGGCTTTGGTCTCCTCGAGATCGCTGTCGGCGGGGACGTTCAGCGCGACCAGGCCGGTGGCGCTGCCTTCGCCCTCGACACCGAGCGGTTCGAAGGCGTCGAGCACGGCCTGGCGGACCTCGGCGCGCAGGCAGCCCTCGACCGGGATGACCCGGATCGTGCAGTTCCCGGACGGCTCGAGCACGTCCCCGGCCCACAGCACGCCCTCGTCGTCCGCCTCGACCGCGATCACGTCACCCAGCGCGACGCCAGTGGCGTGAAAAGGGATGTTGTCCAGCCGAACCCGCTTCTCGTCGAGCCGGACGGCCCACATCCGTTCCGTGCTGAACGCGTGCCAACCCGAGGGGTCGTCCGGCAGCCGGAACACCACCCGCACGTAGTCGGTGTCGTCGTCCTCATTCACGGTCATGCGGGAGAGCATGCCAGGGCGATACGCCTATTTCCGGAGAAGGTCGGCGTGCAGCGCGGCGTGCAGCGGGCGCAGCGCGTCGACCGCGTGCCTGCCCCAATGCGCGATGAACGACAGTCGCCACTCGAACACCACGTCGTGCCAGTCCGATCCGGTGTCGAGCGCGTCGAGGCCGTGGCGCAGGTCGCGCCAGATGTCGGTGAGGTCGTCGGCCAGCGAGCCCGCGCTCACGGGCGCTTCGGTCGTCGTGTCGAGATTCGACCAGTAGAGGTCGGCACGGCCCAGCACCTCGCCCAGCTGCTCGAACCGCTGGAACCACCGATCCCGGCTGATGAAATCCGGTACCGCGGTCGCGGTCGGCTCCACGTGCGGTAGCGCGCACCCGGCCGCGACGAGCCCGGCGAGCACCGGCACGAGGACTCGTGCCAGTGCCGCCGGCTTCCGCTCACCGGTGAGTCCCTCGACGGCCGCGCAGTACTCGCGCGCGGCTCGGACGAACGTCTCGACCTCCGGCGGCTTCGCACTCATCCGGTAAGGATGGTCGGCTCGCCGAACCTCGGCAAGTCCCCTCAGACGCCGCGCACCCGCGTCGACGCGAAGGCCGCCGCCGCGCCACCGACGCCGAGCGCGGCGATGGCGAGCGCGACCGCGGCGAAGCCCGCGTGGGCGACCAGGCTGGCCACCTGGGGGCCCGCGCTGGCTCCGAGGAACAGGGCGAAGGTGTAGAGCGCGGTGGCCGCGCCCCTGGCCGCGCCCGCGTGCGCCGCGATCGCCTGGACCGCGGCGGGCGCTGCGATCGCGACCGCCGCCACGAACGCGAACAGCCACGTGCCGACCCAGAGCCCACCCAGCGGCACGGCGGTGAGCGCGGCCGCGATCCCGGCCGCGCCGAGGGCGGTGATCAGCCGGAGCTCCGGATTGATCGTCGCCAGCCTGCTCGCCAGCAGCGGGATCGCGATCATGGCCGGGATCGCGCTGGCCCGCAGGGCGAGCAGGGCCGTGCTACCGGTGCCGATGCCGTCGGGCGGGGCCAGCTGGATCCCGGTGTAGATGCCGACGAACGACCCGAGCACGGCCAGGCAGCTCAGGTAGAGCAGGGCGAGGCGGGGCGTGCGCAGCAGCGCCGCGAAGGCCACGCCGACCGAGCGTGCCGACGCGCTGCCGCCCGCCCGCTGCCCTGGTTCGAGCACCAGCCGCAAGACGACGGCCGAGACCGCGAACGCCAGCGCGCCCGCCACGAAGACCGCCCGCCAGCCGAACGCGTCGTCGACCAGTTGCGCCACTACCTGCGCGATCACGCCCGCGCCGAGGAACGAACTGGTCAGGCAGGTGAGTGCGAAGACCCGCCGCTGCGGCGCGATCCGCTCGGCGAGGTAGGCGAAGGCCGCCGGTGCGAAGAAGGACGCGGTCAAGCCCTGCGCCACCCTGGCGGCGAGGCCGGCGCCGAGATTCGGCGCGGCTATCACCAGCAGGGTGGACAGGGCGGTCGCCGCCAGGCCCCCGACGATCACCGGGCGGCGCCCCCACTGGTCCGAGAGCGGACCGGTGACCAGGAATCCCGCCCCGTAGGCCAGCCCGAACGCAGTGGTGGTCCAGGTGGCCGCGGCGCGGGAGGTGTCCCACACCGCGGCCAGGTCGCCCAGCACCGGCAACACCACGTAGAGCTGGCCGACGACGAGAATCCCGACGGCACAGACCGTCGCGACGGTCCGGCCGGTCGGCGCCCACCCCCGATCCGTCGACTCAGTAGTCGCCGGCGAGCTCACGCGCACGTTCCTGAGCCGCGTCGAAGCCGACCTGGGGGTCTTCGGTGAGTACGGTCGGGGCGAAGCGGATCTCGGCCACGTCCTTCACCCCGACGAACCGCAGCCAGTCCTGCACGAACGGGGTGGCGAAGTCGTTGCCGAACTGGATCGGCACCCCCGGCTGGTGCACGCCGCTGGTGTAGACGGTGACGGCGCGCTTGCCCTCGAGCAGGCCGCTGTAGCCCACCTCGGGATCGAAGGCGAACGCCCAGCCGGGCTGGGTGACGATGTCGACGTACTGCTTGAGGATGTAGGGCACGCCGTGGTTCCAGATCGGGATGTTGAGGACGTAGAGGTCGGCCGCGGCGAACCGGTCGAACACGGTGCGCGCCTGCTCCCAGGCGGCGACCTGTTCGGGCGTCTGCTCCGAGCCGGTGAAGACGGCCAGTTTGGCGGCGGCCGCGTGGGTGCCGAAGTCGGGCAGGCCCGCGTCGAACAGGTCGAGGGTGTCGACGCGCAGGCCGGAATCCCGCGCGGCGAGGGCTTCGATGAAAGTCTGTGCGATAGCGCGGGATTGGCTGAATTCGCCGCGGGCGGAAGCGTTGATGTGCAGCAGAGTGGTCATGGGAATAGCAGTACCGAGCCGGGTGAACGTCGACAATGATTTGTCGCAGGCTGCGCTGATCGGTCACCGATTTCGGCCGGCACTTTTTGTCTCGAGCTGATCGCAAATCGGTCGTGCGCCGATCGCCGCAGCTAGGGCCGTATCCGACTGTCCCGGAACGGCATCAGTGGTGGTCATGAATCGCCGGACGCCGCGTGACCTGCTGCTACATTTCCTCCCACGGTCACGAGTATCAGCACTTTCGAGCCCCGGCTCGCTGATCGGCAACCCTCGCTCGGCGGTGGGGTGCCCCGGGTGACGACCAGGTGCTCTCGACAGGGAGAGCGCAAGCGCCGAAGGGTTCTTTCGTGCGTTCGGCATGTTCGAAGGAAAAATCAGCAATGAGCAAGTTCTCGATCGGCTCGCGCCGTCGTGTCAAGATTGTCGCCGGTGCGCTGGCGGCGGTGACGGTGGCCGCCGCGGTGGTCGGTTGCAGTGATTCCGGTAGCGGCGAATCCGCCGATGGACCGGTATATTTCGGTGTCTCGGGGCCCCGGACCGGTCCGTCGGCCGAGTACGGGCGCCTGTGGCAACAGGGCTTCGAGCTGGCTCTGGACGAGATCAACGCCGCGGGCGGTATCAACGGCCGCAAGGTCGAATTGAAGTGGGAGGACTCGCAGTCCGATCCCAAGCAGACCGTGCCCATCGCCACCAAGTTCGTCGACGACAAGTCGATCATCGCCGAGCTGGGCGACTTCTCCTCGCCTGCCTCGATCGCGGCGTCGCCGATCTACAACCGCGGCAAGCTCGTCCAGTACGGCTTCACCAACTCCGCGGTCGACTTCACCAAGGCGGGCGACTACTCGTGGAGCCCGTCGATCACCCTCGACGTGTTCCAGGAGCGCAATGCCGAGTGGGTGTCGAAGAAAGCCAAGAAGGTTTCGGTGGTCTACCTCGAAACCGACTGGGGTAAGCAGGCTTTCCAGTTCTTCGAGAAATTCGCCGCGCAGAAGGGCGTGGAGATCGTCTACTCCTCGCCCATCCTGCCCGACTCCACCGATGTGAAGCCGATACTGATCAAGGGCCGCGAGGCCAACCCTGACGCGGTGGTGCACCTGGGCTACGGCCCCGACGGCGCGCTGGTGGTCAAGCAGCTGCGTGATGTGGGCTTCACCGGCCAGTTCTTCGGTGGCCAGAACACCCCGCAGTTCATCTCGCTGGCCGGCGCGGCCGCCGAGGGCGACATCGTCAACGGAATCTTCAGCCCCGCCGACCCGGACCCGAAGGTGCAGGACTTCGTCACCAAGTTCCGCAAGAAGTTCAACACCGATCCGGGTGACTTCAACGTCTACGCCTACGACGCGCTGCACGTGGTGGCGCAAGCGGCCGAGAAGGGCGGCGCGACCCGCGAGGGCATCCTCGACGGTCTCCGGACCGAAACGCAGTTCACCGGAATCGGCCTCGGCACCTTCGCCTTCGACCAGGAAACGCGACGCCCGAAGGGCGTGACCCCGCGTGAGCTGGTGCTGAAGGAAGGCAAGTTCGTGCCGACCGGCAACCGCTGATGTTCGACACGCTGATCGCCGGTGTGGTCCACGGCAACGCGTACGCGCTGCTCGCCGTGGGCATCACCCTCATCTTCGGTGTCACCAATGTCATCAACTTCGCGCACGGCGCGGTGTTCGCGCTCGGGTCGATCCTGGGCTGGTGGTTCATCGCCGAGCAGGGCCTTCCGCTCTGGCTGACCATCGTGCTGGTGCTCGCGATCACCGCCGCCGTCGGTGTGCTCATCGATGTGCTGGCGGTGCATCCGCTGCGCAAGGCGCCCGCCATCGCGGCACTGCTGGCGACGGTCGCAGCCGGGTTGATCATCGAGAACCTGACCCAGATCGTCTTCGGGCCGGACACCCGTCCGTTCCCACAGGTGCTGCCCACCAACAACTTCCAGCTCGGTGGGGTCCGCTTCGGCACCTCCGATCTGGTGATGTTCGCGATCACCCTGGTGGTGATGGCCGGGCTGGCCGGGTTCCTCCGGTTCAGCCGCTACGGCCTGGCCATCCGGGCCACGGCCCAGGATCCCGACGCCGCCGCCCAGATGGGGATCGGGGTGAGCCGCATCCAGGTGCTGGCCTTCGCCATCGCCTCCGGGCTCGGCGGTCTGGCCGGCATCTTCGTCGGCCTGTACAACTCGAACATCTCGCCGACCAGCGGCACCCTCGCGGGGCTGACCGGGTTCGTCGCCGCCACCATCGGTGGCCTCGGCTCGATCCCCGGCGCGGTGATCGGCGGGTTCGCGCTCGGCATTCTGGAGGCGTTCGGGATCTACGTCTTCGGTGACGGCTACCGCGACCTGATCACCTTCGGCGTGCTGGTGGCGTTCCTGATCCTGCGGCCCGGCGGCCTGCTGGCCAAGGTGCCCGCGATCAGCGCCGAACCGCTCACCGGCACCTTCCTCGGGGTCGGCAGGCAGTTGCGGGTGCGGTGGTGGCACGCGGTCGCCGCGTTCGCGGTAGCGGCGCTGATCGTGCCGCTGGTCGCCGACGACTACGCCATCGTGGTCGGCACCCAGATCCTGGCCTACGCCATCGTCGCGGTCTCGATGACGCTGGTGGCGGGCTCGGCGGGACAGCTGGTGATCGGGCAGGCCGGGCCGATCGCGATCGGCGCGTACACCTCGGCGATCCTCACGGTGAACCACGACTGGCCGTTCCTGGCGGCCGCGCTGACCGGCGGCGTGCTGGCCGCGGTCGTCTCCTCGATCCTGGCCGCGCCGCTGTGGAACCTGAACGGGCATTACGTCGCGATCGCCACGCTGGGCATCGGCATCGTGATCGTCGCGGTGATCCGCAACTGGGAGTCGTTGACCCGGGGCAGCTACGGCATCTTCGGCATTCCGGTGCCGAGCGTCCTCGGTCACGAGTTCGCCGAGAACACCGAGGTCTTCTGGCTGGACCTGGCGTTCCTGGCGGTCACCGTCGCTGTGGTGGTCGGGGTGCAGCGCTCGCGCCTGGGCACCGCGTTGCGCGCGGTCGGGGCCGACGAGGTCGCGGCGCGCTCCTCCGGCGTCCCGGTGCGGGACTACAAGGCGCTGGCCTTCGCGATCAGCGCGCTGTTCTCCGGGATCGCGGGCGCGCTGCTGGCCCACCAGTACAGCTATATCGACCCGACCGTGTTCAACCTGCCCATGTCCCTGCTGATCGTCACCATTCTCGTGCTCGGTGGCACCGGATCGCCCTACGGCGCGGTGCTCGGCGCGGCGGTGCTGATCGGCGTCCCCGAGGCGCTGCGACTGGCGCCCGAGGCACGCATCCTGCTCTACGGCGTGGTGTTGCTGCTGATCATCCGGTTCCGCCCGCAGGGCGTTCTGGTGAGGAGAGAACGTGTCCCCGTCCACGCCTGACCCCCTGCTCTCGGTCACCGGCCTGCACAAGTCCTTCGGCGGCGTGCAGGCGGTGAACGGCGTCGAATTGCGGGTCGCCCCCGGCGAATTCGTGTCCATCATCGGTCCCAACGGTTCCGGCAAGACGACCACCGTCAATCTCGTCTCGGGCGTGCTCGGCCCGGACGAGGGGCGGGTGGAGGTCGGCGGCGTCCGCTTGCGGCCCGGCTCGCAGGAGGCCGCGGCCAGGGCCGGGATCGCCCGAACGTTCCAGAACGGCCGGGTGTTCGGCAATCTGACGGTGCGCGAGAACGTCGAGATCGGCCTGCACACCACGATCACCGCGGCCCGCCCGTGGCAGTCGGTGGCCCGGATCCCGGTGCTGCGCTGGGTTCCGCTGCTGGCCGAGACGGTGCTGGCGCTGGTGCCGACGCCCGCGGTCCGCGCGGAACGCCGCGCGACCACCGCCCTGGTCGACACCCAGCTGGCCCGCTTCGCGGAACGCCTCGAACCCCGCGCCGAGCACAACGCCTACACCCTGTCCTACGCCAACCGCCGTCGCACCGAGATCGCCAGAGCGTTGGCGCTGCGCCCGACGGTGCTGCTGCTCGACGAGCCGGCGGCGGGCATGAATCAGACCGAGACGGCCGAGGTCGGGCGGCAACTCGCCGAGCTGAAAGCCGCCGGGCAGACGATCGTGCTCGTGGAACACAAACTGGAGCTGGTGAACGCACTGTCGGACCGGGTGATCGTGCTCGACGAGGGCCGCATCATCGCCGAGGGCACACCGGAGCAGATCCAGCACGACGAGCGCGTCGTCGAGGCCTACCTCGGGCGGCGCAGACGCCGCACGCCGCCCGCCGCTGTGCCGAACGAGAAGGTGACTGTCGGTGCCGAATGACGACAAGACCACGCCCATCCTCGAATTCGACGAGGTCACCGTGCACTACGGTCCCTCGCGGGCGCTGGACAAGGTGTCGCTGAGCGTGCGCCCCGGCGAGATCGTCTCGCTGCTCGGCGGCAACGCCTCCGGCAAGTCGACGACGATGAAGACCGCACTCGGCCTGCTGCGCCCGAGTTCGGGTGCGGTCCGCATCGACGGTGTCGACGTGAGCACCAGCCCACCGGCCGAGCGGATCGAGGCGGGACTGGCCTCGGTGCCCGAGGCCCGGCGCGTGTTCCCCGCGATGACGGTGGAGGAGAACCTCTACGTCGGCGGCTACATCCGCAAGGAGCGCCGCTCGGTGCTCGCGGCCAGGGCCGCCGAACTGTACGAGCACTTCCCGCGCCTGCGCGAGCGCCGGACCCAGCAGGCGGGCACCCTGTCCGGCGGCGAACAGCAGATGCTCGCCTTCGCCAGGGCGCTGATGAGCAAGCCACGGCTGATCTGCATGGACGAGCCGACGATGGGGCTCTCGCCGCTGTTCGTCGACCGGGTGCTCGACGAGATCGCCCGGCTCAACGCCGAATTGGGCCTGGCCATCCTGATCGTCGAGCAGCAGGCGGAGCTGGCGCTGTCGATCGCGCATACCGGAAACGTGTTGCGCGGCGGACAGATCGTGTTGCGCGGCACCGCGGCCGAGCTCCTCGACGATCCCGCCATCCGCGACGCCTACCTCGGAAAGGCCGCCGCATGAGCGGGCTGCGGCTCGGCCTGTTCACACGGCTGGTCCGCTACCACGACGCGCAGACCGCGGCCCAGGTCTACGCCGACGCGCTGGCCCAGATCGGGCTGGCCGAGGAACTGGGCTACGACACCGCCTGGGTGGCCCAGCACCACGTGGACCCGGCCGAGGGCGGCCTGCCGTCGCCGCTGGTGTTCCTCGCGCACGCGGCGGCCCGGTTCGAACGGATCCGGCTCGGGACCGCCATCGTCACCCTGGGGCTCGAGGACCCGATCCGGGTCGCCGAGGACGCGGCGGTGCTGGACACCCTGTCCGGCGGCCGCCTCGAATTGGGTTATGGCAGCGGCGGGTCCAAGAGTTCCTTCGCGCTGTTCGGGATCGCGCCCGAGGACAGGCAGCGCGTGTACGTCGAGAAGCTGGCGGCGATCACCGCGGCCCTCGACGGCGCGGAACTGGTTCCCGGCCGGGCCTTGCATCCACCGGTGGCCTCGCTGCGCGATCGGGTCTGGCACGCCAGTTTCTCGGTGGAGGGCGCGGCCCGGGCAGGCGGGGCGGGTGCGGGTCTGCTGCTCTCGCGGACCCAGCCACGGGACCCGGGTGTCGCGCTCGACGACGTGCAGGCGCGGTTGATCAGCGCCTACCGGGACAACCTGCCCGGCGGCGCGATCGCCCGAATCGGTGCCTCTCGTAGCGTTTTCGTCGCCGACACCCATGAGGAAGCCCACCGGTGGGCGCAGCGGGGAGCCCTGCGCTTCCTGGAACACCTTCGTACCGCGGGGATTCCGGAAGTGGCGTCCACCGTCGAGGAGGTGCTGCGCGACTCCGCCATCGGCACTCCCGACGAGGTCGCCGCGCAGCTGGCCGCCGATCGCGCGGTCGGCGCTGCCACCGATCTCATCGTCCAGGTTCATCCGATCGATCCCGACCAGCGCGCCGTGCTGCGATCGATCGAACTTCTCGCCACCGAGGTAGCACCGCGCCTCGGCAGGCAGGTCAGCGAAAGGGGTTCGGCATGAGTGCCGCGACCGATGTCATCGATGCGGTGCTCGGCACCGAGGCGGCGGCCAGGGTCGCCGTCGTCCGACGGTCCAGGCCGGCGGTCGTCGAACACACCCAGGGCGTGCACGACGCGCTGTTCGAGGGACCGGCGGGCCTGGCCTTCGGTCCGCGGCGGTTGGCCGCCATCGCGGCGCATGTCGCCACCCTGGCCGAGGCCACCGAGCTCGCCGCCTACTACGCGGGCCGCGCGGGAAGCGCTGGGAACGAACCGGATTCGGCGGGCGACACCGTACTGGCCGCCGCGCTGCGGCACGCGGCCCGGCTCACCACCGCGCCGGCCACGAGCACTCGCGCCCATATCGACGTGCTGCTGGCGGCGGGTCTGTCGGAGACCGATGTCGTTACCGTCTCCCAGCTCGTCGGGTTCGTGAACTACCAGGTCCGCCTGCTGGCCGGCCTCGAATTGATCGGAGCCGCACGATGACCGAGGTCCGTGATGTCCAGACTCTCGCGCGCCCGGCCGGTTTCACCCAGGACCAGCTCGACTGGGTGCCCTGGGTCGAGCCGATCGCGCTCGCCGACGCCGACCAGCGGCAGCGCCCGCTGCTGGAAGGCGGGCGCGGGGAGAGTCCGTACTTTCGGCTGCTGGCCCGCAATGCCGAGGTGCTGGCCCATCGCAGCGCCAACGACAAGGACATCTTCTACAGCAGGGAGGGGTTGACGCGCGCCGAACGCGAACTCGCCGCGACGGTTACTTCCCGGTTCAACGGATGTGAGTACTGCGCGTCGGTACACTCTCGTTTCACATCCCAGTTGTCCAAGCGCGCCGACGATGTCCAGCGGCTGCTCGACGACGGGGTGACGGTCCGGATCGACGAACGTTGGGACGCGATCATCGATTTCACCGCCGCGCTGGCCGCGCACCCGCCCCGGCCCGCGCACGCGGAACTGGCGCGGCTGCGCCTGCTGGGATTCGATGACGCCGACATTCACGATCTGGTGCTGTCGACGGCGTCGTTCTCGTGGGCGAACCGGCTCATGTCGAGCCTGGGCGAGCCGGAAGTTCCTGGGGCTTGTGCCAAGTGACAAAAAAGTTCTAGGAAATTCCTCTAAAACACTCCCTGTTCAGATTTGCCTCGGTATCGTCCGAGACGGCAAATGGCCAGTGACAACGTAGTCACAAAGCATCAACTTGGAGTGACACATGCTTTACAACATCACCGATGACGGCTCTGACGGCAACATCCTGACCCTGCTGCTGGGCCTGCTCACCAGCTCGCTCAGCACCGGTTCTGCGCAGGCCTCGGGCAACTGAGCGGACTGTAGCCAACTTTCGGCTAACGCGCGGTAAGCCGGAAGGGCAGCCGAAGGGCCCGATCCATGACGAGGGGATCGGGCCCTTCGGTATTGTCAGCGACAATGTCACAGGATGCGAATACGGGACGAATGTATGCCGGGCAACCCGTAGAGGACCGGCAACGCCAGCGGCGTGCGCGTTTTCTGGAGTCAGGCCTGACGGTCTTCGCGCGCGACGGGTACGCCAACAGCTCGGTCGGTGCCATCTGTAAGGACGCGGGACTGTCGTCCCGTCAGTTCTACGAGGAGTTCACCGGCCGCGAGTCGCTGCTGTTGGAACTGTACGAGCAGATCGATCGGCAATCGCGCGAAGCGGTCGCCACTGCTCTCGAAGCGAAGACCGACGCGACGGTGCTCGAACAGATCGATGCCGCCGTGCGCGCCTACGTCGAGGCGATCGGCGCCGATCCACGCAAGGCGCGGGTGGCGCTCGTCGAGGTGGTCGGCGCGGGCCCCAAGGTGGAGAAGTTCCGGCTGGAGCTACGGCGCGTGTGGGGCTCGCTGCTGGCCAGCGCCGCCGAGGACGCCGCCATGCACGGCGAGATCCCCTCCGGTGACTACGAGCTGCGCGTGCTGGCCATCATCGGCGCGGTCAACTATGTCGTCGACGGCTGGAGCGGTTCCGATCCGCGGCCGCCGCTCGACGACGTGATCCAAGTGCTGAGCCGGGTGATCCTCGGTGCGGTAGGGGCCTGATGCCCCGGGTCGAGGTCGTCCCGATCCAGGTGCCCGACGGCACCACCCTGCCCGTGCGGCTCATCCCCGCGCGCGGCCCGCATCGACATCCGGTGACTCCGGACGCGCCGCGACCGGTCGTCGTCATCGTGCCCGGCCTCGCCGTGCCCGGTGAGTTCTACGAGTACTTCGGCGACCGGCTGGCCCAGCGCGGCTTCGACGTCGCCATCGGCGAGCTGCGCGGCAACGGTGACAGCACGCACCGGCCCGACGCCGACAGCGCCTACGGCTACCACGAATTGGCCTCCGTCGACTTCCCGGCGATCCTGCAGGCGGTGCGCGACCGGTTCCCCGGCAGCACGCCCTACCTGCTCGGCCACAGCATGGGCGGGCAGCTCGCCGTCCTCTACGCCGCCAGGGCGCGCGGGCGGATCGCCGGGCTGATCCTGATCGCGTCCGGCACGCCGTACTTCCGCGGATATCGCGGGGTGCTCGGGCCGGGGATGCTGGTCGGCACGGCCGCGGTGGCGGTCGCGTCGAATCTGGCCGGGTTCTGGCCGGGGGACATGCTCGGCCGCCGCGCCTTCGGCAGGCAGTCCAAGGTGCTCATGTCGGATTGGGCGCGGCTGGCCCGCACCGGGCGCTTCGTGCCCGTCGGCGCCGATATCGACTACGAGGAACGGATCTCGCGGTTGAAGTTCCCGATCCTGTCGATCACTGTGGCCGGCGACGACCTGGCGCCGCAGACCTCCGCCGACCACCTGCTGAGCAAACTGCCCGCGGCGCCGGTGACCCGGTGGTTCCAGCCGGAGGCCCTCGGGCACAACGGCTGGATCACCAATCCGGATTCCACGGTCGACGTCGTCGAGAAGTGGCTGCGCGACCGCTAGGGCCTACGCCGAACGGCGGCCCTCCATCAGCATCTGCGTGAAGAACTCGTAGACCAGCGCCGACAGGTAGGCCGACTGCTTGTTGTCGGCCGCGCCGCCGTGCCCGCCCTCGATGTTCTCGTAGTACCAGACGGTGCGGTCCTGGGATTCCAGCAGCGCCGCCATCTTTCGCGCGTGCCCGGGGTGCACGCGATCGTCGCGGGTGGAGGTGGCGAGCAGGATCGGCGGGTACTGCTTGCCGGTGTCGGTGTTCTGATACGGCGAGTACTCGCTGATGTAGGCCCACTCCTGCGGCTTGTCCGGGTCGCCGTACTCGGCCACCCAGGACGCGCCCGCCAGCAGCAGGTGGTAGCGCCGCATGTCCAGCAGCGGCACCTGGCACACGATCGCGCCGAACAGCTCCGGGTAGCGGGTGAGCATGACGCCCATCAGCAGACCGCCGTTGCTGCCGCCGATGGCGCCGAGGCGATCCGGGGTGGTGATGCCACGGGTCACCAGGTCGCGCGCGACCGCGGCGAAATCCTCGAAGGCGCGGTGCCGGTGCTCTTTCAGTGCCGCGGTGTGCCATTCGGGGCCGTATTCGCCGCCGCCGCGGATATTGGTCACCACGTAGGTGCCGCCGCGCTCCAGCCAGGCCATGCCCGCCGAGCCCAGATACTGGGGCGTCTTGGAGATCTCGAAGCCGCCGTAGCCGTTCATGATGGTCGGGCTCGGCGTGCCGCGACGGTCACGGTGACGAATCACGAAGTAGGGCACGGCCGTTCCGTCGTCGGAGGCGGCGAAGAACTGTTCGGTCTCGATGCCGGTGGCGTCGAAGTAGGCGGGGGCCTGCTTGAGCACCGTGGCCGGTTCGCCGATGGCACTGCTGAGCAAGGTGGTCGGCGTGGCGAATCCGGTGGTGGTGAGCATGAATTCGTCGCCGCCCTCGAGCGGGTCGAGGTTGTTCACCGTGGTCGACGACATGGCGGGGGAGTCGGCGAGTTCGGTCGTCGTCCAGCCGTCGGGGCCGGGCGTGAGCACCCGCAGGCCGGTCTGCACGTCCTGCAGGGTGGTCAGGACGAGGTGGTTCTCGGTCCAGCCCCAGCCGTCGAGCGAGGTGTGCGCGTCGGGCGTGAACAGGGCCTCGAAATCCCGTTCGCCGGCGAGGAACCCCGGCAGATCGGTGACGAGCAGGCTGCCCGGCTCGAAGGTCGCGCCGCCGACCTCCCACGCGGTCTTCAGCCGCACCAGCAGCCAGTCGCGATACCAGCTCACATCGGCGTCGGTCGGAGTCTCCAGCAGGCGCCAGGTGCCATCGGCATCCAGCAGGGAGATCTCCTCGTTGAAGAAGTCGGTCGCCCGGCCGGCCCAGTGCCGTTCGAAGCCGGGATGGCGGTCGTAACCGGCGCTGACCGAGACGTCGGTCGGCTTGCCCTCGAAGACCGTCTCCGCCTCGGCCAGCGCGGTGCCGCGCCGCCAGCGCTTGGCGATGCGCGGGTAGCCCGAATCGGTGAGTGAGCCGGGGCCGAAATCGGTGCCGACGTAGACGGTGTCGATGTCGATCCAGCGCAGCTGCGACTTGGCCTCGGGCAGGAAGAACCCGCCGTCCGCCGGTGCGATGAACTCCCTTGTCGTCAGGTCGAATTCACGCTGGACCTTCGCGTCGGCACCGCCGCGGGAGAGCTGGATGAAGGCGCGCTCCTGCGAGGGCCGCAGGACGGTGGCGCCCGCCCAGACCCAGTTCTCCCCGTCGGCCTCGGCGAGGGCGTCGACGTCGATCAGCACATCCCACTCGGGGTTCTCGCTCGCGTAGGACTCGAAGGTGGTCCGCCGCCACAACCCGCGCTGATGCTCGGCATCGCGCCAGAAGTTGTACAGCCACGGCCCGCGCCGGCCGGGGTAGGCGATCTTGGTGTCGTCGTCGAGCATGGCGAGCACGCGCTGCTCGAGCGCGCCGAACCGCTCCGTGTCCGCGAACCGCTGCCGCACCACCTCGTTGCGGGCCCGCGCCCAGTCCAGCGCGGCCTCGCCGGTCACATCCTCGAGCCAGAGATAGGGATCCGTCACGTCCTGCTCAACGCCGCTCATTCCCCCATTGTTGCCGAGTGGCCGCGGGAGTGTGCGGGCTCACCAGGAGTGAGCGACGTCGATCACCACGCGAGCGGGGTCGTCGAGGGTGAGAACCCGGAACGGCAGGCGCGCGCGGACGCCGAGGCCGAGGGTGGTCTGGCCCTCGAACGAGCCGGCCCAGGAGGCCTGACGGAAGGTCGGGTAGTCGCCGACGTCGACGAGTTCGGCGCGGTTCGCGGGGCGGTAGGTGCTGTTGCCCTCGGCGTCGTAGGCCGGGGCTTGCACCATCACCTGGAGGTACGCGCCGCCGCGCAGCGGGACCGCGGCGCCGGAGCCGTCCATGGCGACCGTGTCGACGTAACCGACGCGGTAGCCCGGGAGCGGGCCGGACAGGTCGACGACGAGGCGGTCGAAGCAGTCGTGGCGGCCGGACCGGACTGCGCCGACGGTCGCGGTGGAGTACCCCGCGCTCGACTTGTCGAGGGAGCCCCAGGTGAGTCCGCAGGAGGACGGGGTCGCGGTAGCGGGCAGGGTCCACAGGCCCGCGCAGGCCGCGAGCGTGGTGAGCAGGACGAGGAAGCGACGCATGTCGCACCGCCTTCGGGCAGTGGGAGGAAGTACTGATTGATCGGACCGATCAGACAACCCGTTAGCGTCGTTGAGGTTCCGGATGTGTTGCGATCCGTAGGATCGCAGGTCACGGACTACGACCGGAGGTGACCATGGCACCCTTCCTGTGGGAGCAGCACTGCTGTCTGCCGTTGCATCACACCGCGCGCATCGGCGAGCTCGCCCGCTACCCGCTCGGGTCGTATCTGTCGGTCAACGTCGGGTATTCGGCGCAGACCACCACGGATTCGCTGGCGCTGCTGCACCAATTCCGTGACCAGGCATCGGCCGATCCGCGTTTCCGGCTGGTCGAGCGCCGCGCCGATATCGGCGCCGACGACGCCATCGCGCTGGCCTTCGACCTGGAGGACTCGGCCCCGCTCGGCGGTGATCTCGACAATGTGGAGATGTTCTACCGGCTCGGCGTGCGCTCGCTGCTCCCGAGCTACAACCACGCCAACGCGGCGGGCTGTGGCTGTCTCGATACCGAGGACACCGGCCTCACCGGCTACGGAAAAGACTTGGTGCGCAAGCTGAACGAGGTCGGCGTGTTCGCCGATGGCTCGCACTGCTCGCGTCGCACCGGGCTCGATATCGCGACCAACACCGCCGTCCCGATGATCTACAGCCACTCCAATTTCGCTGCCCTGTGGGAGCATCCGCGCAACATCTCCGACGACCAGGCCCGCGCCTGCGCCGAGACCGGCGGGGTGATCGGCATCAACGGGGTGGGAATCTTCCTCGGTCACAACGCTCCCGACGACCACGCGGCCCGGCTGGCCGCCATGGCCGACCACATCCGCTACGGCGTCGATCTGGTCGGGCTCGACCACATCGGCATCGGTTCGGACTACTCCTTCGACGGCCGGGAATTCAACGACGAGATCCGGGACAATCCCGGCGCCTTCTCCGAGGCGTACACGAAATGGGGCCCGCTCCAATGGGTTCCCCCGGAGAACCTGCTCGGCGAGTCCGGCGCACCCGGCCTCGACGAGCTGCTGGCCGACCGGGGGTTCCACCGAGCCGAGCGCGCGGCGATCTTCGGCGGCAACTTCGCCAGGGTCGCCGGCCAGGTCTGGCGCGACTGACCGCAGCCGAGGCGAACCAGCCTGCCGCGCGGGGCGGCGGCGGTTCGCGCTAGTCGGCGACGGGCGTCGGCACCGGCTGGGCCGCGCGCTTGCGCGCCGTGACCTTCCCGTACAGGAAGAAGTACCCCTTCACGTACTGGCCGACGAGGATCGCGTTGATGATCGTGCCCTCGCGAATGAAATGCGGTGCGCCGAGGAAGATCAGCCCGATGCCCGCCGAGATCGCGAGCAGCGTGCAGTCGAACACGGTCTTGATGTTGCCCCACTTGCGGCCCGTCCGCTGCTGGATCGTATTCACGAACAGGTCGATCGGCATCAGGATCAGGTTCGCGCGAATCATCAGGAACAGGCCCAGCGCCAGCATCGCGTCGGCGAAGACCAGCAAGACGAGGTTGGCCGCGTACGGCTCCAGATGGACCCACTCGGTGAGCCACAGGTTCAGGTCGAGGAGCAGTGCCAGCACCAGCGCCGGGATCATCGAGAGCAGGTAGCTCGCCTTGAAGGCCTTCGGTCCGACCAGGAAGGTCAGGCCGAGCATGATGATCTCGAGGATGAGGTTGTAGTTGCCCTGGCTCAGCGGGGTGAACACCAGCGTCATCGTGCGGGTGAGGCTGCTCTGCGGGGAGATCCCGATCCCGGCCCTGATGGCCAGGCTGAGGCCGAGGGTGAGGATATAGATTCCGGCGACGTAGGTGATCCAGCGGCGCACCTTGTTCCCGTTGTCGATGACTGCCGCGTCGTTGTCGTGCTGCATAGCGGTGGATCCCTTGCTCTGGTAGCCGACGCTATTTCATGAAGCCGAAGCGATCGAGCGAGATGAACAGCGTCAGTAGCTTGTTGACGACCGGTTCGCCCTCGTTGTGATGGCCGAGTTTCGCCAGCGCCTCGTCGATCGACCGGGTCGCCTCGACGAGTTCGGTCAGGTCCATATCCGCCATGACGCCATAGAAGTCCAGCGGCAGCACGGCTTTCGCTTCCTGCTCGTCGGTGACGACACAGCCGCCGACCAGCCCGTCGAGCTGCTGGAGGTTCGCGCGCATCTCGGCGCTGTCGGATCCGACGACCACGAAGTAGGCCGACGGCGCTGGCCAGAAGGTCGAGACCGCCCCGCGCTCGATCGAGACGCCTTGGAACAGCCCGTTCACGATGTGGCGCGCGCCGTCGGCGTAGCGCTGCACGATCGAGATCCGGTTGAGCCGCACCCCGTCGTGCTCGGGAACGATCGCGCCGTCGCGCACCGGCACCCAGACCTCCTGCGCGAACTTGCGATGCCCGCGCCCGTAGACGTCGAAGAGCAGCACCTTCGCCCGGGTGCCGTCCGCCGAGATCTCGATCGGGGTGAGGTCGAGTTGTTCGGCACGCAGGCCCTCGAGGCCGGGCCTGGGCCGCTTGGCCAGCACCGAATAGTCGATCCCGACGGGCTCGAGCAGGCGCCGATCCCGGGCCACCAGCTTGCCGCCCTTGAAGACATAGCGCGGATTGATCGTGGCGAGGCTGTCGGTGAGCACGATGTCGGCGAAGCGGCCCGGGCTCAGCGAGCCGAGATCGCGGTCCTTGTGGAACGAGCGCGCCGCGTAGAGGGTGCCCATCTTGATCGCCTTGATCGGCGGCATACCCATCTCCACGGCCAGGGAGACGACCCAGTCGATATGGCCCTGCCGCAGGACCCGGTCCACCGAGATATTGTCGGCGCAGAGCTGGAAGTTCTCGGCGGGCCAGTGCCGTTTTACGATGGCGCGCAACATTGTTCGAATGACCTCCGGGCTACCGACGCCGAATTTGATCTGGGTGTTGAGGCCGTAGCGAATGCTCTTCTCGATATCGGCTTCGTTCCAGACGTCGTGGTTGTTGTCGACGCCGATCGCGGGCATGTAATTGAGCAGCATGTCCGGCAGTGATGTGACGCCCCAGTGGCAGTTGACGAATCCGGCGTTCGCCCGGCCGAGCGCGGACTTGCGGAAATCGTCGGCGTTGCCGGTCATATAGGACAGATGGGCCAGTTCGCCGAGGCCGATGACCGGATCCATCGCCAGCATCGCTTCGGTGACTTCCGGCGAGGTCTTCTTCCCCGGCGCGAAAGCGTAGAGCCGGTAGGGGAGTTTGTCGTGGTCGGCGAACAGCGCCCGGGCCGCGTCGACCGCTTCGTCGCCCGCCGCGCTGGCGAAATCGAGGGTCTCGCCGAAGACCGTGGTCGTGCCGCTCGGCACGATCGCCTCGCCGAAGGCCGCCGGATGCGCGAGCTGGGATTCGAAGTGCAGGTGCGAGTCGATCAGGCCGGGAATCGCGTAAAGGCCGCCACCGTCGAAGGATTCGCGATAGCGCACGATCGACTCGTCGGGGTTCAGCGCGATGATGCGTTCCCCGTGGACCAGCAGCGAACCGGGATAGACGGATTCGCTGTGCACGTCGAGGATGTGCAGATTGCGCAGCAGCAGGTCCGCTTCCTGCTCGCCTGCCAGGATGGCGAAGATCGTGCGGACGTGATCGTCGTGGGCGGAAACCTCGGCGGCGCCCGGGAAAGGGGCCTCGGTCGTCGAATTCTGCTGGGGCATGGCGGTCCTCATCTCGATATTTCGGCACTGTCGCTGCGCCTGTATCGATTGGACGTGATCAGCACCGTTGCCCACAAGCATTCGTTTTCGCACGAGGTGTACTAAATTTTCGTACACTAATTCCAGGAGGTGGCGGTGCTCCATTCACGATTGCTGCAGTACATCGACGAAGTGGCGCGGCTCGGGTCCATTCGCGCGGCCGGCGCCCGGCTCCATGTCGCGCCGTCGGCGATCAATCGGCAGATCCTGCTGCTGGAGGCCGAACTCGACCAGCCGCTGTTCGAACGGCTGCCGCGCGGCATGCGGCTCACCCCGGCGGGCGAGGCGCTGCTCGTGCACATCCGGCAGACGCTGCGGCAATACCGCGAGACCGTGGCCGACATCCGTGATCTGCGCGCGCTCGGCAGCGGGGAGGTCGTGATCGCCACCATGACCGGCCTGGCCAGCAGTGTCGTGGCCACCGCGGCCACGACGTTTCGCGCCCGGCATCCGCAGGTCCGGATCTCGATCCGCACCATGTCGACCCTCGACATCGTGCAGGCCATCGAGAACAGTGAGGCAGACCTCGGCCTCGGCTTCAATATCCCGCCGTCGGCGCAGCTCGAGGTCTGCTGGCAGATGAACACGCGGCTCGGAGTCGTTGTCTCGCCGCATCATCCGCTGGCCCCGATGGAGACGATCCCGCTCGCGCAGTGCACTCCGTTTCCGCTGATCTTCGCCGACCGTTCCATGGTGATCCACGGGATCGTCGCCGAGGCCTTCGCCAACGCCGGTCTCGATATCCAGCCCGCGTTCCACACCAATTCGATCGAGACGATGAAGCGGCTGGCGATGTCCGGCGAGGCGATCGCCTTCCTCAGTGAGTTCGACATCGCCGAGGAACTCCGGGACGGCCGCCTGGCCTTCCGGCAGGTGCGCGACGCCTTCGACGTCAACATCATCTCGCTGGTGCGCCGGGAGAAGCACGGGCACGGCCTGGCCGGTTTCCTGCTCGCCGACGAGATCGGCAAGGCGCTGCGGCCCGGCGAGCCCGACTAGCGGCTCGCCGTCGGCGGGCCGCTGGTCGGGCGGTGGAAGGCTGTGGCGCGAGCGGTCAGGCCGACGTTTCGATCGGCAGGCCCGCCTCGGACCAGTCCTGGATGCCTTCGCGGTACTTGCGGACATCGGTGTAGCCGAGGGCTTCCAGCTCGCTCGCGACGACCTGGCTGTTGCCGCACCCGGCGTTCGAGCAGTAGACGACGACCGCCGCGTCGCGGTCCGGCAGGAGTTCGGGGGCGCGGTCGGCGACATCGTCGGCGATCAGGTTGAGCGCGCCGGGCAGGTGCGCCTTGGCGTAGTACTCCGGGCCGAGTGCGTCGAGCACGGTCACGGTGTTCGACTCGATCGCCGCGGCCAGTTCGTCGCGGGTGATGAGTGCGGTCATGGGGTCCACCTCGGTTGTTCGAAGGAAATTTATGTGCGTGCACACGCTACTAGTTGTGTGCGCACGCACGCAAGTGGGTAGACTGGTCCGGTGCCGAACGATCAGCCGTCCCGTCGTCCCGCGGTCGCCGCGTGGGCGGCGCTGTTGCAGGTGCACGCGGCGTTCGTCCCCGAACTCGACGCCGAACTCCGCAAAGCCACCGGCTTGCCGCTGACCTGGTACGACGTGCTGCTCGAACTCGACGCGGCCGGGCCGATGCGGATGAGCGATCTGGGCGACAAGGTCGTCCTCAGCCGGACCAGGGTGAGTCGCCTCGTCGCCGAGCTGGAAGCCGACGGCCTGCTGCGCCGCGAGACCAACCCCGACGACGGCAGGTCTGCGCTGGTGGCCATCTCCGACCTCGGCAGGCAGCGGTTCCGCCAGGCCGCGCCGCACTACCTCGCCGGCATCGAACGCAGGCTCGGGGCCCACGTGAGCGCCGCCGAGCTCGCGGCCGTGGCCGACACGTTGCGCAAGGTGCTCGGCGGTCCGTAGCGCCCGCTCGCGCGCACCTCACCTAAGTGGGGGACGGGTGGGTGAACTCCCCGAAACAGAGTTAGGCTCGGGGTCGTGACTTCCCACTACGATGTCGTCGTTCTCGGCGCTGGTCCCGGCGGATACGTCGCCGCGATCCGTGCCGCTCAACTCGGCCTGCGAACAGCGATTGTCGAGCAGAAATACTGGGGTGGCGTGTGCCTGAACGTGGGCTGCATCCCGTCCAAGGCACTGCTGCGCAACGCCGAACTGGCCCATATCTTCCACAAGGAAGCCAAGACCTTCGGCATCTCCGGTGAGGTCAGCTTCGACTTCGGCGCCGCCTTCGATCGCAGCCGCAAGGTGGCCGACGGGCGCGTCAAGGGCGTGCACTTCCTGATGAAGAAGAACAAGATCGACGAGTTCGACGGTCTCGGTACCTTCACCGGCCCGAACTCGCTCGATGTGGCCCTGACCAAGGGCGGCACCGAGACGATCACGTTCGACAACGTCATCATCGCCACCGGCACCACCACCAAGCTGCTGCCGGGCACCCAGCTCTCGGCCAACGTGGTGACCTACGAGGAGCAGATCCTCACCCGTGAGCTGCCCGGCTCGATCCTGATCGTCGGCGCGGGCGCGATCGGCATGGAGTTCGCCTACGTCCTCAAGAACTACGGCGTCGACGTGCGGATCGTGGAGTTCCTCGACCGCGCGCTGCCCAACGAGGACATCGACGTCTCCAAGGAGATCACCAAGCAGTACAAGAAGCTCGGCATCACCATCACCACCGGTGCCGCCGTGCAGTCGATCGACGACGACGGCTCCAAGGTCACCGTCCAGATCAAGGACAACAAGTCCGGCGCGATCGAGACCGTCACCGTCGACAAGGTGCTGCAGGCCGTCGGCTTCGCGCCGCGCGTCGATGGCTACGGCCTGGAGACCACCGGTGTCGCCCTCACCGACCGTGGCGCCATCGCGATCGACGACAACATGCGCACCAACGTGCCGCACATCTACGCGATCGGTGACGTCACCGCCAAGCTCCAGCTCGCGCACGTCGCCGAGGCGCAGGGTGTGGTCGCCGCCGAGACCATCGCCGGCGCCGAGACGCTGACCCTGGGCGACTACCGGATGATGCCGCGCGCCACCTTCTGCCAGCCGCAGGTCGCCAGCTTCGGTCTCACCGAGCAGCAGGCCCGCGACGAGGGCTACGACGTGAAGGTCGCGACCTTCCCGTTCACCGCCAACGGCAAGGCGCACGGCCTGGCCGACCCGACCGGTTTCGTGAAGCTGATCGCCGACAACACCCACGGCGAGCTCATCGGCGGGCACCTCATCGGCCCCGACGTCTCGGAGCTGCTGCCCGAGCTGACCCTGGCCCAGAAGTGGGACCTCACGGTCAACGAGCTCGCGCGCAACGTGCACACCCACCCGACGCTCAGCGAAGCGCTGCAGGAAGCGATCCACGGCCTCGCCGGCCACATGATCAACTTCTGATTCGTCGAAGACACGAGGGGCGGTCGCCGGGCGACCGCCCCTCGGTCGTGTCCGCGACACGAATTGCGTGTATTTCTTTTCGGCCAAAATTACGGGCGTTGATTTGGCGAATGGGGATGCTGTCCACGATGATCCGTGTAGTTCTTCGTTCGCTCGATAGTCGCTACACCTGATCTCGTGAGTACATGGGTAACTCGCCGGGCACGCCCACTAGCTGACTTCCTCGTGACCGCCAGCCCGGCACCCTGGCTGTTCGACCTGCCGACCACCGGCAAGAGTCGCGGGGAGGCGGACAGAGAGGCAACGGATTCGATGAGCAAGCGCATTCTCGGTTGGGTAGCTCGTGCGGCGGCAGTGGTAGCGGTGGCCGGATTCGGAACCATGGCGCCCGCGGTGGCCGAACCGCTTTTCCCCGGTGGCCCCGATCTTCCCGGTGTTCCCGCCGTCGTCCCGACGGCGTCGCCGTGCCCGGTGGTCGAGGCGAGGGCGTGCATGCGGCTGTCGACGAACGAAGCGTGGCTGGTCGACAACGGCCGGGTGATCTTCGGCCCGACGCCGATTTCGCACGGTATGGCCGGATACGAAACTCCGCCCGCGGTCACCCGGATTTCCTTCAAGCGGGAATTCCACTGGAGCACGATGCACAACGCGCCGATGCGCTGGGCCACCTTCTTCAACGGTGACATGGCATTCCATGTCGGCCCGGTGAATTCGAAGTCGCACGGTTGTGTGCGCATGACCGAGGACGGCGCCCACCGCTTCTTCGACTACCTGAACCCGGGCGACATCACGCAGGTGATCGAGTAGCTGTACGGAGTGGCCGAGGATGCTTGCCGGGACGGGTCAGCCCGTGCCCGGTGAGTCATCCATGTTCTCGTGTTCGTCTGTCGCCGGGTTCCCCTCGTGCGGTATACAGCTTGTGTGCGTAAGTGGTTGATCGGCGGGGCAGCGGTCGTCGCGGTACTGCTGGTGGTGGTCGGCGGGCTGTATGTGCTGATGAATTCGCGGACCTACCAGTTGACGGGACGATTGGTCGATCGCGTCGACACCGACGAGAAACTGGTCGCCCTGACCTTCGACGACGGGCCGACCGAACGCACGCCCGAGATCCTGCGCGTGCTCGCCGAATCGCGGGTCCCGGCCACGTTCTACCTGGTCGGGGAAGACCTGGCCGCCCACCCCGAATACGGCGCGGCGATCGCCGCGGCGGGCCACGAGATCGGCAATCACTCCTATACGCATCGCCGCATGGTGCTGGTCTCCGGTGACACCGTGCGCGAGGAGATCGAGCGCACCGACGCCGAGATCCGCCGCACCGGCTACCAGGGCCCGATCACCTTCCGGCCGCCCTACGGCAAGAAGCTCTGGGCGCTCCCCAGTTACCTCGCCGAGCACGACCGCACCACCGTGACCTGGGATGTCGAGCCCGACTCCGCGGGTGGCGCGAGCCGTGCGGACGTCGTCGCCGACACCCTGGCCCGGACTCGGCCCGGCTCGGTCGTGCTGCTGCACGTCATGCACGGGCGCGAATCCGCCGCCGCGCTCCCCGAGATCGTCACCGGCCTGCGCTCCCGAGGCTACGAATTCACGACCGTCTCCGAGCTGCTCCGGCGCGACCACGGCTGACTCGCCGGGGACAGGCGCACTCCGACTCGGCACGCGCCGCCGCGAATCGCGCCGGGCCTAGCGATCGGCCTGGGTCCGCGGAGTGGCGGATCGGTGGTAGCTCGCCTGGGCTTCGCGGACCGTGTCCATGTTGGTCTCCAGGACCACGATCAGCGACTCCAAGCGCTCGGCGACCTGCGCGCCGAGCTCGGTCAGCGTGTACTCCACGCGCGGCGGAATGGCCTCGAGCACCTCGCGATGCACCATGCCGTCGCGTTCGAGGGTCTGCAGGGTCTGCGACAGCATCCGTTCGCTCACGCCGTCGACGCGCCTGCGCAGCGCGCTGAATCGGTACGGGCCTTCGCGTAGTGCCACCAGGGCCAGCACGCCCCACCGGCTGGCGACATTCTGGAGCACCGGCCGCGACTCGCAGTTGCGCGCGAAGACGTCGGCTTCCAGCGCCTGATCGTCGTCGGTCGACGGGGGCTGCGTGCTCATGCTGCCGATCGTACCGCCCTTGACCAGAGTGCCTGCGGAATGCATAGTGCTTACGAATAGTTAGTACTTCAAAATCGGTACAAACCCTGGAGGAAGATCATGACTGTTGCGGTGACCGGAGCGAGTGGACAGCTGGGCAGGCTCGTCGTCGAGGCCCTGCTGGCGGCGGGCGAACAGCCGGTGGCGATCGTGCGCGATCCCGCCAAGGTCGCCGACCTGGCCGAACGTGGTGCGCAGGTCCGGCAGGCGAGTTATGACGATTCCGCAGCACTCGATGCCGCGCTGGCCGGTGTCGACCGGTTGCTGCTGGTCTCGGGTAACGAATTCGGCGCCCGGGTCGCCCAGCACACCACTGTCATCCGGGCCGCCGAGCGCGCGGGTGTCCAGCTGCTCGCCTACACCAGCATCCCCGTCGCGACCGACAACCGGATGATCCTGGCGCAGGAGCATCGGAGCACCGAGGAGGTGCTCGCCACCGCGTCGGTACCGACCGTCCTGCTGCGCAACAGTTGGTACTGGGAGAACTACGCCGCCGGCGCCGCGCATGCCGTGCAGACCGGTGTGCTCGCCGGCGCCTCGGGCGAGGGCAAGGTCTCCGGTGCCCCGCGTGCCGACTACGCCGAGGCGGCGGCGGTCGTGCTCACCACCGACGGCCACGAGGGCCGCGTCTACGAGCTCGGCGGGGACGACGCCCTGACCGGTGCCGACATCGCCGCCGTACTCACCGAGGTCGCCGGCACGCCGGTGCGCTACGAAAACCTGACCGAAGCCGACTACGCGGCGGTCCTGCGCCAGGCGGGCCTGCCCGAGCCGGTGGCCGCGGCGCTGGCCGATGCCGACTCGGGCATCGCCGACGGCCTGCTCGAGGTCCGCACGGGCGACCTGGCCAAGCTCCTCGGCCGCCCGGTGACCCCGCCCGCCGAGGCGTTGCGCGCCCTCCTCGGCTGATTTCGGGGTGGGCCGACGGGGAGTGGTGTGGCAGAGTTCGGGTGTGGCTACCGAAACTCCCCGTCGACGCGCGCACTCCTACCTGAGCGGGCTGCTGTTCGTGATGGGTGCCTTGCATTTCGTCGCGCCGAAGCCGTTCGACGGCATCGTGCCGCCGAAGCTGCCCGGCAACCCGCGGACCTACACCTACGCGTCCGGGGTCGCCGAGCTCGGCGTCGCGACGGCGCTGGCGGTGCCGCGCACCCGCCGGTTCGGCGGTTGGCTGGCCGCGGCGCTGTTCGTCGGGGTCTTCCCGGCGAACATCCAGATGGCCGTCGACGTGGTCGGCAATCCGAAGGCGAACGGCCTGTTCAAGGCCGGTGTGCTGGCGCGGCTGCCGCTGCAGATCCCGATGGTCGTCGCCGCGCTGCGCGTCGCGCGCCGCTGATCACACCCACTGCACCAGCTGGATGACGATCCCGTTCGGGTCGGTCATCTGGAAGTAGCGCTCGCCCCACTCCTCGGTCTCGATGGGCGTCTCGATCGGCACGCCCGCGGCGCGCAGTCGCTCGTACTCGGCGTCGATGTCGTCGACGATGAACACCACGAGCGTGCCGTCGCCCGCGCTGCCCGCGATGCGCGCCGGCTTGAAGGTGCTCAGGCCGGTGCGCAGGTAGATGACGTTCATTCCGGCATCGGGCCGCTGGAGGGAGACGAACCCGTCGGCGGCCATCTGTTCGGTGAAGCCGAGGTGGTCGACCAGGAACTTCGCCGAGGCCTGGGGGTCGGCGACATTGAGCGAGATGGCGGAGCCGGTGATCTGCATGCGTTCTCCTCGGTTCGTTTAACTCCGTACGATGTACGGTTGAAACCATGACGGCGAACCGAACGCTTCGCCCTATGAGCTGAGTCACAACATGAGCGCGGGACAACGCGCCGGGCACGGGCTGACCGTGCCGGTGACCACCGCCCGCCGCCGACCTGACCCAGCTCCGAGCCTCGGTCCGGCTAGAAGTCGCGGAGAGGCGGGAGAGTGTCGCGGTCGATCCGCAGCGTGGTGATGGTGGCGGCCAGGCCCTCGTACTGGTTGATCAGCAGCACGATCTCGATGAGCCGGCGCTCGTCGTAGTGTGCGGCGAGCTCGGCCCACGCGGCATCGTCGACGTCGCGGCTGGTCACCAGCTGGTCGACGACGGTGAGCAGCGCCCGCTGCCGTGGCGTCCAGCCCTCGGCCTCGGGCCCGGCGGCGACGCGGTCGATCTCCACCGCCGAGAGTCCGGCCTTGCGGCCGAGGCGGCGATGATGGTCGGTCTCGTAGTCGCACGCGCGCAGGTGCGCGACCCGCAGGATGACCAGTTCGGCCTCGGCGCGTGGCAGCCGCCCGCCCGGCATGAGCTTGCCGGAAAAGTGCAGCCAGCCGCGGAACAGCCCGCCGGTGCGCCCGAGGGTGCTGAACAGATGCGCGTCATCGGTGCCCGACGCCCGGGAAAGCACTTGCCAGACAACCCAGTTGATCGGTCCGAGCTCGGCGAACCGTCCCGGGGAAACCCGTGGTAGGGGCGCTGGATCCATCACTTCTCCACCTGTCTGCTCGTGCTCGCCCGGCCGGTTCGCAGCGTACTCGCCGGTATGGGATCGCGAAGGCGACTGCGGGAGTCGTGCCGGTTTTCTTTGGTTTCCAGTGGTTTTCGCAACAGTTGCGCGTCATGATCGGTGGGTACCGCAGCGCGCAGCGGCGGTGTGAGGTCGCAGCACTGGTAGGGGAACATCGGAATGCTGGTTCGGATCAGGCCGGATGCGGAGCTCACCGGCGCCGAGCGGGAGTTCGTCGATTGCCTGCGCGCCTATCCGAGCACGGGGCTCGCGCTGGTGGATTGCCGGGTCGGTGATCGCAGGCTGGGCGCGGTGATCGTGACGCCGCGGGGGATCACGGTCATCGAGGTGAAGGGCTTCCGGCGACGTCAGAGCGGCCTGCTCGCGGTCTCGGCCGCGGGCGAGTGGACGATCAGCGACAGCCCGCTCGACCTGGACGCCGAGCCCTCGACCGGGCTCACCGACCGGCTCGAGCACGGGATACACGCCGTGCGGGTGGCGCTGGAGCAGGCGCTGCAGGACAGCAGGCACGTCAGCGGCGCGGTGGTGATGGTGCCCTATCGGGGCGTGGTGGTGCGGCCCGCCCGCACCGCGCTGCGGTCCGGGCTGGACGTGCTGGTCGCCAATACCGTCGACGCGCACGAGCTGCGCGTGTACCTCGAGGGCTTCTCCGCCGGGCCCCGCGAATGGACGATCGACCGGGTACTCGCCACCTGCACCGCGCTGGGCGCCGGTGACCTGACGCCCGCGCGCGCCGACCTGGCCGCCGACGGCTTCGAGGGCAGCCGCCCCGCGCCGGCGCCGCGCCCGCCGCAGCCGCGCAAGTTCACCGAACCGATCCAGGCGCCGCCGCCCGCCGAGCCGTCCGAGCGCGGGAAGCTGGTCGGGCTGATCCTGTTCGTCGCGGCCGTGCTCGGTGTGTTCGTGGTGTTCCTGGTGGTCGGGCAGGCCCTGCTGCGGGACTCGCCGCACCCGCGTCCCAGCTCCGAGATCTCCCAGAGCACGACCAGGGCGCCCGCCTCGACCCCGGCCAGTCAGCGTCCGGTCCAGTGCTGGCCGTTCCAGGAAGGCTGCTGAGCCCTCAATCTCGCACGGCACGGCCGAGTTTGGTGAAGGCGATCGCCTGCTCGGCCCGCACCCGGACGTGCGCGCGGGAGGAATCGATGTGCGCGGTGAGGGTGTGCAGCGCCTGGTCGCCCGCCCCGGCCAGCACCTGCTCGGCGATGGTGATGTGCTCGGCTGTCATCGCCGCGACCCGCTCGGCGGTCGGCACGTCCATGGTGCGCACCGGGCGCACCCGCACGTAGACCGCGGTGAGCGCCTCGGCGAGGGCCGAATTACCCGCCGCCCGCAGCAGCTCGGTGTGGAACCGCTCGTCGGCGGCCACCAGCTCCGGCCCGGGTTCCGGTGGCGTGTCCCGGTATTCGCGCCAGCGCTCCAGTTCGGCGCGCACGGCGGGCAGATCGTGGGCGGCGGGGCTGTGCGGCTGGACCGAGTCCGCGGCATCGATGCGCTGGAAACCCCGGGCTTCCAGCACTATTCGTAGTTCGTAGAGCTCGTCGAGCTCGGCCAGGCGCGGGCGATAGAGGTAGAGCCCGTCCGGGTGGCGCTGGACCAAGCCGTCGGCCTGGAGCCGGGCCAGCGCCTCGCGCACCGGAGTGCGCGAGACGCCGTAGCGCTGGGCCAGCCGTTCGGCGCGCAGTCGTTCGGTCGGCGGGAGGGTCCCGGTGGCCAGGTCGTCACGCAGCGCCAGGTAGACGCGCTCGGCCAGGGACACCCGCCCCCTGCGGTTCATGGCCTTCGGTCAGATCGCCATCGCCGCGCGGACCGCGGATTCGGCACCGGCACCGCCCTCGCCCGAGGACCCCAGATGCCCCGAGTGCAGCACGTAGTAGTGCTGAGCGGCTTGCAGCGCGAAGCCGATGTGCTGCTCCACCAGCAGCACGCTGAGTCCGCCGCGCTGGGTGAGATCGATGATGGTGCGCTCGATCTCGGCCACCACCGAGGGCTGGATGCCCTCGGTCGGCTCGTCGAGGATGAGCAGCTTGGGTTCGGTGATCAGCGCGCGCGCGATGGCCAGCTGCTGCCGCTGACCGCCCGAGAGCAGGCCGGCCTTGCGGGTCAGCAGCTCACGCAGCGCGGGGAACAGCTCGAGCGATTCCTCGATCAGCGCCTTGCCGCGCTTGCGCCCGTCCGCCACGACCTGCAGGTTCTCGGCGGTGGTCAGCTGGGGGAAACTCTGCTGCCCCTGCGGCACGTAGGCGATACCGCGCTTGACCCGCTGCGACGGGGACAGCTTGGTGATCTTGTCGCCGTCGAAGGTGATCGTGCCCGACTTGGTCGGCAGCAGGCCGACCGCGGTGCGCAGCAGCGTGGTCTTGCCCGCGCCGTTGTGGCCCATGATGGCGACCACGCTGTCGTCGGGCACGGTCAGGCTGACACCGTGGATGACCTCGGTGCGCCCGTAGCCGGAGTGGATGTCGTGTAGTTCAAGCATCGGCGGACTCCTTGTTCGTCGCGTCCCCGGCCAGTGCCGCGGTGCCGAGATAGACCTCCTGCACCTTCGGATCGGCCTGCACCTCTTCGACGCTGCCCTCGCTGAGCACCTTGCCGCCCGCGAGGACGGTGACCGAGGTGGCGAAGGAGCGCATGAAGTCCATGTCGTGCTCGACGACGACGACCACGCGGTCACCGCCGATGCGGCGCAACAGGTTTCCGGTCTCCTCGCGTTCCTCGGCGCTCATGCCCGCGACCGGTTCGTCGAGCAGCAGTACCGAGGCGTTCTGCACCAGCAGCATGCCGATCTCGAGCCACTGCTTCTGTCCGTGCGCCAGCACCCCGGCGGGCTTGTCCCGCAGCGCGGTCAGACCCGTTGTCTCCAAGGCCTCTTCGATGCTCGGCAGCACCGACTTGCGCGCCCGCAACAGCGACAGCGCCGAGCGGCCCGCCCCCGCCGCGATGTCCAGGTTCTGCAGCACGCTGAGCTGCTCGAACACGCTCGCGGTCTGGAAGGTGCGGCCGACGCCGAGGCGGGCGATCTGGTGCACCTTCTTGCCGAGCAGCTCGGTGCCGGATTTCTGGGCCGAGCCGGTGGCCGGCACCAGGCCGGTGATGGCGTCGATGAGCGTGGTCTTGCCCGCGCCGTTGGGGCCGATCAGGAACCGCAGGTCGCCCTGGAGCACCGTCAGGTCGACATCGGTGACCGCCTTGAACCCGTCGAAACTGACCGAGAGACCGCGGATTTCGAGGTAGTCGCTGTCCATGCCCGCGTTGCCGCCCGCTTTGGGCTCGTGTGTGGTCATCGCGCTTCCACCTTCTCCTCGGTGACGACGGGTGCGGGTGCGGCGGGCGTCGCCGGGGCCGGTTCGGGGGTGCGGCTGTGCCACCAGCCCTTGAACAGCGGCCACAGCCCGGCCAGCCCGGCGGGGATGAAGCCGACGACCACGATGAACAGCACGCCCTGCAGGTAGGTCCAGCCCGAGGGGAACGACTCCGACAGCGAGGTCTGCGCCCAGGCGACGCCGATCGCGCCGAGAACCGGGCCGAGCAGGGTGGTGCGGCCGCCGATCGCGACGCCGATGAGGAACGCGATGGACGGGACGACACCGATGTCGGCGGGGGAGATGATGCCGACGATCGGGGTGAACAGCGCACCGGCGATGCCGGCCAGGAACGCCGCCACCACGTAGGCGACGATCTTGATGTTGGCCGGGTCGTAGCCGAGGAAGCGCACCCGCTCCTCCGCGTCGCGCACCGCGACCAGCAGTTCGCCGTAGCGGCTGCGGTTGAGCTGCCGGATCAGCGCGACGACCAGCAGCAGCGTGCCCGCGGCGATGAAGAACAGCATCTGGCGGTTGGCCGGGTCGGAGAGCCGGAACCCGAAGAAGGACCGGAAGTCCGACAGGCCGGTGAAGCCGCCGATGGCCTGCTGCCCGGTGAGCAGGATGGCCAGCGCCGCGGCCAGCGCCTGGCTCAGGATGGCGAAGTACGCGCCCCGCACCCGGCGCTTGAACACGCCGTAGCCGAGCACGGCGGCCACCAGCGCGGGCAGCACCAGGATGGCGAGAATCGCCATCGGCGCCGAGGCGAAGGGCTGCCAGAACCCGGGCAGTTCGCTGATGCCGGAGATCTCCATGAACTCCGGGACGTCGTTGCCGAGGCGGGCGGCGTCGGCGAGCTGCATGTGCATGGCCATGATGTAGGCGCCGATGCCGAAGAACACGCCCTGGCCCAGGGTGAGCATGCCGCCGCGGCCCCACGCCAGCCCGATCCCCGCCGCCACGATGGCGAAGCAGAGGAACTTGGCGAGCAGGTTCAGGCGGAAGTCGCTCAGCACCGCCGGGGCAACCGCGAACAAGAGGAAGGCGGCGATCGCGAACCCGGCGAGCGGGGTCAGCCGGGGGTAGGCGCGGAGACGTTCCTTGAGTGCGGTCATGCCAGACTCCTTGTCCGCACGGTGAACAGACCCTGCGGGCGAACCTGCAGGAAGATGACGATCAGCACGAACACGATGACCTTCGCGATGGACGCGGTGGTCGAGTATTCGATGAAGGAGTTGAGCAGGCCGAGCGCGAACGCCGCGATGACCGTGCCCTTGATCTGGCCGAGGCCGCCGATCACGACCACCAGGAACGCGTCGATCAGATAGCTCTGGCCGATGGTGGGGCTGGTCGAGCCGATCAGGGTCAAGGCCACACCGGCCACGCCGGCCAGGCCGGAACCGATGAAGAACGTGCTGATATCGGTGAACCGCGAAGAGATGCCGGAGGTTTCGGCCAGGCCGCGGTTCTGCACGACGGCGCGGATACGACGGCCCATCGGGGTGGTCTTGAGGACCGCGGCCAGTGCGGTCACCGCGACGATCGCCAGCACCAGGATGAAGATGCGGGTCTTGGGCACCACCGCGCCCGCGATGGTGATGCCGCCGCTGAGCCATTCGGGCACCAGCACGTTCTTGGCGGGCGCGCCGAAGATGTCACGCGCGGCCTGCTGCAACACCAGGCCGACACCGAAGGTGACCAGCAGCGTGTCCAGCGGGCGGTCGTACATGTAGCGGATCAGGCCCATTTCCAGGGCGGCGCCGAGCAGGCCGCCGATCAGGAAGCCCATGAACAACGAGACGACCAGTGAGACGCCCGCCGACGAGAAGACTTGCTGCACAACGTAGGTGGTGTAGCAGCCGGCCATGATGAACTCGCCGTGGGCCATGTTGATGACGCCCATCTGACCGAAGGTCAGCGCTAGGCCGAGGGCGGCGAGCAGAAGAATTGAACCGAGGCTCAACCCGGTGAAGAGTTGGCCGATGAGTACATCCATGTGAGTTCCCTGCGATCGGTGACCACGAGCGGCCGACCTCGAGGAGGCCCGTTCGCGGCCGGCTCGCCGCCGACCGGCCGAGACGCTGCGCCTCGGCGCGGGTATCGGCCGGTCGGTGGTGAGCCTTGGGGGCCGCGAACACGTCGCGGCCACGCGACAGCTACTTCAAGCCCTTGGCCCAGTCGTAGGACTTCAGGTACGGGTCCGGGGTGATCGCCTTGCCCGAGTCCCACACCGTGTAGATCAGGCCGTCCGGCCGGATCTCGCCGATGCGGGCGGTCTTGGTGATGTGGTGGTTGGAGCCGTCGATGGTGACGGTGCCCTCGGGGGCTTCGAAGCTGACGCCGTCAGCGGCGGCCTGCACGTCGGCCACGGCGAAGGACTTGGCCTTCTCGACGGTGTTCTTCCACAGGAAGACCGAGGCGTAGGCGGCTTCCATCGGGTCCGAGGTGGGCTTGTCGGCGCCGAAGGCGGCCTTGTAGTCGGCGACGAACTTCTTGTTCACCGGGGAGTCGACAGTCTGGTAGTAGTTCCAGGCGGTCAGCTGGCCCGCGATGTTCTGCGCGCCGATGCCGGCGACCTCCTCCTCGGCGATCGACACCGAGACCACCGGCATCTCAGCTGCTTTCAGGCCCGCGTTGGTGTACTCGCGGAAGAACGCGACGTTGGAGTCGCCGTTGAGGGTGTTGAAGACCGCGCCCGCCTTGGCGTTGCGGACCTTGTTGACGATGGTGGAGAAGTCGGTCGAGCCGAGCGGGGTGTAGTCCTCGCCCTTGATCTCGATGCCGTTGGCCGCGGCGTAGGCCTTGATCTCGCGGTTGGCGGTCTGCGGGAAGACGTAGTCCGAGCCGACCAGGTAGAGGGACTTGATGCCCTTCTGCTTGAGGTAGTCCAGCGCGGGGATGATCTGCTGGTTGGTGGTGGCGCCGGTGTAGAAGATGTTCTTGCTGTCTTCCAGGCCCTCGTACTGCACGGGGTAGTACAGCAGCGAGTTCAGGCTCTCGAACTTGGGCTTCATGGCCTTGCGGCTCGAGGAGGTCCAGCCGCCGAACACCGCGGCGACACAGTCGGAGCTGATCAGCTTCTCCGCCTTCTCGGCGAAGGTCTTCGGGTCGGAGGCGCCGTCTTCGAGGACGATCTCGATCTTCTTGCCCAGCACACCGCCCGCGGCGTTGATCTGATCGATCGCCAGCTTGGTCGAATTGGCCACGGTGACTTCGGAAATGGCCATGGTGCCCGACAGCGAGTGCAGCGAGCCCACCTTGATGGTGTCCTTGGTGGTGTCGACGCAGGATGCTGCGGTCGTGCCGGACGACGCGTCGTCGCGGGCACCGCAACCGGTGAGCAACAGGCCTGCGATGGCCACCGCGGCAGGCACCGTGAGTGCCTTGACCAAACGGGATTCAGACATGGGGCGGTTCTCCTCATCAGGTGTTACGGCGGCGCCATGCGCGCCACAACGAACACCGCCGCGGTCTGCCCCGGTGACTGGATGTACACCGAGTTGTATACAGCGGCTGTATTCGTGAGCGGAACAGTAGAGGGAACTTGTTGCACCGGAATATCTCTCGGTCACGTGTCCGTTTCGTCTGTTTCATCCGTGTGAACAAATGCTCGGCGCCTGGTGCGGGGGGCTGCGCGCCTACGGTTGCGTAGGGACGCCACGGTGCGGCACGCTTCGAATTCGTACGACGTCGAACAGCCGGAACACGCGGCGCTCGGGCCGGGTGTGGTCAGTCGAGGAGGAGCCCAGTGGGGCACTACAAGGCGAACGTGCGTGACATCGAGTTCAATCTGTTCGAGGTGCTCAACCTCGACAAGCTCCTGGATACCGGCGCCTACGGCGACCTGGACTCCGAGACGGTGCGGCAGATCCTCGACGAGGTCAGGCGCCTGGCCGAGGGGCCGATCGCGGACTCGTTCGCCGAGGCCGACCGGCACCCCGTGGTCTTCCATCCCGACACCTTCGACATCTCCGTGCCCGAACCGTTACGCAAGACGGTCGACGCGGTGCACGAGGCGGGCTGGTTCCGCCTCGGCATGCCGGAGGGCATGGACGGCACCGCCGCCCCGAACGTGCTGATGTGGGCGATCAACGAGCTCGTCATCTGCGCCAACCCGGCGGCCAGCTTCTTCAACATGGGCCCGCTGATGGGCTCGGTGCTCTACGAGATCGGTACCGACGAGCAGAAACGCTGGGCGCGTGGCGGATTCGAGCGCGGATGGCAGGGCACCATGGTGCTCACCGAGCCCGACGCGGGGTCCGATGTCGGCGCGGGCCGCACCAAGGCCGTGCCGCAGCCGGACGGATCCTGGCACATCGAGGGCGTGAAGCGGTTCATCTCCGGTGGTGACGTGGGCGAGGTGGCGGAGAACGTCTTCCACCTGGTGCTCGCCCGGCCGGAGGGCGCCGGTCCCGGCACCAAGGGGTTGTCGCTGTTCTACGTGCCGAAGTTCCTCTTCGATCCCGAGACGCTCGAGCTCGGCGACCGCAACGGGGTGTACGTGACCGGGGTCGAGCACAAGATGGGGCTCAAGTCCTCGCCGACCTGTGAGGTCACCTTCGGCGGCACCGCGGTGCCCGCCAAGGGCTGGCTGGTCGGCGACGTGCACAACGGCATCGCGCAGATGTTCAAGGTGATCGAGAACGCGCGAATGACGGTGGGCGTGAAGTCGTCCGGGACGCTGTCGACGGGGTATCTGAACGCGCTGGAGTACGCCAAGACGCGGGTGCAGGGCGCGGATCTGACGCAGATGTCGGACAAGGCGGCGCCGCGCGTCACCATCACCCATCACCCCGATGTGCGTCGGTCGCTGGCCATGCAGAAGGCCTACGCGGAGGGACTGCGCGCGGTGTATCTGTATACCGCCGCGCATCAGAACGAGGACGTGGCACAGCTCGTCTCCGGCGCCGACGCGGAGCTGGCGCACCGGGTGGACGACCTGTTGCTGCCGATCGTGAAGGGCGTCGGCTCGGAGCGGGCCTACCAGTTGCTCACCGAATCGCTGCAGACCTTCGGCGGCTCCGGCTATCTGCAGGACTACCCGATCGAGCAGTACATCCGCGACGCCAAGATCGACTCGCTCTACGAGGGCACCACCGCCATCCAGGCACAGGACTTCTTCTTCCGCAAGATCATTCGCGATCGCGGCGTCGCGCTGGCGCACCTCAACGGGCAGATCACCGCCTACCTGGACAGCGATACCGGCCGCTTCGCCACCGAACGCGCCCTGCTGCGCACCGCCCAGGCCGACGTCGGCGCCATGGCCGCCACCCTCACCGGCTACGCCATGGCGGGCCAGACCGACCCCACCGAGCTCTACAAGGTCGGCCTCGGCTCGGTGCGCTTCCTGATGGCGGTCGGCGACCTGCTCATCGCCTGGCGTCTGCTGGTCCAGGCCGACATCGCCGCCGCGGCCCTGGCCGCCGACGCCGCCCCCAAGGACCGCCCCTTCTATCAGGGCAAGGTGGCCGCGGCCTGCTTCTTCGCCAAGAACGTCCTGCCCGAACTCGCCGCCACCAAGAACATCCTCGCCGCCATCGACAACGACATCATGTCCATCCCGGAGGACGCCTTCTGAGGACTCGCCCTACTTGATCAGGTAGGGCGAGACCGAGCTGCGGTGTTCGCTGATGTCGAGGGCCTTGCCGAGCGGGGGGAAGGCGCGTTGGGGGCAGTTGGAGCGGACGCAGACCCGGCAGCCCGCGCCGATGGGAGTGGCCGTGGCTTCGCCGAGGTCGATGCCGTCGGCGTAGACCACCCGGCCGGCGTGGCGCAGTTCGCAGCCCAGGCCGATGGCGAAGGTCTTGCTGGGCTGGCCGTAGCGGGTGGCACGGCGTTCGACGGTGCGGGCGACCCAGAGGTATTTGCGGCCGTCGGGCATCTGCGCGATCTGGGTCATGATCTTGCCGGGGTAGGCGAAGGTCTCGTAGACGTTCCACAGCGGGCAGGTGCCGCCACTGGCGGAGAAGTGGAAACCGGTGGCGGACTGGCGTTTCGACATGTTGCCCGCGCGGTCGACGCGGACGAAGGAGAACGGCACGCCGCGCAGGCTCGGTCGTTGCAGGGTCGAGAGCCGGTGGCAGATGGTCTCGTAACTCTGGGAGAAGAAGGCCGACAGCCGCTCGATGTCGTAGCGGAAATCCTCGGCCACCTCGTGGAAGTGGGTGTAGGGCAACACCGTCGCCGCCGCGAAGTAGTTCGCCAGGCCGAGCATGGCCAGCTTGTGTGACGCCTCGGAGGCGAAATTGCCCTCCTCGACCAGCTTGTCGAGCAGCGGCCCGCATTCGAGATAGGCCAGTTCGGCGGCCAGCTTGAAGGTGCGCTGTCCGCCGGACAGGTGCGGGGAGATCTCGAGCTGCTTGGTCTCGGGATCGAAATGGTGCAGCACGCCCTCGCCCAGGTCGATCCGCTCGACGATCCGCACCCCGTGCGAGCGCAGCAGCCGGACGATCTCGGTGCTCACCTCACCGCCGTGGAACCGGATGCGCGCGGTGAGGTCCTCGGCCGCGGTGTCGAGCTCGTCGATGTAGTTCTGGCGCTGATAGAAGTAGTCGCGCACTTCCTCGTGCGGCTTGCTGATCGCGGCGCTGCCGGAACCGTCGGAGAAGCGGTCCTCGGTCGCGGCGGCCAGCTGCGCGCTGGTGTTGCGGTATCGGTTGTGCATGGCGACCAGGGCTCGCGCCATGCTCGGATGCGCCGAGACCATGTCGGCGATCTCTTGGGTGTCGGCCTCGATGCCGAGTTCGGCGTCCATCACGACTTCCTGCAACTCGGCGATGAGCCGGGTGTCGTCGTGGGCGGAGAAGAAGGCCGGGTCGACGCCGAAGACCTCGTTGATCCGCTTGAGCACGGGCACCGTCAACGGCCGCACGTCGTGCTCGATCTGGTTGAGATAGCTGGCCGAGATCTCCAGCTTCTGGGCCAGTGCGACCTGGCTCAGCCCGCGCTCGGTACGCAGCTGGCGCAGCCGCGCACCGACATAGGTCTTGGCCATATGTCCAGTTTATGGGCGGTTTCGCAACCTTGCCAATGGATTCTTAACAGCGTGGGCTGAGCGATGTGTCACACCGTCGCGCTACGGTCGTCGAGTGCTGTTCAGCGATGTCGTCGCGGCCTCGGCGGCCGTGCGAGCGACCCGGTCGCGCAAGGCGAAGATCGCCGCGCTGGCCGAGCTCTTCGCCGCCGCGAGCCAGGAAGAGATCGGGACCGTTGTCGCCTGGTTGTCCGGTGAGCTGGTGCAGGGCCGGATCGGCGCGGGGTGGCGCACCGTCGCCGGTCTGGAAACCCCGCCGAGCGCCGAGCCGCGCCTGACCGTCCACGAAGTGGACGGCGTCTTCACCGCGCTCACCGGGCTCAGCGGCACCGGGTCGACGCTGCGCAGACGCGAACTGCTGACGGCGCTGTTCACCGCCGCGACCGAGGACGAACAGTCCTTCCTGATCCGGCTGCTCACCGGAGAACTGCGCCAGGGCGCGCTCACCGCGGTCGTCGTCGAGGCGCTGGCGCAGGCTACCGGTATCCCGGTCGAGGTCGTGCGGCGCGCGCACATGCTCTCCGGTCAGCTGCCCGCGACGGCCGTCGCCGCGCTCACCGGCGGCGCGGCCGCGTTGAGCGCGTTCCGGCTCGAGGTCGGCAGGCCGGTCGCGCCGATGCTCGCGTCGCCGGGCGGCTCGCTGGACGAGGCGCTGGCCGAACTCGGCCCGCAGGTGAGCGTCGAACACAAGCTCGACGGCGCCCGGATCCAGGTGCACCGCGACGGCGAGCGCGTGTGGGTCTTCACCCGCACGCTGCGCGACATCACCGCGAGCGTGCCCGAGCTGGTCGAGCTGGTCGGCGGTCTCGACTGCGCTGGCGTGGTGCTGGACGGGGAGACCCTCGCGCTGACCGACGCGGGCAGGCCGCGCCCGTTCCAGGAGACGATGAGCCGGTTCGCGACCGTCGGTGAGGACGCCAGGGAACTGCTGCTGCACCCGTATTTCTTCGACTGCCTGCACCTGGACGGCGTCGACCTGATCGACGAACCGTTGCGGGTCCGCCGCGCGGCGCTGGCCCGGGTGGCGGGCGCGCACATGATCCCGGCGGTGATCGCCCCCGATGCCGAGGCCGCCGCCGAGTACTACGACGACGCGCTGGCCGTCGGCAACGAGGGCGTGATGGTCAAGGCCCTGGACGCGCCGTACGCGGCGGGCCGGCGCGGCAAGGCGTGGCAGAAGATCAAACCGGCGCACACCCTCGACCTGCTGGTGATCGGCGCGGAGTGGGGCTACGGCAGGCGCACGGGATTCCTGTCGAACCTGCATCTGGCCGCGCGCGACCCGGAGACGGGCGAGCCGGTGATGGTCGGCAAGACGTTCAAGGGCCTCACCGACGAGCTGCTGCGCTGGCAGACCGCGGAGTTCCCGCGTCACCAGACCCACACCGACGGCCACGCCGTGTTCCTGCGCCCGCGGCTGGTCGTCGAGATCGCGCTCGACGGCGTCCAGACCAGCACCAGGTATCCGGGCGGTGTCGCGCTGCGCTTCGCCAGGGTGCTGCGCTACCGGCCGGACAAGGAGCCGGAGCAGGCCGACACCATCGACGCGGTGCGCGCGCTGAGCGTCGCGAGCTGACCTGTTCGAGACTTACCTGCAACAGTTTGGCAATCCGGTATCGGCATACGACACACTGTTCGGGTGAGCGCCGAACTAATGGTCCTGTTGATCGTCATCGTCACAGCTCTCGCATTCGACTTCACCAACGGATTCCACGACACGGCCAACGCCATGGCGACCTCGATCGCCACCGGCGCGCTCAAGCCGCGCGTGGCGGTGGCGCTCTCCGGCGTGCTGAATCTGATCGGCGCCTTTCTGTCGGTATCGGTGGCGGCGACTGTGGCCAAGGGCATCGTTCAACTGAACGACGTGGGCGGTCAGGACCTCCTCGTCATCGTCTTCGCCGGGCTGGTCGGCGGCATCCTGTGGAACCTGCTGACCTGGCTGCTCGGACTGCCGTCGAGTTCCTCGCACGCGCTGTTCGGCGGCCTGATCGGCTCGACGATCGCCGCGCTGGGCTGGAACGGCGTGATCTGGGCGTCGGGCTCGGAGGGCGTGCTGATCAAGATCGTGCTGCCCGCGATCCTGGCCCCGGTGATCGCCGCGATGGTCGGTGCCATCGCCACCTTCCTGGTGTACCGGATCACGCACGGCGTCGACGAGGACAAGGCGAACGAGGGCTTCCGCTGGGGCCAGATCGGGTCCGCGTCGCTGGTCTCGCTGGCCCACGGCACCAACGACGCGCAGAAGACGATGGGCATCATCTTCCTGGCGCTGGTGGCCTACGGCACGCTCGACAAGGACGACCACATGCCGCTGTGGGTGATGGCGGCGTGTGCGGTGGCCATCGCGCTGGGCACCTATCTCGGCGGCTGGCGGATCATCCGGACCCTGGGCAAGGGTCTGGTCGAGATCGAGTCGCCGCAGGGTCTGTCCGCCGAGTCCACCTCGGCGGCGATCATCCTCACCTCCGCGCACTTCGGGCTGCCGCTGTCGACCACCCAGACCGCGACCGGCGCGATCCTGGGCACCGGCATCGGCAAGCGCGCCGAGGTGCGGTGGCGGGTGATGGGCCGGATGGCCGTGGCCTGGCTGCTGACGCTGCCGATGGCAGGCATCGTCGGCGCGATCTGCTGGGCCATCGCGCACCTCATCGGCGGCCTGGCCGGCGTCCTGGTGGTGTTCGCGATCCTGATCGCCGGCGCGCTCGGCATCTACCTCCGGTCGCGGCGTGACCCGGTCGGCACCCACAATGTGAACGAGTGGCCCGAGGGTGTGCCGCCCGCGGCGACGCCGTCGTCGGTCGAACAGAACCACGCCGGGTAGAAGGGAGCGAACGTGCATACCGTGATCACGAATCTGAGTTCACTGTGGGAAGTGGTGCTGGCCGCGCTGGTCTTCGGCGCCGGGGTGCCCGCGGTCTTCGCCTTCGCGGTGCGGTGGTGGGCCCAGGCGGAGACGGTCGACGCCGAGGGTCGCGTCCGCCGGAACTACCCGGCGCTGGCCGGTGCGCTGATCTGTGTGGTCGTCATCGTCATGGTGGTGATCACCGGAATCCTGTTCACCGCCAAGGCGTTCATCGCCCATCAGTTCGGCATCCATCTGTTCGGTCAAGCATGAGCGAGGACGCGATGACAGATCCGATTCCCACTCCCGCCGTTCGGGGCAACCTGCTCTCCCGCGTGCTCGGCTGGCTGCGCGCCGGGTATCCACAGGGCATCCCGCAATCGGACTATGTCGCGCTGTTCGCGGTCCTGCACCGGCACCTCACCGACTACGAGGTGGTGGTCATCGGGGAGAAACTGATCGAAGCCAACCCGAACCGGGAATCGATCAGCGAGGCGGAGATCGAAGCGGCCATCGCCGATTTCGCCAAGCAGCAACCGGCCCCCGACGACGTCTCACGGGTGGCCTCGCATCTGGCCGCGGGTGGCTGGCCATTGGCCGAGCCGCTCGACGAAGGTGAACCGGCGCCCGAACAGAACTGACGTTACCCGCGCGACAATTACGCTGGGCCAGGGGAATTCGTGGCAGCACCGATTTCCGATTCGCCCGGATGCCCGGCGGGTGCGCGCTAGCATGCACGGGTGGTTCGGCGTGTGGATGAAACCGATAGTGGTCGTAGTTACGGTGGATTGTCGCGCCAGCAGCGAGTGGCCATGCGGCGTAACCGGTTGACCGATGCCGCACTGGAACTATTCGGCACCCAGGGTTATTCGTCGACCTCGATCGAACGTCTGTGCGCGACCGCGAATGTGTCGACCCGCAGTTTCTACGAGGACATCGGCAGTCGCGAGGCGCTGCTGATCGCGCTGGTCGACCGGCTCAACACCGCCGCGCTGCACCGTGTCGACGAGGCGCTGGCCCGCACCAGCGAGCAGCCGCTGGTGGTGCGGGTGGTGGAGAGCTTCCGCGCCTTTCTCGCCGTGACCTGCCGGGATCGCCGCGCGGCCAGGGTGTTCTACGTCGAGGTGGTCGGTGTGAGCCCGGCGGTGGAGGAGTGGCGACGCGCGCAGCGGCGATCGGTCTCCGGCCTGCTCACCAGGGAAGCCCAGCGCGCCGCCGCGCGCGGTGAAGCGGAATCGCGCAGCGTGCACCTGTTCACGCTGGCGTTGATCGGCGCGGTGAATTCCCTGGCCCAGGAGATGGTGCACGCGACCGTTCCCGGTGACGCGATCTCGGTCGACGAGATCTGCGACGAGATCGCCTATTTCATCCGGTCCGGGCTGTCGGTCCGTACCTCGGCGCTGCCGACCTGAACGCACGAAAAAGGGAGGCGTCCGATCGGATGCCTCCCTTTTCGGGTGTGCGGAGAATCAGATACCCATGCCCTGGGCGAGCATCGGCCACGACTCGTGCAGCGCCTGCTCCCAGTACGGCCAGTAGTGGGTGCCGACCGGGTTGAACATGTAGGTCGCCGGGATGTTCAGCGAGTCCAGCTTGGTCTTCAGGTTCTGTGTGCACGCGTTGGTCGCGGCTTCGATCGCGACGCCGAGGCCGAGGTTGACCACGCCCATAGGGCCGTTGCCCTCGGTGTAGTACCGCACGTCCTCCATCACCGGCAGGCCGCTGCCGCTGGAGATGTAGAGGTTGGTGCCGCGCAGCTTCTCGGCGTTGAGGACCGGGTCGTTGGCGACCCAGGCCGGGTCGTTGTCGGCGCCGTACATGTTCTCGGTGTCACCGCCCGCCCAGGTCTCCACGGAGAACTTGACGAACTGCCTGCCCATGGGGTCGGCGATCTGCGCGCAGCCGGAGTAGGCGGCGACGGACTTGAACAGGCCCGGCTTGGCCTCGGCCAGCTGCAGCACCGAGGTGCCGGAGGTGGACAGGCCGGCCAGCGAGTTGAGGCCGGTCGAGTTGAGGGTGCTGTCGAGCAGCGGGGGCAGCTCCTGGGTGAAGAAGGTGTTCCACTTGTTCAGGCCCAGGCGCGCGTCTTCCTTCTGCCAGTCGGCGTAGTAGCTGCCGCGGCCGCCGATCGGCTGGATGACATTGACCTGCTTGTCGGCCAGGAAGCCGAGCGCGTTGGTCTGCGCGGCCCAGCTGGCGGTGCCCTCACCGGCGTCGAGGCCGTTGAGCAGGTAGAGGTTGGGGGCGGGCTTGGACTCGTCGACCGGGCGCTGCACGTCGACGGTGATGTCCTTCTTCATCGCCGCCGAGTACACCTTCAGGTGCCAGGTGCGCCCGTCCTTGACGATCGACGACACGGCCGAGGGCTTCTCGGGTTCGGCCGATGCGGCGCCGCCTGCGATCACGGCCACCGACAGCGCGGCGGTCAGAGCCACGGCGGTGGTGCGCAGTGCGGCCACGGTACGTACAGCAGAGAGCTTCATCGAACAGTCGGTTCCAGTCCACGGGCCGTGTCGGCGCCGTCATCGCAGTGCTTCCCCCCTTGGCCGAACGATGCGCGCTCGACGGCTGCGGGGCTGTCAGATCCTCCGACACTCTATGTCCTCCGGCGGGACAGAATCGTTACTGGTTCACAATTGGCAGTGACCTCGAGCACGGTTAACGACCGCGCAATACTGCCCGCGAATCGGAAATACCGCCGCAACCAGCCGCTCTTATGGTGACGGCTATGGGTAAGGAAATCCCCGGCGGCGCGTCGGCCGGGATCGAGATCAGCGGGTTGAGCAAGTCGTTCCGGGTGGGTCGCGACACCGTGCGCGCGCTCGACTCGGTCGATCTGCGGACGTCGAACGGCGCATTCCTCTCCCTGCTCGGCCCGTCGGGTTGCGGTAAATCGACCGTTTTGCGAATTCTGGCCGGTTTGGACGAACCCACCGCGGGCACCGCCACCATCAACGGGCTGACGCCGGAGCGCTTGCGCGGCGGTCATCAGCTCGGGATCGCCTTCCAGGATTCGGCGCTGCTGCCCTGGCGCAGCGTGGAGTCGAACATCCGGTTGCCGTTGCAGGTCGCCGGGTTACCCGCCGAACCGGAGCGGATCGCCGAGCTGATCGCGCTGGTCGGCCTGGAGGGCTTCGAGAAGGCCAAGCCGGCACAACTGTCCGGCGGTATGCGCCAACGGGTTTCGATCGCGCGGGCACTGGTGGTGCAGCCGTCGGTGCTGTTGCTCGACGAACCGTTCGGCGCCCTCGACGATATGACCCGGCAGCGGCTGAACCTGGAGCTGCTGCGGATCTGGACCGAGAAGCCCGCCACGACGCTGATGGTCACCCACGGCATCGGTGAGGCGGTATTCCTTTCCGATGTGGTCGCGGTGATGAGCCCGCGCCCCGGCCGGGTACTGGAACTCGTCGACATCGATCTGCCGCGCCCGCGCACGCCCGAAATGATGCGGACGCCGGAATTCCACAAGCTCTGCGATTACCTTTCCGAGCTGCTGTTCGGCCGCGGTGGTGTGGCATGAGCGCGGCACTGGCGGAGCCAGGGCCGCCGGTCGAGGCGACGGGCGCGCGGCCACCGGTGAACGCGGTCCGCGCGCGGCGGGGAATCGGTGGCCACCGGCTGGCGGGTGCGCTGGGCGTGGCCGCGCTGATCGCGCTGTGGTGGGTGCTGGCGGCCGCGGGCGTGGCCGGTGGCACGGTGCCGACGCCGTGGCGGGTGCTGTCGACCATGTGGGCGGACGGTTGGGGTCTGTACGGCCCGAACTTCCGGGTGACCGCGGCGGGCGCGCTCCAGGGCTTCCTGTGGGGCAACGCGCTCGCGATCGGGCTCGCCGCGCTGATCATGCTGATTCCGCGCATCGAGCCGCTGGCTACCCAGCTGGCCATCCTGAGTTACTGCACGCCGCTGGTCGCCCTCGGCCCGATCATCCTGGTGGTCTTCGGCGGGCGCACCCCGACGGTGTTCCTGGCCGCCATGTACTGCTTCTTCACCACCATGGTCGGCGCGGTCACCGGCCTGCGCTCGGCCGATCCGGCGAGCCTGGACCTGGTGCGCGCCTACGGTGGCGGCCGCTGGCAGCAGCTGTACCGGGTGCGGGCGATCGCGGCGCTGCCGAATACGTTCGCCGCCTTGAAGATCGCCGCGCCGTCGGCGGTGCTCGGCGCGATCATCGGCGAGTACCTGGGCGGGGTCGACAGCGGGATCGGGGTCGCGCTGACGGCCGCGCAGACCGCCTACAACGTGCCGCGCACGTGGGGGATGGCGCTGGCCGCCGCCGCGCTGGCCGGGCTGGGCTACCTGCTGGTGGCCGTGGCAGCGCGACTGATCACCCCGTGGACGGCGACGACGGAGGAGCGGCGATGACGACCACCGTGCTGCGCCGGATCGGCCGGTTCCTGCTGCCGCTGGCGACCTCGCTGATCCTGCTGCTGGTCATCTGGTCGCTGTTCTTGCGGGCGTTCCCGCAGATCGGGCCCAGGGTCGGCAAGACGCCCTCGGACATCTGGCGCTACCTGGTGACCGCGCCGGGCGCCGCGACCGCCCGGCAGGCGATTCTCGACGACCTCGCGATCACCTTGCGCGACGCCACGATCGGCTTCACCGTCGGGATGCTCGGCGCGCTGGTGGTGGCCGCGCTGTTCGTGCTGTTCTCGGCGGTGCAGCAGACGTTCATGCCGGTGGCGATGCTGCTGCGGTCGGTGCCGCTGGTGGCGTTGAGCCCGATCGTGGTGCTGGTGTTCGGTCGCGGCACCGCGGGGGTGGCGGTGCTGACCGCGATCGTGGTGTTCTTCCCGGCCCTGGTGATGATCATGACCGGACTGCGCGAAGCGCCCAGGCAGGCCATGGAATTGGTGACCGCCTACGGCGGCACGCGGTGGACCCGGCTGCGGATGGTCGCGGTGCCCGCCGCGCTGCCCTCGGTGTTCGCCGCGGCGCGGGTCTCGGTGCCGGGCGCGCTGATCGGTGCGCTGCTGGGTGAATGGCTCGGCAGTGGAACGGGATTGGGCGCCAGTCTGGTGCGCGCCATTCCGATGTTCCAGTACAACCGGCTGTGGGCCTCGATCGTGGTGGTGACCGTGGTGTCGGTCCTGCTCTACGCGATCGTCGGGGTGATCGAGAATCTGGTGCTCGCGCGGTTCGGGCCGAGCGCCGGAAAGGCCTGATCCGGGAGGGAATAGCGGCGGAACGCGGACGCAAAGAGTACGAAACGCGGCGAAACTACATTCGGCGCATGAACAGTATCGACCGTCGTTCCTTTCTCCGCTATTCCGCGCTGACCGGCGCCGCGCTCGGTGGGGCGGGTCTGCTCGCCGCGTGCGGTGGCAGTTCGGGCAGTTCCTCGAACGGCTCGACCGATGACGGTTCGAAATACGGCAAGGTCGCGGTGCAGTTGTCGTGGCTGAAGAACATCGAATTCGCGGGCGAGTATTTCGCCGATTCGAAGGGATATTTCAAAGATGCGGGATTCGGTGCGGTAGACCTCATCGCGGGTGGTGCGGCGAGTACCTCGGTGGAAGCCGGGCTCGATACCGGGAAGGTGTGGATCGGGCTGTCCGCGCCGCAGACCACCGCGCCCGCGATCCTGGAAGGACTACCCGCCAAGATCGTCGGCGCGACCTATCAGAAGAATCCGTTCGCGATCGTCAGCTCGGCGGGCAAGCCCATCACCTCGCCCGCGGACATGAAGGGCCGCAAGATCGGCGTGCAGGACACCAACCAGCTGATCTTCAGCGCCCTGCTGGCCGCCAACGGGATCAAGCCGGGCGAGGTGACGGTGGTGCCCGCGCAGTTCGACCCGACACCGCTGGCCAACGGCGAGGTCGACGGCTGGGTCAGCTACGTGACCAACGAGCCGATCACCCTGGCCGCCAAGGGCTTCGCCAACAGCCACTTCCTGTTCGCCGATTTCGGCCTGCCGCTGGTCGCGGAGACGCTGACGGTCACCCAGAACACGATCGACTCCGAGCGCGACAAGCTCAAGGCGTTCCTGATCGCGGAGATCAAGGGCTGGAAGGACGCCGTCGCCGATCCCGCCGAGTCGGCCCGGCTGGCCGTCGAGGTCTACGGCAAGGACCAGAAGCTCGAGCTCGGCGAGCAGACCAAGGAGGCCATCGCGCAGAACGACTTGGTCGTCTCGGCCTCGACCAAGACCGACGGCCTGCTGTCGATGACCGACGCGCTGATCGAGCAGAACATTGCCGCGCTGCGCACCGCGAAGATCGACATCAAGGCCGAGCAGCTGTTCGACCTGTCGATCCTGCGCGAGGTCTACGCCGAGAACCCCGGGTTGAAGTAGTCCTAGATCGCCAGGCCGACCGTCGCCGATCCGAAGTCGCGGCGGGCGGCCAGGCGCAGGCCCGCGCGGGAGGCGAGGAAGTCGGCGGTGACGAAGACGGCGGTCTCGGCCGGGGTGCGCGGGCCCGATTCGAGGCCGGCGGGCACGTGCAGGCGGGCCAGGGTGGGCTCGTCGAAGCCGCCCGCGCGCAGGTCGTCGAGGCGACGGGCCTGGTCGGCGGGGGTGCCGAGCGCGGCGAGGTAGCCCAGCTCGGGTAGTCGTAAGGCGACGGTGAGCAGTGGGATCTCGAAGCGCGGCTCGTTGGCCAGCACCACGATGCCGGTGCTGCTGTCGATCTCGCCCGCGGCGGAGAGGGTGTTGAGGTAGCGGTGCGGCCAGTCCACGACGACCTCGGCCCCGGGGAACGAGGCCGGGTCGGCGAACTCGGGACGCGAATCGCAGATGCTGACCCGGTAGCCGATCATCCGGGCCTGCGCGGCCAGGGTGGCGGCATAGGCGTTGGCGCCGAAGATGATCAGGCGCGGCGGCGGGCAGTAGGAGGCGACGAACAGGTCGGACTCGGGCAGCGCGACGAGCTCGGTGGCGTGCTTGCGGTCGGTGACCAGATGCTGACCGATGACGTCGGGATCCTGGTTCCACACCACGGTGAACACGGTGACCCGGCGATGGGCCTGGATATCGGCGGCGATAGCGGGGAATTCCGGGAAATCGCGGCAGGAGAACGGCTCGATGAAGATGTCGACGAGTTCGCCGTCGTCGGATCCCGATTCCATTCCGGTGATCAGGCTGTAGCGGCGGAGTTGCCGGATCCCGGTCTGCGCGGCTTCCAGTGCCGCCTCGTAGACCGTCTCCTCCAGGCGCCCGGAAGCAATGGATCCGAAGACTCCGCCATTGGGTGTGACGAGCATTCCCGACCCGATCGGCAGCGCGTTCGTGCCGATGGTACGGACCACGGTGGCGAGGCCGCCGGTACGGCCCGAATGCCACACTCGCAGAAGGTCATCGAGGATATCGCGCATATCTCAAAACTCCGATCACCGTGCGCCGACTACCGGGAAATCGCGATCGTTCCCTGTCGCCAAGTCGTCGCACGTGACGCACACCATATCCTGACTGGTGCCCAAATAGGAACCGGCTCCCACATCGCCTACGGTCGCTGCCGAAATGGCGTCCCAGTGCTTGTTCTCGATCACAGCGGGGTGACCGGGTGTGTCGGAGAACACAGCGCGTGCCAGCCCGCTCTCGCTCGCCCGGGCCGCGGCGAGTACCCGTGCGACCACATCGGCCCCGATATCGGGAGTGTCGACGGGCAGGAACGCCACATACCGGGTGCCCGCCGCGGTGGCCGCGCGCAAGCCGGCGCGCACCGTCGCCGACAGTCCGGTAGCCCAGTCCGCGACCCAGCGCCACTCGGTGCCTGGCGGCAGCCCGACGACGGCCGGATCGGGGCCGGTGGCACCGAGCAGAACGATCACCGGATCGCAGCCGCCGTCGCGCAGGGCGGTGATCGCCGCGCGCAGCCAGGCGCCGTCCTCGGCGAGTGCCTTGGGTTTGCCGTAGCGGGTGCCCGCGCCCGCCGCGAGGACGACGCCCGTGCACGCCGACGGCACGGGCGGGTCGATCGGGGGCATAGCGGTGAAGGTAATGGCGCAATGTTGCCGCTCGATTACGGCAGGGCAGCGCGAGGACGACGACACGCCGACGTGACCGACCGCACATCGGTGGCCCGTGGCCGGGGATGGGGAGATGCTGGATCGATGACGAGCGAAGCGATCGGCCTCGCGGGATTCAACGAACTCCCCGCCGCGGCCGCCGAGACGGCATTGCTTGCCTGTTGCTCCGCACCGGGCTGGGCGCGGGCGATCGCCGCGGCGCGGCCCTACCCCAGCACGGACGCGCTGCTGGCGGCGGCCGATGCCGCCTCGGCCGCGCTCGATGACGCCGAGATCGACGCGGCGCTGGCCGGTCACCCGCGGATCGGGGATCGCCCCACCTCGGCGGCCTCGGCCCGCGAGCAGGCCGGCGTCGCCGGCGACGCCGTCAAGGCCGCGCTGGCCGCGGGCAACCGCGACTACGAGGCCAAGTTCGGCCATATCTATCTGGTTTGCGCGGCGGGACGCGGCGGCGAGGAGTTGCTCGCCGTCCTGCGGGCGCGGCTGGACAACGATCCGTCGACCGAGAGGCAGGTCATGCGCACCGAACTGGGGAAGATCAACCGGCTCCGCCTGGCCCGATTGGTGGCGGCGTCGTGACCGGGCTGAGCACGCACGTGCTCGACGCCGTGCGCGGTGTGCCCGCGGCGGGCGTCGCCGTGTGGCTGACGCGTGGCGAGCAGCGCCTCACCGAGGCGCTGACCGATGCCGACGGCCGGGTGAAAGAACTTGCCGCCGGGTTGAATCCGGGCGATTACCGCCTGTTCTTCGATACCGGTAGCTATTTCGCGGCGCAGGGAGTCGAGACCTTCTATCCCGAGGTCTGCGTCGCGTTCACGGTGGGTGAGCAGCCGCATCTGCATGTGCCGCTGCTGTTGTCGCCGTTCTCCTATTCCACCTACCGAGGGAGCTGAGCGAACAGATGGCATTGAGTGGTCCGATCGAGCTGACCGACAACCGCTACGGCAAGGCCGAGAACCGGGTTGTGCGTTTCCACAAGCAGAACGCGCGCCACGAGATCCGTGACGTGAACGTCTCGACCACGCTCCGTGGTGATTTCGCGGCGGCCTACACCGAGGGTGACCAGCGTCACGTCCTGCCCACCGACACCCAGAAGAACATGGCCTACGTCTTCGCGAAGCGACCCGGACTCGACACCGTCGAGGAGTACGCGATCGCGCTGGCCAAGCATTTCGCCGACACCGTGGAGCCGGTGACGAGCGCGCGCATCGATGTGGATTCCTATGGGTGGCAGCGGGTCTCGATCGGGGGCGAGGAGCACGATCACACCTGGGTGCGGCAAGGGCCGGAGGTGCGCACCGCCGCGGTGACCGTCGCGGGCACCGGCGCTGATCAGCGCACCTGGGTGATCGGCGGGATCAAGGACCTGGTGGTGCTCAAGTCCACCGGGTCGGAGTTCGCCGACTTCCTCACCGACGAGTACACGACCCTGGCGCCCACCCACGACCGGGTGCTGGCCACCTCGCTGATCGTGCAGTGGCGCTTCGCCGAGATCAGCGGATTCGACTGGGACGAGGTGTACGACGGCATCAGGGCCACGCTGCTCGAGCTGTTCGCGACGACCTACTCCAAGGCCTTGCAGCAGACCCTGCACGCGATGGGTACCGCCGCGCTGCAACGATTCCCGGTGCTCGCCGAGATCCGGTTGTCGGCGCCGAACAAGCACCATTTCGACTACGACCTCGCCCGATTCGGGATCGAGAACAACGGTGAGGTCTTCTGGGCGGCGGACCGCCCGTACGGCTCCATCCACGCGACCTTGCAGCGCGCGGACGCACCGGAGGCGGGCATCGCATGGCAGCCGTGAGCGCGCCCGATCTGCTGATCGCCGGTTGCGCGGTGGTGACCGTCGACGCGGTCGGCACCGAATACCGCGACGGCTGGGTCACGGTGCGGGGCAACCGGATCGACGCGATCGGCGCGGGCGCGCCGCCGGAATTCGGGCCGTCGGTGGCGCGGATCGACGGGCGCGGCTGCGTGCTCACGCCGGGGCTGGTCAACACCCACCACCACCTGTATCAGTGGATCACCCGTGGGCTGGCCGCCGACAACACCCTGTTCGAATGGCTGACCACGCTGTATCCGGTGTGGGCGCGGATCGACGAGAAGTCGGTGCGGGTGGCGGCGACCGGCGCGCTGATCTCGCTGGCGCGCAGCGGCTGCACCACGTCCTCGGACCATCACTACGTCTTCCCGCGCTCAGGCGGCGATCTGCTGGCCGCCGAGATCGGGGCGGCCTCGGCGGTCGGGCTGCGGTTCCATCCGGCGCGTGGGTCGATGGATCTGGGGCAGAGCAAGGGCGGGCTGCCGCCCGACGACGTGGTCGAGTCGATCGACGACATCCTGGCCGCGAGCAGCGCGGCGATCGAGCAGTGGCACGATCCGTCCTTCGACGCGATGGTGCGAATCGCGCTCGCGCCGTGCTCGCCGTTCTCGGTGACCGCGGACCTGATGCGGGAATCGGCCGCGCTGGCCAGGTCGGCGGGCGTGCGGCTGCACACCCACCTGGCCGAGACCGTCGACGAGCAGGACTTCTGCCGGTCGAGCTTCGGGTGTACCCCCGCGCAGTACATGGAACAGCTGGGCTGGCTCGGTGACGACGTCTGGTTCGCCCACGCCGTGCACCTCGACGATCCGGCGATCGCCGCGATGGCGCACACCGGGACCGGCGTCGCGCACTGCCCCACCTCCAACGGCAGGCTGGGCGCTGGCATCGCACGGACCGCGGATCTGGTGGCCGCCGGGGTGCCGGTCGGGCTGGGTGTCGACGGCGCGGCCAGCAACGAGTCGAGTTCGATGATCGAGGAACCGCGCAACGCGCTGCTGTACGCGCGGGCCGTCGGCGGGCCACGCGCGATGACCGTGCGCGCCGCGCTGGAGCTGGCGACGATGGGCGGGGCGCGGGTGCTGGGCCGGGCCGCCGAGATCGGGTCGATCGAGCCGGGCAAGCTGGCCGATCTGGCGCTGTGGCGGCTCGACACTCCGGCGCACGCGGGGATCGAGGACCCGGTCGTGGCGCTGGTGCTCGGGTCGGCGCCGCCGCTGGCCGCGTTGCTCGTCGACGGGCGCGAAGTGGTGCGCGACGGGGTCGTCACCACCGTGGACGAGGCGTCCGCCGGGGCCGACGTCGCCCAGGCCCAGGCCACCCTGCTGGCCGGCGCGTGAGTGCGTCCAGGTGCGCTGAGCTGCCCTTTCGGCGCACACTGGAGGGCGTACACCGGGTTAACCGCCGCGCAATCTGCGGCGGGCGTCGCGCAACATCGTGGCAACTCCCGGCCCCTACTGTGGCCGGTGAGGTAAGCGAGGTGAACGTGGATCTGGACACTGTTCGAGAGGTGGTTCTCGCCCGTGATCGCGCCGACCTGGCCCAGGTCGGCGCCGGGAGCGCGGTCCTGGCCGGTGGCACGTTCCTGTTCTCCGAACCGCACGATCGGCTCGACCGGCTCGTCGACATCACCACCCTCGGCTGGGCGCCGATGCTGGAGCGCGGCGACGGGCTCGAGATCGCCGCGACCTGCACGCTGGCCGACTTCGCGGGCGCGCGTCCCGGCCGGGAACTGGGGTCGGCCGTCCTGCGGCCCGAGTGGCCCGGGACGGCGCTGTTCGCGCAGTCCTGTCGGGCCCTGCTGGCCTCGCACAAGATCTGGCGCACCGCGACGGTCGGCGGGAACGTCTGCCTGTCGCTGCCCGCCGGTGCGGTCCTCGGCGCGCTGGTGGCGCTGGACGCGACGGCCGTCATCTGGCCGCGTGGTGGTGGGGAACGTCGAATTCCATTGCGGGACTTCGTCACCGGCCCCGGCGAGAACATTCTCGCCGCCGGTGCCGTCGTCCGCTCGTTCCTGGTGCCGACGGCGAGTCTGTTGGCGCGCACCGGTTTCCGCAAGATCGCGCTGGCCCCGCTCGGACGTTCCGGGGCGGTGGTGATGGGCAGGCGCGAGGCCGACGGACGGTGCGCGATCACCGTCACCGCCGCGACCGTGCGGCCGGTGGTGCTCGACTTCGACACGGTGCCCACCGAATTCGATCTCGCGGCCGCGCTGGCCGAGCTGGAGCCGCAGGTGTGGTTCGACGATCCGCACGGTGCGCCGGACTGGCGCGCGCACGTCACCGGGTTGCTGGCCGCCGAGGTGGCCGCCGAACTCAGGGGGTCCTCGTGAGCTCAGGACCGCGCGTCGTAGGCGGCGCGGGCGCGCAGCACCTGATCCATGTGCTGCTCGGCCCAGCCCTTGATGGTCCGCATGACCGGCAGCAGTTCCTCGCCGAGCGGGGTCAGCCGGTACTCCACCCGGACCGGCACCTCGGGCAGCACGGTGCGCGCGAGCAGGCCGTCGCGTTCCAGATTGCGCAGGGTCTGGGTGAGCATCTTCTGGCTCACACCGGCCAGTCGCTGGTTGACCTCGCTGTAGCGCAGCGGGCCCTCGGCCAGCGCGTTGATCGCCAGGCTGACCCATTTGTCGCCGATCCGGTCCAGCAGCTGCCTGGCCGGGCACTCGGCCACGTAGGCGTTGTAGGCCGCGCCCGCCTCGGCGCGGCGCTCGGCGGCGGTGCGTGTGGTCATGGCTCTCCCTCGCGTGCGGTACGCACTTCGCAGTGCGTACTTCCCGATAGAGAGTAGCTCTCCCTAGGTTCGACATGTACCTACGGAAGAGAGAGAAATCATCATGCGCGCAGTGGTCGTCCACAGTTTCGGCGGACCGGAAGCACTCGAACTCGTCGACGTTCCCGTCCCCGCGCCCGGACCGGGCGAGGTCCGGATCCGGGTCTCGGCGGCGGCGGTGAATCCCGTCGACGCGGTGACCAGGGCGGGCGCCCTGGTCGAGGCCGGGCTGATGGCGCCGCGCCCGGTGACGGGGATCGGCTGGGACGTGGCGGGCGAGATCGACGAGGTCGGTGCCGGGGTGACGGGGTTCGTCGCCGGTCAGCGGGTGATCGGGCTGCGGGATCTGCTCGACCGGTCGCTGGGCAGCTACGCCGACTATCTGGTGCTCGATGCCTCGGCGGTGGCGCCCGCGCCCGCCGGACGGTCCGCGATCGAGGCGGCCACCCTGCCGTTGAGCGGGCTGACCGCGGTCCAGGCGCTGGATCTGCTCGACCTCGCCGAGGGCGACACCCTGCTGGTGACCGGTGCGGCCGGCGCGGTGGGCGGGTTCGCGGTCGAGATCGCCGCGCGGTGGCGCGGACTGCGGGTGGTCGCGCAGGTGGGCGACGCCGATGCCGATCTGGTGCGGGAACTGGGCGCCGAGTGGGTGGTGTCGCGCGAGGCCGCCGATCTGGCCGAGGCGGTGCGCGTGGTGGTGCCCGGCGGCGTCGACGCCGTACTGGACACCGCGGGGCTGAGCACCAGGGCACTGGCCGCGGTGCGCAACCGGGGTTCGTTCGTCACCGTGGTCGCTGGTGCGGACCCGATCCCGTTGCGCGGCATCCGCGTTCACCACGCCTGGATCAGCGCCGACGGTGCCGCCCTGGCCACCCTCGCCGGCTACGACCTCACCCTGCGGGTGGCCGACACGCTGCCGCTGGAGCAGGCGGTACGGGCCCACACCCGGCTCGCCGAGGGCGGCCTGCGCGGCCGGCTCGTGCTGACGACGGCACCAGGAGGTGGTTCATGAGACTGGACATCGACGGACGCGCGGTCGAGGTGACCGCGCGTCCCGGGCAATGCTTGCGCACCCTGCTGCGCGAACAGGGCGAGCTCGCGGTCAAGCGGGGCTGCGACTCCGGCGATTGCGGCGCGTGCTCGGTCCTGCTCGACGGCGAACCGGTCCACTCCTGCCTGATTCCCGCGCACCGCGCCGACGGGCGCAGCGTCACCACCGCCGCCGGTCTGGCCGATACCGACGGACCGAACGCGGTGCAGCGTGGCTTCGTCGAGCACGCCGGGTTCCAATGCGGTTACTGCACTGCGGGAATGGTGGTCACGGCGACCGGTCTGGCCGCCGGTCGGGGTGACGCCACCGCACAGGTCGCCGCGCAGGCCGACCGGTCCGCGGTCATCGACGCCGAGCGAGCCGAGCTGCTCAAGGGGAATCTGTGCCGCTGCACGGGCTATCGCGCCATCGCCGACGCCCTCTCGGCCTCCTGTGCATCACTGTGCACAACTACGTCCACCCCCGCACCCGGCGCGGGCGACCATGTCGGCGAATCCCACAGCGCCCATTCTGTGGAGACGGCCGCCGATGATCGGGAGGATCGGCCGGGCGGTGCCGTGGCAGCAGCGAGGTCGTCGTCCGGTGCGGGCGTCGAGGAGATGCGGTCGGCCGATCGCAGGGAGGGATCTCCGGCCGACAAGGCGGACGCTTCGCAGGTCGACGCGCGGACCGGAGTCGATCACGTGGCCGGCTTTGGCGCGGGTCAGGTGGCCGGCTCGGGGGAGGGCCAGATGGTCGGCGCGAGTGACGACCAGGTGGGTTCGGGTGAACCGCTGATCGCGAGGGGCCCGGCGGTGGATTCCTATGTCGCCGGGGAGTCGGGGGAGGACGAGGTCACCGTCGTGTCCGCGGTGGTGGGGCCCGAGGTGGGCGGTGCCGCGGTGGGGGCGGTCGAGGCTCGGGTCGATGCGACGATGCGGCGCGAGCACGGTCCCGGCCAGATGGGTGACGGGGTGCGGGCGCCGGCGAGCACGCGGATCGTGCGCGGCGCAGAACCGTTCACCCTCGATCTGGTGCCCGGGGCGGGCGAGCGGATGCCGCCCGTCGCGCCGTGGCATCTGGCCGTGCTCACCAGCCCGCATCCGCACGCGCGGATCGTGTCCATCGATACCGCCGCGGCGGAGGCGATTCCGGGGGTGCGGCTGGTCCTGAGCTACGCGGACGCGCCCGCCACGGCCTTCTCGACGGCACGGCACGAATTCCGGGAGGACGATCCCGACGACACCTTCGTCCTCGATCGCACGGTGCGGTTCGCGGGCCAGCGGGTGGCCGCGGTGGTGGGGCAGACCCTGGACGCGGCCAAGGCCGGAGTGCGCGCGCTGCGGGTCGAATACGACCTGCTGCCAGCTGTTTTCGAGCCCGAGTCCGCGCTGGCGGCCGACGCGCCGAAGCTGCACGGCGACAAGCCGGAGTCGGCGCGGATCGCCGATCCGGAGCGCAATCTCGTCGCCGAGATCCACGGCGGGGTCGGTGATTTCGAGGCCGGAATCGATGGTGCGGCGAAAGTGGTGCGCGGGGTGTGGCATTCGCCCCGGGTGCAGCACGTGCACCTGGAAACCCACGGCGGTGTCGGCTGGCTGGACGAGACCGGCAGGCTCGTCGTCCGGTCGAGTACCCAGGTGCCGTTCCTGGTGCGCGACGAGTTGTGCCACGTGTTCGGGCTCGATCGGGGTCGGGTGCGGGTGTTCGCGGCCAGGGTCGGCGGCGGCTTCGGGGCCAAGCAGGAGATGCTGGCCGAGGATCTGATCGCGCTGGCGGTGCTGCGGACGGGGCATCCCGTGCAGTACGAGTTCACCAGGACCGACGAATTCACCTCCGCCACCTGCCGGCACCCGATGCGGGTCGCGGTCACCGCGGCCGCCGACGCTGCGGGCCTGCTGACCGCGCTCTCGGTCGATGTGCTCACCGACGCGGGCGCCTACGGCAACCACAGCGCGGGCGTGATGTTCCACGCCGTCGGCGAATCGGTGGCGGTGTACCGCTGCCCGAACAAGCGGGTCGACGCACAGGCGGTGTACACCAACAACGTTCGCTCCGGCGCGTTCCGTGGCTACGGGCTCGGCCAGGTGATCTTCGGCGTCGAGTCGGCCATCGACGAACTGGCCAGGGAGCTCGGCATCGATCCGTTCGAATTCCGGCGCCGCAATGTCGTCGTTCCCGGCGACCGGTTCACCGGCGCCGAAGTCGACGAGGGCGACCTCACCTTCGGCAGCTACGGCCTCGACCAGTGCCTCGACACCGCCCAGCGGGCACTGCGCCGGGGCAACGGCGTCACCGCGCCGGACCCGGATTGGCGCATCGGCGAGGGGATGGCCGTGGCGATGATCGCCACCGTGCCCCCACGCGGCCACCACGCCGACGCCACCGCCCGCCTGCTCCCCGACGGCACCTACGAGATCGGTGTCGGCACGGCGGAATTCGGCAACGGCACCACCACGGTGCACGCGCAGCTGGCCGCGACCGCGCTGGCCACGACCGCCGACCGGATCCGGATCCGGCAGTCCGACACCGACGTCGTCGGGCACGACACCGGCGCGTTCGGTTCCACCGGCACCATGGTCGCGGGCAAGGCCGCCTACGCGGCGGCGCTGGAATTGCACGCGATGCTGCTGGCCAGGGCCGCGAAGGTCAGCGGGCACCCGGAACGCGACTGCGTGCTGTCGGCGGCCGGGGTGCGATGCGGCGCCGAGCTGATGACCGCCGAGGAGCTGCTCGCCGACGGGGAGCTGATCGCGCACGGCACCCACGCGGGGACCCCGCGCTCGGTGAGTTTCAATGTGCACGCCTTCCGGGTGGCGGTCCGGCCGGGCACCGGCGAGGTGCGCGTCCTGCAATCGATCCAGGTGGCCGACGCGGGCACCGTGGTCAATCCGGTGCAGCTGCGCGGTCAGGTGGAGGGCGGGGTGGCGCAGGCGCTGGGTACCGCGCTCTACGAGGACATGCGCACCGAGCGGGGCGTGGTGACCACTCGGACACTGCGGCACTATCACCTTCCCCAGTTCGCCGACCTGCCCCGCACGGAGGTGTATTTCGCCGAAACCAGTGACGAGTTGGGCCCGCTGGGTGCCAAATCGATGAGTGAGTCCCCGTACAACCCGGTGGCGCCGGCCCTGGCGAACGCGATCCGCGACGCCGTCGGCGCCCGACCGGACCGATTGCCGATGACCGCCGACCGTGTGTGGCGGCTCATCCAGGAAGGAGCCGCCGGGTGAACTCCCAGCTACCCGAGCACATCCGCGCCCGCATCGACGCCACCCTCGACGCCGTCGACGCCGGCCTGCGGACGCGCTACCCGGGAGCGGGTGACCGGATCCAGCCGGTGCACACCGCCTATGTGGCCGCCGACCGCGCCGATGCCGACACCCCCGCCGAGTGGGGCGCGGCCGCGCTGGAGCTGCTGCACCGGCACGCCGATCTCCTCGTCGGCCTCGACGCCACCGACGCGCTGTCGGCCGTGCGCCGCAGGCTGACCGAGCAGCCGGTGCAGGACCTGCGGATCGACTTCGAGGACGGCTACGGTTTCCGCGCCGACGACGAGGAGGACGCGGCCGCGGCCGCCGCGGGCAAGGCCTTGGCGAGCTGGGCCGGAACTCCCGGCGCTCCCAGCTCGTTCGGCGTTCGCACCAAGGGATTGGCCGCCGCCGAGCGCAGGCGCGCCCTGCGGACCCTCGAACTCGTGCTCGACGCGGCGGGCGGGGTCGCGCCCGGCTTCGTGTTCACCGTCCCGAAGATCCGCGCGGCCGAACAGGTCTCGGCGATCGTCGATCTCTGCGCCGGGATCGAGGCGGTGCACGGGCTGCCCGAGCGGACCCTGCGTTTCGAACTCCAGATCGAGAGCCCGCAGGCGATCATCGCCCCCGATGGCACGGCGCCGATCTCCCGGATGATCACCCTGGCCGACGGGCGGTGCAGCGCACTGCACTTCGGCACCTACGACTACACCGCCGCCTGCGGCATCGCCGCCACCGATCAGGCCCTCGACCATCCGGCGGCCGACCACGCCAAGGCCGTGATGCAGGTCGCCGCCGCCCAGACCGGGGTGTGGATCTGTGACGGCTCCACCCAGATCGTGCCGGACGCCGATCCCGAAGGCGCGTTGCGCAATCACCATCGTCTGGTCGAGCGGGCCCTGCGGCGCGGCTACTACCAGGGCTGGGACATGCATCCCGGGCACCTGATCACCCGCTGGCTGGCCACCTACGACTTCTTCCGCACCGCCATCGACGTCGCCGTCCCGCGCCTGCTGGCCTATCTGGACCGGCGCTCCGGCGGCGTAATCGATGAGCCCGCCACCGCGGAAGCCCTCGCCACCACGGTGCTGCGCGGCCTGCGCTGTGGTGCAGTCACCGCCGACGAACTCCGCACGCGGGCACCGGAACTCACCGTCGCGGTGCTCGAGGCGCTGGTCGCGCGCACGTACGCGCCACAGGATGCGCGATGACCCACCGGGGAGTGCCGGGGCATCGGCAAGCCAACGCCATGCGGCTCGGGCGATGTCGCGCTCGGACGACCGCGGCGCGCCGCTGATTCGAGCGGCCGCGCGGCGAGACGCGCAGGCAGTACTCCATGGCGGGCTGGGCCCGCAGCACCTGAGGCATAGGAGGCAACGGTGACCACACACCTCGGCGGCGACGATTTCACGCTGCTCCCCGATCTGGCGGTTCGATCCCTCGGCGGGTCGGTGATCTGGGCGAACGACGAGTTCTTCGCGGAGAAGGAGAACCTGGTCAACCCGGGTCCGTCGGAATATCGACCGGCCACCTTCGGGCACAAGGGGCAGGTCTACGACGGCTGGGAGACCCGACGGCACCGGGGCAGGCCCGGCGACGACAGCGCCATCGTGCGGCTCGGCGTGCCGGGCGTGATCCGCGGTGTCGTGGTGGACACCGCCTGGTTCAAGGGCAACTACCCGCCCGAGGTGTCGCTGGCGGCGCTGGCGATCGAGGGGTATCCGCCCGCCGAGGAGATCGCCGCTCGCACCGACTGGGTCACCCTGCTCGACCGGGTGAAGGTGGGTGGCGACAGCCGCAATCCGTTCCCCATCGACAGCGAAAGCCGCTGGACCCACGTGAAACTCACCATGCACCCCGACGGCGGCGTCGCCCGCCTGCGCGTGCACGGCGAGGGCAGACCCGACCCGACGCTGTTGGGCCTCGGCCCGCTCGACCTGGCCGCGCTGGAGAACGGCGCACTCGTCCTGGACTGCTCCAACCGCTTCTACAGCTCGCCCAACCAGCTGCTCTACCCCGGCCTGGCCAGGGTGATGGGCGACGGCTGGGAGACCGCTCGACGCCGCGACGACGGAAACGATTGGGTGCGCATCAGATTGGCCGGTCCGGGCGCGATCCGGCTCGCCGAGATCGACACTTCCTGCTTCCTCGGCAACAGCCCCGGCGCGGCTTCGCTCACCGGCTTCACCAACGACGGCACCCAGGTCGAGCTGCTGCCGCGCACCGATCTGCTGCCCGACACCAGGCATCGGTTCGCGCTCGCGCCTGCCGCCGCTTCGGTGGAGGAGGTACGCCTCGACATCTATCCCGACGGCGGCCTCGCCCGCCTGCGGCTCTACGGGGAGCTGGGATGAGCACAGTATCGCGCGGCGATTCCGTGAGGGGCGGCGATCGGGTGACGGGTGGGCGTGAGATTCGTGACTTCGTCGGCTATGGCCCGAATCCGCCGGATCCGCAGTGGCCCGGCGGCGCGCGGGTCGCCGTGCAGTTCGTGCTGAATTACGAGGAGGGCGGGGAGAACAACGTCCTCGACGGGTCGCCGCACTCGGAGACCTTCCTGTCCGAGATGACTCCGGCCGAGGCGTTCCCGAACCGGCACATGAGCATGGAATCGCTCTACGAGTACGGCTCCCGCGCCGGGCTGTGGCGGGTGCTGCGCGCCTTCGAGCGGCGCGGGCTGCCGCTCACCATCTTCGCGGTGGCGCGGGCCATGCAGCGTAATCCCGAAGCGGTGGCGGCCTTTCGGGAGCTCGGCCACGAGATCGCCTGTCACGGGCTGCAATGGAAGTCGTATCAGCTCATCGATCGCGATATCGAGCGCGCGGACATGGCCGAGGCGGTGCGCGTGCTCACCGAGCTGACCGGCGCGGCCCCGCTGGGCTGGTACACCGGCCGCGATTCGCCGAATACCAGGGAGCTCGTCGTCGAGCACGGCGGATTCGTCTACGACTCCGACTCCTACGCCGACGATCTGCCGTACTGGACCGAGGTGCGGGGTCAGAACCACCTGGTCGTGCCGTACACCCTCGACACCAACGACATGCGCTTCGCCTCCCCGGCCGGCTTCGCCAACGGCGACGAGTTCTTCGCGCACCTGCGCGACGCGTTCGACGTGCTGTATCGCGAAGGCGCCGAGGGCAGTCCGAAGATGCTGTCGATCGGTTTGCACTGTCGCCTGGCGGGCCGGCCCGCGCGGACCGCGGCGCTGGAACGGTTCCTCGATCACGTGCAGGCCCATGACGGAGTGTGGATCGCCCGGCGGATCGACATCGCCGAACATTGGCGCAAGGTGCATCCGCCGATGGTGTGAGAAGTCCGGCCGCGCTCCCGAATTCGAGGGGCGCGGCACTTCTATCGTGGTTCCGTGCCCCGCGGGCGCAAGTGCCGGGCGAGGACGTCCAAGGCCTGGAGTACCTCGGCGGTCGCGGCCGGGTCGGCGGTGGGCAGAGCCGCGGCGACGGCCGCGTCGATGGTGGATGCGCGGATCTGGGCGACCCGCGCCGAGATCCGTTCCGCCGGGCGGATGACGGTGCGACGGCGGTCGCGCGGGTCGGTGGCGGTGGTGATCGAGCCCGCCTCCTCGAGCCGGGCTACCGCCGTCGACACCGCGCTCTGCGGCAGTCCGGTGCGGCGGGCGATCTCGCCGACGGTGCTGTCCGGGTGGGCGACGATGTCGCTGGTGACCACCAGCACCGGGCGGTGCCCGCCGCCGAGACCCGCCGTGGGCAGGGCCTCCTCGCCGATCTTCATCAGCGTTCGCCCGAGCAGGAACAGTTCGACTCCATCCATACCGCTCAAGTTACATCACTCTTGATGTATCAAATTTGATGAATTACGGTGGGTGGCATGAGCACGATTCACGCCGACACGCTGCCGGTTCCCGACGCCGAGCTGTACTACGAGGTGCGCGGCCACGGGCCGATGCTGCTGATCTCGCAGAGCGGGGAGGGGGGCGCGCGGCGCAGCGAAGCGCTGGTGCGGGAACTGGAGGCGGACTTCACCGTCATCACCTACGACCGGCGCGGGCTCTCGCGCAGCCGGATCCACGGCACGCCGGGCGCGTCGATGGCCACCCACGCCGACGATGCGCACCGGCTGCTCGCCGCGCTCACCGACGCGCCGGTGGCGATGCTCGGCTGCAGTATGGGCGCCTCGATCGGGCTGCACCTGGCGGTGACGCATCCGGGGCAACTGAGCACCTTGATCGCGCACGAGCCGGTGAGTCCGTGGCTGCTGGCCGCGACCGAGCGGGCCCATCACCTGGCGGAACTCGCGCAGTGCCAGGAGGTCTTCCGCGCGGAAGGCTGGCGGTCGGCGCTGGCACCGATGGTGCGCACGCTCGGGATCGATCCGGCGAACCAGGATGTCGAGCCCGGGGTGCGGCTCGCGCCGATCACCGCCGAGCGCGCACGCAACTTCGAGTACTTCCTCGGCCACGACTTCACCGCCGTCCGGGCCGACTGCGTCGATGTCACGGCGCTGCGGGAATCACCGGTGCGCATCGTGCCCGCGACCGGGCGCACCACCGGGCCGCAGGTCTTCGACCACAAGTGCGCGCGCGAGCTGGCCGAGCTGCGAGACGCGCCGCTGGTCGAATTCCCCGGCGGTCACAACGGGAATCTCACCCATCCCGCCGCGTACGCCGCCGTCGTGCGCGCGGTCCTGGCGCGGACCCGGCCCTGACCGGGCCGGGTCCGGTGCTCAGGCGAAGAGGCCGTGGACGAACGGCAGCGAGTCGACGAGGGAGGCGTTGACCGTGCCGTCGTGGTCGGTGGGGTAGGTGCGGACGGTGACCGGCTGGCGGTTCGCGGTCAGCACCGCGGCGAAGCGCAGGGTCTCGGGGGTGACCACATCGGTGTCGCGCAGGCCCTGGCCCAGGAACACCGGCCGGTCGTAGCCGGATTCCGGCAGGCCCATGTAGCGCGCGAGCAGCCCGCGCAGATCGGGAATCGACGAGAGCGGGCGGGCGAGCAGGCTGCCCAGGCTGGGCTTCGCGGCGGCGAGTTCGTCGCCGAGCGGGCCGATGCAACCGGTTTGGGCGCGGACGACCCAGTCGCGGCCCGACTCGGTGAGCAGGCTGTCGATGTCGAGCTCGGGGAAGGTGGTGCGCAGGCCGTTGAGGATGTAGAGCACGTAGGCCGACAGGTGCGCGCTCAGCGCGATCGGCGGCATGCCGGGGCCGAGTAGGCCGATGACGTCCTCGATGTAGGCGGGCACGCCGGTGCCGACCGCGCCGCGATAGTCGAGGGCGGAACCGCCGAACTCGGTGGCGTAGCGAGCGGTGAACACCGCGGCGCCGCCGCCCTGCGACTGGCCGACCACGGCCCACTTGTTCGACAGCGCCGGGTACTGCGTGGTGGCCGCGCGCACCGCGTCGACCACGTTGTGCGCCTCCACCACGCCGTTGAGATACGGGTGCTCACCCGGGCCGCCGAGGCCCGCGTAATCGGCCGCCACGACCGCGTACCCCTGGCTCAGCCAGGTGCCGAGGTAGGCCCAGTCGCGTTCGACCGCGGCGGGGCCCGCCACGCTGTACGCGCAGTCGTCCCCGAGGCCAACGGTGCCGTGCGCCCACGCGATCACCGGCCACCCGCCCGCGGGCGCCTCGCCCGTCGGGAAGTACACGGCGGCACTGGTCGTGGTCGGCTGGTCGCCCGCGGTCGTCGACCGGTAGAGCAACCGCTCGGCGCGCGCCGAGCCGGGCAGCGTCGCTGCCGGGGACAGTGCCTCGACGCCGACGACACTCCCGGCCCGCGGTGCCGGCTGCGCGCTCGCCGCCATCGGCACCAGGCTCACCGCGGCCGTCGCCGCGACCACCGTCAGCGCGACCTTCGACGTGGCCGCGATCCTCGAAATCCTCATGGGGTCACCCTCTCGTCTTCGCGGACGAGTGTCCAGGACTGCCCACCGCGCCCCCGCTTCCGGGGTGCGCGTCGACCTCGGGCGAATGCAGTGACGACACGCACACCATTCCTGCCCGGCGTGGTGTGTGAAACAGCTCACAAGGTGCGAGGGTTGGGCGTGTCGGGCGGCGCCCGGGCGGGAAGCGCTAACAGTACGGGCGTTATGCTAAAACTCCTGGTCAGCGCTACCGGTCGGTAGGGCGGGTGCTTGCAATTAGCCCGCAAATTTCGCAAAGTTAGCAAACGCGGCGGCAAACCTAGCTGAGATTCACATAAGCAACAGGTAGACGGCTATTTCCTGGTGTGCCATCGTGTGGAAGTACACCCCTCAGGCCCTAGCTAGTCCTAGCAAGCCTGCAAATTGCTTCAGCAGTACGAGTCGCGCAACCGAAAGCGTTAAGCCGCCGGTTGTTTCACGGCTGGACCGTAGGAGCACCGACCACACCGAGGAAGTGGAGTCAGAGATGTCGACTGTCGGCACCCCGAAGACCGCTGCGGAGATCCAGCAGGATTGGGACACCAACCCGCGCTGGAAGGGCATCACCCGCAACTACACCGCCGAGCAGGTCGTCGCCCTGCAGGGCAACGTTGTCGAGGAGCACACCCTCGCCCGCCGCGGTGCGGAGATCCTGTGGGACCTCGTGAACAACGAGGACTACATCAACTCCCTCGGCGCCCTCACCGGCAACCAGGCCGTGCAGCAGGTTCGCGCCGGCCTGAAGGCCATCTACCTGTCGGGTTGGCAGGTCGCCGGTGACGCGAACCTGTCCGGCCACACCTACCCCGACCAGTCGCTGTACCCGGCGAACTCGGTCCCGTCGGTGGTCCGTCGCATCAACAACGCGCTGCTGCGCGCCGACGAGATCTCCAAGGTCGAGGGTGACAACTCGGTCGCCAACTGGCTGGCCCCGATCGTGGCCGACGCCGAGGCCGGCTTCGGTGGCGCGCTGAACGCCTACGAGCTGCAGAAGGCGATGATCGCCGCGGGTGCCGCCGGTGTCCACTGGGAGGACCAGCTGGCGTCGGAGAAGAAGTGCGGCCACCTCGGTGGCAAGGTGCTGATCCCCACCCAGCAGCACATCCGCACCCTGACCTCCGCGCGTCTGGCCGCCGACGTCGCCGACGTGCCGTCGGTGATCATCGCCCGCACCGACGCCGAGGCCGCCACCCTGCTCACCACCGACGTGGACGAGCGCGACCGTGAGTTCCTGGACGGCACCCGTACCGCCGAGGGCTTCTTCGGTGTGAAGAACGGCATCGAGCCCTGCATCGCGCGTGCCAAGGCCTACGCCCCCTACGCCGACCTCATCTGGATGGAGACCGGCGTGCCGGACCTCGAGGTCGCGCGCAAGTTCGCCGAGGCCGTCCGCAGCGAGTTCCCGGACCAGCTGCTGGCCTACAACTGCTCGCCTTCCTTCAACTGGAAGGCGCACCTGGACGACGCGACCATCGCGAAGTTCCAGCGTGAGCTCGGCGCGATGGGCTTCAAGTTCCAGTTCATCACCCTGGCCGGCTTCCACTCGCTGAACTACGGCATGTTCGACCTGGCGTACGGCTACGCCCGCGACGGCATGACCTCGTTCGTCGACCTGCAGGAGCGCGAGTTCAAGGCTGCCGCCGAGCGTGGCTTCACCGCCGTGAAGCACCAGCGTGAGGTCGGTGCCGGCTACTTCGACACCATCGCCACCACCGTGGACCCGAACACCTCGACGGCTGCCCTGAAGGGCTCCACCGAAGAGGGTCAGTTCCACTGATCCGCCGGGGTTGCTTCGACTAGCAACACCATTTCCTCTACTCCGGTAGGGGTGTACGCCCTCCCACGCCGAACAGCCCCGGTGTGGGAGGGCATCCCTATAACTTGGTCGTCATGACCACCCCAGCCACCCCAGAGCCAGACACACAGCAGGAGCGGGACGTGAGCAGCGAGAAGATTCAGCGCGTCGGCATCATCGGCGCCGGACAGATGGGCGCGGGCATCGCGGAAGTGTGCGCACGCGCGCACGTCGACGTCCTCGTCTACGAGACCAGTCGCGAACTCGCCGCCGCGGGCCGCGCTCGGATCCTGCGCTCGCTGGACCGTGGCGTGAGCAGCGGCAAGATCACCGAGCGGGAGCGCGAGCAGGCGGCCTGGCGGCTGCGCTTCACCTCCGATCTCGGCGACTTCGCCGACCGTCAGCTGGTCGTGGAGGCCGTTGTCGAGAACGAAGAGGTCAAGACGGCCATCTTCAGCGAGCTGGACAAGGTCGTCACCGACCCCGACGCCGTGCTCGCCTCCAACACCTCCTCCATCCCGATCATGAAGATCGCGGTCGCCACGGCGAACCCCGAGCGCGTGGTCGGCCTGCACTTCTTCAACCCGGTCCCCGTGCTGCCGCTGGTCGAGCTGGTCACCACCCTCAAGACCAGCGAGCCGGTCGCCAAGCGCGCCGAGCAGTTCGCCGCCGACATCCTGGGCAAGCAGGTCGTCCGCTCGGCCGACCGCTCCGGCTTCGTCGTCAACGCGCTGCTGGTGCCGTACCTGCTCTCGGCCATCCGGATGGTCGAGTCGGGCTTCGCCACCAAGGAAGACGTCGACAAGGCGATGGTGCTCGGCTGTGCCCACCCCATGGGCCCGCTGGCGCTGACCGACCTCGTCGGCCTCGACACCGTGAAATCGATCGCGGACTCGATGTACGCCGAGTTCAAGGAGCCGCTGTACTCGGCTCCGCCGCTGCTGATGCGGATGGTCGAGGCGGGCCTGCTGGGCAAGAAGACCGGCGCCGGCTTCTACCAGTACGGCAAGTAGGGGTTTGCTCCCCGGAGGCCACCGTCATCACCGACTACGCGATGACGGTGGCCTTCGGTCATTTCGGGGGTGTTTGCAGGGGGAACGGCGAAGGCCCGCGCGCGCGGCCTAAGCTGCTGTTGCCGGACGCGTCAGCGTGGCCCGGCGATATGTCGAGCGCAGCAATGCGCGGGTCCGGCGTCGTCCGGGTGCCGGCGCAGGTGATCGAAAGGGAGTATCCCGGTCATGGTCAACGTCACCGATGGATTCGGGTCGAGCGTTCTCGGATATCCGAGGATCGGTCCGCACCGCGAGCTCAAGCGTGCGCTCGAGTCGTATTGGCGCGGATCGCTGGAGCGCGAGGAACTGCTCGCCGTAGGCCGGGACATCCAGGAGCGCCAGTTCAACGAGCTGGCCGCGACCGGGCTGACCCAGGTGCCCGGCAACACCTTCTCCTTCTACGACCACATCCTGGACAACGCGCTGCTCTTCGGCGCCGTGCCGTCGCGGTTCAAGGAGCACCAGGAGGGCATGCACCCCCTGGACTTCTACTTCCTGATGGCGCGCGGCAACCCGGACCTGCCGCCGCTGGAGCTGGTGCGCTTCTTCGGCACCAACTACCACTACCGCCAGCCCGAACTCGACGCCGACACCACGTTCTCGCTGCATCCGGAGGCCCTGCTCGACGAGTGGGACCGGGCGATCGCGCGCGGGATCGAACTGCGCCCGGTCGTGCTCGGCCCGGTGTCGCTGCTGCTGCTGTCGAAGGCGGGCCACGTGCCCGGCGAGGCCGAGTTCGACACGCTGAGCCTGCTCGACAAGCTGCTGCCGTTCTACGAGGAACTGTTCGAGATCCTCGCCAAGCGCGGCTCGACCTGTGTGCAGCTCGACGAGCCCTGCTTCACCGGCGAGCGATCGGCCGCCGAACTGGCCGCCTTCGACAAGGCCTACCAGCGGCTGGCCAAGGCGCCGCTGCGCCCGCGCATCCTGGTCACCGGCCAGTACGGCGATTTCGGTGAGGCGCTGCGCATCCTGGCCGCGAGCAATGTCGAGGCGATCGGCCTTGACCTGTCGTCCTATCGGATGACGCCGGAGGAGCTGGCCGCGATCCCGGGGATCAAGCGCAAGCGTCTCTACGCCGGTGTCATCAGCGGCACCAACGTCTGGCGTGCCGACCGTTTCGTCACGTTGAGCTACCTGAACTCGATCGCCGAGGTCTGCCCCGACCTGGTCGTGTCCACCGGCACCACGCTGCTGCACGTGCCCTACGACGTGCTCGCCGAGTACGACATCGACGGCAACGTGGCCGACCGGCTCGCCTTCGCCAAGCAGAAGGTGGGCGAGGTGGTCTCGCTGGCCAAGGCGCTCACCGAGGGGCCCTCGGACAACTGGCGCAAGCGCCCGACCGAGGTGCACTTCAAGCAGAAGCACGCCGTGCGCCAGCGCGTGTACGCGGTGACCCCGGAGATGCGCGAGCGCGAGCCGTACATCGAGCGCCGCGCCGCCCAGCAGGAGCGGCTGAACCTGCCGGTGGTGCCCGCGACCACGCTCGGCTCGTTTCCGCAGAGCGTCAGACTGCGCCAGGCCCGCCACGAGGTGGCCCAGGGCCGGCTGTCCGAGCAGGACTACCGCAAGCAGGTCGAGGCCGAGATCGAGGCGACGATCCGGCTGCAGGAGGACATCGGCCTCGATGTCTTCGTGCACGGTGAGCACGAGCGCAACGACATGATCCAGTTCTTCGCCGAGCAGTTGGACGGCTTCGCCACCACCCGCTTCGGGTGGGTGCAGGTGTACGGCTCGCGTTGTGTGCGCCCGCCGATCATCTACGGCGATGTCTCGCGGCCCGCGCCGATGTCGGTCGACTGGACCACCTACGCCCAGTCGCTGACCGACAAGCCGGTCAAGGGCATGGTCACCGGTCCGGTGACCATGCTGGCCCGCTCGTTCGTGCGCCAGGACCAGCCGCTCTACGAGACCGCCGACCAGGTGGCGCTGGCCATCCGCGACGAGGTGGTGGACCTGGAGAAGGCGGGCATCGCGATCATCCAGGTCGACGAGCCCGCCATCCGTGAGCTGCTGCCGCCGCGTCCGCAGGGGCGCGAGGAGTACCTGCGCTGGGCGGTCGGCGCCTTCAAGCTGGCCACCTCCGGTGTGCGGGCCGACACCCAGATCCACACCCACATCGGCTACTCCGGGCGCACCGAGGTGGTCGACGCGATCGAGCAGCTCGACGCCGACGTCACCGCGATCGTGGCGACCCGCTCGATCGAATGGGTGATGCAGGCGCTCACCGAGGACGTCGCCACCGGCCACGGCCTCAGCCACGGCGTCGGCCCCGGTGTGTACGAGAGCCGCTCGGCCCGCATCCCCGATATCGACGAGCTCGACGAACTGCTCACCCAGGCCGCCGAAGCGGTGACCCCGCAACGACTCTGGGCCAACCCGGACGGCGGCCTGAAGACCCGCCACTACTGGCAGCTCGAGCCCTCGCTGCGAAACATGGTCGCCGCCGCGCGCCGCGTGCGCCGCCGGGCACTGGCCGCCGAGGCGGCCGAAGCCGCGACCGCGGCCGAATAGCTCGAAGGGACAACGGGCGCACCGGTATCCGGTGCGCCCGTTGTCATGTCCGGGGGAGCAGGGCCCGGACCCCTGCGGTGAGCTGGGTGGGGGTGGGGGCGTGCTCGGGGTCGATCAGCCATTGCAGCAGCAGGCCGCCGATCATCGTCTGTAGGACGGCGCCGAGATCGCGGTCGTCGCCGAAGGCCTCGGACAGACCGCTGCGGGCCAGTTCCTGGGCGGCGCCGAGTTCGGCGCGGAGTTCGGGGGAGTGCAGCGCCTGATTGAGGCATTCGGCGTTGGCCTGCCAGAGCGCGCGGTCCTCGCCGAACGAGGTGATCAGGCGCTGCCAGAAGTCCTCGAGGCGGGCGGTGGGGTCGGTCGGGTCCGCGGCGGGCAGCGAGTCCAGGATGTGCTGCACCGCGGTGGCGCTGGACTCCAGCATCGCCTGTTGCAGCAGCTTGTCGCGGGTGCCGAAGTGATAGTTGATGGCCGCCAGGTTGGTGCCGGAGGCGGCGACGATGTCGCGCACGGTGGTGCGGGCGTAGCCGCGTTCGGCGAGGCAGCGCTTGGCGGCGTCGAGCAGATCTTCTCGGGTTCCCACCCGCGCACGATAGCAAGGACCGCATACGCCTGTTTGTGACATCGGTTTCAAACAAACGTCAGTGACAAGTGTTTGAAACAGTTGTATGTTGGCGTCATGACCGCTCAGCGCCCGATTTCCCCGCTCGAATCCACCTACTTCGGCACCGACACCACCCTCGGCAACGTGCCGACCGCCGGAATGCCGCTGTTCCTCGCCAGCACCGTCTACGGCTCGCTCGACCTCGCAATCCTCCGACGGGTGCTCGACGAGCTGGCCGCCGCGCACCCGCTGCTGCGCAGCCGGGTGGTGGGCGATCGCTTCGTCCGCGACGACGAGTTCCGCCCGCGCCTCGATGTCGTCGAGGGTGGCGACGCCGAGTACCTCGCACTGATCAACGCGCCGCAGGACTGGCGCGACGGGCTGTTCCGCGCCTACCTGCTGCGCGCGGGCGCGCGGCAGCAGATCGTGCTCGTCGTCCATCACGGCATCTCCGACGGTCGCTCGGGGTTCGCGCTGCTGGATCGGCTGTGGCGGCACTACACCGCGCACGTGACCGGAGACGCTGTGCCGCAGCCTGATCCGGATCAGCGGCTGCCAGAGGCGATGGACACCCGCCTGGCCGAGGTGGTGACGGCGGCCGAAGCGGACTCGTGGCTGGACGACTTGCGGGCGGGCGCGATGACGATGAGCCCCGGCGACGCCCCGCGCGTGCTGCCCCGCGACGGTGACGGGACCGGCGCCGACCCGCTCGGCCGGTTCGCCATGCAGCGCATCGAATTGTCCGCCGAGGCGACCGCCGACCTGGTGGCAGTGGCACGCGCGCAGGGGATTTCGGTCAACAGTGTCGTCAGCGGCGCGGCGCTGGCCGCCGTTCGCAGCCGGTTCCCCGAGCCGGGCGCGCTGCCGCTGTTCTTCGGCTACGCGGCTGATGTGCGCGGTGCGGTCCACCCGCCGGTGCCGGTCGAGACGATGGTCAACTACGCGTCGGGCTCCGGGATTCTGGTGCGTGCCACCGGTGACGCCGGTCCGCTCGAGCTGGCCCGGATGGTCGAATCCGGCTTACGCGCCGGGCTGGAACGCCGCGAGCCCGCCCGCTTTCCGCTCGCGGTCCAGCGGGTCGCCGACGAGTTCACCGCCGGCCTGCTGTCGTCCCCGCCGACGCTGGCCATCTCCAATATCGGCCGCCTGCGGCCACATTCGTTCCCCGACGACCTCGCCTTCCTGCGTGACGACGTCTTCGCCATGGGCCCGGCCATGCCGCCGAAGCTCACCGTCTTCACGATCGCCGGCCGACTCACCCTCCAGCTCGAATACGACACCGCCCACTACAGCCGTTCTCGCATGGACAAGCTGCGCCTCACCCTCGCCGAGCTGCTGCACGACCTGCACTGACGACCTGGCTTCGTTACGGTACGTACTGTACTGTTTTGGCTTGGACCCGACGACCTGGCCGGACTCCCTGCGCGTCGCGCAGGTCCGGATCGCCCGCCCGACGGACCGTCTCGACGAGGTGGTGCGCTTCTACGTCGACGGGCTGGGCCTGCGTGAGCTGTACCGATTCGACAACCACGCCGGCTACGACGGAGTGATGCTCGGCCTGCCCGGCACCGACTACCACCTCGAATTCACCACCCACGTCGACGGCAGTCCCGGCACGGCGCCGAGCGCCGAGAACCTGCTGGTGCTCTACTTCGACGGCGAGTCCGCCATGTTCGACGCGGTGCGCAGGCTCGGCGAGTTCGGCGCGCAGCCGGTCCCCGCCGAGAACCCGTACTGGGCGGCCAACGGCGGCATGGCCTTTCCCGATCCGGACGGATGGATCGTCATGCTCGTGCCGCGGCCGGTGTTCTGATGCCGGGACGCGCGCGCGAGGACCGCATCGACGCCGCGGTGCTCGCCGCGACCCGGGAAGTGCTCGCCGACAGGGGTTATGCCGAACTGTCCATCGGCGAGGTGGCGACCAGGTCGGGGGTCCATCGGCCCGCGATCTACCGGCGCTGGCCGTCCAAACGGCATCTGGTCGTCGCGGTGGTCGCCGAGATGCTGGGCGTGCGGCCGACACCCGATACCGGCGACCTGCGCGCGGATCTCACCGTGGCGCTGCGTGAGCTGGTCGCCGCGCTGCGCGACACCTGCCTCGACCGGGTACTGCCCGCGCTGGTCGCCGACCTCGCCAACGATCCCGACCTGCGCGCGCACTTCCTGGCGACGGTCTTCGAACCGCGCCGGGCGAGCACCGCGACCGCCCTGCGCGCGGCGATGGCGCGCGGTGCGGTCGATCCGGGCGTGGACCTGGACTTCGTGCTGGACGCGGTGGCCGCGCCGATCTACTTTCGCGCGCTCTTCGGACACCTGCCGCTCGACGACGCGCTGGTCGATGCGTCGGTGGACGCGGTCGTGCGCCTGGTGCGCCCGGTCAGTGACTGATCGCGGCGACGCCGAACATCGCGGCCACGCCGGTGACGGTGCTCAGCAGGGTCAGCCGGGACGGGTGCTCGGCGTGCGCCTCGGGCAGGATGTCGGCGGTGGCCAGGTAGAGCAGGAAACCGGCGAAGTAGCCGAGGTACAGGCCGATCCACTGCTCGGGGACATGGATGAGGGTGCCGAGGATCGCGCCGATCACGGGGGCGACGGCGTCGAGCCCGAGTAGGGTCAGCGCCCGTTTGCGGGCGTTGCCGTACAGCGTGGGGATGGTGAAAGTGTTGAAGCCGTCGGCGAAGTCGTGGCAGATCACCGCGATCGCCACCGACATGCCGACGGTGGCGCCCGCCTGGTAGCCGAGGCCGATGCCGAAACCGTCCAGGGTGCTGTGGAAGATCAGGCCCGCCGCGGCGAGCAGCCCGACCGACTCGAATCCGTGGTGGTGCGAACCGAATTCGCCTTCGTGACCGGTGTGGATCGCGACCGCGCGCTCGAGGATGTGGATGCTGAGGAACCCCACCACCGCCGCGATCAGCACCACCGGCACGCCGTACACCTCGCCCGAGGACTGCTCGAGCGCCTCGGGGATCAGATCGAAGGCGACCAGCCCGAGCATGACGCCGGCGGCCAGCCCGAGCACCAGATGCTTGCGGTCGCCGATCCGCATGGCGACGAAGCCACCGAACAGCGTCGACAGCATCGACACCAGGGACAGCAGGATCGCCATGACGGCCTACTCCTCGCTCTGCTCGGCGGGTTCCGGCTGCTTGGACTTGCGCTTCTTCTTCGTCGGTGGCGGGGTGTCGGCGTCCTCGGTGACCTCGTAGCGCCGCACATAGGCCCCCGCGAAACCCTGTAGCGTCGCCGTCACCGGGATGGCCAGCAGCGCGCCCGTCGGGCCGAGCAGGGCCGCGCCCGCGATCACCGCGCCGAAGGCCACCGCCGGATGCATGTCCAGGGTGGTCGCCGTGATCCGCGGCTGCAGCACGTAGTTCTCGAACTGCTGGTAGCCGACGATGAACAGCAGGATCCACAGCGCGGTGATCGGATCGTGCACCAGCGCGACCAGCACCGGCAGCGCGCCGGCCAGGTAGGTGCCGACGGTCGGGATGAACTGCGAGACCACGCCGACCCACAGCGCCAGCGCGAACGCCGACGGCACGTCGAGCACCCGCAGCGCGACGTAGTGGGCGACCGCCGAGCACAGCGCCAGCAGCGCGCGCGAATAGATGTAGCCGCCGGTCTTCTCGACCGCGATGTCCCACGCCCGCAGCACGTGCTTCTGCTGCTTGGGCGGCAGCAGCGAGCACACCCAGGTGCGGAAGCGCGGGCCGTCGGCGGCGAAGTAGAAGGTGAACAGCAAGACCCCGAGCAGTTGGAAGATCGCGCCGATCGCGACCGTGCCGATGCCCCAGACGTTTCCGGCCAGACCGACCAGATAGCCCTCGATCGTCGAGCTCCACTCCGAGGCGTACTTGGTCAGGTCGTCGCCGGAAAGATCCTGGTGGAACGTCGAATTGAACCAGTCGACGAGGTCCTGGACATAGTCGGGCGCGTTGCCGACCAGCATCGTCACCTGACTGATCAGCAGCGCGCCCAGCGTCCACACGAACGCGACGATCACCAGCAGCAGCACGCCGAACACCGCACCGGTGCCCGCGCCGCGCCGAACACCGCGGGCGGCAAGCCAATTCACCGCGGGCTCGATCGCGAACGCCAGGAACAGCGAGACCAGCAGCACGGTCAGCAGGCCCTGCAACTTACCGAGGATCCAGAACGCCGCGATCAGCCCGGCGACGGCCAGCATGGCATACAGCAGGGACCGGGGCAGCCAGCGCGGCGGCGTGCGGACCGTCCAGAACGCGGGCAGCGCCGGGCCGGTCGCCGGCGCCTGCGCCGGTGCGGCGGGGCCAGAGGTCGATTCGTCGTCGGCAGCCACCCGGTCACGGTACCGAGGACGCGCCGATTTCCGCGCGCTGGCGCGCGGGGCTCAGATGGTCGCGGTATCGATGACGAAGCGGTACTGCACGTCGCTGGCGACGACCCGCTCGTAGGCGGAATCGATCTCGTCGGCGGAGATCAGTTCGATCTCCGCGCCGATGCCGTGCGCGGCGCAGAAGTTCAGCATCTCCTGGGTCTGGGCGACGCCGCCGATCATCGAACCCGCCAGCGAGCGGCGGAACGCGGCCAGGTTGCGGCCGGTGACGCTCATCGGCTGATCGGGCAGACCCAGGATGACCAGGGTGCCGTCGAGCGCGAGCAGGCGCAGGTAGTGGTCGATCGGCAGGTTCGCCGAGACGGTGTTGATGATCAGGTCGAACGTGCCGCGCAGCTGGCGGAAGGTCTCCCGGTCGCTGGTGGCGTAGTAGTGGTCCGCGCCCATCCGCAGGCCGTCGTCGCGCTTGCGCAGCGACTGACTCAGCACCGTCACCTCGGCGCCGAGCGCCGCGGCGATCTTCACGCCGACGTGCCCGAGGCCGCCCATGCCGATGATCGCGACTTTCTTGCCCGGCCCGGCGTTCCAGTGCCGCAGCGGCGAGTACAGGGTGATGCCCGCGCACAGCAGCGGCGCGGCGACGTCGAGGCCGATGCCCTCGGGAATGGCGACCACGAAGCTCTCGCCGACCACGATCTGGGTCGCGTAGCCGCCCATCGTGTAGCCGCCGGGCTGCACGGACTCCGGGACGGGGGTGTTGTAGGTCCAGGTGGCGCCGTTGGTGCAGTACTGCTCCTCACCGGCCAGACACGGCACGCACTTGCCGCAGGAGTTCACCAGGCAGCCGACGCCCACCCGGTCGCCCACCTTGTACTTGCGCACCGCGGAGCCGGTGGCCGCGACGATGCCGGCGATCTCGTGACCGGGCACGCACGGGTACTTGCTGCCGCCCCACTCGTCGCGGGCGGTGTGGATGTCGGAGTGGCAGATGCCCGCGTACTTGATGTCGATCAGGACGTCGTCGGGGCCGAGTTCCCGGCGCTCGATCGTGACCTTCTCGAAGGACCCGTCGGGGGCGGGGATGGCGTAGGCGGCTGCGGTGCTCATGAGGACATGCCTACCGCCGCATGCGTCGTTTGCCAACCGGCGCGGCCGGATCGATACCGGACATCCGCGTATCCGGGTCACAATGGAGGAGTCGGCTCGCGAGAGAGGACAGGCTCGTGCACGCTGTCGGACGGGTGTTCGCGACGGTGGTCGTCGCGCTGATCGGCGTGTGCGCCTTCCTGGGATATCGCGGTGACCTGGTACTTCCCTGGAAGCCGCACGCGCAGGAGTACGTCGCGGTCGCCCAAGCGCCGCCGCAGGCGCCGCTGGATCCGGTGGTGGTCGCGGCCCGGGTACAGCCCGTGCTGGTGAATATCTCCGTCGACGCCGCGATGTTCGGGACCAGCGCCGCCGGTTCGGGGATCGTGCTCACTCCGGACGGACAGATCCTGACCAGCCACCACGTGATCAAGGGGGCCGAGGCGGTCTCGGTGACCGATATCGGCAACGGGCTGGTCTACGAGGCCACCGTGCTCGGTTACGACTCGACCGCCGATATCGCGCTGTTGTCGCTGGCGGGGGCGTCCGGCTTGCCGACGGCCCGGCTCGGGTCCTCGGCCGAGCTGCGGATCCGTCAGGACGTGCTGGCCATCGGCGACGCGGGCGGTGACGGCGGCGAACCGACCTCGGTCGCCGGGCCGATCACCGACCTGGACGCGAGCATCGTCGCGATGAACTCCGCCGACCTGACCCGCAAGTCGCTGCGCGGGATGGTGCAGATCGCCGCGCCCGTCGTGGGCGGGCAGTCCGGCGGCGCGCTGGCCGACAGCTCGGGCGCGATCGTCGGGGTGATCACCGCGGCTTCCGGCGAGCGCCCCGGCTCCGATCGGCCCAAGCAGGCCAACGGCTACGCGGTGCCCATCGATACCGCCATGGGCGTCGTCGCCCAGATCCGCTCCGGCACCCCGACCGAGACCGTCCACATCGGCCCCACCGCCACCCTCGGCGTCCAAGTCGTCGACGCGAAACCGGCGGGCGCCCAGGTCAACTGGGCCTTCTACGGCCAGCCCGCCCGCGCCGCGGGCATCACCACCGGCGACATCATCACCGCCGTGGACGGCCGCCCGATCACCACCGCCCGCGCCCTCAGCGCCGCCATCAACACCCGCAAACCCGCCGACCGCATCCGCCTCGACCTCACCGCCCCCGACGGCACCACCCGCGCGATCGACGTGGTCCTCGCCGAAGGCACCCCGAACTAGACCAGCGGTTACCGCCGCTCTCCGGGGGTTCGCCGGGACGTCGGGCTCACACCAGGCTCAGCCAGTAGTCCTGGAACTTCAGGAAGACGAGGAGCAGGACGACGGCGTAGAAGACGACGACCAGGGTCCAGCGCCATTCGGCGAGGATGGCCATGATGCCGCGGGAGCGGCCCCAGGTCTCCTGGGTCGTGACGGCGAACAGCAGGGGAGTGACCGCCCAGACGACCATGCAGTACGGGCACAGGGCGTTGATGCGGTAGAGGCTCTGGAAGATGAGCCAGCAGATGGCGGCGACGCCGAGGACGGTGCCGAGCCACAGGCCGCCCCAGATCCAGCGGGGGAAGCCGACGCCGACGACGGCGAGGACGCCGAGGGTCACCACCACCGAGAAACCGACGATGCCGAACAGCGGGTTCGGGAAACCGAAGACCGCGGCCTGATCGGTCTTCATGATCGACCCGCACGAGAGCACCGAGTTGATGCTGCACGAGGTGACGTAATTCGGGTCGACGAACAGTTTGAAACGTTCGACGGTCAGCGTGAACGACGCCAGCCACCCCGCCAGCCCGGCGATCAGCAGCAGCCACGCCGAGCGGGCGGGGGCGGTGATCACTTGGCCGCGTCGGCGATCACGGACGCCAGGCCGTTCTCGGTGAAGATGGCGTCGGACTGGTTGAGCTCGCCGTTGATGAACACCGACGGCGTCGACTTCACGCCACTGCTCAGGGTCTGCTGGGTGACCTGGGTGATGTAGTCGTTGTACGGCTTGTCGTTGATGCAGGTGGCCACCGCGGGATCGGTGTAGCCGGCCTCGGTCGCGATCTGGACCAGCTGCTCGTTGCTCAGACCCGCGGTGCCCTCGGCGGGCTGCTTGGCGAACATGGTCTGCAGCCAGCCCTGGTATTTGCTCGGGTCCGACTTCGCCACGCAGAACGAGGCGTTGGCCGCGCGCGAGGAGTACTGGGTCGAGGACGCGCGATCGAGGAAGGAGATGATCTGGTACTCGATCACGGCGGTGCCGTTGGCGGCGGCCTCGGCCAGCGCCTCACCGTTGGCGGCCTCGAACTGCTTGCAGGCCGGGCACTGCAGGTCGGCGACGACGCGGACCTTCACCTTGGCGTCCGGATTGCCGATGCGGACCGCGCCGGACTCGGTCACCGAGCCGCCGGTCGCGGGCAGCTGGGCCGCGGACGTGGCGGTGTTCTCGGAATCGGAGCCCGACTTCTTGACGGCGATGCCGATGCCGATCGCCGCGACCAGGGCCACCAGGACGGCGGCGACGCCGACCTGGATCGCGATCTTGCGCTTCCTGTCGGCTGCTTCGGCCGCCGCCAGCGGATTCTGCTTGCCCGTGCTCACCGTTGTCACACGCCTTTCGTTCGTGGTCTCCCCACCGGGGACATCATGCGGGCCGAACCTGAGAGTTTCTTCAACGATCCGGTCAGGACTCCTCGAGCCTGCGCAGCTGCTCGGCGACATCGAAATCGGCGGGCGGCCAGTCCAGGTCCAGTCCGGTCAGCGCGTCGATCAACAACTCGGTCACCGCCAGGCGCGCGTACCACTTGTGGTCCGCGGGCAGCACGTACCACGGCGCGTAGTCGGTGTTGGTGCGTTCCAGAATGGTCTGATAGGCCTTCTGGTAGTCGGGCCAGAAGCCGCGCTCGGTGATGTCGGCGGGGTTGAACTTCCAGTACTTGTCGGGGCGCTCGAGCCGCTCGCGCAGTCGGCGTTTCTGTTCGTCGAGGGAGACGAACATGGCGACCTTCACGATCGTGGTGCCGGTGTCGGCCACCTCACGTTCGAAGGCGTTGATCAGGTCGTAGCGCTGTTCCCATTCCGACTGCGGCACGAGCTCGTGCACTCGCACGACCAGCACGTCCTCGTAGTGCGAGCGGTCGAACACGCCGATCTGGCCGTGCGCGGGCAGGCGCTTGCGGATGCGCCAGAGGAAATCGTGCTGCTTCTCCTCCTCGGTCGGGACGCCGAAGGACGCGTGGTCGACCCCCTGCGGATCGACCGAACCGATCACGTGGCGCACGATGCCGCCCTTGCCCGCGGTGTCCATGCCCTGCAATACCAGCAACACACTGTGCTTACCGCCCGTGCGACCGTGCGCGAACAGCTTCTCCTGCAGATCCGACAGCACGATGCCACGCTCGGTCAGCAGCGTCTTGCCGCGCTGCTTGTCACCGATGAACCCCGGCGTCGCCGAGGTGTCGAGATCGATGATCCGCTGGCCGTCGGCCCGCAACGCGGTGGTGACGGGTTCGGCCCAGTGTTTCGCCATTTCCCATGCCTACCACTACTGCGCGCGATCGACCGGCAAGCTCGACGCAATCGTTGCCTGCCAGCAGGCGACGCCGGCCGGGTCGGCGATCTCGGGCCGGTGCACGTACACCGGATCGGCGCCCGCGGCCTGCTGCGCGCGGTAGTCGGCCAGCAGCCGGAACGCGACGACGCCGAGCGGGATGATCGCGGCCAGGTTGACCAGCGCCATCACGCCCATGAACACATCGGCCAGGTTCCAGATCAGGCTCACCGAGCCGAGCGCCCCGCCGAACACGGCCACCAGCACCGCCACCCGGAAGGCCGTGAGCACCTCCGGCCGGTCGGTGATGAACTCGATATTGGCCCGGCCGTAGTAGAAGTTGCCGATCATCGAGCTGAACGCGAGCAGGAACACCACCGCGGTCAGCACGTGTCCGGCCCAGCCGCCGAGGCTGGTCTGCAGCGCGCTCTGAGTGAGGTCGGCGCTGCGCCGCTCCGACAGGTCGGGGTCGCTGGTCAGGATGATGAACGCGGTGATCGAGCAGATCAGCAGGGTGTCGAAGTAGACGCCCAGCGACTGCACGAGCCCTTGCTTCACCGGATGCGAGACGTCGGCCGCGGCCGCCGCGTTCGGCGAGGAACCGAGACCGGCTTCGTTGGAGAACATGCCGCGCCGGATGCCCTGCGCGATCGCGACGCCGACGCCACCGCCGACCACCTCGCGCAGGCCGAACGCGCCGCCGACGATATCGGCGATCACCCGCGGCAGATCGTCGATGTTGAGCACCACCACCGCGATGCCGAGCAACAGATACACGATCGCCATGACCGGTACGAGCACCTCGGTGATGTGGCTGATCCGGCGCACTCCGCCGAAGATCACCACCCCGAGCAGGGCGATCAGCGCGAGCCCGACAGCCACGGGGAACCAGTCGCCGTCGAGGTCCGGCAATGAGGCCCTGGTGGTGGCCACGATGGTGTTGGATTGCACGGCGTTGAACACGAAACCGAAGGTCACCGTGATGATGACCGCGAAGATCATGCCCTGCCAGCGCCGCCGCAGCCCGTACTGCATGTAGTAGGCGGGGCCGCCGCGGAAGGTGCCCGGCTCGTGCTCGGGCCGCTTGTACAGCTGGGCGAGGGTGGATTCGACGAAGGCCGAGGCCGCGCCGAGGGTCGCCATCGCCCACATCCAGAACACCGCGCCCGGCCCGCCGACGCTGATCGCGGTGGCGACGCCGGCGATATTGCCGGTGCCCACCCGCGCCGCCGCCGAGATGCTGAACGCGCCGAACGCCGACACCGACTTCTTGCCGTCGGCGGCGGGCTGTCCCTTCTCGGCGACCACCCGCAGCATCTCCGGCAGCATCCGCAACTGCACCACGCCGCTGCGCACGGTGAAGTACAGCCCGGCCGCGATCACCAGGGGGATCAGCAGCCAGTTCCAGAACACGTCGTTGCCATCGACGACGACCGAGTTCAGCGTGTCCATGCGGCGAGGCTACCGTCGGGCAATCGCGCGACCGGTCAGGCCGCGCCCGATGTCGCCCGATCCGCGTCCTGACCGGTCAGGCGGGCCGGGTGGCGTCGACGTACTGCATGAAACGGTGCACGCGCTGGTCGATTTCGACCAGCCCGGCCTCGGCGAACAGACGCGGGAAGGTGTCGCGACCGAACAGCCGCAGCCCGCTCAGACCCGCGGCCACGGTGCTGGCCCGGCCGAACAGGTTGTCCTCGCGAAAGCTGGTGGTGATCGCGATCCGGCCGCCCGGCGCGAGCACCCGGATCATCTCGCGGGTGGCCGCGATCGGATCGGGGATCAGGTACAGCGCGCCGAAACAGCAGACGGCGTCGAAAGTTCCGTCGGCGAAGGGCAGCATCCGCGCGTCACCGCGGACGTAGCCGACCCGCGGGCCCGCGTTGTCGGCGGCGGCCTTGGCCAGCATCGGCTCGGAGTAGTCCAGCCCGGTGACGAAGCCGTCACCGGCGAGGAACTCGCTCAGGTACCGGGTGAAATTGCCGGGGCCGCAGGCCAGATCGAGCACCTTCTTGCTACCGCTGAGCCGCAGCGTGTCCACGGCCTCGCGGCGATCGCTGCCGGTGGTGCGGCCGCTGGCCAGGTAGAACAGCGTGGGCCGCCACGCGTGCTCGTAGACCGCGGCCAGCGCGGGCGCGTTCATGGTCCTGCGGGCCAGGTTCACTGCCGTGCGACCTCGATCGTCATGCCCGCGCCGCGCAGCCGCTCGGTGAGCGCCTCGCCCATGGCCGAGGCGGGGGTGAGAATGCCCGCGCGCGGCGGGAGTTCGTCGAAGGCCAGGCTCAAACCGGCCTGGCCGAGCAGGACGGCGGTGGCCTGGTAGCCGGGGTCGCCGGTGCCGGAGAAGGTGGCCTGGTACTTGGCGCCGGAGCTGGTGCGGGCGAAGGTCTTCATGGTGAACCAGCCGCTGAGGCGCGCCTTCTCGCTGGGCCCGGTGCCCGGCTTGGGCAGGATGCGGTCGAGCAGCTTGCGCCCGAACGAGACGCGCGAGAGCACCGCGCCCGAGGCCATGCCCGCCACGATGCCGCCCGCGATCCCGGCCGCCACCAGCGGCGCCGCCGCCGAGTTGCCCGCGTTCATGACCTCGCGGTAGCGGAACTGCTTGCCGTAAGCCCAGCCGAGCAGGCCGTTGGTGCGGCGCACGACCTTGGTGTTGTGCGAGGCCATGATGAACGTGGTGACCCAGCCGTTGAGGCTCGGGTCGATGCTGTCGGCGCGGGCCAGCGCCTGGTCGGACTGGCGGCCGACGTCGGGCTCCATCGAGCGATCGGGGCTCAGCGAGTACGGGTGCGCGAGGATCTTGCCGCGGCCGGAATCGGCGGCGATGTCCTCCATCATGGCGCGGCCGGAATCGATGGTGCCGCCGCTCATTCCGCCCTTGAGGTAGGCGACCAGCGTGGTGTCCTCCAGCTCGCCGGTGTCGTCGGCGACGCTCGCGCGGTAGATCTCGTAGACGCTCAGATCCGACGGAATCGAGTCGTAGCCACAGGAATTCACGATCTTGGCACCGGAGTCGACGGCGACCCGCTCGAACTGCTCGATGGCGTCGTGGATGAACAGCGGCTCACCGGTGAGGTCGGCGTAGTGGGTGCCCGCGGCGGCGCACGCGCCGAGCAGCGGCATGCCGTAGCGCAGGTACGGGCCGACCGTGGTCACCACGACCTTGGTTCGCTCGGCCATCGCGGCGAGCGAGGCCGGATCGGTCGAATCGGCGACGACCAGTTCCCAATTCGCCGCGGCGGGGCCGAGTTCGGCGCGCACGGCGGCGAGCTTGTCGGCCGAGCGGCCCGCCAGCGCGATCCGCGCGTCGGCGGGGGCGGCGGTGAGCAGGTATTCGGCGGTGAGTTTGCCGACGAATCCCGTCGCGCCGAACAGGATCAGGTCGAACTCGCGGTGCTGCGGCACAGGGGCGCCTTTCATCGAGTGCTCGCCTTGCGGGCGCGCGGCTTCTTCGTCGGTTTCGGCGGGTGGGTGGTGAGCCAATCACGGTGGGCCAGACCGAGTTCAGTGACCGGGGGCTCGTCGTAGAGCCATTCCCGGGCGATCAGGTGCCAGTTGTTGGTGCTGTCGAGCTGGCCGAGCATGCCGAAGGTGAGGAAGTCGGCCCGGCGGGAGAACAGGTGCTCCGGCGGCAGATTCTGCTGCTTCATGCCGGTGAACTCGCTGGCCCTGGGGTCAACGGCCAGCAGGAACGCGCCGCTGGCGAGTTCGGGGGTGATGGTCAGTTCCTCGTCGACCAGACACCATTCGGAGGCGGCGAGTACGTACTCGAGACATTCCTCGGCGCCGATCTCGTCCGGCGAATCGATCACGCCGCGCTCGATCATCAACTGCCGCAGGTCTTCCGCGCGGTCCTCGGCGGCGGCGCGCAGGCAGAGGATCTCGAAGTGCACGAGTTTGGGGTCCATGCGGTTGAACAGGCCGAAGTCGAGGAAGGCCACCCGGCCGTCGCGGGCCAGCAGCACATTGCCCGGATGCGGGTCGCCGCAGAACTCGTTGAAGGTGAACAGCGAGCCGACGTAGAAGCGGTAGATGATCTCGCCGACCCGGTCGCGTTCGGCGGCGGGCAGATTCCGGATCTCGTCGAAGCCGGTGCCCTCGATGAACTCGCTGACCAGTACGCGGGTGGTCGAGAGCTCGCGCACCGCGTCGGGCACCACGATGAACGGGTGGTCGCGGTAGAGGTGCGCGATCTCGGACTGGGTGACCGCCTCGGCCACGTAGTCGAGTTCGGCCTCCATGTTCAGTTTCAGCTCGTCGAGCACCGCCGGGGTGATCCACGGCATGGCCGAGGCCAGCACCCGGCGGAACATGGTCAGGTTCTTCAGGTCGGCGCGTACCGCGGCGTCGACGCCGGGGTACTGGACCTTCACCGCGACGGCCCTGCCGTCGGGCAGGGTGGCCCGGTAGACCTGGCCGATCGAGGCCGCCGCGATCGGCTCGGGGTCGAATTCGGCGAACACCTCGGTCAGCGGACGGCCGAAGTCCTCCTCGACGACCGCGCGCATCGCGTCGAACGAGACGGTCGGCGCGGCGTTGCGCAGCACGGCCAGCCGCTGCTGGAACCGGTCGCGATGGTCCGGCGGCACCAGATCCAGGTCGAGCACCGACATCATCTGGCCGAGCTTCATGGCCACGCCCTTCATGGTGCCCAGCACCATGACCACCTGCTCGGTGGTGCGGATCATCGACTCCTCGGCCATTCTGGCGCGCACGGCTTCCGAGCGGCCGCGCATGGACAGTCTGGTCTTCTTCGAGCGGATCACCGAGCTCGCCGCTACCGCCCCCAGCTTCGTCCCGCGGGCAAGCCGGGATGTCGGCACGTTTTTCGCCATCGAGGTACCTCCATTGGTGCCGACGCGCAGGGTGGCCGCCGACGACACGAAGCGCACGCGACCACCCGCGGTGACGCAAGCCACAGCGCCCCGCTCGGTTCAGCGTAACGAACCGGGCGGCGATGTCGAGCCCGGCTCCGGCGATCGCGAGGATCGCCCGGTCAGGAGGGCTGGACGGGAATCTCGGGCAGCTGGTGGCTCTGCGAGGTGAAGTACTCGGGCGACCCGCCCGCCCTGGCGACACCCTCGATCGCCGACCACGCCATCATCGTCAGGTAGTCGATGACGTCCTGGCGCGGCATCGCCTTCTCGGTGGTCGTCCACCAGTGCGTGGCCAGCTGGATGCCGCCGACCAGCACATACGACCACAGCATCGCGCCGTCGGTGCGCACGCCCTTGGCGCCGGCCCGGTCGACGAGCACGGCCGTGACCACCTCGGCGAAGAGCCGTTCGAACTCCGCCAGCGAGGACTTGTCGCCCGCGGAGTTGCTCATGATGAACCGGTAGACCTCGGGGTCGTCGTCGACGGTGCCGACGTACTCGGTCATCGCGGCGCGCACCAGCTGGTACTCGTCGGCGTCGAGGTTGATCGCGCCGTACACGCGCGGCAGCAGCGTGGTCTCGATGAACCGCTGCATGGTGGCGTGCACGAGGTCGTTCTTGTCGGCGAAGTAGCGGTACAGCACGGTCTTGGACACGCCGATCTCGGTGGCGATCTCGTCCATGCCCGCCTGGCTGCCGCGCGCGCGGATGGCGTTGAGCGTGCCGTCGACCAGCTCTTCGCGCCGGTCGATCTTGTGCTGTCGCCACCGCCGTTTGCGGCCGTCGACAGGACCGCCGCCGCGCACGGTGGCGGCGCGGCCCGTCTGCTCGCCGATCTCGACAAGGTCTTCGGTGGACAGAACAGCCCCCTTGTGATCGATAGTGGCGTCTCTGGTTCTACAGCTTAGGCGCGCCGGTGTGGGGTGGCGCTCGTTTGGTCGACGTTGCGGCATTTACCACACCTCGGTGCTTACCCGCGCGTAAGACGAACCGGGCGGTTTTGCGGCGTCGGGGCGGGCGCCACGCGGGTTGGCGGCGGCGCGCTCGCCGCGCGCACAGCAGAATGGGGGCTATGGAGAAAGCTCCCGGCAACACGGCGGTTCTCACGCCGCGCACCGAGCCCGCCGCGCAACCAGCGGGTTTCGCGGTCATGACCGACGAGGCCGGCAAGAAACGTGACCTCTTCAAGATGAAAGCGCTGGCCACCGGATTCCTGCTGGTGGCCAGCGCGGTGTACCTGTTCTGCCGTTGGCTCGAATCGCGCGGCTCCGGCGGCGAGTGGGTCGGCTACGTGCGGGCCGCCTCCGAGGCGGGCATGGTCGGCGCGCTGGCCGACTGGTTCGCGGTGACCGCGCTGTTCAAGCACCCGCTGGGCCTGCCGATCCCGCACACCGCGATCATCCGCAAGAAGAAGGACCAGCTCGGGTCGAGCCTGGGCGCCTTCGTGGGGACCAACTTCCTCGCGCCGGACGTGGTGTCGGCCCGGCTGGACTCCGCGCAGATCTCGCTGCGGGTCGGGCGCTGGATGGCCGATCCGGGCCACGCGGCGCGGGTGGCCCAGGAAAGCGCGACGATCCTGACCGCGGTGGTCGGCGTGCTGCGCGACGAGGACGTCGAGCAGATCATCGACAACACGATCGTCAAGCGGATCGCCGAACCGCTGTGGGGTCCGCCGCTCGGGCGGGTGCTCTCGGAGATGATCGCCGACAATCGCCAGCTGCCGCTGATCGACCTGCTGGCCGAGCGCGCGCATCAGTGGGCGCTGGGTTCGCAGGCGACGATCGATCGGATCGTGCTGCGCGACGCGCCGCAGTGGGCGCCGAAATTCGTCAACACGCTGCTGTCCGAGCGGATCTACCGGGAACTGGTCGAATTCACCTGGAAGGTGCGGTCGAATCCCGATCACGAACTCCGCAAGGCCGCCGATCGCTTCCTCCAGGATTTCGCCGACGATCTGCAGCACGACGACGCGATGATCGCCAAGGCGGAGAAGGTCAAGGCCGAGATCATGGGCCGCGAGCAGATCACCGGCATGGCCGAGGCGACCTGGCGCGCGGCCAAGCGGCTGATTCTGGAATCGGCCGACGACCCCGATTCCACGTTGCGCCGCAAGGTGGCCGAGAATGTGCAGCAGCTCGGTGAACGCTTGCGCGACGACCCGGCCATGCGCGGCAAGGTGGACGGCTGGATCGACCGCGGCGCCCGCTATCTGGTCGGTAACTACTCGGCCGAGATCACGACCCTGGTGACCGACACCGTCGCGCGCTGGGACGCCGACGAGGCGAGTCGCAAGATCGAACTGCAGGTCGGCCGGGATCTGCAGTTCATCAGGATCAACGGCACGGTCGTCGGCGCGCTGGCCGGCCTGGCCATCTACACGATCTCGCAGTTGCTGTTCCACTGAGCCGAACTGTTAGCCGAACCTGTGCTAACAGGAGTGCTTGCAATAGCTAGCACCCTGATTTAGTATTGACCGTACAACCGCCAGAAGGTGAGTGATGGCAGACCAGCCCGAGGGACGTGTAGCGCACGCGGCACAAGACATCGGAGGGTTCATCAGGTCCCAGCGCGAAGCCGCGCAGGTGTCCTTACGTCAGCTCGCCGCACTGGCGGGGGTGAGTAATCCGTACCTGAGCCAGATCGAACGCGGATTGCGTAACCCCTCCGCCGAAGTACTCGCGCAGATCGCCAAGGCGCTGCGGGTGTCCTCGGAGGTGTTGTATGTGCGGGCCGGATATCTCGAGCAGCGCCCGCACAGCCCGGTCAGGGACGCCCTGCTCGCGGACACTTCGGTGACCGAGCGGCAGAAACAGGTGTTGCTGGAAATCTATGAGTCGTTTCGCCGGGAAAACGGGGAAGAAACCGGCTCAGGGGGGATCGAACGGGACAGCGACGTTTCGTTCACGACAACTGACACTCCGCCACGCCAGGAGAACGAAGACTGATGACCGAGAAGACCGCTACCGTGACCAAGCCGCTGTTCGCCACCGTCGGTGCCGGTGACGCCATCTACACCGCCGTGAACGAGGTCGTCGCCGACGTCCGCGAGCGCGTCGCCACCACCGATGTGCAGGCCCGCGTCGACGAGGCCCGCGAGCGCATCGCCAACGTGCCCGCCGACGTGCAGGCCCAGTTCGACACCATCCGGGAGCGCATCGCCGGCCTGCCGTCGGAGCTGCCCGAGGACCTCGCCGAGCTGCGCGAGAAGTTCACCCCGGAAGAGCTGCGCAAGCTGGCCGAGCAGTACTACCGCCAGGCCCTCGACATCTACGCCGACCTCGCCGTCCGCGGTGAGGAGACCGTCGACCGCCTGCGCGCCAACCAGGCCGTCGACGAGCAGATCGGTCGCGTGGAGAGCCTGTACAAGGATGCCTCCGCCCGCGCCGAGGATGCCCTCGCCAAGGTCACCGACCTGCTGGGCCGTGGCAAGGCCGAGGCCGAGGCCGTCGCCGACGAGGTCGCGGCTGTCGTCGATGCCGAGGTCGTCGCCGTGACCACCGAGGAGCCCGCGCCGGCTCCGGCCGCCAAGGCCCCCGCCGCCAAGAAGGCGCCGGCCAAGAAGGCCCCCGCGAAGAAGGCCGCCCCCAAGAAGGCCTGACGCAGCACCGCGCACAGCGGCCCCGCACACCACTGGTGAGCGGGGCCGCTGTTCGTATGATGGGGGAGTGAACATGGTGAACGGTCTGACGTCGCTGATCCTGCTGGCCCTGTGGGTGGCGGCCTTCGGCGCGACGGTGTTCGCGCTCATCCACGCTGTGCGTCAGCGCGCGGACGCCTTCACGGCGGTCGACAAGATGACCAAGCCGATCTGGCTGGCGATTCTCGCCGGCGCGCTGGTCTTCCTGCTGCTCGGCATCGCCGGCTTCGGCATGTTGACCTCGTTCATCGCGATCATCGCGACGGGTGTGTACCTCGCGGATGTGCGTCCCAAGGTCGACGAGGTGCAGCGCGGCCCGCGCTGGTGACGACGCGCGCCGAATTTCCGGCGCGGATCCCTCGCGGTTCAGTGGTACGCGGTGTTACTGTATCTGGCAGTAGCACAAAGGAGTGTGCCGATGCGTGCAAAGCTGCCGACGGCTCTGCTGAACCTGGTCGATTCCGCGTCCCTCGTGGTCAAGACCACCCTGGCGGCCCACCGGGCCGATCTGCGGACGCGAACCCACGGGGTCGCGGCGTTCGATCCGCCGACCGTGCCCGCGGACGTGATCCCCGTGGTCACCGCCGACGGCGCCCGGCTGCGAGTGCACGCCTACGGGCCCGTCGACGCGCCGGTCATGGTGCTGGTGCACGGCTGGACCTGCTCCATCGAGTACTGGAACGCCCAGATCAACGCCTTCGCCGGCGAGTACCGCGTGGTCGCCTACGACCAGCGCGGCCACGGTGAGAGCACCAACGGCTACGCCAAGCCGAGCCCGGCCCTGCTCGCCGACGACCTGGCCGACGTCCTCGACGCCGTGCTGCTGCCCGGTCAGCGGGCCGTGCTCGTCGGCCACAGCATGGGCGGCATGACGCTGATCTCCTGGGCCGGTCGTTTCTCCGAGCGCGTGGCCGATCAGGCCGCCGCGGTGGTGCTCACCAACACCGGCGCGCATTCGCTCGTCGAGGTGTCGACCATGGTCCCCGGCCTGAACCGGCCGCTGCGGATCCTGCGCGGCAAGCACCTGCCGACGCCGGACTGGCTGGGCAGGATCATCCTCGGCACCCCCGTGCTGTTCCCGCCGATCAAGCCCGTGCGCTGGATCTTCGCCCGCCAGGTGATGACGCTGGACACCCCGCGCCCGACCCTCGACTACGCGCTCTCGGTGGTCCGTGGTTGTCCGGCGATGACGCGCTCGCGCTGGGGCCTGGTCCTGGCCGAACTCCACCTGGGCGACGACGCCGCCAACCTCGTGGTGCCCACCACCGTGCTGGCCGGTGACCGCGACGACCTCACCCCGCCGCTGCACGCCGAGCGCCTCGCCGAGCTGCTGCGCCGCGCCGGCAACCTCGCCCGGCACAAGGTGCTGCCGACCGGCCATCTGGGCAACGTCGAACGCCACGACCTGTTCAACGCCGAACTGGCCGAGGTCATGGCCGCCGTCCGTGAGCCTGTGTACGCGGTGAGCTGAGCGCCTGCGAGGATGGGCGGATGAGTTCTGCCCCTGTGACCTCGGATGACCGCCGGTTCGTGCTGACCCTGGGCTGCCCGGACCGGCCGGGCATCATCGCCCGGATCTCCTCGTTCATCGCCGATTTCGGCGGCTCGATCGTAGAGGCCGGCTACCACTCCGACGGTGACATCGGCTGGTTCTTCACCCGGCAGGCGGTCAAGGCCGCGACCGTGCCGTTCGGCATCGACGAACTGCGCGCCCGCTTCGCCGAGGTGGCCGCCGAGTTCGGTCCCGAGACCGACTGGCAGCTGCACGACTCGGGGGCGCCGCGCCGGGCGGTGCTGCTGGTCAGCAAGGACGGGCACTGCCTGCACGACCTGCTCGGGCGCGCGGCCGCCGGCGAGCTGCCCGCCACCATCGAGGCCGTCATCGGCAACCACCCCGACCTGGCCGGGATGACCGAGGCGCACGGCGTGAAGTTCCACTACGTGCCGTTTCCGAAGGACCCGGCCGAGCGGGGCCCGGCCTTCGAGCAGGTCCGCGATCTCGTCGACGCCCACGATCCGCATGCCGTCGTCCTCGCCCGCTTCATGCAGGTGCTGCCCGCCGAACTGTGCGCGCACTGGGCGGGCCGGGCGATCAACATCCACCACAGCTTCCTGCCGTCGTTCGTCGGCGCGCGCCCGTACCACCAGGCCTACGCGCGCGGGGTGAAGCTGATCGGCGCGACCTGTCACTACGTCACCGCCGAACTGGACGCGGGGCCGATCATCGAGCAGGACGTCATCCGCGTCGACCACGCCGACGACGTGCGTGACATGGTGCGGCAGGGCCGCGACATCGAGCGGGTCGTGCTGGCGCGCGGGCTGCGCTGGCACCTGGAGGGCCGGGTGCTCGTGCACGGCCGCCGCACGGTCGTCTTCGAGTAACCGCTCAGAGGTCGTAGAACGGCGCCGGGTAGCGGAACTCGCCGGTGACGGCCGGGTCGTAGGCCGTCATCGGACGGACCTGGAAGAACTCCGTCCAGTCGGCCTCGTCCGGCACGATGCCGAGCCGGGCGCCGGGCACGAACCCGAAGCGGGTGTAGTAGTCGGGATTGCCGACCAGGCCGACGACCGATTCGTCGAGCGCGTCGGCGGCCCCGAGCGCGGCGTGCATCAACGCCGAACCGACCCCGGTCTTCTGATGGTCGGGATCGACGCCGAGCGGGCCGAGCGCGAGCACCGGGAACGGGCCGATCCCCGCCCTGGTGAGGCACAGGTGCCCGACGACGGTGTCGTACTCGAGCGCGACCAGCGACAGCGTGGGCATCCACGATTCGTCGGTGCGCAGCGCGTCGACGAGCGCTACCTCGGGTGGTTCGGTGATCGCCGGGTCGTCGGCGTAGTGGGGGGTGAAGGCGTCGCGGTGAATGGCGGCGATGGCCGCGGCGTCCGCTGGGGTCTCTCGACGGATCAGCACAATCGTCTCCGTATCCTCGGCGGCCGGCGCCGGTCGAAAACCGCCACGCTTAAGTCTCCCGGATTCGGGTACACCCGCGCAACGCTGTTCGCGTGGCGGCCTGCGCGGCGGCGGCCGTGTTGCGGTGTGTCATGCTCGAGACCATGACCGTCTCGACACCGCTGACCCGGGCCGACGTGGCCGCGATGATCGATCACACCCTGCTCGCCCCCGAAGCCACACCGGCCCAGGTCCAGGAGCTGATCGCCGAGGCGCGCACGCTCGGCGTGTACGCGATCTGCGTGTCGCCCTCGATGCTGCCGGTGCGGGCGCCGGGACTGGTCGTCGCGACCGTCGCCGGTTTCCCGTCCGGCAAACACCACTCGCTGGTCAAGGGCGCCGAGGCGCGCTTCGCGGTCGAGCAGGGCGCGGCCGAGGTCGACATGGTCATCGATGTGGGCGCCGCGCTGGCCGGTGATTTCAACGCCGTGCTCACCGACGTCATCACGGTGCGCGAGGCGACCACCGATCGCGGCGCCGTGCTCAAGGTGATCATCGAATCGGCCGCGCTCACCGACGAGGCGATCGTCGGCGCGTGCCGGGCCGCCGAGGAGGGCGGCGCCGACTTCGTGAAGACCTCCACCGGATTCCACCCGGCGGGCGGGGCCAGCGTGCACGCGGTCCGGCTGATGGCCGAGACCGTCGGCGGCCGCCTCGGCGTCAAGGCCAGCGGTGGCATCCGCACCGCCGAGGACGCGGCCGCGATGATCGCGGCGGGCGCCACCCGGCTCGGGCTGTCCAAGTCCGCCGCGGTGCTCGACGGGTTTCCCGGCTAGCGCCATCAGCAGGTGAAGTCGGCCTGCCGACCGTCGGGCGCGCTCTCGAGCGTGGTCTTGCCACCCGCGAGGTGCACGGTGACGCCGTCGTCGGTGACCCGCACCTCCTGCGCGCGCAGGCCGAGCGGGTAGCTCTGCAGGCTCTGGGTGAAGGTCTCGACGATGCCCTGCACCAGGTCGGTGGGCAGGCCGATGCCGAGCAGCTGCGCCGACTTGGTCTCCACCACGACATTGCCGTTGCGCACCATGGGCTGCACCTGCAGCTGGGCCAGGCCGCCGATCACGTCGAGGGTGAGCACGCCGGTGGTGCGCGAGGAGCTCACGCCGCTGACCATGCCGCCGAGGGTCTGCTGGATGCCGTCGTTGTTCCAGGTCACCTCGGCCGAGGAACCGCCGATGGTGCCGCCGCCGCGGCCGTGGTCGGTGAGCTCGATGTCGTCGAACTCCGCGTGCACCACCATCCCGACCGCGGGACCGAACTCGTTGTCCTCGCTGTCGATGGTGACCGAGCCGACCTTGCCGTCGAGGTAGGTGAGCAGCATCGGCTTCGGGCCGAAGCCCACGTCGATGGTGGACCCCATCTGCTGCTCGAACGAGCTGCTGATGCAGCGCGAGATCTGGTGGCGGGCATAGGCTTCGGTGCCCACGATCGCGGCCACCAGCAGCGCGGCGACCACGACCAAGGCGATCACCAGCGTGCGCCGACCTACCTTGGGGTGTTGGGGTGTCTGCGTGGTCATGGCATCGGATTCTTCCCGAACTTTCTGTGTCTGCTCTGAGGACGGCGTGAAAGCCTTCGCAGCAAAGTGTGACCTGGCACACTCCGGCGGGCGTAGCCTGGATCCATGACTGGCGAGGGTGTGCGCCGGGTGCAGGGGACGGCGGATCATCGGTGGCGCGTGCTACGGCGGCTCGCCGGTCGGCACGCGGGCTTCTTCACGACCCGTCAGGTATTGCGGACCGGGTGTGAGGTGCAGGTCAGAGCGGCGCTCGGGGACGGCTCGGTGACCAGGGCCGGTGTCGGGATGATGCGGCTGGCGCAATGGCGGGCCGGTCCGCTCGACGAGTACGCGATGTGGGCGGCCTGGTTCGACGGCGCCGCGGCGGTGTCGTATCAGAGCGCTGCCGAGCTGCACGGGATCGGCCGATTACAGCCGCGGTTCCTGCACCTGTCGGTGTCGGCGGGGCGTCCGCCGGTGACGCCGCGGCTGGTGCTGACCCGGCGCAAACTGGACGGGCCCGATGTCGAGTCGGCCGGGCCGTTCCTGGTCACCACGCCGGTGCGCACCGTGCTCGATCTGGCCGAGACCGAGATCTCGCAGTCGGCGCTGGACGAGGTGGTCGCCGACGCGGTCGCCATCCACCGCTGCGACATCGACGAGATCTGGTGGGGCGGACAGCAACTCGCCCCGCGTGCGGCCGCACGGGTGCGCCGGGCGTTAACCGGCGTCTGACCAGCCGTTCGGCGCGACCACCTGCCACGGCACCGACAGCACGCAGTCGCGCATCCGGCGGCGATACGCGCGCACCGGAAAACCGCTCTCGCGCAACAGCTCCGCGGCCCCGCGCCAGCGGATACGCGGACCGAACGGGGCCAGCGCCGCCGAGCGATCCCAGGCGCGGTCGGCCGCGGTGAGCAGCGCGTGCACCGGTTCGCCCGGAATATTGCGGTGGATCAGCACTTTCGGGAGTCGCTCGGCGATTTCGGACGGGCGCTCGACGGTGAACGGGTCCCAGGCCAGCGTCAGCGAGAGCGGGCGGTGCCGGTCGAGCAGCACCCAGGCGCAGCGGCGGCCGAGTTCGTCGCAGGTGCCGTCGACGAGCAGACCGCCGGGCGCGAGATTCGACCGGATGCGCGACCACGCGTCGGGGACGGCGTCCTCCGGGTACTGGCGCAGCACGTTGAACGCGCGGACCAGCACCGGGCGCAGTCCGGCCAACTCGAAACCGCCGCGGGCGAAGCGCACACCGTCGCGACCCTCGACGACCCTGGCGGGGTCGATCTCGAGCCCGACCACCCGCAGATCGGGGCGCACGGTGCGCAGCCGCGCGGCCAGTTCGAACGTCGTCCACGGCGCGGCGCCGTAGCCGAGGTCGACGATCAGCGGATCGGCGGCCGCGCGCAGGCGCTCGGTCACCAAGTCGTCGTGGGTCAGCCAGCGGTCGCTGCGGCGCAGGCGGTTGACGCCGGTCGTGCCGCGGGTGATGGTGCCGACCGGGAGCGGTCGTTTGCGGTCCACGGCGGTCGTCGGGGCGCGAGTGCGTCAGACCGTCTTCTTCGCGGCGGCCTCTTCCAGCCAGCGCGAGGTCTCCTCTTGCTCGGCCCGGAACAGGTCGACGAGGTTCACCAGCATCAGCTGTTCCAGGCGCGGGCCGACCATCGGGATGAACACCTTGGCGGTGGGGGAGAAGCGCATGGTCGCGCCGGTCTCGGTGGGGAACAGCCGGATGTCGCCGTTGAGGCTGCCCGGGCCGGCCGGGATCGAGGCGGAGAAGGTGCCCTCGGTCTCCTCGCGCTCGAACGGGCCCCAGCTCTCCTTGCGGGTGATGACCATGTCCTTGCGCATCACCGTCTGGGCGATCTCGGGGAGCATCTCGCGCGGCAGGGTGTGGGCGAGCACCACATCGATGCCGGAGTCGCTCACCTCGTGGCTGATCACCTCGTTGTGCGGGGAGTACTTCCGCATCTCGGCGACGCGCGCTTCCCAGTAATCCCTGCTCTGCAGCGCCGCGTAGAGCTCTTCGGCGGTGTGCAGCGGGTAGCGGGCGGAGTAGTCAAGTCGACGTGCCATGAGGGAGCAGTGTATTTGGAGCGCTGGTGCGCTCGAGTCGGCGGCCCCTTGTGTCCCGGCGGGACGGCCGCCGACGGTCGACGTCGTCGGCCTGCCCTCCCTCGGGTCGGGCCCGCCGGGCTTCAGGTGTGCGGAGCGGAATCAGTGGGCGGCGAGCCACTGCTCGGTGAAGCCGGCCTCGTTGGCCAGCAGTTCCAGCAGGTGCTCGGAGATCGCGGCCTCGATCTTGCCGCCGAACAGCGGGATCTTCACCTCGATGCTGCCGCTGATGGTGGCGACCGAGCCGGTGCCCTCGTCGGTCAGGGTGACGATGGCGCTGACCTTGGCGGGCGCGCCGTCGACGTGGGCCTCGATGGTGCCGGTCGTGCCGGTGTAGCTTTCGGTGCGCGGAATCACCAGGTCGCCGGGGCGCACCGCGGTGATCGCGGGCGGCAGCTGATCGGCGGGGATCGACTGGACCATCTGCACGCGCACCTGGTCACCGGTGATGCCGAAGGAATCCAGCCGGGCGCCGGGCCCGCCGACCTCCTCGATACGAGCCTTCCAGTACTGCTCGTCGGAGAACGCCGCGCGCACGGCCTCGACCGGCTTGGTGTAGCGAGCCGTGTACGCCAGAGGTGTAGCCATGCGCGACAGGCTACCGTCTTGTGACGTGGGAACAACTCAGGTGGTGTCCGCCGATCAGGTGCGTGACCTCCTCGCCGATACCGGCGCGGTGGTGCGGGAATCGGTGCGTTTGTCCGAACTGACGACCCTGCGGGTCGGCGGGCCCGCGCTGGTCGCCGAATGCGACAGCACCGAGGCGCTGATCGCCACGGTGTCGGCGCTGGACGCGGCCGGGATCCGGGTGCTGCTGATCGCCGGTGGGTCCAACCTGCTCATCGACGACGCCGGCTTCGACGGGGTCGTCGTCCGGGTGGGCACCACCGGTGTGCGGATCGGCGCCGACAGCGTGTTCGCCGAGGCGGGGGCGAACTGGGACGCGGTCGTCGCGGCGACCGTGGCGGCCGGCCTGGGCGGGCTGGAATGCCTGTCGGGGATTCCCGGCTCGGCCGGGGCGACGCCGGTGCAGAACGTCGGCGCGTACGGCGCCGAGGTGTCCACGCTGCTGCGCCGGGTGCGGTTGCTCGATCGCACGACCGGTGCGGTCCGCTGGGCCGAGCCGGGCGAACTCGGCTTCGCGTACCGCACCAGCGTGCTCAAGCACAGCGACGACGCGGTGGTGCTGGCGGTGGAGTTCGCGCTCGACCCGTCCGGGCTGAGCGCCCCGCTGCGCTACGGCGAACTGGCCAGGGTGCTCGGCGCGGGCGACGGCGAGTCCCGTCCGGCCGCGGCCGTGCGCGCGGAGGTGCTGCGGCTGCGCGCGGGCAAGGGCATGGTGCTCGACCCCGCCGACCACGACACCTGGAGCGCGGGCTCGTTCTTCACCAATCCCGTGGTGCCCGAGGACCGGCTGCCGCAAGTGCTCGGGGCCATCACCGCTCATCTCGGCGAGGTGTCGGTGCCGACCTACCCCGCGCCCGACGGCACCAAGCTCTCGGCGGGCTGGCTGATCGAGCGCGCCGGCTTCGCCAAGGGCTTCCCCGGCGAGCAGGCCGCGGCCCGGCTCTCCACCAAGCACACCCTCGCGCTGACCAACCGTGGCGCGGCCACCGCCGCCGACATCGTCGAGCTGGCTCGCACGGTCCGCGCCGGCGTCGAGGAACGGTTCGGCGTGCGGCTGGAACCGGAGCCGGTGACGGTCGGCCTGACCCTCTGAGCCCGGCGGTCGCGCGGCCCGGTCGGTAGCCCGGCGTACATTCGATGCCGTGAGCAAACCTTCGGTAACCGCCTCGTCGCGTGCGCGCGGGACGGCAGTTCGGCATGTCCGGCGCGCGTTGGCCGCCGACAGGCGTGGCGTGGGAGTTCGGCGCGGACGCCCCGTGGTTGCGGTGATCTTGCTGGCGGTGCTCGTCGTGCTGACGGGCTGCACCATCGACCGACCCGGCGGCGACGCCGCACCCGCGGGCCCGGTCGCCCGGGTCACCGTGACGCCCGCGGCGGGCGCGACCGACGTCGCGCCGGTCACCCCCGTGTCGGTGACCGTCGCCGACGGCCGGATCGATCAGATCGCACTCACCAACGCCAACGGCAAGCAGGTCGCGGGCACCTTCGGGCCCGATCGCGCGAGCTACCAGGTCACCGAGCCGCTGGGCTACGACACCACCTACACCTGGACCGGCACGGCGATCGGCACCGACGGCAAGCCGGTCCCGATCGACGGCACCTTCACCACGTTGACGCCGAAGTCGACGATCCCGGCCACGATCAACATCGGGGACGGTCAGGAGGTCGGCATCGCGGCCCCGATCATCATCAAGTTCACGGGCCCGGTCACGAACAAGGCGGCGGTGGAGAAGGCGCTCACCGTCACCACCGACCCCGGCACCGAGGGCTCGTGGGCGTGGCTGCCCGACGACGGCGGTTCGCGGGTGCACTGGCGGCCCAAGGACTACTGGACGCCCGGCACCACCGTGCATGTCGCGGCCGAGCTCTATGGCGTCGACCTGGGCGGCGGCGCCTACGGCGACTCCGACCTGACTTCCGATTTCACCATCGGCCGCAGTCAGATCGTGATCGCCGACGCGCCGAGTCATCGCATGCAGGTGGTCCGAGACGGCGTCACCGTCTTCGATTTCGCCGTCTCCTACGGCGAGGGCAACGAGCCGCGCAACGTCACCCGCTCGGGCACCCACGTGGTCACCGAGAAGTACGAGGACTTCATGATGTCGAATCCGCCGTACTACACCAACGTTCGCGAACGTTGGGCCGTGCGCATCTCCAACAACGGCGAATTCATCCACGCCAACCCCGAATCCCTGTCGGCCCAGGGCTCGTCCAACGTCACCAACGGCTGCATCAACCTCTCACCCGCCGACGCCCAGGCCTACTTCCCGACCGCCCGCTACGGCGACCCGGTCGAGGTCACCGGCACCTCCATTCCCCTCTCCCAGGCCGACGGCGACATCTACGACTGGTCCATCGACTGGCCCACCTGGCAGTCGATGTCGGCCCTCCCCGCGGGTGCGCCCACCACCGGAGCAGCTGCGCCGAGGTAGCTTCGCGGAACGTGTCCACTCTGTTCAAACTGTCAGTGCGCGAATAGCATTGGCCGATGTGAGCATCTCCGGGGGACCCGGAATCCGGGTGACGGTCTGTCCGTCGTATCCGATGAAGTAAGTGGGCTCGGCAATTATCTGTCCGACCTGATCTATGACGGGGGCTCGCAACTGCTGAATTCCCTTGCCGCGCTGGACCAGTTTCGCTCGGAGTAGCGGTCGGCAGCTATCTGCAACAGGGTGAGACCAACGCCGCTGAAGCTCGATAGTCTCGACGGCCGCGTCGGCGAGGTCCTGTCTGGCAGTTGGAGCGGTATCGCCGCATCGACAGCGTGCGTACCGCGGGCACTTCGGCCCGACAGGCGCGAGACCGCTACGTCGCTGTGGGCGAGTGTGGGCTGGGACATCGATGCCAGGGATTATCAGAAAATGCACCCCGCGGGAGACGAGTAGGTACCAGGTGGCGTTGGACATTGTTGTGCAGGACATGAACCACGCTGAGCTGCAGCGCTTCGGGGACGATGCGGAGGAGACGTTGTTCCGGCTGTGCGCGGCCCAGCCCGATACCAGCGTGGTCCGGGGGGTCTACCGCTACGGCGACACCATGTTCAACCGGCACCAACTGGGCATGATCCTCGATCAGATCGACGGAATCGAGGTGCGGACCGATGCCGAACGGGTGGCCGTCGACCTGCTGCGGAGGTCCGCGTCGATCGCGCTCCGCGCCAATGGGTATCTCATGTTCATCGGTGACTGACGGGCTCGATCCTGGTTCTGATCCGAAGAATGAACCCCGGCCGAGACGGCTCGGGGTTCATTCCGTTCGCGACGGTCAGACCAGGGCGGGGACGCGGGTGGGCCAGCGGGTGTGGTTGGGGTCGATGACGTAGGGGTGGGTGTGCTGGTAGCGGCCGGGGGCGATTTCGGTGGCGTCGGTGAGGATGGCCGGGTCGACGGTGCCGAAGTCGTGGATGTGGGTGATCTCGGCGGGGTCGTGGCGGGGCCACAGGCGGATCGCGGCGGTGACGCCGAGGGCGGCGATGACGGCCAGGGTGATCCAGGTGGTGGTGAAGCCCGCGGTGGTGGCCAGCCAGCCGGTGATCGGGTAGGTGATCAGCCAGGCCAGGTGCGAGAGCGAGAACTGGGCGGCGAAGAGGGCGGGGCGGTCCTGCGCGCGGGCCGAGCGGCGCAGCACGCGACCGGTGGGGGTGAGGACCAGGCCGGTGCCCGCGCCGATGACGGCCCAGGTGGCCAGGGCGGCGGCCCAGCTCCAGTCGCCGATGCTCGCGGTCGACAGGGTGATCGCCGCGACCAGGCCGGTGACCAGGACGGCCGCGCCGGTGAGCATCACCGGACGTTCGCCGCGCCGGTCCAGGATCTTGGGCAGGGTCAGGGCGACGAGCATGGTGCCGAACCCGTTGGCGGCCAGCAGCAGCGCGACGCCGGACTGGTCGCCGCCGAGCACGTCGCGGGCGTAGTTGACGGTGTTGACCATGACCACCGAGCCCGCCGCGGCGACCACCAGGTTCAGTCCGAGTAGCCCGCGCAGTCGTGGGGTGGCCGCGAACAGCCGCAGGCCGGCGGCGAGACGCTGCCCGATCGCGCCGTCGCCGACCACCGCGTTCGGGATCCGCGCCGCCATGACCAGGGCGACCGAGACCGCGAAGCCGATGCCGGTGCCGACGAACAGCCAGTGGAAGCTGATCAGGCTCAGGGCCAGCGCCGCCAGCATCGGGCTGAGCAGGGTTTCCATGGTCGCGGCCAGCTGGGCGGCCGAGAGCGCCTTCGTGTAATCGCGCTCGTCGGGCAGGATGTCCGGCAGCACGGCCTGGTAGGTGGGGGTGTAGGCGGCTGAGGCGATCTGCAACAGGGTGATCAGCACGTAGATCTGCCAGATCTGGTCGACGAACGGCAGGGCCAGCACGATGCCGCCGCGAATGCCGTTGAGCGCCATCAGGAATTGCCTGCGCGGCAGCAGTCCCGCGTAGGCGCCCGCGATCGGGGCGACGATCACGTAGGCGACCATCTTCAGCGTCAGCGCGGTGCCGAGCACGATCGCGGCGTTGCCGCCCGCCAGCTCGTAGGCGAGCAGGCCGAGGGCGACCGTGGTGAGACCGGTGCCGAACAGGGCGGCGACCTGGGCGGTGAACAGCAGGCGATAGTCCCGGTGGGCGAACAGTGAGGTGGTCATGATGGTCGGCCCTTCTGGGTAATGCATGGTCTCTTATCTGCGTATGGATGCAACTATATACCCATGGGGGGTATTCCCGTCAAGGGGTGGACTGCGTCCGCTTGACCTGAAGGGAGGTTGAGGTAGCACCGTGGTGCGCAGCGGCGGCCGAGCGGCTGCCACCTAGTCGGAGGAACACATGAGCGCCACGGTTGAGCACGCCCGCACCGCCATTCGCCCGCTGCGGGTCGTCGTCGTCATCGGCAGCACCAGGCAGGGGCGCTTCGGTCCCACCGTCGCCGACTGGTTCGTCCGGCAGGCGGCGCTGCGCGACGCGATCGAGGTCGACGTGGTCGACGCCGGGCAGGTCGAACTGCCGCGGGTCTTCGGCGCCGCCGCCGAGCACCCCTCGGTGGCCGAGGCCACCGACAAGCTCGCCCGCGCCGACGCCTTCGTCGTGGTGACGCCCGAGTACAACCACAGCTACCCGGGCACGCTCAAGAACCTGATCGACACCCACCACACCGAATGGCAGGCCAAGCCGGTCGGCTTCGTCTCCTACGGCGGTATCTCCGGCGGCCTGCGGGCGGTGGAACACCTGCGCCCGGTCTTCGCCGAACTGCACGCGGTCACCGTCCGCGACTCGGTCGCCCTGCCCAATCCGTGGGGCCGGTTCGACGAGGCGGGCGCACTGAGCGACCCGGGCGCCGCCGATGCCGCCGCGGTCCTGCTCGACCAGCTCCTCTGGTGGGGCGAGGCCCTGCGCGCCGCCCGCGCCGTGCGCCCGTACGGGAAGTGATCGCCGTGCTGACCCCGACCACGACAGCCCCACCCATCACCCGCGATCCGATGCGCATCGCGCTGGTGCTGGTGGTGGGCATGATCATGGCGACGCTCGATCAGACGATCGTCAACGTCGCCATCAACAAACTCTCCGTCGAGTTCGACGCGGGACTGAGCACGATCCAGTGGGTGGCCACCGGCTACTCGCTCGCCCTCGGCGCCGTGGTGCCGACCTCGGCGTGGCTGGTCGGTCGCTTCGGCGCCAAACGGCTGTATCTGACGGCGATCGCGGCGTTCGCGGTCGGCTCGGTGCTGGCGGGGCTGGCCTGGAACATCGAGTCGCTCATCGCCTTCCGGCTGGTGCAGGGCGCGAGCGGCGGGCTGCTGATGCCGGTGGCGATGACCATCCTGCTGCGCGCGGCCGGTCCGGAGCGGCTCGGCCGGCTGATGAGCACCCTCGGCCTGGCGATCCTGGTCGGCCCGCTGCTGGGGCCGGTGATCGGCGGTTACCTGATCGACGAGGTGTCCTGGCGCTGGATGTTCTTCCTGAACCTGCCGCTGGGCGCGCTGGTGCTGGTGTTGGCGGCCCGGGTGGTGCCCGACGACGCGCCGGAGCCGCCGCGCCCGCTCGACGTGCTCGGCCTGCTGCTGATGTCGCCGGGGCTGGCGCTGGTGATCTACGGCGTGACCGCGGCTGGGGAGAACGCGGGCTTCGCTTCGGCCGCGGTGCTGGTGCCGCTGCTGGCCGGCGCCGGGCTCATCGTCGCCTTCGTGCTGCGCTCGCTGAGCATCCCGGTTCCGCTGCTGGATCTGCGGGTCCTGGGCAATCGCACAACCGGGATCTCCGCCGCGTTGCTGGCGTTGTTCGCGAGCGGCTACTTCGGGTCGATGCTGTTGCTGCCGTTGTACTTCCAGGTGGTGCGTGGCGAATCGGCGCTGGTGGCCGGCGCTCTCGGGATTCCGTTCGCGCTGGCCTCGGGCGCCACTATGCAGGTCGCGGGCCGGCTGATCGATCGGATCCCGCCCGGCCGCTATCTGCCGGTGTCGATCACGGTGGCGCTCACCGGTTTCGTGCTGTTCGTGCTCCAGCTCGACGCGGACGCGCCGTACTGGGCGCTCGGCCTGACCATGCTGCTAATGGGCGCCGGTGGCGGCGGCACCATGATGCCGGTGATCACCACCGCGACCCGGCCGCTGAGCCGGGCGCAACAGCCGGCCGGGTCGACGGTGCTGAACATGATCAGCACCACCGCGATGGCGGTCGGCACCGCGGTCAGCTCCGTGACACTGGGCGCCCTGCTCCCGGTGACCGGCGGGCTCCAGGCCCTGCACGGCATGAGTCGCGACCAGCGCGCCGACCTGGCTCCGGCACTGGCCGAGGCGTTCCAGCACACCTACTGGATCGCCCCGGTCATGATCGCCCTGGCGATGATCCCGGCGCTGCTGCTGCCGCGCCGCGCCGAAGCGTGAGGTCGACCGTCACCCGGTCGGCCACACCACCGCCTGGGCGACGATGACGTTCGTCCCGTCGAAGGTGACTGCTGGGCCCTCGTGGAGTTCGTAGCCCAGGGCCAGCGCCGCGCTCACCCGTCGGCAGAACGTCTCGTCGTCCGGGCCGGTCAGGACTCGATAGGCCGGTAGTCCGTCCGGTGGTTCGCTCATGCGGGCGATTATCCGCTACGCGGACTCGGTGGCGCGTTCCTTGCTCAGCGCCTCGGTCTGCTCGGTGCTCAGTCCCTGCTGCTTGGCCAGCAGATCGCGGATCTCGATGAGCAGCTCGGTCTCGGTCGGCTCGGCGGCCTTGGTGGTGCCGAACTTGTTCTTCAGCGACTTCATCGGCAGCATCAGCACGAAGTACAGGACCGCCGCGACCATGAAGAAGTCGATGAACGCGGTGATGATCGGGCCGAGCGCGATGAAGGTGGCCGGCTTGTCGGCGATCAGCTGGACGCCGAGACCCAGTTCGTTGGTCGAGCCGAACACCGCGAGCAGCGGGTTGACGATTCCCTTGGTGAACGAGGTCACGACGGCGGTGAACGCGGTGCCCATGACCACCGCGACCGCCAGATCGATGACGTTTCCACGCATCAGGAAGTCTTTGAACCCGTCGAACACGGACTTGATACTGCGCATCGGTGAAGTACTCCTAGGACTGGCTATCGGCAAACGTGGCGATGTTATCGACCGTTCCAGTCGGTAGCGAATTCGCAGCTATGCCTCGGCCCGGTCCTGGGCAGTATCGGTTCCCCCGGTCCGGCCCGCCACTCGGGCAGCCGTGGCCCCCGGATTCGGTTGCCCGGTCCGGGGATTGAACGTCGCAGGTCAGGAGCGTCGCGCGAAGCTGCCGGGGCCTGCCTGGTCACGGGGCTTGACGACGATCGTGTCGAGGTTCACGTGCGCGGGCCTGCTCGCCACGAAGCCGACGATCTCGGCGATGTCCTGCGCGTAGAGCGGATCGATGCCCTGGTAGACCTTCGCCGCGCGCTCGGCGTCGCCGTCGAAGCGGACCAGGGAGAACTCGGTCTCCACCGCGCCGGGCGCGATCTCGGTGAGCCGCACCGGCTGCCCGAGCAGTTCGTCGCGCAGGGTGCGGTGCAGCACGGCCTGGGCGTGCTTGGCCGAGGTGTAGCCCGAGCCGTTCGGGTAGGCGTGGAAGGCGGCGATGGAGGTGATGGTGACGATCAGGCCGTCGCCGGAGTCGATCAGCTTCGGCAGCAGCGCCTTGGTCAGGCGCAGGGTGCCCAGGACGTTGGTCTCCCACATCCAGCGCCAGTCGTCGAGGTCGGCCTCGGCGACCGTGGCCAGGCCCTTGGCGCCGCCGGCGTTGTTGACCAGCACGTCGACCCGGTCGATCGAGTCGGTGAACGCGCGCACCGATTCCTCGGCGGTGACGTCGAGCTCGACGGCGGTGCCGCCGATCTCCTCGGCGAGCCGCTGCACCCGGTCGAACCGCCGGGCGCCCACATAGACGTGGTAGCCCTGCTTGGCGAGTTCCCGGGCGGTGGCTTCACCGATTCCCGAGCTGGCTCCGGTGACGACGGCGGTGCGAGTGCTCATGTGGATTGATCTTATTCGCCGTGGATTCGCCGTCGCCATGGCTGGGATCACGCTGATGTGGACCGGCGTTAGCCTGTCGGCATGGCTATTCGTGATGCTGTCAGTGCCGACGGAACCAGGATCGTCTACCGGGTCAGCGGCCCGGAGACCGGCAGGCCGCTGGTGCTGCTGCACGGCTGGGCGGGCAATCTGCGCTGCTGGGGCGCGGCCGCCGACGATCTGGCGCAGCGCTACCGCGTCGTCGCCGTCGACCTGCGCGGGCACGGGTACTCCGACGATCCGGGCGCCGGGTACGACGATCCCAAGGCGTGGGCCGCCGATGTCGCCGCCGTGCTGGCGGCCGAGGGCATCGCCTCGGGGGCGGTGTTGCTGGGCTGGTCCTACGGCGGCATCGTCGCCACCGACTACCTCGCCACCTACGGCGCTGCCGCCGTCGCCGCGGTCGTCTACTGCGGTGCCCCGGCCAATATCGGCCCGAAGGTGCCCGGCGCCGCCACCGGTCCGGCCATGGAGAAGGCGATTCCGGGCGTCTTCGACGAGGCGGCCGGGCGCGCGGTGCGCGGTTTCTCGGCGTTCGGCAACGCCAACACCGGTCCCGGCGCGGACAAGGGCGTCGACGCCCAGCGCCTGTTCGGCACCAGCCTGGCCACCCCGCCTTCGGTGCGGAAGGCGCTGTTCTACCGGACCATCGACAACACCGACACCCTGCGCGGTCTCGACATTCCGGTGCTGGTCCTGCACGGCACCGAGGATCCGGTGGTGCCCGCCGCCAACGGCCGCTACATCGCCGACAATGCCCCTAACGCCCGCCTCTCGCTGTGGGAGGGCGCCCAGCACGGGCTCTTCATCGAGGACCGCCCGCGCTTCTTCGCCGAGGTCAGCGCGTTCGTCGACGCGCTGGACTGAGTCGGGCGGCGGACCCGCGCCCCCGCCGCTGTGAACTGTGAATGTTTCAGAAATGCGGGTGGGGGCAGCCTGACCTGCCTAACCTCTCTCGCACGGTCTCGTTCTCGGCCGGGCAGGGAGGTGACGCATGAGCGTCCTGGCACGGTGTGGGTTGCTTCTCGTCGCGGGGCTGGTGTGCGCCCACGCGGTCGCGGGCGCGGCGCCGCCCGATCCGCGCGGTGTGGACGCCGCGCGGCTGATCTCGGCGACGCCGGGGCAGGGTCGGGTCGTCGACCTGGTCGTGTACTCGGGGGCGATGGGCAAGCCGGTGCACGTCGCCGTGCTGCCCGCCGCCGACCGCGCGGCCGCGGCGCCGGTGCTGTACCTGCTCAACGGGGTCGACGGCGGCAGCGCCACCGGTGACTGGCGCGACGGCGGAAACTGGCTGACCCGCACCGACTCCGAGCAGTTCTTCGCCGACGAGCAGGTCACCGTGGTGATGCCGATCGGCGGCGCGGGCAGCTACTACGCCGACTGGCGCGCCGACGATCCGGTGCTCGGCCGCCAGCGCTGGACGACCTTCCTCACCCGCGAACTCCCCCGGGTGATCGACGCCGAATTCCGCGGCACCGGAGCCAATGCCATCGCCGGGGTCTCGATGGCGGGCACCGCGGCCTTCCAACTGGCCCTGGCCGCGCCGCAGCTCTATCGCGCGGTGGGCAGCTACAGCGGTTGCGTGTCCACCAGCGGCCCGCAGGGCCACGCCATCGTCAACACTGTCGTCTCCGGCCAGAACGGCGACCCGGTGAACATGTGGGGACAACCCGGCGACCCGCTCTGGGCCGCCAACGACCCCTTCCTGCACGCCGACCGGCTACGCGGCCTGGCCATCTACGTGGCCTCCGGCACCGGCCTGCCCGGCGACCTCGACACCACGGCGGGTCCCGGCATCGGCGGCGACCCGATGAAACTGCTCGACCAGCTCCTCGTCGGCGGCGCACTCGATGCCGTCACCGGCCTGTGTACCCGCCAATTGGCCGTCCGCTTCGGCGAACTCGGCATCCCCGCCACCGTCGACCTGCGTCCCGCCGGCACCCATTCCTGGGGCTACTGGAACGACGATCTGCACCGCTCGTGGCCGCTGTTCGCGCGCGCTCTGCGCCTCGGCTGAATCGAATATTCGCTGTCCGATCACGCGAGCGAACGGTGCCGGAAAAGAATCCGGTGGGTCTTTTCACAGCAAATGCGAGGCGATTCCGGCTGCCCGCGGAGTTCGCAATATTGCACTCTATGGGTACGGGTTCGGGCGCTGTTACCGCAGGTAGTCGGCGCTGTTTCGGCCGGTCATCGTGGTGTCGGGAGCCGATGTGATACGACTGTGATTGTGTCCTGTGCCTAAGGAGTTCGAACGCACAGGCGCGCCATAAATCTTCTGGTAATCGTCACAATGTTTCGGTGAATTCGTGTGTAGCGTTCGGGAATGCCGTTTGATCGCAGAGGAAGTGGGTTCGGCGTCGAGAGCGGAGTTCGATGATGTTCGGTCGGGCAGTGGGCACTCGGATCGCCGGGGTGATGCTGGCGGTGCTCGCGGGGTCGGTGGTCGCGGTGCCAGCCGCGGCCGAGCCCGTGGCACGGATCGAGGACCGGCGGATCGAGGCCGATCGCACCATCGACATCGGGGTGTACTCGCCCGCGATGGACACCGTCGCCCGGGCACGCGTGCTGCGGGCCGCCGACCCGAATTCGCCTGCGCCGACGCTGTATCTGCTCAACGGGGTCGGCGGCGGCAGCGACGGGAACTGGCTCGATCGCACCGACGTCGTCGAATTCTTCAAGGACAAACAGGTCAATGTGGTGATCCCGTTCGGCGGGGCGGGCAGTTACTTCGCCGACTGGCGCGCCGACGATCCGGTGCTCGGCAAGCAGCGCTGGACTACCTTCCTCACCAAGGAGCTCCCGCCGGTGATCGACGCCGCGTTCGGCGGCACCGGCGCCAATGCCATTGCGGGACTGTCGATGGCGGGCACCGCGGTGTTCCAGCTCGCACTCGCCGAACCGGGGCTGTATAGGGCGATCGGGTCCTACAGCGGGTGTGTGCGCACCAGCGACCTGCGGGGACAGGCGATCGTGAGCGCGGTGGTCGGCAGCAGGCTCGGCAACGTCCGCAACATGTGGGGGCCGCCGACCGATCCGGCGTGGACGGCCAACGATCCCTACCTGCACGCCGAGATCTTTCGCGGCACCGAGGTGTACCTGTCCTCCGGCAACGGGATTCCCGGACCGTTCGACACCATCGGCGTCGGGGACGACCCGGTGCAGCGGACCATGGAACTGCTCTTCGGCGCGTCGCTGGAGGCGGTCACCGGCACCTGCACCCAGCAGCTGCGCGACCGGCTGCAATCGCTCGGGATCCCCGCGACCGTCGATCTGCGACCCAACGGCACCCACTCCTGGGGCTACTGGCAGCAGGATCTGCACAAGTCCTGGCCGCTGTTCGAGAGGGCGCTGCACCGCTGATCCCGCCGCGAACGCCATGTCCGAAATTCGCTGGCACACAGGCCGCGTATCCGGCAGGCTCGTGTCGAAGCACAGGTGAACTCACTCACGAATACGCTGTGACTACCGTCACCGATCCCGGTAGGGATGTCGGCGGCGGCGTCGCGGCGTGCACACTGGAGTGTGTGAGTCAGCGTCGTCCGGAACTTTTGCCCCACCGCATCGCGGTGCTCTCGGTGCATACGTCACCGCTGGCGCAGCCCGGAACCGGCGATGCGGGCGGCATGAACGTCTACGTGCTGCAAACCGCGCTCGAGCTCGCCAAACGCGGCACCGAGGTGGAGATCTTCACGCGCGCGACCTCGTCGGATCTGCCGCCGGTCGCCGAGGCGGGCCCCGGTGTGCTGGTGCGCCACGTGGTCGCCGGACCGTTCGAGGGGCTGGACAAGAACGACCTGCCCACCCAGCTGTGCCCGTTCACCGCCGAGGTGCTGCGCCAGGAGGCGCGCCACCTGCCCGGCCACTACGACCTCGTGCACTCCCACTATTGGCTCTCCGGCCAGGTCGGCTGGCTGGCGCGGGACCGCTGGCGGGTGCCGCTGGTGCACACCGCGCACACGCTGGCCGCGGTGAAGAACGCCGCGCTCGCCGAGGGCGACGCCCCCGAACCCGAGACCAGGGTGATCGGGGAGAAGCAGGTCATCGCCGAGGCCGACCGGCTCGTCGCCAACACCGGTGACGAGGCCCGCCAGCTCGTCGACCTCTACGGCGCCTCGCCCGATCGCATCGACGTGGTGCCGCCCGGCGCCGACCTGACCCGCTACCGGCCCGGCGACAAGCTCGCGGCCCGCGCCGAGCTGGGCCTGCGGGCCGACGAGCAGGTTGTGGCCTTCGTCGGCCGCATCCAGCCGCTCAAGGCGCCCGACGTGCTGGTGCGCGCCGCGGCCGCGCTGCTGCGCCGCGATCCCCGCCGCAAGCTGCGGGTGCTGATCGTCGGCGGACCGTCCGGCTCCGGCCTGGCCCGCCCCGACGCGCTGATCGAGCTGGCGGCCGATCTCGGGATCACCGAGCACGTCACCTTCCTGCCGCCGCAGCCCGCCGACCGGCTGGTGCGGGTATACCGCGCGGCCGATGTCGTCGCCGTGCCCAGTTACAACGAATCCTTCGGTCTGGTCGCCATCGAGGCGCAGGCCAGTGGCACCCCGGTGCTCGCCGCCGACGTCGGCGGTCTCGGCACCGCGGTGCGGCACCGCGAATCCGGTCTGCTGGTGCCGGGCCACCGCACCCCGGACTGGGCCGACGCGCTGGCCGCCCTGCTCGACGACCCGGATCGCCTGACGCGGATGAGCGCCACCGCCGTCGCGCACGCCAGCGAGTTCTCCTGGGCGCACACCGCCGAGGGACTGCTCGACAGCTACGCTGCCGCGATGGCCGGGTTCCGCGCCGAACGCGGCCCGATCGCCCTGCACGCGGGCGAGACCAGCCAGGCCAGATCGCGGGCGCTGTGGCGGCGCCGGACGGGAGTACGCAGGTGAGCGCCGTATCGCAGGTCATCGACGAAACGCTGCGCGACCGCGAGATCGAATACACCCGCCATTCCGACGACACCTTCATCGTCGTGTTGCCCGGCGAGCGCAAGCTCAAGACCACGGTGATGCTGACCGTCGGCAAGCACGGCGTGCGCATCGAATCGTTCGTCTGCCGCAAGCCCGACGAGAACTTCGAGGGCGTCTACAAGTACCTGCTGCGCCGCAACCGCCGCCTCTACGGGGTGGCCTACACCCTCGACAATGTCGGCGACATCTATCTCGTCGGCCGGATGTCGACCGAGTCGGTCACCCCCGACGAGCTCGATCGGATCTTCGGCCAGATCCTCGAGGCCGTCGACACCGACTTCAACGTCCTGCTCGAACTCGGCTTCGCGGAATCCATCCGCAAGGAATGGAAGTGGCGTGTCTCGCGCGGTGAGTCGCTGAAGAACCTGCGCGCCTTCGAGCATCTGATCGACGAGGCCGACCAGGTCTGAGTCCTGGTCCTCGACAGAACCGAAGCCCCGCCGGTCACGACCGGCGGGGCTTCGGCAACTCTGTCAGCTCAGCAGTTCGACGGCACCGGCTCGTTGCGGAACCGGGACTCGACGTAGTTCCAGGCGTCGACGAAACCGGCCGCGGCGGCGGTCATGTGCTCGGAGATCTCGATCGTCGTCAGCTGCACCGGGGCACCCTTGGCGCAGAAGTGGGCGACGGACTCGGCGACCGGACCGTACGGGGTCAGGGTGTCGTACTTGCCCTGCCAGATGTAGGTCGGCGCGGTGGGCGCGCCGGTGAAGTGCACCAGGCTGTTCTCGCGCAGCACGCCGCGCGCCACCTGGCTGGTCATCAGTTCCTTGGACGCCGCCATCTGCTCGGCATTGCGGAAGATGCCGTGGAACAGCAGGAATCGACGGCACGCGTCCTTGGTGAACTCACGGAACCACAGGCCGTTCTCGTTGAGCTGGTCCGAGACCGGCACCTGCTCGGGGTACTCGCGCTCGATGCCCATCGCCGCGGCGAAGGCCAGGCCGAAGCCGGGGTGCGGGGCGAAACCGAGGGCATCGGCCATCAGCTCCAGGTCGGCGGGGATGCCGCCGGCGACCACGGCGGACAGCTTCAGTTCCGGCGCGTAGGTCGGCTGCAGCGCACCCGCCCAGGCGGTGGCCATGCCGCCGCCGGAGTACCCGGCGATCGCGACCGGCGAGTTGCCCACGCCCAGTTCGGCGACCCTCTGCACCGCCCGCACGCTGTCGAGGGTGACCATGCCGCTGAGCCGCGCCGCGCCGTAGGCGACGGTCGGGCCGAGGTAGTCCGGGACCGAGATGGCCCAGCCGCGCTGCAACGGCAGCATCGCGCCGGGCGCGTCCTGCAGCTCGCCGTTGAACAGCGACTGCGACGGGTTGCAGCGCGTGCCGATGGAGTTGATCAGCGCCTGGTAGGACACCAGCGGCGGATTCTTCACGCCGATCGGCATCAGCACGGTGGTGACGCCCATGATCGCGTTGCCCGCGGAGTTGGTGGAGCGGAACGCGATCTGCCAGCCCTCGGTCCCGGGGTAGAGCAGGGTGTCGATACGACGCTTGCGCACGACGTCACCGGGCGCCAGCGCCGCGATGTCACTCGGCGCCGTGAAGAACGGATCCGGATCGGGGGTCGGATACAACGGGTTCGCGCCCGCCGGTGCGGCGAGGAACCCCACCGACAGCAGGCTCAACACCAGTACAACGAATTTCGACACAGCTATCCTTCATCAGAGTTGTGCTGCCCAGCTGACAAGACCCGACCCGCGTCGAAGTATCTAACGAAAATGGGCCGTGCGTACCAACCAGTAGTCAAAGTGTCGCGCGCCACACGCTGTGATCTCTCACATCGGATAGGCCGCGCGGCCCTGTTGTACTGCGGCGACGAGGTGCCGGGCGGCGCGCGGACAGGAGTGGTGATGACGGCACTCGCGCTCGATATCGGGGCGACGAAATTCGCTGCGGGACTGGTAGATCCGGATTTCACGCTGCGCGGAGTGCGCCGCGCCGCCACCGCCGCCGACGATCTGTGGGCGGTGTGTCGGGAGCTCCTGCGCGTTGTGGCGGGCGACACCGTCGTCACGGCGGTCGGGATCGGTTCGGCCGGACCGGTCGACGTGCCCGCCGGGGTCGTCCGTCCGCTGAACCTGCCGCCGTGGCGCGCCGGGTTCGCGATCGTCGAGCACGTGCGGGCGCTTTTCCCGGCCGCAGCGGTCCGGCTGGCTATCGACGGCGCGTGCCTGGTGCTGGCCGAACACCGGGTCGGTGGGCTGCGCGGAGTGGACAACGGGCTGGCGCTGACGGTGTCGTCCGGGGTCGGCGGCGGGATCATCGCCGACGGGCGAGTCCTGGTCGGGCGCACCGGAAACGGCGGCCATGTCGGGCACATCGTGGTCCCGGGGGACGACACCCCCTGCGGCTGCGGTGGGTTCGGTTGCGTCGAGGCGGTGGCGAGCGGCCTGTCGTCGGTGCGCTGGGCGCGCGAGCACGGCTGGACCGGCACGACCGGCATCGAGCTCGCCGAGGCCGCGCGCCACGGCGACGGCGTGGCCACCGCCGCGCTGGCGCGGGCGGGAACCGCACTGGGACAGGCGGTGTCCAGCGCGGCCGCGCTGCTCGATGTGGACCGGGTGGTGATCGGCGGCGGCTTCGCGCACGCGGGCGAGCCGCTGTGGGGGCCGTTGCGCGCGGCGGTCGCCCGACACGCGCGCCTGGAGTTCGTGCGCGGACTCTCGGTGGAGTTGTCGACCCTGGCCGACGGCGCGACGCTCGTCGGCGCGGGGGTGTTGGCGGTGGAAGCCGCGGCGGCGTGAACCTCGCGGGGCATCCCGGTGGCCGTCATCCCGCCCGCGTAGCAGGTGGGTGGGCCCGAAGTATCGGCGAAATGCCAGAATGACCCCATGACCTACACCCTCGTGCTGCTGCGCCACGGCGAGAGCGAATGGAATGCCCTCAACTTGTTCACCGGCTGGGTGGATGTCCACCTGACCGACAAGGGCATCGCCGAGGGCAAGCGGGCCGGCGAACTGCTCGCCGAGCACGACGTTCTGCCCGACATCGTCTACACCTCGCTGCTGCGCCGCGCGATCAGCACCGCCAACAACGCGCTCGACGCCGCCGACCGGCACTGGATCCCGGTCATCCGCGACTGGCGCCTCAACGAGCGTCACTACGGTGACCTGCAGGGCAAGAACAAGGAGCAGGTCCGCGAGCAGTACGGCCAGGACCAGTTCATGCTGTGGCGGCGCAGCTACGACACCCCGCCGCCGCCGATCGCCGACGACAACGAGTACAGCCAGGAAGGCGACCCGCGCTACGCGGGCATCGAGGTCCCCAAGACCGAGTGCCTGAAGGACGTCGTCGCCCGGATGATCCCGTACTGGGAGACCACCATCGCCCCCGAGCTGCTCACCGGCAAGACTGTCCTGGTCGCCGCCCACGGCAACTCCCTGCGCGCGCTGGTCAAGCACCTCGACAACATCTCCGACGAGGACATCTCCAGCCTGAACATCCCCACCGGCATCCCGCTGCGCTACGAGCTCGACGAGAACCTGCGCCCGGTCAAGCCGGCCGAGTACCTGGACCCGGAGGCCGCCGCCGCAGGCGCCGCCGCCGTCGCCAACCAGGGCGGCAAGTAGTCGTTTCCCGATCGGCCCCGCACCGTCCACCGGTGCGGGGCCGATCTCGTTCGGTACGAGGTCGGGTCGATGCCACACTCCGGGGTCCGGCATCGCCGCTCGACCGGATGGCTCCTGCGCGATGATCGCCAGGCCGGCCCCACATTTCTGACCAGACTGTATTCCATTGCTGCACGGCCGATTTGGGTGATTCGCGGTCCGGCAGGCGATGGGCGTACCTTCGCGCGCATGGTCTCGCCTCCGTCGAATCCACATGATGCCTACTTCCGGTGCGTCATGGCCAGGCCTGTCGACGCCGCCAGCGAGATTCGCGCGGCGCTCCCCGCCGCCATTGCCGCCGAACTCGACCTGGCGACCCTGCACCTGCAGCCAGGCAGTTTCGTATCCCGGGAGTTGCGCTCGCGCTACAGCGACCTGCTCTACAGCGTGCAGTTCGACGGCAGGGACGCCTACCTGTACGTCTTGATCGAGCACCAGTCCGGCAATGACCGCTTCATGGCGCTGCGAATGCTGGAGTACGTGGTCAACATCTGGGCCCAACACCGCCGCGAATACCCCGAGGCACAAACACTGCCGCCGGTGATCCCGCTGGTGGTCCACAGTGGGCACGCCAGCCGCTGGACAGCCCCCACCGAACTGCGCCCATTGTTCGACCTCGACGGACCGACATACGACCTTCTCGATCCCTACCTGCCTCGATTCTCCTTCCTCCTCGATGACGTCGCCGCCTTGGACCTGGCCGCACTCCACACCCGCGACCTCACGCCGGCGACTCGCGTGATGCTGATCCTGCACAAGATCGCACCCGGCAGCACTCACCTCGGGGACGATATGCTGGACCTGATCGAGGATCTGCAAGCCATGGAGGCCGATCCCGATATCGACCTCCGACCGACGTTCAGCTACATCCTGATCGTGGGTGATACACCCCAGGAAGACCTGGATCGGGTGATCGAGCAACTCGGTCCGCGCGCGAAGGAGGCGATCGTGACGACAGCGGAACGTCTACGCGCTGAGGGCGAAGCCAGGGGCGAGGCCCGGGGCGAGGCCAGGGGACGGGCGGAGCAACTCATCGAGCTCCTGGCTGGGAAATTCGGTGCGGTACAGGCCGAAATCGTGGCGCGAGTCCGTTCTGCCGATTCGGATCAGTTGCGGGTGTGGGCGCAGCGCTTGCTGTCGGCCGACACTATCGACGAGATCTTCGCCTGACAGTCGGCGAGCCACCCTGGCCAGGGCCTGTCGACCGCCGGCGTCTGTGTTCGGTCCATCGTCCGTGATCAGTCACACAGTGCGTGGGTGAGCAACGTGGCGATCTCGGTGGCGGTGGGGGTTCCGGTGAAAGAGAAGGCGACCGCTCGTCCTGCTTCAGTGGCGCCTGCGACAGCGGTGAAACCACGAACACCCCCGACGTGGCCGACGAAGCGGGAGCCGCACGGTAGCTGGGCGTAGCCGACCCCGAGGCCGTAGGACATGCCGTCGTCGCCGCCCATGTCGACGCCGTCGAGCATCTGCCGCAGTTGCGTCAGCGGCACCACCCGGCCGGACAACAGCGCGGTGTAGAAGCGGTTGAGGTCGGCCCCGGTGCTGACCAACGCACCGGAGGCCCATGGCACCGACGGCTCCATCCGCGTTTCGTCGGCGATCGTGCCGTCGACGGTGGTGTAGCCGGTCGGATGCGGTTCGCGCAGGCCGGTCTCGCCGGTGGCCGGGAGATAGGTGCCCGACAGACCCAGCGGGGTGAGGATCCGGTCGCGCAGCTCCTCGCCGTAGCCGCGTCCGGTCACCGCCTCGATCAGCATTCCGGCGACGATGTAATTGGTGTTCGTGTAGTCGAATCGAGCACCCGGGCTGAACTGCGCGGGGTAGCGCAGAGCCAGCGCGATTTCCTGCGCGGGCGTGAAGGTCCGGCCCAGCAGGGCCGCCGTGTGCTCGTTCACGCCGAGGGCTTCGGTCGGCTCGGGCAGTCCGCTCCGATGTCCGAGGAGCTGGCGGACGGTGATGACGCGGCCGTCGACGCCGTCCCCGGTGAGCAGGCCCGGCAGATACGTCTCGATCGGCCGGTCGAGATCGACCCTGCCCTCGGCCGCCAGCTGCAGGACCACCGCGGCGGTGAAGCTCTTGGTGACACTGCCGACCCGGACGTGCTGGGCCGGATCGACGGGCATCGGCCTCCCCGCCGCGAGATCGGCGTTGCCCGCCGCCAGCACGGTGGTGACGCCGTTGTCGGTGAGTGTGGCCAAGGCTCCCACCGCACCGGCACGGATCAGCCCGTCGAGATCGCCTCGCACGATGTCCGCGCGAGCGTGGACGCCCGACGGCGCCGGAACGGGCTCGGCCGCGCTGGTCGCGCAGGCCGACAGAAGCACGGCGGCCGTGCCGATCGAGAGAACGAGGACTCTGGTTCGCATGATCCGACGGTAGAAATCCCCAGCCGCCACCCACATCGGTCTGCGGTACTGCCACCGCCTCGGACCGGGGTACGGGCCCGACCGGCGAATCACCAGGCGACACCCGAGAATTCGGCGACCCGTCCCCGGATGTCACACCCACCCCGCCTACATCGTCACCTCGGTAGACGCCGCGAACACCGCGGCTGCCGAAGGAGGCACACCATGCACACCGCGTACGTCATCGTCACCGTCCTCGCCGCCCTCTGGGTCGGCTTCTCGGCCGTCTCGCTCCTGCGCCGCGCCCCCTTCGTCGTCGATCCGTTGATCGAATACGGCGTCCCCCAAACCTGGTGGACCCCGCTCGGTTTCGCCAAGGCCGCAGGAGCGCTCGGCCTCATCGCCGGCCTGTGGATCCCCGCCCTCGGCATCGCCGCCGCCGTCGGCCTCATCCTCTACTTCCTCGGCGCGGTAGTAACCGTTCTGCGCGCCCGCTCGTACAAAACCGTCGCCTTCCCGGTGCTGTACCTGGCTCCTGTAGCCGTCGCATTGGGCCTCGGCTTGGCCGCCTGAGTTTCCGGCAACAGCGCTGCGGCTGAACGCTGGGGGCGATCAGCCGCACGGTGCGTGCGTCACCAAGCGAATCAGCGTCGATCGCCGGCCAACAGCCGCCAGCGTTCCAACGCCGAATCTGTTCCCAGTTCATCGCGCAGCTCAGGGTTCTCCGCATAGAAATCGAGGTATCGATACAGCGCGACTCGGTCGACGGAGAACCTGGGGCACTCGAGTACCACCCATCCGGTATGTGGTGGCCGATCGAGGTTCCACGCTGGATTCGGTCTGCCGACGATGCTCGGAGATGGCAAGTAATAGGAGACACTCCATCGGGCACCGCTCATGCCCGCGATGTCGATGATCGGAACTCGCTCGAATGAGGTTCGGACTCTGTTCACGTCCTCCCACAACAACCGGGTACGTGAACTCCAGCCCTCATGGACGATCGCTCGGGGAGTGAGGATCAGCTTGCCTGTCCGGAGTCGTCCGGCGAGAGCGGCCGCGAGTGGGATAGTCGCGAACGTTCCGATTCCGGCGAATATGATAACGAGGTGCCAATATTCGTGCCATGCGGTGGTTGCAATCTCATATGCCGCGGGCAGGAAAAGAATCGCGTAGCAGAACCACATCGCTTGCTGGGCCCAGAAAAATGTCTTCGACCCTGGGACGGTGGTGGCGGCGTCACCTTCGTCGGCCCCTGACCGGAGGTTGTCGCCGTGGAATACCTGGAAGTGTTGGGTGGCCGCAACAACAAGCAAGCACCCCATCCCGACCGCGAAGATCCCTACGTATTTCGCAACAGCGACGGCTGTATCGTCGCCGCTTCGCCACATCATCGAACTGATGATTGCGCAGAGTGCGGTAAGTCCTGAAAGTCCTGCCGCCGAGACGATCTGCCGTCGTTGCTGCCCCGCTGGAAAGACCCACAGGGCAGTGTCCTTTCGCCTGTCAGAAGATTGCACTTGGTGTCGGCCGTGAGCTGTGCGAATTTCGCATGAATAGTTTTTCTCCCCACCGTGTTTCACGTGCCGATCCGGCCTGTGTGCCGTCTACACCCTGATCGCCTATTTGTAGCCTGTCAAGACAGTGCGCGAGGTGACGAATCCAGCCGGGGTTGTTGCTGCGGTCGTCGACGCCTCGGCATGGCAAGGTCGCCGCTGGCGCTAGACTTGCGGGGCATCGAGGGAGGGACTCAGTGGCTATCGGTGGGGATGCTGCCGCGCAGCTGTGGAATGCGGCGTCGTCGGGGCAGTTGACGATGGAGCCGGATGCGGCTCGGGAGGTGGCTCAGTCGTATCTGCGGTTCGCGGCGATGTGCGGGACCTGGTCTGACGACGCTGGGCGTCTGCAAGATATCCATGGGTTCGGGGCGCTCGACTCCGCGCTGAACTTGCAGCGAGGGTTTTCGGACAAGGCGGCGGCGGCGAGGCAGGTGCTCGAGCAGTTGGAGTCGGCAGCAAGGAAGATGGCAGACGGATACCTGCAAGCTGCGGGAATCCTTGCCGAGGCGGACCAGCTCAACGCGACAGCATTGAGCACGATTGCTGGGCAGGCATGACATGAAAGCCGTAACGATCGCGGGTTGTGTCCTTGTCGCACTGGCTGCATCTGCGTGCAGTTCGTCGACGGGTTCCACCGACGTCGATGCCTCGGTCTCGGAGACTTCGGCCGCTTCGACGGCGACCCAGGCGGCGCGTCCGACGTTGACGGATCCGAGGCTTCAGCCGCCGGCTCAGGACACCAAGTACACACAATCGACCGGGCGACCGAAAGTCGTCTTCGACCCGTGTACCTGGATTACCGACGCCGACATCGAGTCCGTGGGCTTTCGCCCCGGCTCCAGGAAGCGCGGATCGGATCTCGTCGCCGAGTACACGTTCTTGACCTGCGATTTCCGCACCCCGGACAGTGCGATGTCGCTCGGACTGGACTCCGGCAACATCACGTGGGAAGAGGACCTGCAAAAGAACGGGTACGTGCTGGAACCGACCACAGTCAATGGTCGCCAGGCGGGACTTCTGCGCGGTGAGAAAGGGGACGATTCGTTGTGCAGGGTCCACCTGCGGACGAATGTTGGCGTCGTCATCGTCCGGACCCACAGCCTGGGCCTCGGTCGAAGCCAGAACCTCGACCCCTGCGCCAACATCATGGACATCGCCTCGGTCGTCGAGAAATCCATCGGTAAGGAGAACTGACGATGGCTACGGTTCGCGGCGATGTGGTTTCGGGTCATTGACCCTGCTCTGTCGTTGCAGCAGGGGTTCTCGAACAAGGCGATCGGCGCGAAGCAGGTGTTGCAGCAGCTGGCGACGGCAGCGAGGGGCATGGCTGACGGATATCTGCAGGCTGCGGGAATTCTGAGTGAGGCGGACCGGCTCAACGCGGATGCGTTGAGCGAGACAGCTAGGCAGGCATAACGCATGAAAACGAGAGTGATCGCGGGCGGCATCCTCGTTGCTCTGGCGGCCTCGGCTTGTGGCTCGTCGACAGGCACCGCCGGCCCTGAACCCTCGGCTCAGGGTGGGTCGACCACGACCCAGGCGGCGCGTCCGACGCTGACCGACCCCGAGCTCCAGCCGCCATCCCAGGACAACAAGTACACGCAGTCGACCGGCCGACAGAAGGTCGTCTTCGATCCGTGTACCTGGATCGGCGACGCCGACATCGAGTCGGTGGGCTTGCACTCGGAGTCCCGTCGGCGTGGTCCCGACCTGGTCGCCGAGTACACGTACCTGACATGCATCTTCCGTAACCCGGACAACACAATGTCGCTCCACGTGGACTCAGGAAATGTCTCGTGGGATGAGAACTTGCGGAAGAACGGCGCCTGGTTGCAGCCGACGACCGTCAACGGTCGCCAGGCGGGGTTGGTGCGCGGTCAGCCGGGGGGCGAAGATGCGTGCCAGGTGCACCTTCAGTCCAAGGTCGGTGTCGTCATCGTCGGGAACCTGGTTCTGAGCCTTGGCAAGACCCAGAACCTCGACCCCTGCGCCAACATCATGGACATCGCCTCGGTCGTCGAGAAATCCATCGGTACGGAGAACTGACGGTGGCTGACGGGGGAGGGGCGCGGAATCCGCTGAGCGCGATTCTGCCTGGGCTGGATCAGCAGGTCAGCGGGCGAGAGCAGCTGATCACAAAGCTATGTCGTGTGCGGAGGAGAGGGCGCTAGGATTCCGGTGGGCATCGTTGGGAGGGGATCCTGTGGCTATCGGTGGGGATGCTGCCGCGCAGTTGTGGAATGCGGCGTCGTCGGGGCAGTTGACGATGGAGCCGGATGCGGCTCGGGAGGTGGCTGCGGCGTATCTGCGGTTCGCGGCGATGTGCGATGAGTGGGCCAAGGACGCGACGCACCTGAAGTCGATTCACGGGTTCGGGTCGCTGAACTCCGCCGTGAAGTTGCAGGACGGGTTCGCGACCAAGGCCGAGTCGGCTGAGCAAGTCCTGAAGCAGATGGCAACGGCGGCACGAAGTATGGCAGACGGATACCTGCAAGCGGCGAACATTGTCGGCGAGGCGGACCAGCTCAACAGTGACGCTTTGACGGCGATCGGGCAAGGAGCGTAATGAGATCAGGGACTGTCGCGTTCTGTGCCCTGTTGGCCCTGGTGGTGACTGCCTGCGGGTCGTCGACGGGTTCCGGTGAGCCGAACCCGTCAGAGTCGGGGACATCTACCGGCTCGACATCGACGCAGGCGGCGCGACCGACGCTGACGGACCCGAAGCTGCAACCGCCGTCGCAGGACAACAGGTACACACAATCCACGGGACGCCCCCAGGTGGTCTTCGATCCGTGCACGTGGATCAGTGATGCTGATATCGAGTCTGTGGGGTATCGACCTAAGTCTCGGAAGCGTGGGCCGGACCTCGTTGCTGAGTACACGTTCTTGACCTGCACTTTCGACAATCCGGACCGTACGATTTCGTTGGGTCTGGACTCGGGGAACATCACTTGGGAAGAAAACCTGCAGAAGAACGGGAGCTGGCTGCAGCCGACGACGGTCAACGGTCGCTTGGCTGGGACAGGCACGGGCGCACCTGGGACTCGAGGTGAGTGTCACGTACAGATGCAGACGAAGGCCGGAACGGTGCTTCTGTGGACAAGCGTGCAGAGCCTCGGCCAAGGCAAGAACCTCGACCCCTGCGCCAACATCATGGACATCGCCTCGGTCGTCGAGAAATCCATCGGTAAGGAGAATTGACCAATGGCTGACGGGGGAGGGGCGCAGAATCCGCTGAGCGCGATTCTGCCTGGGCTGGATCAGCAGGTCAGCGGGCGACAGCAGCAGTCCGGTGCCGAGCAGCAACAGGAATCGCTCAGTCACGGGGGTGTCGATCCGAAGTACATTCCCGAATTCGAGCCGTTCGATGGTATGTCGCACGAGGACATCTACAACGCGGTGCAGCAGATGCAACCCGGGGTGATGCAGCAGTTCGGTGATCAGTGGGTCGCGATGTTCACGGAGATCTCCGGGGCCGTGACCGGGCTGATGATTCAGACCGCGCGGGCCTCGTCGAGCTTGCATGGCGAGTTCGCGTCCGCTGGCGAGGCTGCTGGGCGGAAGTTCATCACCGAGGCGACGGATGTCTACACCGTGCTGTCGGCGGTCGGGCATCGGGTGAAGGCGGCGGCGTATGGCGCGGAGGCGGTGAAAGTGGCTGTGCCGGCGCCGGTCAACGCGACCGAGGGGAGCAACGTCGGGACCTCGGTGCCTGCGACTCTGGCGGAACTCTCGGTTCCCGGGTCGGCGGCAGCGACCGAGCGGGAGAAGGACGACCGGCGTCAGCAGGCGATCGCGGCGATGAAGATGACCTACATGCCGACCTACGGCCCCGCCGGGGAGAACGTGCCGACCTTCGTCGCACCCACCCAGCCGGGTACCGGCGGCGGCACCGACGACCCCGGCACCGGTGGCGGCGGATCGAACAACGGCGGCACCACCGGTGGTGGCGGAACCACCACCGACGACGGGACGACGACCGGCGAAAACCCGGGGACCACCGAGGAAACCACGCAACCCGGAACGACGACCGACGACGACACGACGACGGCGGGCACGGATACCGACGACAGCGGCGGTTCCGACGACTCGCAGGGCGACGACAGCAGCTCGACCAACCCGGCGAGCACCACTCCCGCGTCGACGACCCCGGCCACGACCACCCCGGGTACCAGCCCGGGTGGCGGTGGTTCGCCGGGGTCCGGGTCGCCGGGCGGTTCGAGCCCGGGTGGCGCCACGCTGACGCCGGGCGGGTCTGTCGCCGGGCGGGCGCCGGCGGGCGTCGGTCAAAACCTCGCGGCCGCTGGGCTTTCCGGCGCGGCGGGTGCGGCCTCGGCCGGGCGCGGCATGAGTCCGGGCATGATGGGCGCGCCGGGCGCGCGCGGCGGCGGTAAGGACGACGAGCAGGAACACAGCGCTCCCGACTACCTGCGCCGGGTGCAGCCCGAGCTGTTCGGCGACGACGTGCCCGCGGTGCCCGGCGCCATCGGCGCGGACGCACCGGCGACCCGGGTCGCTGACCAGGATCAGGGCGGCGCGGGGGCATCGTGAGCTGGACCTTCACCGCCGACGAATTCGCCGTGGTCTGGCAAGGGGAGACCGGCGACGACCGGTACCCCTTCCCGCTGACCGTGTATTCGGACGCCCTGACCCAGAGCGAATACGAGGAGCTCGCCCGGGCCGCCGCGCAGCGCTGGCCCACCGGCGCCGATCCCGACCTGACCGCGGTGCTGCGGCACGCGGCGCGGCCGGACACCGCGATGGCGGCCTTCGACCAGGCCGGGCCCCGGTTGCGTGCCTATGGCGCGCGGTCGGGGGAGCGCGGGGTCGTGATCCGGCAGTACCACGACAACAGTGTCGAGGTGTTCTCCGGCAGTGCCGGGATGGTGTCGCGCGCGTTCGCCTCCTTCCTCGGCGAACTGCCCGCCGGGCAGGCCGGGCATCTCGTCGAGGACGTCGACCGGCTGGCCGCGCACTTCGAATCCTGGCAGCGCGCACCGGATTCCGTCGCCGAGCGGATGCACCGGCTCACGGCTGCCGAACGCGCCGCGTCCGGCCACATCGAGGCCAGGGTGGGGTTGCACGCCGCGCGCGCGATCCCGGCCCGCTACCTGACCTGGCTCGACGTCGCCGACGACGGCCGCTACCTCAGCTACCGGCGCTACCAGGATCTGCACATCGAACCCGCGGGCAAGCAACGCCTGATCGACGCGATCGAGGCCATCGCGACCGCTCCCGCGCGAGGTGACTGAGACCGGCGACCGTGCACCGGGGACCGCCGGGCCCGCGGCAGGTGGCGGAGGAAGACCACTTAGGAGTCGGCCACCGCGAACGCCGCCGACAGCGGGGGCAGCATGGCCCGTGCGTTCGCACCGGCGAACCACAAGCCGACGGTGAAGACCGAGGTGGCTTCCAGGTATTTCGCGCGATGCAGTCCGCCCGCGGGGAACGGTTGCAGGGCAAGGTCTTCGGCGAGAGACGCTACGGCGCGTACGGCCTCGGCGTTGTCACCGCAGAGCGGGACAGCCAGCCGCTCGCCGTCGAAGACGCGATCCGCGCCGGCCCAGACCTCGGCGGCGAGCAGGTTGAAGGCCTTGACCACGTGGGCTTTCGGAACGCTCGCCGCGATGCGTTCGGCCACCGCGTCCTCGCTCAGTACGAACGCGGTCACGCCCTCGGGTGCGGCCGCGTCGGGCAGGAAGGCGTTGGTGCAGTCGATGAGGACCTTTCCCGCCAAGGCGTCGCGGTGTTCGCCGAGCAAGAGGGTCAGGGCGTCCACCGGTACCGCCAGCAGCACGACGTCGGCGGCCGCGATCGCCGAGCCGATGTCCCCGGCGTGTACCGCGGGCTCGGCCGCCGAAGCGATGACAGCTGCCTCGGTGGATCCGGTCGCCGACGGGCGCGGATCGCGCGGAGTCGAGCTGATCCGGGCGGCCAGCTCGTGTCCGGCGTCGGCCGACCGCGCGCCGATCCACACCTCGTGACCCGCCGCCGCCCAGCCGCCGCCGAGCGCGGCCGCCATCGCACCCGCGCCGATGATTCCGATTCGCATGAGAACTCCCGAGATCCGTGGTTGCCGAGCCCGGTGGCATCGACAGCACCGACGGTAGGAATTCCGATGGGCACTCCCGGGTGCCTTTCGGCGGTGGCAGGCTGACTCGCATGACCGCGGTACCGGCCGAACCGGCGCAGTACGCGCCGTATGGCGACTACGAGTCCGACTGCCCCGCCAGGATGGGCGTGGATCTGTTCGGGAATTCCTGGCTACCCGTGATCGTGTACATGCTGCGGGATGGTCCGCTTCGTCACAGTGACCTCCGTACCGCCGTCGGTGGGATCAGCCAGAAGATGCTCACCCAGACGTTGCGGCGGATGGAACAGATGACGCTCGTACGCAGGCAGCGCTACGCCGAAGCGCCGCCGCGGGTGGAGTACGAACTCACCGAAGCCGGCCGCGATCTGCTCCAGCCGATTTATGCGCTCGGCGCATGGGTCGACCGGCACGGGGCCGCGGTGACCCTCGCGATGTACGGCGAACCGGCGGACTGACACGCCCGCCGACACTCCAGGTGCCTGCCGGGTGAACGGCACGAGAACGCCACGCCAAGGGCCTGTGACCTGCGCGAAACTTCGACGACCCGCCACCGATACGTCGGTCGGCACTCGTACGATCAAAGTGTGAGTGTTCCGCAGGCCGTGCTGTTGGCAGTCCTCGCGGCTGTCGTCGGACTGGCAGTCGGAGGCCTGCTGATCCCGTACGTCAACGCCAGACAGGCCGCCCGCACCCAGGAAGACACCGGGCTGACCATGTCGCAGGTGCTCGACCTGATCGTGCTGGCGTCCGAGAGCGGCATCGCCGTCGTCGACGAGTACCGCGACGTGGTGCTGGTGAACCCGCGCGCGGAGGAACTCGGCCTGGTCCGCAACCGGTTGCTCGACGAACGCGCGTGGGCCGCGGTGGAGAAGGTGCTGGCCACCGGCGAGTCCGCCGAATACGACCTCACCGCCAAGAACCCGCTGCCCGGCCGTGGCCGGATCGCCGTGCGCGGCATCGCCCGCAAGCTCTCGCGCGAGGAGACCAGCTTCGTCGTGCTCTTCGCCGACGACGACTCCGAGCAGGCGCGCATGGAGGCGACCAGGCGCGATTTCGTCGCCAACGTCAGCCACGAGCTCAAGACCCCCGTGGGCGCGATGAGCCTGCTCGCCGAGGCCATGCTGGAATCCGCCGACGATCCCGACGCGGTGCGCCACTTCGGCTCGCGCGTGCTGGCCGAATCGCGGCGCCTGGGCAAGATGGTGACCGAGCTGATCGCGCTCTCGCGGCTGCAGGGCGCCGAGAAGCTGCCCGATCTGGCCGTCGTCGACGTCGACACCGTGGTGCAGCAGGCCGTGGACCGGTCGCGCACCGCCGCCGAGGCCGCCGGCATCACCGTCAGCACCGACCGGCCCAGCGGGCTGGAAGTGCTCGGCGACGAGACGCTGCTGGTCACCGCGCTGTCGAACCTGGTGGAGAACGCCATCGCGTACTCGCCGCAGGGTTCGCACGTGTCGGTGAGCCGGTCGCTGCGCGGCGATCACGTCGCGATGGCCGTCACCGACCGTGGCATCGGTATCGCCAAGGAAGACCAGGAGCGGGTGTTCGAGCGGTTCTTCCGCTCGGACAAGGCGCGCTCGCGGTCCACCGGCGGCACCGGGCTCGGCCTGGCCATCGTCAAACACGTGGCGGCCAACCACAACGGTGAGATCACCCTGTGGAGCAAACTGGGCACCGGCTCGACGTTCACGCTGCGCATCCCCGCCCATCTGGAAACCGATGGGGATGAGGACGCGGAGCAGACGCCGGAGCTCGCCACGAGAGAACCCATCATCCAGCGCACCCCCGCTGGACGAACGAACGGTGTGGAGGCACGCAGATGACGAGTGTGTTGATCGTCGAGGACGAGGAGTCGCTGGCCGATCCGCTGGCGTTCCTGCTGCGCAAGGAGGGCTTCGACGTCACCGTCGTCGGCGACGGTCCGTCCGCGCTGGCCGAGTTCGACCGCTCCGGCGCCGACATCGTGCTGCTGGACCTGATGCTGCCCGGCATGAGCGGCACCGACGTCTGCAAGCAGCTGCGCACCCGCAGCGGCGTGCCGGTGATCATGGTGACCGCCCGCGACAGCGAGATCGACAAGGTCGTGGGCCTGGAACTGGGCGCCGACGACTACGTCACCAAGCCGTACTCGGCGCGCGAGCTGATCGCCCGCATCCGCGCCGTGCTGCGCCGCGGCGCGGGCGACGAGCTGGACTCCGGCAGCGAGAACGGCGTGCTCGAGGCCGGTCCGGTGCGGATGGACGTGGACCGGCACACGGTCCACGTCAACGGCGGGCAGGTCACCCTGCCGCTCAAGGAGTTCGACCTGCTCGAATACCTGCTGCGCAACTCCGGCCGCGTGCTCACCCGTGGGCAGCTCATCGACCGCGTCTGGGGCGCCGACTACGTCGGTGACACCAAGACCCTGGATGTGCACGTCAAGCGCCTGCGCTCGAAGATCGAGGCCGATCCGGCCAAGCCCGAGCACCTGGTCACCGTGCGTGGCCTGGGGTACAAGCTCGAAGCCTGATCCCGCGAACGAACAGAGCCCCGTCGGTCGGACCGACGGGGCTCTCGTGTTCGGAGGGAATTAGATCGTGCTCCAGGCGGCGCCGAGCGGGGTGTCGATCTTGCGCAGCGGGACCCAGCCCCACGGGTCTTCCTGCATGCAGTCGTAGATCGCCACGTCGGTGCCGGTGCCACGGCAGGCGATCGTGGTCGAGGTGCCCTGCGGGCTGACGATGATGTACTTGCCGTCCTGCGCCGCGGTCAGCGCCTCGGGGGAGTTGTAATTCACGAAGCTCGAGGTGAAGTCCGCGTACTTGGCCGGGTCACCGTTCGGTTCGGCGTTGGCCAGGCCGGTCATGGAGAGGGTGGCGCCGATCACGAGGGTCGCCAGGGAGAGCGCTTTCTTCGACATGGATAACGATCCAACCCGACCGGAGTGACTTGCGCATGACCACGGGGTGAACCAGCAGGTTACGAGGTTTTCACGCGGACTGATTCGAAATGTGAGCCTCGGGGTGGATCCGCTCCGCCTCCACCGTCGCCGGATGCACCGCGATCAGGCCGAGGCCCTCGCGACGGCGGCACAGTTTCGCCAATTCCTCGTACGCGGGAGCGCCGAGCAGTTCGCGCAGCTCGGGACCGTAGGACTGCCAGACCGGCTTGGCGCCGACGTGCGCGTCGGGTGAGCCGGTGCAGTACCAATCCAGGTCGAGCCCGCCGGGACCCCAGCCGCGGCGGTCGTACTCGGTGACCACCGTGCGCAGGATCTGTTCTCCGTCAGGGCGTTCCACCCAATCCTGGGTGCGGCGGATCGGCAGCTGCCAGCAGACGTCGGGCTTCACCTCGAGCGGTTCGATGCCCTTGCGCACGGCCATGATGTGCAGCGCGCAGCCGGGGCCCGCGGCGAAACCGGGCCGGTTGAGGAAGATGCAGGCGCCGTCGAAGCGGCGGGTCCGCAGGGCCGGTTCGTCCTCGAGCTCGTCGAGTTCGAGGTAACCCTTCTTGACCACCTTGCCGTTCTCGGTGGCCTCGCCCATCAGCTGCCAGTCCTCGGGTGTGAGCATCTTCACAGCACCGGCCAGGCGCTTGCGGTCGTCCTTGTCGGCGAGGAAAGCGCCGTGCGAGCAGCACCCGTCGTCGGGGCGGTCGGCGATGATGCCCTGACAGGCGGGGGTGCCGAACACGCACGACCAGCGCGACAGCAACCAGGTCAGGTCGGCGACGATCTGGTGCTCGTCGTTTGCTGGGTCGGTGAACTCGATCCACTCACGGGGGAAGTCGAGCTCGACCTCGGGGCTCGGGTCGATCTTTCGCCCAGGTCGGAGCCGGGTCTCCGCGGTGCCAGATGCGCCTTCGGTCACAACTTGTGACGCTAACAGTTCAGTCGCCTGACCTGTAGTACCGGATCACCAAGTACCGTATTCCTGTGCGGCTTGGTGTTCTCGATGTCGGAAGCAATACCGTTCACCTGCTCGTGGTGGACGCGCATCGTGGTGGTCACCCGATGCCGATGAGCTCGTCGAAGTCGGCGTTACGGCTCTCGGAGAACATGGACGGCGACGGGCGCATCACCGAGGCGGGCGAGGCGCGGCTGATCGCGACCATCGACGAGTTCGCCGATCTGGCGCGCAATTCCAAGTGCGTCGAGCTGATGCCGTTCGCCACGTCGGCCCTGCGTGAGGCCACCAACTCCGACGAGGTGCTGGCCCGGGTGCGCGCCATGACCGGGGTCGACCTGCAGGTGCTCTCCGGCGACGACGAAGCCAGGCTGACCTTCCTCGCGGTGCGCCGCTGGTTCGGCTGGAGCGCGGGCCGCATCATCAACCTCGATATCGGCGGCGGCTCGCTGGAGATGTCCAACGGCGGCGACGAGGAGCCCGATGTCGCGCTGTCGCTGCAGCTCGGCGCGGGCAGGCTGACCAGGGAGTGGTTGCGCGACGATCCGCCGGGCAAGCGCAAGATCGCGGTCCTGCGCGATTGGCTCGACGCCGAACTCGTCGTCCCCACCAAGACCATCATCGAGGCGGGCAAGCCCGACCTGGCCGTCGGCACCTCGAAGACGTTCCGCTCGCTGGCCAGGCTGACCGGAGCGGCACCCTCGGCCGCCGGTCCGCGGGTGCGCCGTACACTGACCAGCTCCGGTTTGCGCCAGCTGATCGCGTTCATCTCCCGGATGACCGCGGCCGACCGCGCGGAGCTGGAAGGCGTGAGTTCGGACCGGTCCCAGCAGTTGGTGGCCGGCGCACTGGTCGCGGAGGCGAGTATGCGGGCGTTGTCGCTCGACAGCATCGAGATCTGCCCATGGGCGCTGCGTGAAGGCCTGATCCTGCGCAAGCTGGATACCGAGCCGAACGGGGGTCCGGCCGTCGCCCCGCCGGTCGCCCCCGTGGCGAGAGCGGAGTCGGCATGAGCGGTGACGATTCGAAACAGCTATCGGTCGCCGAACTACTCGCGCGCAATGCCGCGCAGGGCGCCTCGCCGCCGGCCGGCGGTGGCGGTGGCAGGCGACGGCGTAGTGGTCGCGGACTCTCGGTCAATGATCTGACCGGGGAGAACGCGGCCGTCCGGCCGACCTCGCACGCCGCGCCCGCTCCGGACCCCGAGCCGCCCGCCCCGGTCTATCAGCCCGAGCCCGCCCCTGCTCCCGTCTACGAACCTCCCGCGAGTTATCAGCCCGCGCCGTATCCGCCGCCGGGCCCGGCCGAGCCGGCGTTCTCGCCGATGTCGGGGCCGATCACCCGCTTCGATCCCCACTCGGGGTTCTCCGCTCCCGATCCGAACGATCCGCTCGGCGTGGCCGGTCCGCGCCCGGCGGCCGACCCCTTCGGCCCGTTCCGCGCCGAGGCGCGTGAGAGCGGGTCGCGCGGTGCCGGACGCGGTCCCGGCCGGCTGGGCGCGCCGAACTCGGCCCAGCCGGTCGATCCCGGTATCGCCGAGCTGTTCGGCTCCGGCGCCCTGCCCGCGGTCGGCGGCGGCCGTCGTCGCCGGGCCGACCCGGACGACGCGCCCGAGCCCGAACCGCCGCAGGCACCACCCGCCACCGGCGGCCGGGCCGCCCGCAGACGGGCCGCCGAGGCCGCCGAGGAAGCCGCCGCCGCGCCCGCGGCGTGGTCGCCGGAGGCGCCCGGGTACGCCCAGCCCGCGTTCGAACCGCCCACACCCGGCCCCGAGCCTGCCCGTGGCTTCAACGGCCGCCAAGACCCCGCCCCCGCATTCGGCGGCTTTCCCGGTACCGGTGCCACGCCCGGGTTCAACGCGTTCCCCGAGTTCGGCCCGCGTGCCGACGTGGACGCCACCCAGGCCTACAACGTCGCGCCCGCCGCGGACGCCGCGCAGGCCAGGGGGACCGGCTGGCCCGCGCCCGAGGTCGATCAGCGTCCCACGCTGGACCGCAGGCGCGGCGGGCCGGAGACGGGCAAGTCCGGTGGGTTGCCGTCCTGGTCGGCGCGCAGGCACCGGCCCGACCCGGCGCCGCCCGCGCCCGAGAGCGGTGGGTTCCCGACGGCCGCCTGGTCGCCGGTCAGCCAGGAGCAGCCGATGGTCTCGGGTCAGTCGGTCGCCGGTGACCTGCTGCGCCAGCGCGCCGACGACGCCGACGCCCGTACCGAGGTCTACCGCGTCGGCGGCAATCGCGCCGCCGAGCCGGACACCGACGACTACGCCGAGTCCGACTATGTCGACCGCGACTACGTCGACAACGACTACTCCGAGGCGGACTACGCCGACGGCGAGTACGACGCCGCCTACGACGATGACGACTACGACGACGGCTACGAACCCGACCCGAAACCGACCAGGGCGAGCAGGCGGGCCGCGACCAGGGCCGCCGCGTCCAAGGTGGCGAGCCGGGCCAAGTCGCGCGCGGCGAGCCGGGTCTCGGCCGGTCGCGCGGGCGGGCGCGTCTCCCGGCTGGCCCGCGGCGCCGCCGCGGACGACCACCGCAGGCAGTGGCTGATCCTGGCGGGCCAGAGCGCCGGCGCGGCGGTCGCCGGAATGTTGCTGTTCAAGGGTTTCGAGACGATGTGGGAGACGCTGCCGTGGGTCGCGCTCGCCCTGGCCATGGTGGTCATCCTCGGACTGGTGGCCCTCGTGCGGATACTGCGCCGCACCGACGACATCTACAGCACTGTGATCGCCGTCGTCGTAGGCGTCTTCGTGACGCTCGGACCGCTAGCCTTTCTCCTCAGTACCAGCTGAAGCAGGGAGTGGGCTGTGGGGAACGCGCGGGCGGATATCGGAATCGGGCTCTCGACGGCGTCGGTGTATCCGGAGAACACCCAGGCGGCGTTCCGCTATGCGGCCGAATTGGGTTACGACGGTGTGGAATTGATGGTGTGGGCCGAACCGGCCAGCCAGGACATCGCGACCGTGCAGTCCTACGTCAAGCGCTACGGGGTGCCGGTGCTCGCGGTGCACGCGCCGTGTCTGCTGATCTCCCAACGGGTCTGGGGCGCCGACCCGGTGGCCAAACTGGAGCGCAGCGTGCGCACCGCGCAGGCGCTCGACGCCGACACCGTGGTGGTGCATCCGCCGTTTCGCTGGCAGCGCCGTTACGCCAAGGGTTTCGCCGACCAGGTCGGTGAGCTGGAGGCGAGCTACCCGGTCAAGGTCGCGGTGGAGAACATGTTCCCGATGCGGGCCGACACCCTGTTCCGCGAGGGCGCGGTGCGCAGGCTCGAACGCCGCTCCGGGCCCGGTCCCGCGGTGAGCGCGTTCAGTCCGTCCTTCGATCCGACCGACATCGGCTTCGAGCACTACACCCTCGATCTCTCGCACACCGCGACCGCGGGCGCCGACGCGCTCGAGCTGGCCCGGCGGATGGGCGAGGGCCTGGTGCACCTGCACCTGGCCGACGGCCGCGGCGCCGCCCACGACGAACACCTGGTCCCCGGCGACGGCACCCAGCCGTGCGCGCAGCTGTGCGAGCACCTGGTGCACACCGGCTTCACCGGGCACGCGGTCGCCGAGATCAACACCCAGACCGCGCGGACCACCGCCGAACGCTCGGCCCTGCTCGGCCGCACGCTCGACTTCGCGCGCAGGCACCTCACCGGTGCCACCCACGCCGACCTCACCTGAGCCATCGACTCGGTCACACCGCCGCAGTATGGTGCCTTGCATAGCATGCTTGTACGCTGTACGAACTACAGTGAACCGCGACCAGGAGTGACGATGACGCGAGAACTCGCGACCGACGCGCCGTTCAGTCAGGTCGTCGACCTGACCGAGCTCCCCACCACCGATGCCGAGACCGGGCGCTACGTCGGCATCATCGCGCCCGCCTGGACCATCGGTCCCAAGGTGCACGGCGGCACCATGGTCGCCGCCAGCGCGGCCGCGGCCACCCGTCGGCTCACCGAGTCCGACGCCTCGCTCGCGCGGATGGCGCCGATCGCGGCCAGCTCCGACTTCCTCGGCGCTCCTGAGCCCGGCGAGGTCGAGTACGCGGTCCACCTGCGCAAGAAGGGCCGCCAGATCTGCCTGGTCGACGCCGAGCTGATCCAGAACGGCCGCACCCTCGTGCGCACCGCCTTCACCTTCGGCCACCTCGACGTCGACGGCACCCGCTGGAGCGACACCGGCACCGACATGCCCGCCGAGCCCGACGCCACCGCGCTCGAGTACACCCCCGATTCGCCGATGGGCAAGATCGTGCACGTCGGCGAGGTGGCCCGGGTCTACCTGGACGCGACATGGGCCGACTTCGCCCGCGGCGAGACCGGCGCGCCCCGCGCCCGGCTGTGGATCCGCCCGCTCGACGGCGACGAGACCGACCCGCGCGTGCGCGCCGCCTTCGCCATGATGGCCGCCGACATGAGCCCGCCGGTGCCGATCAACCTCGGGCATTTCGGCTGGTCGCCGACCGTCCAGATGACCACCTACCTGCGCCGCGTCCCCGCCCCCGGCTGGCTGCGGGTCATCGCGACCGCCCGTGAGGTCGGTGAGCGCATGTTCGACGAGGACCAGCTGGTGATCGACTCCACCGGCGCCGTCGTCGCGCAGAGTCGCCAGCTGGCCTTGATCCCGGCGGCGCGCTGAGGGGTGGCGCACCACTAACCTTGACTGCATGACGAGAATTGCGGTGGTCGGTGGCGGTCGGATCGGTGAGGCGCTGGTCGCCGGATTGCTGGAGTCCGGCCGGGCGACCAAGGATCTGGTCGTCGTCGAGCCGGTCGCCGCGCGGGCCGCGCAGCTCGCCGAGCGCTTCAAGGTGCGGGTGAGCGGCTCGGTCGTCGAGGCGATCGTCGGGGCCGACATCGTCGTCGTCGCGGTGAAGCCCGGCGATGTCGACTCGGTGCTCACCGACCTGTCCAAGGCCGACCTCGACTCGGGCAGCGAGCAGGTGCTGGTCTCGCTGGCCGCCGGTGTCACCACCGCGCGGCTCGAGTCCAAGCTGCCCGCGGGCTTCCCGGTCGTCCGCGTCATGTCGAACACACCGATGCTGGTCGGGCAGGGGATGAGCGTGCTCGCGCCGGGCCGCTACGCCGACCCCGAGCAGCTCGAGCTCGTCGGCGAGATGCTCGAGGCCGTGGGTAAGGTGGTGACGGTGGCCGAATCGCAGATGGACGCGGTCACCGCGGTGTCGGGTTCCGGGCCGGCGTATTTCTTCCTCGTCGTCGAGGCGATGATCGACGCCGGCGTGAGCCTGGGGCTGACGCGCGATGTGGCCAGCCAGCTGGTCGTGCAGACCATGATCGGCTCGGCGGCGCTGCTGGACGAGACCGGGCAGAACGCGGTCGATCTGCGGGCCGCGGTCACCTCACCCGCCGGCACGACGGCGGCGGCGCTGCGGGTGCTCGAACGTGGTGCGGTGCGGTCGACGTTCATCGAGGCGCTGCACGCCTCCAAGCAACGCTCGGCGGAACAGGGCGCGTCGAACGAATGACGATCGGGTACCCGGGATGAAAACCGATTTCTCACACCCGTCGCAGTAATCCCACTGGTCCCGCTAAGCTCGTAGAAGCACGTGCGTGTCTGTTCCGCCGGTGGGGAAGCCGGCGGCGCGGACGTGCCGGAGGTCAATGGTGCCATGATGTCTGCGAACAGAATGTCTGCAAGCAATTCACCGGCGTCGGGCGGCGGATCGGGTTCCCCGACTCCGCGGGTCGGCTCCACGCAGGGACAACCGGTGATCGGCGGTGGCACACAGTTTCTCACCGTCGCCGAAGTCGCCGATCTCATGCGGGTGTCGAAGATGACGGTGTATCGACTCGTCCACTCGGGTGAACTGCCCGCGGTGCGGGTCGGCCGCTCGTTCCGGGTGCACGCGAAGGCGGTGCACGACTACCTGGAGACGTCGTACTTCGACGCCGGCTGACCTAGGTCGGCCACAAGGGCGGTTTCGTCGCTGCTCGGGTGTCCCGGTAGCATGAACCCTCGGTTCGTGTCCGCCTGCCGGTGGCACCGCTTCGTGGTGTCCGGTGCGCCCCGGCGGCGCGGACACCAGACGACGCACGCGACACCGCGTGTGTATGCCGAGTAGAGAAACGCGAGGAAACCCTATGGGTTCTGTGATCAAGAAGCGCCGCAAGCGTATGTCGAAGAAGAAGCACCGCAAGCTGCTTCGCCGCACGCGTGTGCAGCGGCGCAAACTCGGCAAGTAAGCCTGCGTGCCTACGAGAGCCCGTCACCATCGCGGTGGCGGGCTCTCGTTTTGAAAAGATCAGGTTTGTGAATCTCGTCATGCGCTGACGAGTCGACCTCGTTAAAAGCTTGTTGATCGTGTCGGTGGGTGGCACGAATGCGGCTACTCTGGTACGCGGGAATACATGAGAAGCAGGGGGCTTTGAGTGGGGCCAGGTCCGAGTTCCGATACACGGGAACGACACGTACCGAAGGTAGTGCTGGTGACCGGAGCCAGCCGCTTCTTCGGTGGCAACGTCGCGTCCAGGCTCGCCGCGGAACCGGGTGTCGAACGCGTGATCGCGGTCGACACGATGACCCCCAGCCGGGAGCTCCGCCGTCGGATGGGCAGCGCCGAATTCGTGCGCGCCGACATCAGGAATCCGCTGATCCGCAAGGTCGTCGAGGGCAACGACGTCGACACCGTCGTGCACGCGGCCGTGCTCACCCGTCCGCCCGCCGGTGGCGGTCGCGCGGTGATGAAGGATCTCAACGTGCTCGGCACGATGCAGTTGCTCGCCGTGTGTCAGAAGGCGCCGTCGGTGCGGCGCGTTGTCGTCCGGTCGTCCTCGGCGGTGTACGGCTGCAGCGCCAAGGATCCGGCGAAATTCACCGAGGAAATGGGCGCGCGTACCCCACCGGCCGGTTGGTTTGCGCGCGACATGATCGATATCGAGGCACTGGTGCGCGGAATGGCGCGACGCAGGCCCGATATTTCCGCCTCGATTCTGCGTTTCGCGCCGATCGTGGGTCCCCGGCTGGCCGATCGCGGCGTGCAATATCTGCGTTCGCCGATCACCCCGACCGTGCTCGGGCGCGAAGCCAGACTGCAATTACTGCACGAAGAAGACGCTGTCGCCGTCCTGGTGCACGCGGCATTTCGGGCACACGGCGGTACGGTGAATATCGCGGGCGACGGCGCGCTGGCCATGTCCCAGGCGATCCGCAGGGCAGGCCGTATTGTCGCGCCGGTGCCGTTCTTCGTTTTCCGCACTGTCGGGCGCACGCTGATGGGCCCGGTCATGCGCGGATTCAGCGGTGAACAACCCGACTACTTCTACTTCGGTTGCGGGTTGGATACCACCCGCATGCGGACCGAACTCGGTTTCACCCCACGCTGGACCACTGTCCAGGCATTCGACGACTTCATCGCGGGCGCAGCGTTGCGGCCCGTCTTCGATCCGGCTTGGATCGACGCCGCGGAAACCAAACTGCTCGGCCTCATCGGGGCCGATTCGGGAGCGCACACATGAACGAGGGAGCGAAAGTCATTCGTCTCGACGTGAATGTCGAGACCCGACAACGACCGCAGGCGCGTCGCTGGCCGGACCAGCCGACGCAGGCCACTCCGGTCACCTCGCTGAGTGAACGCAGGCCGGGCATGCCGACCCGGCCGCCCAAGACCCTGTCCGACATCGTCCGCGACACCGTCGCGGGCCAGATCGAGAACGCCGCGGAGTTCGCCCGGCGCAGGCTCACCGGCGACTACTCGGTCGACGAGTTCGGCTACGACGAGCACCTGCTCGAGTCGGTCATCCTGCCCGCGCTGCGGCCGCTGTCGGACTACTGGTTCCGGGTCGAGGTCGCCGGCATCGAGAACATCCCGGCCACCGGCGGGGCGCTGATCGTCGCCAACCACGCGGGCACCGTTCCACTCGACGGGCTGATGCTGCAGCTGGCCATCCACGACAAGCATCCGAGCCACCGGGCGCTGCGGCTGCTGGCCGCCGACCTGATCTTCGAGCTGCCCCTGCTCGGCGCGCTGGCCCGCAAGGCGGGCCATACCCTGGCCTGCCACCCCGACGCCGAGCGCCTGCTGCGCTCCGGCCAGATCGCGGGCGTGTTCCCCGAGGGCTTCAAGGGCGTCGGCAAGAACTACGCCGACCGCTACAAGCTGCAGCGGTTCGGGCGCGGCGGGTTCGTCTCGGCCGCCGTGCGCACCGGCGTGCCGATCATCCCGTGCTCGATCGTCGGCTCGGAGGAGATCTACCCGAAGCTGGCCGACATCAAGCCGCTGGCTCGTCTGCTCGGCCTGCCGTACTTCCCGGTGACCCCGCTGTTCCCACACCTGGGCCCGCTGGGCGCGATCCCGTTGCCCTCGAAGTGGTACATCGAATTCGGCGAGCCGATCGCCACCACGGCCTACGAGCCGGAAGAGGCCGAGGACCCGATGACGATGTTCGAGGTCACCGACCAGGTCCGCGAGACCATCCAGCAGACCCTCTACAAACTGCTGGCCAAGCGCCGCAACCCCGTTCTGGGGTAGCGGCGCCGCCGTGGCTCAGTGCTCGCGGTGTCGGGCGACCGCCGCCGCGACCGCACCGCCCGCCGCGCCCAGCGCGAGCGCGGTGGGCACGCCGATCTTGGCGGCCTTGCGGCCGGTGCGGAAGTCGCGGATTTCCCAGCCCCGGTTCTTGGCGACCTCACGCAGGTCGGAATCGGGGTTGATCGCCACCGCGGTGCCGACGAGCGAGAGCATCGGCACGTCGTTGTGGCTGTCGGAGTAGGCCGTGCAGCGCTTGAGGTTGAGGCCCTCGCGGATGGCCAGCGTGCGCACCGCGTGCGCCTTGCCGAGGCCGTGCAGGATGTCGCCGACGAGGCGGCCGGTGAACTTGCCGTCGACGCTCTCGGCCACCGTGCCCAGCGCGCCGGTGAGCCCGAGCCGCTTGGCGATGACATTGGCCAGCTCCACGGGCGTCGCGGTGACCAGCCACACCTGCTGGCCCGCGTCCAGGTGCATCTGGGCGAGCGCGCGGGTACCGGGCCAGATCTTGTCGGCGATGATCTCGTCGTAGATCTCCTCGCCGAGCGCGGCCAGTTCCGCGGTCGGACGGCCCGCGATGAAGCTGAGCGCCTTCTCCCGGCCCGAGGCCATGTCGGAGGAGTTCTCCTTGCCGGTGACCCGGAACTTCACCTGCTTCCAGGCGACGTCGACCAGGTCGGAGGTCTTGAAGTACTTGCGGGCGGCCAGCCCGCGGGCGAAGTGCACGATCGAGGCGCCCTGGACCAGGGTGTTGTCGACGTCGAAGAACGCCGCCGCCGTCAGATCGCGGGGTACTTCGGGGCCCGTCGGCTCGCCCTGTTCGGCGAGTTCGGACTCGTGCAGGGTGAGCGCGGCGTCGGCACTGGCCTCACCGGCCAGATTGGCGCGCAGCTCCTCCTCGCTCGGCCCGAACGGGCTGCGAGGCAGCCGTGCGAACTGTTCCTGCAGTTCCTGGCCGAGGCGGCTGGGCTGCCACCGCGCAGGGAACTCCCCGAATCGCCCTGCGACGAATCCGGCCCTAGCCACCTTCGAACGTTCCGGCACCAGTACCCTCCGCTAGTCGCGCGAACCATGTCCACAGTAACCGGATTCACCGACAAGCCGCGGCGGGCTCGGGGATTAAATAGGGCTCATGACTAATCCCACACCCACCGTGACCCTGTTGACGCGCGCCGGCTGCTACCTGTGCACCACGGCACTGGCGCAATTGGAGACCATCTGTGGTGATTTCGGTCTCCCGGTGCACACCGTCGACGTCGACGAGGCGGCGGCCAGTGACCCCGGACTCCGCGCAGAATACGGCGATCGGCTGCCCGTGGTCCTGTTGGACGGCCGTGAACACAGCTATTTCGACGTCGACGAGCCGCGTTTGCGGGCCGACCTGAGCCGTTTCGCTGGTCGCGGCGGAAAATGAGGCCAATTTCACCGACTTTGTGAACGCCTGCACAAGCGGTTACGGTGGTGGCACGCAATCCGCACCGCCGCGCTCAGCAGCGGCGGTGACCGGGTTTGCACAGCCCCCCATGGCACCGGTCGCGCTCTCGCGACGCAGTGACCCACACCGGTGAACGAACGACAGGAACCGGACCGTGATCAGGCCCGGCACGAGGAGCCGACGACGTGACAGAGCAGCATGAGACGCCCGGTGGCGTCTCCGGCAAGGCTCTTCAGAGGGATATCCCCCAGGCCACGGTGACTCGTCTTGCTACCTATCTCCGGGTTCTCGCCGGGTTGGCCGACGAGGGTGTAGCCATCGTATCGAGTGAGGAACTGGCTGTCGCGGCGGGTGTCAATTCGGCCAAGCTGCGCAAGGATCTTTCCTTCCTCGGACCCAACGGTGTGCGGGGTGTCGGCTATGACGTAGCCAAGTTGCGCACCAGGATCGAAGATGTGCTCGGTCTGTCGCAAGGACATCGGGTGGTGCTGATCGGTGCGGGCAATCTGGGCCGCGCCCTGGTCGGCTACGGCGGTTTCGGGGTACGTGGCTTCACCGTGGTCGGGATCTTCGACAACGACTCCGCGGTGATCGGCCAGTCGTACGCCGGTTTGGTCGTGCGCGATGTCGACCGGTTGACCGAGCAGATCCCGGCGCTCGCGCCGACCATCGCGGTGCTCGCCGTGCCGGACGAGGCCGCCCAGGACGTGTGTGACCGGCTCGTCGCCGCCGGGCTCCCGTCCATCCTGAGCTTCGCCCCGTGTGAACTGCGCGCACCCGCCCACGTGGAGGTCCGCCGCGTCGACCTGGCGATGGAGCTGCAGATGCTCTCCTTCGACGCCGCTCGCAACGACGCGCCCGCCCTGCCCGAGGTGGCGCAGGCCGGATCCGGCCGGATCGCGCGCCGGGTTCCCGCGCAGAACCATCCCGCCCTCACGCACCCCGCGCCGGTCGAACCGGTGCGCGGCAGGCCTACGCGCCGCACCGCGCCGCGCTCAGCCACTCCACACACAGCCACCCCGCATTCGGCAACGGAGCCAAGCACCAAGGGATCGGTGATCACGCCATGAGCGAGCGCCAGCGAGCGAATCAGCAGGCCAGTGCGCGGACGCGCAGGACGGCGCCGAGCGCGAGCGAGGTGCTGTCATGAGTGTCCTGCTCGTCGGAATTTCTCACCGGAGTGCGCCGGTCTCGGTGCTCGAGAAGGTCGCGATCAGCGAGGCCGACCGCCCGAAGCTGGTCGACCGGCTGCTCGCCTCCAGCCACGTGTCCGAGGCGATGATCGTCTCCACCTGCAACCGCGTCGAGATCTACGCCGTGGTCGACGCCTTCCACGGCGGGCTCGGCGAGGTCAGCGAACTGCTCACCAAGCATTCCGGGCTGCCGCTCGGCGACCTCACCAGGCACGCCTACGTGCGCTACAGCGAAGCCGCCGCCGAGCACCTGTTCGCGGTCGCCAGCGGCCTGGATTCGATGGTCGTCGGTGAGCAGCAGGTGCTCAGCCAGATCCGCAGCGCCTACGCCAGTGCCGACGGGCAGCAGGCGGTCGGGCGCACCCTGCACGAGCTGGCCCAGCACGGGCTGCGGGTCGGCAAGCGGGTGCACTCGGAGACCGGGATCGACCGGGCGGGCGCGTCGGTGGTGTCGGTGGCGCTGGACCGGGCGCGCGGCGTCGTCGGCGATCTCGCGGGCCGTACCGCGGTGGTGGTCGGCGCCGGTGCCATGGGCGGGCTGGCCGTCGCGCATCTGTCGCGGGCCGGGATCGGCCGGATCGTGGTCGTCAACCGTACGCTCGACCGTGCCCAGCGCCTCGCCGAGACCGGACGCAGCATGCACGGGGTCGACGCCGAGGCCATGGAGATGTCGCGGCTGACCGAGGCGATGGCAGGCGCCGATGTCGTCATCACCTGTACCGGCGCGGTCGGTGCGGTCGTCACCCTGGCCGACACCCACCGCGCGCTCGCGGGCCGGGCCACCACCGAAGCCGCCGAGCGGCCGCTGGTCTTCTGCGACCTCGGCCTGCCGCGCGACGTGGAGCACGCCGTGGCCGGGCTGCCCGGCGTCGCCGTCATCGACATCGAATCGCTGCAGCGCGATCCGGCCGCGGGCGCCGCGGCCGACGACACCGCCGCCGCGCGTCAGATCGTCGCCGATGAACTCGCCAAATACCTTGCCGGGCAACGCATGGCGGAGGTCACCCCCACGGTGGCTGCGCTGCGGCAGCGGGCCGCCGAAGTGGTGGAAGCCGAACTGCTGCGGCTGGATTCGCGGCTGCCCGACCTGGCCGATCCGGCCCGCGACGAGGTGGCGCGCACCGTGCGCCGTGTCGTCGACAAGCTGCTGCACGCGCCGACGGTGCGCGTCAAGCAGCTGGCTTCCACGCCGGGCGGCGACAGCTACGCCGAGGCGCTGCGTGAGCTGTTCGAGCTGAAACCCGGTGCGGTGCAAGCGGTTGCCGCTCCCATGGAGGTCGCCGCGGCGGAGTCCGCGCTGGCCGATGACTTCACCGCAGGACACCTCGGCGACGGGCAGTCCCGCATGACCGAGTCGAGGCCCGGAGGAGGCAGCCCGCGTAACCACGCAGGGCCTCTCGGGCATGCGCAGGAGGACACCGCATCATGACCACGACAGTGCAGGAAGAGGACACCGTGACCGCAGGCAGCATTCGTGCGCCGTGGCGGATCGGCACGCGCGGCAGCCTGCTCGCCCTGACACAGGCGGGCACCATCCGCGATGCGCTGATCGCCGCGGGTCAGCCCGCCGAGCTGGTCGTCATCAAGACCCCCGGCGACCTGTCGTCGGATCCGGTGCAGAAGATCGGCGTCGGCGTGTTCACTTCGGCGCTGCGCGACGAGCTCGCCGCCGGCGGCATCGACATCGCGGTGCACTCCTATAAGGATCTGCCCACCGCGCAGGACCCGCGCTTCACCATCGCCGCCATCCCGCCCCGCGAGGACCCGCGTGACGCGCTGGTGGCCCGCGACGGCCTGGTTCTCGGCGAGTTGCCCGCGGGCGCCAAGGTCGGCACCTCCGCGCCGCGCCGCGCCGCCCAGCTGCGCGCGCTCGGCCTCGGTCTCGACATCGTCCCCCTGCGCGGCAACATCGACTCCCGGCTGCGCAAGGTGAGCGAGGGCGAGCTCGACGCGATCGTCATCGCCCGCGCCGGCCTGTCCCGGATCGAGCGGACCGACGCGATCACCGAGTCGCTCGAGCCGGTGCAGATGCTGCCCGCGCCGTCGCAGGGTGCCCTCGCGGTCGAGTGCCGCAGCGACGACCAGGAACTCATCGAGATCCTTACCGGCCTCGACGACGCGTCGACCAGGGCCGCCGTCCTGGCCGAGCGTTCGTTGCTCGGTGAGCTCGAGGCGGGCTGTACCGCACCGATCGGCGCGATCGCCGAGGTCGTCGAGTCGATCGACGAGGACGGCCGCATCTTCGAGGAGCTGTCGTTGCGGGCTTGTGCCGCCGCGATCGACGGCTCCGATGTGCTGCGAGCCTCGATCGTCGGGGCGCCCGCCGACGCCGAGGAGCTCGGCCGCACGCTCGCGCGCGAACTGCTGGATCTGGGCGCTCGCGCACTGCTGAGCGTCGCGGACGAGCCGGAACCGGAGGTCGGTTCCCCCACACAGGCGGTGAACACTCCCGCCCCAGACTTCACCAATTCCAGCCCGATGGAGAACAACCGATGAGCAGCCGAGGCACCAAGAAGCAACCAGGGCGGATCCTTTTCGTCGGATCCGGCCCCGGCGACCCGGCCCTGCTGACCGTGCGCGCCCGTGAGGTGCTCGAGCGGGCGACACTGGCGTTCACCGACCCCGACGTCGACAAGGGCGTGCTCGCCCTGATCGGCCTCGGCGTGGAGGCGGCCGAGGACGGCGAGCGTCCGGTCGACGTGCGGCCCGCGCTCGGCGAGCCCGCCGAGGTGGCCAAGACGCTGATCGCCGAGGCCCGCAACGGCCACGATGTGGTGCGCGTCGTCGCCGGTGATCCGTTGACCACCGATTCGGTGATCAACGAGGTCAACGCCGTCACCCGCTCGCACATGGTGTTCGAGGTGCTGCCGGGTCTGCCCAACGGCTCCGCGGTGCCCAGCTACGCCGGCATCGCCCTCGGTTCCGGGCACACCGAGGCCGATGTGCGCGGCGAGGTCGACTGGGCGGCGCTGGCCGCCGCGCCCGGTCCGCTGGTGCTCAGCGCCACCTCCGGCCACCTGGCCGAGACCGCGAGCGCGCTGGTCGAGCACGGGCTGGCCCCGCAGACCCCGGTCGCGGTGACCGTGCGCGGCACCACCCGGCAGCAGCGCACCATCGAGGCCACGCTGGCCACGCTGAACAACGCCGCCTCCGAGCTGGTCGGACCACTGGTCGTGACGGTCGGCAAGGAAGTCGACAAGCGTTCGAAGATGTCGTGGTGGGAGTCGCGTGCCCTCTATGGCTGGACCGTGCTGGTGCCGCGCACCAAGGACCAGGCCGGCGAGATGAGCGAGCGGCTGGTGACCCACGGCGCCATCCCGATGGAGGTGCCGACCATCGCGGTCGAGCCGCCGCGCAGCCCCGCGCAGATGGAGCGCGCGGTGAAGGGTCTGGTCGACGGCCGCTACCAGTGGGTGGTGTTCACCTCCACCAACGCGGTGCGCGCGGTGTGGGAGAAGTTCGCCGAGTTCGGCCTGGACGCGCGGGCGTTCTCCGGTGTGAAGATCGCCTGCGTCGGCGAGGCCACCGCGGAGAAGGTGCGCTCCTTCGGCATCAACCCCGAGCTGGTGCCCAGCGGTGAGCAGTCCTCCGAGGGCCTGCTCGCCGACTTCCCGCCCTACGACGACGTGTTCGACCCGGTCAACCGGGTGCTGCTGCCCCGCGCCGACATCGCCACCGAGACCCTCGCCGAGGGCCTGCGGGAGCGCGGCTGGGAGATCGACGACGTCACCGCCTACCGCACCGTGCGCGCCTCGCCGCCGCCGGCGGAGACCCGCGAGATGATCAAGACCGGCGGCTTCGACGCGGTCCTGTTCACCTCGTCCTCCACGGTCCGCAACCTGGTCGGCATCGCGGGCAAGCCGCACGCGCGCACCATCGTCGCCTGCATCGGCCCGAAGACGGCCGAGACCGCGATCGAGTTCGGCCTGCGGGTGGACGTGCAGCCCGAGACCGCGCAGGTGGGTCCGCTGGTGGAGGCGCTGGCCGAGCACGCCTCGCGCCTGCGCGCGGAGGGCTTGCTGCCGCCGCCGCGGAAGAAGAGCCGCCGCAGCAGCAGCCGCTAGCCTGCCGAGACCGCCCGAAGGCCCGCCCACCGTGGCGGGCCTTCGGCGTATCAAAATCATCGGCTGTAGCGCAGCAGGGTGCGCACCAGCCGACAGGTGGCATCCGACGGCGGGCGCAGCTCGATCTGCTCGGCGGTGCGCCGGATCGTGTCGTTGGTCGCCTGATTCGGCAGGTACACACCGGAATCCAGCAGCGCGATCGTCAGCCGCATGGCCTTGAGCCTGCGGTTGTGCGCCACGTACCAGCGGCGCGGCCTGCCCGCGGGCAGGCGCTTCTTCTCCAGCGGTACGTACGGCGCGGTGATGAACGTGGACTTCGGTGCTGCGGCAATGGCGTTCATGGCGTCCTCCCGTCGCGAATGGGTCCCGCCCCCGATCGTCGGGAACCCTCGAACACGCTTTCGATTGTAGCGAGAGGGTCCGACAAGTTTCGTCGATCTCTCGCGGAAGCCATTGAGCTCCAGTGCGATTCGATGTTATCCACACGTTCGTGGCGGCCTGTCGCCGGGCGGCTGTCGGACCCGTGTGGTCTAGTGGGCTCCGATGTCACGGGAGGAGACGCGATGACGGTGGACGGGATCGGCGAACGTCTCGGCGTGCATGTCGAGCAGGGTGAACTGCTCGGCCTCGCCTGGCTGGTCGCGGTCGGTGACGCGGTGTCGACCGGGACGGCGGGGCACGTCGACGAGTCGCGCGCGGCGCCGGTGCGCGCCGACACGATCTTCCGCATCTCCTCGATGACCAAACCGCTCACCGCGGTCGCGGCCTCGATCCTGATCGACGACGGCCTGCTCGACCCGGCCGAGCCCGTCGATCGACTGCTGCCCGAACTCGCCGACCGCCGCGTGCTGGCGCATCCCGCCGCCGAGATCACCGACACCGTCGCGGCCCGGCGCCCGATCACCGTCGACGACCTGCTCACCTTCCGGCTCGGCTGGGGCATGGACTTCGCCGACTTCTCGCCCAAGCCGTTCGACGCGGCCTGGAGTGAGCTCGGCCTCGGCTGGGGTCCGCCGACGCCCGCGCGGTTGCCGGGACCGGACACCTGGCTCGCCCGGCTCGGCACGCTGCCGCTGCAATATCAGCCGGGGGAGCGCTGGCTCTATCACGTCGGCGCGCCGATCCTCGGTTTCCTGGTCGGCAGGGCCGCCGGCAGGCCGTTCTCGGATTTCCTGGCCGAGCGGGTCCTGCGTCCGCTCGGCATGGTGGACAGGGGCTTCTCCGTCCCCGCCGACAAGCTCGACCGCTTCGGCCCGCACTACGCCGACCGCGACGGCGCGCGCGTGGTCTTCGATCCGGTCGACGGTCAGTGGAGCACGCCGCCCGTGTTCGAGGGGGGTGGCGACGGACTCGTCTCCACCCTCGCCGACTATCACCGGTTCGCCCGCATGTTGCGCGACGGCGGCGTCCTCGACGGCACCCGGATCCTGTCCGAGGCGGCGGTGGCGACGATGACGCGCGACCACTTGACCGCCGCGCAGCTCGCGCGCGGCGGTCCGAACCCGGACGGCAGCGCGGGCTGGGGCTACGGCGTCGGTGTGCAGCTCAGCGACCTGCCCGACGGCCCGCGCGCGGGCTCCTACGGATGGTCCGGCGGCCTCGGCTCCACCTGGTCCACCGACGGCGCGGTGACCGGAATCCTGCTCACCAACCAGACGTGGAACTCGGCCGGACCGCTCCCGGTGTTTGCCACGTTCGAGTCGATCTTGGGCGAGGTGGCCCGCGCAGGCGACGCCGCGTAGGCGCCGTCGCGGGCCTGCTCGCCCAGGCGTATTCTGCGGTCTATGACCGCTTTCGACCGCCCGCGGCGGTTGCGCAGGACACCCGCATTGCGTCGGCTCGTCGCCGAGACCACGCTCGAGCCGCGTCAGCTGGTGCTGCCGATGTTCGTCGCCGACGGCATCGACGAACCGCGCGAGATCAGTTCGATGCCCGGCGTGTATCAGCACTCGCTGGACTCGCTGCGCAAGGCGTCGGTCGAAGCGGTGACCGCGGGGGTCGGTGGCCTGATGCTGTTCGGCGTGCCGCTGCCCGAGGACAAGGACGCCACCGGCAGTCAGGCCAGCGATCCGAACGGCATCCTCAACCGCGGTCTGCGCGCACTGGCCGAGGAGGTCGGCGACGCGACCGTCGTCATGGCCGACACCTGTCTGGACGAGTTCACCGATCACGGCCACTGTGGCGTCATCGGTTCCGACGGCGCGGTCGACAACGACGCCACCCTGCACCGCTACGTCGAGATGGCGCTCGCGCAGGCCGAGGCGGGCGCCGATCTGCTCGGCACCAGCGGGATGATGGACGGCCAGGTGGGCGCGATCCGGCGCGGTCTGGATGCGGTCGGGCGCACCGACACCGCCATCCTGGCCTACGCGGCGAAGTACGCCTCCGCTTTCTACGGCCCGTTCCGCGAGGCCGTCGGTTCGTCGCTGGAAGGCGATCGCCGCACCTACCAGCAGGACCCGGCCAACCGCCGCGAGTCGCTGCGCGAACTCGAGCTCGACCTCGCCGAGGGCGCCGACATCGTGATGGTGAAGCCGGCGATGTCCTACCTCGACATCCTGCGCGATGTGGCCGACCGCTCCACCGTCCCGGTCGCCGCTTACCAGATCTCGGGCGAGTACGCGATGATCACCGCCGCCGCCGAGCGCGGCTGGATCGACCGCAGGGCCTCGGTCCTGGAGTCGTTGATCGGTATCCGGCGGGCGGGCGCCGACATCGTGCTCACCTATTGGGCGACCGAGGCTGCACACTGGCTGTCGTGATCGTTCCACCGCACAAACCCGAGTCCCTCCCGATGCCCGAGGATGTCGGCACCGCACGCCAGCTGTGGTGGGCCGTGTCCGGGCTCGGGGTCGTCTACACCGGCGCCGGAATCGTCACCATGACCGGGCAGCGCGACGAGCTGAGCAAGCAGTTCCTCGACGAGATGCACAAGAGCGACCCGAATTTCCCCGCGTCCACGGTCGATGTGATGGTGCTGGCAGCCTTCGTACTGACCGCGATCGTCGGGCTGGTGCTCGCCGGGGTGACCGTACTGATCGCGCAGCAGCTCGGCCGGGGCAAGTCCTGGGCGCGCACGGTACTCACCGTCGTCGCGGTCTGGCTGGGGATGGGTGCGATCGCCACCATGTTCGCCTTCTCCGGGGACACCTCGGTGGCCACGATGGTCGCCGGCGGCACCGCGATCGTGCAGGGCGTGCTGGCGGTCGGCGCGGCGTACCTGAGTTACCGTCCGGAATCGACCAGGTACTTCCAGCTGAACCGCCGGTGAACGCCAGGTTGAACCCCGACGTCTTTGGTCACTGACACGCCACAGTGTATGGTGAGCATGATCACAGGGATTTGGGGTAATCCCAGTGATGTGACCGGTAGAAGTCCGGGGGATTCGGAGGCAATGATGCGCGTGGTGATCGAGCAGCAGCACCGCCTGCGACGCGACCTGTTGGTCATCGGCTTGATGGTCCTGCTGGCCGTCGTCACCATCGCACTGATTCTGTTGCCGAGTCTGGTCGGCTGATCCACCGGCGCCCTCGGCGCCGCGGTCCTCCCATGGTGTTGTTCTCCGAGCCCGGCGCGCGCTGGCGCGCGATCGCCTACGGCCCGCTGTTGTGCGCGGTGATCCTGCTGGTGGAGTGGCTCGCGGGCAGCACGCTGCACGGGTTCGCCCTCGGTTTCTGCGCCGTCGCCATCGGTGGTTTCACGGTGCTCCAGGTGATCGCCGGCCGCACCCACGCCCGTGTCGAACTGACCGGCACCACCCTGCATCAGGGCGTCGAGTCCGTGCCGCTGACCGAGATCGCCGCCGTGCTGCCCACCGATGACGACGACGCCGCCGAAGGCCGGGCGCTCGGCGCGCTCAGCGGCGTGCCCCGGCGCCGTCGCGGCATCGGGTTGCGCCTGGTGGACGGCCGGATCGTGCAGGCGTGGGCGATCGACCACGCCGGGCTGCGCGCCGCGCTGGGCTCGGCCCTGGCAGGATCGCAAGGATGAAACGCTGGATCGCCACGGCGCTGTTCGAGCTCGGCCTCGCCGTGATCTGCCTGGCCGGAGCGGTCTACAGCTGGCGCCACGCACGACGGGTGACCGGCTTCGTCACCTCCGACGAGCATCCGGGGTTCGAGGCCGTCCGCTATGTGCCGCCGCTGCTGCTGCTCGCCAGCGCGCTGGTCATCGTCGCGGGGCTGCTGGTGATCGACGCCGTCGCCCGGATCGCGACCCGATCTGTAGCACTGCGGTCCGTCGAACCGATGTCTTGAGTGAAGCCGAATCCCGATGCGCGCGTTGGGGTTCGGGACATATCTCGACCGCTCGCCTCGGCGGGCAACATGGAGGACCACCGATGACCAAGCTCACCGCGGGATTCTGTACGGCCGCCGCGGCCGTGGCGGCGATCGCCCTGGCAGCGGCACCCGCCCAGGCCGCAGGCCTGCCCCTGACCCCCATGGTCGCCGAGCCGGCCGCCGGTGGCTTCGCCCCGGAGACCGGCTCGAGCGGCATCTACAACGGCATCATGTGCCAGCTGCACACGATCTCGGCCGACGTCCCCTGCATGTACACCTAACCGGCCCACTGCTGGTAGACGTCGACGACGCGGCCTCCGCGCGTGCCCGGCGCGTTCAGGAACACGGTGACGGTGCCGTCGGGATGACTCGCCGCCTCCGTCACCACCTGGCGCAGGGTGGCGCGGATGCCGCCGTCGGCGTCGCGGTAGAGCGTGGTGTCCCCGTGCAGGCCCGCGCCGATCCGGTTGGCCGGGACGAACATCGCGGTGAGCGCCGGGACCGGACCCGCGCCGAGCGCGACGGTCTCCTCGTGGTCGAGCTGGGCGCCGATCCGATCCGGGTGGACCTGCGGTGCGAAGGCGGTGGCCGTGCCCGCGCCGAGGACCACTCCGGCCGCGACGAACCCCGTACACAGGGCAGCCCGCGGGAAACACAGTGCAGTGCTGGTGACGCCGAAACGCATGAAACACCCTTCCGCTGATAGCTGATGTCTACCGCTCGGTGCTCGAGCAGCCCGCAGCGTAGCCGCAGGCCAGCGCACCCGGATCCAAATGATCTCCGCGCAGGGGCGGCGTGTCGGGCGTGTCGCCGGTGGGTCGCTGCGGTCTGGGTCACTGTGCTCCACCCTGTCGTCCGGCGCGCCGAGGCGAGCTGAGAGACTGGAATCCGTGAGTTCTTCTCCGCGCGCGGCCGAGGCCAGTCCGTCGCAGGTACCGATGTCCGCTCAGCTCTTCGAGCGGGCCGCTTCGGTGATCCCGGGTGGGGTCAATTCCCCGGTCCGTGCGTTCAATTCGGTCGGCGGAACTCCGCGGTTCATCGTCTCGGCGAACGGCTACACCCTCGTCGACGCCGACGGCAACGAATACGTCGATCTGGTCTGCTCCTGGGGTCCGATGATCCTGGGCCACGCGCACCCCGCCGTCGTCGAAGCGGTGCAGCGGGCCGCCACCGGCGGACTGTCGTTCGGCGCGCCCACCGAGGCCGAGATCGAACTGGCCGAGGCCATCGCCGCGCGGGTCGAGCCGGTCGAGCGGGTCCGGTTGGTCAACTCCGGCACCGAGGCCACCATGAGCGCGGTGCGGCTGGCCCGCGGCTTCACCGGCCGGTCCAAGATCATCAAGTTCGCCGGCTGCTACCACGGCCACGTCGACGCGCTGCTGGCCGACGCGGGCTCGGGCGTCGCCACGCTCGGGCTGCCGACCTCACCCGGCGTCACCGGCGCCCAGGCCGCCGACACCATCGTGCTGCCCTATAACGACCTGACCGCCGTCGCTGCCGCGTTCGAGGCCAACCCGGGCCGGATCGCGTGCGTCATCACCGAGGCCGCCGCGGGCAACATGGGCGCGGTCGCGCCGCTGCCCGGCTTCAACGAGGGCCTGCGCACCCTGGCGCACGACAACGGCGCGCTGCTGATCATGGACGAGGTCATGACCGGCTTCCGGGTCAGTGCCGCGGGCTGGTACGGCCGCGAGGGCGTCGCCGGTGACCTCTACACCTTCGGCAAGGTGATGAGCGGCGGCCTGCCCGCCGCCGCGTTCGGCGGTCGCGCCGAGATCATGAACAACCTCGCTCCGCTCGGCCCGGTCTATCAGGCGGGCACGCTCTCCGGTAACCCCGTCGCCGTCGCGGCCGGCCTGGCGACGCTGCGCGCCGCCGACGCCGAGGTGTACGCGGCCCTGGATCGCAACGCCGATCGGCTCGGCGGTCTGTTCGCGAAAGCCCTGACCGAGGCCGGGGTCGAGCATCAAGTGCAGTTCGCAGGCAATATGGTGAGCGTGTTCTTCGCCGACCGCCCGGTGACCGACTACGCCGCCGCCAAGGCGAGCCAGACCTGGCGTTACCCAGCCTTCTTCCACGCTCTGCTCGACGCGGGCGTGTACGCGCCGCCGAGCGCGTTCGAGGCATGGTTCGTCTCCGCGGCGCTCGACGAGGACGCGTTCGACCGTATCGCCGCCGCTCTGCCCGCCGCCGCCCTCGCGGCCGCGGCCGCAACCCCCGAAGGATCCCCAGCGTGAGCTCCGACCAGCCCGACGCAGAATTCACCACTCCGGTCGACGGTGACGAGGCGCCGCATCCCGCGCCCGCCGCCGCGCCGCCCGGCCTCGACGACGACCCCGCGACGGTGGAAACCATCGTCCACGTGCTGCGCCACGGCGAGGTGCACAATCCGAACGGCATCCTCTACGGTCGCCTGCCCGGCTTCAGCCTCTCGGTGACCGGCCGATCGCAGGCCGGGGCCGTCGCGCGCTCGCTGGCCGACCACGACGTCTCCCTGGTGATCGCCTCCCCGCTGCAACGCGCCCAGGAGACGGCGGCCCCGATCGCGGCCGCCCACGACATCATCGTGCGCACCGACGAGAACCTGATCGAGGCGGGCAACACCTTCGAGGGCCTGCGGGTGTCCGTCGGCGACGGCGCGCTGCGCAAGCCCCGGCACTGGTGGAAGCTGCGCGACCCGTTCACCCCGTCCTGGGGCGAGCCGTATCTGCAGATCGCGCATCGCATGCTGGCCGCGGTCAACAAGGCCCGCGTCGAGGGCGCCGGTCACGAGGTGGTGCTGGTCTCGCATCAGCTGCCCGTGTGGACGCTGCGCCGGTTCCTGCAGGGCCAGCGTCTGTGGCACGACCCGCGCAACCGGCAGTGCTCGCTCGCCTCGCTGACCTCGCTGGTCTACCACGGGGATACCCTGGTGGACATCGTGTACTCCGAACCAGCGGGCGCCTCCGACCCTTCGGTTCACGGCGCATGACACGCTCCACCGCGTCGGTCCCCGCCCGCAGCCACCGGCTGCGGGCGATCACTGCCGTCCTGTCCGCGCTGTTCGTGATCGTCGCGGCCGCCGGCTGTTCGACAGGTACCGATGCGGTGGCCACCGGGGGCGGCACCTTCGAATTCGTCTCGCCCGGTGGTAGAACCGATATCTACTACGATCCGCCCGCGACGCGCGGAACGATCGGCAAGCTCTCGGGGCCCGATCTGATGAACGAGGGAAAGACCGTCTCGGTCGACGATTTCCCGAACCAGATCGTGGTCGTGAATCTGTGGGGACAGTGGTGTGGCCCGTGCCGCGCCGAGTCGCCCGCGCTCGAAAAGGTCTTCGCGGCGACCAAGGACAAGGGCGTCGCGTTCCTGGGCATCAATGTCCGCGATCACCAGCGGGACAAAGCCCAGGACTTCGTAGTGGACAACAAGATCGAATACCCGTCCATCTACGACCCGTCGATGCGAACCTTGCTCGCGCTCGGCGGAAACTTTCCCACCAGTGTCATTCCGACCACGTTGATCCTGGATCGTCAGCACCGGGTCGCCGCGGTCTTCCTTCGCTCGCTATTGGCAGAAGATCTGCAGCCCGTGGTCGAGCGCATCGCCGCCGAGGAGAAGCAGTGAGCCGTCGTCGTCCCGGAAATCTGACCGCGTGTCGCCCCCGTCAGGGCGCGCGCCGCATGGGAGCGGGGTGGACCGTCGACGATCGTTGGGCGGGCATCGCGACCGTCCCGCGCAGCGTCGCCGGCGCGGGCCTGTTCGATTTCGGCCCGGTCGAACCGGCCGAAACCGAGCGCACCCTGTCGTTGCCCCGCGACGAGCAGCGTGACGAGGACACCAGCGAGTGATGGTGCTCGCCGCAGTCGGGGATTCCTTCCAGCAGACGGCGGCATCGGGTCCGTTGCTGTTGGCGTTGGGTGCCTGCCTGCTCGCGGGCCTGGTGTCGTTCGCTTCACCGTGTGTCGTGCCGTTGGTGCCGGGGTACCTGTCCTATCTGGCCGGGCTGGTCGGCGCCGAGGCGCCACCGGCCAGTGCCGCGCAGGCGGGCACGCTCACCGCGCAGCGCCGTAGCGCCAAGCTGCGGGTGGCCGGTGCCGCCGGACTGTTCGTCGCCGGGTTCACGGTGGTATTCGTGCTGGCCACGGCCACCGTGTTCGGCGTGATCCAGACCCTCAACGTCAACCGGGAGTTGCTGCAGCGCATCGGCGGTGTGGTGACCATTCTGATGGGTCTGGTCTTCATCGGCCTGGTGCCCGCGCTCCAGCGCGACACCAGGATGGAACCGCGCAGGTTCACCAGCATCGTCGGCGCGCCCCTGCTGGGCGGGGTGTTCGCGCTGGGCTGGACGCCGTGCCTCGGGCCGACACTGTCGGGCGTGATGGCGGTGTCCGCGGGCACCGAGGGCACGACCGCGGCGCGCGGTGTCGTGCTGATCGTGGCGTACTGCCTCGGGCTCGGGCTGCCGTTCGTCGTGCTGGCGTTCGGGTCGGCCGGCGCGCTGCGTGGGGTGGGATGGTTGCGGCGCAACTCGCGCACCATTCAGGTAATCGGGGGTGTTCTGCTCGTCGCCGTCGGCGTCGCGCTGGTCACGGGGGCATGGGATCAGTTCGTCGGCTGGGTGCGTGACGGGTTCGTCTCCGAGGTGACTCTCCCGATCTGATGACTGACACACTGACTCCGCCGACCACCCCCAACCCGCCCGTCCGGCAGTCCCTGCCCGGCCGTGCCTGGGCCCTGGTCCGCAATACCTGGCGCGGCCTCACCAGCATGCGCACCGCCCTGGTGCTGCTGTTCCTGCTGGCCCTGGCCGCCATTCCCGGCGCCTTGCTGCCCCAGCGCAGCCTGAACACGCAGAAGGTCGAGCAGTACATCGCCGACCGGCCGACGCTGGGTCCGTGGATGGACCGGTTCGAGCTGTTCGACGTGTTCGGCAGCTTCTGGTTCACCGCCATCTACGTGCTGCTGTTCATCTCGCTGGTCGGCTGCATCCTGCCGCGCTGCTGGGACCACTACCGGGCCTTGCGCACCCCGCCGGTGCCGACGCCGCGCAATCTGGGCCGGCTGCCGCACCACTTCAGCGAGACCGTCGACCGCGACGCCGACGCCGTCGTCGAGCAGGCGCGTGGGCAGCTGCGCGGCTGGCGCACCGAGGTGCGGCCGGGCAAGCGCGACGGCGAGGTCACACTGTCGGCCGAGAAGGGCTACCTGCGCGAGTTCGGCAACCTGGTCTTCCACCTGTCGCTGGTGGGGCTGCTCGCCTCGATCGCGCTGGGCAAGCTGTTCGGTTACGAGGGCAACGTCATCGTGATCGCCGACAACGGCGCCGGCTTCTGCACCACCTCGCCCGCGGTGTTCGACTCCTTCCGCGCGGGCAATGTCAACGACGGCACCGGGATGACCCCGCTGTGCGTGCGGGTCAAGGACTTCAAGGCCGACTACCTGCCCACCGGCCAGGCCGAGATGTTCACCTCGAACGTCGAGTACCAGGCGGGCGAAGACCTGAGCACCGATACCTGGCGCTCCACCGAGCTGCGGGTGAACCATCCGCTGCGCGTCGCCGGTGACCGCGTCTACCTGCAGGGTCACGGTTTCGCGCCGACGTTCACCGTCACCTTCCCGAACGGGCAGACCCGCACCGAGACCATCCAGTGGCGCCCCGACGACGCCAGGACCTTCCTGTCCAGCGGCGTCCTGCGGATCGACCCGCCCGGCGGCATGTACGCCACCGACGAGGAGCGCCGGCAGAACCAGATCGCCATCGAGGGCCTGTTCGCCCCGACGGCGCTGTTCCACGGCAGCCTGCTCACCTCGTCGTTTCCGACGATGGACGATCCGGCCGTCGCCGTCGACATCTACCGCGGCAACACCGGCCTGGACACCGGCCGCTCGCAGTCGCTGTTCTCGCTGGATCCGGAGATGATCAAGCAGGGTCGGCTCACCAAAGAGGCGCGGGTCAACCTGCGACCGGGCGAGTCGACCACGCTGCCCAGCGGCGCGAAGGTGACCTTCGACGGCGCGAAGGAATTCGTGAACCTCCAGGTCTCGCACGATCCGGCCCAGCAATGGGTGCTGGTGAGCGCGCTGACGATGATGGCGGGCCTGCTGGTGTCGCTGCTGGTCAAGCGGCGCCGAATCTGGATCCGGGCGTACCCCGCCGAGAGCGGGGCAGGTACCGTGGATCAACGACGGACCGTAGTAGAAATGGGCGGTCTGGCCAGAAGCGATCAGGCGGGCTGGGGCGGCGAATTCGACCGGCTGCGCGCGCGGGTACTGGACGCGGAAACGGAGAACTGATGCCGATCGACGAAACGGTGGCGCGCTACAGCGACTTCGCCTTCATGTCGGCCATGGCGATCTACGCCCTGGCGCTGGTGCTGTTGCTGGTGCAGTACGCCTCGGCGCGCGCCAACAAGGTCGCGGAGCGCGAGCTGGTCACCGCGGGCGCGCCCGTCGACCCGTCAATGCCCGGCCGGATCGAGACCCCGGCCGCCAAGCCGACCTCCGAGCGCCTCGGCAACATGGCGTTCGCGGTACTGCTCGTCGGCGCGCTGCTGCACGTCGGCTCGATCGTGCTGCGCGGCTTCGCCACCCACCGCTTCCCGCTCGGCAACATGTACGAGTTCACCACCATGGCCACCGCGGCCGCCGTGGTGATCGGCCTGTACTTCCTGCGTGACCAGCGTTACCGGTCCATGTGGGTCTTCCTGCTGGTCCCCGTGCTGATCCTGATGTTCCTGGCCGGCACCGTCCTCTACGCCGACGCCGCGCCCGTCGTCCCCGCGCTGCGTTCGTTCTGGCTGCCGATCCACGTCACCATCGTCAGCATCGGCAGCGGCGTCTTCCTGGTCTCCGGCGTCGCCAGCCTGCTCTACCTCTACCGCATGCGCCAGCCCGCGGGCGCGGAGTCGAACTCGATCTTCGGCACCATCGCCCGCCGCCTCCCCGACGCCCGCACCCTCGACCAGCTCGCCTACAAGACCACCATCATCGGCTTCCCCCTCTTCGGCGCCGGCGTCATCCTCGGCGCCATCTGGGCCGAAGCCGCCTGGGGCCGCTTCTGGGGCTGGGACCCCAAGGAAACCTGCTCCTTCATCGCCTGGGTCCTCTACGCCGCCTACCTCCACGCCCGAGCCACCTCCGGCTGGCGCGACACCAAGGCCGCCTGGATCAACATCGCCGGCTTCGTCGCGATGCTGTTCAACCTCTTCATCATCAACATGGTGATCAGCGGGTTGCACAGCTACGCCGGGTTGAACTGACTCTTCGCCCCCCGGATCGCTGGTTCCGGTGGCCGACGGAACCGTGGTGATCGAGTGCTTCTCGGACACCCACCCCAGCAGCACGGTGGCACCGGTGGCGGAAGTGGCGCCGCTGTTCTGGCAGTGCGTAGCCACGGTCTTTGACATCACGCCGTCACTCGCGGTCGGCTGAATCGAGTACCCCGAGGTCGCCGATGGGGAACTGACGCCGTCTGGTCGGCTCGTCCGTACAGTCGGCGCATGGCCCTGGAGTTCTCCGCGCAACCTGCTCCGCCGTTGCAGCTCACGGCGACCTGCACGATCTACAGCGGTATTGTGCGACTCGTCATGACGGGGAGGTTCTTTCAGTCTGCCCGGGCTGCGGCTGACGAGTTCGGTGGTTTCCTCCCGGACGTCCCACCGGTGCCCGCGGGCGCGCCCGAACCGCGAGTGTGGGCTGAAGGGTGGTGGATGAGCACGGCGTCTGCTCCCGCGAGTGGGTTCCCGTCGGGAGTCGAATACGTCCGTGCGACATACCTCCCTGATCCACGCGCCGGTGGTACCGCCAGATGGCTCTACCTCGGCGGTGCCGCGCATATCGGCAAAGAGATCACCATCGGCTACCGGGTGACCGTCCAAGCCGTGTAGCGGTGATCGGAGACGACGATGCCCGGACGCTCAGATGAGCGTCCGGGCATCGTTCGGGTGATCGCCGATCAGCAGTAGTAGCAGATCTTGTTGGCCGGGAGTTCGACGTGGCAGTTGAGGCAGACGGGCTTGCGGACCGGTTCCGGCTTGGGGACGGTGACGCTACGGCGTGAGGACGTCGAGGTGCGCTTGGGCTTGGCGGCGGCTTCGGCCGCTTCGGCGGCGGCGAGGTCCTGGGAGGTCTGCTGGCGCAGGGCCGCGACCTTCGGGGGGAGGGTGGGGAGGCCGCCGTCGGCGGGGAGATCGGTGGCGTAGTGCTGGTAGCACTGCCAGCGGGCCGCGGCGGCGTGCATCTCGAGGTCGTCGGGGATGGGCAGGCCCGCGAGTTCGAGGATGTAGCGGTAGCCGGTGCCCACGGTCTGGTTCTTGCGCACGCACAGCGCGCTCAGCGGCGGCTCGTTGTTCTTGTGACAGTGCTCGGCGACCTTGTCCAGCACGACGGGCAGCCAGTGCTGCCACTTCACCTGCGTGCGGATCCCGGATTCCTCCTGGACCAGCTCCGCCAACTCGGTGTTGACGATGAAGTTGTTGAACCTGGTCGCGGTGTCGGCGAGGACCTCGTGTGCGGCGCGAGTCCACGCCGACCGTGCCTCGGTGAACGTCACGGCGCTGCCGTCGGCCGCGCGCCAAGTGGTCGGAATGGAACTCTGCTGCACATCGATCACCGGAATACGTTATCTACCCGGGTTTTTCGCGGTGCATCGGGGGTATGTGGGTAAGCTCACGCGCGCGCGAACTACAGGTCGGACTGGCCGGAATCGTCGCGGTGCTGCTTGCCGAGGCGCCAGAGGAATTCCGGGTCGTCGTCGGGGCCGAGAATCGGTCGCCGCGACGGTGGGCCGGAACTCGGTCCTGCCTTCTCGGGGCCGAACGCCTTCCAGCACAACACCGCGACGGCCACGATCGCGATGAGTGCCAACACGTACGTCACGTCGCTCACCTCCTGCTATCGAGGGTAGCCGTGTCCGCGCCGTGTGCACATCCGTAACGGAAGGGAAATTCCCGGCAAACGCGAGCCCGGGTGGACTCGCGTCGGCCGGTCGGGTCAGCGGGGTGCTGCCTCGGTGGTGAGCGATTTCAGCAACTGCAGAACCTCGGACTCGCGGAATCGGCGATGCCCGCCCGGCGTGCGCAGCGAACCGAGCCTGCCCGCATGGGCCCACCGGGTGACGGTCTTGGGGTCTACGTGGAACATTGCGGCTACTTGGCCTGGTGTCAGCAGAGTGTCCTGGCCGCCGACGGTGATCGCAGTCATAGCTAACCTCTCCGTTCTCGACAGTTCCCTCATCAGATGGCGTCATCGTCGCACTGCGACCCCCACGTAGTCGAACCACCTACTGTTGGTAAAGGGGAAGTAATAGACAAAAGCCGCGAACGGGGCTGCGCCGAGCCTGGCCGTCGTGGGGTCGGGCCCGCCTTCGGCCGTGCGCGGGTCTGTTGACGGCTTCACCGGCGGCGCGCATAAGCTGGTGGCGTGAGTGAAGCAACTGGTCAGCAAGGTTCTGGCGCGGGGAAGCGGCTGGTCCGCAATCTGGCCCTCTACACGCTGGCCCGGCTCGGGCTCGTCGTGCTGATCGCCGCGGTGATCATCGGCGTCGCCAAGCTCATCGGCGTCGAGGTGCCGATCATCGTGGCCGCGCTGTTCGCGCTGATCGTCGCGATGCCGCTCTCGCTCACCCTCTTCAAGAAGCTGCGCACGAAGGTCAACGAGGACATCGCCGTCGTCGACGCGCGCCGCCGCCAGGACAAGGCGCAGCTGCGGGCCCGGTTGCGAGGTGACGACGACGGGTCGGCCGCGTGAAATACCTCGACCGCAGCGCCCCGCGTGACTGGGTCGACAACGCCGTCCGGCTGATCGACGCCGACTCCCAGCGCTCGGCCGACACCCACCTGCTGCGGTATCCGCTGCCTGCCGCCTGGCCGGTGCAGCTGTACCTCAAGGACGAGTCCACCCACATCACCGGCAGCCTCAAGCACCGGCTGGCGCGCTCGCTGTTCCTGTACGCGATCTGCAACGGCTGGGTCACCGAGGGCACCACGGTGGTGGAGGCGTCGTCGGGGTCGACGGCGGTCAGCGAGGCCTACTTCGCGAAGCTGCTCGGCCTGGATTTCGTCGCGGTGATGCCGGCGAGTACGTCGCCGCAGAAGATCGCGCTGATCGAAGCCCAGGGCGGGCGATGTCATTTCGTCGAGCGGGCGCCGGAGATGTACACCGAGGCCAAGCGCCTGGCCGCCGAGACCGGCGGGCATTTCATGGACCAGTTCACCCATGCCGAGCGCGCGACCGACTGGCGCGGCAACAACAACATCGCCGAATCCATCTTCCAGCAGCTGGCGCTGGAGACCAATCCGATCCCGGAGTGGATCGTGGTCGGCGCGGGCACCGGCGGCACCAGCGCCACGATCGGCCGCTACATCCGTTATCGCAGGCACGCGACCAGGCTGGCCGTGGTCGACCCCGAGCATTCGGCGTTCTTCGGTGGCTACGAGACCGGTGACGCGGGCTACGAGACCGGGATGCCGTCGCGGATCGAGGGCATCGGCAGGCCGCGGGTCGAGCCGTCCTTCATCGGGCAGGTCGTCGACCGGATGATCCTGGTTCCGGACGCGGCCTCGGTCGCCACGGCGCGCCACGCCAGCACGGTGCTGGGCAGGCGGGTCGGTGGTTCGACCGGGACGAACCTGTGGGGTGCCTTCCACCTGGTATCGGAGCTGCTCGCCGCGGGCCGTACCGGCAGCGTGGTGACGCTGCTGTGCGACGGCGGCGACCGCTACGCCGGTACCTATTTCGACGACGCCTGGCTCGACGCCCAGAATCTCGACCTGGCCGGACCCACCGCCGTCCTCACCGAATTCGCCGCCACGGGGCGCTGGCACGGCTGATCCGTGAAACCTGACCGGAGGTGTCAGGTTTCACTGTCAGGATCAGTGTCCATGACGACCCGCTACTACACCGCTACCAGCCTCGACGGTTACATCGCCGATCCCGACAACTCGCTGGATTGGCTGATGGCCGTCCCCGATGCCGACACCGCGCTCGGCGACGTCAGCGACTTCGTGCTCGGCGTCGGCGCGCTGTGCCTCGGCTCGACGACCTACGAGTGGATGGTGACGAACAATCCGCCCGAGGACTGGCACGAGAACTACGGTGACCGCCCGACCTGGGTGTTCACCCATCGTGAGCTGCCCGAACTCCCCGGTGCGAACATCCGTTTCGTCGCGGGCGAGGTCGGGGCGGTGCACGCGCAGATGGTCGATGCCGCCGCGAGCCGCGACATCTGGATCATCGGCGGCGGCGATCTCGCCGGCCAGTTCGCCGATGCCGGACTGCTCGACGAGGTGGTCGTCGGCGTCGCGCCGGTGACCCTCGGCGGCGGCGCCCCGTTGCTGCCGCGCCGCCTGCTCTCCGATCGGCTGCGGCTGGTCGAGGTCGCCCAGCTGGGCCAGTTCGCGAAGCTGGTGTACCGGGTGAGCTGACCGTGTTGTCAATTTTTGTTGACACCGCGTGGATCGTCAATCAAAATTGACGACATGACCGATGCAACAACGCTCGCCTCGGCGGCGGGCAATCCCGATCCGGCGGTCGGCCTGCGCGCGGTACTCGCCCTGCGCAGGCTGGCCGACCGGCTCGAAGCCATCCAGGTGGCCAATGCCAGGGCCAACGGCTGGTCGTGGCAGGCGATTGCCGAAGCGCTCGAGGTCAGCAAGCAGGCGGTGCATCAGAAACACAACCGGAAGGGCGGTACCCGCTGATGTTCGAGAAGTTCAGCCGACAGGCCAGGGTGGCGGTAGTGAGCGCCCAGGACGACGCCAAGGACCTGGGCGCGACGCAGATCGGACCCGAGCATGTGTTGCTCGGTGTGATCGCCCACGCCGAGCCGGGCCTGCGGGCGGTGCTCGACGCGCGGGGCATCACCGCCGACGGGGTGCGCACCGCTCTCGCCGCCCGGACGAGCGCGCCGCCGCTGGGCGCCGACGACGCCGAAGCCCTGCGCTCGATCGGCATCGACCTCGACGCCGTGCGGGCCAGCGTCACCGAGAACTTCGGCCCCGAGGCCTGGGACCGGGCCGAACCCGAGGTCCGTCGCGGCGTCTTCGGCCGGTTGCTGGGCGCCGGGCACATCCCGTTCGCCGGGCCGGCCAAGAAGTCGCTCGAACTCGCTCTGCGCGAGGCGATCCACCGCAGGGAGCGCGAGATCTCCACCGCCTACCTGCTGCTCGGGATCCTTCGCGGCGCCGACCCGGCCACCACCGACCTGCTCGGCGGCCGCGACGGGGCCGCCGACTTGCGTGCCGACGTCTACGGAATGCTCGACCGCGCAGCGTGAATTCTGCGTCGGGTGTGTGTCAGACCCGCCGCAATGTCCGTTTCCGGGCCTAGCATGGCTCTATGCAGCTAGCCATTCGATTGGTCATCAACGCCATTGCCATCTGGGCCGCGGCGGCGTGGATCGACAAGATCGACATCCTGGTCCCGGCCGATTCGGGGAACTGGGGCAAAGCCCTGGTGATCCTGATCGTCGCGGCGGTGTTCACCGCGGTGAACGCCGTCATCAAGCCGATCGTGAAGCTCCTGTCCCTGCCGTTCGTGATCCTCACGCTCGGCCTGTTCCTGCTGCTGGTGAACGCGGGCATGCTCTGGCTCACCGCGAAGATCACCGAACTGTCCGACTACGGTCTGCGGGTCGACGGTTTCTGGGCGGCGTTCTGGGGCGGTGTGATCATCTCGCTGGTCAACTGGGCGCTCGGCATCCTCGTCCCGGACGGCGACGACTAACCGAGTCCGACGGCCAGCGCGCTCAGTGCCGACCAGACCAGCAGCGCCAGCCCGGAATCGCGCAGGGCGGGAATCAGTTCCAGCCCACCCTTGCCGGTGCGCACCGGGGCATTGGCACGGATCGCCAGCGGCAACGCCAGCAGTCCGGCCAGTGCCCACGGGGTGCGGGCCACCAGGGCCAGGCTGATCACGAACGGCGCGACCAGCAGCATCAGGTGCAGCGTGCGGGTGCGCGCGTCGCCGAGTTTCACCGCGAGGGTGACTTTCCCGGCCTCGGTGTCGGTGGGGATGTCGCGCAGATTGTTGGCGACCAGCACCGCGCTGGAGAACGCGCCGACGCCGATCGCCAGCAGCAGTCCCACCCAGTCCACGCGCAGCGCCTGCACGTACTGGGTGCCCAGCACCGCGATCAGGCCGAAGAACACGAACACGGCGATCTCACCGAAACCGCTGTAGCCGTAGGGCTTGCTGCCGCCGGTGTAGAACCAGGCGCCGGCCAGACAGACGGCGCCGAGTACGACCAGCCACCAGGCGGTCGTCACGGCCAGCACCAGACCAGCGACCGCGCCGATCGCCAGGCTGAGGATCGCGGCATTGCGGACGGCGGTGGGGGAGGCCAGTTTCGAGCCGACCAGCCGCAGCGGACCGACCCGCACGTCATCGGTGCCGCGGATGCCGTCGGAGTAGTCGTTGGCGTAGTTCACGCCGACGATCAGCGCCAGCGAAACCAGCAGCGCCAGTATCGCTTTCCACCAGACGGCCCCGCCGATCGACGCGGCCGCGCCGGTGCCGGCGAGTACCGGCGCGATCGCGTTCGGCAGCGTCCGCGGCCGGGCGCCCTCGATCCATTCCGCTGCTGTAGCCATGGATCGAAGCCTAGCCCCGGCCGGTGTACTAGGCGGATTCGGCGATGGTCTTGAGCCGGGCCAGTCCCTTGTCGAAGTCCTTGCCGATCATGTTGTCGATCGGGAAGACCTTGCCGAGCACGCCCATCAGCCCGGAGTGGGTGCCGGTCATCCGCCAGGTCACCTCGGTGGCGGCGCCGCGCGGCGTGAGGGTGAAGGTGACGAAGTTGGTGGCCTTGAACGGCTTCTCGAACGCCAGCTCGATGCCGATCTCGTGCGCGGCGTCGGCCTTGATCTCCATCGCGCCCGCGCCGGCCTTACGGTTGCCGCGCCAGGTGTAGCGGGCCCCGACACCGGACTCGGGGCCGGTGTAGGTGCGTGCGAGCTGCGGATCGGCGTCCTCCCATGGCGACCACAGTCGCCACTGGCGGAAATCATCGATGAAACCGTGGATGCGTGCGGGTTCGGCGGCAATGGTCGTGCGCCGGGTCACCTCGAAGTCGCCCATGCGGGTCAGCCTAAGCCGGGCTACCGACAATTCCGCGGCGTGCGGGCGTGGTGTCGCGCCCGGGGCGGTCCCGCAGGGAACGCCGGCTCGTCGTCGCGCTCGCCTACGATGACTTGCGGCATGTCTGCACAGCATCTCGGCCCCGACGGGCCGCCTCCCACCGTCGCGGTGGCCGCGTCCCCCATCGTCGTGGGGGTGCTCGGCGTGATCGCGATCCGCCGCGACGACGCGACCTTGCTCGCGCTGCCCGGCGCGCGGGCGCGGTTGCTGCTGGCCGCCCTGGCCGTGCGCCCCGGCCGGGCCCGCAGCGCGCAGTCGCTGGTCGACGAGGTCTGGGGCGACCAGCCGCCCCGCGCGCCGATGAACGCCCTGCACACACAGGTCTCGCGATTGCGGGCGCTGCTGCCCGACGGCGCGCTGGAGATCGGCCCCGCCGGCTACCGGTTGACCCTGCCCGCCGACAGTGTCGACCTGACCGCGGCCGCCGTCCTGGTCCGTCGCGCCGAAGACCTCCTCGCGACCGGCGAGACCACCGCCGGCCTGGCCACGATCGCCGCCGCCCGCGCCCTGTGGCGCGGCGAACCGGGCGCCGACCTGCCCGAATCCGGCCCGGCCGACGACCTGCGGACCGCCGCCGACCAGCTGCGCCGCGACCTCGATCGCGCCGAGCTGACCGCGCACACCCAGCGCGGTGACTTTCCCGCCGCCATCCCGCTGGCCGCCGCCGACGCGGCCGCCCACCCCCTCGACGAGCCCGCCCACACCACCCTCATCCGCCTGCTCGCCGCCGCGGGACGCACCAGCGACGCCCTCGAAATCTTCGCCGCCTACCGCCTGCGGCTGATCGAGGAACTCGGCGCCGACCCCGGTCCGACCCTGGTCGCGCTCAATACCGCCGTGTTGCGTGGCGATCCGATCGAGCTTCCGGGCGCCAGCCGTCGCCGCACCGAGCGGGGCCCGGATCACGCGGACGCCTCGACCGACACCTCCGAACGCGCGGTCGCCGGTTCACCACCGGCGAATCGGAGCGCGAACGGGGACGACCGCGCGACGGTCGGCGCCGCGATCACCGACGACCTCGCAGCGCGGACGAGGACCCCGGGCGCGACCGAGCCGCCGAGCCGGGACGGGTGGTCGGCGGCGAACAGCGGCTGGGACACACCCGCGGTCGGACAACCCGGCGGCGCGGGCGCCCCGGACCGATCCAACGGCCAACCGCGCACCCTCCCGCCCACCTCCCTCGGCCTGCGCGCCGCCCCCAACGAACTACTCGGTCGCGCGGCCGATCTCGACGCGATCACCGATCTGGTGCGCCGGTCGCGGGTGACGACCGTGCTCGGCCCCGGCGGCACCGGCAAGACCCGCGTGGCGAACGCGGTCGGCGAACGACTCACCGGCACCGTGCCGGTGGTGCTGGTCGAGCTGGCCCCGGTGCAGGCCGAGTCGGCGGGCCCGCAGGCCCTGGTCGACATCGAAGCGGCGATCGGGCACGTCATGGGCCTGGGTGAGGTGATGCGGGAGCCGGGCGGTCTGCGCCTGGGACGGCAGGTCGACCAGCGCGCTCGACTGCGCGACGCGCTCGCCGCCCGCCCGACCCTGCTGATCCTGGACAACTGCGAGCACGTGATCGAGGCGGCCGCCGAGGTGGTCGCCGACCTGGTCGGCAGCTGCGCCCAGCTCACCGTCCTGACCACCAGCCGCTCGCCACTGGCGATCACCGCCGAATCCGTCTATCCGCTGGCACCGTTGGCGATCGACGCGGCGGGCTCACCCGCGACGGATCTGTTCACGGCGCGAGCGCGGGCGGTGCGCCCCGACGTCCGGCTCGACCCGGAGATCGTGGCCCGGCTGTGCCGCACCCTGGACGGTCTGCCGCTGGCGATCGAGCTGGCCGCGGCCCGGGTGCGCACGATGAGCGTCGCCGAGATCGAATCCAGGCTCGAGCATCGTTTCGCCCTGCTGCGCAGCGGTGATCGGGCCGCGCCGCTGCGGCATCGCACGCTGCACGCGGTGATCGCGTGGAGCTGGAATCTGCTCGACCTCGATCAGCAGATCGTGCTGCGCAGGCTGTCGCGGTTCCCGGGCGGGTTCACCCTGTCGGCGGCCGAGGTCGTCGCGGCCGGGCCCGAGGTCGCCGAGGTCGCCGCCGCGGTCGACGGCCTGGTCGGGCAGTCGCTGCTCACCGTGCTCGACGACCCCGACGGCACCGGTATCCGGTATCGCATGCTCGAGACCGTGCGCGAGTTCGGCGCCGAGCAGATGGCCGCCGTCGACGCCGCGACCGGCGGCGCGGAAACCGCGCTGGTCCGCGATCGGATGGCCGGGTGGGCGCGGGACTTCGTGCTCGGCGCCGTCGCCGACTACACCGCTGTCGATCAGGTGCCGGTGGTGCTCGCGGTGACCGCCGAGCTCGACAACCTGGTCGCGGTCCTGCGCACGGCCACCGCGCACGCCGACGCCGACACGGTCTACACCGTGTTCCCGGTGGTCGCGACGCTGTGGGTGATGCGGGGCGCGCATCTGGAGTTCATCGGCTGGGCGGTGCGGCTGGTCGCGGTCACGCCGCCGGAGCCGGTCACCGGGGTGGCCGCCGACCTCCAGATGGTCACGCACATGCTCACCTGTCTGCACCTGATGTTCCACAACGGCGGTGACGCGCGTCCGGTCGCCCGGGCCCGGCTGCGGGCCCGCAGACTGCTGCGCCACCCGGGGCTCGATCCGGGCCTGCGATTGCTCGGGGGGCTGATCACGGTGCGCCCCCAGACTTTCCGTCTGGGGCGACTGCTCGCCGACGGCGCCCACTCGCCGGAGCGCAGCGCCCGGGTGGCCGCGCTGGCCGCCCGCGCCAACTTCTGGGAGAACGCGGGCAATGTGGCGGGCTCGACCCGCGACGCGCTGCGCGCGCTGGACGAACTGGCCTCGCAGGACATCTGGGGCGCGGCGATGATGAGCCAGCATCTGGCCCAGCTGTGCGGCCAATCCGCGCGGTACGCCGAGGCGGCCACCTACTACCGGCAGGCGCTGGGGCAGATGAGCCGCCTGCGGGTCGACGACGAGATCCTGGAGGGCCGGTGCTTCCTGTCGGCCGTCCTGATCGGCGCCGGACAGCGCGAGCAGGCCCGCGCGGAGATCGACTTCGTGCTCGGCTCCGAGGATTCCGGGCTCGGCCAGGTCGACGACCCCACCATCCGCCGCAACCACCGGCTCTCGACGGTCGCGACCGCGGTGGCCGAACTGGAACTGGCCGACGGTGACATCGATGCCGGACTCCGGCACTATCGCCGGGCCCTGGATCTGCTGGGCTGGCCCGATTTCGAGCTCAGTCCCGGGCCCGGCGCGATGATGGTGTCGGCGGCGGCGGTCAGCGCCCACGTCCTGCACGACCGGGCCGCGGCGGCCGCAGATCTGGTCGCCCAGATCGTCGCGACCACCGAGCGCAGACTCTCGCAGTATCTCGACCTGCCGCAGATCGGCGCGGTCGGCTGCGCGCTCGGCTCCTACCTGCTGGCGACCGATCCCGCCCGACCCGAAGGACTCGAACTGCTCACGCTCGCGGCGGCTTCGGCGGCCCGACAGGACTATCCGTCGATGGAGCTGGCCCGCCATCGCGCCCTGCACCGGGAGCGGGTGGGCGCGGACGCGCTGGCCGGGGCCGAGCGCGCGGCGGCGGGGGTGCGTCGCCTCGCCGCGGCCACCCGCATCATCGAGATCGTCGCGCACCTCGACGGATACGCCGACGGCATCCGACCCTGACGGATCGGATGCCGTTGCGGTAGTGCGGGAGTCAGGCCCGGCGCATGTAGGCGCGCACGGTCAGCGGCGCGAATACCGCGATGACCACGAGCGAACCGACCAGCGACCAGACCAGGTCACTGCTGTAGATGTTGGCGTTCATCAGGTCCCGGCAGGTGTTGACCATGTAGTACACCGGGTTGGCGTGGTTGATCGCCTGCATCCAGCCCGGCATGGTGCTCACCGGGGCGAAGGCGCCGGACATGAAGGTCAGCGGGAACATCACCATCATCGAGATGCCCTGCACGGAGGCGGCACTCTTGCCGGTGACGCCGACCAGCGCCCACACCCAGCTGATCGCGAACGAGCAGACCACGACCACCAGGCAGGCCGCGACGACACCGGCGAAGCCGCCGCCGGGCCGGTAGCCCAGACACAGGCCGACGATGATCGTCAGCGTGGAGGCGATGCCGTAGCGCACCATATCGGCCAGCAGTGCCCCGGCCAGGGCCGAAACCCGGGCGATGGGCAGGGATTTGAAGCGGTCGAAGACGCCCTTGTCCATGTCCTCGCGCAGCTGGGTGCCGGTGACCACCGAGGTGAGCACCACCGTCTGGACGAGGATGCCGGGGATCAGCACGGGCAGGTAGTTGTCGACGCTGCCCGAGATCGCGCCGCCGAAGATGTAGGTGAACAGCGCGGTGAACAGGATCGGCTGCACCGTCACGTCGAAGAGCTGCTCGGGATTGTGCTTGATCTTGAGCAGGCCGCGATAGGCCATGGTGAACGAGGTGGAGATCGTCTCGCGCAGGCCCACCCGGTCGCTGACCTGCGTGACGTCGGTGGCGGGTACGGGAGCGGTGAGAACTGCGGTCATGCCGCGCTCCGTTCGGTGTCGTCGGATTCGTCGGCCGGGTGGCCGGTGATGGTGAGGAAGACCTCGTCGAGGGTCGGCTTGGAGACGGTGATCTCCTCGACGCCGATCTCCCAGTCGCGCAGGCGGATCAGCAGGTCGGCGGTGAGGTTCGGATCGGGCAGCGGCGCGGTGAGCCGGCCCGCCTCCGGGCTGATCTGGGCGGCGACGCCGAGGAAGTCGCCGACGATGCGCCGGGCTTCCTCGAGCTGCCCGCGATCGAGCAGCGTCAGATGCACCGAGGAGCCGCCGATGGAGGCCTTGAGCTCGTCGGCGGTGCCGTCGGCGATCACCCGGCCGTGGTCGATCACGGCGATCCGGTCGGCCAGCTGGTCGGCCTCGTCGAGGTACTGGGTGGTCAGCAGCACGGTCGCGCCCTCGGTGACCAGCCTGCGGATGGTGTCCCACATCTGCGCGCGGGTGCGCGGATCGAGGCCGGTGGTCGGTTCGTCGAGGAACAGCAGCGGCGGGGTGGAGATCAGGCTGGCCGCGAGATCCAGGCGCCTGCGCATGCCGCCGGAGAAGTTCTTGAGCGGCTTGTTCGCCGCCTCGGCGAGGTCGAACTCGGCGAGCAGCTCGACGGCGCGACGACGGGCGTCGGGCCTGCTCAGGCCGAGCAGGCGGGCGAAGATGATCAGGTTCTCGGTGGCGGAGAGCTCCTCGTCGACCGAGGCGTACTGGCCGGTGACGCCGATCAGCGAGCGGACCGCGTTGGGCCGTTCGACAACGTCGTGGCCGAAGATCCGCGCGCTGCCGCCGTGGGGACGCAGCAGCGTGGCGAGCATCTTGATGGTCGTCGTCTTGCCCGCGCCGTTCGGTCCGAGCACCCCGTAGACCGAGCCGCGCGGCACCGCCAGGCTCACCCCGTCCACGGCACGCTGCTTGCCGAACACCTTGACCAGACCGTCCGCCTCGACGGCGAGGGCTGAAGTGGGTGTGTAAGTCATGGGACCTACGGTGCCCGGCCCGCCTTGCACGGCCCTTGCGCGGCGCTGTCGACCTCCTGGCACAACCTCGAGGGGTCTACAGCACGCCGGTCAGAGAGCCAGCAGGTGTTCGCGCAGGGCCGCGCGATCGGGCTTGCCGGGGCCGCGCAGCGGGATCTCGGTCAGCACGGCCAGCTCGCGCGGAGCGGCGATGGAATCGAGTTCGGCGACCACGTGGGCGCGGATCTCGTCCAGGGTCGGCGCGGCGCCGGGCACCGGCACGATCGCCACCGCGACCCGCTGACCCAGCCGCTCGTCGGGCAGGCCGAGCACGATGCACTCCCTGATCCCGGGATGGTTGGCCAGCACAGCCTCCACCACCTGCGGGATCACCAGCAGCCCGCCGGTCATGATCGCCTCGTCGAGGCGGCCGCTGATCGAGAGCACGCCGTCGGTGTAGGTGCCCGCGTCCTCGGTGCGGAACCAGCCGGGTTCGGCGAAGGCGGGGTGGTCGGGCAGGTTGCGGTAGCCGCGGGCGATCATCGCGCCGCCGAGCAGCACCCGGCCGTCCTCGATCCGCACCTCGGTGCCGTCGAGCGGTACGCCCTCGTAGACGCAGCCGCCGCAGGTCTCGCTCATGCCGTAGGTCCGCACGACGGTGATGCCCGCCTCGCGCGCGCGTTCGTAGACCGGCAGCGGTGTCGCCGCCCCGCCGACCAGCACGCCGTCGAGTTCGGCCAGCGCCTTGGCGGCCACCGGCGAATCCAGCGACTTGATCAGCTGCGTCGGCACCAGCGCGGTGTAGCGGCGCGGCCCGCGCATCGCGGCCACCGCGCCGGCGAGCGCCTCGGGCAGGAAACCGCCCGACACGTCCAGCACAGTCGGCTCGGTGCCCGCCAGGATGCTGCGCAGCAGCACCTGGATGCCCGCGATGTGGTGGGTCGGCAGGGCCAGCAACCAGCTGCCCGGTCCGCCGAGCCGCTCGTGGGTGGCGTTACCGCTGGCCCGCAGGGCTTCGGCGCCCAGCAGGGCGCCCTTGGGGATGCCGGTGGTGCCCGAGGTGGTCACCACCAGGGCGACATCGTCGTCGATCGGATCGCCGGGCTTGAGCGCGTCGGAGAGCCTGCGCGCCTCGCGGCGGTCGGTGGTCGGGATCGGCAGCCAGGCCGGGCCGTTGCCGTCGAGGGCCTGGCGCAGGTGGGGAAGCACTTCGCCGACACCGGAACCGGTCGGCATCTGCAGCGTCCGCAGGGTTCTGCTCACGCCACACCCTCACCGGCGCTCGGCTGTGGCCTGCGCGGTGCGCGCTCCCTCATGCCCACCACCTCCGGATACAGCTTGCTGCGCTCCCTCACGGCTTCGATCGTGTCATGCGGCGGCCGAGACCCGGCCAACGGGTCGGTTTGCCGGGAATTGGTGAGCCAAAAGGCAGGCATAGCGACTGCGATTCAGTAGATGGACAACGATTCGCACGGCGGTCCGGACGACGGCGGTCGGGCGCTTGCTCGCAGCTATCGTGCGCGGCCGGACCCGGATCGGCAACTCGGATTCGCCGCGACGACCCCTCCTTCACTCCGCCGACCAGCGCGGATCCCGCCGGATCGGATGTTCGGCAGGAACCTGTACCAGAACGATCGCGAGGCCGTCCGGGTCACGCACCCACATCTCCCACAGGCCCCATGGTTCGAGCACGGGCGCGCGCTCGATCGCAATTCCCTTCAGCGCCAACTCCGCCGCCGCGTCGGCCACATCGCGCACCTGCAGCCAGAGCGCGCCGTCGAAGCGGCCCGGATCGCCGCTGCCGCCGTGCGCGGCGACCTCGATCAACCCCTGCCCGGCGTAGAACACGGTGCCGCCCGGGTACTCCCGGGCGATCGCCAGGCCGAGGCCGTCGCGGTAGAACGCCAGCGTGGTCGCATAGTCGCTGGGCCGCACGATGATCCGGCTGTTGAGAATGTCCATGGGGCCGTCCGTTCTCAGAAGTACCAGGGGTAGGGCGCCCAGTCGGGCTTGCGCTTCTCCAGGAACGCGTCGCGGCCCTCGACCGCTTCGTCGGTCATGTACGCCATTCTGGTCGCCTCGCCCGCGAAGAGCTGCTGGCCGACCAGGCCGTCGTCGAGCAGGTTGAACGCGTACTTCAGCATGCGTTGGGCCTGCGGCGATTTGCCGTTGATGTCGGCGGTCCACTCGAGCGCGACATTCTCCAGCTCGTCGTGGTCGACGACCTTGTTCACCGCGCCCATCTGGTGCATCTCCTCGGCCGTGTACGGCCTGCCGAGGAAGAAGATCTCACGGGCGAACTTCTGCCCGACCATCTTCGCCAGGTACGCGCTGCCGTAGCCGCCGTCGAACGAGCCGACATCGGCGTCGGTCTGCTTGAACCGCGCGTGCTCGCGCGAGGCCAGCGTCAGATCGCAGACGACGTGCAGGCTGTGCCCCCCACCGGCCGCCCAGCCGTTCACCAGCGCGATGACGACCTTGGGCATGAAGCGGATCAGCCGCTGGACCTCGAGGATGTGCAGCCTGCCCGCGCGCGCGGTGTCGACGGTGTCGGCGGTCTCGCCGTCGGCGTACTGGTAACCGTTGCGGCCGCGGATGCGCTGGTCGCCGCCGGAGCAGAAGGCCCAGCCGCCGTCCTTCGGGCTCGGCCCGTTACCCGTGAGCAGCACCGCGCCGACATCCGGTGACATCCGCGCGTGATCGAGCGCGCGGTAGAGCTCGTCGACGGTGTGCGGGCGGAACGCGTTGCGCACCTCCGGCCGGTCGAACGCCACCCGCACCGTGCCCTGCTCGATATGTCGGTGGTAGGTGATGTCGGTCAGGTCCTCGAACCCGGGGACGGGCCGCCACAGCTTCGGATCGAAAGTCACGACCCTGATTATTGCCCTACCGTCCGGCGGACCGGTACGAGGTCGTAACACCGCAGCTCGAGCGGTCGCCGCATGTTTCCTGGACCCGGTGCGTATAGTTGCGGCTGCTCGTTCAACGAACCGATCCGGAGGAACCTGAAAGTGGTTGCAGCGCTGTCTGAATCCCTGCTCGACGACACCAAGCGTCCGGCTTTCCTTGCCGACGCCGTCGAGGTTCTCGACGCCGAGGTCTCGGACAAAGGTGGTGCGTCAGGCCTGGCCGTGAAGGGTGGCTACGCGGCGGTCAAGAAGATCAGCCCGACCATCGTTCCCGATGCGCTGGCATCGCTGGCGCCGAAGCTGCTCGACCAGCTCCAGCCGTACTGGGCCGAATTCACCACCTCGGGTGCGGGCACCTTCGCCGACCTGCTGACCTCGAAGTCCGACGAGGTCGCCGAGTCGCTGCTGGCCGTCACCGACGCCCGCGCCGACGCGTCGAGCCGTCCCGCCCTGCAGAAGGTGTACTCCTCGATGCGTGGCTCGGCCAAGAAGCACGTCGTCGAGGCTCTGCCGCGCGTGGCCGACCTGGTGCAGAAGCACGCGGGCTGAGTCCCATGGCGGGGTAGCCCCCGCACAGCTCGATCGTGAGGCCGGTGTGGCCCGGGTGTGAACCCGGTCCGCACCGGCCTTTCGCGTCCGTGCGTGACCACACTCACGTAACGGAGGACGGCGCGGGCGGCGCCACAGCGTTTCCCGGTCGCGGGTAAATTCCGGCCGCGCGATTGTGAGCCCCGTAACGCCGTCGGTGAACAGCGGGAAAATGAACGGTGGCCGATAATTCCGGCCATGCGGTGGCGGCACCGAACGATTGACTACTTCCGTCCTGAATCGATTACGTTCGATTTCAGGTGATTCGGAAGGAGAATTGCCGCGACGCGGAATATTGTTTTCGCGCGATTCGGTTCGAGAAGGAAGTTCGGTCCCATGATCTCTCGCAAGACCCTCGCCGCCACCGGTGCCGCCGCTGCCGCCGCCGTGATGTTCCTCGGCCCCGTCGCTGTCGCGGGTGCCGATTCCGGCTCGGCGACCGGATCCTTCAGCGGCTCGGCCGATCTGGCCAGCGGCTCCGCCGATCTGTCCTCGGGTTCGGCCGCGCTGACCACCGGTTCGGCCGCAGGCGCAGGCGTGCTCGACTCGGGCAGCTCGGCACTCGACGGCGGTACCTCCGCGCTGGTCAATGTCATCGACCTGATCACCGGTATCAACGGTCTGCTCCCGGCGCCCGCGGCTTCCTGATCTTTGCCTGGGCAAGCTTTTCCGGAATTCGGCGGCGGGTGTGAATCCGCCGCCGAATTCCGCTTTTTCGGCGTGCCCGGCGCGGAGTTGTCGAATAGCGCGCAGGTCATGGCGGAAATGATTCCGTGGTGCCCCTATCGACCGGCCGAAACAGGTGAACATGCCGCTGCCGTCCCGGTTCCGGGGGAGTGTGCACCCGGCCGGTGACGCAGACAACGCGGGCCGGGGGCAGACGGGCGTGGTCCGGTCTGACAGTCTGGGATTGTGAATCCGTCAACTGCGCAGGCACGAGTGGTCGTCGACGAGCTCGTGCGCGGCGGCGTCCGCGAGGTCGTGCTGTGCCCCGGATCGCGTAACGCCCCACTGGCCTTCGCGCTGCAGGCGGCCGATGTCGCCGGGCAGCTGCGGCTGCACATGCGCATCGACGAGCGCACCGCCGGTTTCCTCGCGGTCGGGCTCGCGGTGTCGTCCGGGCGGCCGGTGCCGGTCGTGATGACCTCGGGCACCGCCGTCGCCAACCTCGGTCCCGCCGTGCTCGAGGCCAACTACGCCCGGGTGCCGCTGATCGTGATCAGCGCGAACCGGCCCTACGAGATGCTCGGCACCGGCGCCAATCAGACGATCGAGCAGCTCGGTCTGTTCGGCAGCCAGGTGCGGGCCACCATCAGTCTCGGACTGGCCGAAGCCGAGGCGGGGGAGTCGGCCTATCCGCGGCAGAACAGCGTGTGGCGCTCCTCGGTCTGCCGGGTGCTCGCCGCGGCGCGTGGCACCAGGTCGGGCAATGCCGGGCCGGTGCAGTTCGACATCCCCCTGCGCGAGCCGTTGGTCCCCGAGCTGTCCGACGATCCGCTGCCCGTCGGCCGCGACGGCGAACGGCCATGGACCGCCACCCAGTACGCCACCCTCGACGTGCCACTCGACATCGACCTGACGCCCGACACCGTCGTCATCTCCGGCCACGGCGCGCGGCTGCTGCCCGAACTCGCCGAGCTGCCGACCGTCGCCGAGCCGACGGCGCCGATGCACGGTCCCGCGCTGCACCCGCTCGCGCTGTCGCTGCTGAAGCCGACGCAGGCGATCATCACCGGCCGCCCGACCCTGCATCGGCAGGTCTCGCGGGTGCTCGCCGACCCGAATGTCACCGTCTTCGCGCTCACCACCGGCCCGCGCTGGCCCGATGTCTCCGGCAATGTCGTCGGCACCGGCACCCGCGCGGTCACCACCGGCGCGCCGCGACCGGAGTGGCTGGCGCGCTGCGCCGACCTGAACCGGCAGGCCGAATCGGTGGTGCGCGCCGAACTGGCCACCCACCCCAAGGCCACCGGCCTGCACGTGGCCGCCGTCGTCATGGACGCGCTGCGCGAGGGCGACCAGCTGCTGCTCGGCGCGTCGAACCCGGTCCGCGACGCGGCGCTGGTCTCGCATCCGCGACCCGGCGTGCGGGTGCTGTCCAACCGCGGCGTCGCCGGGATCGACGGCACCGTCTCCGGTGCGGTCGGCGCGGCACTGGCCCATCCGGGCCGCACCATCGCGCTGATGGGTGATCTGACCTTCCTGCACGACGCGTCCGGCCTGCTGATCGGGCGCGGCGAACCACGGCCCGACAACCTCACCATCGTCGTCGCCAACGACGACGGCGGCGGCATCTTCGAGCTGCTCGAACAGGGCGATCCGCAGTACGCGGGCGTGTTCGAGCGGGTCTTCGGCACCCCGCACGGGATGGACCTGGCCGCCCTGTGCGCGGCCTATCGCATTCCGCACCGCCAGGTCGACCCGGAAGAGCTGGCCGTCGAGCTGGCGGATGACGCGCACGGCCTGCGCGTGCTCGAGGTCGCCACGGAGCGCTCCAGCCTGCGCGAACTGCACGCCACCGTGCGCACGAAGATCGCCGGCTAGCCGAGCGCCGCGGTCAGGGCTCCTCGACGAACTCGTCCTCGTAGGGGACGGGGATGGTCTGCTCGATCACGTCGGCGGGGTTCGCGGTGTCGGCGTCGCGGTCGATGTTGGCCGCCATCTCGTCGGAGTAGTCGGCGGCATCGGAGAACGCCGGGTCATCGGGATCGTCGGCGGCGAAGGCCGATTGCTCCTGTTCGATCCGATCGGCCTCGGGAACTTCGTCGAGTGGCCGGGCGGCGTCGTAGTCGATCATCGGTGCTCCTCGGTTGTCGCCTCGCACGGTGTCGCTGATCGTTGCGTCATCCAGCGTGCGCCTATCGGCGGAACTCGGCAACCCGCGCGGCGATGAGATCGCGTGGCTCATCTCGTCACTACTGGTGAACGAGTCCGCCCTCGCCCAGGAGCGTCCATGGAACCGCAGTTCGACTTCGCCCTCGCCGCCCGCACCCTCGCCGACGTCGTCGCCGGGATTCCCGACGACCTGCTCGACGCGCCGACACCGTGCGAGAACACCGCCGTGCGCCAGGTGCTCGCCCACGTCGTCGGGCTGACCGAGGCCTTCCGGCAGGCCGCCACCAAGCAATCCCTCGGCCACTCGGTGCCGCCGAGCCTGGACAGCGCGCTGCCCGCTGATTGGCGCACCCTGATCCCCGCCCAGCTCATCGCGCTCACCGAGGCGTGGCGGGTGCCCGCGGCCTGGGACGGTGACGTCGAGGCCGGTGGGGTGGTGTTGCCCGCGGCGATCATGGCGACCGTCGCGCTCGACGAGGTGACCGTGCACGCCTGGGATCTGGCGGCCGCCACCGGGCAGTCGGTCACCGTCGACCCGGACCACTTGGCGATCCTGCTCGAATTCCTGCGCGACACCGATCCGGAGGGCACGCCCGGTCTGTTCGGTCCGGTCGTCACCGTGCCCGAAGCCGCCCCCGCTTTCGATCGTCTGCTCGGTCTCACCGGGCGCGATCCGGGCTGGCGTCCGGCGGCGATCGCGGCCGACCGGCAGGTCTGACCGTCGATCGCCTGCCTCGACGAGGTCGAGGGCGGCAGGTTCCGCACGCGTCCGATGTCGTCGAATGTCACCGCGCACTGGGCGAACTCGTCTCGGCGCGAGCGCGGTTCAGCGGACGTAGGCGCCGCCGATCGTGGCGAGGGCGGCCGCCCGCGCCGACTGGTCGGCGGCGCTCTCGTCGATGGGGTCGCCGCTGGCGAGCAGGCGGTAGTACAGCGGCGCGGACACCGCCGACAGCACCGCCCTCGGGTCCGTGCCCGCAGGCGCCTCACCGCGCGCCACGGCCGCCTCGACGCAGGGCGCCCATTCGGTGAGCCGGGTGTCGTAGAAGGTGTGCAGCGCCGTGGCGGTGACCTCGTCACCGGTGGCCGCGGCGATGACGGCGCGGAACAGATTGCCCTGGCGTGGGTCGGCGAGCGTCTTCGCGACCAGTCGGGCATTGGCGGTCAGGTCGTCGAGCAGGGAGCCGGTGTCGGCGCGCGGCAGCGACTGCTCGGCCATGTCCACGAGCAGGTCGGCGACCAGCCCCGCCGGTGTGCGCCAGCGCCGGTAGACCGTCGTCTTACCGACGCCCGCCGTCGCGGCGACCTCGGCCAGATCCAGGCTCACGAATCCCCGGTCGGCGATCAGATCGCCGGCGACCTGCAGTACCGACTCGCGCACCCGGGCGGTGCGTCCACCTGGGCGAACGGACCCCGGCCAGGCGATGTCGTGATTCATAACGGAACTCCAGTTTCATTTAGCGCGCAACGGGTGTACTGTCCGAAGTGTTAACGGAACTATAGACCCTTTAGGAGTTCTCATGGAGTATCGGCGGCTCGGCGCATCGGGTCTGCACGTTCCCGCGCTCGGTTTCGGCGCGGGCACCTTCGGCGGACGGGGCGCGCTGTTCAGCGCCTGGGGCGATACCGACGCGGCGCAGGCCAGGCGCCTGGTCGATATCAGCCTGGAGGCGGGTGTCACCCTGTTCGACACGGCCGATGTGTATTCCGACGGGGCCTCGGAAGAGGTGCTCGGCGCGGCGATCAAGGGCAGGCGCGAGCAGGTGCTGCTGTCGACCAAATCCGCCCTGCCGACCGGTCCGGGCGCCCACGAGGCCGGGGCGGGCCGGGCCCGGCTGATCCGCGCCGTCGACGCCTCGCTGCGCCGCCTCGGTACCGACTACCTCGACCTGTTCCAGCTGCACGCCTTCGACGCGGGCACCCCGCTCGCGGAAACCCTCACGGCCCTCGACGATCTCGTGCGCGCGGGCAAGATCCGCTACGTCGGTGTGTCCAACTTCGCCGGCTGGGAGCTGATGAAGACGCTGTCCACCGCCGAGGCGCTCGGCCTGGAAAAGCCTGTCGCGCACCAGGTGTACTACTCGCTCGTCGGTCGCGACTACGAGTGGGAGCTCATGCCGCTCGCCGCGGACCAGGGCGTCGGCGCGATCGTCTGGAGTCCGCTGGGCTGGGGCAGGCTCACTGGCAAGGTCCGCCGTGGCCAGCCGCTACCGGCGGGCAGCAGGCTGCACGAGACCGCGCAGGCGGGCCCGCCGGTGGACGACGAACACCTCTACGACATCGTCGATGTCCTCGATCGCATCGCCGCCGAGACCGGGCACAGTGTCCCGCAGATCGCTCTCAACTGGCTGCTCACCCGGCCCACCGTCGCCAGTGTTCTGATCGGCGCCCGCAACGAGGAGCAGTTGCGCCAGAACCTCGGCGCGGTCGGCTGGCAGCTGGAGCCCGAGCACCGGGCGGCTCTCGACGCCGCGAGCGCCACGACACCGCCGTACCCGTACTACCCGTATCACCGGCTGCCCGACTTCACCCGGCTGAACCCGCCGGCGATTCGGGCGGCGTGATCAGTACACGTCGCGGACGTAGCGCTTCTCGGCGACCAGCTGCTTCTTGAAGGCCAGGGCACCGGCCTCGTCCAGCTTCCCGTGGATCTGGGCGATCCGGAGCAGCGTGTCGTCGACGTCCTTGGCCATCCGGGAGGCATCGCCGCAGACGTAGAAGTGGCCGCCGTCGCGCAGCCACGACCACAGCTCGGCGCCGTGCTCGATCATCCGGTGCTGCACGTAGACCCGCTCGCGCTGGTCGCGGGAGAAGGCCAGGTCCAGGCGGGTGAGGAAGCCCGAGCGGAACATGTCCTCCAGCTCGGTCCGGTAGTAGAAGTTCTGGGCGGCGTGTTGATCGCCGAAGAACAGCCAGTTGCGTCCGGTCGCGCCCAGGGCCCGACGTTCGTGCAGGAAACCGCGGAAAGGAGCGATGCCGGTGCCGGGGCCGACCATGATCATCGGGGCGTTGGGGTCCAGCGGCGGGCGGAAGTGCGGGGCGCGCTGCAGGAAGATCGGCACCTCGGCACCCGCCCGGTCGGCCAGGAAGGTCGAGCACACGCCACCGCGCCGGGTGGAGTTGCCGGCAGGTTCGCCGTAGCGGACGACGCCGACGGTCAGCTGCACTTCGTCGGGGGTGGTCAGCGGGCTGGAGGAGATCGAATACTGGCGCGGCTGCAGCTTTTTCAGAGCGCCGAGCCAGTCGACCAGGTCGGTGCGCACCGGGAAATCACGCAGCACGTCGGCGGCCTGACGGTCCCAGAGGTAGTTGGCGAGTTCGTTGCGGTTGTCGCGCCGCAGCAGCTTGGCCAGCTGGGGGTGCGGATTGCGTTCGGCGATGAAGCCGAGCAGATCCTGACTCACCTTGGTGATGTCGTAGTGGGTGCGCAGGGCCTCGGTGAGGGTGAGTTCGCGGTCGTCGAGCTCGATGACACGGCGACCGTCCAGGCCGGTCGCGGTGAGCCACTCCTCGACGAGTTCGGGGCTGTTGGCCGGGAGCACGCCCAGCGAGTCGCCGACCTCATAGCTGGCGTCGAGGTCGTGCAGGTCGAAACCGAAGCGGCGCACCTCTTTCGACGAGCCCGGCGCGCTGAGTGTTTCGTTGCGCATCAGGGTCGCGCGGACCGGAGCCTGGCGGGTGAACGGCGCCGGGGCGGTGCGCTGGACGCGAGTGGGCGCCGGGGCGAGGGGGCGGTCGAGCACGATCGCGCCGCCGCGACCGGACGGCCGCGGTAGCGATGAGCCGGACATCTGTTGTGGCACAGGGGCATCGGTGTCGCCGATACCCGGTGCGTCGGGTGGGGTGGCCTCGCCCGGGGCCGACCCGCCGAGCGCGGCGAGGACATCGTCGAGCCACTGGTCGGCGGCGTCGGCGAAGTCGGGTTCGCTGTCGACGCGGGGCACCAGCGGCTTGGCGCCGCGCGCGGCGAAGAGGCGGTCGAGTTTGCGGCCGTGGCCACAGAAGTCGTCGTAGGAGGAGTCACCGAGGGCGAACACCGCATAGCGGACGTCGTTGAGCCGGACGATGCTGTCCTCGAGCCGGGTCCAGAAGTCGGCGCCGTTGTCGGGCGGGCCGCCGTCGCCGAAGGTACTGGTGACGATGAGGATGTCGCCGGTGAGCGCCGACAGCTCGCAGGAATCCATATCGAGCAACGACGGCAGGAATCCGGCGGCGGACAGGCGTGCGGCGACGGTGGCCGCGAGTTCCTCGGCATTGCCGGTCTGGGAGGCCCACAGGACCGTCACCGGGGCGGCGGCTGGAGCATCGGCGACCGGGACTTCGGCCGTGGCGCCGGAGGTGCGCGAGTACATCCCGGCCAGCAAGCCGTCGACCCAGAGACGGGACTGGGCCGACAGCGGCGCGCTCGCCGGCAGCACGGGCTGCCCGGAGACCGGCAGCGACTGCAGTGCGGCGAGGTAGCCGCCGAGATAGATGCGTTCGGTCTCGCTGAGGGTCGGCGAGGTGCCCGCGTCCAGGCCGAGGATCCCGGCCAGCGGGTGCGCGCTCGGCTGGGCGGACAGCTGGGCGGGCTGGGCCGGCGCCTGCTCGGGCGCGGCGGCGGGTCCGACCCGGCGCAGCGCCACCGCGCAGGCCTTGAACTCCGGCTGCAGCGAGGCGGGGTCCACCGCATCGTTGGTGACGGCGTTGATCGTCAGGTATTCACCCTGTTCGTCGTTCCAGTGGAAAGGAGCGAAGCAATCGCCGGGCCGAACCCGATCACTGATCTGTACCGGCAGCACGGCACGGCCACGGCGCGAGGCGATTTCGAGCTGGTCGCCGGGCTTCAGGTCCAGCCGCCGCGCGTCTTCGGGATGCACCTCGACGAAGGGAGCGCCGTTGAGCTTGGTCAGCTTGGCGACCTTGCCGGTCTTGGTCATCGTGTGCCACTGATGCTGCAACCGGCCGGTGTTGAGCAGGAACGGGTAATCGTCGTCGGGCAGTTCGGCGGCGGGCAGGTGCGGTCGGGGGAAGAACACCGCGCGCCTGCTCGGGGTGGCGAACGCCAGTCGCGGTGTGGTGCCGTCGGATTCGACGTGCAGCGGCTGGTGGACGCCGTCGTTGCGGTAGCGGATCGGGTTGCGCGGGCTGGTGCTGTCGTTGCAGGGCCACTGCATCGGGCCTTCGCGCAGCCGGTCGTAGCTCATGCCGCTCAGGTCGTAGCCGGTGGCCGGGTTGGTGAACTGCTGGATTTCGGCGAAAACCTCGGCACTCGAGGCGAAGTCGAAGCCGGGGAAGCCCATGGCCGTGGCGACCTGGGCGATCAGCAGCCAGTCCGGTCGCGCGTCGCCGACCGGATCGACCGACTGCTGCAGCAGGGTGACATTGCGCTCCGAGTTCACCATCACCGCATCGGCTTCGGCCCACAGCGTGGCGGGCAGCAGCAGGTCGGCATAGGCGTTGGTGGCGGTCTCGGTGTAGGCGTCCTGCACCACGACCAGCTCGGCCGCTTCCAGGCCCGCGATCACGGTCTTGCGATTGGCTACGGTGGCAACGGGGTTGGTGCAGATGATCCACGCGGCCTTGATCTCGCCGTCGGCCAGACCGCGGAACATGTCGATGGTGCCGGGCCCCGCCTCGGTGCGCAGGGTGTCGGCGGGCAGGCCCCACGCGGTCTCGACGAAGGTCCGGTCGGCGGGGGAGAGCAGGCTGCGCTGGCCGGGCAGGCCGGGGCCCATGTAGCCCATCTCGCGGCCGCCCATGGCGTTGGGCTGACCGGTGAGCGAGAACGGGCCGCTGCCGGGGCGGCAGATCGCGCCGGTCGCCAGGTGCAGGTTCACCAGCGCGTTGGTGTTCCAGGTGCCGTGGGTGGACTGGTTGAGTCCCATCGTCCACAGCGACATCCAGTCGCCGGCCTCGGCGATCATCGTCGCCGCGGTGCGGATGTCGGCCTCGGCCAGGCCGGTGAGCTCGGCGACCCGGGCGGGCGGGTAATCGGCGAGGAACTCGGGCATCGCGTCCCAGCCCTCGGTGTGCTCGGCGATGAACGCGGTGTCGATCGCGCCGTCGGCGACCAGCAGGTGCAGCAGGCCGTTGAGCAACGCCAGGTCGGTGCCGGGCGCGATCTGTAGGAAGAGGTCGGCGCGCGCGGCGGTGTCGGTGCGGCGCGGGTCGACCACGATCAGCTTGGCGCCCGCCTTGAGCCGGTCGGCCATCCGCAGGTAGAGGATCGGGTGGCAGTCGGCCATGTTCGCCCCGGAGACCAAGAACAGGTCGGCGTGCTCGAAGTCGTCGTAGGAGCCGGGTGGACCGTCGGCGCCGAGCGACTGCTTGTAGCCGGTGCCCGCGCTGGCCATGCACAGCCGGGAGTTGGCTTCTATGTGCTTGGTCCGCAGGTAGCCCTTGGCCAGCTTGGTCGCGAGGTACTGGGCCTCGAGCGACATCTGCCCGGAGACGTAGAGGGCGATCGCGTCGGGCCCGTGTTCGTCGAGGATGGCGCGCAGCCGGGTGGCGGTCTCGTGGACGGCCTCGTCGACCGGTAGCGGGACGGGGACTTGGCCGCGTTCGGGGCGGTGGTAGGCGGTGTCCATCCGGCCGGGCGCGGCCATCATCTCCGCGTGCGTCGCGCCCTTGGTGCACAGCCTGCCCGCGTTCGCCGGATGCAGCTTGTCGCCGCTGACCTTCGCGATCAACCGCGCACCCGACTGATCAGTCTTGGTCTGGACGCTGATGCCGCAGCCGACGCCGCAGTACGAGCACTGTGTACGCACAGTGTCCGTGGCGCGGATGTCAGCTTCCCGTGTCATGGCTTCGATCATCCGCACCTGTCGTTGCGCTCGATTTACCGAACGTTATGTCCAGGTGACAATCGACCTCACACGCCAGAATTTCCGCCGTGAGGTCCGGTGGGGAATATCTGCCCTGATCAGGGCGCATTCCGGTGCGGCGCCCCGTGCCGCGCGCCGCCCCGGGGTGACGGGACTCACCCCCGGATCGGGACGGTTCAGCCCAGCTTGTAGCCGCGGTGCAGCGCCACCACACCGCCGGTGAGGTCGCGCCACTGCACCGAGTCCCAGCCGGCGTCGGCGATCCGCCGGGCCAGCCTGCGCTGGTTCGGCCAGGCCCGGATCGACTCCGCCAGGTAGACGTAGGCGTCGGGGTTGGAACTGACCGCGCGCGCCACCCGCGGCAGCGCCTTCATCAGGTACTCCATGTAGACGGTGCGGAACGGCCCGAACACCGGCGTGGAGAACTCACACACCACCACCCGGCCGCCCGGCTTGGTCACCCGCAGCATCTCGCGTAGCGCCAGGTCGATGTCGGAGACATTGCGTAGGCCGAAGGAGATGGTCACCGCGTCGAACGAGTTGTCGGCGAACGGCAGGGCCATCGCGTCACCGGCGACCATCGGCACCTGGCGGAACCGGCCGGCGGCGAGCATGCCCTGGGAGAAGTCGGTGGCCACGCACCAGGCACCGGACTTGCCCAGCTCGACGGTCGAGACGCCGGTGCCCGCGGCGAGGTCGAGCACTCGCTCGCCCGGACGCAGCCCGAGCGCGCGCCGCGTCGCCCACCGCCAGTATCGATCCTGGCCCGCGGAGATGACCGTGTTGGTGAGGTCGTAGCGCTTGGCCACACCGTCGAACATCGACGCGACCTCGTGGGGTTGCTTGTCCAGCGATGCTCGAATCGGTTCCCGCTGCTCTGTTGTCGCCACGATTCGAGCTTATCCGGCGCGCGCTCGAACGCTCTATGCCGAGCGCGGCAATCGGTCGCGCATCCCGGTCACCTCGGCGTAGTGGGTCATCAACTCGGTGCAGATCGCGGGCCAGGTGCGGTGCAGCACCGACTTGCGGGCCGCCGCCGCGAACCGGGCGCGCTGGCCCCGGTCACGCAGGGCCGATACCGCGCTGGGCAGCAGCTCGGCGAACCGGTCGACCGGCAGCAGGTAGCCGTTGCGGCAGTGCGCGATCAGGTCGCGCGGGCCACCCGCGTCCGGCCCGATCACCGGCACACCGGACGACAGCGCCTCCTGCACGCCCTGGCAGAACGTCTCGTGCTCGCCCGGATGCACCATCACGTCCAGGCTCGCGTAGTGCGTGGCCAGGTCGCTGCCGCCGAGCTCGCCGGTGAACACGGCGTCGGGCAGCAGCCGGCTCAGCCGCGCCCGTTCCGGTCCGTCACCCACCACGACCAGCTGGATCGACGGATCGCCCGCCAGCGCCGCGAGCCGTTCGACGTGCTTTTCCGGGGCGAGTCTGCCCACGAAGCCGACCACCAGCCGGTCCTCGCCGCCCAGCCAGCTCGCCCGCAGGTCGGCGCTGCGCGCGGCGGGGTCGAAACGGTCGATGTCGACGCCGCGTCCCCAGCGATGCACCCGGGGGATGCCGTGGTCGGCCAGGTCCTGGGCGGCCGCCGAGGACGGCGCCAGCGTGCGGGTCGCGCCTTCGTGGATCCGGCGCGTCCACGCCCAGGCCGCGCGGGAGGCCAGCCCGAGACCGTAACTCTTGGCGAAACCGGCGACATCGGTCTGATATACCGCGACCGAGGGCAGATCGAGCCGGGTCGCGGCGGCCAGCCCGCCGGCGCCGAGCAGGAACGGCGAGGCCAGATGCACCACGTCGGGGTCGAAGGCGGCGATCGCGGCGGTGATCCCCGGCTGCGGCAGGCCCACCGGCAGCGAGCTGACCTTGGGCACCATCATCGCAGGCACCCGGTGCACCGGGAAGCGGCCGTGGAAGCGGGGTGCGGGCGCGACGCCGCGCAGGGTGTCGGGTGCCACGATCATCGCGTCGTGTCCGTGCTGGTCCAGGTGGTCCAACACCCGCAACACGGAGTTGACGACGCCGTTCATGTTCGGCAGGAATGACTCCGCCACGATGGCTACGCGCACCACCTCAGAGTGACCGCCACACGGCGCGACACCACCACGCCGACGTGAAGCCGGGACGAACAGCAGACGAAGTTACGCCTCGTGCTGCTTGCGCCGCACCAGCCACAGCACGGGCAGCGCCAGCGCCCAGACCACCACGATCACCGAAGCCGCCGGGATGATCGCCACCCGCGCGTCCCGACCGGCGACCCGGACCAGATCGGGGTCACGGGTGCTGTACTCGACATTGATGCGCTGCCCGGCCGTCAGATTGGTCGGATACAGGATGCCGACCTTCGGGTTGTGGGTGACGCTGTCCGGCGTCACGTACATGACCGCCGACCGCAGCCTGCCCGCCGAGAGCACCTCACCGGAGGTGGTTCCGCGATGCTGCTCGATCTCGAAGTCGTTGCGCCAGGCCGCGAGTACGAGCAGCACCATCAGCACGCTGATCACGGTGGCCACGCCGAGCACGCAGGACCGTACCCGTCGCAGGCGCTTGGACCGCCGCTCCGACAGGCTCACTTCCGACACCCGGCACACAGTACCGTTGCCGCCATGTCCCGAAAATTCAGCTTCACCGTGCCCTACGCAGTCCCGGTCGAAGATCTTCACCGGGCACTCGTCGACGATGCGGTCTGGCAGGAGCGATTCGCCGCCGCCGAGACCGCGACCCTCGAACTCTCCCATCCCGACGGGCCGGGTTCGATTCGCCTTCATATGACGGAAAAGCCAGGTCGGGACAAGGTTCCCGGCCTGGTACGCAAGGTGCTCAAGAGCGATCTGGTGCTGTCGCGGACCGACAACTGGCAGCCGCTGCAGGGCGAGGTCGCCAAGGGCAGCTTCACCGGGCAGACCGGCGGCATCAACACCGAGATGTCGGGCACCTACGAACTGCGTCCGACCGCCGAGGGCAGTGAGATCGAAGTCGTCGGCACCGTCACCGTGAAGGTGCCGCTGGTCGGCGGCGCCATCGAACCGCTGGCCGAGCAGCTGCACCAGCGCGTTCTCAACAGCGAACGCAAGTTCATCGAGAACCGCTTCGCCACGAACTAGACCGTCGGAAGGTGCCGCCCGCCGGGCCGGGCGGCACCGCGCTCACGCGCTCGGCTCGACCAGCACCAGCCAGTTGCCGGAGTTGTCGCGAATGATGGCCTCGGTGCCGTACGGGCGCGCGGCGGGCGGCTGGATGAACTCGACGCCCTTGGCGGTGAGCTCCTCGAAGGTCCTCTGACAGTCGGCGGTGCGCAGCCCGAGGGCGCCGTGGGTGCCGTCGGCGAGGGATCGCCGGATCGCGTCGGCCATGTCGTCGGTCAGCGGCGGTCCCGGCACCATCAGCGTGACCTCGAGCTCGGTGTGGTCCGGGTGAGCGACGGTGACCCACCGGAACCCGTTGTCGCCCATGCTCACATCCGCGGTCTCGACGAATCCGAGCTTGTCGATGTACCACTGCTTGGCGGCGTCCTGATCGGTCACATACACGGTGACCAGGGAAACGTTCGTGATCGTTGGCATGACTCGAGGCTAGGACGGACCGGTGCGGCCGGGCTTCTCCGAAATTGCGGTGTCGGGCCGGACCCGGTCGGAGAGCCCGTGCATGAAGACATAGCAGCCCGGAATGTGTGGCGCGCCGTCGGCGAACCTGGCCTGATACTCGCTCGGCGTCGCCCCGACGAGCTGACGGAACTTGCTGCTGAACGAGCCCAGACTCGCGTACCCGACCAGCATGCACACCTCGGTGACGGTCAGATTGGTGGCCCGCAGCAGATCCTGGGCTCGTTCGATCCGCCGCTCGGCCAGATAGGCCCCCGGCGTCGGCCCGTACACGGCGGCGAACGCGCGCAGGAAGTGGTACTTGGAGACCCCGGCGGCGCGGGCGAGATCGTCCAGGTCGAGCGGGTCGGCGTAGTGCCGATCGATCAGATCGCGGGCCGTGCGCAGGTGCGGCAGCAGAGCCAGGACCGGGCGACGCGCCGTCGCGCTCACGACGTCAGCTGAACGGCCGCAGGTCGTCGGCGCGCAGGGAGGCGCGGCCGGCGGCTCGCCAGGCGCGGGCGGTGAGGTCGACGTCCTCGTCGGTCACCAGGTTGCCCATCACCCGAACGGCCGTGCGCTGCAGGTACTTCGAGCGCATCACCGGCGGGCCGCCGAGCGGGACCATCTTCGGGTGGGTGGCCAAGCCGGCCAGCCTGCGCGCGACCGAGAAGGTCCGGCCGTAGCGCTCGCGCAGCAGCTGCGGCCACACCCGGCTCAGGTCGGGCTCGTCGAGCAGGCCGGACAGCAGGTGCCCGCCCTCGAGGCCGTAGTCGATGCCCTCGCCGTTGAGCGGGTTCACGCAGCCCGCCGCATCGCCGACCAGGACCCAGTTCACCCCGGCCACGTTCGAGACCGCGCCGCCCATCGGCAGCAGCGCCGACGCCACCGCGCGCAGCTCGCCCTCGAGCTCCCATTCCTCGCGACGCAGCCGGGTGTAGTGCTCGATCAGCGGCTTGAGCGCGATGTGCGAGGGCCGCTGCTCGGTGGCCAGCGAGCCGACGCCGATATTCACCTCGCCGTTGCCCAGCGGGAAGATCCAGCCGTAGCCGGGGACCAGCTCGTCGGCGGCGTTGCGCAGTTCCAGGTGCGAGGAGATCCACTGATCGTCGCTGCGCCCCGACTTGATGTAGGCGCGCGCCGCGGTGCCGTAGGCGAAGCGCCGATGCCAGGTACGACCCAGCTGTTTTCCGATGGGGGAGCGCACCCCGTCGGCCACCACGAGCACCCGGCAGCGCACGGTGTGGGTGGCCTCGCCGATGCGCACCGTCACCCCGGTGACCCGCTCGCCCTCGCGCAGCACCTCGGTGACCTTGGCCCCGTCGACCATCAGCGCGCCCGACTTGATCGCGGTCTCCCGCAGCTTGTCGTCGAGTTCGGTTCGGGGAACCGCGCTTCCGTAGGTCGGGAACGACCCGCCCGGCCACGGCAGCAGCGCCTCCCGGCCGAAGCCGGCCATCCGCAGGCCGTGATTCACCGTATGCGCGCGCAGCCACTCGCCCAGACCCAGGTGTTCCAGCTCGGCGGTGGCCCGCGGCGTCAAGCCGTCACCACAGGTCTTGTCGCGCGGGAACACCGCGGAATCGAGCAGCAGCACGTCGCGACCGGCCCGCGCGGCCCAGGCCGCCGACGCCGATCCCGCGGGTCCGGCCCCGACCACCAGCACCTCGACGTGGGCAGGCAGCGGCGCGCCTGCCCCCGGCGGGCCGGCGGCGGCAGCGGAGTGTGACCACGCAGGCCCGCGAGGGCGGGCGCCAGGGGCACCGCGGTCGGCGGGGGTGAGATCCGGTGAACCCATGGCTCAATACTGGCACCCCCGGCCGCTGTGCGAGAGTGTCGGGTACACCGGGAATAGTCACTGTGTGACCGTGTTCATCGGCCCTGGCGCCGGAACACGCTAGGTTGCTACCCGTCGGGGTCGGACGCATCGCTGGGAGAAGATAATGAGCACATCGGCTGTGAGCGACGAGAGCACCGTGGTTGCCGGGGTAGATCTCGTCGATCCCGAACTCGCCGCCACCGTGCGCGACGGCCTGGCCGCGGTCGAGAAATTGCTCGTCGACGAACTCTCCGACGGTGAGGAATTCCTGCAGGAAGCGGCGCTGCATCTCGCCCGCGCGGGCGGCAAGCGCTTCCGGCCGTTGTTCACCGTGCTCACCGGTCAGCTCGGTCCCAATCCCACCGATCCGGCCCTGGTCACCGCGGGTACCGTGGTGGAGCTGGTGCATCTGGCCACGCTGTACCACGACGACGTGATGGACGAGGCGCCCCAGCGGCGCGGCGCCGTCAGCGTCAACGCGCGGTGGGGCAACAACATCGCGATCCTGGCGGGCGACTACCTGTTCGCCCACGCCTCCCGCCTGACCTCGACGCTGGGCCCCGACGCGGTCCGCATCATCGCCGAGACCTTCGCCGAGCTGGTCACCGGCCAGATGCGGGAAACCATGGGCGCCAAGCAGACCCAGGACCCGGTCGAGCACTACCTGCGCGTGGTCTGGGAGAAGACCGGCTCGCTCATCGCCGCCGCGGGCCGCTTCGGCGGCACCTTCTCCGGCGCGGGCCCCGAGCACGTCGAACGGCTGGCCCGCCTCGGCGACGCCGTCGGCACCGCCTTCCAGATCTCCGACGACATCATCGACATCTCGTCCTCGGCCGAGCAGTCCGGCAAGACGCCGGGCACCGACCTGCGCGAGGGCGTGCACACCCTGCCCGTCCTCTACGCGCTGCGCGAGTCCGGCGCCGACGGTGACCGCCTGCGCACCCTGCTGGCACGCCCCCTGGAAACCGACGCCGAGGTCGAGGAGGCGCTGGAGCTGCTGCGCCGTTCGCCCGGCATGGCCCAGGCCAAGGAGAAGCTGCAGGAATACGCCGACCTCGCCGACACCGAACTGGCCGCGCTCCCGGCGGGCCCGGCCAACGACGCCCTCAGCCGCCTCGTCCGCTACACCATCGAGCGGGTGGGCTGACCAGGAACTATCGCCGCCACGCAGTCGTTGACCAAACGCGAAGCAACATCGGATTTCGCGCGAACATGGGTGACTCGCCGGGTACGCCCAGAACTGTTCACGTGGTCGACCGCAGGCCCGACGCCTGACGAACCAAGCGCCTGACGACCGGCAAGAGGCGCGGGGAGGCGGAAATGCCCAATGGGATCAGAACATTCGGTTTGATGGTCGGGCTGTCGGCGCTGATCGTCGCCATCGGGGCGATGTTCCGCAGCCCGACGATCCTGATCATCTCGATCGTGCTGGCCGTCGGCATGAACGCCTACGCCTACTTCAACAGCGACAAACTGGCGCTGAAGGCGATGCACGCGCAACCGGTCAGCGAACTGGAAGCGCCGGTCATGTACCGGATCGTGCGCGAGCTCGCGACCACGGCCCGCCAGCCCATGCCGCGGCTCTACATCAGCCCGACCAACGCGCCCAACGCGTTCGCGACCGGGCGTAATCCCCGCCACGCCGCGGTGTGCTGTACCAGCGGCATCCTGCAGTTGCTCGACGAGCGGGAACTGCGCGCGGTGCTCGGACACGAGCTGTCGCACGTCTACAACCGCGACATCCTGATCTCGTCGGTGGCCGGCGCGATGGCCTCGATCATCACCGGCCTGGCCAATATGGCGTTCTTCGCGAGCTCGTTCGGCAGCAGGGACGGGCAGGGCCCGAACATCATCGCCGTGCTGCTGGTCTCGCTGCTCGGCCCGATCGCGGCGGGCCTGATCAAGATGGCCGTCTCACGGTCCCGGGAGTACCAGGCCGATCAGTCCGGCGCCGAACTCACCGGTGACCCACTGGCGCTGGCCTCGGCCCTGCGCAAGATCGAACGCGGCGTCCAGGTGGCCCCGCTGCCGCCGGATCCCCAACTCACCAGCGAATCGCACCTGATGATCGCCAACCCGTTCCGCGCGGGCGATCGCATCGCCCGCTGGTACTCCACGCACCCGCCCATGGAGGAGCGGATCAAGCGACTGGAAGAGATGGCAGGCGGCACCCACCGGCATTGAGTGCCGCCCCGCCCCGGCTACCGATAATTCACGAACTGCAGGGCGATACCGAAGTCCTCGCCCTTGAGCAGCGAGATCACGGCCTGCAGATCGTCGCGCTTCTTGCTGCTGACCCGCAGTTCCTCGCCCTGGATCTGCGCCTTCACGCCCTTGGGGCCCTCGTCGCGGATCTTCTTGGAGATCTTCTTCGCCTTCTCGGTGTCGATGCCCTGCACCAGCGTGCCGGTGATCTTGAACACCTTGCCCGAGGCCTGCGGCTCGCCGGCATCGAACGCCTTGAGCGAGATGTCGCGCCGGATCAGCTTCTCCTTGAACACCTCGAGCGCGGCCTTGACCCGCTCCTCGGCGTTCGCGGTCAGCACGATGGCTTCCTCGCCCGACCACGCGATCGCCGCATCGGTGCCCTTGAAGTCGTAGCGGGAGTTCAGCTCCTTCTCCGCCTGGTGCAGCGCATTGTCGACCTCCTGCCGATCGACCTTGCTCACCACGTCGAATGACGAATCAGCCACACTGCGCTCCTGTCCCTCACGGTCTGCCAACGGGTGGGCCGACAGGTGTGCCGGCCACCGAGACAGTTGTACCCGTATGCCCCCGTCGACCGTGCTCGCAGGGTCGTTGTGCAGGCGGTTTGCATTGGGGGTGTGGGTTCGTTGTAAGCTGCTCAGCGCACCGGAAACGGCGCACAAGGCAGATTGCCCGAGCGGCCAATGGGAGCAGACTGTAAATCTGTCGGTGAAAGCCTACGTAGGTTCGAATCCTACATCTGCCACATCGAACCCCGTCGATCATCACGATCGGCGGGGTTCTTTGGTTCGTGGCCTCGTCCGCCTCTCCGCGATTCTGCGTCCCGTCCGGGAGCTCGACTGTGCGTTCTCGGGCTCGCGTCGTTCTGGCACGGCGTCGAGGTGGCCGGGGGAGTTACCCCTGCACCTGCGTGATCAGTGGGTTGCGGGTCGGTAAAAATGGGGTCTCACCAGGCGATTTGGTGCTCTTCGGTGGAAGTGTGTAATCTCTTTCAGGACGCCGGAGCACGGGGTCGCTCGGATCGGTTCGCCGACCAAGACCTTGTGCCACGTAGTCATGCCCCCTTAGCTCAGTCGGCAGAGCGTTTCCATGGTAAGGAAAAGGTCAACGGTTCGATTCCGTTAGGGGGCTCGCCGGATTGCCGGTGGTGACCGACTTTCCCGCCGGCCCACCGTAACAGGTCCGCCGTGGCGGTGTAGCTCAGTCGGTAGAGCAAACGACTCATAATCGTTGTGTCGCCGGTTCAAGTCCGGCCATCGCTACCAATAACGACTCAGCCCAGACCGGAAAGAAGGCAAATCGTGGCCGCGAAGTCCACCGATGTCCGGCCAAAGATCACCTTGGCCTGCGAAGAGTGCAAGCACCGCAACTACATCACCAAGAAGAACCGGCGCAACGACCCGGACCGCCTCGAGCTGAAGAAGTTCTGCCCGAACTGCGGAACCCACCGGGCGCACCGCGAGTCGCGCTGATTCACCAAGCTTTGCCGAAAGGCCGGACGAGAGTCCGGCCTTTCGTGCGTTTCCGGGGTCGGTACGGTACCCGCCCGAGTGGGTGAATACACCCCGCTCGACGTTGTGACCCGGCTACGTGTGAGTAAGGTCCACGGTGTGACAGTGAACACCGGAACCGACGAAGCGGTCACCGCCGCAGCCGCCGCACCGGTCGATCCCGCCGCGCACGCCGCGGCGATGGTCGGCCACCACTACCGTGTCGACGACTACTACGAGGTCGGCCGCGAGAAGGTGCGCGAATACGCCCGTGCCGTGCAGGACTACCACCCGGTGCACTGGGAGGAAGACGTCGCACGTGAGTACGGCCACGACGGCCTGCTCGCCCCGCTCACCTTCATCTCGCTGGTGGGCATCCTCGCCCAGCGCAAGCTGTTCGAGCAGATCGTCACGGGCTACGACCTGAGCCAGATCATGCAGACCGATCAGATCCTGGAGTTCCACCGCCCTATCCGGGTGGGCGACCAGCTGACCTGTGATGTGTACCTGCATTCCTTCCGGCAGGCTTTCGGCGGCGACATCATCGTGACGAAGAACATCGTCACCGCCCAGGACGACGAGCTGGTGCTCACCACCTACACCACGCTCATCGGCCGCAGCGGCGGTGACATCGATCCCACGATGTCGGACGCGGTGCGCAACATCCTGATGCACGGCCTCGAGGAGCCCGCTCATCACGCGCCCGTCGACGCGCACACCGGGATCACCCCCGATCCGGTCACCAAGCAGCCGGCCCCGTTCTTCAGCACGCGCGCCCTGTCCTTCGACAGCGTGTCGGCCGGTGATGAACTCCCGCCGCGCACCGTCCGGCTCACCCGTGGCGATCTGGTGAACTACGCGGGCGTGTCCGGCGACGCCAATCCGATCCACTGGAGCGACGAGATCGTCAAGCTCGTCGGCCTCGACGACGTGGTCGCGCACGGCATGCTGACGATGGGTCTCGGCGGCGGTTTCGTCACCTCCTGGCTCGGCGATCCCGGCGCCGTCAAGGAGTACAACGTGCGCTTCACCAGCCCGGTCTACGTCGGGTCCGACGCACCGGCCGAGGTCGAGTTCACCGGTAAGGTGAAGTCGGTCGATCCGGAGACCAGGACCGCGGTCGTCGCCATCACGGCGAAGTCGGCGGGCAAGAAGATCTTCGGGCGGGCCACGGCTACCGTTCAGCTGTCCTGACCTGGTCGGCTGTCCCGGATTGGCAAATACCGCACGCGGTAACGTACACTCGGGACTCTGGGGTCACCGGCTGCTGCGCGCTGATCTTCCCGGGGACATGATCCCCATGGAAGCGGCGCGCATGTTGTGTGGCACCAGAGCTCGATAATCGAATATCGACTGTGGTTGGGCACTACAGCTCAGGCTGGTCCAACCGAAGGGGCGTAGCTCAATTGGCAGAGCAGCGGTCTCCAAAACCGCAGGTTGCAGGTTCAAGTCCTGTCGCCCCTGCCCTGAATGCCAGCGACGAGGAAGGATCGACGTGAGCGAGCGGAGCGAGCGAGCCATCAGGCCAGCGCGCTTCGCGCACGGCGGATCCGAGCGAAGCGAGGAGACGACGTGAGCGACGAGCGGGATACTCGCGCCGAAGACGGCGACGACACCGCCGCTGCCACTCGGCCGAGCGGCAAGCGGACAGCTCGCCGTGCGCGCACGTCGGATGCTCCGGCGGACACCGGTTCGGTGGCGACGCTCGACCGGTCCTCCTCGCGCAAGGCAGACAAGACTGCTGGGAAGGCCACGTCGGGCAACCCGTTCAAGCGGCTGCTCAGGTTCCTGCGAGAAGTTATCGCGGAACTGCGCAAGGTGATCTGGCCCAACCGGAAGCAGATGGTCACCTATACGACCGTCGTTCTGGTGTTCGTGGTCTTCATGGTCGCGTTCATATTTGGGCTGGATACGGCGTTCATCAAGGGTGTCGACTGGCTGTTCGGCTGATCGCCGACACCAACGCCGGTAGCCGATCCCGGGCCGGAACGGCGGAGTGTGCGCTCCGCGCCCCCGACCCGGCCCAGAGGATGTAGTGACGACACAGGAAGCGAGTGCCTCAGTGAGCACCCCGGAGAACGAAACAAACGACGAGTTCCCGGTCGACGACGCCGTGGCGGAGACCGCCACCGACGAGGTCGATGCCACCACCGAGGTCGCTGACGCCGACGAGACCGTCGTCGAGGACGTCGCCACCGAGGAAGACCCCGAAGCCGACCCGGTCGAGTCGATGAAGGCCAAGCTGCGCCGCGTCCCCGGCGACTGGTACGTCGTGCACTCCTACGCCGGCTACGAGAACAAGGTCAAGACCAACCTCGAGACCCGCGTGCAGAACCTCGGCCTCGAGGACTACATCTTCCAGGTCGAGGTGCCGACCGAAGAAGTCACCGAGATCAAGAACGGCCAGCGCAAGCACGTCAACCGCAAGGTGCTGCCGGGCTACATCCTGGTCCGGATGGAACTGAACAACGAGTCGTGGGGTGCGGTCCGCAACACTCCCGGCGTCACCGGTTTCGTCGGTATGACCGGCGGTGGCCCCGGCGCCAAGCCGACCCCGCTGACCATCAACGAGGTCGTGAAGTTCCTGGTTCCGGCCGGTGCGCAGCAGAAGAAGGCGGCCGCGGCGGCAGCCTCCTCGACCGGCGCCGAGTCCACCGGCGAGGTGTCGGCCAAGCCGATCATCGAGGTCGACTTCGAGGTCGGCGAGTCGGTGACCGTGATGGACGGCCCGTTCGCGACGCTGCCCGCCAGCATCAGCGAGGTCAACGCCGAGCAGCAGAAGCTCAAGGTGCTCGTCTCGATCTTCGGTCGCGAGACCCCGGTCGAGCTGAACTTCACCCAGGTCTCCAAGATCTAGCTCGAACCAGCTTCACAACGGCACCGCCTCGGCGGTGCCGTTGTCGTTGTACGACCTCCCCGCCTGCGGCCGCCACGGTGGGGTTCGGTAGAGTGTGACAGTTCGTGTGTAGACCCGCTCCAGGCGTTTTCCGCCCGGTGTGACGGTCGTGCGCGAATGCCGGGCTTGGACCCGGCGTGGGAGCGATCCCGCAACAGGCTTACGGCAACCGTAAGGAACCGAAACCCAAGGAAGAAAGATGCCCCCCAAGAAGAAGAAGCTCGCCGGGATCATCAAGCTGCAGATCCAGGCCGGTGCCGCGAACCCGGCTCCTCCGGTCGGCCCCGCGCTCGGTCAGCACGGCGTCAACATCATGGAGTTCTGCAAGGCGTACAACGCCGCGACCGAGTCGCAGCGTGGCAACGTCATCCCGGTCGAGATCTCGGTGTACGAGGACCGGACGTTCGACTTCAAGCTGAAGACCCCGCCCGCCGCGCGTCTGCTGCTCAAGGCCGCCGGTGTGCAGAAGGGCTCGGCCGAGCCGCACAAGACCAAGGTCGCCAAGGTCACCATGGACCAGGTCCGGGAGATCGCCAAGACCAAGGCCGAGGATCTCAACGCCACCGATCTCGATCAGGCCGCGAAGATCATCGCCGGTACCGCGCGTTCGATGGGTATCACCGTCGAAGGCTGAGCGACTACTCGCTCACTGTGGGAGGGCCGGCCAGGCCCGTAACACCACATCTGAACTCGAACATTAAGGACAGAGAAACATGGCAAAGCGAAGCAAGGCGTATCTCGCCGCTGCTGAGAAGGTCGATCGCGACAAGCTGTACTCCCCGCTGGCCGCTGCGCGCCTGGCCAAGGAGACCGCGACCACCAAGACCGACGCGACCGTCGAGGTCGCCGTTCGTCTCGGCGTCGACCCCCGTAAGGCCGACCAGATGGTCCGCGGCACCGTCAACCTGCCGCACGGCACCGGTAAGACCGCCCGCGTCATCGTGTTCGCCGCCGGCGAGAAGGCCGCCGAGGCCGAGGCCGCCGGTGCCGACGCCGTGGGCGCCGAGGACCTGATCGAGCGGATCCAGGGCGGCTGGCTGGACTTCGACGCCGCGATCGCCACCCCGGACCAGATGGCCAAGGTCGGCCGCATCGCGCGTGTCCTGGGCCCGCGCGGTCTGATGCCGAACCCGAAGACGGGCACCGTCACCAACGATGTGACCAAGGCCGTCAACGACATCAAGGGCGGCAAGATCAACTTCCGCGTCGACAAGCAGGCCAACCTGCACTTCGTCATCGGCAAGGCGTCGTTCGACGACGCCAAGCTGGTGGAGAACTACGGCGCCGCGCTGGACGAGATCCTGCGTGTGAAGCCGTCGACCGCCAAGGGTCGCTACGTCAAGAAGATCACGGTTTCGACCAACACCGGACCGGGCATCCCGGTGGACCCGAACCGCACCCGCAACCTCCTCGACGAGGATGCGTGAGCTTCGACTGACAGGTAGCTCCTGATCGACCACGAGGGTGGGAACGCACTGCGTTCCCACCCTCGCGGTCTTTCCGGTCAGTCCTTCTTGCGCCAGCCGAGCAGGACCGATTCGCCGTCCTGCGGCTTCCACGGCAGGAAGATCGCGACGATCACCGCGCAGACGGCGACCGCGCCCGCCGCCACCAGGGACGCGGTGTGCGCACCCTGTAGCGTCGCGGTCTTCATGGCGACGATGAGGTTCTCGCGCTGGGTTTCCAGGAACGGCGTCAGCTCACGCTTACGCAGCTCCAGCACGCTGAGTGGACTGGCCTTGACCAGGCTCTTCTCATTGGCGTTCATGATCGCGAGCGGGATGGCGTCGACCCGGGCGCCGATGCGGCTGCTGTAGTACGAGGCCACGATCGAGCCGAGTACCGCGACGCCGAGGGTGCCGCCGATCTCGCGGGTGGTGTCGTTGACGGCCGAGCCCGCGCCCGCCTCGTCGAGCGGCAGCGCCGACATGATCGACTCCGTGGCCGGGCCCTGCACGATGCCCAACCCCAGCGCCATCGACACCATCGATGGCAGCACGCCGATCAGATACGTGCTGTCGACGGTGACCTGGCCGCCCAGATAGAGGCCGAGTCCGGTGAGCAACAGCCCGATCACCAGCACCGCGGTGGTGCCGACCCGCTGGGCGAGCAGCGTCGCCACCGGTGCGCCGATCGCGACCGAGAACGCGAACGGCAATGACGCGATACCGAATTCGAGCGGGGTGTATTCCCGCACGCCCTGGAAATACTGGGTGATCAGAAACAGGAATCCGAACATCGAGAAGTACGCGATGGCAATGGCCAAGGCGGGCAATGAGAATCGGCGGTTGCGGAACAGTCGCATATCGAGAATCGGTGCCGCGGTGCGCAATTCCCAGGTGACGAAAGCGGCGAGCAGAACGACACCGAGCGCCGCGGTGCACAGGGTGGTGAGCGAGAGCCAGCCGTTGTGCGGTGCCTCGATGATGGCCCACACCACCAGCGTGATGCCCGCGACGGACAGCAGGATGCCGGGCAGATCCAGCCTGCCGACCTGTTCGGCGCGTGATTCCGGCACCCAGATCAGCGTCGCGACCAGTGCGACCAGCGCCACCGGCACATTGATCCAGAACACCGAGTGCCAGCTGAAGTGTTCGAGCAGCCAGCCGCCCGAGATCGGGCCGATGGCGATGGCGAAGCCCGCCATCGCGGTCCAGGCGGCGATGGCCAGCGCGCGTTCGCGCTTGTCGGTGAAGATGTTGATGATCAGGGCCAGGGTGGCCGGGAAGACGGCGGCGGCGAAGACACCCATCGCCGCGCGGGCCGCGATGACCTGCGTCATCGACTCGGCGAGCGCGCCGCCGACCGACATCACCGCGATGCCGATGAGACCCACGATCATGATCCGGCGGCGACCGTAGCGGTCACCGAGATTGCCTGCGGCGAGCAGCAATCCGGCGAAGGTGAGGGTGTAGGCGTCGACGACCCACTGCAGGCCGGAGACTCCGGTCTGTAGTTGGACGCCGATGGAGGGGAGGGCGACGTTGACGATGGTGTTGTCGAGGACGACCAGCAGTTCGGCCAGGCAGATGACGACGAGTGCGAGGAATCGCTGCGGACGCCGGTCCAGCAGCACTGATGGAGCGACTATGGAGGTTGCCATAGTTGAGAAGTGAAGCAGGTTACTGTCACCGAACGTAACACCTTTCCGGTGAGATTGCTGCCACTTCTACCCATGAAATGTGAGCTGAGCCACAATTCGGTACCGGCGAATTCAGCGCTGCCGGGGGCGTTTTGGCAGATCGGGGTAGGTGCCGGTACAGTGGACTCCGGTCATCGACATGTTCGATGGCTACCCATTCGTTCTACCGAAGACCGTTGGTCGTCGATGCCGCTTGCGTGGTGTCGATCGAAGGTCCGGCGACATTGCCGGCGGCCCACGCAGGGAGAGCTGAGGCCGATATTTTCGCGCCCCGGTACGCCTTGCGTCCGGGGCGTTAGTTTTGTCGCCGGCCCCTGAATTCGGTAGTGCGCGTTCACGAACCGACATCAGAGAGGAGGCGAAGTATGGCGAAGCCTGAAAAGGTCACCGCTGTCGCGGAGATCGCGGAGCAGTTCAAGAACTCCACGGCCACTGTTGTCACGGAATACCGTGGTCTTTCGGTCGGCAAGCTCACCGAGCTGCGTCGCGCGCTCGGCGCCGAGGCCACGTACTCCGTCGCCAAGAACACCCTGGTCAAGCTCGCGGCCGCGGAAGCGGGCGTCGAGGGCCTGGACGACTTGTTCGTCGGACCGACCGCCATCACCTTCATCCAGGGTGAGCCGGTCAACGCCGCGAAGGCCCTCAAGACCTTCGCCAAGGACAACAAGGCGCTCATCATCAAGGGCGGCTACATGGACGGCGCTGCGCTGTCCGTGTCCGAGGTCGAGAAGATCGCCGACCTGGAGACCCGCGAGGTCCTGCTGGCCAAGCTGGCCGGTGCGATGAAGGGCAACATGTCCAAGGCTGCCGGGCTGTTCTCGGCTCCTGCCGGTCAGGTGGCCCGTCTGGCCGCCGCGCTGCAGGAGAAGAAGCAGGCCGAAGGCGCTGCCGAGTAATACCCCCGTGTGGGTGTTACCGCCCGCGCGAACAGACATTCACTACCGAAAGGAACAATCATGGCCAAGCTGTCCACCGAAGAGCTGCTCGAGGTTTTCTCGGAGATGACCCTGCTGGAGCTGTCGGGCTTCGTGAAGGCGTTCGAGGAGAAGTTCGAGGTCACCGCCGCTGCCCCCGTCGCCGTTGCCGCCGCGGGTGCCGCCCCGGCCGCCGCTGACGCCGCCGAGGAGCAGGACGAGTTCGACGTCATCCTCGAGGGTGCGGGCGACAAGAAGATCCAGGTCATCAAGGTGGTCCGTGAGATCGTCTCCGGCCTGGGCCTGAAGGAAGCCAAGGACCTGGTCGAGGGTGCCCCGAAGCCGATCCTGGAGAAGGTCACCAAGGAGGCCGCCGAGGCCGCCAAGGCGAAGCTGGAAGAGGCCGGCGCCAAGGTTGCCGTCAAGTAATTCGGCACCAGCCGTTGCGAACGGGCGGTCCCACTCGGGGCCGCCCGTTTGTTATTTACCCAGACATGCGAAAGTGATCTCAGTCGTGAGTTCCGGTCGGGGTTACTCTTCAGTCATGTAGGGGTGTGCCCCGTCTCACTGATGGGTTACAGTGACCGGACCCACAGTGTCGTGACGCACCGCCGTGATGTGAGCGCGCGGTCAGCGGGGTGGGGTGCTCGCAGGGAACAATGGAGGTAGGCGTGGGCGTCGAGGTCAGGACCGAGGGTGTAACAAAATCCTTCGGTTCGCAGCGAATTTGGCAGGATGTGTCGATCACGCTCCCTTCGGGTGAGGTGAGCGCCCTGCTCGGCCCTTCTGGTACGGGTAAGTCGGTGTTCCTGAAGTCGCTGATCGGTCTGTTGCGGCCCGAGCGCGGCTCCATCTTCATCGATGGCACCGATATCACCACCTGCTCCAACAAGGAGCTCTACGAGATCCGGAAGCTGTTCGGCGTCCTTTTCCAGGACGGCGCGCTCTTCGGCTCGATGAATCTGTTCGACAACATCGCTTTCCCGCTTCGTGAGCACACGAAGAAGTCGGAAACCGAGATCAAGCGCATCGTCATGGAGAAGCTCGAGCTGACCGGTCTGCTCGGCGCCGAGGGCAAACTGCCCGGCGAGATCTCCGGCGGTATGCGCAAGCGCGCCGGCCTGGCCCGCGCCCTGGTGCTCGACCCGCAGATCATCCTCGTCGACGAGCCCGACTCCGGTCTGGACCCGGTGCGTACGTCGTACCTGGCGCAGCTGCTGCTCAATATCAACGCGCAGATCGACGCCACGATCCTGATCGTGACGCACAACATCAACCTGGCCCGTACCGTGCCGGACAACATCGGCATGCTGTTCCGTCGCCAGCTGGTCATGTTCGGCCCCCGCGAGGTGCTGCTGACCAGTGACGAGCCGGTGGTCAAGCAGTTCCTCAACGGCCGCATGATCGGCCCGATCGGTATGTCCGAGGAGAAGGACGAGGCGCAGATGGCGCGCGAGCAGGCGCTCGTCGACGCCGGTCACCACCACGGTGGCGCCGAGGAGATCGAGGGCATCATCCCGCAGATGAAGGCGGAGCCGGGCATGCCGGTCCGCCAGGCCGTCTTCCGTCGTCAGGCGCGTGTGCGCGAGATCATGCACACCCTGCCGCACGCGGCTCAGGTGGCGATCCGGGAGTCGCTCGACCAGTCCGACGACACCCAGGTGATGGCCGCCTACGGCAGCGAGCACCCCACCGCGGCCTTCGACACCAAGACGATTCCGCACGGCCAGATCAACGGCTGAGCGCACCCGGCGACACCAGCGAGCCCCGGCCGTCACGGCCGGGGCTCGCTGCGTTCACAGCCGGAAAACAGGCTCTGAACGGGTGTTTCGCGGGTTGGCGTCTTCGGCGTGTCGCGGGTAAAATAGCCGCGGTTCCGGCCGGGGATGTCCAGCGCGCCAGGCGATCTCACTTCTCGGACAGACCCCGCCGCGCCACTTGACGAGGCGCGCGCGAACCGTCACCCTATTCACAGCAGTGTCAGCTGCGCAGGGGCTCCAGCGCCCAGAACGACCGACGCGGCCAGCGTCACGGGAGTTCGGCGCGTTTGCCGTGTGAGCGGTCGCACGGATGGTATGTTGACACCCCTCTATATGTGGGTGTAAGTTTGGACGTTGCGCTGGCTGCCTCCTGTCCACACCTTGATTCGCACACGTAAGTTCCACCTTCCGGTGTTACTTCCGCTGCTGCCTGTTCGGGTTTCGTTCGGGTTGTAACCAGCGGAATTCGTAGCAGACAAGCGACGGTCGCGGACCACCACGCGACGCGCGTGAGGTGCTGGAAGGACGCATCTTGGCAGTCTCCACCCAGACCAAGGCTGGAATCCCCGGAGCCCCGTTGAGGGTTTCGTTCGCGAAGATCCGAGAGCCCTTGGAGGTGCCCGGACTTCTCGACCTACAAACGGACTCGTTCGCCTGGTTGGTCGGTACCCCCGACTGGCGTGAGAAGGCGGCCGCACGCGGCGACGTCGGTCTCGCAGGCGGCTTGGAGGAGGTGCTCGAGGAGCTCTCGCCGATCGAGGACTTCTCCGGTTCGATGTCCCTGTCGTTCTCCGATCCGCGCTTCGAAGAGGTCAAGGCCTCCATCGAAGAGTGCAAAGAGAAGGACATGACCTACGCGGCGCCCCTGTTCGTCACCGCGGAGTTCATCAACAACAACACCGGCGAGATCAAGAGCCAGACGGTCTTCATGGGTGACTTCCCGATGATGACCGACAAGGGCACCTTCATCATCAACGGCACCGAGCGCGTCGTCGTCTCGCAGCTGGTCCGCTCCCCGGGCGTCTACTTCGATCACAGCATCGACAAGGGCACCGAGAAGGACCTGCACAGCGTGCGCGTCATCCCGTCGCGCGGCGCGTGGCTGGAGTTCGACGTCGACAAGCGCGACACCGTCGGTGTCCGCATCGACCGCAAGCGCCGTCAGCCGGTCACCGTGCTGCTCAAGGCGCTGGGTTGGACCACCGAGGAGATCGTCGAGCGTTTCGGCTTCTCCGAGATCATGATGTCCACCCTGGAGAAGGACAGCACGCCCGGCCAGGACGAGGCGCTGCTCGACATCTACCGCAAGCTGCGTCCGGGCGAGCCGCCGACCAAGGAGTCCGCGCAGACCCTGCTGGAGAACCTGTTCTTCAAGGAGAAGCGCTACGACCTGGCGCGCGTCGGTCGCTACAAGATCAACAAGAAGCTCGGCATCCACGTGCACGAGCCGGTGACCTCCTCGGTGCTCACCAAGGAAGACATCGTCACCACCATCGAGTACCTGGTGCGTCTGCACGCCGGTGACCGCTCGATGACCGCCCCCGGTGGTGAAGAGGTCCCCGTCGAGATCGACGACATCGACCACTTCGGTAACCGTCGTCTGCGCACCGTCGGCGAGCTGATCCAGAACCAGATCCGGGTGGGCCTGTCCCGCATGGAGCGCGTGGTCCGCGAGCGGATGACGACTCAGGACGTCGAGGCGATCACGCCGCAGACCCTGATCAACATCCGTCCCGTCGTGGCCGCGATCAAGGAGTTCTTCGGAACCTCCCAGCTGTCGCAGTTCATGGACCAGAACAACCCGCTGTCGGGTCTGACCCACAAGCGCCGCCTGTCGGCGCTGGGCCCGGGTGGTCTGTCCCGTGAGCGCGCCGGCCTGGAAGTCCGAGACGTCCACCCGTCGCACTACGGCCGCATGTGCCCGATCGAGACCCCGGAAGGCCCGAACATCGGCCTGATCGGATCGCTGTCGGTGTACGCGCGGGTCAACCCGTTCGGCTTCATCGAGACCCCGTACCGCCGGGTCATCGACGGCAAGGTGACCGACGAGGTCAAGTACCTGACCGCCGACGAGGAAGACCGCTACGTTCGCGCGCAGGCCAACTCCCCGGTCGACGCCGAGGGCCGCTTCCTCGAGGAGAAGGTCCTCGTCCGCCGTGCGGGCGAAGAGGTCGAGTTCGTGACGCCGGCTCAGGTCGACTACATGGACATCTCGCCGCGCCAGATGGTGTCGGTCGCGACGGCCATGATCCCGTTCCTCGAGCACGACGACGCCAACCGTGCCCTCATGGGCGCGAACATGCAGCGTCAGGCCGTGCCGCTGATCCGTTCCGAGTCCCCGATCGTGGGCACCGGTATGGAGCTGCGCGCCGCGGTGGACGCCGGCGATGTCGTGGTGAACGAGAAGCCGGGTGTGGTCGAGGAGGTCTCGGCCGACTACGTCACCGTGATGGCCGACGACGGCAGCCGCAAGTCCTACCGGATGCGCAAGTTCAACCGCTCGAACCAGGGCACCTGCTCCAACCAGCGTCCGATCGTGGACGAGGGCCAGCGGGTGGAGAAGGGGCAGGTCCTCGCGGACGGCCCCTGCACCGAGAACGGTGAGATGGCGCTCGGCAAGAACCTTCTTGTCGCCGTCATGCCGTGGGAAGGCCACAACTACGAGGACGCGATCATCCTGTCGCAGCGCCTCGTGGAAGAGGACGTTCTCACCTCGATCCACATCGAAGAGCACGAGATCGACGCCCGCGACACCAAGCTGGGCGCCGAGGAGATCACCCGGGACATCCCGAACGTCTCCGACGAGGTGCTGGCCGACCTGGACGAGCGCGGCATCATCCGCATCGGCGCCGAGGTTCGCGACGGCGACATCCTGGTCGGCAAGGTCACCCCGAAGGGCGAGACCGAGCTGACCCCCGAGGAGCGCCTGCTCCGCGCGATCTTCGGTGAGAAGGCGCGCGAGGTGCGCGACACCTCGCTGAAGGTGCCCCACGGTGAGTCCGGCAAGGTCATCGGCATCCGCGTGTTCTCGCGCGAGGACGACGACGATCTGCCTCCGGGCGTCAACGAGCTGGTCCGCGTGTACGTGGCCCAGAAGCGCAAGATCCAGGACGGCGACAAGCTCGCCGGCCGCCACGGCAACAAGGGCGTCATCGGCAAGATCCTCCCCGTGGAGGACATGCCGTTCATGCCCGACGGCACCCCGATCGACATCATCCTGAACACCCACGGTGTTCCGCGTCGTATGAACATCGGCCAGATCCTCGAGACCCACCTGGGCTGGATCGGCAAGGCCGGCTGGAATGTCGACGTGGCCTCCGACGGCACCCGTCCGGACTGGGCGGCCTCGCTGCCCGAGGAGATGCTGGGTGCCCCGGCCGACTCGAACATCGCGACCCCGGTGTTCGACGGCGCCAAGGATGACGAGCTGACCGGTCTGCTCGGCTCGACCCTGCCGAACCGTGACGGTGAGCGCATGGTCGACGAGAACGGCAAGGCGACCCTGTTCGACGGCCGCTCCGGCGAGCCGTTCCCGTACCCGGTCGCGGTCGGTTACATGTACATCCTGAAGCTGCACCACCTGGTCGACGACAAGATCCACGCCCGTTCGACCGGTCCGTACTCGATGATCACGCAGCAGCCGCTGGGTGGTAAGGCGCAGTTCGGTGGTCAGCGTTTCGGTGAGATGGAGTGCTGGGCCATGCAGGCCTACGGCGCGGCGTACACGCTGCAGGAGCTCCTGACCATCAAGTCCGACGACGTGGTCGGCCGCGTGAAGGTCTACGAGGCGATCGTCAAGGGCGAGAACATTCCGGAGCCGGGCATTCCGGAGTCGTTCAAGGTGCTCCTCAAGGAACTCCAGTCGCTGTGCCTCAACGTGGAAGTGCTGTCCTCGGACGGCGCCGCGATCGAGATGCGTGATGGCGACGACGAGGATCTGGAGCGCGCCGCGGCGAACCTGGGCATCAACCTGTCCAGGAACGAAGCGGCCACCGTCGACGATTTGGCGAACTAGGTGGTGACGCGGGTGGCTGCTCCGGCAGCCACCCGCGGACCCGCGATCGGTAACTAGTGAACTTTTTGCTCGAATTCGACCCGAACAGGGGAAAGGAAGTTACGTGCTAGACGTCAACTTCTTCGATGAACTCCGGATCGGCCTGGCCACCGCTGAAGACATCCGCCAGTGGAGCTATGGCGAGGTCAAGAAGCCGGAGACCATCAACTACCGCACGCTCAAGCCGGAGAAGGACGGGCTCTTCTGCGAGAAGATCTTCGGCCCCACCCGGGACTGGGAGTGCTACTGCGGCAAGTACAAGCGCGTCCGCTTCAAGGGCATCATCTGTGAGCGCTGTGGCGTCGAGGTGACTCGCGCCAAGGTGCGCCGCGAGCGGATGGGCCACATCGAGCTGGCCGCACCCGTCACCCACATCTGGTACTTCAAGGGCGTTCCGTCGCGCTTGGGCTACCTGCTGGATCTGGCGCCGAAGGATCTCGAGAAGATCATCTACTTCGCCGCCTACGTCATCGTCGGTGTCGACGAGGAGCTGCGCCACAACGAGCTCAGCACCCTCGAGGCCGAGATGGAGGTCGAGAAGAAGGCCGTCGCCGATCAGCGCGACGCCGATCTCGAGGCCCGCGCGCAGAAGCTCGAGGCCGACCTGGCCGAGCTGGAGGCCGAGGGCGCCAAGTCCGACGTGCGTCGCAAGGTCAAGGACGGCGGCGAGCGCGAGATGCGTCAGCTGCGCGACCGGGCCCAGCGTGAGCTGGACCGTCTCGACGAGATCTGGACGACCTTCACCAAGCTGTCGGTCAAGCAGCTCATCGTCGACGAGGTGCTCTACCGCGAGCTCGTCGACCGCTACGGCGAGTACTTCACCGGCGCCATGGGTGCGGAGTCCATCCAGAAGCTGATGGAGAACTTCGACATCGACGCCGAGGCCGAGAACCTGCGCGAGACCATTCGCTCGGGCAAGGGCCAGAAGAAGCTGCGCGCGCTCAAGCGGCTCAAGGTCGTCGCGGCCTTCCAGGCCAACGGCAACTCGCCCATGGGCATGGTGCTCGACGCCGTTCCGGTGATCCCGCCGGAGCTGCGCCCGATGGTTCAGCTCGACGGTGGCCGTTTCGCCACCTCCGACCTGAACGACCTGTACCGCCGCGTGATCAACCGCAACAACCGCCTCAAGCGACTGATCGATCTGGGTGCGCCCGAGATCATCGTCAACAACGAGAAGCGGATGCTGCAGGAGTCCGTCGACGCGCTGTTCGACAACGGCCGTCGTGGCCGTCCGGTCACCGGACCGGGTAACCGCCCGCTGAAGTCGCTGAGCGATCTGCTCAAGGGCAAGCAGGGTCGTTTCCGTCAGAACCTGCTCGGCAAGCGTGTCGACTACTCGGGCCGTTCGGTCATCGTGGTCGGTCCGCAGCTGAAGCTGCACCAGTGTGGTCTGCCGAAGCTGATGGCGCTCGAGCTGTTCAAGCCGTTCGTCATGAAGCGTCTGGTCGATCTCAACCACGCGCAGAACATCAAGTCCGCCAAGCGGATGGTCGAGCGTCAGCGTCCCCAGGTGTGGGATGTCCTCGAAGAGGTCATCGCCGAGCACCCGGTGCTGCTGAACCGCGCGCCCACCCTGCACCGCCTGGGTATCCAGGCCTTCGAGCCCCAGCTGGTCGAGGGCAAGGCCATCCAGCTGCACCCGCTCGTGTGTGAGGCGTTCAACGCCGACTTCGACGGTGACCAGATGGCCGTGCATCTGCCGCTGTCGGCGGAGGCGCAGGCCGAGGCGCGCATCCTGATGCTGTCGTCGAACAACATCCTGTCCCCGGCGTCGGGTCGCCCGCTGGCGATGCCGCGTCTGGACATGGTGACCGGCCTGTTCTACCTGACTCGTCTCGACGAGAAGGGTGTCGGCACCTACCAGGCCGGCGGCAAGGACACCCCGGAGTCGGGCGTGTACTCCTCGCCCGCCGAGGCCCAGATGGCCGTCGACCGCGGTGAGCTCACCGTGCGTTCGATGATCAAGGTCCGGCTCACCGAGCAGCGCCCGCCGCGCGAGATCGAGGCGGAGCTCTTCCCGGAGGGCTGGCACCGCGGTGACGCGTGGCTGGCCGAGACCACCCTGGGTCGCGTGCTGTTCAACGATCTGCTCCCGGCGGACTACGCGTTCATCAACGAGCCGATGCCGAAGAAGCGGCAGGCCACGATCATCAACGATCTGGCCGAGCGCTACCCGATGATCGTCGTCGCGCAGACCGTCGACAAGCTCAAGGACGCGGGCTTCTACTGGGCCACGCGTTCGGGTGTCACCGTCTCCATGTCGGACGTGCTCGTTCCGCCGGAGAAGGCGGAGATCATGGAGCGGTACGAGGCCATGGCGGATCAGATCGAGAAGAAGTACCAGCGTGGTGCGCTCGATCACCAGGAGCGCAACAACGCCCTGGTCAAGATCTGGCAGGAAGCGACCGAAGAGGTCGGTACGGCGCTGCGTTCGCACTACCCGGCCGACAACCCGATCATCACGATCGTCGACTCGGGTGCGACCGGTAACTTCACCCAGACTCGTACCCTCGCCGGTATGAAGGGTCTGGTGACGAACCCCAAGGGTGAGTTCATCCCGCGCCCGATCAAGTCCTCGTTCCGTGAGGGCCTGACCGTGCTCGAGTACTTCATCAACACCCACGGTGCTCGTAAGGGTCTGGCCGACACCGCGCTGCGTACCGCCGACTCGGGTTACCTGACCCGTCGTCTGGTGGACGTCTCGCAGGACGTCATCGTGCGCGAGCACGACTGCGGCACCGAGCGCGGCATCGTCGTGCCGATCGCGGAGAAGCAGGCCGACGGCTCGCTCATCCGGGACGCGCACGTCGAGACCTCGACCTACGCCCGCACCCTGGCGACCGACGCCGTCGACGCGAGCGGCAACGTCGTCGTGGCCAAGGGCGCCGATCTCGGCGACCCGGCCCTGGAGGCGCTGCTCGAGGCCGGTATCACCGAGGTGAAGGTCCGCTCCGTGCTGACCTGCACCACCGGCACCGGCGTCTGCGCCACCTGCTACGGCCGCTCGATGGCCACTGGCAAGCTGGTCGACATCGGCGAGGCCGTCGGCATCGTCGCCGCCCAGTCCATCGGTGAGCCGGGTACCCAGCTGACCATGCGTACCTTCCACCAGGGTGGTGTCGCGGGCGACGACATCACCGGTGGTCTGCCGCGTGTCCAGGAGCTCTTCGAGGCCCGTGTCCCCAAGGGCAAGGCGCCGATCGCGGAGGTCTCGGGCCGGGTGCGCCTCGAGGACGACGACCGCTTCTACAAGATCACGATCATCCCTGATGACGGGTCGGACGAAGTCGTCTACGACAAGCTCTCGAAGCGTCAGCGTCTGCGTGTGTTCAAGCACGACGACGGCACCGAGCGCCTGCTGGCCGACGGTGACCACGTGGAGGTGGGTCAGCAGCTGCTCGAGGGCGCTGCCGATCCGCACGAGGTGCTGCGCGTGATGGGTCCCCGTCAGGTGCAGGTCCACCTGGTCCACGAGGTCCAGGAGGTCTACCGCTCGCAGGGTGTGTCGATCCACGACAAGCACATCGAGGTCATCGTGCGCCAGATGCTGCGTCGCGTGACGATCATCGATTCGGGTGCGACCGAGTTCCTGCCCGGTTCGCTCACCGAGCGTGCCGAGTTCGAGGCCTCGAACCGTCGCGTGGTGGCCGAGGGCGGCGAGCCCGCCTCCGGTCGTCCGGTGCTGATGGGTATCACCAAGGCGTCGCTGGCCACCGATTCGTGGCTGTCGGCGGCCTCCTTCCAGGAGACCACCCGAGTGCTGACGGACGCGGCCATCAACTGCCGCTCCGACAAGCTGATCGGCCTGAAGGAGAACGTGATCATCGGTAAGCTCATCCCGGCCGGTACCGGTATCAACCGTTACCGCAACATCCAGGTGCAGCCGACCGAAGAAGCCCGTGCCGCCGCGTACGCGGTGCCGTCCTACGACGACACCTACTACTCGCCGGACAGCTTCGGCTCCTCCACCGGTGCCGCGGTGCCGCTGGACGACTACGGCTTCAGCGACTACCGCTAAGCAGTAACCCGAACGCCCCGTTCCTGATTGGAACGGGGCGTTCGTCGTTTCCGGGTCAGCGGACTCGCGGGCAGGTTTTGCCCGCGATGTGGCAGCGTTCCTCGAAGCCGTGGGGGAGCCAGGAGCCGCTGATCAGTTGGGGGTGATGGGGGAATCTCGCATGGCTGGCAAGGAGGAACGCCGGCGTCGCCCACGGAGTCGCCAATTCGAGGTAGTGCGATGTGTTCGCTTCCGTGAATCGGATTCGCAGCCGGTCGGGTTGCGTCAATTCGAGGTGCTCCAACGCCGCCAGCGGGATTCGAGATGAGCGGTGTTGATTGGTGAGGTGAATTCGGAGATTCGTGAGGGTGATGCTGCCGCTCGGCTCGGAGAACCAGCGTGGTTGCATCGCCTGAGTGCGGGCCGCTGCCGCCGCGGCATTCGCGGCCTGCGCCGCCTCGGCGGCCGCCCGAACCATATGGACCGCCATATGTTCGTTTCGCCGTCTGGCATTGAAGGCTGCGGCATTTGCTGCCGTACGTGCCCGCTGCATATCGCGGCTCGAGCTGCCGCGCGGCGGCACGACGACCGGGGCATGCGGGACGACAGCCGCGATCACCGGCGTGGCGACAGTCGGCGGCGGAGGCGGCAGCTCGGGGCTGCGAAACGCCGCCCACATACCCTGCCCTTCCCCGAAACAGGTCTCCTGCTCGTCCATCAGAATCGATGTCGTGTGCGGCGCGAGCGCTGCCATCCCACCCGCCCGCAGCCGCGTTAGCATTTCGCAGGCATAGACCAGATGGTCGTCAACCCAATTCCAGCCGACCTGGGCGGCCAGCGCCCGTTCGACATCCGCCATCGGATCGTGCACTTTCACCACCTGAGTTATGCCACACTGGGCCATTCAGAATAGCGATGCTGTCAGGTTGCGGGGGTGCGTTTGCCTGCTCGGCGGGCGAAGTCGTCGAGGGCGTCGAGGACTTCTCTTGCCTGCCAGAGGCGGTTGCGGCGCATGCCGGTGAATTCGGTGAGTACGCCGACTTCGACCAAGGCGTTGATGGCGCGTACCGCGTTGGAGTCGGCGATGCCGAGTGCGTCCGCTGCGGTGGCGGCGTCGAAGACCGGCTGGCGCAGGGCGACGTCGATCAGGCGCCATGGGGTGGATCCGCGCCGGGCGCGGACCGCCGATTCCCACCGTTCGCGGATTCGGTGGATATCGGCGACCAGCAGGCGCGCGTTGCCGAGTGCGATGAAGGTGGCTTCGGCGACCTGGTGCACGATCGGTGCCGGGTCGCCGGCCCGATAGGCGGTGAGCGCGGCGAAATAGTCGTCGACGCGGGTCAGCAGTCCGGCGGCGATCGGGACCGTCGCCTGTTCGGTGACGCCCTTCGACCGCAGCATCGCGTGCAGCATCGCCCGCCCGGTCCGTCCATTGCCGTCGATGAACGGGTGAATCGTCTCGAAGTGCGCGTGTGCGAGGGCGGTATGAGCCAGAGCCGGAATGTCGTCGCGCCGGATGAACCGGAGCAGATCGTCGATCGAATCCGGTACGCGGGCGTGATGTGGAGCGACGAAGGCCGCACCATGTGGGCCCACATTGTCGCCACCGATCCACACCTGCTGGGCCCGCCACCGCCCGGCCGACTCCGGCTCGTGCACCATCAGCGCGGCATGCATCTCCAGGAGCAGACGCTCGTCGACCTCGCCGACCAGGTTCATCGCGGTCCGCATCGCACGGACATTGCCCACGATCTCGACCGCGTTGCGCTGGTCGGTGCCGCCGATCTCGGCCAGCGCGATCGCCTTGGCTCCCGAGGTCAGGTGTTCGATCTGGGAGGAGGACGCGGATTCGGTCCGCAGCAGGATCGCGCCGAACGGCGTGAGGTCGGCACCGACCAGGGTGTCGAACCGGGTGATCTCCACGGTGGCGGCGTCGGCGGCGGCCAAGACGTCCGAGGGCAGGCAGACGGACTGTTCGGCGATCGTCGGCACCACTGCGGCCCGGTACGGCCCCGTGTGCCGTGCACGCACTCGGCGTGAGAGCAACTCGGCCGGAATTGTCGGAGTCCAATCGTGAGACTCCCAGGTGACAGACGGCCACACGGCATCTGACGACATCCTGCCATCTTATCATCATTTATTCGATAAATGATCACACCTGGCGGGGATGGTCACGCTTCGGAGGATTCGGGGCGGCGGGAGGGGGCGGTGCGGGCGTGGGTGGCGTAGAGGGTGAGGCCGACGAAGGTGAGGCCGCCTACGAGGTTGCCTATGACTGTGGGGATTTCGTTCCAGATGAGGTAGTCGCCGAGGGAGAAGTCGCCGCCGAGGAGGAGGCCGGACGGGAACAGGAACATGTTGACGATGGAGTGTTCGAAGCCCATGTAGAAGAAGAGCATGATGGGCATCCACATGGCGATCACCTTGCCGGAGACCGAGGTGGACATCATGGCGGCGACCACGCCGGTGGAGACCATCCAGTTGCACAGGACGGCGCGGATGAAGAGGGTGAGCATGCCCGCGGCGCCGTATTCGGCGTAGCCGAGGGTGCGGGCCTCGCCGATCTCGCCGAGTTTCTGGCCGACGGCGCTGGGGTCGACGGAGAAGCCCATGGTCAGGATGATCGCCATCATGACGGCGACGGTGAACGCGCCGGCGAAGTTGCCGACGAAGACCAGGCCCCAGTTGCGCAGCATCGAGCGCACGGTGACGCCGCGGCGCTTGTCGAGCAGGGCCAGCGGGACCAGCGTGAAAACGCCGGTGAGCAGGTCGAATCCGAGCAGATACAGCATGCAGAAGCCGACCGGGAAGAGGACGGCGCCCAGCAGCGGCTGGCCGGTGTTGACGGTGATGGTGACCGCGAACGCCGCGGCGAGGGCGAGGATCGCGCCCGCCATGTAGGCGCGGATCACGGTGTCCCTGGTGGACATGAATGCCTTGGCTTCGCCCGCGTCGATCATCTTCTCGACGAAGTCCGCTGGTTTGAGATACGACATGTGACCCCTTCGTAGTGCTTCCAGCACAGTAGTTTTCGCCGCCGAGGTTGCCTCGCGATCACCGGAAGTTGCCACTCGGTAAATAGTGGTATTCCACTATGGCGGGCGGGTGCGGGCGGATGGCAGGCTGACGAAGTCCCCCCACCGAGGAGCCCGTATGCAACCGATCATGAGCAAGTCCGCCGCCGCCGATCTCGTCGTCGCCGCCCGCATCCGCAAAGGCCTGACCTGGGCCGCCATCGCGGAATCGCTGGGCGCGCCGCTGGTCTGGACGACGGCGGCCCTGCTCGGTCAGCACCCGATGACCGAGGAGCAGGCGGCCGCGGCCTGCGCGCTCCTGGACCTGGACGAGACCGTCGCCGAGAGCCTGCGTCTGCAGCCCTCGCGCGGCGCCGACCCGGCGCAACTGGCCGATCCCACCATCTATCGCCTGGTCGAGGCGGTCTCGGTCTACGGCCCGGCGCTCAAGGCTCTCATCCACGAGGAATTCGGCGACGGCATCATGAGCGCCATCAACTTCAACATCGACATCGCCCGCCGCCCCCACCCCGACGGCGACCGCGTGGTCATCACCCTCGACGGCAAGTTCCTCGACTACCGCTGGTGATCGCGGTCCGCGCGCATCCCGTCACCCGCGATCTCGGTCGCGGTTCCTGATCCGGTCGAAGACCGCGCGCTGGTCTTCCTCGGCCTGCCGGTCCTGACACGGTCGGCACCCCCACTGCGGCGAGACGTTGGTGACGCAGCATCCGCCCAGGATGTACTCGCCCCGCTCGGCGGCCTGGAACGACTCGAAGGTGGGGTAGCCGTAGAGGATCCGGAGCATCGGGCCATCGCATTCCGGGCAGCGCGGTGCGTTTTCCTGTGTGTTGGGCACCGGTAGAGCTTGCCGGATCGACGGTCACCGGAGAGCCGAATCGAGGTAGTCGGACGAGGCGGACGCGGGGTTCGCCGAGTCGCGCGGTGACCGCGTCGTCATCGCCGGCGCGGTCATCGACCATCGCTGGTAGGTCAGGCCTCGGGGCGTGTCGGGACCGCGGCGACCGCCCGCGCCTCGGGGTCGCCGGCCGGCAGGGGTTCGGGTTCGCCGAGGCGGACGATGATCACGCCGAGGAGAATCAGCGCGCCGCCGAGTAATTGGATCGGACGGGGGGCCTCGCCGAGCAGGGCCCAGGCGAACAGCAGCGCGGCCAGCACCTCGGTGAGGGCGACGAACGAGGCCAGCCGGGAACCCAGGCGGCGGGTGGCGGCGATGCCGGTGACGTAGGCGATCGCGGCGGTGACGATGCCGATCAGCAGGATCGGGACCCACCACGGCGTGCTGAAATCGTCGAACACGACCGTCGCGGTGGTGGCGTGCAGCGGCACGATGCCGACCAGGCCGGCCAGCACCAGCGTGACCCCGCCGATCAGCAGGCCGCCCGCGGCCAGGACCGTGCCGGGCAGCTCGCCGCCCTGGGCGGAGAGCACGAAATACGCGGCGGCGCCGATCATCGCGGCCAGTGCCCAGGTGATGCCGATCGGATCGGTCGACACCCCGGCGAGGATGTCGAGCACCAGCAGCAGTCCGGTGATGCCGAGCGCGGCACCGGCCAGGGTGGCCGCGCCGGGGCGCTGGCGGTGCCGTGCCCACATCCAGCCGACGACGGCGATCGGCGCGGTGTATTCGATCAGCAACGCCGCGCCGACTTCCATGTGCGCGACCGCGTTGAAGTAAGCCAGCTGGGTGCCGGCTACGGCGAGCAGCCCGTACAGCACGATCAGGGTCGCGTTGGCGCGCACCAGGTTCCAGTTCCCCCGGAGCTGGGGGAGGGCGACGGGCAAGAGGACGACTCCGGCGAGCAGTACGCGCGCGGCGACGACGGCGGCCGCGCTCCAGCCCGCGTTCATCAGCCCGCGCGCGAGTGGGCCGGACAGGCCGAACGAGGTGGCGGAGGCCAGCGCGAAGAGCAGGCCGGTGCGGATCCGGCTGCTCGCCAGTCCGTCATGAGTCAAAGTCGCCATGACTAATGACGGTAAGCAGGCTGCGGTAATATGTCAACGTGGTTTTCGCTCATGACACCGAGGCGGCGCTGCTGGCGGCGGTCGAACTGGTCAATTCCGCGGAGGACCCCGACACCCTCACCGGCACCGACCAGCTCGACGAGTTCTTCGTGCGGCACGTCTACACGGGTGTGCACACCGGCGACGCCGCGGAACTGGCCGCGGTGCGGGCCCTGCGCGCGCCGCTGCGCCGGATGCTCACCAGCGACCGGGACCGCGCGGTGGTCCTGGTGAACGAGACCCTGGCCGAGCATCGCGCGGTGCCGCAGCTGGTCCGGCACGGTGAGGTCGACTATCACGTACACGCCGTCCCGGCCGAGGCCCCGCTGCCGGTCCGCATCGCCGTCGAGACCGCGATGGCCATGATCGATCTGATCCGTGCCGACGACCTGAGCCGCCTGTCGATCTGCGCCGACGACACCTGCGACGGCCTGGTACTTGACCTGTCCCGCAACCGTTCCCGCCGCTACTGCAGCACTGCCTGCGGCAATCGCAACGCCGTCGCGGCCTACCGGGCCAGGCAGCGCTAGAGCGAGCGCACCTTCGGGCATTTCTTGCCCGCCAGGTGACACTTGTCCTCGAACCCGGCGGGCAGCCACGTCCCGTTGCGCAGCAGCGGATGGTGCGGGAAATGTCGCAGGGCCGCGGTGACGAAGATCAGGGGCGCCCAGGCGCTGCGGATCTGCAGTTGCTGGAGGGTCCCGGCGCGGTCGGGGAACCGGCAGCCGACCAGGTCGGGCGCGGTCAGGTCGACGCTCTCCAATGCCGACCAGTACAGCGAGAACGATCGCTCCGGGTTGGCCAGGTGAATCCGGTGCTGGGAGATCATCGCCGATCCCGGACGTTCGGCCACCCAGCGCGGTTGCGTCGCGGCCTCGGCCCGCAGCCGCCGCGACTCGTTGCGCACCGCGTTGCCCAGGTGGGCGACGGCGCCGAGGGGTGTCCGCCCGTCGGCGCGCACCTGGCCGCGCACCCACTTGCCGTTCCCCGGTCCGCGCCAGGTGAACCACTGGACGCCGCCGTCGGCGAAGCAGGTCTCGCCGGGGTCGAGCCGAACCCTGGTCGCGGTGGACGGTATCCGCTCGCCCCGGCCCGAAGCGAGCAGTTCGGCCACGCCGCACGTGTACAGCAGGTAGTCGTCGAACCAGGTCCAGCCCGCCTGCTCGGCCAGGGCCCGATCGATGTCGGCCAGCGGGTCGAACACGTCTCTCACCACCCACTCACAACGTGCGAACTCCTTCCGTCAACGGTAGCGGAGAGTCCGCACGCCACTCAGCGCTCGCTGTCGAGGGCTGCCATCTGCGCGGGCGCGTACCGCTCGCCCGCCACCGCCGCGGCCGGGATGGCGGCCTCGATCGCGGCCAGTTCCCGCTCGGTCAGCGCTATCCGCAGTGCGTCCAGGGTCTCGGTCAGGCGGGTGCGGCTGCGCGCGCCGATCACCGGGACGATGTCCTCGCCACGATGCAGGGCCCACGCGATCGCGAGCTGGGCGACCGAAACGCCCTTGGCGGCAGCGATTTCCGCGAGCGCCTCGACCAGGCGCAGATTGCGGGTGAGGTTCTCGCCCTGGAAGCGCGGGCTGTGGGTGCGGAAGTCGGTGGCGTCGGTGGGCGCGCCCGCGCGGAAGGTGTCGCTGAGCAGGCCGCGCGAGAGCACGCCGTAGGCGGTGATCCCGACACCGAGTTCCCTTGCCACCGGCAGGATCTCGTCCTCGATGCCGCGCGAGAGCAGCGAGTACTCGATCTGCAGATCGACGATCGGGTGCACGGCGGCGGCTCGGCGCAGCGTGTCGGCACCGACTTCGGACAGGCCGATGTGGCGGACATAGCCGGCTTCGACCAGGTCGGCGATGGCGCCGACGGTGTCCTCGATCGGCACCTCGGGATCGAGTCGGGCCGGGCGGTAGATGTCGATGTGGTCGACACCGAGCCGGGTGAGGCTGTAGGTGAGCGAATTGCGGACGGCGGCGGGCCTGCCGTCGAAGCCGGCGAAGGAGCCGTCCGGGCCACGCAGCGCGCCGAACTTCACGCTCAGCACCACGTCCTCGCGGGCCCGTTCGGCGATGGCCTTGCCGATCAGCAGTTCGTTGTGGCCGGCGCCGTAGAAGTCGCCGGTGTCGACGAGGTTGATACCAGCGTCGATCGCGGCGTGCAGGGTGGCGGTGGATTCGCGGTCGTCGGCGGCGCCGTACATGCCGGACATGCCCATCGCGCCGAGGCCGATGCGGCTGACCCGGGGACCGGTGTCGCCGAGGGAGGTCGAGGGGGAGTGTCGGAAATTCGTCATGACCTCAGCCTGCGTGGGGTGTGCCGGACGCGGCAGAGAGCGTTCATCGGGGGATCGCCGGTCCCTGGCTGGGCCGCGCGCGGTCGCGCACCATGGAGGGATGGACCGCTCCGAGCTCGCCGACTTCCTGCGCAGGCACCGCGAACAGCTGACGCCCGCCGACGTCGGCCTGCCGCCCGGGGTGCGCCGGCGAACTCCCGGGCTGCGCCGCGACGAGGTCGCCCTGCTCACCGGCATGTCGACCGACTACTACACCCGGCTGGAGCAGGCGCGCGGACCGCGCCCGTCGACCCAGGTGCTGGCCGCGCTGGCCCGGGCGCTGCGGCTGAGCGCCGACGAACGCGACCACCTGTTCCATCTGTGCGGTCACCGGTCCCCGGATCGGGAGCTGCGGGACAAGCACGTCGGGCCGGGTCTGCTGCACATGCTGTCCAAACTCGACGACACCCCGGCCGCCGTGATCACCGAGCTCGGCGAAGTGCTCGTCCAGAACCGCATGCACACCCTGCTGGCGGGCGATCACGGCGAGCGCAACGGTCTCGACCGCTACTACGCCTGGCGGTGGTTCACCGATCCCGCCGCCAGGGCGGTGTTCCCGGAAGCGGATTGGGATCGGCTCAGCCGCAGCCATGTCGCCGACCTGCGCGCCACTGCGGCACGCCGGGCAGGCGACGCCGAAGTCGCCCACTACATCGCCGAATTACGCAGCACCAGTCCCGAATTCGAGGCGCTGTGGAACGAACACGAGGTGGCCGTGCGGGTCACCGACAGCAAGCGGTTCGCGCATCCCGAGGTCGGGCTGATCGACACGATCTGCGAGGTCCTGGTCACCAGGAACGCGGCGCAGCGGTTGCTCGTCTACCTGCCCAGGCCCGGGACCGACGCCGCCGAGAAGATGGCGTTGCTGCGCGTGATCGGTACCCAGCGCCTGAGTCCGGCGTGACCGTCAGGGCGCCCCGGTGACGTAGGCGAGCGCGGTGTCGACGGCCGGTTGCCCGCCGGCCAGCGCGTACCCGGCCAGCGCGCCGATCGCCGCGCCTGCCACCGTCGCCACCGGCACGGTGATGAAGTCCAGGACGAACAGCCCGAGCGGGAACCCGAGGACGAAGCCGATCGCCGCCCCGATCACGGCGCCCTGGATGATCTGCGGCTGCAGTCGCTGGGTCTCGGCGAAGAAGCGTTCCTGCGCGCTGATATCGCGCACCGGGGTATCGGACTCGCCGACCGGAGTGAGGGTGAGGCTGGTGCCCGCCGCGTCGATGGCCGGCGTCAGCGGCACCTCGCGCTCACCGAGACGGACGACCATCGGCAGCGCGGCGATCACCGTGCCCGCGGCATCGGTCACGGTGACGACCTTCGCGTCGTGCACCAGCTGGAACCGGCCCGCGTCGAGCGTGGTCACCACGGCACGCCGATCCTCGGACACGCCGACCTGGTAGTTCACGTCCTTGTCGACGCCGCGCAGCTGGACGCCGGGCTCGGTGCCGGCCGGTTCGGGCTCGGCGGTCCCGACTCCCGTGCCCGCCAGGGTGACCCCCACCGCCAGCAGCGCCGCGCCGATCACAGTGCCGATCCTCATCCCGCCAAGCCTCCCGCTGATCCACCGGGACCGAATCGTCCCGTTCGTCGCGGCAAACCTAACCGCTGAGCGGCTTTTCGGAAAGTTGTCGGGCGGTCAGCGCGACGCGGCCGACCGTCCCGCATCGGCATTCGGCCTGCGCGCGAAGTCCGGCGCGTGCTCGGGGCGGAGGCCGATACCGCCGAGGTACGCGGCGAGCCCGGCCAGCATCGGCACGGCATCGACGACCCGCAGCGGCAGTGGGGCAGTGGTCAGCTCACCGCGCAGGGCGGGCGCGATCAGCATGTCGTGCTCGCCGCGCTGGGAGCGCTGGGTGAAGCTCGCGGGCAGCATCCGCCTGCGCTGGACCTTCTCCAGGTCGGCGGTTCGCACCGTCCCGTCCAGCAATGGCTGGGCGAGCAGCCGCGCGGTCGCGACAGCGTCCTGCACCGCCAGGTTGACCCCGACACCGCCGACCGGCGACATCGTGTGCGCGGCGTCGCCGATGCACAGCAGGCCGGGCACGTACCAGCGATCCAGCATCCCGACGGTCACCTCGAGCAGTTTCACGTCGTCCCAGGACCCGATCGCCGCGGTCGCCTCGGTGGGCCAGCCGAACAGCTCGGTGACGCGTTCGCGGAGCCATGCCACGTCGTGGGCGGCCCGCAGGGCCGCGTCGCGACCCTTCTCGATGATGTAACCGGTCTGGTAGTAGTCGCCGCGGTCGATCGCCACCGCCGAGTTCCCGCTGGTGAAGCGGGCTTGCACCGCGCCACCATCGGTGTCGTCGGCGCCCTTCGGGACGCGGAAGAACCACATGTCCATCGGCACGTCCTCGCTCCGCTGGCGGAGTCCGGCGGCCTCGCGCGCTACGGAATCGCGTCCGTCGCAGGCGATCACGAGGTCGGCGCGCAGGGTGTGCTCGGTGCCGTGGGCGTCGCGGTATCGCACCCCGGTGACGGTATCGGCCTGGTGGATGAGCCCGGTGACGGTCGAGCGCATGCGGAGCGTGAAGGTCGGCTCGGTGGCGGCGGCGCGGACCAGCAGGTCGAGGAAGTCCCACTGCGGGACCATCGCGATGTGGCGGTACCGGCCGGGAATCCGGCTGAGATCGGCGGCGACGACCATCCGATCGCCGGCGTACATGCACATCCTGGTCAGCGTGGACTGCGGGAGCCGGGCGAAGTCCACGCCGAGGCCGAGTTCGTCGAGCAGTCGCACGGTCGACGGGTGCACGGTGTCGCCGCGGAAATCGCGCAGGAAGTCGGGGTGCTTCTCCAGCACCGTCACCTCGACGCCCGCCCTGGCCAGCAGCAGGCCCGCCATCGTGCCCGCCGGTCCGCCGCCGACGATGCAGCATGTCGTCTTGTCCATGTATCCCCCTCGAACGCCGATGTCTACGACGGAGCGTAGTAGTCAATTCGGGGGCAGGTCCAGGGTTTTCGGAAATCTTCGACCGCTCTTGACGAGGAGGCATGGCCGCGCAATACTGAACTAGATGGTTCAGTATGACTTCCTGGATGCCTCGTTCGGGGCGCTCGCGGACCCCACCCGGCGGGGCATCCTCGAGCAACTCGGGCGTGGGCCCGCCAGCATCAGCGAGTTGGCCGAGCGGTTCGAGATGACCCTGACCGGCATCAAGAAGCACATCGGCCTGCTCGAGAACGCGGGCATGGTGGTCACCGAGAAGCGTGGCCGGGTCCGGTACTGCCGGATCGGCGAGCACGTCTTCGATCGAGAGGTGGCCTGGATGCAGGGTTATCGGCAGATGCTCGAAGCCCGGATGGACCGTCTCGGTGAATTCCTCGAACGAACGGAGCCAGAGCAATGAGCACAACGACCAACGACGCGGTCATCACCTCGACCTCGGACCGCGAAGTCCACATCGAACGCGATTTCGACGCACCGCTGGACCGGGTGTGGAACGCCTACAGCCGGATCGAACAGCTCTCGCGCTGGTGGGGCCGCGGCCATGTCGTCGATGTCGAGCGCTGGGAGTTCCGCAAGGGCGGCCACTGGCGCTTCGTCGAACACGACGGCGACGAGTCCTACGGCTTCGAGGGCCGCTTCCGCGAGATCACCCCGAAGGAGCGCATCGTGCAGTCCTTCGAGTGGGACGGCATGCCCGCCCACATCTCGATCGACTCGACCACCTTCGTCGACCTCGGCAACGGCCGCACCCGGGTCGTCACCGACAGCATCTTCCACACCGCCGAGGAATGCGCGGGCATGCTCGCCTCGGGTATGGAAGGCGGCCTCAACGACAGCTACCGCGCCCTCGACGCCCTGCTGGCCGACGGCCGCTAGCGGCCGTCGGATCCGGCGCCGCGGGAGGCGGCGCCGGATCAGCGGTGGGCGCAGCCGGTCGCCCGCTTGCGTGGCTTCAAACGCAGCGGCGGCAGCGGTGGGGCGGGAATCCGCTCGTCCGGCGCGTGGCCGACCACCTCGGCGAAACGGCTGGTGTCGTGGGCTTCCCAGGCATTGCGGGCCGCGACGATCTCGTCGTGACTGCGGCCGACGAAGTTCCACCACATCACCAGTTCCTCGGCGAATGGTTCACCGCCGATCAGCGCGAAGTGCGCGCCCTCGGTGCTGGTCAGGCGCACCTCGGCCCGATCGGTGCCCAGATACAGCAGGGGGCCGGGCGAGAGTTCGGTCCCGTCCACCACCACGGTGCCCTCGACGACCAGCACCGCGTGCTCGAAGGCGCGTTCCAGCGGCAGCCGCACCTCGGCGCCGGGGTCGAGCACGATATCCGCCCCGACGATCGGCGTGTAGGCCCGTGCCGGTGAGGTGACGCCGCCCAGCGTGCCGATCAGCACGGTGGCCCGCAGGCCCGGTTCCTCGTACACGGGCAGCTCGCGATGCTGCTCGAAATGCGGTTCGATCCCGGTCGCGGTGCCGGGCAGCGCGATCCACAGCTGCAGCCCGTTGCCCGCGTGGGCGCCGGAGACGCCGAACTCCGAATGGGCGATACCGCGGCCCGAGGTCATCAGGTTCAGCTGGCCCGGCTCGATCTCGACGTCGGAGCCCACCGAATCCCGGTGCCGGATCCGGCCGTCGAACGGCCACGTCACCGTCTGCAGGCCGATGTGCGGGTGCGGCAGGATATCGGGCGACGCGCCGGTCCGGGTGACGGTCGGCGAACCGAACCGGTCCAGGAAACACCACGCGCCGACGGTCGGCAGATCCCGTTGCGGCAGGGTGCGTTCGACGTACACACCGCGCACGCCACCGAGCGGTACCTCCCTGGCGGGGTACAGCTCGGTGATCGGTCCCGGACTCGCCGACGGCTCGCACACCGCCTCGGTGGGATCGAGCTCCAGATCGCTCACTTGGCGATGCCCTTGCCGACGACGTGCGCGTCGTACTCGGGGTGCTTGTCGAGCCAGCCGCGGATGAACGGGCAGTGCGCGGTGATGGTGCGCCCGCGCGCGATCACGTCCTCGACGGCCTGGCGGGCGAGCACGCTGCCCAGGCCCTTGCCCGCGAAGGCGCCGTCGATCTCGGTGTGGATGAAATCGGTGTCGTTGTCGCGCTCGATGTACTCGGCGAAGCCGGCCAGTGCGCCGTCGTAGAACACGTCGTAGCGGTTCTTCTCCGGGTTGCGCACGACCCGGCGCTCGGGCTCGGTCGACGCGGGCTGCGCGGCGGGGGTGGTCTCGGACATCTTCTTGCGCTCCTTCCGCACCGGAACAGGGTGCGCGCTCAGGATCGACACGCGGTTGAACGCGCCGATCGCGACGGCGATCCAGATGATCACCGAGATCTGTTCCTCGGACCAATGCTCGCGCGCGATCTCGTATTCCCGATCGGTGCGCTCCTCGTCGGGCAGGGTGGTGACGGCCTCGGCCAGCCCCAGCGCGGCCCGGTCGGCGGCCGAGTACGTGCCGCCGCGCCGCCAGGCGGGCAGCACCGCGATCTCCTGTGCCGACAAGCCGGCGCCGAGGCCCGCGTGCTCGTGCACGTCGAGGCAGTACGGGCAGCCGTTGATCTGGGAGACCCGCAGATTGATCAGCTCGATCAGCCGCCGCTCGATCCCCGCGGCCGCCGCGGCGGCGCGGATCTCGGCAGCGGTCGCGCTGAGCGCTTTGAAGATCGCGGGGTGCTGCTTGTCGATCCACACGCGGTCGTGGCGTTCGGTCACTCTCGCGATGCTAGCGCCGCGCGCCGCGGCCCGTCGGACCGCGGCGCGCCGACGGCTATTCCCGACCGGCGGAGGTGAAGGACATGTCGGCGTAGCGGTTGCCCGCCACTTGCCCGGCGATCGGCTCCAGCGTGGCGAGCTCCTCGGCGGTGAGCCGCACCGTGGCCGCCGCGACGTTCTCGGCCAGCCGGACGCGCTTGCGGGTGCCGGGGATCGGCACCACCGGCAGGCCGTGCGCCTCGGCGCGCGCGTGCACCCACGCCAGCGCCGCCTGGGCCTGGGTGATCCCGTGCGCCGCGGCGATCGCGGCCAGCGGGGCGAGCAGCTCGGCGTTGTGCTCGGCGTTGTCGCCGGTGAAGCGGGGCTGGAACCGGCGGAAGTCCTTGTCGCCGAGGTCCTTCGCGGTGCGGAACGCGCCGGTGAGGAAGCCACGACCCAGCGGCGAGTACGGCACGAACGCCACGCCGAGTTCGGCGGCGGCGGGCACCGCGGTGCGCTCGACGTCGCGGGAGAACAGCGACCACTCCGACTGCACGGCCGCGATCGGGTGCACCGCGTGCGCGGCGCGCAGTTCGTCGCCGGTCACCTCCGAGAGCCCCAGCGCGCGCACCTTGCCCGCCGCGACGAGTTCGGCCAGCGTGCCGACGGTCTCCTCGATCGGCACCCGCGGATCGCGCCGGTGCATGTAGTACAGGTCGATCGTGTCGATGCCGAGCCTGCGCAGGCTCGCGTCGACCGCGGCGCGGATGTAGCCGGGGGAGTTGTCGAAGCCGCGGTAGGCGGGATCGTCGGCCTTGCGCACGATGCCGAACTTGGTCGCGATCACCAGCTCGTCGCGATGGGCGCGGACGAACTCGGACAGGAACTCCTCGTTGTGGCCCGAGCCGTAGATGTCGGCGGTGTCGAACAGGGTGACGCCGAGTTCGAGCGCATGCTCGAGGGTGGCGCGCGATTCGGCCGGATCGGTCTCGCCGTAGAACTCGCTGATGCCCATGCAGCCCAGGCCCTGCACGCCGACCAGCGGGCCGCCGGTGCCGAGGGTGGTGGTGGGCAGCGTCGCGGTGGTGCTCATGTATCGGTTCCTTCGCTCGTGGACGCGGTGTGCGTGGCCGGCCGGTCGGCCTCGGATCTGCCCTCGTAGATGGCGATCTTGTAGTCGAGGACGGCCACGGTCTGCTGGAGTTCCGCGATCTTGTCGAGCACGTCGGACCTGGTCTGGCGGAACATCGCGAGCCGCTCCGGGTAGGTCTGCTCACCCGCCTTGACCAGTTCGGCGTAGCGGATCATGTCGGCCACCGGCATGCCGGTCATCCGCAACCGCTTGATCAGCGTCAGCCATTCCAGGTCGCGGTCGCTGAAGCGCCGGTTGCCGGTGTGGTCGCGGCCGACGTAGCTCATCAGCCCGATCCGCTCGTACCAGCGCAGGGTGTCGCGACTGAGGCCCGATCGCTCGGCGACCTGGCCGATCGAGTATCGCGGGCGTTCGCGATCGTCGTCCCCGGCGGTGCTGCGCAGGGCCGCGTCCTGATCCATCGTGCTCGTCCCTTTCTCGTGGAACCCCACCGACGCTATCCACCTGGAGTGCGCTCCAAGCAAGACTTATTCTCGCGGGACGAGCGAATTCAGTTGTACTTCGGCAGCTCCTGTACGGCCCACCGGTTGCCGTCGGGGTCGGCGAAGAAGGTGAACAGGCCCCAGCCCATGTCCTGCACCGGGCTGGCCTCCACGCCCGCGGCCACGAGCTGCTCGTAGGCCTGCTGGGCACTGGGGACGACCATCTGCATGCCCTCGACGCTGCCGGGGGCCGCACTGGTCAGGCCGCGGCCGATGCAGATCGAGCAGCCGGAGCCGGGCGGGGTGAGCTGGACGAAGCGGATGTCCGGGCTCGGGGTGTGGTCGTGATCGGCGTTGAAACCGATGCTGGTGTAGAAGTCCTTGGCCCGATCGACATCGGTGACCGGGATGGCAACGAGTTCGATTTTCCAATCCATGCCGTTCAGCATGGCACCAGAGGCCGACAGAAACGTAGTGTGGATCACATGGCAGGTAAGGACATCGACCGCGTCAGGGCCCGATCGGCCTGGGAGACGGTCAAGGAGAGCCCGGTGATCACCGCGATCGCGGTGGCGCCGGTGGTGCTGGTGCTCGGCGTGGTGTGGTGGCTGACGAACGGTTTCGTCGCCTTCGTGCTGCTCGCCCTGCTGGGGGTCGGCATCGTCGTCGGCGGCAAGCTGCTCAAGTAGCCGCGTCCGCCCTCAGCGGGGCACGTGGAAGTACGTGAGTTCACCCGAACCCGGGTCCAGCTGTGCCCACGGCCGGTCGAACTCGAGCACGGCCAGCGCCGAGGTGGGAAATTTGCGGCTGAGCTCGGTCGCCTGATCGGAGTCGCGATTGGCCGCGAGTTCCCAAGCGGTCCACGGGATTCCGGGCACGTGCCCGACGACGAGCAGCGTGGCGACGGCATCGTCGGTGAGCTGGACCAGCTCGATCAGGGTGTGCGGGTTCGCCTCGTAGATGTCGTCGGTGTACTCCACCGGCGCATCGATCCCGGTCGCGGCGAGCGTCTGCCTGGTCCTGGTGGCGGTCGAGCAGCGCACGGCGTCGATCGGCGGCTGGGTGGCCCGCAGCCAGTCACCGGCCAGGGCCGCCTCCCGCTGCCCACGCGGCGCCAGCGGGCGGGCGTGATCGCCGACACCGTCGGGGTATGCCGATTTTCCGTGCCGCATGAGGATCAGGGTCGCCACCATGGGAACCACCGTAATCCCGACCGCCGGTGAGGTAGCGGTCACACTCGAGGCACACTGAAAGCTGCGTCACCGTAGATGTGTTCGTGGCACACCCGCCGCGGGCCCGCCACGGACGACGTCTCGAGCCACCGACCACACATTTCGAGGATCTGCACACTATGGCCTACGTCATCACGCAGCGTTGTTGCAACGACGCCAGCTGCGTCACCGAGTGCCCGGTCGACTGCATCCGTCCGACCCCGGATCAGCCGGAATTCGCCACGGCGGAGATGCTGTACATCGACCCCGACACCTGCATCGACTGCGGAGCCTGTGTCGACGCGTGCCCGGTGGACGCCATCTTCTCCGAGGACGACCTGCTCGCCTCGCTGGCCAGGTACCGCGAGATCAACGCCGCCTACTTCCAGCGCCACCCGCTGGAGTCGAACTTCGATCCGCTGGCGACCCCGACCCGTCCGCCCAAGGACCTGGGCACGCTGCGCGTCGCGATCGTCGGCGCCGGCCCGGCCGCCTGTTACGCCGCCGACGAACTGCTGCGCCGCAGCGACGTCGAGGTCGAGATGTTCGACCGGCTGCCGACCCCGTGGGGTCTGGTCCGGGCGGGCGTCGCGCCCGACCACGCGGGCACCAAGAACGTGGCGAACATGTTCGACTCGGCCTTCCGCCGCGAGACGCTGCAGTACTACCTCAACGTCGAGGTCGGTCAGCACATCGACCATCAGGAACTGCTCGATCACCACCACGCGGTGATCTACGCGGTCGGCGCGTCCAGCGATCGCAAGCTCGGCGTGCCCGGCGAGGACCTGCCCGGCAGTCACTCGGCCACCGAGTTCGTCGCCTGGTACAACGGCCACCCCGACTTCGCCGATCGCGAGTTCGACCTGTCGGGCGAGCGCGCGGTGATCGTCGGCAACGGCAATGTCGCGCTCGACGTCGCCCGCGTGCTCACCGTCGACCCGGACGAGCTCGCCAAGACCGACATCGCCGACCACGCCCTGGACGCGCTGCGCAACAGCAACATCCGCGAGGTGGTGATCCTGGGCAGGCGCGGCCCGCTGCAAGCCGCCTACAGCACCCCGGAGTTCCTGTCGCTGACGCACCTGAAGGGCGTCGACGTCGTCGTCGATCCGGCCGATCTGGCGCTGGACCCGCACAGCCAGGCGCTGCTCGACGACCCGAACATCGAGCCGTCGCTGCGGCTGAAGTACACCCTCGCGCAGGAGTACTCCACCGCCGAGCACGACCCCGCGCACAAGCGGATCGTCTTCCGCTACCTGACCACGCCGACCGCGGTGCACGGCGAGGACAAGGCAACCTCGATCGAGTTCGCGCACAACGAACTGACCGAGGAGAACGGTCAGCTCGTGGCGACCGCCACCGATCGCACCGAGTCGCTCGACACCGGTCTGGTGCTGCGCTCGATCGGTTACCGCGGCGTGCCGATCGCCGGTCTGCCCTTCGACGAGCGGCGCGGCACCGTGCCCAGCGAGCACGGCCGGGTCATCGAGGCGACCGAGCCGGTGCCGGGCGTGTACGTCTCCGGCTGGATCAAGCGCGGCCCGCGCGGCGTGATCGGCTCCAATCGGGTCGACGCCGAGGAAACGGTGGAGGCGCTGATCGCCGACTTCATCGCGGGCAAGCTCACCGCGCCGACCGGTGACCGGGCGGCGCTGCAGGCGCTGCTCGCGCAGCGGCAGCCGGAGCTGGTCGACCGGAAGGGCTGGAAGACCATCGACCAGGCCGAGAAGGCCGCGGGCAAGGCGGCGGGCAGGCCGCGGGTCAAGTTCACCACCCGCGCCGATCTGCTCAAAGCGGCCAAGGGCTAGCCGAGGCAGCCCCGGTCCGCGCGGCGGGCCGGGGCTACTCCGGCAGGGGCATGATCCGGACGACGGTCGTGGTGATCCCGCCGACCACGAACCACAGCCGCAGCACCGGGCGGCCGGTCCGGTCGCCCGATTCGTAGCGGCCGCGCACCGTGATGTGCTCACGGGCCAGCACCGGGGCCACGTATTCGATGACCGCGCGGTGCGGTCCGGCGACCAGCTTGGGGTAGTCGACCAGGAACTGCTCGACCGCCTGCCAGTAGCAGGTGTGGTTGACGTGGTTGTACTGGTCGATATCGGTCGCGCGGACCGGGAACGGCAGATCGGTGTCGGACTCGCGCGGGGCCGGATCGGTCAGGTAGGGCCGCCAGCGCAACCGGTGCTCGTCGGTGGATCGGGCCAGGTAGGCCAGGCCCTCGTCGCTGATCCGGGCGGGCAGATTGCTGGACTCGCTGAGGTTGATCCAGAAGCCCTCGGTCTCGATCAGCCCGCCGCCGTCGCTGGTGATCCGCGTGCGCATGTTCGTCCACCGGGTCGACATGCTCGAACACCAGCGGGTCAGGTGCACCTGGTCGGGCCAGGTGACCGGCCGGATGACGTCGATGACGGTGCGGCGCACGATCCAGGTGGGGTCGGTCCGATGCAGGGCCGTCTGATGCAGTTCGTCCCAGGAGATGTCCTGCAGATAGCGCGCCACGGCATCGAAGCGCAGCCGGTGATAGGGATCCACATCGCCAGCCCGGACGGGCCACGCCGCGGCGAAACCCATGCCCTCCTGGGGAAGCGGGGCCAGTGGCTGATCGAGTGACACGTGTGCTCCTTGCACGGCGCACCAGGTGTGCCGCGACTTCTTGCGTAGTTCTGCTGACGACTTTACGGGGCGCAGATCACACCCTCGCGCGGAGCCGGGGCAAGCGGTATCGAATTCCACCGGCTCCCGGTAGCCTGCAGGAATGGCCGGCGGGGCGATGGCGGGCTCGATGTTCGGGCGCTATGAATTGCGCAGACTCCTCGGAGTCGGCGGTATGGGGGAGGTCTACGAGGCCTACGACACCTCCAAGAATCGCACTGTCGCCGTCAAGGTGCTCAACCGCGATCTGGCCAGAGACCCCGTCTACGTGCAGCGATTCCGCCGGGAGTCGCACGCGATGGCGAGTGTGCAGGAGCCGCACGTCATCCCGGTGCACGACTGGGGTGAGGTCGACGGTGTCCTCTACATCGACATGCGGCTGGTCAAGGGCACCGATCTCAAGGACCGCCTGCAGCGGCACGGCAGGCTGACGCCCGGTGAGGCGGTGCAGGTGGTCGAACAGATCGCCGCCGCGCTCGACGCCGCCCACGAGATCGGCCTGATCCATCGCGACGTGAAGCCCGCCAACATCCTGCTCACCAGCAGCATGTTCGCCTACCTGGTCGACTTCGGCATCGCGCACACCGACTCCGATCCGCAGCTCACCAGCACCGGCAGCGCCGTCGGCTCGATGGCCTACATGGCGCCGGAACGCTTCGAGGACGCGCCGCTGACCGCCGCCGTCGACACCTACGCGCTGACCTGCGTGCTCTACGAGGCCCTGGTCGGGCGGGTCCCGTACCCGGTGAACAGCCTCGCAGGCGCGATCGGCTCGCATCAGATGGCGCCGCCGCCACGGCCCAGCGCCGTGGACCCGGCCCTGGAATTCTTCGATCCGGTGATCGATCGGGGCATGGCCAAGCGGCCGGGACAGCGCTACGCCACTCCCGGTGACCTGGCTCGCGCGGCCCGCGCCGCGCTGGTGCAGGGCGAGCGCGCGGCGCCGCGCACCGCGCCGGGCCCGCAAGTGGCGGCGGCGACCGTGGTCGGCCCGCTGACCGGGCCCCGGTCCTACGACACCGGTGAGCCGCCACCGCCGACGGTGTCCGGTCCCCAGGTGGTGGTGCCGCAGGCCGCCGGCCCGCAGCCGCAGTGGACGCCGCCGCCGGGCTATCGGATGAACGGTCCGCAGCCCACCCGGCCCGGCGGATACACCCACCCCTCCGCGCCGCTGCCGCTGCCGCCGCGGCGCGGTTCGTCGACGCCGATCCTGGCCGGTGCGCTGGGCGCGCTGATCGTGGTCGCGGTGGTCGGCGCGGCGGTGTGGATCATGCTCAGCGTCGGCGACGACAAGCAGCGGACCATCGCCGATCCGCCGATCACGACCACCGGCGACGTGGTCCCGCCGCCGGTGATCGAGACGGTCAGCCAGACCGTGCCGACCACCCGGAACGCGCCGACCCCGACCCCGACGACGGTGCCGCCGCTGCAATCGAGCGTCTCCGGCGCCGACGGCCAGGGCTTCCTGACCAGCCCGCGCTGCAACGACAACGACGCCGCGATGACGATCGCGCGCACCACCGGCTCCCGTGTCGTCATCTGCCACACCGGCGACAACCGCTACTACTACAAGGGCGCGCGCGCCAGCGACGGCCTCGGGATCGAACTCGACGACCCGGTGCCGACCGGCGGTGGTGGTTTCACCGCGACCAATCCGACCGACGGCACGCAGTATCAGCTCAGTTCGGCCGGACTCACCATCGTCAAGGGCGGCTCGGTGCTGGCCAGCGAGTCGGTGACGGAATTCGCCCATCGCTGATCGGTCCGCCGGGATATGTTCGCGGTAGAGGGTGTCACCGAGAGAGGTTCTGGAAAATGCGCGCAGCCCAGGTCGGCAAGCTGGATGGTCCGTCGGCGATCGAGATCGTCGAACTGCCCGAGCCGGTGGCCTATCCCGGTGGGGTCCTGATCGACGTGCACGCGGCGGGCATCGCCTTCCCGGATGTGCTGATGACGCGCGGCCTGTACCAGATGAAGCCGGGCCTGCCGTTCGTCGTCGGCGGCGAGGTGGCGGGGGTGGTGCGCGAGGCGCCGGAGGGCTCGGCGCTGCGCCCGGGGGATCGTGTCGCCGCCCTGACCATGCTCGGCAACGGTGTCGCCGAGGTGGCCGTCTCGCCCGAGCACGCCGTGTTCAAGCTGCCGGACAACGTCTCGCTCGACGCGGGCGCGGGCATTCTGTTCAACGACCTCACCGTCCACTTCTGCCTGACCAAGCGTGGCCGGATCGCCCAGGGCGAGACCGTGCTGGTGCACGGCGCGGCGGGCGGCATCGGCACCTCCACCCTGCGCATGGCCAGGGCGCTGGGCGCGGGCCGGGTGATCGCGGTGGTGAGTACCGAGTCGAAGGCGCAGGTGGCCAAGGCCAACGGCGCGACCGACGTGGTGCTGGCCGAGGGCTGGCTCGCCGCGGTGAAGGAGCTCACCGAGGGCCGTGGCGTCGACATCGTGCTCGACCCGGTGGGCGGCGACCGCTTCACCGACAGCGTCCGCTCGCTGGCCGGTGGCGGCAGGCTGCTGGTCGTCGGTTTCACCGCGGGCGAGATCCCGACGGTGAAGGTGAACCGGCTGCTGCTCAAGAACGTCGAGGTGGTCGGGGCCGCGTGGGGCGAATGGGTGATGAGCCACCCGACCTACCTGGCCGAACAGTGGGCCGAGGTCGAGCCGCTGCTGGCCTCCGGCGCCATCCCCGCGCCCGAGCCGGTGCTGTACCCGCTGGAGAAGACGGCCGAAGCCGTTGCGGCGCTGGACAACCGGACCGCCACCGGCAAGGTCGTCGTGCGGCTGCGCTGAGCGGACGGTGCCCGCTCGTCCCGGCGGCGGTCGGTGGCGGGCGGTACTGTCCATGTCGTTCGCCGGGTCGTCGAAGGAGCCGCATGCAGCTGTCCAATCGGGTACTCAACCGGACGCTGCTCGCCCGCCAGCACCTGCTGGAGCGCTCGACGCTGACCGCCGCGCAGATGTGCGATCACCTCGTCGGTCTGCAAGCCCAGGATGTCCCGCCGCCGTTCGTCGGATTGTGGGGGCGGATCGCCGATTTCGATCCCGCCGTGGTCTCGGCGGGGCTCGAGGATCGCTCGCTGGTGCGGATCACCCTGATGCGCGGCACGATTCACCTGGTCACCCCGCCCGACGCGCTGCGCATCGCGCCGCACATCCAGCCGGAGCTGGAGAAGGTGCCGTTCCGCAAGGGCTTCAACTACGGCGCGATGGTCGGCCTCGAGCCCGACGAGGTGCGCGCCCACGGCGAAGCGGTGCTCGGTGCCGAGCCGATGTCGGCCACCGCGCTGCGCGACGAAGCGGCCAGGATCTATCCGGATCGCGACCCGGGCGCGATCGTCCAGACCTGGCTCTATCAACTACCCGTGCTGCAAACACCGCCGCGCGGGCGCTGGCGCGACAACAGCAGGCCGGTGTGGTCGCGGGTGCAACCCTGGCTCGACGCACCCCTCGACCCGAGCTATCCGGTGGCCGAACTGATCCTGCGGTATCTGCGCGCGTTCGGCCCGGCGAGCACCATGGACATGCAGGCGTGGTCGCGTCTGCCCGCGATGAAGCAGGCCGTGGCCGCGCTGGGCGATCGGGTCCGCACCTACACCGACGAGCGCGGGCGCACCCTCTACGACGCCGCCGACCTCACGCTCGCCGACCCCGATCTGCCCGCGCCGGTGCGGCTGCTCGGCTGGTACGACAACGCCCTGCTCTCGCACCAGGATCGTTCGCGGATCGTCGGTGACAGCTCCGCGCCGCCGTTGCGGGCCTTCGCCGCCAACGTCTCGCCGGTCCTGATCGACGGCTTCCTGGCCGGTCTGTACAAGATCTTCGTCAAGTCCGGTACCGCGCGCCTGCGGATCAGCCCGATCCGGCCCTGGACGAAAGCCGAAGTCGCGCAGGTGGAACCGGAGGCGGCCGGCCTGCTCGCCTTCCTCGAACCGGAATCTGCCCCGGCCGTGGAGATCCTGGCGCCCGGTGCGGACGTCCGCCCGTGACACGGGTTTAACGCCGTGGCAACACCGGCTTCCTAGGGTCGGTGCCACGACGTTCATGGCTGCAACGGACGACGTGCTCCGCTGAACCGGGCGGGCGAACCAGCCGCATCCCAGAAGAGGTGCGCGCATGGGTTCCCCCGCGTCCGTCGTCATCACCGATGTCACCGTCTACACCGAACAGGGCTGGGCGCCCGGCGAGGTCGTCGTCCGCGACGGCGTCGTCGTCGCCCTGCGTGCGGGCCCCGAACACGCCGACCTGCCGCGCTTCGACGGTGGTTCCGGCTACCTGCTGCCCGGCTTCGTCAATACCCACACCCACCTGCAGCAAGCCGTGCTGCGCGGAGTCGGCGAGGGCCTGCCTCTGCTCGAATGGCTGCGCTGCGTAGGCGAATTCACGGTCGCGGCCACCCCCGAGCGGACCTATCTCTCGGCGCTGGCCGGCGGCCTGGAGCTGCTGCGCAGCGGGGTCACCACGGTGGTCGAGCACATGTGGCCGAGCCCGTCGGACGAGATCCACCAGGCGATGATCCGGGCGCTCGACGAGCTCGGCATCCGCGTCGTCCTCGGTCGCGGCCTCGCCGATCGGGCCGACAGCACTCGTAAGTGGGGCCTGGATCCGCGCCTGATGCAGCCGCTGGACGAGGCGCTGGCCCACGTCGACGCCCTCGACAAGCAACTGCTCGGCACCCGCATCAGCACCGCGCTGGCCGTGCCCAACCCCCGCTGCCTGACCCCGGAGGGGATGGCGGCCACCCGCGAGTACGCCCAGGCGACGGGCAAGACGGTGTCGATACATGTTCTGGAGACCACCACCGACGAGGAGATGTGCCGATTGCATGCAGGCGCCGGTGCCGTCGACTACCTCGACGCGAGCGGTTTCCTCTGGGATCGCACGTTGGCGGTGCACTGCGTCAACCTCGACGCCCACGGCCGCGCGCTCTTCGCCGAGCGCGGGGTGGCGGTGTCCTACAACCCGGTCTCCAACATGCGCCTCGGCAGCGGCGTCGCCCCGGTGCCGGAGATGCTGGCCGCAGGCATCGAGGTGACCCTCGGCGTCGACGGCGCCGCCAGCAACGACACCCAGGACATGCTGCTGGCGCTCCGTCTCGGCGCGTTCCTGCAGCGTGCGGCCCACAAACAGGCCGACCTGCTCGGCTTCGCCGACATGCTGCACATGGCCACCGGCGCGGCGGGCCGCGTCCTCGGCAGGCCCACCCGCACCGGCGTCGCCGTCGGCGACCGCGCCGACCTCACCCTGGTCCGCTTCGATCGCGACTTCGCCTGCCTGCCGGTCCTCGACCCCGGCGCCACGCTGCTCACCGCCGCGTCGTCGCGGGTGATCGACACCGTCTGGGTCGACGGCGAGGCCGTGATCCGCGACGGCGTCAGTACCCGAGTCGACGCGCAGGACCTGGCTGCGCGCCTGGTTCGCATGCGCTGATTGTTAATGCGCCAGAAACGAATCACACATTGCATGTAATCCAGTCAATTCACACTGATATTGATCTCAAGTTGCACGCAACATCGACAACCCGTAGGAGAAGGTGATCACGGTGACGCTCTACGACACGGTGAACGACGCCGACGCGAGGACGCTGCTGTCCGGCCTGGAAGTCTCCTTCGCCGGCGTCGGCAAGCGCTTCGGCGGCGAGGAGGGCACGCTCGCCCTGACCGAGATCGACCTCGACATCCGCGAGGGCGAATTCGTCGCGGTGGTCGGCCCGTCCGGCTGCGGCAAGTCGACGCTGCTGCGCCTGGCCGCCGGACTCGAACCGGTGAGCGAGGGCGCCGTCGCGGTCCGCACGGACTCGATCGGCTTCATCTTCCAGGAGGCCACCCTGCTGCCGTGGCGCAAGGTCCGCCGCAATGTCGAGCTCTCGGCCGAACTGGCCGGTGTCGACCGGACCGTGCGCCGCGAACGCGTCGAACGGGCGATCGCGGCGGTCGGCCTGGCCGACTTCGCGAACAAACTGCCCCACCAGCTCTCGGGCGGCATGCGTATGCGCGTCTCGCTGGCCAGGGCGCTCTCGCTGGAGCCACGGCTGATGCTGCTCGACGAGCCGTTCGGCGCGCTCGACGAGATGACCAGGCTGAACATGCAGGAGGAGCTGCTGCGCCTCTACCGCGACAACGCCTTCACCGCGTTGTTCATCACCCACTCGGTCTCCGAGGCGGTGTTCCTCGCCTCGCGTGTGGTGGTGATGTCGGCCCGGCCGGGCCGCGTCCACGAGGTGATCGACGTCGACCTGCCCTACCCGCGCGATCGGGAGCTGCGCTTCGATCCCGCCTTCACCGAACTCGTCTCGCGCATCTCGCGCTCGCTGAAAGAGGCTGCCTGATGGTCAGTATCGCGGCCCGAGCCGTCGCCCCCGCCCGTCCGCGCCCGGCACTGCCGGTGTCGCAGGTCCGCAAGCTCGCCCGCGCCCTCGTCGCGCCGACGGTGTCCATCGCGCTGGCGCTGGCCGCCTGGTACGCGGTGTCGATGCTGGTGCTCAGCGAGGGGCGCCGCTTCCTGCTGCCGCCGCCGCACGTCGTGTTCAGCGAATCGCTCGCCGATCCGGCCAAGCTGGCGGTGATGGCCGAAGCGCTGGCGGTCACCGCCCGGGTGGCGCTCACCGGTCTGCTGATCTCGGCGGTCCTCGGCGTCGCCATCGCGGTGCTGATGAGCCAGGCCAAGCCGATCGAGCAGGTCGTCTACCCGTACGCCGTGGTCCTGCAAGCCATTCCGGTGCTCGCGGTGGTCCCGCTGATCGGGCTGTGGCTCGGCTACGGCTTCGCCGCCCGCACCACCGTCTGCGTGCTCATCGCCATCCACCCGATCATCGCGATGACCCTGTTCGGCATCAAATCCGTCGACGCCAACCTGCAGGAACTGTTCACCCTCGGCCGGGCGGGCAGGCTGCGCAGGCTCTGGTCGCTGCAACTGCCCGCCGCGCTGCCCTCGACGCTGACCGGATTGCGCACCGCCGCCGGGCTTTCGGTCACCGGCGCGATCATCGGCGACATGTTCTTCGCACAGGGCAAACCCGGCATCGGCACCCTGCTCGACACCTACCGCGCCCGCCTGCAATCGGAGGACCTGATCGGTGCGTTGCTGCTGGCCGCGCTGTTCGGCGTGCTCGTGTTCACCGTTTTCACCGTGGTGCAGAAGGTCAGCGTCGGCCGCTGGCACAACTCCGCGCACTAGCTCGTCCCCCTGCACAGAGGATCAACCATGAAGACACTTCCCTTGCGCCGCATCGGCATCGCCGCGCTCGCCGTGCTGCTGGCCGGCGCCGCGACCGCCTGTTCCGACGACGCCACCGACGGTCCCGCCGTCGCGCTGGAACCGGCGCCCGCCGAACAGCAGCTGGCCGGCGCCTGCCCGAGCACCGTCGTCGTGCAGTTGCAGTGGGCGCCCGAGACCGACTCCGGGCCGATCTTCGGCCTGCTCGGTCCCGGGTACAAGGTCGACGCCGACAACAACAAGATCACCGGTCCGCTCGTCACCGACGGCAAGGACACCGGGGTGAAGCTGGAGATCCGGGCCGGTGGTCCGGCGATCGGCTTCCAGACGGTGCCGTCGCAGATGTATGTCGACCAGAGCATCACCCTCGGCCTGGCCCACTCCGAGCACGCCATCGCGGCCGCCGGCCAGCAGCCGATCGTCGCGGTCACCACGCTGCTGCGCAACAGCCCGCAGATGCTGATGTGGGATCCCGGGACCCATCCCGAGTGGCGGGGGATCGCCGATATCGGCAAGTCGGGCAAGCCGATCGTGGTGTCGAAGGGACAGCTGTACCCGGACTGGCTGGTCGCCCGCGGGCTGGTGCAGCAGGGTCAGGTCGACGCCTCCTACGACAACTCCCCATCGCGGTTCGTCACCGATCCGTCCTTCGCCCAGCAGGGCTTCGCCAACGCCGAGCCCTTCACCTACCAGCACGAGGTGCGGGCCTGGAACAAGCCCGTCGCCTATCAGCTGCTCAAGGACGTCGGCTACGAGGGCTATGCCCGCACCGTGAACGTGCGCGCCGACAAGCTGGCCGAACTGCGGCCCTGCCTGCAGAAGCTCGTGCCGATGATCCAGCGGGCGACGGCGCGGTTCGAAGCCGATCCGGCACCGGTGAACGACGTGGTCGTCGACGTGGTGTCGAAGAACCCCAAGCTCACCCCGTACAGCGCCGAGCTGGCCGCCTTCGGGTCCAAGGCCCTCATCGACGGCGGTCTGATCGGCAACGACACCGACGGCGTCCTCGGCAGTTTCGACGAGGCCCGCGTCCAGCGCATCATCGACGAATTCGGACCCATCCTGCGCAAGGGCGGCGCGAACGTGCCGACCGGGCTGACCGCCAAGGACCTGGTCACCAAGGAATTCCTCGATCCCGCCATCTCCGTCACCGGCTAAGGAGCCATCCATGACCACCAGTTACGACCTGTCCGAAGTCTCGCGCGAGAAGCAGATGGGCGGCCTCGGTAAGGAAACCGATGCCCGCGAGATCCGCGTCGTCGACCTCACCGACTTCGAGCACCGCCGCGCCGAGATCACCGAGGAGCTGTGGGCCGCTGCCACCGAGATCGGCTTCTTCCAGCTCTCCGGCCACGGCATCCCGCAGGACCTGATCGACGAGATGTTCGGCGCGACAGCCGATTTCTTCGCGCTGCCCGAGGACGTGAAGGGGCAGTATCCGCTGGTCAAGCAGAACAACGCGGGCTGGGAGAGCCTGAGCCAGGTGCGTCCGTCCATCGGGGTGCCCGACCAGAAGGAGTCCTACCAGATCACCCGTCCGCACATGGACCAGCTCTGGCCCAGCGAGACCGAACTCGCCGGATTCCGGGCCCGTGTCCTCGATTTCGAGGAACGGGCGTGGGCGGTGGCGATGCGCGTGCTGTCCTGCTTCGCCGACCGGCTCGGCCTGCCGCGCGAGCACTTCACCGCCGCCCACGATCCGTCCTCGCCGAACTACCAGAGCGCGCTGCGGCTGCTGCACTACTTCGCGGTGCCCGAGGAGCTGCGCGGTGTCCCCGGGCGCTGGCGGGCCGGCGCGCACACCGATTTCGACTGCCTGACCCTGCTGTTCCAGCGCGACGGTCAGGGCGGCCTGCAGGTGTGCCCCGGCAAGGAGATGCAGGAGCAGGAATGGACCTCCATCACCCCGTCGTCGAGCCTGATCACCTGCAATATCGGTGACATGCTGACCCGTTGGAGCGACGACCTGCTGCCGTCGAACTTCCACCGCGTCCGCAGTCCGGGCGAGGGGGAGTACCAGGGTGAGCGCTACAGCATCGCCTACTTCGCCCAGGCCGACCGCGACGCGATCATCCAGGGCCCGGCGGGCAAATACCCGCCTGTCACCGCCGCCGATTTCCTGGCGCAGCGGGTGCAGGCGAACTACCGGCCCCAGGGATAATCGAGCACCGACACGGAAAGGACCACGGCGATGACCGACGAGAGCTCCGCGCTGCTCGGCCAGTCAGTGCACCGGCAGATCAGGCAGATGGTCCTCTCCGGCGAGCTGGCCCCGGGCCGATCGCTCAGCGTGCCCGCGCTGGCGACCCAGCTCGGGGTCAGCCGCAGCCCCGTCCGCGAGGCGGTGCAGCAGCTGATCTACGAGGGGCTGGCCGTCAGCGCGCCGCACGCGGGCGCCAAGGTGGCCGCCGTCGACGCGGCGCAGATCCGCGATGTCCTCGCGGTGCGCGCCGCCCTCGACGGGCTCGCCGCCGCCGCGGCGGCCACCCGGCTCACCGAAGCGGACCTGGACAAGCTGGCGAGCATCCTCGCCGCCCAGGAGGCCAACCTCGACGACGCCACCGACGCGGCCCGCGACGCCCAGCTCGACCTGGAGTTCCACACTTTCATCCGCGACGCCTCCGGCAACAGCTGCGTCGTCGACGAGCTGGCCCGGCTGGAGGCCAAGGCCCACCTCTACCGCGGCGACCTGTGGTGCTCGGCCCGCAACCGCCGCGTCGCCCTCCGCGAACACCGGCGCATCGTCGAAGCACTCGAATCCGGGCATCCCGAGTCGGCGCGCACGGCCGCCGAGGCGCACGTGCACGGCCTGCTGACCCGCCTGGGCAGGCGGTGAGCGGTCAGCCTGGGCAGGCGGTGAGCGCTCAGCGCGGCTCGCGGTAGGCGGGCGCCTTCGCGGTGCCCGCCGGGGTCAGCGTGCGCAGCAGCGGCATGGTGCGGCGCGCGATCACCGTCGACAGCACGATCACGCTGTGCGACCGCACCACCGAACCGGTCCGGTCGATGCTGAGCAGCACGGCTTGCAGGCCGGCGTGTGAGTCGGCGCCGATCCGGCACAGTACGTCACCGGACCCGGTGGTCGCGTAGGCCTCGAGCACGCCGGGAATGGCCTCGAGCTCGGCGCTGACGGTGTCGAGCGCGCCCTGCGCGATCTCCAGCGTCACGAAGGCCTGCACCTCGAATCCGGCCGCGGTGACGTCGATCTGCGGGTCGTAGGAGGCGATCACCCCCGACTCCTCCATCCGGTTGATCCGGGCCTGCACGGTGGCCCGCGCGACCTTCGTGCGGCGCGAGAGTTCGAGGATTCCGGCCTTCTGATACGTGTGCATCGCGGTCAGGATCGCGAGATCGAGTTCGTCCAGTTTCGCTGGCGTCCGCATCGAGAGACCTCCGTGCCGTGCGCGGTCGAGTGCTATTCAAATTGTCCACCATCGGGGGTGAATCGGTAGCTTCTCGTGTCAGCCTGTTCAGGGTTCTCCGGTGTTGTTGCCTAGGTCGGCCGGGGCGAGATTTCCTTGGTCATGACCATTGAGCAGCAGCTCGTCGGGCTGATCGAGCACGACGACAGCGTCGATCCGTTTCCGGTGATCGGGTGGGACGCGCTGGTGTGGGTCGTGGGTAACGCGACCCAGAGCGCGCACTTCCTGCAGTCGGCGTTCGGGATGCGGCTGGAGGCCTACTCCGGTCCCGAGACCGGCAATCGCGACCACAAGGCGTTCGTGTTGCGCAGCGGGGGAGCGCGCTTCGTCGTGCAGGGCGCGGTCGACCCGGACAGTCCGCTCGTCGCCCACCACGACCGGCACGGCGACGGCGTCGTCGACATCGCGCTCGAGGTGCCCGACGTGGACCGCTGCATCGCCTGGGCCCGCGACCACGGTGCGCGCATCCTGGTCGAACCACACGACGCGACCGACGAATTCGGCACCGTCCGCTCCGCGGCCCTGGCCACCTACGGCGAGACCAGGCACACCCTGGTCGACCGGTCGCGGTACTACGGGCCGTATCTGCCCGGCTATGTCGCGCGCACGTCCACCCATCAGCGGCGCACCGCCCGGCTGTTCCAGGCGATCGACCATGTGGTCGGCAATGTGGAGCTGGGCATGATGGACCGCTGGGTCGACTTCTACCGCAGCGTCATGGGATTCACGAACATGGCCGAGTTCGTCGGCGACGACATCGCCACCGAGTACTCCGCGCTGATGAGCAAGGTCGTCGCCAACGGCAACCACCGGGTCAAGTTCCCGCTCAACGAACCGGCCGTGGGCCGCAAGCGATCCCAGATCGACGAGTATCTCGAGTTCTATCGCGGCCCCGGCGTCCAGCACATCGCCCTGGCCACCGGCGACATCATCGCCACCGTCGACGCCATGCGCGCCGAGGGCGTCGAATTCCTGCCCACCCCCGACACCTACTACGAGGACCCCGAACTGCGCGCCCGCATCGGGCACGTGCGCGTCCCGGTGGCGGAGCTGCAGCGCCGCGGCATCCTCGTCGACCGCGACGAGGACGGCTACCTCCTGCAGATCTTCACCCGACCCCTGGCCGACCGCCCCACCGTCTTCTTCGAACTCATCGAGCGGCACGGTTCACTCGGCTTCGGAAAGGGCAATTTCAAGGCCCTTTTCCAGGCCATCGAACGCGAGCAGGAGGCCCGCGGCAATCTGTGAGTGCCGTTGCTGACAGAAGAACGCGTCGTCGCGCTCATCGATGAATGTCGCCCGCCGATCGATGAGTGCGGCGGAGCGGGCGAGATCGGTTGCGCGTGGGCGAGGTCGCACCATCGGATACGGTCTCCAGCCCGCCCCACTGGGTAGAGTTTCGGCTATGCGGTTCAAACCTGCGGTGGCGATCGGGCTGGCGTGCGTGGCACTGGCTGCCTGCGGGTCGGGCGGCTCCGACGACTCCTCGGGTTCGTCGCGGACGCCACCCAAGGTCGCCGCGCTGGGGCCGTTCGTCGGGGAGTGCGGACATGTCGGTGACGACGAGGTGCGGTCGATCGCCGGTCTCCCGCAGGTCTCGGCGGTGTTCCGCAACGCGGTCGGGTGTAACTGGCAGTCGGCGGGCATCGATTCTTCCGTGGTCACCTTCGCCTCCTACCGAGGTAGTCCGATAGATCGAGAGCGGGCCTGGGTGCAGTCCAAGGACCGCGTCGTCGAGTCGGTCACGGTCCAGGGGCGCACCGGGTTTCAGTCGTACGGAACCAGCTACGGCGCCACCACGTGCGATTTCGCCATCGGGCTCGGCGACGATTTCTTCGAGTGGTCGACCTACGGGTACACGGCCCCCGGGCGTGGCCCGTGTGACGCCGCCCGGCAACTGGCCGAACTGACGTTGGGGAGATTGCAGTGACCGGGACGCGCTCACCTCGGCCGGCCGCGCGCCTCGCGGCGATCGCCGTCATCATCGCCGCCGCGGGCACCGCGCTGGCCGGCTGCGGCCGGACGGTGCCGGGGGCGCCCGCCGCGGTCGGTGAAGGCGGCGGGGGGAGCGCGGTCAACGTCGATTTCGACAAGTTGCTGCGTGAGTGTGAGGTTCTCACCGAGGAACAGATGGCCGAAGCCGTCGGCGGCGACGCGCAATTCAACGACTCCTTCGTCGGAGCCGTGTGCATGTGGGATGTCGTCGGTGCGCCGGGCGGCGGCGCCAAGCTGACTTTGAACTGGTACGAGCACGGCTCGCTCAACGTCGAGCGGCAGACGTATCAGAAGCTCGGCTACAACTCGGCGATCACCACGATCCAAGGGGCGTCCGCGGTCGAGATCCGTCGTCCGGGTGACCCCGACTCCTGTGGTGTCAGCGCCAAAGCCGCCGACGCGGGTGTGGTCGGCTGGTGGATCAACTATCGGGCGGGGTCCGCCCATCCCGATCCGTGCCCGGTGGCGGCCAAGCTGGTCGAACTCACCTTGAACCGAGCCCGCTAGACTCCTGACCAGGTGCCCCGCTTTGACCCTCTGCGGGACACACGGGTATCGTGGATCCCTGTGCCCGGATTGCTACGGGCAAGTTCGTGCGTGAACGTAGGCCAGCGAGAGCGGCCGGTACGTTCCAGCGTGCCCAGAAAAAGGGCCCTGAGCTGCGCGCGACACGCCCGACCGCGGGTAGAGGAAAACACGGTCGGACGTGCGAGTGAAAGCTCGATGAACTGAAGACATGTGTTCTGCCCACCGCAATACAAGCCGCAATTACCAATAAGGAAAGCCGGTCTATGCCAACCATCAACCAGCTGGTCCGCAAGGGTCGCCGCGACAAGGTCTCCAAGACCAAGACTGCGGCCCTGAAGGGGAGCCCGCAGCGTCGTGGCGTGTGCACTCGCGTGTACACCACCACCCCCAAGAAGCCGAACTCCGCGCTGCGTAAGGTCGCGCGTGTTCGCCTGACCAGCGCAGTCGAGGTCACGGCGTACATCCCCGGCGAGGGTCACAACCTGCAGGAGCACTCGATGGTGCTCGTCCGTGGCGGTCGTGTGAAGGACCTCCCCGGTGTCCGCTACAAGATCATCCGTGGCTCGCTGGACACCCAGGGTGTGAAGAACCGCAAGCAGGCCCGCAGCCGCTACGGCGCCAAGAAGGAGAAGAGCTGATATGCCACGCAAGGGCCCCGCACCCAAGCGTCCGCTGATCAACGACCCGGTCTACGGGTCGCCGCTGGTCACTCAGCTGGTCAACAAGATCCTGCTGGACGGTAAGAAGTCCACCGCCGAGCGCATCGTCTACGGTGCTCTCGAGCAGGCGCGTGAGAAGACCGGCACCGATCCGGTCGTCACCCTCAAGCGTGCGCTGGACAACGTCAAGCCCGCCCTCGAGGTGAAGCCCCGCCGCGTCGGTGGCGCCACCTACCAGGTGCCGGTCGAGGTCCGTCCGGGCCGCGCCAACACCCTGGCGCTGCGCTGGCTGGTCAGCTACTCCCGCGCTCGTCGCGAGAAGACCATGGTCGAGCGTCTCGCCAACGAGCTCCTCGATGCCAGCAACGGCCTCGGCGCTTCGGTGAAGCGTCGCGAGGACACCCACAAGATGGCCGAGTCGAACCGGGCCTTCGCGCACTACCGCTGGTGATTGCCGCCCGGCCCGTCGCTAGTGTCGGCGCCGGAAGGCTTTCAGTCGGGACGCGGCACTTCGGTGCCGCCCCCGGCGTTGACATTGTGACGACCCGAACCAGGGTCGTTCCCGAGAATCCCAACTAGCTAACGAGCGGGGAAGATTTCCGTGGCACAGGACGTGCTCACCGACCTGAACAAGGTCCGCAACATCGGCATCATGGCCCACATCGATGCGGGCAAGACCACCACTACCGAACGCATCCTCTTCTACACCGGTATCACGTACAAGATCGGTGAGGTCCACGACGGCGCGGCCACCATGGACTGGATGGAGCAGGAGCAGGAGCGTGGTATCACCATCACCTCCGCCGCTACCACCTGCTTCTGGAAAGACAACCAGATCAACATCATCGACACCCCCGGGCACGTCGACTTCACCGTCGAGGTGGAGCGGTCGCTGCGCGTGCTCGATGGTGCGGTCGCCGTGTTCGACGGCAAAGAGGGTGTCGAGCCGCAGTCCGAGCAGGTGTGGCGTCAGGCCGACAAGTACGACGTGCCGCGTATCTGCTTCGTGAACAAGATGGACAAGCTCGGCGCCGACTTCTACTTCACGGTGCAGACCATCAAGGATCGTCTCGGTGCCAAGCCGCTGGTCATCCAGCTGCCGATCGGCGCGGAGAACGACTTCGAGGGCATCGTCGACCTGGTCGAGAACAACGCCAAGGTCTGGAAGGGCGAGACCAAGCTCGGCGAAGAGTACGAGGTCGTCGAGATCCCGGCCGATCTCAAGGACAAGGCCGAGCAGTACCGTCAGGAGCTGCTCGAGACCGTCGCCGAGTCCGACGAGTCCCTGCTGGAGAAGTTCTTCGGCGGCGAGGAGCTCTCGGTCGAGGAGATCAAGGGCGCCATCCGCAAGATGACGGTCAACTCCGAGCTGTACCCGGTGCTGTGTGGTTCCGCGTTCAAGAACAAGGGCGTGCAGCCCATGCTCGACGCGGTCATCGACTACCTGCCCTCCCCGCTGGACGTCGAGGCCACCACCGGCCACGTGCCCGGCAAGGAAGACGAGCTGGTCACCCGCAAGCCGAACGTCGACGAGCCGTTCGCGGCCCTGGCGTTCAAGATCGCGGTGCACCCGTTCTTCGGTGAGCTCACCTACGTCCGCGTGTACTCGGGCAAGGTCGACTCCGGCTCGCAGGTCGTCAACTCGACCAAGGGCAAGAAGGAGCGTCTGGGCAAGCTGTTCCAGATGCACTCCAACAAGGAGAACCCGGTCACCACCGCGTCGGCCGGCCACATCTACGCCGTGATCGGTCTGAAGGACACCACCACCGGTGACACCCTCTCGGACCCGCAGAACCAGGTCGTCCTCGAGTCGATGACGTTCCCGGACCCGGTCATCGAGGTCTCGATCGAGCCCAAGACCAAGTCCGACCAGGAGAAGCTCGGCACCGCGATCCAGAAGCTGGCGCGCGAAGATCCGACGTTCTCGGTCAAGCTGGATGCCGAGACCGGCCAGACCGTCATCGGCGGCATGGGCGAGCTCCACCTCGACATCCTCGTCGACCGCATGAAGCGCGAGTTCAAGGTCGAGGCGAACGTCGGTAAGCCGCAGGTGGCCTACCGCGAGACGATCACCAAGCCGGTCGAGAAGCTCGAGTTCACGCACAAGAAGCAGACGGGTGGCTCCGGCCAGTTCGCGAAGGTCATCATCGCGGTCGAGCCCTTCGTCGGCGAGGACGGCGCGCACTACGAGTTCGAGAACAAGGTCTCCGGCGGTCGCGTGCCCCGTGAGTACATCCCGTCGGTCGACGCGGGTGCCCAGGACGCCATGCAGTACGGCGTGCTCGCCGGCTACCCGCTGGTGAACCTGAAGGTCACCCTGCTCGACGGCGCGTACCACGACGTCGACTCCTCGGAAATGGCGTTCAAGATCGCGGGCTCGCAGGCCCTCAAGGAAGCGGCCCGTAAGGCCGGTCCGGTGATCCTCGAGCCGCTCATGGCGGTCGAGGTCATCACGCCCGAGGATTACATGGGCGACGTGATCGGCGACCTCAACTCCCGCCGTGGCCAGATCCAGGCCATGGAGGAACGCAGTGGTGCCCGTGTCGTCAAGGCGCTGGTTCCGCTCTCGGAGATGTTCGGTTACATCGGTGACCTGCGGTCGAAGACCCAGGGCCGCGCGAACTACTCCATGGTGTTCGCCCAGTACGCGGAGGTTCCGGCCAACGTGTCCAAGGAGATCATCGCCAAGGCGACCGGCGAGTAATTCGCTTGCCGGGGCCAAGTACGCTTGGCCCCGGCAACCGGGCGTCAGCACGACCCCCCTTAATAACCGCACTGCTGCAAAAAAGCACGCACTAACTAGTCCAGGAGGACAACAGTGGCGAAGGCGAAGTTCGAGCGGACGAAGCCCCACGTCAACATCGGCACCATCGGTCACGTCGACCACGGCAAGACCACGCTGACTGCGGCGATCACCAAGGTGCTGGCTGACAAGTACCCGGATCTGAACGAGAGCTTCGCTTTCGACCAGATCGACAAGGCGCCGGAGGAGAAGGCTCGTGGTATCACGATCAACATCTCCCACGTCGAGTACCAGACCGAGAAGCGCCACTACGCGCACGTCGACGCCCCGGGCCACGCCGACTACATCAAGAACATGATCACCGGTGCCGCCCAGATGGACGGCGCGATCCTGGTCGTGGCCGCCACCGACGGCCCGATGCCGCAGACCCGTGAGCACGTGCTGCTCGCCCGTCAGGTCGGCGTGCCCTACATCCTGGTCGCGCTGAACAAGTCGGACATGGTCGACGACGAGGAAATCCTCGAGCTCGTCGAGATGGAGGTCCGCGAGCTGCTGGCGTCGCAGGAATTCGACGAGGATGCCCCCGTCGTGCGCGTCTCCGGCCTGAAGGCCCTCGAGGGCGACGAGAAGTGGGCCGAGTCCATCGTCGAGCTCATGGCTGCCGTCGACGAGTCGATCCCGGACCCGGTCCGTGAGACCGAGCTCCCCTTCCTGATGCCGGTCGAGGACGTCTTCACGATCACCGGTCGTGGCACCGTCGTCACCGGTCGCGTCGAGCGCGGCATCATCAACGTGAACGAGGAAGTCGAGATCGTCGGCATCCGTCCGGACAAGACCAAGACCACGGTCACCGGTATCGAGATGTTCCGCAAGCTGCTCGACCAGGGCCAGGCGGGCGACAACGTCGGTCTGCTGGTTCGTGGCATCAAGCGCGAGGACGTGGAGCGCGGCCAGGTCGTCGTGAAGCCGGGCACCACCACCCCGCACACCGAGTTCGAGGGCCAGGCGTACATCCTGTCGAAGGACGAGGGCGGCCGCCACACCCCGTTCTTCAACAACTACCGTCCGCAGTTCTACTTCCGTACGACTGACGTGACGGGCGTTGTGACCCTGCCTGAGGGCACCGAGATGGTCATGCCCGGTGACAACACCGAGATGTCCGTCAAGCTGATCCAGCCGGTCGCCATGGACGAGGGCCTGCGTTTCGCGATCCGTGAGGGTGGCCGCACCGTCGGCGCCGGTCGCGTCACGAAGATCATCAAGTGAGTCTGTAGACCCACTGACACCGCAACGGCGTCGCTCCCCCGGGAGCGGCGCCGTTCGGCGTTTCCCGGGGCTGTCGCGTGGCCGCAGCACCAGTGATCCAGCGCGGCGGCCAGCGACGAGATCGCCATGACCTCCGGGGTCATCGCGGGGCGGCACCACGCTGGGTAGCGTTCGGGAGGGAGATATCCGGCGGATCGGAGGCAGGCGTGTCTGTGGTGCAGGGGTTCGAGGTCACCGAGGGTGTGCTCGAGCACGGGATGCCCTATCTGGCGTTCGGGGACGGGCCGCCGCTGGTGTTTCTCCGGTGGTTCACGCCCGATCACGCGAATCCGCGGGGGTGGATGCGGAGCTCGGAGATCAAGACGATGGCGCCGCTGGCCAGGAACTTCCGGGTGTACGCGGTGAATCGGGCGCCGGGGATGGCGGTGGGGACGACGATGGCCGATATCGCGCGCGAGCATGCGGAGGCGCTGTTGGGCGAGTTCGGTGCTCCGGTCGACGTGCTCGGGATTTCGTCGGGTGGGTCGCTGGCCTTGCAGCTCGCCGCGGATCATCCGTCGGCGGTGCGGCGGCTGGTGGTCGCGTCGTCGGGGTATCGGCTCGAGGACGCTGCCAGGGAATCGCAGATGAAGTACGCGACGGCGGCCGCCGCGGGCAAGCGGGCGCTGCATCATCTGGCGACCCAGGGGATCGAGTCGCGGGTCAAGGCACGGCTGGTCGGCGCGGTCGCCTGGCTCGCAGATCCCCTGGTGCGGCCGAAGAACCCGGCCGACACGCTCGCGTTCGTGCGCGCCGAGGACGCGTTCGACCTCGACGGCAGGCTCGCCGATATCACCGCCCCGACCCTGGTGGTCGGCGGTGAGCGGGACGAGTACTACTCCGTCGAGACCTTCCGGCGCACCGCCGACGGCATCCCCGACGCCCGCCTCGTGGTCTACCCGGACACCAGCCACCTCGGCGCGATCAAGCACGAGCGCTTCGCTGCCGACGTCACCGCGTTCCTGACGGCGCCGGGAATCTGAGCGGCGGGAATCAGGCCGGGGCGAGCAGGCGGACGCGGACGGTGACCCGGCCACGGTCGTCGCGGTGGGTCACCGCGTGACCGGCCTTGTCGACGCCGTCGATGCGCAAGGTGATCGGGCCGCCCTCGCCGAGGAAGTTGCGCCACCACTGCTTCTTGTCGGGCATGGCCACGCCGATGACGTACTCGTCCCCGGAGCGGCGGTAGCTGACCGGGGTGCTGAAGGTGCGTCCCGAGCGCCGGCCGACGTAGCTGACCTGCGCGAACGCCTTACCGAGGAACTTGCCGACGACGGGGGCTTCGGTCAGCGCGACCACGCCCGCGTTCATGCCGTGCACGACTCGGCGCAACACTGATTCCTGACTCAACGGCTTCTCCTGCCTGAGGATGAAGAACGGGCTCGTTGCGCCCACGGTACCGAGGTTCTTTGGCAGAGCCCTGAGAGTTCTTGGGGCCGAAACGGTTCCGGCGTTCAGCGGATCTTGGCGCCGTAGACGTGTTCGACGCTCAGCGCCATGAGGACGCGGCGGTCGGCGACCATGACCTCGCGGTACTCGTTCCAGTCCGGGTGCTCGCCGGCGGCGGCGCGGTAGTAGTCGACGAGGGCGGCGACCTCGGGGCCGTCGGGATCGGTGCCGGGACCGGTCAGGGTGACGCTGCCTTCGGCGGTGGCCCAGGACCAGCCGTCGGGCGCGGTCACCTCGACGGCGGCCCTGGGGTCGCGGCGCAGGTTGGTGGTCTTGGCGCGGCCCTCGGTCATCGAGACGTAGATGACGCCGGCTTCGCGGTCGTAGTACGGGGTGACGGGCGACAGCTGGGGCCGTCCGTCCGCCTTGATGGTGGCGAGCACGCCGAGCTTCGCTGTCGCGAGCAGATCGTGCGGGTCGAATGCCGCTGTCATCGGTGGGTCTCCTCTGGGTGGGCTGACTCGCTGGACGAGGCCACCGCGATCGACGGCGCGATGTCCCCTCGGTGAGACGAACTGCCGTGACGGCCGATTTATGCCCGCCGGGCCCCGAGGACATCGGACGGGAAAACCCGTCGACAGCGCGGGGTCCGAGCGCGTAGAACTGGGGGCATGGTTACGGTACGTCCGCATTCGCGGCGCTAGTTCGCATCGGGTCCTCGGGCGCCGGTGTGGCGCCGCGTGATTCGATGCCCGTGCCGTCCGGTGGAACGCACAACTGGCGAGCGTCGACTTCTTCGACCGAACTAGTTGACGTACTGGGGGATTCCCATGACCACGAGACGGCCCGACCTCGCCCACATGCGCAATATCGGCATCGCGGCCCATATCGACGCGGGCAAGACGACCACCACCGAACGCATCCTGTTCTATACCGGCGTCACCCGCACCCTGGGTGAGGTCCACGACGGCACCGCCGCCATGGACCGGATGATCCAGGAGCGCGAGCACGGCATCACCATCGCCGCCGCGGCCACCACCTGCCGGTGGAACGAGCACGAGATCACCATCCTCGACACCCCCGGCCACGTCGACTTCACCGTCGAGGTGGAGCGATCGCTGCGGGTGCTCGACGGCGCGGTCGCCGTGTTCGATGCCAAGGAGGGCGTCGAGCCGCAGTCCGAGCAGGTGTGGCGGCAGGCCGACCGCTACGGCGTGCCCCGCCTCTGTTTCGTGAACAAGATGGACAAGCTCGGCGCGGACTTCGCGTTCACCGTGCGGACCATCGCGGAGCGACTCGGCGTGCGGCCGTTGGTGATCCAGCTGCCGATCGGCGCCGAGCGCGAGTTCGAGGGCATCGTCGACCTGGTCGAGATGACGGCGAAGGTGTGGCGTGGGGACACCGACCGTGGCGTGCGGTTCGAGATCGTCGAGATCCCGGACGACCTGCGCGTCACGGCCGAACAGCACCGCGAGGCGCTGGTGGCCGCGGTCGCCGAGGCCGACGAGGCGGTGCTGCTGCCGTACCTGTCCGGCGCGCCGATTCCGGTCGACGTGCTCAAGGCCGCCATCCGCACGATGACGATCGACGCGCGCGCCTACCCGGTTCTGTGCGGTTCGGCGCTGGCCAATATCGGCGTGCAGCCGCTGCTGGACGCGGTCGTCGACTACCTGCCCTCGCCGCTGGATGTCGTTGCCGTACACGGGTTCTCGCCGGAGGGTGAGTACCTCGAGCGCGCACCCGATGTCGCCGAGCCGTTCGCGGCGCTGGCGTTCAAGGTGGCGCTGCATCCGTTCTTCGGCAAGCTCGTGTACCTGCGGGTCTACTCGGGACATGTCGAACCCGGTGCGGCCGTACTGAATTCGACCACGGGACGAAAGGAGCGCCTGGGCAAGCTGTTCCAGATGCAGTCGAGCACCGAGATCGCCGTCGATCGGGTGCGGGCCGGGCAGATCTGTGCCGTCATCGGCCTGAAGGAGACGCGCACCGGCGACACCCTGTGCGATCGGAACCATCCGGTCGTGCTGGAGTCGATGGCCTTCCCCGAACCCGTCCTGGCGGTCTCGATCGAACCGCGGACCCGCGCGGATCAGGACAAACTGGGCACCGCCCTGGCGCGCCTGGCCGAGGAGGATCCGACGTTCACCGTGCAGGTCGACGCCGAGACCGGTCAGACGGTCATCGGCGGCATGGGCGAGCTGCATCTGGAGATCCTGGTCGACCGGATGCGCCGGGAGTTCCGGGTCGAGGCCGAGATCGGCGCGCCCCGGGTGGCCTATCGCGAGACCATCACCGCCGCCGTCGAGCAGTTCGAGTACACCCATCGCAAGCAGGTGGGCGGGCGCGGGCAGTTCGCCAAGGTGGTGATCGCGGTGCGGCCGCACGTGGCCGAGGACGGCGCGGTCTACGAATTCGAGAGCCGGGTGGCCGGTGGGCGCGTGCCGCGGGAGTACCTGCCCGCGGTCGACGCGGGCGCGCAGGACGCGCTGCGGGTCGGCGCGCTCGCCGGGTTCCCCCTGGTGAACGTGCGGGTGACGCTGCTCGACGGCGCCGCCCACGTGCAGGATTCGTCGGATCTGGCGTTCCGGCTGGCGGGTGCGGCGGCGGTGCGCGCGGCGGTCGCGCGGGCGAAGCCGGTGCTGCTCGAACCGGTGATGGCCGTGGAGGTCGTCACCCCGGAGGAGTATCTCGGCGAGGTGATCGGTGATCTGAACGCCCGGCGCGGGCGGGTCACCGAGCTCACCGAGCGGGCGGGCGCGCGCGTCGTGCGGGCCCTGACTCCGCTGCAGGAGATGTTCGGCTACATCGGGGATCTTCGTTCGAAGACCCGCGGCCGAGCGACCTACTCCATGGTGTTCGACTCCTACGCGCCGGTTCCGGCCGGCGTCGCGGCGTCGATCATCGCCGGCTGACGAGGCGCAGGTGGCGTCGTATCCACGGATACGGCGCCACCTGCTCGGACTGCTTGCGGTCGAACGTGGCCGCGGGCGCCGCGATGGAAAGTCGGTGCTGTCCGCCCGTTGATGCCGAGCTAGCCGCTCATTCGGGGGTGACGACCCGATCCTGGCGGTTCGCACTCTCCGCTGCCGCCCGGGCGAGCAGCCGCAGCGCGTCGGCGGTGCTCGCGTCGCGCGGGGTGTAGACCTCGAGCCGATGATCGGGGCTGTCCGGCTGCAACCACACCTGGTAGTCGACATCGACGTCGCCGACGGTGGGATGGTGCAGGTGCATCGCGCCGACGGTGCAGTCGGCGACTTCCCCTTCGGCCCACCGGGTCGCGAACTCGGTGCTGCGCATGGCGAGTTCGCCGATCAGCTCGGCCAGGTGCGCGTCGGTGGGGTAGCGGCCCGCGGTGCGGCGCAGGTAGGCGACGTGGACGCGGGCCAGTTCGGACCAGTTGCGGTGCAGGTCCCGGCTGAGCGGATCGAGGAAGAACATGCGCGGGATCGACGGCCGCACCGCCGGATCGGCCGGCGCGGCGGCATCGAGGTGTGCGGCGAACAGGGCGTGCCCGGTGGGGTTCCAGGCCAGGACGTCCCCACGGCGGCCGAGGACGAGCGCGGGCATGCTGTCGCCGAGCGCGTCGAGCAGGGCGAGGACTCGCGGGTGCGCGCGTTCGGGCCCGGACCGCGTCAGCCGGGGCGCGGCGGGCGATTCGGCCAGGTTGTGCAGGTGGGCGGTCTCGGCGACGTCCAGCCGCAGCACCCGCGCGATGGCATCGATGACCTGCGTCGACGCGGTTCCCGCCTGGTCCTGTTCGAGCCGCGTGTAGTACCCGGCGCTGACCCCGGCCAGCTGGGCCAGCTCCTCGCGGCGCAGACCGGGAACCCGGCGGGTCACGCCGTAGGTCCGTAACCCGATGGACTCGGGCGTGACCCGGCCGCGGCGGGACTTGAGGAAGGCGCCGAGGGTTTCCCGTTCCATGCCTTCCGATCGTAGGCACGGCGGCCGGGCGGCGGGTGTCCCTGCGAGGTGTACCCATCGCCGGGTCTGGCTGCCGGGCGCGGACCGCCGCAGATTCGGGACATGACTCGACACGACGCCCCACCCACGCCGGTGCGGGCCTGGCTCGGCCTGCTGGTGATCCTTGGCCCGGTGCTGCTGGTCGCCATGGACGGCTCGGTGCTGTTCCTGACCATGCCCGTGCTCACCGAGGCCCTCACCCCGAGCGCCGACCAATCCCTGTGGATCCTGGACAGTTACGGCTTCGCGGTCGGCTCGCTGCTGATCGCGTTCGGCGCCATCGGTGACCGGTACGGGCGGTTGCGGCTGTTGCTGATCGGCGCCGCGGTCTTCGGTATCGCCTCGGCGGCAGCGGCTTTCGCGCCGAACGCGGCGATCCTGATCGGATTGCGGGTGCTGATGGGCGTGGCCGGGGCGACGTTGCTGCCGTCGGCGCTGGCGATCCTGAGCACCCTGTTCCCCGATCCGCGTACGCGGGCCCAGGCCATCGGCATCTTCGCCGCCACCTTCGCCGCGGGCTTCGCGATCGGGCCGATCGTGGCGGGACAGCTGCTCACCAGGTTCTGGTGGGGATCGGTGCTGTTGCTCAATCTGCCGGTGCTGCTGGTGTTCCTGCTGCTGGCGCCGGTGCTGCTGCGCGAGGTGCGCGCGCCGGGCACCGGCCGGGTCGACGTGGCGAGTGTGCTCGCCTCGGCCGCCGGATTGCTGCTCACCATGTACGCGCTGAAGCACGCGGCGGCCGACGGTCCGTCGGCGACCGGCTCGGTGGCCGGGCTGGTGGGCGTCGCCCTGCTGGCGTGGTTCGTGCGCAGGCAGTTCCGGATCGCGCACCCGCTGGTCGAATTCGGGTTGTTCGGCAATCCGGTGTTCGCGATCGCGATCGTCACCGGGTTCCTGCCGCTGGCGGCGTGGTCGGCGACGGCCTATCTCGCGAGTACCTATCTGCAATCCGTGCTGGGGCTCACGGTCGCCCGCGCCGCGTGGCTCGCGGTGCCCGGCGCCGTCGTCCTCACCGTGGCGGCGGTGCTGACCCCGGCCGTGGTCGCCCGGATCGGCCGGTCGAACGCGCTGATCAGCGCGCACTTCGGCATCGCGGCGGGACTGCTGCTGTTGCTGCTCGCCGACGACGCGGCGGGCATCGGCTGGTACATCGCCTCGACCGCCGTCGCCGGGATCGGGTACGGGATCTCGTTCAGTGTGGTCGCCGATATCGCCGTCGCGGCGGTGCCGCCCGCGCGGGCGGGATCGGCCGCCGCGCTCGCCGAGACCGGCAACGAACTCGGCAACGCGATCGGGATCGCGGTCTTCGGTTCGCTGGCCGCGCTGGTCTTCCGGCTGGCCGGACCCGATCTCGCGCCGACCCTCGGCGAGACGTTGCGGCTGCCCGGGGCGGCTCCCGCGACGCTCGACGCCGCGCGCGGCGCGTTCGTCACGGGACTGCACGCGGTCGCGTCGGTCGCCGCGGTCCTGCACATCGTGCTGGGCGGGGTGGCCGCGCGGGTCCTGCGTGCCCGCGCGGACGTCGCCGGTACACCGGACGCCGTGACCGGCCACGAACGCGCCTCCGCGCCGGGGTGAGGGCGGGCGGTCCTCAGCCGAGCTGGGTCATCCCCGCCGCCACCACCTGGGCGACATCGAGCAGGTCGTCGGGGGTCGGCACCGGGACGCCGTCCAGGGCGTGCAGGCGGTCGGTGCTGGCGATGGCGAACATGGCCGAGACCCAGGCCGACGCGCACGCGTGCAGGGTGCTCGGACGGACGGGCGTGGGGACGCTGGCCTGCAGGACGCGGGCGGTGGCGTCGAGAAGCTGGTCGCGCAGGTTGCGCAGGGTACGCCGCACGTCGGGGTGGGTGTCGGCCTCGCGCCACATGATCACCCGCAGGACCGAGGAATGGTGGTCGCGCAGGTTGATGGCGGAGTCGAGGTTGATCAGGCTGGCGGCCGGATCACCGGGGGCGACCACGGCTCCGAGATCGTCGATCGGGTGTTCGGGGACCCGTTCGCGCATCAGCGCGGACAGGATCGCGTTCTTGGTGGGGAAGTAGTAGAAGACCAGGCCCTTGGGTACCCCGGCGGCCGCGGCCAGGGCAGCGGTCGGGGTGGCGTCGAATCCCTGTGCGGCGAACAGGTTCTCGGCGGCATCCAGAATGAGTTGCCGGGCGTCGCCATCGCGTTTCGCGTTGCGGCGCCCGACGCGTCGGCCCGGCATCAGTGATGCGGAGCCATCTTGTGCAGGCGTTCGTTCATCGCGGGCAGCGCGGCGACCGCCACCACCGCCGTCACTACCCCGACCACCCATGCGGTCCAGGAGGCGCCGCGGAACGCGGTGAAGTCCATCGCCCACGGCGAGATGAACAGCAGGACGCCGAACAGGCCCATCGCGTAGTCGGCGCTGGACATGCTCGCCCGGGCCATCTGGATCAGCCCGGTCGCGGCGATGAGTACGCCGAGCACGATGAGCGTCCAGCGGGCGTTGTCGTTGGTGTCGACCCACAGGGGCGACAGCGCGGTGAATGCGCCGAGCACGACGGCGAGAAGATCCTGTGCGCGGCTGTCGGTGAACATGGGGAATGCCTCCTCGATGAGACGAAAAATACTTCTGACCTCGGTCTACCCCTGATTGACCGCCCGGTCGACATCGGAAGCGGCACGGTTGCGTTGCGACGTGGGTGTCACCTGTGGCGGGTCGCACTGGTACAAACATCTTCGGGGCCGTAGTGGCCCGCAACACAAGAACATGGCATGAGCGGTCAGCGCCCGAAGGCGGCAGTCTGCGTAACCACGTAGGGCGCCCGAGCATGCCGAATCGAGAGAGCATGAGCGGTCAGCTCCCGGCGGCGGTGGCTCGCGCGAGCAGGCAGGGCGCCGCACAGGCCGAGAGGACACAGGTATGAGCGCGCCCATCGTGATCGTCGGAGCGGGTCTGGCAGGCCTGCGCACGGCGGAGGAACTACGCCGGGCCGGGTACGAGGGCGGGGTGCTGCTGCTCGGCGACGAGTCGCGTCCGCCCTACGACCGCCCGCCGCTGTCGAAGCAGTTCGTCCGCGGCGAGACCGACGACACCACCCTGCGGCCGCCGGAGTTCTTCGCGGAGAAGGATATCGAGCTGCGCCTCGGCACCGCCGTCACCGGCGTCGACACCGCCGCGCGCACGATCACCCTCGCCGACGGCAGCGACCTCGGCTACGACCAGCTGATCATCGCGACCGGGCTGCGCCCGCGCAGGCTGCCCGGGCTGCCCGAGGTGGCGGGCGTGCACGTGCTGCGCGCCCACGAAGACGCCGAGACGCTGCGCGCCGAACTGGACGGCGCGAATCGGGCGCTGATCATCGGCGCCGGTTTCATCGGCTGCGAACTGGCCGCGAGCTTCCGGGCCGCGGATGTCGCGGTGACTCTGGTCGAGCCGCAGCCGACTCCGCTGGCCTCGGTGCTCGGCGAGCGGATCGGCGGGCTGGTGGCCCGCATGCACCGCGACGAGGGCGTCGACCTGCGCTGCGGCGTCGGCGTCGACACCCTGCGGTCCGACGAATCCGGCCGGGTGCGCGGCGGGCTGCTCACCGACGGCACCGAGGTCGATGCGGACCTGGTGGTGGTCGGTGTCGGATCGGTGCCGGTGACCGACTGGCTGGCCGGTTCCGGCATCGAACTGGCCGAGGCTTCCGCCGGGGGCGGCGTGCTCGCCGACGAGGTCGGCCGCACCTCCGCGGAGGCCGTCTGGGCGGTCGGCGACGTGGCCGCCTGGCAGCACGACACCGGTGTCCGCAAGCGGGTGGAGCACTGGACCAGCGCGGGCGAGCAGGCCAAGCTGCTGGTCACCGCGCTGCTCGGCGGTGCGGCCCCGACCGCGGCCCGGGTGCCGTACTTCTGGAGCGACCAGTACGACGTCAAGATCCAGGCGCTGGGCACCCCGTCGCCCGCCGACGACGTCACCGTGGTCAGTGACGACGGCCGCAAGTTCCTGGCCTACTACTCCCGCGACGGCATCCTCACCGCCGTTCTCGGCGCCGGTCTGACCGGTCAGGTGATGAAGCTGCGCGCCAAGCTGGCCACCGACACCCCGGTGGCCGACCTGCTCGCCGCCGCGGGCTGATCCGGAAAGGTTCACAGCCGCCGCGCCGATCGATCGGGACGGCGGCTGAGAACCGGCCGACGCCGGGACCTCGTCACCGGCCTGGATTACTGTGGCGCCGTGGGGTTTACCGAGTACTCGGCCGGTGATGTCGTCTATTTCCCGGAAGGCCCGTTCAGCGGTGTCTGCGGTGTGGTCAGGGAGGTCGACGTGCGCCGCGCCACGGTGCGGCTGGAATTCGCGGAGGGGAGCGTGCACCGCGAAGGCGGTGTGCTGCGGGAACGGCGGCACACGCTGACGGTGGGCTTCGACGAGATCGAACTGGTGTAGTGCGCGGGGATACGGTCGCGGCAGGTCGATTCGCGGGCCTGTAATACGGTGGACCCGTGATCGTCGCGCTTATCGATTCCGGCCTCGGCCTGCTGCCGACGGCGGCGTGGTTGCGCACAATGCGTCCCGATGCGGATCTGCTGCTGCTGCTCGACCCCGAGGGCGCGCCCTGGGGGCCCAAGCCGGAGGACTGGGTGGTCGAGCGGGTGCTCGGTGCGGCGCGGCAGGCGCTGGAACTCGGCGCCGAAGTGATCGTGCTGCCGTGCAATACGGCGAGCGTGACCGCGCTGGCGCACGTGCGGGCCGAGGTGGGGGAGTCGGTGCCGGTGATCGGGACCGTGCCCGCCATCAAGCCGGCGGCGGCGCAGTGCCGTTCGGTGGCCGTGTGGGCGACCGCGGCGACCACCGCCAGCCGCTACCAGGCCGACCTGATCGCCCAGTTCGCCGGAGACGCCAAAGTCGTCGGGGTGGCCTGCCACGGCCTGGCCGACGCGATCGACCGCGGCGACCTGTCCGCCATCGGCGAGTCCATCGCCGACGCGGCCGCTCGCACGCCCGCCGATGTGGAGGGCGTCGTCCTGGGCTGCACGCACTATCCGCTGGTCATCGATGCCATCATCGGGGCGCTGCCGGACGGCGTTCGCCTGTTCGACAGCGCTCAGGCCGTCGCCGCGCAGACGATCCGCAAGATGGACGAACTCGGCCGCCCGACCGCCGGCACCGGCACCGTCACCGTCCGCAACAGCGGCAGGCCGGGGGAATTGCCCAGCAGTGCCGCCACTTTCGAGTCCGGCCGGGTCGTCGGCGCGCTGCCCGGCTGAGGTCGCCGAGCCGATCGGTCGGCGGACACGCCCGTCGGCGGCCGACGCGAATCTGTCGGTCCGCCGGTGTTGAATGCGAGGGAATTCCCCCGACGCCGGAGGTGCCCTGTGTCCGAGCTCCCCACCGCCGCGCAGGTGCGGGCGGCGCTCGCCGAGCAAGCCGATCCCGCCGATGCCATCCACCTCCAGCGCTTCTTCAAGACGGGCGCCGGTGAATACGGTGAGGGCGATGTCTTCCTCGGCGTTCGCGTCCCCGCCACGCGCAAGGTCGCCAAACAGTTCGCCACCCTGCCGCTGAAGCAGATCGGCGACCTGCTCGACAGCCCGGTCCACGAGGAACGGCTGGCCGCGCTGCTCATCCTGAACGCCCGCTTCGCGGCGGCGTCGAAACCGCGCACCCGCGACGACGCGGCGCGCGCGGAGATGGTCGAGTTCTACCTGGACGCGGTGCGCCGGGGCCGGGTGAACAACTGGGATCTGGTCGACGCCTCCGCCGAGAACATCGTCGGCCCGTGGCTGCTCGACAAGGACCGCGGCCTGCTGTTCGACCTGGCGCGGCGGGATTCGCTGTGGGAGCGGCGGGTGGCGTTGCTGTCGACCTTCGCCTTCATCAAGGCGGGCGATCCGAGCACCACGCTGGAACTGGCGAGCGAGCTGCTCGACGACCGCCGCGATCTCATCCAGAAGGCGCTGGGCTGGATGCTGCGCGAGATCGGCAAACGCGTCGATCCGGCGGTGCTCACCGGCTTCCTCGACGCCAACGCGGCCGGGATGGGCCGGACCGCGCTGAGCTACGCCGTCGAGCACCTGACGCCCGAGGAACGCGCCGCCTACCGCGCGCTGCGCTGAGGCGGCGCGGCCCCGCTCAGAACTGGATCTTCACGTGGTCGGTGACCGGCCGGGCCTGGCAGCCGAGGATGTAGCCGTTCTCGATGTCCTCGGGGTCGAGGATCTCGGCGTTGGCCATCTCGACCTTGCCCTCGAGCACGGTGCAGGCGCAGGAGCCGCACTCGCCCTCCTGGCAGGAGTACGGCACGTCCAGGCCCTTGTCGAGCATGATGTCGACGAGCGTCTGCTTGCGCGGCCAGGACAGCTCGTGCACCTGGCCGTCGAGCTCCACCTCGACGGTCGCGGCGTCGGCCGCCTCTTCCTCGCTGAGCTCGACGGGAGCGTGGTCGGCGAACGGATCGCCCGCCAGCGAGTTGAAGATCTCGGCGTGGGTGCGGTTGCGCGGCACCTCGAGGGTAGCCAGCGCGTCGTGGACCAGGTCCATGAACGGCTTGGGTCCGCACATGAACGCCTCGTAGGCGGTGTAGGGCGCGACCAGGGTGGCCAGCATGTCGGCGGTCGGCAGGCCGAGCAGCGGCTCGAGCCAGTGGATGACCGACAGGCGCTGGGGATGCTTGCCCACCAGGTCGCGCAGTTCGTCGGCGAAGATCACCGAGTCGGCGTCGCGGTTGGCGTAGACGAGCACGATCTTGCCGTTGCCCTGCGACAACGCCGACTTCAGGATCGACATCACCGGGGTGATGCCGCTGCCCGCGCCGAACAGCAGCAGGTCCTCGTCGAGGTTCTTGGGGGTGAACACGCCCGAGGGCGGCAGCACCTCGAGCTCGTCGCCCGCGGAGATGTTGTCGCACAGCCAGTTCGAGCCGTAGCCACCCTCGGTGCGCTTGACCGTCACCTTGGGCAGATCGTCGGTGAACGGCGAGCTGGCCAGCGAGTAGCAGCGGGCGACCGAGCCGGTCTGGTCGCTGGGGATGCGCAGGGTCAGGAACTGGCCCGGGGTGTAGGCCATGCGTTCGCGGAGGTCGGCGGGCACCTCGAAGACCACGGAGTGGGTGTCGGCCGTTTCGGCGATCACCGCGGCCACCCGCAGCACCACCGACCGCGAACCGTGCGGAACCTCGACTGTGGTCATGTCGTCCTCTCGAACAAAACTAGAACGTGTTTCAGTTTCATGCTAGGTCGGGACGCGCCTGCAGGGCAAGCTGCGCCTCGAGACCGGCGACCAGCACCTCCATCCCGAAGTCGTAGGAGTACTTGCCGCGCAGGTCCGCCATGTACTTCGTGGCCCGTGCCACCGCCTCGGGCAACAGCACGTCCGCCGGGGCGGAGCGGTCCCGCGGATTCACCCGGCTGCGGCCGAACAGGTAGGTGTGGATGGTCGCATACGCGGCCAGCACGTTGCGGTCGCTGAAGCCCGCGTCGAACAGGATCTCCATCACGGCGTCGATCAGGTCGAGCTGCTTGCCGAGCATCTGCTCGAGCAGGATGTCGCCCAGGCCGGGATGCCTGCGCAGTTTATCGTCTATCTGATCGATGAGGTCGCGCAGGCGCTCCTGCCACGGCCCCGACTCCCGGGTGGGCTTGCGGACCCCGAGCAGGGCCGCGCTGGCCACCAGATCGAGCAGTTCCCGCTTGTCGGCGACGTAGTAGTACGGCGCCATCGGCGAGACGCCGAGCTCGCGGGAGAGCCTGCGCATCGACAGTTTCTCCACGCCGTCCTCGCGCACGACTCGCAGTGCCGCCTCGACGATCTCCGACTCCGAGAGTGTGGAATGCGCGCCGCTCCCTGCCCCTCCGTGGTTACGCAAGCTTCCGCCTCACCTCTACTGCCACCGGACCCACCGGCGGCGTTCCCGTCCTGCTCCCGGAAGTCTAGAGGGGTGCGCCGAGGTGCTCGCGGCCATCGAGATTTTCGAATTCCGCCCCTTTATGGCAGTGACTGACGTTAAAGTCGGCGGTGACCGGCAACACAATGGAGGTAGTCATGCCCGAGAACGCAACGCCTGCGACCGTCGAATCCGACGAAGACCTGGTCACCGAGACGCTGATCGAAGAGGTCAGCATCGACGGCATGTGCGGCGTGTACTGACCATGGAGGCAGGCGTGCTCGATCTCGACACCCGCTGGGCGCTGCATCCGCGCGTCTCGCTGCGCCCGGAGTCCTTCGGTGCGCTGCTGTACCACTTCGGCACTCGCAAGCTCTCGTTCCTCAAGAGCCGCGATCTGGTCGACGTGGTGCAGTCGCTGCCTGCTCACGCCTCGGTGCGGGACGCGCTGCGAGCCAAGGGCGTCGGCGCGTCCGACGCCCACATCAAGGCGCTGGCGCAGCTGGCCGACACCGACATGATCGTGCCCGCGCCGGGCCCGGTCACGCCGGTGACACCGGTGAGCCTGCCTGCCTCCACGGACACCACCCAGGGCGGCAAGCTGATCGACCGGTTCGAATCCGGCCTGGCGGCGCCGATCTGCCTGACCTGGGAACTCACCTACGCGTGCAACCTGTCCTGCGTGCACTGCCTGTCCTCGTCGGGTCGCCGCGACCCGAACGAGCTGACGACCGAGCAGTGCAAGGCGCTCATCGACGAGTTCGAGCGCATGCAGATCTTCTACGTCAACATCGGCGGCGGTGAGCCGACGGTGCGACCCGACTTCTGGGAGCTGGTCGACTACGCGACCGCCCATCATGTCGGGGTCAAGTTCTCCACCAACGGCGTTCGCATCAACGAGGAGGTCGCCGCGCGGCTGGCCGCCAGCGACTACGTCGACGTGCAGATCTCCCTCGACGGCGCCGACGCCGCGGTCAATGACGCCGTGCGCGGCCCCGGCTCCTACGACACCGCGATCCGCGCCCTGGAGAACCTGCACAACGCGGGGTTCAAGGACGCCAAGCTCTCGGTCGTCGCGACCCGGCACAACATCGCCCAGCTCGACGAATTCAAGGCCATCGCCGACCGTTACGGCGCGACCCTGCGGCTGACCCGCCTGCGTCCGTCCGGCCGCGGCGCCGACGTCTGGGACGAGCTGCACCCGCTGCCCGAACAGCAGCGCGAGCTCTACGACTGGCTCGTCGCCAACGGCGAGGGCGTGCTGACCGGCGACTCGTTCTTCCACCTGTCGGCGTTCGGTTCCGCGCTGCCGGGCCTGAACATGTGCGGCGCGGGCCGGGTGGTGTGCCTGGTCGATCCGGTCGGTGACGTCTACGCCTGCCCGTTCGCCATCCACGACCGGTTCAAGGCCGGAAACATCGTCGCCGACGGCGGTTTCGACGCGGTGTGGACCACCTCGGAGCTGTTCGCCGAACTGCGCGAGCCGGTCGACGGCGGCGCCTGCACCAAGTGCTCGCACTACGACGCGTGCCGCGGCGGCTGCATGGCGGCGAAGTTCTTCACCGGCCTGCCCGCCAACGGTCCCGACCCGGAATGCGTGCAGGGCTATGGCGAAGCGGCACTGTCGATGCCGGGCCGCACGATTCCGCGACCCGCGGTCGATCATTCGCGCCCGGTTCGTACCCGTGGTCGGGTCTCGCTGCCGTTGACGGTCAAGCGCGCTCCTGCCAAGGCGTGCAACGAGAGTCCACTCGGATAGACGGGTCGGTTGCCGAAAGTGCGCTGCCGATCTTGTTGACGCGCCCGGATATCGGTCACGGCGGCATTTCTGGCGGACTTTCCTCCTTTTTTGTGGGGTGATGATGTCTGCGAGCTCGAGTGCGCATAGCATGCGAGGAATGCGCCATGATCGTCTGCCCGACGGCTTCGGGGTACGGATCGATCCACGGGTACGCGCATTTTCCGGGGGTCGGATCCTGATCGGTGGATCGCCCGCGCGGATGCTGCGCCTGGCCCCGGAGGCCGCCGAGCTGATCGGCGACGGGTACCTGGAGGTGACCGATACCAAGTCCGCGATCGTCGCCCGCCGGCTGCTCGATTCCGGTGTGGCGAACCCGCGGCCGCGGCTGCTGCCCTCGCTCGACGACATCACCGTCGTCATCCCGCTGTACAACAACGCCGACGGGTTGATGCGGCTGCTGGCCACGCTGCGTGGGCACAACGTGATCGTCGTCGACGACGGTTCCGACGAGCCGGTGCGGATCCCGCCCCGGCAGGGCCGTGGGCAGGTGACGGTGCTGCGGCACGAGTCCCCGCTCGGCCCGGCCGCCGCGCGCAACGCCGGATTACGGGCGGCCACAACGGGCTTCGTCGCGTTCCTGGACTCCGACGTGGTGCCGCGCAGCGGCTGGCTCGAGGTGATGCTCGGGCACTTCAGCGATCCGCAGGTGGCGCTGGTCGCGCCGCGGATCGTCGCGCTGGACAAGGAGTCCAACGCGCTGGCCCGCTACGAGCACACCCGGTCCTCGCTGGATCTGGGCAGACGCGAGGCGGCGGTGCACGCGCGCGGAGTCGTGTCGTACGTGCCGAGCGCGGCCCTGCTGACCCGGCGCGCGGCGCTGCTCAACGAGGGCGGCTTCGACGAGTCGATGCAGGTGGCCGAGGACGTCGACCTGTGCTGGCGGCTGGAACGGGCGGGCTGGCGGCTGCGCTACGAGCCCGCCGCGCACGTCGCCCACGACCATCGGGTGGCCTTCCGCGCGTGGTTCGGCCGCAGGCTGTTCTACGGCACCGGCGCCGCGCCGCTGGGCAAGCGGCACGCGGGCATGGTCTCGCCGCTGTCGGTGCCGACCTGGACCGTGCTGGCGAGCATCCTGTTCGCGACGCTGTCCAAATGGGGCCTGCTCGGTGGGCTGGTCACGTTGGCCACCGCGCTGGTGCGGATGCGGCGGGTGTTCACCGAACTGGACAACCCCACGCGCATCGCGGCGGTGTATCTGGCGCGCGGCTATTTCGCCGGAATGTGGCGGCTGGCTTCGGCGATGTGCCGGGACTATTGGCCGGTGACGCTGATCGCGGTGCTCGCTTCCCGGCGGATTCGCAAGATCGCGATCACCATGGCCCTGGCCGACGGGCTGGCCGACTGGTTCACCCATCGCGACGCCGGCGGGCTCGATCCGGTGCGCTATGTCGCCTACAAGCGTCTCGACGACGTGGCCTATGGCAGTGGCCTGTGGCTCGGCGTGATCAGGGCGCGCAGCTTCGAGGCGCTCAAGCCGAGCGTGCCGCCGCGCTGAGTTCGGCCGCGTGACGAACACACTCGTCGTCGGCGCAGGCTCGGCCGGCTGCGTGGTCGCGGCCGAGCTCGGCGCCGACCCGGCGCACACGGTCAACGTGTTCGAGGCGGGTCCGGTCTGGCCGTCGGCGGCCGCGATGCCCGCCGACCTGCTCGATCCGGGGCGGCTGCCGGTCGGCCCGGAATCCGCCGTGGTGTGGCGGTATCCGGGGAACATCGTGCGGGGCAAGCTGATCGGCGGCTCGGGTGCGATCAACGGCAGCTATTTCGTCCGCCCGCCCGCCGCCGACTTCGCGGCCTGGAGCGCGGCGGCGGACAGTGCGCTGTGGTCGTTCGACGCGGTGCTGCCGTTCCTGCGCGGGCTGGAGACCGACCACGATTTCGGCACCGCGCCCGGTCACGGCACCACCGGCCCGATCCCGATCCGCCGCACGACCGAGCCGACCCCGGTCAGCGTGGATTTCGCCACCCGATGCGCGGCGGCGGGTTTCGCCGAGATCGCCGATCTGAACGCGCCACACCCCGAAGCACTTCCGCCCGGCCGAGAACACGGCGCCGCCGCGGTCCACCCGGGGGAGACGGTCGGCTTCGGACGCGTGCCACTGGCGATCGCGGACGGCCGCCGAGCGGGCACCGCGATCACTCATCTCTATCCCGCGCTCGCCCGCCCGAACCTCACGATCGCCGCCGCGACGATGGTGACCCGCCTGGTGTCGCGCGGCGCCAGGGTGGTCGGCGTCGAGTGGGCGCGCGGTCGCGAACGCGGCACGGTCTACGCCGACCGGGTGATCCTGTGCGCGGGCGCGGTGGAATCGGCCGCGCTGCTGATCCGCTCGGGGATCGGCCCGGAACCGCTCCTGCGTTCGCTCGGCATCCCGGTGGTGCGGCCCGCGCCGGTGGGGCAGTGGTGCACCGACCATCCCGAGATCGGTGTCGAGTACCCGGGGCCGACGCCGACGGCGAGCACGGTCGCCCTCGAATACGTCCTGGAACTCGGCGACCTCGAACTGCGCCCGTATACCCCGATGTTCACGCCCGGCCTGCGCAGGCTCGGCGTCGCGCTGATGCTGCCGGAGTCATCCGGCACGCTCGGCCTCGTCTCCGCCGACCCGGCCGTTCCCGCCCGGATCGACCAGGGCTATCTGCGCGCCGCCGTCGATCGGGATCGCCTGCGCGCGGGGGTCGAACTCGCCGGGCGGATTCTCGGGCGGCCGCCGGGCACCGTCGACGATGCCTGGCTACGCTCGCATCTGGGGACGTCCCAGCACCTTTCGGGCACCTGCCGGATGGGCCCCGCCGACGACTCGCGCGCCGTCGTCGACGATCGCGGCCGGGTGCACGGCATCGAGGGTCTGACGGTGGCCGATCTGTCGATCGTGCCGGTCCCCTTGCGCCGCGGTCCGCAGGCCGCGACGGTGCTGCTCGCCACAGTGATAGCGCGTCGACACCGGGTGTGACGAAGTGACATCTGCTACCACAATGTGACCTGCGGGACAAACCCACACTTCTGGCGAGGCTGCCGATAACTCACCGGTACAGTTTGTAGCGGGAAAGAAAGGCAAATGGTCAGCAATCTCGCAGGTGGGCGGCCCCCACGGCAGGCGGCGGAGTCGGGCGCACAGCTCGGAGCTCTGGAAGCCTATGCCGCACAGGCCCATGGTTTTCTCAGTGCCGGTGGTGACCAGCTGACCCAGCTGGCCGGCCTGTTGCGTCCGCTCGTTCTCGAGTCCTGGTTGCGCAGTACGCGTGGCGGAATCGATCCGACGGACATACTCGACGGTCGCGGTCTTCGTGGTGCCGATCTGGTGCGTTATCGGGATGCCCATCCCATCGCCGCACTGATGCCACTCATCGACAAACTGCTGGTCCAGGACGCGGCGCGGGCTGGACTGATCGTGACGGTCGCCGACCAGTTCGGTCGTGTGCTGTCGGTGCACGGCCATCCGGAGCAGGTCGCCGCCGCCGCCGAGATCGGCGTGCGCGAAGGCGACGATCTGAGCGAGCGCCGGATCGGCACGAACGCGGTCGGTCTCGTCGTGCGCACCGGTCGCGCGACATGGATCCACGGACCCGAGCATTTCCTCCATCGGATGCATCAGATCACCGGCGCGGCGGCCCCCGTGCACGAGCCGGACGGCCGATTGATCGGCGTGCTGATGATTGCCGGCGGGATGCGGGTGGCCAAGCCTGAAATCCTCGCTCTGGTCAAAGCCGCGGCGACGGCCGCCGAGATGGATCTGGTGCTGCGGGCGATGCGCGCCGGCCGCGGGGTCCCCGCGGCCGAGCCGAACCGCCCGGGCGAGCAAGCCGCCGACGCGGAACCGGCCCGGCTCGGGCTCGAGGTCCTCGGGCTCGGCCAGCCGCAACTGAGTGTGGCGGGGGAGCGGGTATCGCTGTCGCAACGCCATGCCGAGATCCTGCTGTTGCTCACCGAGCATCCCGAAGGGCTCGGCGCCGATCATCTGGCGCTGCTGCTCGACGACACCGATCTCGACAACGGCACCATCCGCGCGGCGATGTCGCGCCTGCGGTCGGTGATCGGCGCGACGGTCGTCGGATCGCGCCCATACCGTCTGCGCGTCCATGTCGCAACCGATGTGGAGGCCCTGCGGGCCGCGCTCGACTCCGGTGATATCGAATCCGCATTGCGCTTGTATGCCGGTCCGGTGCTCCCCAGATCGTCGGCTCCGGGCATCTGCGACATCCGAGACGAGCTTCGGGTGCGGTTGCGCACCGCCGTGCTCGCGTCCGCCGATCCCGGCGTGCTGCGCCGGTGGACCGCGGGCCCGGAAGGTCGCGACGACGCCGCCGCGTGGGCCGCGTACCGGTCCACCGTCGACCGCGATTCGCCACTGTATGCGCAGATCGAGGCCAAGATCCGGGTGCTCGATCGGCGCCTCGGTGCCGATGCAACGCAGATGCAACGTTTCGGCTCATAGTCTCCCGTTCTGAAAGTGTGGTAGCTCACACATCTGGCGTAGATGTGGTGTGGCACACACTGATGCCCAGGTCGCGGCAACCTCCCCGGAGAGACTGGACGTTCGTCCGATTTTTTTAGCGGAAAAAGTTTCTTTTTATTAACTGACCGCCTAGTGTCTGCAATGCATGGACAGGCAGCCATGTGATGTAAGTGACATAGCCGGGGCGCGAGGTTCGGGCCGCGGCCGCGATGTTGGAGGAACGATCAACAGCTAGGCACCCCGCGACGGACACAGTGGTTCGTCGCGCCGGCGGTCCACCGGGCCGTCGATCTCGTCCACATGATCTGTCGGGGATCCTGCGCGAGTGTGGCGGTTGCGCCCACTGCGCTCACAGGCGAATTTCTCGCTCCACGGAGTACCTCAGGTGTCTTCGTGCTGCCCGAAAACGGTTCGCCTCTGCTTTTTTTCGCGATTCGAGGAGGCTCTGGTGCACGGTACGGAGTTGGGTGGGTTCAGCGCGCGACCGCAGGAAGCGGAGGTCGCCGCCACGGCGTCGGCACCGTTCCCGCTGACACCGGCCCAGCTGGGAGTCTGGTACGCGCAGCTGCTCGACCCCGAGGTCCCGATCACCATCGCCCAGTACGTCGACATCACCGGTGAGCTGGATGCGGCTGTGCTGCAACAGGTCACGGCCGAGGCGGCGCACACCTACGGTTCCCCGCTGGTGCGCATCGGCGAATCCGACGGTGTCCCTTACCAGGTCGTCGACCACACCATCCCGGTCGAGAACGAGCTGCCGCTGATCGATCTGCGCCACCACGACGACCCCGTCGCCGCCGCCCACGAGTGGATGCGCGCGGAGTTCGGCGCGCCGCTGGACCTGCTCACCGACCGGCTGGTGGCGGGCGCGGTGCTGCGCGTCGGCGAGGACCGCTGGTTCTGGTACCTGCGCGGACACCACATCGTGCTCGACGGCTACGGCGCCTTCACCAATTCCCAGCGCATCGCCGAGCTCTACACCGCCCGCGTGCTCGGCACCGAGGCCAAGGCGGCGGCCCCGGGCGACCTGGCCGACCTCGTCGACGGCGAACAGCGCTACCGCGAGAGCACCCGCTTCGCCAACGACCGCGAGCACTGGGCCCAGCGCATCGCCGGCCTGGACAGCCCGACCAGCCTCGACAGCCGTACCGCGCCGCGCGCCGCGATCAACCTGGTGACCGGCGGCAGGCTCTCCGAGAAGCTGGTCGATCGGCTGGAAACCATTGCCGCCAGCGATGATTCGACCATCTCGGCGGTGCTGCTGGCCGCCTTCGCCGCCTACCTCGGCCGGCTCACCGACCGCCCGGACGCGGTGCTCAGCCTGCCCGTCACCGCGCGCACCACCGCGGTGATGCGCCGCTCGGCGGGCATGCTGTCCAATATCGTGCCGCTGCGCCTGCCCACCGGCGCCGCCGGGGCCCCCACCACCTGGGGCGAGCTGCTGCGCGCGGCCCGCGTCGAGGTGGCCGGCGCGCTGCGGCATCAGCGCTACCGCGCCGAGGACATCCGCCGCGACGCCGAGGACGACGGCCGCCCCGCCCGGCGCGCGCTGTTCGGCCCGCTCGCCAACTTCATGCTCTTCCGCAGCGACCTCACCCTCGGCACCACCACCGGCCGCTACCGGGTGCTGTCCACCGGCCCCATCGAGGACCTGAGCCTCAACGTCTACTACGGCGATCGCGATCGCGTACACGTCGACTTCGAGGCCAACCCGCACCTCTACGACGCCGATACCCTGGCCCGGCATCATTCCCGATTCCTCGGTTTCCTCGAGCGCCTCGCCGCCGCCGACCTGGACACCGCGATCGGCGCGATCGAAGTGGCGACCGAGCTGGAACTCCAGGTCAGCACCAAGATCTGGAACGCGACCGGTTTCGACGTCGCGGCCGCCCTGGCCGAGCGCGCGGTGGCGTCGGCGACGCTGCCCGCGCTGTTCGAGGCCCAGGTCGCCCGCACCCCCGACGACGTCGCCGTGCGGATGGCGGGCGAGGACGCCGCCACCCTGACCTACCGCGAGCTTTCCCAGCGGGTGAACCGGCTGGCCCGGCGTCTGCGCGCCGACGGCATCGGCCCCGAATCGCTGGTGGCGCTGAGCATTCGGCGCTCGCCGGAGCTGGTCGTCGCCATGTACGCGGTGCTCGCCGCCGGTGCGGCCTACGTGCCGATCGACCCCGATCACCCCGCTGAGCGGATCGCCCACATCCTGGCCACCGCCGCCCCGGCCGCCGTCCTGACCACCTCCCGCGACGGCGCGCCCGGCGCCGACGCGCTGCCGGTGCTGGCCGTGGACGCGCTCGAGCTGACCGACTACGCCGACACCCCGCTGACCGACGCCGACCGCACCGCGCCGCTGCGCCCCGGCCATCCCGCCTACGTCATCTTCACCTCCGGTTCGACCGGTCTGCCCAAGGGCGTCGCGGTCGAGCACGCCGCGATCGTCAACCGGCTGGTGTGGATGCAGCAGGCCTACCGGCTGTACGGCGTCGACGTGGTGCTGCAGAAGACCCCGATGACCTTCGACGTCTCGGTGTGGGAGTTCTTCTGGCCCTTGCAGATCGGCGCGACGTTGCTGCTCGCGGAGCCCGACGGGCACCGGGATCCCGGCTACCTGCGCGGCGTGATCGCCGAATACGGCGTCACGGTCGCGCATTTCGTGCCATCGATGCTGGAAGCCTTTCTCGCCCAGCAGGAGATCGCCGAGCACTCCTCGCTGCGACTGGTCTTCGCCTCGGGTGAGGCACTGCCCGCCGCCCTGGCGCAGCGGCTGCGGCTGCTCACCGGAGCGCGGCTGCACAACCTGTACGGTCCGACCGAGGCCGCCGTCGACGTCACCTTCCACGAGGTGAACGACGCGGACCGGACCACGGTGCCGATCGGCGCGCCGGTGTTCAACACCCGGCTCCATGTTCTCGACTCGCGGCTGCGGCCGGTACCGGTCGGGGCTCCGGGTGAGCTGTATCTGTCGGGGGTACAGCTCGCCCGGGGTTATGTCGGCAGGCCCGAACTGACGTCCGGGCGGTTCGTCGCCGACCTGGACGCGCCGGGCGAGCGGATGTACCGCACCGGCGACCTGGTCCGCTGGACCACCAACGGTGAACTGGAATACCTGGGCCGCACCGACTTCCAGGTGAAGCTGCGCGGTCTGCGGATCGAGCTCGGCGAGATCGAGGCCGTGCTCGAAGGCGTCGAGGGCGCGGTGCGCGCCGTCGTCGTCGTGCGTGGCGACGCGGGCGTCGGCGAACAGCTGGTCGCCTATGTGGTGGAGGCCGAGCCGGGCGCGGTCGCGGTGGAACTGCTGCGCGAGGCCGCGCTGCGCGCGCTGCCCGCGTACATGGTGCCCGCCGCGTTCGTACTGCTCGATGCCCTGCCGGTGAACGCCTCCGGCAAACTCGACCGCAAGGCGCTGCCCGCGCCCGCCCGCACCGTCGTCGCCTACGCCGAGCCCGCCGGGCCGGTGGAACAGACGGTGGCCAGGGTGTTCGGCGAGGTGCTCGGGATCGAGCGGATCGGCCGGGACGACGACTTCTTCGCCCTGGGCGGCAACAGCCTGGTGGCTACCCAGGTGGCGGCCCGGCTCGGCGCCGATCTCGGGATCCGGCTGGGGGTGCGCGATCTGTTCGGCGCGACCACCCCGGCCCGGTTGGCCGCCGCGGTCGCCGAGCGCGCCGACGTCGGCGTCACGGCCCAGCTGCCGGTGCTCGCGGCCGGACCGCGCCCCGCGCTGATCCCGCTTTCGCCCGCGCAGCAGCGGATCTGGTTCCTCAACCGCTTCGATCCGTCCGCGCCCGGCTACAACATGCCGTTCGTGGTCCGGATGCGCGGCGCCGCGAATCTGTCCGCGCTGGTCACCGCGCTGACCGCCGTCGTCGAACGGCACGAGGCGCTGCGCACCGTGTTCCCCGCGGTCGATGTGCCCGGCGGGGAGGTGGCCGAGCAGGTCGTGCGCGACGCCGGGATCGTCCGCATCGACGAGCCGACCACGGTCGACGTGGCCGAGCTCGACGCCGAACTCGCCCGATTCGCCGCCGCCGGTTTCGATCTGGAACACGAGGCGCCGTTCCGGGCGCGGATCTTCGTCGTCGCGGGCGATGCGGCGGGTGAGTGCGCGCTGGCCGTCGTGCTGCATCACATCGCGGCGGACGGTGTGTCGCTGCAGGTCCTGGCGCGCGACGTGCTTACCGCCTACCAGGCCGCGACCGCGCGGCTCACGCCCGGCTGGGCGCCGCTGAGCGTGCAGTACGCCGACTACGCCCTGTGGCAGCGCGAACTGCTCGGCTCGGAGACCGATCCGCAGTCGCTGGCCTCGCGCGAGATCGCCTTCTGGGAGCGGACACTGGCGGGCCTGCCGGATCAGCTGGAGTTGCCCTCGGCCCGGCCGCGACCGGTGACGCCGAGCATGCGCGGCGCCCGGACCGGCTTCACCATCGGCGCCGGCCTGCACCGGCAGCTGACCGAGCTGGCCAACGAGGCGGGCGCGTCGCTGTTCATGGTGCTGCACACCGCGCTGGCCGTGCTGCTGGCCCGGCTCAGCGGCACCAGCGACATCGCCATCGGCACCGGCGTCGCCGGCCGTGGTGACCGGGCGATCGACGATCTGATCGGCATGTTCGTCAACACGCTCGTGCTGCGCACCGAGATCGACCCCGCCGCGAGCTTCACCGCCGCGCTCGAGCACACCCGCGAAACCGATCTGGCCGCGTTCGCGCACGCCACCGTCCCGTTCGACCGGCTCGTCGACGTGGTCAACCCGGCGCGCTCGCAGGCCCGCCATCCGCTGTTCCAGGTGGCGCTGAACTTCCAGGCCGGGCTGGACACCCGCTTCGAGCTGGGCGGCACGCCGGTATCGGTGCACGAGATCGAACTCGACATCACCAAGTTCGACTTGCAGCTCACCCTCGACGAACGTCGCGGCGCCGCGGGCGAACCCGCGGGCATCGACGCCGTCGCCCTCTACGCCACCGACCTGTTCGACGACGCCGAGATCGTCGCGCTGGGCGCGCGGTTCGTGCGACTACTCGCCGCGGCCGTCGCCGCCCCCGCCACCGCGGTCGGTGACCTGCCGCTGCTGTCGCCAGCCGAGCACGCCCGCTTCACCGGTATGCGCGGTGCGCCCGTCACCGCCACCGGTCTGCTCCCCGACCTGTTCGCCGCCGCCGTCGCGGCCGGTCAGGACCGGATCGCGGTCACTGACGGCGATCGTGCCCTCACCTACCGCGAGCTCGACCGCGCGTCCTCGCGCCTGGCCAGGGTGCTGGTGGACGGGGGGGTCGGCCCCGACGACATCGTCGCGGTCGGGATTCCGCGCTCCGTCGAATCGGTGCTCGCCGTGTGGGCGATCGCCAAGGCCGGCGCGGCCTGGCTGCCCGTCGATCCGAGCTACCCGCTCGATCGGATCACCCATATGGTGACCGATTCCGGCGCGCGAGTGGGTCTTACGGTGTCCGAGGCGCAGTCCGCGCTGCCCGGCCCGACCGACTGGCTGGTGCTCGACGAGCTGAAGCTGATGGCCGAGTGCGCGGCGCGCTCCAGCGATCCGATCACCGACGCCGACCGGGTGCGGCCGCTGCGCCCCGCGCACCTGGCCTACGTCATCTACACCTCCGGCTCCACCGGCCTGCCCAAGGGCGTGCTGGTGACTCAGGCGGGCATCGCCGGTTTCGCCGCCGAGGAATCCGAGCGGATGTTCGGTACCGCCGACGCGCGGGTGCTGCAGGTCGGGTCGCCCTCGTTCGACATCTCGGTGATGGAGCTGCTGCTCGCGGTGAACTCGGCCGCCACCCTGGTGATCGCGCCGACGGGTCGTCACGTCGGCGCCGAACTGGCGCAGCTGCTGGCCGAGGAGAAGGTCACCCACGCGCTGATGACCCCCTCGGGTCTGGCCGTGCTCGATCCCGAACAGCTCGACGACCTGCGCATGGTGATGGTCGGCGGCGAAGCCTGCCCGCCGGACCTGGTCGCGCGCTGGACCGAGGGCTCGGTGTCCCGGGCGTTCGTGAACGCCTACGGCCCGTCCGAGACGACCGTCGCGACCAATATCAGCGCACCGCTCACGGCGGATTCGCCGCTGACGCTGGGTACGCCGCTGCGCGGCATCGCGCAGTGGGTGCTCGACGACCGGTTGCGGCCGGTGCCCGCCGGGGTCGCCGGTGAGCTGTACGTCGCCGGGGCCCAGGTGGCGCGCGGCTACCGTAGCCGGGCCGCGCTCACCGCGGGGCGCTTCGTCGCCTGCCCGTGGGAGCCGGGTGCGCGCATGTACCGCACCGGTGACCTGGTGCGCTGGACGGCCGACGGCACCCTGGAGTACCTGGGCCGCAACGACGACCAGGTGAAGCTGCGCGGCTTCCGGATCGAGCTCGGCGAGATCGAGGCGGCGCTGCTCGCCCAGCCGTCGGTGCGCCGCGCCGTGGTCCTGGTGCGGGCCGACGCGCATCGCGGTGATCAGCTGGTGGCCTACGTGGTGCCGAACCCCGAACCGGCCGTGCCGGATCTGGGCGCCGAACTCACCGCGACGCTGCGCGCCACCCTTGCCGCGCACATGGTCCCCTCGGCGTTCGTCGTGCTCGACGCGCTGCCGCTGACCCCGAACGGCAAGCTCGACCGCCGCGCGCTGCCCGCACCCGTCTTCGCCGCCCGCGCCTTCCGCGCGCCGGCCGAGGGCGCCGAGACCGTGGTGGCCGAGGTGTTCGGCGAGGTGCTCGGTCTCGCGCGGGTCGGCGCCGACGACGACTTCTTCGCCCTCGGCGGCAATTCGCTGGTCGCCACCCAGGTGGCTTCTCGCCTGGGTGCCGCGCTCGGCGTCACGGTCTCGCTGAAGACGCTGTTCGAGGCGCCGACCGTTACCGCCCTCGCGGCCGCGCTCGGCACGGCCGAGACCACCGCGACCCGGCCGCCGTTGGTGGCGGGCGAACGGCCGCAGCGCATTCCGCTGTCCTACGCGCAGCAGCGCATGTGGTTCCTCAACCAGTTCGACGCCGACTCGGTCGCCGACAATATCGCCGCCGCGATCCGGCTGACCGGCACCATCGACCATGCCGCCATGACCGCCGCGGTCGCCGCGGTCTTCGCTCGGCACGAGGCGCTGCGCACCCGCTACCCGGCGGTCGACGGCATCCCCTTCCAGCAGATCCTCGGCGCCGACCAGCTGACCATCACGCTCGAGCCCGAGACCATCGACCCGGCCACGCTCGACGACCGCGTGCGCGCCCTGGCCGGGGTGCCGTTCGCGGTGGACCAGGAACCGCCGGTGCGTCTGCGCCTGCTGCGCATCGGCGCCGACCAGCACGTGCTCGTGCTGGTGCTGCACCACATCGCCGCCGACGGCTGGTCGGTCGCGCCGCTGACCCGCGACGTGATGGTGGCCTACGCCGCCCACCTGGCCGGTGCCGCGCCGCGATGGACGCCGCTGCCCGTGCAGTACGCCGACTTCGCGCTGTGGCAGCGCGAAGCCCTCGGCGCCGAGGACGACCCGGACTCGCCGATGGCGCGCCAGATCGATTTCTGGACAACCGAACTCGCCGGACTGCCCGATGTGCTCGCGCTGCCCGCCGACCGCCCCCGCCCTGCCGTCGCCTCGGGCCGCGGCGCCCGGCACACCTTCGCGGTGCCCGCCGCGCTCACCGAGCGGCTGCGCGCCCTCGCCACCGATGCCCAGGCCTCGCTGTTCATGGTGCTGCACGCCGCGTTCGCCACCACCTTGGCGAAACTGTCCGGGCAGCAAGACATCTCGATCGGCACCCCGGTGGCCGGTCGTGGCGACCGGGCGCTCGACGAGCTCGTCGGCATGTTCGTCAACACCCTGGTGCTGCGTACCCGGATCGACCTCGCCGCCACCTTCGCCGACCTGGTCGGCACGGTGCGCGAGGGCGATCTGCGCGCGCTGGCCAACACCGACGTCACCTTCGACCGGCTGGTCGAGACGCTCAACCCCGAGCGCTCCACCGCCCGGCACCCGTTGTTCCAGGTGATGCTCGACTTCCAGAACAACTCCAGGACCGAGCTCGAACTGGCCGGGCTGACCGCCGCGGAGATCGAGATCGACACCCGCACGGCCAAATTCGACCTGCAGCTGACCCTGCGCGAGACCACCGACGGCCTGCTCGCCCGCTTCGAGTACGCGACCGACCTGTTCGACGCGCAGACCATCACAGATTTCGGTACCCGCCTGCTGCGGGTGCTGGAAACGGTGAGCGCCGATCCCAGCGTCGTGATCGGCGACATCGACCTGCTCGGCGCCGCGGAGCGCACCCGGATCCTCGAGACCTGGAACGCCACGGCGTACCCGGTCGACGAGACGATGACGCTGGTGTCGCTGTTCGCGGCGCAGGCGGCGCGTACCCCGGGTGCGACCGCGGTGACCTGCGCGGACGAATCGCTCACCTACGGCGAGTTCACCGAGCGGGTGAACCGCCTCGCCCGCCTGCTGATCTCGATCGGCGTGCGGCCCGACCGCACCGTGGCCCTCGGGATGCGCCGCTCGACCGACCTGATCGTGGCCATGTACGCCGTGCTCGCCGCCGGCGGCGCCTACGTGCCGCTGGACCCCGAGCACCCGGCCGAGCGCCTGGCGCACGTCATCGACGCCGCCGCGCCGGTGTGCGTGCTCACCCGCGCCGCCGACGAACTGGATCTCCCCGCGACGACGTCGGTCGCGGTGCTCGACCTCGAGCAGCTCGACACCACCGACTACCCGGCCGAACCGATCACCGACGCCGACCGGCTGGGCACCCTCACCCCGGCCCATGCCGCCTACTTGATCTTCACCTCCGGCTCGACCGGCAAGCCCAAGGGCGTCGTCGTCTCGCACGCCGCGATCGTCAACCGTCTGGTGTGGATGCAGGACGCCTACCGGCTCACCGCGGCCGACACGGTCCTGCAGAAGACCCCGGCGACGTTCGACGTGTCGGTGTGGGAGTTCTTCTGGCCCTTGCAGATCGGCGCCCGCCTGGTGCTCGCCCGGCCCGACGGGCATCGCGACCCGGCGTACCTGGCCGAGCTGATCGAGGCCGAGTCGGTCACCGTCGCCCACTTCGTGCCGTCGATGCTGTCGGTCTTCGTCGCGGCCCTCGACTCGGCACCGGCGGGTGCGCGGCGGTGCGCCTCGCTGCGCATGGTGTTCGCCTCCGGCGAGGCCCTGCCGCCCGCGCCCGCGCACCGGTTGCACGCCCTGACCGGCGCCACGGTGCACAACCTCTACGGTCCTACCGAAGCCGCCGTCGACGTCACCTTCCACGAGGTGACCGCCGCCGATGTCGTCTCGGTGCCGATCGGCGAGCCCGTCCACAACACGCGCGTCTACGTCCTCGACAGCAGGCTGCGACCGGTGCCGGTCGGCGTCCCCGGCGAGCTGTACCTGGCCGGCGCTCAACTGGCGCGGGGCTACGCGGGCCGGGTCGACCTGACCGCCGACCGTTTCGTCGCCGACCCGTTCGCCACGGGCGAGCGCATGTACCGCACCGGTGACCTGGTCGCCTGGACCGCGGTGTGCGAGAACGACGCGGCCGAGGGCCGTGCGTGGTCCCATTCCGCTACCGGTTCCGACCGCGTCGTGCGTGGCGAGCTGGAGTACCTGGGCCGCACCGACTTCCAGGTGAAGCTGCGTGGTCTGCGGATCGAGCTCGGCGAGATCGAGGCCGCGCTGGGCGCTCTGACCGAGGTCGGACAGGCGGCGGTCGTCGTCCGCGACGAGCTGCTGGTGGCCTATCTCGTGCCGGCCGCCGAGCTCGACGTCGACGGGGTGCGCGCGGCGCTGACCCGCACGCTCCCGGCCTACATGGTCCCGGCGGCCTTCGTCGAGCTGGCCGAGTTCCCGCTCAACGCCTCCGGCAAGCTCGACCGCAAGGCGCTGCCCGCGCCGGTGTTCGAGGCCGCGGTCTTCCGCGCCCCGGTCACCGAGGTGGAGCAGATCGTGGCGGCCACCTTCGCCGCGGTGCTCGGCTTCCCCGCCGACCGGGAAGTCGGCCTGGACGACGACTTCTTCGCCCTCGGCGGCAATTCGCTCAACGCCACCCAGGTGGCGGCCCGCCTCGGCGCCGCGCTCGACACCCAGGTCCCGGTGCGACTGCTCTTCGACGCGCCGACCGTGCTCGAGCTGGCCGCCCGCTGCGCCGCGCTGCGCGGCACCGGCAGGCGCGTCGAGCTCACCACTCGTGAACGGCCGCGGCGTATTCCGCTCTCCGCCGCGCAGCGCCGGATGTGGTTCCTCAACCGCTACCTGGCCGACGCCGACGGCTCCGGCGACGCCGTGAACAACATCCCGGTCGCTCTGCGGCTGACCGGCGAGCTCGATATCGTCGCGCTCGAAGCGGCCCTCGCCGATGTGATCGATCGGCACGAAACCCTGCGCACCAGCTACCCGGACGGCCCCGACGGCGCCGAACAACTGGTCGCCGACGCCGCGCATCTCACGCTGCGCGCCGAGCCGATCGGCGCGGGCGAGCTGCCCGCGCGCCTGCTGTCCTGCGCGGCGGTGCGGTTCGACCTCACCACCGAGATCCCGCTGCGCGCCACGCTGTTCGCGGTCGCCGAGGAGCACGTGCTCGTGCTGGTGGTGCACCACATCGCCGCCGACGGCTTCTCCCTCGGGCCGCTGGCCGCCGACCTGATGACCGCCTACGCCGCCCGCCGCGACGGCACCGCTCCCGACTGGGCGCCGCTGCCGGTCCAGTACGCGGACTACGCGCTCTGGCAGGACGAGAACCTCGGCGACGCGAGCGATCCCGACTCGCTCGCGCACGCGCAACTGGCGTTCTGGCGGCGCGGCCTGGCCGGTCTGCCCGAGCAGCTCGAGCTGCCGACCGACCGGCAGCGTCCGGCCGAATCCAGCTTCCGTGGCGGGGTGCACCGCTTCCAGATCGACTCCGATCTGCACAGCGAACTGCGCGAGCTGGCCCGCAAGCACGAGGCCACCCTGTTCAGCACCGTGCACGCCGCGCTGGCCGTGCTGCTGGCCCGCCTCTCCGGCGGTAGCGACATCGCCATCGGCACCCCGGTCGCCGGGCGCGGTGAGGCCGCCCTGGACGGGCTGATCGGCATGTTCGTCAACACCCTGGTGCTGCGCAGCCAGATCGACCCGCGCGCGGAGTTCGAGTCCACCCTCGACGCCGTCCGCGCCGGTGACCTCGACGCCCTCTCCCACGCGGACATCCCGTTCGAGCAGGTCGTCGACGCCGTCGACCCGGCGCGGGCGCGCAACCGCCACCCGCTGTTCCAGGTGGCGCTGGTCCTGCAGAACTTCACCGTGCCCGCGCTGACCGCGGCCGGGCTGCGCGTCGCACCGATCGACTTCGACGCCGCCGTGGCGAAGTTCGACCTGCAGTTCACCGTCACCGAATCCGGGGATGTCGACGGCCGCGCCGACGGCATGGCCATCGAAATCGCCTACGCCACCGACCTGTTCGACGCGGGCAGCATCGCCGTGCTGGCGCGCCGGTTCACCCAGGTGCTGGCCGCGGTGGTCGCCGATCCGACCGTGGTCGTCGGGGACATCCAGCTGCTCAGCGCCGAGGAGCAGCAGCGCATGCTGCACGACTGGGCCACCACCGGCGACGCGGTCGCCACCGGCGCCGAGACCATGCTCGACCGGTTCGCCGCCATCGCGGCGCGGCACCCGCACGCCGTCGCGGTGAAGGCCGAGGGCGCCACGCTCACCTACGGCGAGCTCGACGCCTGGTCCAACCGGCTGGCGCGGCGTCTCGTCGGCGCCGGCGTCGGCCCGGAAACCCTGGTGGCCGTGGCCCTTCCACGGTCGGTGGAACTGGCCGTCGCGCTGCTGGCGGTGCTCAAGGCGGGTGGCGGCTACCTGCCGATCGACCCCAACTACCCGGCCGACCGCATCGAGTACGTCCTCGACGACGCCCGCCCGCTGTGCGCGATCGCGAACGCGGACACCGGGCTGGCCCGCGACTGGTTCGGCGGACCGGTGATCGACCCCGCCGCCGAGAACCTCACCGGCTTCGCGGCCACGCCGCTGACGGCGGCGGACCGGCGCGCGCCACTGGTGCCCGCGAACACCGCGTACGTCATCTACACCTCCGGCTCCACCGGCCGCCCCAAGGGCGTGGTGATCCCGCACGCGAACGTGCTCGCGCTGCTGGACAACAGCGAGCGCCACTTCGGCTTCGGCCCGTCGGACGTGTGGACGATGTTCCACTCCTACGCCTTCGACTTCTCGGTGTGGGAGCTGTGGGGCGCGCTGCTGACCGGCGGCTCGATCGTGCTGGTCGACTACTTCACCTCGCGCTCGCCCGAGCAGTTCCGGGAGCTGCTGCTGGCCGAGCGGGTCACCGTGCTCAACCAGACGCCGTCGGCGTTCTACCAGCTCGTCGCCGCCGATCTGGCCGTCGCGCCCGGCGACTACGCCCTGCGCACGGTGATCTTCGGTGGTGAGGCGCTGGAACCGCAGCGGCTGGCCGGTTGGTTCGCTCGCTACCCGCGCTCGCCCCGGCTGGTGAACATGTACGGCATCACCGAGACCACGGTGCACGCCTCCTACCGGGAGATCACCCCGGAGACCGGTTCGGCCAGCGTCATCGGCGGTGCCCTCGCGGGACTGACCGTGCGCGTGCTGGATTCGCGCCTGCGGCCGGTGCCGGTCGGCGTGCCCGGCGAGATCTACGTCTCCGGAGCGCAATTGGCGCGCGGCTACCTGGCCAGGCCCGACCTGACCGCGAGCCGGTTCGTCGCCGACGCCTACGGCGCTCCCGGCAGCCTCGCCTACCGCTCGGGCGACCTGGCCCGCTGGACCGCCGACGGCGAGCTGGAGTACCTGGGCCGGGCCGATCAGCAGGTCAACCTGCGTGGGTTCCGGGTCGAGCTCGGTGAGATCGAGGCCGCGCTGCTCGCCAGCTCGGTCGCGCCGCGCGAGGTCGCGGTGCTGGTGCGCACCGACCTGGTCGACGAGCCGCGCATCGTGGCCTACCTGGTCGCCGGGCCGGAGACCGGCCGGGTGGACGCGGCCGCCATCCGCCAGGAACTGGCCCGCACGCTGCCCGAACACATGCTCCCGGCGGCGGTCGTCGCGGTCGAGCGGATTCCGCTGACCGTCAACGGCAAGCTGGACCGGGCCGCGTTGCCCGCGCCGGTCTTCGAGACCACCGTCTACCGCAAGCCGGCCACGGTCACCGAGGAGATCATCGCCGCGGTGTACGCCGAGGTGCTCGGCCGCACCCGCGCCGACGATCAGCCGGTCGGCGCCGACGACGACTTCTTCGCCCTCGGCGGCAGCTCGCTGCTCGCCGCCAAGGCGGTCGCCCGGATCGGCTCCGCGCTGGATCGCCGGGTCGGCGTGCGCGCGCTGTTCGAGACGCCGCGCGTCGGCGAGCTGGCCGCGGCGGTGGACGCCCAGGCGAAGGTCGACCGGCCCGCCCTGGTCGGCCGGGCCCGCCCCGAGCAGCTGCCGCTCTCGCCTGCCCAGCAGCGGATGTGGTTCCTCAACCGCTTCGATCGCGCCTCGGTGGCGTACAACATCCCGTTCGCGCTGCGGCTGTCCGGTGACCTCGATGTCGCCGCGCTGCGCGCGGCGGTGGCCGACCTGGTCGCCCGCCACGAATCGCTGCGCACGGTGTACCCGGAGGTCGACGGCGCGCCGGTGCAGTCGATCACCCCCGCCGCGCAGGCGATTCCGGAACTCGACCCGATCGTGGTGACCGAGGCCGACCTGCCCGGCGCGATCGCCGACCTGGCCGCTACCACCTTCGACGTCACCGCCGAGATCCCGGTGCGGCTGCGGCTGTTCCAGGTGGGCGCCGCCGAGCCCGCCGCGTCCGCCGGACCGGCCACGGGTGAATTCGTGCTCGCCGCCGTCCTGCACCACATCGCGGCCGACGGTTCCTCGATCGCGCCGTTCGTCGCCGACCTGATGCGCGCCTACACCGCGCGCCTGGCCGACACCGCGCCCTGCTGGGCGCCGCCTGCGGTGCAGTTCGCCGACTACGCGCTGTGGCAGCGGGAACTGCTCGGCGACGAGGCCGACCCGGAGTCGGTCGCGGCCCAGCAGGTCGGCTACTGGCGTACCCAGCTGGCCGGACTGCCCGACCAGCTGACCCTGCCGACCGACCGGCCCCGCCCGGCCCGGCAGAGCCTGCGCGGCGACAAGGTGAGCTTCACCGTCGACGCCGACCTGCACGCCGCCCTGGTCGCCCTCGGCCGGGGGAACGGCGCCACGCTGTTCATGGTGGTGCACGCGGCCTTCGCCGCCCTGCTGGCCCGGCTCTCCGGGACCGCCGACATCGCCGTCGGCACCCCGAACGCGGGCCGTGGCGAGGCCGAACTCGACGAGGTCATCGGCATGTTCGTCAACACGCTGGTGCTGCGCACCCCGGTCGCGGGCGACGCGCCGTTCACCGACCTGCTCGCCGCCGCCCGTGCCGCCGACATCGCCGCGTTCTCGCACGCCGACGTCCCGTTCGAGCGCCTGGTCGAGGTGCTCAACCCGGCCCGCTCCACCGCCCGGCACCCGCTGTTCCAGGTCGGCTACTCGTTCCAGAACCATGAGCGCGGACAGCTCGAGCTGCCCGGCCTGACCGTCTCGGACCTCGAATTCGATTCCGGCGTGGCCCAATTCGACCTGCACCTGTTCGCCCTCGACCACTACACGGCCGACGGCGCGCCCGCGGGCATCGAGATGGCGCTCGGCTACGCGAGCGACCTGTTCGACGCGGGCACGGCCGAGCGGTTCGCCACCCAGCTGCGCCGCATCCTCGAATCCGTCACCGTCGCACCGGACACCGTGGTCGGCGACCTCGACCTGCTCGGCGCCGACCGCGGCCTGCTGCTCGACACCTGGAATGCCACCGCGCATCCGGTGGCGGCGGTCACCCTGGCCGAGCTCGGCGCGCGCCAGGCGGCCGCCACCCCCGGCGCGCCTGCCCTGGTCGACGCCGAGACCGGCACCTCGCTGGACTACGCGGCCTTCGACGCCAGGGTCAACCGGATCGCCCGGCTGCTGATCGCCGAGGGCGTCGGCCCGGAGCGCACGGTGGTGCTGGCCATGCGGCGCGGGCTCGACCTCGTGATCGCCATGCACGCCGTGGTGCGGGCGGGTGGCGCGTACGTGCCGATCGACCCCGATCATCCGGTCGACCGGATCGCCTACATCGTGGCGACCGCCGCGCCGCTGTGCGTGCTCACCACGGCCGCCGACGGCCTGCCGGTCGCCGTGGACGTGCCCGTCTTCGAGCTGGATCACCAAGCGCTGGAAGAGCTTTCCGACGCACCGGTGGATGATGCCGAGCGCATCGCCCCCCTGCGTCCCGCCCATCCCGCCTACCTCATCTTCACCTCCGGCTCGACCGGTCAGCCCAAGGGCGTCGCCGTGCCGCACGCGGCGATCGTCAACCAGCTGGCCTGGCTGCACGACCGCTTCGCCATGACCGGCGCGGACCGGGTGCTGCTCAAGACGCCTGCCACCTTCGACCTGTCGGTCTGGGAGTTCTGGTCACCGCTGACCTGCGGCGGCGCGCTGATCGTCACTCGCCCCGGCGACGAACGCGATCCGGATCGCCTGCGCGACACCATGACCCGCTACGGCGTCACCGTGCTGCACGCGGTGCCGTCACTGGTCGGCATGCTGCTGGCCGCCGAGGCCACACCCGCGCTGCCGGAGTCGCTGCGCGCGGTCCTGGCCATCGGCGAGGCGCTGCCCGCCGCCACGGCCGCCCAGTTCCTGGCCTGCGGCACCGGCGCACGTCTGCACAACCTGTACGGGCCGACCGAGGCGGCGGTGTCCATCACCGAATACGCGGTGGCCCGGGACCTCTCGCATGTCGTGCCGATCGGGACGCCCGCCTGGAACAGCGCGCTCTACGTGCTCGACGCCCGGCTGCGCCCCGTTCCCGTCGGGGTCGCGGGCGAGCTGTACCTGGCCGGTGACCAACTCGCCCGCGGCTACCACGGCCGCCGGGCGCTGACCGCCGACCGTTTCGTCGCCAACCCCTTCGCTCCGCCGGCCGCCGAAACAGCTGCCCGTGGCGTGCCGACCCGGGCCGGAGCCGCCGGGGGTGCCCGGATGTACCGCACCGGTGACATCGTCCGGTGGCGCGCGGACGGCACCCTCGAGTACCTCGAGCGCGCCGACTTCCAGGTGAAGATCGGTGGCTTCCGGATCGAGCTCGGCGAGGTCGAGACCGCGCTGCTGCGGTGCGCCGGCGTGCGCGCGGCGGTGGCCGTCGCCAGGACCGACGAACGGGCCGGGGCGCGGTTGATCGCCTACGCCGCGGTCGCCGACCTCACCCCCGGCGACGAGCAGGCCGTGGCGGCCGAACTGCGCGGCGAGCTCGCCGCCGAACTGCCCGCCTACATGGTGCCCGCGGCCCTGGTCGTGCTGGAGTCTTTGCCGCTCAACGCCAATGGCAAGGTCGACCGGTCCCGACTGCCGGAGCCGGAGTTCGGTGAGGCGGTCTTCCGCGCGCCGGTCACCGCGACCGAGCAACTGGTCGCGCGGACCTTCGCCGAGGTGATCGGCTGCGCGAGCGCCGGCCTGGACGACGACTTCTTCGCCCTCGGCGGCAACTCGCTGATGGCGACCAGGCTGGCCGCCCGGCTCGGCGCCGCGCTCGGCGCCCAGGTGCCGGTGGCCGAGGTGTTCGACGCCCCGACCGTGGCCGCGCTGGCCGAGCGGCTCGGCGGCCTGGATCGCTCGGCCGCCCGTCCGCCGCTGACCCGGCGCGCCGGCGACGGACCCGCCGTGCTCTCGCCCGCGCAGCAACGCATGTGGGTCCTGCACCAGCTGGCGCCGCAGTCGGCGGCCTATCACATCCCGGCCGCCATCCGGCTCACCGGCCGGCTCGACCTGCCCGCCCTGCAATCGGCGGTCGGCGACCTGCTGTCGCGGCACGACACCCTGCGCACCCGCTACCCCGACACGGCGGCAGGTCCGGTCCAGCAGGTGATGCCCGCCTGGTCGGCCGCGGTCGAACTGACCCCGATCCCGGTCGCCGCCGAGGACGTCGAGGCCCGGATCACCGCCCTGGTGGCCCAGCCGTTCGACATCACCGCCGCGCCGCCGGTGCGGGTGGCGCTCTACGGTCTCGGCCCGGACGATCACGTGCTCGTCGTCGTGGTGCATCACATCAGCGCCGACGGCTACTCGATAGCTCCGCTCACCCGGGATCTGGTGCGCGCCTATGTCGATCGCAGCGAAGGCCGCGCGCCCGGCTGGGCACCACTGGAGATCCAGTACGGCGATTTCAGCGCCTGGCAGCACGAGCTGCTCGGCACCGAAGCCGACCCGGACAGCGTGCTCACCCAGCAGCTGACCTACTGGACCAGGGAACTGTCCGGCGCGCCCGAACTGCTCGCCCTGCCCACCGACCGCCCCCGCGCCACCCGGCGCGAGATGCGCGGCGCGGCAGAGCGGTTCGAGATCGACGCGGCGCTGACCCGGCGCCTCGACGAGATCGCCCGCGAGCACGGCACGACGCTGTTCACGCTGGTGCACAGCGCGCTGGCGGTGCTACTGGCCAAGCAGTCCGGCAGCGCCGACATCACCATCGGCGCCCCGGTGGCCGGTCGCGGTGCCCGCGAACTCGACGATCTGGTCGGCATGTTCGTCAACACCGTCGTGCTGCGCACCGAGGTCGACTCGCGGGCGCCGTTCACCGAGCTGCTGGCCCAGGCCAGGCGGCGCGACCTCGCCGCCCTCGCCCACGCCGACGTGCCGTTCGAGCAGGTCGTCGATGCCCTGGGCCGGACCCGTTCGGGCGCCTACACCCCGCTGTTCCAGGTGATGCTCACCTTCCAGAACATGCCGCCCGGTGGCATCGAACTGCCCGGCCTGCACGTGCGGATCCTGGACCCCGGGCTCGGCGAGGCCAAGTTCGACCTGCACCTGACCGCCCTGCAGCGCTACGACGCGGCCGGTGCGCTCGACGGGCTGGACGTGCACTTCGGTTACGCCACCGACCTTTTCGACGCTTCGACCGTCCGGATACTGGCCGAGCGGTTCCGCAAGGTCCTCGCGGCCGTCGCGGCCGACCCGGCCGTACCCGTGCGGGCGATCGACGTGCGCACCGACGCGGAGAAGACCCCGCGTCCGCGTACCTACACCATTGCCGATCTGCCGGGCCTCGTCGGCTCGGCGGCCCGGCTCGCGCCGGCGACCGTGGCATTCGCCCACGGCGAGCACGCCATCTCGTTCGAAGCGCTCGACGCCAAGCTCACCGCGGTGCGCAAGGCGATGGGCGCCGCGATGAAACCCGAAGCGCTGGTGAACGTCGCGCTGGCCGGGCTGGTGCCCGGCGTGCTCGCCGCACTCGGCGCGTCCGGACTCACCACCACTTTGCAAACACTGGTGACCGATGCCGCCGCGGTGATCGCCGGGTCGGGGTCGGCTGACGACTCGGAAGGACAACTCTGATGTCGCACACGGATTCGGTCACGGCGGCTGTCTCGCTCGACGCGCTGCTGCGTGACCAGGCGGACGAGCGCAGGCGTGATCCCGCCACGTTGCTCGCCGCCTTCACCACCCAGATCCGCCAGGATCCCGACGCCGTCGCGGTGCGTGACGGCGTGACCGAGCTCAGCTACGGCGAGCTCGGCGCACGGGTCGACGCGCTGGCGGTCTGCCTGGCCGCCCGCGGTGTCGGGCCGGAGACCACGGTCGCGGTGTCGTTGCCGCGATCGGTCGACCTGGTCGTCGCGGTGCACGCGGTGATCGCCGCGGGCGGCGCGTTCGTCCTGCTCGACCCCGACGCCCCCGCCGACGTGCGGCAGCGCACGGTCGCCCTCGCCGCGCCCGTGCTGGTGATCACCGCGCCGGAGGTGCCCCACCCGACCGGTGTCCCGGTCCTGGGCATCGACGCCGAACCCACCGTCGATCTCGTCGCCGACGACCTACCCGGTCCGGGTGCGGACAACCCGGCCTACCTGGTCGTCGACGTAGCGGGCGCGAGCGCGGTCGTCGTCGGACACCGGGCCGCACAAGCGAATTCGGTCTGGCGGCAGCGGCTGTGCGGTCTCGGCGCCGGCGACGCGGTGCTCTGGCACGCGCCGCTGGGCACGCAGGCCACGGTGGGGGAGCTGCTGCTGGCCCTGCAGACCGGCGCCACCCTGGTGCTCCCGACCAGCGACTCCCTGGCGCGTTCGATCGCCGACACCGGCGCCACCGCGGCGTGCTTCGACCCCGACCAGCTCGCCGCGCTGGCCGCGCTGCCCGACGCCGAGGCACGCCTCGACTCGCTGCGGATCGTCCTGAGCTGCGGCGCACCACTGCCCGCCAAGACCGCGGCCGCCCTGCGCGCGGTGAGCGGCGCGACGCTGTGGCACGTCTACGGCAGGCCGGAGACCGCGGGCGAGGTCGTCGCGCACGAGGTGACCGGCGCCGACCTCGAATCGGTCCCGCTCGGCTCGGCCGCCGACGACGTCGAGCTGCTGATCCTCGACGAGCACCTGTGCCCGGTGCCCGACGGTGAAGTCGGCGAACTCTATGTCTCCGGTGTGCAATTGGCGCGCGGCTACCTCGGCAGGCAGGCCACCGCCGCCACCTTCCTGGCCAACCCGATCGGCCCGGTCGACGACCGCATGTTCGCCACCGGCGACCTCGTGCGGCGCAGGCCGCCCGGCGACGGCTGGACGGCCGAACTCGAATTCGTCGGCCGCGTCGACGCCGAGGAGGTGAGCACGGCGCCGCAGGGCGGACTGCCCGGGGAACTGCTGCTCGACGAGTTCGAAGCGCAGGCCGCCGCCACCCCTTTCGACCCCGCGGTCGTGCACGCCCCGAGCACGGGCGGCGCGGCCTCGATCATCACCTACGGTGACCTGGACCGGCGCACCAACCAGCTGGCCCGGCACTTGACCGCGCTCGGCATCGGCCCGGAATCGGCGGTGCTGGTGGATGTCCCGCGCTCGGTCGAGCTGGTGGTGGCGATGTACGCCGTGCTCAAGGCGGGCGGTGCCGTGGTGCCCGTCGACACCGCGACCAGTCCCGCCGTGCTGCCGCCGGTCGCGAGTCCCGCGCTGGTGCTGACCGTGCGCTCGCGCGATCACGGTGCGGTGTACGACATTCCGGCCGTCGTCATCGACGACGTGCCGCTCGCCGACTACTCCGACGAGCCGATCGCCCGCGCCGAGCGCCGGACCCCCGTACTGCCGGAGCACCCGGCGTTCGTGCTGTACCCGCCGGGGGCTACGCAGGGCATCACCATCAGCCACATCGCGGCCGTGCACCGGTTGACCGGCATGCAGGGCAGGCACGGCTTCACCGGTCGTGACGTCTACCTGCATCAGGCCGCCATCGGCGAGGTGACCGAGTGGCACGGCTACGTGCTGCCGTTGCGGGTCGGCGCCACCGTCGTCCTCACCGAACCGCCCGATCCGGTGCGGTTAGCGCGTCTGGTCGCCGACTACGGCGTCACCGCCGCCGATTTCACCCCGCCGCGGCTGGCCGCGTTCACCGACCACGTCCACCGCGCCGGCCTGCGCGCGCAGATCGGCTCGCTGCGCAGCGTCGTCGTCCTCGGCGCGCCGCTCAGCGCGGCGCAGGTGCGGGCTTTCGGCGCGGTGACCAGCGCCCGGCTGCACCACGATTACGGCAGGGCCGAGGCCACCGTCACCCTCACCTATCCCGCCGCGCCCGGCGCGGACACCCCCGAACCGCAGGCCGTGCGGGTGCGGGAATGGAACCGCCGGGTCTACGTGCTCGACGCGCGGCTGCGCCCGGCCAGCCCCGGTGTGGCCGGCGAGCTGTACCTGTCCGGCGCGCAACTGGCCCGCGGCTATCGCGACGATCCGCGCGGCACCTCGGACCGGTTCGTCGCCAATCCGTTCGGCATCCCGGGGGAGCGGATGTTCCGCACCGGGGAGCTGGCGCGCTGGGAGATCGACGGCACCAGCGCCGCGCTCGTTCGTCTCGGCACCGTGGGCGCGGCGACCGTGGGCGCGCTGGAATCGCTGCTCGGGCGCGGGGCGAGCATGCGGGCCAGGATCGGCGCCGGGATCGGCGCGCGGATCACCGAACTCTCGCGCAGACACGCGGTTCCGCCGTTCGCGGTGGTCCGGGCCGCGATGACGGTGCTGCTGGCCTGGCAGGCGGGCACGGCCGTCGCGGGCGCGACCACCCTGTCCGAGATCCTGTGCGCCGAACCCGATCCCGTGGTGTCCTCGGCCACCGCGGCGACCAGTGAGTCGTGCGCGCTGTCCGGGCCGCTCGGCGCGGTGACGCTGAGCTATCTCGACACCGGCGCCGAGGCGTTCGGCGTTCCCGGCCTCGAACTCACCGCCCTGCGTTTCGACGGATCGACGGTGGCCGACGGCGTGCACTTCATCGTCTCCACGCACGCCGACCCCGACGGCAATCTCGGCCTCGAACTGGAATACAGCACAGACCGTTTCGACGATCACGCCGCGGCTGCCCTGCTGCGCCGCTTCTCCCGCGCCCTGGGGCTGCTCACCGGCGACCCCGATGCCCCGAGCGACTCGTTCGACCTGCGCACCCCCGCCGAGCGCGCCGCGAGCTGACCCCCACCCCCTCAGGAAGGCAATCCGATGAGCAATCCGTTCGACGATGAGAACGCCCAGTTCTACGTCTTGGTCAACGCCGAGGGGGAACACTCCCTCTGGCCCACCTTCGCCGCCGTCCCCGGTGGCTGGACCGTCGCCTTCGGCGCCGCCACCCGCACCTCCTGTCTTCAGTACGTCGAATCCCATTGGCTCGACATGCGTCCCAACTCCCTGATCGCCGCGATGGCCAACGAGGGCTGACCTCGCCCTACGTACAGTGGGGTATGCGGAGCGCTCGGTTCGGGATCGTGGTGGCGCTGCTGGCGGGACTGCTGGCGGGCGCGTACCTGGGGGCGCTGTTCGCGTCGTCGACCGACTCCGATCCGCCGCGGCGGCAGGCCACGGGACACGATGTCGAGCACGCCGAGCTGGTGCTGTTCGAGTCCACCCGGGGGCTGCCCGACGTCCGGACCGTACTGCGATCGACCGCCGACGTCGCCCAGTTCGCCGGGCGATTCCCTGGCGACGAACGCGCGGCCGGTCGGCTCACGGACACGCTCTCGCGCCGCGACTTCGACACCGAGGCGCTGATCGCCTTCTCCTGGGGCGCGGGCTGTTCGCCCGGTGACGGCGCGAAGCTGACCAGCGAGGGCGACGCCGACTACTCCGTCCGGCTGACCGGCGCGGACGATCCGCCGCCGGAATGCGTCGCGCCGTGGGAGATCCTGGCGGTGTTCGCGCTGCCCGCGGCGGACGTGCCGGCGACCACCCGGCTCGGCGGGTACCGCCCCGACCCGCCGGGTCCGGCGATCCTCGCCCATTTCGAGCGCATCGCAGTCGGCACCGCCCCGCGCGGCGCCGAGGTCTCCCAGCCGGATCAGCTCGCCGCCTTCGCCGCCGGGCTCGACACCGTGACGGCCGCTCGGGTGCGTTCGGCGGTGTCGGGGCGCGCCGCCGGTGATCGGGCGTTCGCCTTCGTCGCCACCGGCTGTCACGACGACGGCGCCTATCTCGCGATCTCGCGGGAACGGCTGCGTCCGGTGCTGACCGCGACCGAACCGGTCGCCTGCGTCGTCCCGGACTACTACGTCGCGGTGTTCACCACCCCGGCCGTCTCCGTCCCGATCGAGGCCGTCATCGGCTGAGACCGGGGGTCATGGCACCGGGGTCATCGGCGGCGGCTCCCAGTCGCCCTCGATCGCCGCCTCGCGAGGTGCGTACAGACGCAGCGTCAGGGAGAACTCGCCGGAGTCCGGGATCGGGAGCCAGTTGCCGGTGGGGACGCCCGGGCGCGGGTCGTCGTGCTGGACGGCGATCTCCACCGCGCCGTCGGGGCCCGCCACCACCGGTGGGGCGTGGCCGACCGCGTAGATCTCGGCGGGGTTGGGGACGAGGAAGCCCTGGGGGTCGTAGGCGGTGATCGAGGCGAAGGCGTCCACCGGCGGCCAGCGGCCGGGCTCGAAGCGGATACGGTAGCGGCGCGGCTGTCCCGCGTCGTCGGTCGTGGGGGCCCAGAGTTCGGCGTAGAGCACGTCGCGGATCGGGGCCTTGCCAGGTGAGCGCATGGTCGTCGCCGCGCGTCGCAGGTAATCGGTGCCGAACCTGCCGAGGTCGACCGGGATCTCCCACCCGTTGACGCGGCGCGCGTTCGGGTCGGTCCATCCGGCGATCCGGCGCTGGGCCTGGCGGACCGCCTCGTCGAGCAGTTCGACGGGCTCGTTGTCGACGGTGCCGCCGGGGACGACGCCGATGGTGGCCAGCTGTTCCATCAGCGGTGCGTCGGCGGCCGCGGGCGGATCGGCCACCATCAACCTGCACAGCCGGTTGAGGTAGGTGCGGCCGTCCAGCGCGGCGATCCGCTTGACCGGCGGCTCCGGTCCGCGGTCGATCGGGTGCACCCTGCTGACCGTGACGTCGTATTCGCGGCGCTGCCAGGCGCCGGCCGGGACCAGCCGGATCTTCTCCTGCCACCGGTTGACCTGCGCCGCGTCCGCGACACCGTTGATCTGGATCCGGCCGACGATCGTCGCCATCGCCGACGGCATGTGCAGCAGGGTGGTGTGCGGCGGCAGCGACCCGGTCCACTTCGGGCCCGCGATGACGTAGGTGAACGGCGGCCCGTCGGCGTCGACCGTCGTCCGCGGCTGCTTGCTGCTCAGGTCGTGCACGGTGTTGCCCCACCCGTCGAGCAGCTGGAACAGCCAGTACCGATCCGGTTCCATCCCGGGGATCTGCAACACCAGCGGCTCGTCGGCCAGGTTCAGCCACGCCTGGGAATAGACCATGTCGTGGCTGAGCCGGGCCACCCCGCGATCCAGCGGATCGGGCAGCACGCTGTGATCGAACGTGTTCGTCGGCCCACTCGCCGCCCGCATCATGTCCAGCAAGATCATCGGATAGCCGAACACATACGCCTCGGTCGCCAGCCCCAGCACATCCGGCGCCCCCGTCGAGGACACCACCGACGGCACCGGCTCCCCACCCCCGCACCCGGACAGCACCACCCCCACCCCCGCAGCCGCCCCCAACTCGAGCAGGCGCCGCCGACGCAGCCCACCCTCGCCACCTGCCCGACCGCCCATGCGCTCTCCGTCCGACACCGCGAACGCCCACCGTAAACGCCCCACCGTCCCCCCGCCCTCACACACAACGGGTGAAATCCGCAGGTCAGCCGAGGAGGGTTCGGTGCATGAGGTGGGCGACGCGGGCTCGGCAGGCGATGGGGTCGGGGCCGTAGATCTGGCTGAGGTCGATGACCAGGGCGAAGGCCGCGTGGACCAGGAAGCGGGCTTCGGCGGCCGAGAGTTCGGGGCGGACCTCGCGGACCAGGCGGGCCCATTCCTGGACGCTGAGGCGCTGGATGTTGCGCAGGACCGCGCGTTCCTCGGCGGGGACGTGGCCGAACTCGGCGTAGTAGACGACGGCCAGCGCGCGTTCGTCGAAGGTGTCGGCGACGAACTGGGCGATCAGCACGTCCAGGGCCGCGCCGCTGTCGGGGGTGCCCGCGACGGCGGGGCCGATCGCACCCGAGACCCGGTCGGCCGCGCGGCGGAACGCGGCGGCGAGGATGTCGCTCTTGCCGCGGTAGAACCGGTACACCGCCGAGGCCGCGGACAGCCCGGCCGCCGAGGCGATGTCCTCGACGCTGACGTTCGGATACCCGCGCTCGTGGAACAGCTCGACCGCTTTGCGCAGCAGCAGTTCGTGTTTGAACGACTCCGGGATCTCGACCTGGGTGGCCTTCTCCGAAATCGTTGCCGCGGGCGGCAATCCGCTCTCGACCAGCGCGAGACAGGCCGTGGTCAGCAGCCGGTTCAGGGTGCGGGCAGGCAGGGCGGCGTGATGGTCGGCGATGCTGGTGATCACCCCGAACATCGCGGTGGACAGCATTCGCAGGTCCGGCGCGGTCAGCTCCGGCCGCAGGACGGCCAGCTGCTCGTCGAGGGCGACCAGCACCGAGGCCCGCTGCTCGTCGAGCACCAGCCGGTCGGCGGGCTCGAGGTAGCGGCCCTCCCAGCGCACCAGCGTGACCGTTCCCCGGTTCTCCACCGTCGCGCCGAGGAGCCCGGTCAGCATGTGCCGCAACCGTTCCGCCGCGGTCGATGACCCGTCACCGGACGCCGCGATCGAGGCGGTGAAGGCCTGCCCGACCCGCAGCAGTTCCTCCCGGAACAGCGCGTACTTGCTCGGGTAGTGCCGGTACAGCGCCGCCGAACTGATGCCCAATCCGGCGGCGATGTCCTCCATGCTCACCCCGTGATACCCGGCCGCGCCGAATGCCACCGCCGAGGTCGCCGCGATCTGCGCGCGCCGATTCTTCGGACGCCGCCGCACACCGTCCTTCGCTCCGCCGACTACCGATCCACGCGCACCACGAGACTCGCCGACATTCATGCCAGAAGTGTATTAGGCCTTGTGGGGCGGGGTGATCCGGGCATACCAGTCGAGCAGGGCCGGGTCGTCCACGGCGCTGCGTTCGACCACACGGGTCGCGTCCGCGCCCTGGAAGAGCTTCTTGATCGGCACTTCCAGCTTCTTGCCGGTCCGGGTGTGCGGGATGCCGGGGGCCTCGCGGATCTCGTCGGGGACGTGCCGGGGCGAGACCTCGGAGCGAATCGCGCTGCCGATCCTGGCTTTCAGATCGTCGGTGAGGGCGGCGCCGGGCGCGAGGACGACGAACAGCGGCATCCAGTAGCCGCCGTCGGGCTGCTCGGCGCCGATCACCAGCGCCTCGGCGATCTCCGGGAACTGTTCGACGACCTGGTAGATGTCGGCGCTGCCCATCCGGATGCCGTGCCGGTTGAGAGTGGAGTCGGAGCGGCCGTGCACGACGACGCTGCCGTGCTCGGTCAGCGTGATCCAGTCACCGTGCCGCCACACGCCGGGGTAGGTGTCGAAATAGGCGTCGTGGTAGCGCTTTCCGTCCTCGTCGCGCCAGAAGCGCACCGGCATCGACGGCATCGGCTGGGTCACCACCAGCTCGCCGACCTCACCGCGCACCGGCGCGCCCTGCTCGTCGAAGGAGTCCAGCGCCACGCCGAGATACGGTGCCGACAGCTCGCCCGGCCACACCGGCACCGTGGGCACGCCGCCGATGAACGCCGACACCACGTCGGTGCCACCGCTGATCGAGTTCACCTGCACGTGCTCGCCCGCGTTCGCGTCGAGCCACAGCGCGCTCGACACCGGCAGCGCCGACCCGGTGATCCCGACGCTGCGCAGCGCCGACAGATCGTGCTCGGCCCGCGGCACCGCGCCCGCCTTGATGCATCCGAGCACGTAGCCGGGGCTGGTGCCGAGCACGGTGGCGCGGACCTGGGCGGCGAGGCGCCACAGGGCGTCCGGGCCGCCGGCTGTCGGGCTGCCGTCGTAGGTCACCACGGTGGCGCCGGTCAGCAGGCCGGCGATCTGGAAGTTCCACATCATCCAGCTGGGGCTGGTGTACCAGAAGAAGGTGTCCTCGGGCCCGATATCGGACTGGAGGGCAACGGCTTTCAGGTGCTCGAGCAGCACGCCGCCGTGGCCGTGCACGATGCCCTTCGGCAGACCGGTGGTGCCGGAGGAGAACACGATCCACAGCGGATGATCGAAGGCGACGGCGGCGGTCTCGATCACCCCGAGCCCCGGATCGGCGATCGCGTCCGACCACGCCACCGCGTCGGGCACCTCGAGGCCCAGCTGCGAGACCACGACGGTCGCGCGCAGCTCGGGCAGGCCCTCCTGCAGGGCGGCGATGTCGGCGCGCTTGTCGTGCTGCTTGCCGCCGAACCGGTAGCCGTCGGCCGTGACGAGCACGGTCGGCTCCAGCTGGCCGAGCCGGTCCAGCGCAGCCTTGGCCGAGTAGTCCTGCCCGCACGCGCTCCACACCGCGCCGATGCTCGCGGTGGCGAGGAAGGCGACGATGGCCTCCGGGATGTTCGGCAGGTAGCCGATCACCCGGTCGCCCGGTCCGACGTCGCGCGCCCGCAGGGCGCCCGCGAACGCGGTGACCTGCTCGATCAGCTCCGCCCACGAGATCTCGCGCGGCTCGGCGTCCTCGTGCAGGGCGAGCACGGCGGGCCGGTCGGGCCGCGCCTGCCGGATGATCTGGTCGACGTAGTTCAGCCGCGTCCCAGGGAACCACTGCGCGCCGGGCATCTCCCGCGTGCCGAGCACGCCGTCGGCGATCGGACCGAGCTCGAAGTAGTCCCACAGCGCCTGCCAGAAGCCGGCGATGTCGTCGACCGACCATTGCCACAGTGCCTGGTAGTCGGGGTACTGCTCGCCGGTCCGGCCGCTGACGAAGGCGGCGAAGTCGGTGATCCGTGCCGACGCGATGTCCTCGGCGGTCGGTTCCCATTGCGGTTGCACCGGATGTCCTCCTCGTACTGGGTTGCGCGGGCCGGAACTGCCCGGCCGATGATTACCCCGGCGCGCGGCCGGTAGTCGCCCCCGCGCGCCGGGTAGTGCTCAGCTGGGCAGTTCGGCCCGGCGGACGATCCGCTCCGCGTGTCGGAGCACCGGTGCGTCGACCATGCGTCCCTCGAACGCGAAGACGCCCCGATGGTTCGGCACCTCGGCGAGCACTCGGCGCGCCCAGTCGATCTCGTCGGGGTCGGGCGCGTAGCCCTCCCGGATCACCGCCACCTGGCGGGGATGGATAGCGACCTTGGCGTCGAAGCCGACGGCCACCGCGTCCAGCGTCTCCACCGCCAGCCCTTCCAGGTTCTCGATGTCGAGGAACACCGAATCCAGGGCGAACCGGCCGAAGGCCTTGGCCGCCAGCAGGCTCGTCGAGCGCACGTGCCGGGCGACATCGCGGTAGCTGCCGTCGGCGTGCCTGCTGGCATTGCCGCCCAGCCCGGCGACCAGGTCCTCGGCGCCCCACATCACGCCGACGGCGTTCTCGGCGGCGACCGACTCGGCCACCCGCACCGCGCCCAGCGGAGACTCGATCAGCACGATCACCTCGTAGCCCGCCAGGCTCCTGACCTGTTCGGCCGATTCACATTTGGGCAGCATGACGCGCCGGTAGGCGGTCTGCGCGAGGGCGGCCAGGTCGGCCGCGTACTCGTCGGTCTCGACCGCGTTGACGCGGACCACGGTGTGCCGCGGGTCGAGCGGGGTCTCGATCAGCGCCTTCCTGGCCGCGACCTTGTCACCCGCGGCGACGCCGTCCTCGAGGTCGAGGATCACCACATCGGCCACCGCCGCGGCCTTGGCGAAACGTTCGGGACGGTCGGCCGGGCAGAACAGCCAGGCCGGTCCGCTGGGCTCCCAGGCGCGCACGCTGTCTCCCGTCATCGTCATGCGGGGGCCTTCCGGACCAGCGTCTGCCGCACGGCTTTCGCCACGATCACACCGTCCTGGTTGCGCGCGGTGTGGGTGAGGCCGACGATGCCCTCACCCGGACGGCTCTTGGATTCCCGCTTGTCGGTCACCAGCGTCTCGGCGTACATCGTGTCGCCGTGGAACAGCGGCGCGGGCAGCGACATCTCGGAGAAGCCGAGGTTGGCCACCAGGGTGCCCTGGGTGAGCTGGGCGACCGAGAGGCCGACCAGCGTCGACAGGGTGAACATCGAGTTCACCAGCCGCTGGTTGAACGGCGGCTGCGCGTCGGCGAAGTTCGCGTCCAGGTGCAGCGCCTGGGTGTTCATGGTCAGTGTGGTGAACAAGACGTTGTCGGCCTCGGTGATAGTGCGACCGGGCCGGTGCTCGTAGATCGTCCCGATCTCGAACTCCTCGAACCACAGGCCGCGCTGGACGACGCGTCGTGTCTCGGTGCTCGACGGCGCCTGCGCTGCCGCCGCCGGGCCGCCGTGATCAGGCGCGCTCACAGACCCAGCTCCCGTGCGATCAGCATCAGCTGCACCTCCGTCGTGCCCTCACCGATTTCCAGGATCTTGCTGTCACGGTAGTGCCTGGACACGGGGTATTCGTTCATGAAGCCGTTGCCGCCGAAGATCTGGGTGGCGTCGCGCGCGTTGTCCATCGCGGCCTCGCTGGCGACCATCTTGGCGATCGAGGCGGCCTTCTTGAACGGCTTGCCCGCCAGCATCAGCGCGGCCGCGTCGTAGTAGGCGGTGCGCGCGACGTGGGCGCGCGCCTCCATCCGGGCGATCTTGAACGCGATGGCCTGATTGCGGCCGATGGCCTGCCCGAACGCCTGCCGCTCACCGGCGTAGCGCACGCTCTCGTCCACACAGCCCTGCGCGGCGCCCACCGCGAGCGCGGCGATGGCGATGCGGCCCTCGTCGAGGATGCGCAGGAAGTTGGCGTAGCCGCGGCCGCGCTCGCCGAGCAGGTTCTCCTGCGGCACCCGCACGTCGGTGAAGCTGAGCGGGTGGGTGTCGGAGGCGTTCCAGCCGACCTTGTTGTAGGCCGGTTCGGCGACGAAACCGGGGGTGGAGGTCGGCACCAGGATGGTGGAGATCTCCTTCTTGCCGCCGGTCTGCCCGGTCACCGCGGTGACGGTGACCAGCCGGGTGATGTCGGTACCGGAGTTGGTGATGAACTGCTTGGCGCCGTTGATCACCCAGCTCTCGCCGTCGGCGACCGCGGTGGTGCGGGTGCCGCCGGCGTCGCTGCCCGCGTCGGGCTCGGTGAGGCCGAAACCGGCCAGGGCGCGCCCGCTGGTGAGCTGGGGCAGCCACTCGTTCTTCTGCTTGTCGTCGCCGAAGCGGTAGATCGGCATCGCGCCCAGCGAGACACCGGCCTCGAGGGTGATGGCCACGCTCTGGTCGACCTTGCCGAGCTCCTCGAGCGCCAGGCACAGGGCGAAGTAGTCGCCGCCCATGCCGCCGAACTCCTCGGGGAACGGCAGGCCGAACAGGCCCATGTCGGCCATCCCGGCGACGACCTCGTACGGGAAGCTGTGCTCGGCATCGTGTTTCGCCGAGACGGGCGCCACGACCTGCTGGGCGAAGTCGCGCACGGTCAGGGCGAGCTGGCGGTATTCGTCCGGCAGCGAGCCGGTGGACAGGTAGTCGGTCATGCGTTGGTTCCTTCGCGCTCGGTCTCTACGACTGCGGTTTCGACGGGATGGGCGACGACGCGGACCAGCACCTGGTCCAGCTTCACCTGGGCGCCCGGCCGCACCAGCACCTCGACGGTGCCCGCGACGGGGGCGGTGAGGGTGTGCTCCATCTTCATGGCCTCGATGACGATCACCGGATCGCCGACCTCGACGGTCGCGCCGTCGGCGACCGGGGCGGCGATCACCGAACCCGGCATGGGACTGCGGATCTCGGCGTCGCCGACGTGGGCGGCGTCGCCGCGCACGCTCGCCTCGGCGACTTCGCGCAGCACGGCGACGCTCCCGGCGTGGCCGACCCACAGCTGGTCGGCGTCCTCGGCCACGCGGAACTCGCGGCGCAGCCCGTCCAACGTGAGGACGAGGCCGTCGCGGCTGGTGGCGGCCGAGAGCGATTGCGGCGCACCGTCGTCGATCCGGACGGTCGCCGATTCCGGTGTGCCGGTGAGGAAGACATGGCGCACCTGGTCACCGGCGGCGAGCCGGATCGCGGTCGGGGCCTGCGCGCCGAGCCGCCAGCCCGACGGGGTCGACCACGGGTCGCCGCCGGGGGCGGGCCAGCGGCGCAGCCAGTGATGGGCGGCGGCGGCGAGGAATTCGTCGTCGGTCACCTCGGCGGGCCGGAAGTCGCCGACCCGGCGGTCCAGCAACGCGGTGTCGAGGCGGCCCGCCTGGACATCCGCGTCGGCGAGCAGGAAGCGCAGGAACTCGATATTGCTCGTCACGCCGAGCAGCACGGTCTGTTCCAGCGCGCGGTCCAGCGCCGCGAGGGCGTCGGCGCGGGTGTCGCCGCGCGCGATCACCTTCGACAACATCGGGTCGTAGTCGCTGCCGACCACGGTGCCCTCGGACAGGCCCGAATCCACGCGCACGCCGGGGCCGCTCGGTTCGCTGAGCGCGAGCACGGTGCCACCGGTGGGCAGGAAGCCGCGACCCGGATCCTCGGCGTAGACCCGCGCCTCGATCGCGTGCCCGACCAGGCGGATCTCGTCCTGGCTCTTGCTCAGCTGCTGCCCCGCGGCCACGCGGACCTGGCATTCCACCAGGTCGACGCCGGTGACCAGCTCGGTCACCGGGTGCTCGACCTGCAGGCGCGTGTTCATCTCCATGAAGAAGAACTCGTCGGGCCGGTCGGCGGAGACGATGAACTCCACGGTGCCCGCGCCGACGTAGTCGACACTGCGCGCGGTATTGCAGGCCGCGGCGCCGATCCGGGCCCTGGTCGTGGCGTCCAGCAGCGGCGAGGGCGCTTCCTCGATCACCTTCTGGTGCCTGCGCTGCAAGCTGCACTCGCGTTCGCCCAGGTGCACCACATTGCCGAACTTGTCGGCCAGGACCTGCACCTCGATGTGGCGGGGCCGGGTGACGAACCGCTCCAGGAACAGGGTGTCGTCATCGAAGGCCGCGCCCGCCTCGCGTCGCGCGCTGACCAGCGCCGCGGGCAGATCCTCGGGCCGCTCGACCCTCCGCATGCCCTTGCCGCCGCCACCGGCGGACGGCTTCACCAGCACCGGGTAGCCGACCTCGGCGGCGGCGGTGATCAACTGCTCGTCGGTGAGGCCGGGCTCGGCGATGCCGGGTACCACCGGGACGCCGAACGCGGTGACGGTGTTCTTGGCGGTGATCTTGTCGCCCATCACCTCGATCGCCTTGGCGGGCGGACCGAGGAAGACGATGTCCGCGTCGGCCAGCGCCGCGGCGAACGCCGAATTCTCCGACAGGAAGCCGTATCCGGGGTGCACGGCCTGGGCGCCGGAGCGGATCGCGGCGTCGACGACCTTCTCGATCGACAGATAGCTCTCGCGAGCCGGGGCGGGCCCGAGGCGCACCGCGACATCGGCCTCGCGCACGTGGCGGGCGCCCGCGTCGGCGTCGCTGTACACCGCGACCGAGCGAATGCCCATGGCGCGCAAGGTCTTGATGACGCGTACCGCGATCTCGCCGCGATTGGCGACCAGGACGGTGTCGAACTCGACGGGGTGGGATTTGTTCAGCATGTCGCTCACTCCTTCGCCTCGCCGGCGCTCGGCTGCGTCGTACGCGACGGCGCGCTATGTTTCTGGTTCACTCGCTGACGCTCCTTCACATCCGGAAGACGCCGTAGGAAACGGGGTCGAGCGGCGCTTGTGCGCAGACCGAGAGGGCAAGTCCGAGCACGGTTCTGGTGTCGGTGGGCGCGATGACGCCGTCGTCCCAGATCCGTGCGGTCGCGTAGTAGGGGTTGCCCTGGGTCTCGTACTGCTCCCGGATCGGCGCCTTGAACGCCTCCTGATCCTCCGCCGACCACGGCTTGCCCGCGCTGTCGAGCTGGTCGCCGCGCACGGTCGCCAGCACCGAGGCGGCCTGCTCGCCGCCCATCACCGAGATCCGCGAGTTCGGCCACATCCACAGGAAGCGCGGCGAATACGCGCGTCCGCACATGGAGTAGTTGCCCGCGCCGTAGGAGCCGCCGATCACCACGGTCAGCTTCGGCACCCGCGCGCAGGCCACGGCGGTGACCATCTTCGCGCCGTGCTTGGCGATGCCGCCCGCCTCGTAGTCGCGTCCGACCATGAAGCCGGTGATGTTCTGCAGGAACACCAGCGGGATCTTGCGCTTGTCGCACAGTTCGATGAAATGCGCGCCCTTCATGGCGGATTCGGCGAACAGCACGCCGTTGTTGGCGACGATGCCGACCGGGTGACCGTGGATGCGGGCGAAGCCGGTGACCAGGGTCTTGCCGTATTCGGCCTTGAACTCGTGGAAGCCCGCCTCGCCGTCGACGATCCGGTCGATCACCTCGCGCACGTCGTAGGGGGTGCGCGGGTCGACCGGGACCACGTCGTAGAGCTCGTCCTCGTCCTTGGCGGGCGCAGTGGTCGCCAGCACCTCCCAGGGCGCCTCGGGCTTCGGGCCCAGGGTGCCGACGATCTTGCGGACGATGCGCAACGCGTCGCGGTCGTCCTCGGCGAGATGGTCGGTGACGCCGGAGGTGCGCGAGTGCAGCAGGCCGCCGCCGAGTTCCTCGGCCGTGACGACCTCACCGGTCGCCGCCTTCACCAGCGGCGGGCCGCCGAGGAAGATGGTGCCCTGGTCGCGCACGATGACGGCCTCGTCGGCCATCGCGGGCACGTAGGCGCCACCGGCGGTGCACGATCCCATCACCGCCGCGATCTGGGCGATGCCCTTGGCGCTCATGTTGGCCTGGTTGTAGAAGATGCGGCCGAAGTGCTCGCGGTCGGGGAACACCTCGTCCTGGTGCGGCAGGAAGGCGCCGCCGGAGTCCACCAGGTACACGCACGGGAGGTTGTTCTGCGCGGCGACCTCCTGCGCGCGCAGGTGCTTCTTCACCGAGATCGGGTAGTAGGTGCCGCCCTTGACCGTCGCGTCGTTGGCCAGGACCAGGCACTCGCGGCCCGCGATGCGGCCGATGCCGGCGATCACGCCCGCGCCGGGGCACTCGTCGCCGTACATGCCGTTGCCCGCCAGCGGGGACAGTTCCAGGAACGGGCTGCCGGGGTCGAGCAGCTGGTCGACCCGCTCGCGGGGCAGCAGCTTGCCTCGGGCCGCGTGCCGCTCGCGCGACTTCTGCGGGCCGCCCAGCGCCGTCGTCGCCAGCCGCTGGCGCAGCTCGTCGACCAGGGCGCGGTGCGCGTCCCGGTTGCTCGTCGCGGCTGTGGTGCCGTTGTCGAGGTCGTGCGTAACCGTCATCACGCCATCCTGCCATCCGGTTAATCGCCAATAACTGAAATTCAGGTTAATCTTGACTAACCAAGTTGTCCAGACCCGGCGGAAGGGAGTCGAGATTGGCCACGGTCGAACCCGCTCCGGCGACCCGGCGCGAGCTGATGAAAGCCCAGCGTCGCGAGCAGTTGCTCGACGCGGGCGCCAGGTTGATCGCCGATCGCGGGTTCTTCGGCGTGCGCCTCGACGACCTCGGCGCGGCTGTCGGGATCAGCGGACCCGCCGTCTACCGGCACTTCGCGAACAAGGAGGCGCTGCTGGTCGAGCTGCTGGTCGGGGTCAGTGAGCGATTGCTCGCCGGTGGGCGCGCGGTCGTCGCGGCGGCGCAATCGCCCGCGGAAGCCCTGGTCGGCCTGGTGGACTTCCACCTCGACTTCGCCTTCGACGACCCCGAGCTCATCCGCATCCAGGACCGCGATCTGGACAACGTGCCCGCCGCCGACCGTCGCACCCTGCGCCGCACGCAGCGCCAATACGTCGAGGTCTGGGTGCAGGTGCTGCGCGAGGTGCATCCCGGTCTGGCCGAGGACACCGCCCGCGTCCAGGCCCACGCGGCCTTCGGGCTGATCAACTCCACTCCGCACAGCGCCGCCCCGGCGCGGGCGAGCAAGGCGCGGCCGGTGTTGCGGCAGATGGCGCTGGCGGCGTTGTCGGCCGAGCAGGCCTGATCGGCCGCGTGGGAACGCTGCCGCGGCCCGGCTCCGGGAAGATCAATCCAGTTGGCGCAGGAGCCAACTGGGGCCGACCGCGTCGGCACCGAGAGCGTCGACCCGGCGGCGGAGCTCCCGGTCGGCGGTGACGACGGTGAGCTGGTCGTAGCCGGTGGCCTCGGCGACCACGTCGACGATCTTGTCGTCGCCGGAGCGGTCGGCCAGCACGACGGTCAGGCGCGGGGCGGTCGGTGCGGCGTCGTCGGCCGCGGCCTTGGCGGCGCCCTCGAGGACGACGGTCACCGCCGTCGACGCAGGCAGGCGGGTCGTCAGGTCCGCGATGTTCGCCAGCAGCCGCCGGGCGGCGCCCGCACGGTCGCGCCACCAGCCATCGGCCTCGGCGCCGATGACATTGGCCGCGTCGACCACGATCAGCTGGGTCGGATCGCTCATCGGTCCAGTCTCCCCCCGGCGCGCGCCCGGCGCTCGGCGGGCGCGCCGGATCAGGCGACGGCGGGCACCTCGACCGGGCTGAGGCGGCCGTCGGTCATCCGGTAGACCGCGTCCATCCGGTGCAGGTGGGTCGGGTCGTGGGTGACCAGGATCGTCGCCGCGCGGTGCTCGCGGGCGATGGTGGTGATCAGGTCGAGCACGGCGGCGCCGCGTTCGGTGTCCAGGGCGCTGGTCGGCTCGTCGACGACGAGCAGGGCCGGGTCGTTCATCAGGGCGCGGGCGATATTGACGCGCTGGCGCTGGCCGCCGGAGAGCTGCGCGGGCCGCTTGTCCGCGTGCTCGGCCAGGCCGACCGCGGCGAGCAGGTCCCGTGCGCGGGACCTGGTTTCACCCCGGCCGCTGCGCCGCTTGCCGCCGAGATGCGCGGTGACCTCCAGCTGTTCCAGGGCGGTCAGCGCGGGGATGAGATTGGGCTGCTGGAAGACGATGCCCATCGCGGTGCGGCGGACGGTGGACGCGGCCCGCCTGCTCAGCGTCGCGAGATCGGTACTGCCGGTGTCGGTCGCGAGGACGACGGTGCCCGTGTCGGGCCGGATCAGCGTCGCCGCCACCGCGAGCAGGCTGGACTTGCCCGAGCCGGACGGGCCGGTGACGGCGGCGATGGTGCCGCCGGGGACGTGCAGGTTCACCCGGTCGAGCGCGGTGAGCCTGCCCGTGCCGTCGGGGTAGGTGAGAGTGACGTCGGTGAGGGTCAGTGCCATGGTGGGGTCCTTCAGCGGGTCGCGCCGAGCGCGGTCAGGGGATCGGTGGTGAACAGGAAGCGCAGCGCGACCGCGGCGCCGACGAGGCCGAGCGCGATCAAGGCCAGCGCGGGCACCAGGGTCGTCGACAGCGACAGCACGAACGGCATGGCGTCACCGAGGAACAGGGAGGCCACCGCGGTGCTGCCGAGCCCGATCGCGACACCGGTGACCAGCACGATCGCCGCCTGCGCCAGCGCGTCGAGCGCCAGCGAACCGGTGGTCGCGCCGAGCGCCTTCAAGGTGGCGATGTCGGGTTGGCGCTGCACCGTCCACACGGTGAAGAAGGCCCCGATCACCAGCGCGGAGATGGCGAACAGCAGCACCGTCATCAGGGTCAGCGAGCTGTTCTCGGCCTGGTAGGAGCCGATCGCCTCGACGGCGTTCGCGGCGGGCAGCGTGCGCGTTCCGGCTTCGGCGTCGAGATCGTCGCGCGGGGCGTCGCCGAGCACGGCGAGCACGGTGGCCGCGCCCGCGCGAGGGCTGGCCGCCTGCCAGTCCGCCAGGCTCGTCCAGATCACCGGGGTGTGGCTGTACCACTCGTCGCCGGCGACGTCGGCGACGGTGAACTCGTGGCCTGCCAGCACCACGGTGTCGCCGGTGCCCGCGGCCAGTGCGCGGGCCGCGCCCGAGCTCAGCACCACCGCTCCCGGTGCGGTAGCAGGGTGATTGCTGAACGCCGCGGGGTCGCCGCCGAACAGCGCGACCTGCTCGGGGCTCGCGCCCACGTGTTCGGCGCGGGTCCGGGAGATGCCGACCGGGGTGACCTCGATTCCGCCCGTCGACCGCCACCGCGCGATCTGCTCCTCGGTGAGCACCGACGAGTCGAAGGACGGATCGGCGCCGGTCTCGGCGAACACCACCTGGTCGGCGCGCAGGCCCTGGACCGCGGAGATGTTCTGGTGCGCCAGCCCGGCGGTGAGCCCACTCAGAAAACTGACCAGCACCGCCACCAGCAGGACGACGGTGGTGATCAGCAGGAAGCGGCCGCGGGCGGCCCGGAGATCTCGGAGTGCGACGAACATGCCTCCACTCTCGTCGCGCACGACCGCCACGCCATCGCACCGGCGCACGAAACGCGCTCCATCCAAGGACTGCCCGTGTTTACACCTTTCGATGGATGCCGGGCCGGTTGCCGCACATAAGCTGGTCGGGTGCACTCGTCCCCCCTGACCCCGGTGGTCACCACGCTGCGGCTCGGTCTGCACGTGCTGGTGACGGTGCTGGGCGCGGTGGTCGCGGTGCGAGCGCTGTTGCCCGGCGGCGGTGGGCACGGTGTCGGGGTGGTCGTCCTGACGGGAATCTGGCTGGCCGTCTACTTCGCGGGCACCGAACTGCCGCGCCGGGTCGCCTCGGGCGCCCCGGCCGGGGCGGCGCGGTCGCGGGCGGTGCCGGGCGCCGCGTGGGACGCGCGCAGGGCCGGGCTGTGGCTGGCCACGCTGACCGTGCTGTGGCTGGCGCTGCTCGGGCTGACCCCGGACGCGGTGTATCTCGCCTTCGGATTGTTCTTCCTCTACCTGCACCTGCTGCCGCGGCCGTGGAACCTGGTCGCGGTGGTGCTGGCGACGGCCGTCGGCGTCATCGGCTTCGCGGCACACCGCGGCTGGTCGGTGGGCGCGGTGGTCGGGCCCGTGCTCGGCGCCCTGGTCGCCATCGGCATCGGGCTCGGCTATCAGGCGCTGTACCGCGAAGCGGTGGAACGGGAGCGGCTGATCGACGAATTGCTCGGCACCAGAGCGATTCTCGCCGAGCGGGAACGGACGGCGGGCAAGCTGGCCGAACGCGAACGCCTGGCCAAGGAGATCCACGACACCGTCGCGCAGGGACTCAGCAGTATCCAGTTGCTGCTGCACGCGGCCGAGCAGGCGGCGCCGGATCATCCCGCACTGGACCGGATTCGGCTCGCCCGCGAGACGGCGGCCGAGGATCTGGCCGAAACCCGCAGGCTCATCGACGAATTGTCGCCCGCCGCGCTGGACGGGCAGTCCCTCGCCGAAGCGCTGGCACGGATCTGTGATCGGGCGCGGTCGGCGGCGCTGTCGACCCAGCTGCTGGTCGAGGGCGAGCCGGAGCGGCTGCCGATGCCGGTGGAGGCCGCGCTGGTGCGGATCGCGCAGAGCGCGGTCGCCAATGTGGTCCAGCATGCCGGGGCGGCGCGCATGCGGGTCACCCTCACCTACGACGACACCGACGTGCACCTCGACATCGTCGACGACGGCATCGGCATCGACCCCGCCGTGCTGCGCGGGCCGCGCGCGGGCGCGTTCGGCCTGGCGGCCATGCGCAGCCGGGTCGAGCAGCAGGGTGGCCGGATGACGATCGAATCCGAACCCGGCCACACCGCCGTCACCGTGTCCTTCCCACTGGGAGCGGTCGAATGATCCGGCTGCTGCTCGCCGACGACCACGCGATCGTGCGGGCCGGGCTGCGCGCGCTGCTCGAGGCGTCCGCCGACATCACCGTCGTCGGTGACGTGGCCGACGCCGACGCGGCCGTGGCGTTCTGTGCCGCCAACCCCGTCGACCTGGTCCTGATGGACCTGCGCTTCGGTGACGGCCGCTCCGGGGCCGCCGCCACCGCCGACCTGCGCGCCCTGCCCACCCCGCCGAACGTCCTGGTGGTCACCAACTACGACACCGACGCCGACATCCTCGGCGCCATCGAAGCGGGCGCCGTCGGCTACCTGCTCAAGGACACCCCGCCCGCCGAACTCCTCGCCGCGGTCCGCGCCGCCGCCGCGGGCGAGAGCGTGCTGTCCCCGACGGTCGCCTCCCGTCTGATGACCCGCGTCCGGCGCGCCGACACCACGTTGAGCCCCCGCGAAGTCGAGGTCCTGCGCCTGGTCGCGGCCGGCCTGTCCAACCGCGACATCGCCAAGCGACTGTTCCTCAGCGAGACCACCGTCAAATCCCACCTGGTCCACATCTACGCCAAACTCGGCGTCAAATCCCGCACCTCGGCGGTCGCCACCGCCCGCGAGCAGGGCGCGATCTGACACGCGAGGCCGCTGCCGCCGGTTCCCACGGCCCGGCGCCTACCCTGATCGCATGGCCTCACTCGCTGATCCCCAGGTGCGCGAATTCCTTTCCCATGGAACACGAACCGGCAAGGTGGCGTTCACCGGTGCCGATGGGCGGCCCTTGGTGACGCCGGTGTGGTTCATCGTCGAGGGCGACGAGCTGGTCTTCAACACCGGGAAGAACACCGCCAAGGGGCGGGCGTTCGCGCGGGATCCCCGGGTCGCGCTGTGCGTGGATCTGGAGGAGCCGCCGTACGCGCTGGTGGAGGTGCAGGGCACGGTGACGCTGTCGGAGGATCTCGACGAGCTGGTGCGGACGGCCACCGAGATCGCGGCGCGCTACATGGGGGCGGACAAGGCCGAGGAGTTCGGCAAGCGGAACGGGGTGGCGGGGGAGCTGGTCGTGCGGGTGCGCCCGACCAAGGTCATCGCCCACTTCCAGGTGACGGCGTAGGCAGGCCGGGGGTAGCGCTGCCGTCGCTGTTCGGGTCGACGGCGTCGGGGCCGGGGGCCGTGGGGTCGAACGGGGGCGGGTTGGTGCGGTCGAACAGCGGCGAGGAGCAGGTCGCGCCCGGTTCCGGTGTGGTGTAAGGGTTCTCGCGCAGCGCGAGGATGAACTGATCGATCCGGGGGTCGGCGGCGCTGTCGGGTTTCAGCTGGTGGCCCCACGATTGCAGCGAGATCGGGTGGGCCATGCCGGGAATCGGCGACATCAGGGTGTACGGCTTGTTCGTCACCCGCGCGGCGAGCGCGGCCTGATCCGCCGCGCTCACCTTGTCCGGGTTGTAGGCGATCCACACCGCGCCGTGTTCCAGGGAGTGCACCACGTTCTCGGTGCGGACGCCGGTGGCGTAGACGACGCCGTCGCAGGCCGCCCACCTGCTGTCGTGCGGTCCGCCCAGCGGTGGGATCACCGGATAGGCGACCCGCTGCGTGCTGGTCACGTGCAGGCCCGGCGGGAACTCGGTGATCTCGACGCCGGGGATCTCGCGGGAGGGGTCCTGGTTGTCCGCGGTCGGCACGAACGCATCCGTCGACGCGATGGCGGTGCCGTCGACTTTGCCGTCGGTCGCGCAACCCGCGGTGAGGAGTGTGGCGACCGCGATTCCCACCGCGGCCGTGCGGGCGCGTCGCGCGCCGCTGGTCGTGTCCGAATTCCGCACCGCGGTCCCCTGTCGTCGTGGCGGCTACCGCCGTCGGGACTGAACTTACTTGCCCGCCGCCCGCGCCACCCGGTTCGCCTCGGATCTCCCGGTCGACAACCCCGATGACCTGCGCGAAAGCGCGCGTCGCTGCGGGGCCGAGGCGACAACCACGGCTACCGTTTCGTCAAGTTTCCTCGGCAACGGCGCTGGCGAACGGAGTTCTGGCATGGCCGGACGAACTGCGACGCGGGTGTGGCTCGCCGCGTCCCTGGGCGCGGTACTGGTCGTCGGCACCGCGGCACTCGCGCAGTCCCAGCCGCCGGGCCCGCCCGCCGAGCACGCGTCCGAGCATTTCGAGGACCCGGAGTCGGGGCTCGCGATCGACGTGTTCTATTGCAGCTCGGGGACGCAGACCTACACGGTGCCCGCCGGGACGACGAGCCTCTACATCGAGGCCGTGGGCGGCCAGGGGCAGACGCCGAATCCGAACTTCACCGGGATCGGTGGGCTCGGCGGGCAGGTCAGCGGCGGTTTGCGGGTGACGCCGGAGCAGCAGTTCCAGGTCCAGGTCGGGTGCGCGGGCGGCGCGAACGGCGGGTTCTCGCCGTATGCCCCGGGTGGGGCCAGGGGCGAAGCGGTCGATCAGGTCACGAATTTCGGGACGGTGTACTCGAGCGGTTGGGACGGCGGCGGTGGCGGCGGGGCCTCGGCCGTGCTCGGGCCCGACAACGCGCCGGTGCTGGTCGCGGGTGGCGGTGGTGGCGCGGGCGGCAACGCGCCGGACTGCTATTCGGTGTCGCCGGTGCAGGATTCGACGTTCTTCTACTGCGGCGGCGGCTCCCGGCGCGACGGCGGGAACGGGGGCGACGGTAGCGCGGCGGTCGGCTGGCAGGAAGGCCCGCCGTGGACCGGCGGTGCGGGCGAGAACAATCCGGCGGGCACCACGCCGAGCGGCCTCACGTGCGGTGGTCCGCGCGCGGGCGGGGCAGGCCACACCTTCGACACGACCGGCGGTGGCGGTGGGGGCGGCGGTGGCGGTGGCGGCTACCAGGGCGGCGAGGGCCAGGGCGGCGGCTGTGGTGGCGCCGCGGGGCCGCAGACGCCGATCTCGCACGGCCCGCACGCGGCGCCGGGCGCTGGTGGCGCGGGCGGCGGTGGCGGGACCTCCTACGCCTCACCGAGTCTGTCGAAGGCGAGCGTCACCACCGCCTCGGTCTCCGGCGACGGCTACGTCCTGTTCCTCACCTCCGCCGACGGCGTCCGGACGACGACCTTCGGCGTGCACGGCGACGCCGCGCAGTACTACTGCGTCGGCGACGGCGTCGACGAGATCTTCGCCGACGTGCTCGGCGCGGCGGGCGCGGGCGGCGGCCACGACTTCGGCGATGTCGGCACCGGCGGCGCGGGCGGCGGCGTGCAGGCCGTCATCGCCGTGCGGGAACGCACACAGCTGAAGATCGACGTCGGTCGCTACGGCGGACCGGGCGGCGGCTGGGGCTACGGCAAGGGCGGCGCGCGCGGCACCGCCGATTCCGGCGCCTCCTACAGCGGCGCCGGCGGCGGCGGCGCGTCGGCGGTGAGCCAGGACGCGGCCGATTGCGGCACCCGGCCGTCCCGCGACAGCGTGCCCCTCGTCGTCGCGGGCGGCGGCGGTGGTGGCGGCGGCAACGGATTCAGCGCCGACGGCGGTGACGGCGGCAGCGGCGGCCCGCGTCCCGGCGACGGCACCAGCGGCGGCTTCGGCGGCGGCTTCGGTGGGGAGGGCGGCAGCGAGCGCGGCGTCGACGGCGGCCACGCGACCGGTAGCTCCACCGGTGGCGGTGGCGGCGGCGGTGGTGGCGGCAGCCACGGCGGCGGCAAGGGCCACGGCGCGCAGGACGGGAACGACGGTGGCGGCGGTGGTGGCGGTGGCGGCCAGTCGATGGTCGTCCCCGTCGCCGGGCAGCGCCCGCATTTCTACAACGGCCCCGACGGCAGCTACGGCAACCGTGATCGCCTCAACGACGGCAAGGTAGAGCTGATCGTCCCGATCCCCTCGAAACGCAGCCGGGTGGAACTGATCTCGGGCAACAGTCAGAGCGCCTACTCGGGCCAGCCGTTCGCCCAGCCGCTGCGGGTGCGTTTCGTCGACGCGATCCACGGACCACAGGCGGGCAAATCGATCACCTTCTCGATGCCCGCCGGACAGCCGCGCGCCGCGGTCTTCGCCGACGGCGGTGACAGCACCCGGGTGACCACCGACGCCGACGGCTTCGCCCAGGTGAACCTGACCGCGCTGCCCGCCGCGCAGCAGGGCGAGCTGACCGGCGGATTCCTGGTCCGGGCCGCCGCCTCCGACGACCCGGCCCACCTGATCGGCGGCGCGGTGTTCCGGCTGCACGACGACCGGGTGCCGACCGAGATCGAGGTGACCACCAGCGCGCCGGACCAGATCTCGCAGGTCGGTCAGCCGGTGAGCTTCAGCGCGAAAGTCGCCCAGCAGCCGGGCACCACACCGGCATTCGGCACGCCGGCCGGGCATGTGCGCTTCGAGATCGACGGTGTCGCGACGCCGGGTCCGATCGAGCTGGTCGACGGGGTGGCGACCCTGCCCGCGATCAGCGGGTTGCGGCCGGGCACCCACCACGTGCTGGCGACGTATCTCGCCGACGACCCGGCCCGCGTCTTCGCCCCCGTCTTCGGCAGTGTCGGCCTGCTGGTGCAATCGGTGAAACTGCCCACCGAGGTGCATCTGACGCTGCCGCCGTCGCCCGTCCTCGCCGGCGCGGTCGTCGGCGCCACGGTCACCGTGCCGACGCCGCAGCCCGACGCGCCGAAACCCACCGGTGCGATCCAGTTCGGTCAGAACGGGTCCCCGCTCGGTGATCCGGTGACCATCGCCGCCGACGGCACGGCGAGTTCGCCGCCGCTGCGCGCAGGCTCGGGGACGATCGAGGCGCACTATCTCGGCGACGAGGTCTACGAGCAGTCGCGGGTCGAGGCCGAGCTCACCGTCTACACCGCGACCTCGACGACCACGGTCACCGCCAACCACAACCCGGTCACCTATTTCGAACAACTGGACCTCACCGCGACGATCACCCGTGCTCCCGCGGGCGAGATCGACACCGGCACCGTCCGGTTCGCCGCCGACGGAAAACCGCTCGGCGCGCCGGTTCCCGTCGACGACGGTCTCGCGATCGCCCGCGATGTCGACGTGTCCCACCTCGGCTTCGGCACGCACCTGATCACCGCCGACTACTCCGGCGACGCGGACACCGGCGTCGCGCCGAGTCGCGGCACCATGACGCTGTGGGTGCTGAAGGTCGGTCAGTCGCCCGGTGACCACCCCGCTGACGTGGGCGTGCACCTCGACCTGCCACGCACCGCCGACCCGGGCGATCGGGTGACGGCGACGGTCACCGTCACCAATGTCGGCGGTCGGCAGGCGACGGAGGTCGAGGCCAGGCTGTCGACCCAGGGCTGGAGCCGGGTGGTCGATCCCGGCGGCGGCGAGGTGCGGCCGACGCACGTGCGCTTCCGGCTCCCCACGCTGGCGGCGGGCGAGACCAGGACCTACACCGTCGTCCTCGAAGCGCCGCCGCGCCTGGCGCTGATCACCGCGTTCCTGCACGCGTCCAGCACCGGCACCGACGCGAACCCGGTGAACAACCTGCATCTCGCGTCGACCTTCGTGCGAGCAGGGGCGAGCTGAGACCGATCCCGCGGCGGCTGGGTCCGGCCCGGCCAGCGACTCGCACGCGGGCCGGACCAGCGCCGGTAGCGGTCGGGAACATGCGGCACGCGCGATCTAGGCTGCTGGCATGACGGTGCATTTCATCGGGGCCGGCCCCGGCGCGGCCGACCTGCTGACGGTGCGCGCGGTGACGCTGCTGCGCGAGAGCCCGGTCTGCCTGTACGCGGGCACCTACCTCGACCCCGAGGTGCTGGCCCACTGCGCGCCCGGCACCGAACTGATCGACACCCAGCATCTCGACCTGGACCAGATCACCGACCGCCTCGTCCGCGCGCATCGGGCGGGCCACGACGTCGCCCGGCTCTGTTCGGGCGACCCTTCGATCTACTCGGCGCTGACCGAGCAGACTCGCCGCCTGGACGCCAACGGCGTCCCGTGGGACATCACCCCCGGTGTCCCCGCCTATGCGGCCGCAGCGGCTGCCCTGGGCGCCGAATTGACCGTCCCCGAGGTCGTCCAGTCGGTCGTGCTCACCCGTACCCGGGCTCGCTCGACCGCGATGCCCGCGGGCGAGGCCCTGGCCGCCTTCGCCGCCACCGGCGCCACTCTGATCCTGCACCTCGCCATCACCCGGCTCCGGGTCCTCGCGGCGGAACTGATCGACGAGTACGGCCCCGACTGCCCGGTCGCCGTCGTCTACCGGGCCAGCCAGCCCGAACAGCTGATCCTGCGCGGCACCCTCACCGATATCGCCGACCAGGTCGAAGCCGCCGACCTGCGCCGAGCCGCCGTGATCCTGGTCGGCCGCGCCCTGACCCCCTCGATCGACTGCGCCGGGTCCCACCTCTACGACCCGGCCCGCGTGCGCGAGCCCGCTGGGACAGACCGGTCGGTGTGAGCCACGCCTCATTCCTCGCGGCGGGGCGGTCCTCTCGCGACGATGTGAGGACGCAGACAAGCGTCAGCTAACGGGGTGGCGACGGCCTACCTGGGCCTATGCCGCGCGGCTATGGACGTGGTTGGTTGCCGGGCGAGCGCACCGGTAGATTGGTGCGATGGTTTGCGACGAGCACACCGGCGCTGCCGGTCCGACGGACGTGGGCATGGTCTCGGCCATGTAACAAGACCGGACGGCCTGACAGATAGTGCCAATGGACATTTTTTGCCTGATTGATTTCGAGAACTGAACCCGAGACGCAGGCGCCACGCTAGTTCTACAGCTGAGGCGCCTGCGTTCCGGTGTCGTCGGGGAGCGCCTGCCCAGGTGTTCCGGAAGCGAGGTTTGGGTTGGACCGGCTGGATTTCGGCGGAAACGGCGAAACTGGTGACGGACGTGGAGACTCTGCGGAGTACTTCCCGCTCTCGCCCGCACAGCTGGGTATCTGGTACGCGCAGCATGTCGACCCACAGGTGCCGATCAATATCGCCCAGTTCGTCGACCTGCGTGGCCGGCTCGATGTCCCGGTGCTCGAGCGGGTCAGCTCCCAGGCCGCCGCGGAGCAGCAGTCGGGCTTCCTGCGCATCGTCGAGATCGACGGCGAACCGATGCAGACCGTCGACCTCACCCTCGACGACACGCTGATCTACGTCGACCTGCGTGGCGAAGCCGATCCCGAGGCGGCCGCCGCGGCGTGGATGCGCGCCGAGTACAGCCGCCCGCTCGACATCGTCGACGACCGTCTAGTGCAGGCCGCGGCGCTGCAGCTCGAGGACGAGCGCTGGTACTGGTATGCCCGCGTCCACCACATCGTGCTCGACGGTTTCGGCGCCAACAACTTCGTCACCCGCACGGCACAGCTCTACACCGCGGCCGTCACCGGCGCCGAGGCGCCGGAGAACAAGGCCACCGACCTGCGCGCGCTCTACGAGTCGGAGATCGCCTACCGCGACAGCTCGCGCTTCGAGTCCGACAAGGCGCACTGGGCCCAGCGCGTCGCCGGGCTGGAAGAGGGCAGCAGCCTCACCGGTCGGTCGGCGCCGCCGTCGCCGGTCAACGATGTCACCAGCGCCGCCCTGAGCCCCGCCCAGGACGAGCTGTTCAGCGAGGCCATCGCCCGCCACGACACCACCTCGGCGCCCCTGCTGATCGCCGGTTTCGCGGCGTATCTGGCGCAGATCACCGGTACCTCCGACGTCATCCTGAGTCTTCCGGTGACCGGCCGTACCACCGCGATCATGCGGCGTTCCGGCGGTGTGACCTCCAACATCGTGCCGCTGCGCCTGCGCGTGGGCCACGACACCACCGTCGCCGAGCTGCTGCGCTCGGTCACCACCGAGGTCTCGGGCGCGCTGCGGCATCAGCGCTACCGGCACGAGGACATCCGCCGTGATTCGGCGGGCGACGGCATGGTCGCCACGGAGTTCTTCGGCCCGTGGGTCAACATCATGCTGTTCGACAACGAGCTGCGCTTCGGCGACATGGACGGCACCCTCAACGTGCTCTCCACCGGTTCGATCGAGGACCTGGGCGTCAACTTCTATCAGTCGCACGGCGGCACCCGCTCCCACATCGACTTCGAGACCAACCCGAACCTGTACTCGGCGGCCGACGCGGCCACCCACCACGCCCGCTTCCTGGAGTTCTTCGATCGTTTCCTGGCCGCCGACGCCGCGCTGCCGGTGTGGTCGCTGCCGGTCACCGGCGCCGCCGAGCTGGAACGCTCGCTGACCGAGTGGAACGACTCGGCGCACGAGGTCCCCGCGACCACGCTGCCCGCGCTGCTGGACGCGCAGATCCCGCGCACCCCGGACAACATCGCCCTGGACTTCGAGGGCGCGACCCTGACCTACGCCGAGTTCGGCGCGCGGGTCAACCGCCTGGCCCGGTTCCTGATCGCCGACGGCGTCGGCCCGGAGTCGCTGGTGGCGCTGGGCATGCGCCGTTCGCTGGACCTGGTGATCGGTATGCACGCGGTGCTGCGCGCCGGTGGCGCGTACGTGCCGATCGACCCGGATCACCCGGCCGACCGCACCGCCTACATCCTCGAGTCCGCGGCACCGGTCTGCGTGCTGACCACCACCGGTGACGACCTGGACCTACCGGGCACGGTGGCCCGGGTGGAGATCGACACCCTCGATACCTCCGCGTTCGCCGATACCCCGATCACCGACGACGACCGGCTGGCGCCGCTGCGCCCGGACAACACGGCCTACGTCATCTACACCTCGGGTTCGACCGGTCGACCCAAGGGCGTCGCGGTCACCCATCACGCGATCGTCAACCAAGAGCTGTGGATGCTCGACGAGTACCGGTTGACCGCCGACGATGTCTACCTGCAGAAGACCGCGACCACCTTCGACGTGTCGCTGTGGGGCTACTTCCTGCCGCTGATGGTCGGCGCCAAGCTGGTCATCGCCTCGCCCGACGGCCACCGTGATCCGCTGTATGTCGCGGACATGATCGAACGCCACGGCGTCACCGTGACCGACTTCGTGCCGTCGATGCTGACGGTCTTCGTCTCCCACGCCACGCAGGCCCAATGTGAAACGCTGCGTGCGGTTTTCGTGATCGGCGAGGCGCTGCCGCCGGAGACGGCCGCCGGTCTGCGCGCGATCTCCACCGCGGGCCTGCACAACCTGTACGGCCCGACCGAGGCCGCGGTCTCGGTCACCTACTGGGAGGCCACCGAGGCCGACACCGTGACGGTGCCGATCGGTATCCCCGAGTGGAATGTCGAAGTGTACGTGCTGGATTCGCGGCTGCGCCCGGCCGCGATCGGCGCACCGGGTGAGCTGTATCTGGCGGGCCGTCAGCTGGCCCGCTGCTACCGCGGCCGCCCGGATCTGACCTCGGATCGCTTCGTCGCCAACCCGGTCGGCGCGCCGGGTGAGCGCATGTACCGCACCGGTGACCTGGTGCGCTGGAACGCCGACGGCGTCCTGGAGTACATCGGCCGCACCGACTTCCAGGTGAAGTTCCGTGGTCAGCGCATCGAGCTCGGCGAGATCGAGACCGATCTGCTCGCGCATCCCAGCGTCAGCCAGGCCGCGGTGCTGGTGGTCGACACCGCCACCGGCCAGCAGCTGGTGGCCTATGTGGTGCCCGCGCCGGGCCAGTCCGCCGATCCGGCGACGCTGACCCGTTTCGTCGCCGAGAAGCTGCCCAGCTACATGGTGCCCGCGTCGATCATGGTGCTCGACGCGTTCCCGCTCAACACCTCCGGCAAGCTGGACCGCAAGGCCCTGCCCGAGCCCGTGTTCACCGCCGCCGCGGGCGATTTCCGTGCTCCGCGCACGCCGTCCGAGCAGATCGTGGCCGGCATCTTCGCCGATGTGCTGTCCCAGGAGCGAGTCGGCGCCGACGACAACTTCTTCGAGCTCGGCGGTAACTCGCTGGTCGCGACCCAGGTCGTGGCCCGCATCGGCGCGGCCTTCGGCATCCAGCTGGGGGTGCGCGCGCTGTTCGAGACCCCGACCGTGGCCGGGTTGGCCGCGCGGGCCGAATCCGTCACTCCCGCCGATGTTTCCGCCGCTCGCCCGCCGCTGGTGGCGCTGCCGCATCCCGAGCAGGTGCCGCTGTCGCTGGCTCAGCAGCGGATGTGGTTCATCAACCAGTTCGACCCCGCCGCGCCGACCTACAACCTGCCCTTCGTGGTGCGGATGAAGGGTCGCGTCGATGTCGACGCGCTGATCGCCGCGCTCAACGACGTGGTGGTGCGCCAGGAATCGCTGCGCACCATCTTCCCCGACGCCGACGGCGGCTTCCAGCAGGTGCTGCCCGCCGACGAGTTCGATCTGGGCATCACGGTGACCCCGATCGATCAGTCGCTGCTGCACGACGAGCTGATCCTGTTCGCCTCCACCGGTTTCGACGTCACCCTGGAACTGCCGATCCGCGTGCGGATCTACCAGGTGACCGGCGGAACGACCAATGGCACACCGGAATTCGCGGTCGCCTTCGTCGTCCACCACATCGCCGCCGACGGTTTCTCCTTCGGCCCGCTGGCCCGCGACGTCGCCACCGCCTACCTGGCCCGCTCCGCGGGTGAGGCGCCCGGCTGGGCGCCGCTGCCGGTGCAGTACCGCGACTACACCCTGTGGCAGCGCGAACTGCTCGGCGCCGAAAGCGATCCGACGTCGATGGCCGCGCGCCAGCTCGACTACTGGCAGCGCGCGCTGGACGGCCTGCCCGATCAGCTCGACCTGCCCAGCGACCGCCCGCGCCCGCAGCAGCAGAGCTTCCGCGGCGCCCGCGTCGGTTTCGAGATCGACACCGAGACCCACGAGCAGCTGGCCGCGCTGGCCCGCGCCAACGGCGTCACCCTGTTCATGGTGATGCACGCCTCGCTGGCGGTGCTGCTCGCGCGCCTGTCCGGCACCACCGACATCGCCGTCGGCACCCCGATCGCGGGCCGCGGCGAGCAGGCGCTCGACGACCTGATCGGCATGTTCGTCAACACCCTGGTGCTGCGGTCCGACGTCGACCCCACCCAGCCGTTCAGTGAATTCCTCGCCCGCACACGGGAAACGGATCTGAGCGCGTTCGCCAACGCCGACGTGCCGTTCGAGCGGCTCGTCGACGTGCTCAACCCGTCGCGCTCGCAGGCGCGGCACCCGCTGTTCCAGGTGGTGCTGTCGTTCCAGGAGATGTCGCACGGCACTCTGGAACTGCCCGGCCTGTCGGTCGACGCCGACGAGGTCGAGGTCGATATGGCCAAGTTCGACCTGCAGTGGACGCTGACCGAGGAGCACACCAGCACCGGCTCGCTGTCGGGCATGACCGGCGTGCTCACCTACGCCGTCGACCTGTTCGACCAGTCGACCGTCGAGGAACTGCTGCTGCGCTGGCGGCGCGTGCTCGACGCGATCCTGGCCGACCCCGCCGTCACCGTCGGCGCGATCGACGTGCTCGACGACGCCGAGCGCACCGACCTGGTCACCCGCTACGGCGCGCCGGCCGCGGTCGCGCGCACCCTGCCGCAGCTGATGGCGCAGGCCGCCCGCGACACCGAGGCGACCGCCGTGGTGTTCGAGGGGACCACCGTGTCCTACGGCGAGCTGGATCGCCGCTCGAACCAGCTGGCGCGCTTGCTGATCCAGCAGGGTCTGGGCGCCGAGGACTTCGTCGCCGTCGCCGTGCCGCGCTCGCTGGAGTCGGTGCTCGCGGTGTGGTCGGTCGCCAAGACCGGTGCCGCGTTCGTGCCCGTCGACCCGAATTACCCGGCCGACCGCATCGCGCACATGATCACCGATGCCGGTGTCTCCGTGGGCATCACGGTCACCTCCGAGGCCGAGGAGCTGCCCACCTCGGTGCGCTGGCTCGAAGTCGACGACATCGATCTCGACGACATCTCCGACGCGCCGCTGGCGCCGCGTGAGCTGGTGCGCCCGACCGATCCGGCCCAGCCCGCCTACCTGATCTATACCTCCGGTTCCACCGGTGTGCCCAAGGGCGTGGTGGTCACCCATGCCAGCGTCGCCAACTTCTGCGCCGAGCAGATCGACCTGTACTCGCTCGACTCCGACACCCGCGCACTGCATTTCGCCTCGCCGTCGTTCGACGCGTCGGTGCTGGAACTGCTGCTGGCGCTGGGTCGCGGCGGCACGCTCGTGGTGGTCCCGCCGGGTGTCTACGGCGGTGAGGAACTGCGCGACATCCTCATCACCGAGGAAGTCACCCACGCCTTCGTCACCCCGGCCGCGCTGGCCACCTTCGATGCGCGCGGCCTCGACCACTTGCGGGTCCTGGCCGCCGGTGGCGAGGCGGTCCCGCCGGAGCTGGTCACCAAGTGGGCGGTGCGCCTGCCCGACGGCGCGCGCCGCATGCTGGGCAATGTCTACGGCCCGACCGAGACCACCATCGCCTCCAACCTGTCCGAGGGCCTGATCCCGGGGGAGCGGGTCGTCATCGGTGGACCCATCCGCGGTGTCCACACCCTGATCCTCGACGACCGGCTGCGCCCGGTGCCCGTCGGCGTGGCCGGTGAGCTCTACATCGGCGGCGTCGGCATGGCACGTGGCTACCACGCGCGCGCCGCGCTGACCGCCGACCGCTTCGTCGCCAACCCCTACGCGCCCGGCCTGCGGATGTACCGCACCGGTGACGTGGTGCGCTGGACCGCCGACCGCAATGTCGAATACGTCGGCCGCTCCGACTTCCAGGTGAAGGTCCGCGGTTTCCGTATCGAACTGGGCGAGATCGACTCCGCGCTGGCCTCGCACGAGACCGTCGACTTCGCGGTCAGCATCGGCCACAAGAACAAGGGTGGCAGCACCTCGCTGGTGTCCTATGTCGTCGCGGTGCCGGGCAGCTCCATCGATGTGCCCGCGCTGACCGAGCATGTCGCCCAGCGCCTGCCCGCCTACATGGTGCCGTCGTCGATCATGGTGCTCGCCGCGATCCCGCTGACGGTCAACGGCAAGCTCGACCGCCGCGCGCTGCCCGCGCCGGTGTTCGAGGTGCGCGAGTTCCGTGCCCCGACCACCCCGATCGAGCAGATCGTCGCGCAGGTCTTCGCCGACGTGCTCGAGCTCTCGCGTGTCGGTGTCGAGGACGACTTCTTCGAACTCGGCGGCAACTCGCTGATCGCCACCCAGGTCGCCTCCCGCATCGGCATCGCCCTGGACACCCGGGTCCCGGTGCGCATGCTGTTCGAGGCGCCCACCGTCGCGGCGCTGGCCGCGCGGGTGGAGTCGCAGGCCGGTGACGGTGCCCGCAAGGCACTGGTCGCGCGTGAGCGGCCCGAGCTGGTGCCGCTGTCGCTGGCCCAGCAGCGCATGTGGTTCCTGAACCGCTTCGACACCGCCTCGGCGGTCAACAACATCCCGGTCGCGATCCGGCTCTCCGGTGACCTGGACGTGGCCGCGCTGCAGGTCGCCGTCATCGACGTGATCGACCGGCACGAGTCGCTGCGCACCGTGTTCCCCGAGTCGGGCAACGGCCCGGTGCAGGTGGTGCTCGACGCCGCGCAGATCGTCCCCGACCTGACCCCGTACCGGGTCACCGAGGACAACCTCATCGATCATCTGATCGACCTGGCCTCGATGGCCTTCGACGTGACCAGCGAAGTGCCGCTGCACGCGCGGCTCTTCGAGATCAGCGAGACCGAGTACGTGCTCGGCATGGTGGTGCACCACATCTCCGCCGACGGCTGGTCGATGGCGCCGCTGTCGCGCGATGTCATCGTCGCCTACGCGGCGCGCACCTCCTGGGAGGCGCCGACCTGGGCCGAATTGCCGGTCCAGTACGCCGATTACGCGCTCTGGCAGCGCGAGGTGCTCGGCTCCGAGGACGACGCGCAGTCGCTGATCTCCTCCGAGATCGACTACTGGACCCGCGAACTCGCCGATCTGCCCGACGAGCTGGTGCTCCCGGCCGACCACCCGCGTCCGCCGGTGGCCACCTACCGTGGCGGCACCTACAGCTTCGTCATCTCCGGCGAGACCCAGCGCGCCCTGGTCGATCTGGGCCGCCGCTACAACGCCTCGCTGTTCATGGTCATGCACAGCGCGCTCGCCGTGCTGCTGGCCCGCGCCAGCGGCACCAGCGACATCGCCATCGGCACCCCGGTGGCCGGCCGTGGCGACCAGGCCCTCGACGACCTGGTCGGCATGTTCGTCAACACCCTGGTGCTGCGCAGCCAGGTCGAGGGCGCGACCCCGTTCGCGGCCCTGCTCGACCAGGCCCGCGAGACCGACCTGCAGGCGTTCGCGCACGCCGACGTGCCGTTCGAGCGGCTCGTCGAGGTGCTCAACCCGCCGCGGTCGCAGGCGCGCCATCCGCTGTTCCAGGTGATGCTGTCGTTCCAGAACAACAAGCAGGCCTCGCTGCAACTGCCCGGCCTGTCGGTCAGCGGCATCGACTACGACTCCCAGCTGGCCAAGTTCGACCTGCAGCTGACCCTGACCGAGGTGCAGGACACCGACGGTGAGGCCGGCGGCATGTCGGCCGAGTTCTCCTACGCCCTCGATCTTTTCGAGGAGTCGACGGTCGCCGCGTTCGCGCGCAGGCTCGACAACATCTTCGCCGCGATCGTGGCCGATCCCGAGGTCGCCGTCGGCGACATCGATCTGCTGGCGCCCGAGGAGCACGCGCAGGTCCTCGTCGACTGGAACGACACCGCGCGCCCGGTGCCCGCCGGCACGCTGGTCTCGCTGTTCGACGCGCAGGTCGAGCGGACCCCCGACGAGGTCGCGCTGGTCTTCGAGAACGAGCGGCTGACCTACCGCGAGCTGCAGGAGCGCGCCAACCGCATCGCCCGCAGGCTGATCGCGGACGGCATCGGCCCCGGTGCGCATGTGGCTCTGGCCATTCGGCGTTCCACCGAACTGGTCGTCGCCATGTACGCGGTGCTGCAGGCAGGCGCGGCCTACGTGCCGCTCGACCCGGACCAGCCCGCCGACCGCATCGGCCACATCCTCGAGACCGCGCGGCCGGAGCTGGTGCTCACCAGCCGCCGCGACGCGTTCGAGGCCGACGGCGTCACCGTGCGGGCGGTCGAGAACATCGCCTCGCCCGCCGATTTCGGCTCGGCGCCGATCACCGACGCCGAGCGCACGCAGCCGCTGCGCGCCACCAACACCGCCTACGTGATCTTCACGTCGGGTTCCACCGGTCGCCCCAAGGGCGTCGCGGTCGACCATGCCGCGATCGTCAACCGCCTGCTGTGGATGCAGCACGAGTACCCGATCGACGGCGCCGACGCGGTGCTGCAGAAGACCCCCGCCACCTTCGACGTGTCGGTGTGGGAGTTCTTCTGGCCCTTGCAGACCGGCGCTCGCCTGGTCGTCGCCAAGCCCGACGGCCACCGCGATCCGGTGTACCTGGCCCAGATCATCGCCGAACACGGCATCACCACCGCGCATTTCGTGCCGTCGATGCTGTCGGTGTTCGTCTCCACCCTGGGCAGCAACGGCAACGGCGACGCGGTGCGGCTGCGTCAGGTGTTCGCCTCCGGTGAGGCGCTGCCCGCGCCCACCGCGCAGCGCCTGCGCGAGCTGACCGGGGCCCGCCTGCACAACCTGTACGGCCCCACCGAGGCCGCGGTCGACGTCACCTATCACGAGGTGGTCGACACCGACGTGGAGTCGGTGCCGATCGGTCGTCCGGTGTGGAACACCAAGGTGTTCGTGCTGGATTCGCGTCTGCATCCGGTGGCCCCCGGTGTCGCGGGTGAGCTGTATCTGGCGGGCGATCAGCTCGCCGTCGGCTACCTCAACCGGGCCGACCTCACCGCCGACCGCTTCGTCGCCAACCCGTACGGCGCGGCCGGTTCGCGGATGTACCGCACCGGCGACCTCGTCACCTGGACCCGCGACGGGGAACTGAACTACCTGGGCCGCACCGACTTCCAGGTGAAGCTGCGCGGTCTGCGCATCGAGCTCGGCGAGATCGAGGCGACCCTGCTCGCCCAGCCGGGCGTCGCGCAGTCGGTCGTCGTCGTGCGCGCCGACGCGCACGCGGGCGATCAGCTCGTGGGTTATGTGGTGCCCGAAGCGGATTCGAGCATCGACGTGGCGGCGGTGAAGGCGGGCATCACCGCCGAGCTGCCCGCGTACATGGTCCCCGCCGCGCTCGTCGTGCTCGCGGAGTTCCCGCTCAACGCTTCCGGCAAGCTCGACCGCAAGGCGCTGCCCGCGCCGGTGTTCGAGGCCAAGGTGTTCCGCGCGCCCTCGACCCCGATCGAGGAGATCGTCGCGGAGATCTTCGCCGACCTGCTCGGCGCCGAGCGCGTCGGCGTCGACGACGACTTCTTCGCTCTCGGCGGCAACTCGCTGGTCGCGACCCAGGTCGCGGCCCGCCTGAGCAAGGCTCTCGACGCCGAGGTGGGCGTGCGCACCCTGTTCGAGGCGCCGACCGTCGGCGCGCTCGCGGCCCGGGTGGAATCGCACGCGGGCACCGGCGTGCGCGCCGAGCTCACCGCGCGTGCGCGGCCCGAGCACCCGCCGCTGTCGCTCGCACAGCAGCGCATGTGGTTCCTCAACCGCTTCGACCTGGGCGACTCCGGCGGTGCGGGCACCTACAACATCCCGGTCGCGGTCCGTCTGCAGGGCCTGCTGGACCTGCCCGCGCTGCGTGGCGCGGTCGCCGACGTCATCGCGCGGCACGAGTCGCTGCGCACCGTCTACCCCTCGCACGACGGCACCGCCTACCAGAAGGTGCTGGCCGCCGCCGTTTCCATCCCCGAGCTGGAACTGGTCGAGGCCGACGAGACCGACATGGCGATCTCGCTCTACGAGTTCGCCCGCCGCGGTTTCGATGTCACCACGCAGGCCCCGGTCCGCCTGCGGGTCTACGAGCTGGGCGAGCGCGAGCACGTGCTGGTGATGGTGGTCCATCACATCGCCTCCGACGGCTTCTCGCTGCGCCCGCTGGTGCGCGACCTGATGACCGCCTACGTGGCGCGCACCGCCAACGCGGAGCCGGGCTGGCCGCCGCTGGCGGTGCAGTACGTCGACTACGCGCTGTGGCAGCGCGAAACCCTCGGCGAGGAGACCGATCCCACCTCGCTGATCTCCGAGCAGCTCGACTACTGGCGCGGCGCGCTCGCCGATCTGCCCGACGAGCTGCGCCTCGGCCACAAGTCGCGGCCCGCGCAGGCCACCTACCAGGCGGGGACCCACCGCTTCGAGGTGCCGGGCGAGCTCGTCGACGCGCTGAACCGGGTCGCCCACGAGCACGGCACCACGCTGTTCATGGTGGTGCACAGCGCCTTCGCGGTGCTGCTGTCGCGCCTGTCGGGCACCGAGGACATCGCCGTCGGCATCCCCGTCGCCGGTCGTGGCGAGCAGGCTCTCGACGACCTGGTCGGCATGTTCGTCAACACCCTGGTGCTGCGCGCCCAGGTTGATCCGGCGGCCTCGTTCACCGAGCTGCTGGCGCGGGTCCGCGAGCACGACCTGGCTGCCTTCGCGCACGCCGACGTGCCGTTCGAGCGCCTGGTCGAGGTGCTCAACCCGGCCCGCTCGCAGGCGCGCCACCCGCTGTTCCAGGTGATGCTCTCGTTCCAGAACCTGGGCCGCACCACCCTGGAACTGCCCGGCCTCACCGTCTCCGAGCTGGGCATCGACCAGCACGTGGCCAAGTTCGATCTGCAGCTGGCGCTCAGCGAGGTGCCCGCCGACGACGACAGCCACATGGACGCCGAACTCGTCTACGCCACCGATCTGTTCGACGCGGGCTTCGCCACCACCTTCGGCGCGCGTCTGCTGCGTGTGCTCACCGGCATCGTGGCCGATCCGTCGGTCGCGGTCGGTGACATCGAACTGCTCGACGACGCCGAGCGCACCCTGGTGCTCGATCGCTGGAACGACACCGAGTTCGCCGTCGACGCCGCGCTGAGCACCCCCAGCGACGACGACCCGGCGACCCTCAACGCCCTGTTCGAGGCGCAGGTCGCGCGCACGCCCGACGCGACCGCGCTCACGTTCGAGGGGACGAGTCTGTCCTACGCCGAGTTCGCGATCCGCGTGCGCCGGCTCGCGCGCTGGCTCAAGGACGCCGGCGTCGGCCCGGAATCGTATGTGGCCCTGGGCATGCGGCGCTCGATCGACCTGCTGGTCGGCATGTACGCCGTGTCCGCGGCCGGTGGCGCCTATGTGCCGCTGGACCCCGACCACCCGGCCGAACGCATCGAGCACATCCTCGATACCGCGCAGCCGGTGTGTGTGCTGACCTCCGGCGAGAGCCTGCCCGGCGTGGCCGGGCGCGAGGTGCGCATCGATCAGCTCGACCTGTCCGGCCAGTCGGCCGAGCCGGTCACCGATGCCGACCGGCATCGTCCGCTGCGCTCGGACAACACCGCCTACGTCATCTTCACCTCCGGCTCGACCGGTCGCCCCAAGGGCGTCGCGGTCAGCCATGCCGCGATCGTCAACCGGCTGGTGTGGATGCACGCCGCCTACGGCCTGGCCGCCGACGACGTGGTGCTGCAGAAGACCCCCGCCACCTTCGACGTGTCGGTCTGGGAGTTCTTCTGGCCCTTGCAGGTCGGCGCGCGCCTGGTCGTCGCCAAGCCGGACGGGCATCGCGACCCGGCCTACCTGGCCCGCCTGATCGCCGCCGAGCAGGTCACCACGGTGCACTTCGTGCCGTCGATGATGGCCGTGTTCGTCACCGAACCACTTGCCGCGGAATGTGTCTCGCTGCGTAATGTGTTCGCCTCCGGTGAGGCGCTGCCCGCGCCGACCGCGCAGCGCCTGCGCGAGCTGACCGGTGCCGCGCTGCACAACCTGTACGGCCCCACCGAGGCCGCGGTCGACGTGACCTATCACGAGGTCACCGATGCCGACGCCGACACCGTGCCGATCGGCGCGCCGGTGTTCAACACCCGTCTGTACGTGCTGGATTCGCGTCTGCGGCCCGTTCCGGTGGGTGTCGCGGGTGAGCTCTATCTCGCGGGCGTGCAGCTGGCGCACGGCTATGTGGGTCGGCCCGACCTCACTATGGACCGCTTCGTCGCCGACCCGTTCGCTCCCGGCGAGCGCATGTACCGCACCGGTGACCTCGTCACCTGGACGCCGGACGGCGAGCTGGAATACCTGGGCCGCACCGATTTCCAGGTCAAGCTGCGTGGTCTGCGCATCGAGCTCGGCGAGATCGAGTCCGCGCTCACCGCGCTGCCGCAGATCGCCCAGGCGGTGGTCGTGGTCCGTGCCGACGAGCGCACCGGCGATCAGCTGGTCGCCTACGTCATCCCGCAGCAGGGCTCGACCGTCGACACCGACGCGGTCAAGGACGCCCTCGGCGCCGAACTGCCCGTCTACATGGTGCCCGCCGCGTACGTGGTGCTGAACGCCTTCCCGCTCAACGCTTCCGGCAAGCTCGACCGCAAGGCGCTGCCCGCGCCGGTGTTCGCCGCGCGCACCTTCCAGGCGCCGGTCACCCCGGTGCAGCAGATCGTCGCCGCCACCTTCGCCGAGGTCCTCGGCGCGGGTCAGGTCGGCCTCGACGACGACTTCTTCGAGCTCGGCGGCAACTCCCTGGTGGCCACCCGGGTCGCCGCTCGCCTGTCCGAGGCGCTCGACACCCAGGTGCCGCTGCGCGCGCTGTTCGAGGCCTCGACCGTGGCCTCGCTGGCCGCGCGGGTGGAGACCGCCACCGGTCGCGGCGGGCGTATCCCGCTGGTGCCGCAGCCGCGGCCCGAGCTGGTGCCGCTGTCGCAGGCCCAGCAGCGGATGTGGTTCCTCAACCGCTTCGACAACCGCACCGCCGTCAACAACATCCCGGTCGCGATCCGGCTCACCGGCGACCTCGATGTCGCCGCGCTGGAAGCGGCCATCGCCGATGTGACCGCGCGGCACGAGTCGCTGCGCACCTTCTACCCCGAGGTGGAGGGCGCCGGTTACCAGCAGGTCCTGCCCGCCGACGAGGTACGTTTCGCGCTGCCCGCCCAGCCGGTCACCGCCAACGAGGTCGTCGCCCGCGTGGTGGAGCTGGCGAGCGTGCACTTCGACGTCACCCGCGAGGTGCCGTTCCGCGCGAGCCTGCTGCGCGTCGACGACCGGAACCACGTCGCCGTGCTGGTCATGCACCACATCAGCGGTGACGGGTTCTCGCTGCGACCGCTGCTGCGCGACGTCGTCGTGGCCTACACCGAGCGTGTCCGCGGCGAGGTCCCCGCGTGGGCTCCGCTCGAGGTGCAGTACGCCGACTACACGCTGTGGCAGCGGGAGGTGCTCGGCGAGGAGTCCGATCCCGAGTCGGTCGCCGCGAGCCAGATCGCCTACTGGACCGAGCAACTGCGCGACCTGCCCGACCAGATCGAGCTGCCCGCCGACCGCCCGCGCCCCGAGATCGCCACCAACGCCGGTGACCTGTACCGCTTCTCGGTCGACGCCGACCTGCACCGCGCGCTGACCGAGATCGCCCGCGCGCACGGCGTCACCCTGTTCATGGTGATGCACGCGGCACTGGCCACCTGGGCCGCGCGCCTGTCCAACAGCACCGACATCGCCATCGGCACCCCGATCGCGGGCCGCGGCGAGCGCACCCTCGACGACCTCGTCGGCATGTTCGTCAACACCCTGGTGCTGCGCAGCGAGGTCGACCTCGGCGGCCGCTTCGGCGACCTGCTCGACCAGGTCCGCAAGGTCGACCTGTCGGCCTTCGCCAATGCCGACGTGCCGTTCGAGCGCCTCGTCGACGTCCTCAGCCCCACCCGCTCGCAGGCCCACCACCCGCTGTTCCAGGTGGCGCTGACCTTCGAGGCGGCCACCGCCGCCGATACCGGCACCGTCGCCCTGCCGGGCCTCGACCTCGACGTCGTCGACTTCGACCCGGGCACCGCGAAGTTCGACGTGCAGCTGACCGTGGGCGAGGCCGCCGACGGCTCGCTGGCGATGTCCTGGAACTACGCCACCGATCTGTTCGACGCCGAGACCGTCGCCGCCTTCGGCGATCGCCTGGTGCGCATCCTGCGCACCGTCGCGGACAACCCCGACGTGATCGTCGGCGACATCGACCTGCTCGGCGAGGCCGAACAGCGCGATGTCGCGCAGCGCTGGGTGTCCTCCGGCGCCGACGCCATCGCCCTGCCGGTGATCCACGACGCCAGCACCCCGGCGGGTCACCGTCGCGGGCTGTTCGGCAACAAGCACACGACGCTGGTCGACCTGTTCGACGCGGCGGCCGCGGCCTACCCCGATCGCATCGCCGCCAAGTTCGGCGTCGAGTCGCTGACCTACGCCGAGCTCGATCGGCGCGCGAATGTGCTGGCGCGCAGGCTGATCGACGACGGCGCCGGCCCCGAGTCGCTGGTCGCGGTGATCCTGCCGCGCTCGCTCGATCTCGTCGTCGCGCTGCTCGCCGTGGTCAAGACCGGCGCGGGCTACGTGCCGGTCGACCCGACCTACCCGGCCGAGCGCATCGCCTACGTGCTCGAGGACTCCCGTCCCACCAGCGTGGTCCTCGACTCCACCGTGCAGGTGACGGTGCCCGCGCACCTGCCCTCGGTGGTGCTCGACGGGTTCGCCGTGGAGACCGGCAATATCGAGGACGCCGACGATCTGCCGATCACCGACGCCGACCGGATCGCGCCGCTGTCGCCGGACAACGTCGCCTACGTCATCTACACCTCCGGCTCGACCGGTCGCCCCAAGGGCGTCGCGGTCGCGCACCGGAACGTGGTGCGGCTGTTCGCCAACACCGACCGCGGCTTCGGCTTCGGCCCGCGCGATGTGTGGACGCTGTTCCACTCCTACGCCTTCGACTTCTCGGTGTGGGAGCTGTGGGGTCCGCTGCTGTTCGGCGGCTCGCTGATCGTCGTCGACTACTACACCTCGCGTTCGCCCGAGCAGTTCCTGGAACTGCTGCGTGTCGAGCAGGTGACGGTGCTCAACCAGACGCCGTCGGCGTTCTACCAGCTCGCCGAGGCCGACCGGATCGCCGGACCCGGCCTGGCGCCGCTGGCCCTGCGCTACGTCGTCTTCGGCGGTGAGGCGCTGGAACTGCGCCGCCTGTCGGATTGGGTTGCCCGCCACGGCGACAGCTCGCCGACGCTGGTCAACATGTACGGCATCACCGAGACCACGGTGCACGTGTCGTTCCGCGCGCTGGACGCGAAGACCATTGCCGCCGCGGCTGGTTCGGTCGTCGGCCGGGCCATCGCCGGCCTGGGCGTGTACGTGCTGGACAACCGGCTGCGGCCGGTGCCGGTGGGTGTCGCCGGTGAGATGTATGTGGCCGGACCGCAGTTGGCGCGCGGCTACCTCGGTCGCCCCGACCTGACCGCGACCCGCTTCGTCGCCAACCCGCTCGCGGGCCCGAGCCAGGCGGGCTCGCGCCTGTACCGCTCCGGCGACCTCGCGCGCTGGAACCGCTTCGGCGAGCTCGAATACCTCGGCCGCGCCGACGATCAGGTGAAGGTCCGCGGCTTCCGCATCGAGCTCGGTGAGATCGAAGCCGCCGTGCTGGCCCAGCCCGGCATCGCCCAGGCCGCGGTCATCGTGCGCGAGGATCAGCCGGGCGACCAGCGCATCGTCGCCTACGTGGTCGCCGACGGCGACGCCCAGCCCGACCTCGACGTCGTGCGCAGCGGTGCCGCCGAACAGCTGCCCGCCTACATGGTTCCGGCCGCGCTGGTCCGCCTCGAGTGGATCCCGCTGACCGTCAACGGCAAGCTGGACCGTCGCGCTCTGCCCGCTCCGGCGGTGCAGGCCAGGGCCTTCCGCGCCCCGGTCACCCCGGTACAGGAGACCGTCGCGGCGGTCTTCGCCGACGTGCTCGGCCTGGACCGGGTCGGCGTCGACGACGACTTCTTCGACCTCGGCGGCAACTCGCTCATCGCCACCCGCGTGGTCGCCCGCATCGGCGCGGCGCTCGGCGCCACCGTGCCGGTGCGCGCGCTGTTCGAGGCCTCCACCGTGGAAGCCCTTGCGGCGCGGGTGGAATCGCACACCGGCGGCACCGCCCGCGCGGCGCTGGTCGCCCGTGAGCGCACCGAAGGTGAACTGGTGCCGCTGTCGTTCGCGCAGCAGCGCATGTGGTTCCTCAACAAGTACGACACCACCTCGGCGGCCTACAACCTCCCCGTCGCGATCCGCCTCACCGGCGCGCTCGACACCGAAGCGCTGGCGCTGGCGCTGGCCGACCTGGTGCGCAGGCACGAATCGCTGCGCACCCGCTACCCCGAGCACGGCGGCACCCCGGTGCAGCAGATCGTCGCGGCCGAACGCATCTCGCTGGATCTGCGCCCGGTCACGGTCGCCCAGGAGCAGCTGTTCGGCACCGTGACCGAGTTCGTGTCCACCGGTTTCGATGTGGCCGAACAGGTTCCGCTGCGTGCGCGCCTGTTCAAGGTCACCCCCGAGTCCGCTGGCGGTGCTCCCTCCGGGCGCGCCGACGCCGAGCATGTGCTGGTCGTGGTCGTGCACCACATCGCGGCTGACGGTTTCTCCATCGCGCCGCTGACCCGCGACGTGATGCTGGCCTACACCGCTCGTGCCCAGGGCACCGCGCCCGGCTGGGCGCCGCTGCCGGTGCAGTACGCCGATTTCGCGATCTGGCAGCGCGCGGTGCTCGGCACCGAGGACGACGCCGACTCGCTGATGTCGCGCCAGGTCGGGTACTGGCAGCGCCAGCTCGCCGGTGTCCCCGACGAGCTGACCCTGCCGTTCGACCGTGCCCGCCCGGCCATCGCCTCGCATCGCGGCGCCACCGTGCACCGCGAGCTGGCGCCCGAGCTCATCGCCAAGCTCGACGAGGTGGCCCGCCGCCAAGGCGCGTCGCTGTTCATGGTCATGCACACCGCGCTGGCGGTGCTGCTCTCGCGCCTGTCGGGCTCCGACGACATCGCCATCGGCACGCCCATCGCGGGCCGTGGTGAACAGGCCCTCGACGACCTGGTCGGCATGTTCGTCAACACCCTGGTGTTGCGCACCGGCGTGCGCCCGGCTGAGGCGTTCACCGACCTGCTCGAGCAGGCCCGCAAGGCCGACCTCGACGCCTACGGCAACGCCGACGTGCCGTTCGAGCGCCTGGTGGAACTGCTGGCGCCGGAGCGCTCGCAGTCGCGCAACCCGCTGTTCCAGGTGATGCTGGCCTTCCAGAACCTGGACCGCACCACCCTGGAACTGCCCGGCCTGGCCGTCTCGGCGCTCGATCTCGACGAGAGCGTCGCCCGCTTCGACCTGCAGTTCACCCTGTCCGAACTCGGTGAGCCGGGCAGCGGCGGCATGGCGCTGGCCCTGAACTACGCCACCGAACTGTTCGACGAGGCCACCGTCGACACCATCGCGACCCGCTGGGAGCGCGTGCTCGAAGCCGTCGCCGCCGACGCCACGGTCACCGTCGGCGCCATCGATGTCCTCGATGCCGCCGAGCGGGCCGATCTGGTGTCGCGCGTCGGCGAGCCGCCGGTGCCCGCGCGCACCCTGCGCAGCCTGCTGGCCGAGGCCGTCGCGCTGAACCCGACCGGCGACGCCGTCGTGTTCCAGGGGACGGCTCTGTCCTACGCCGAGCTGGATGAGCGCTCGAACCGCTTGGCGCGCTTGCTGATCGCCGAGGGGATCGGCGCCGAGGACCTCGTCGCCGTCGGCGTGCCGCGCTCGGCCGACTCGGTGCTGGCCGCCTGGGCCGTCGCCAAGACCGGCGCCGCCTTCGTGCCGGTCGACCCGACCTACCCGGCCGACCGCATCGCCCACATGGTCACCGACTCCGGTTCACCGCTGGGCCTCACCGTCGCCTCCGTGCGCGCGGGCCTGCCGGAATCGGCACGGTGGCTGGTGCTCGACGAGCTGGACCTGGACGCCTTCGACGGCGGCCCGATCGCGGATTCGGAACTGGTCCGCGCGACCATGCCCGAGCAGCCCGCCTACGTCATCTACACCTCCGGCTCGACCGGTGTGCCCAAGGGCGTCGTGGTCACCCACGCCGGCCTGGCCAACTTCGGCGAGGAGCAGGCCCAGCGCTACGCCCTCGATACCGATACCCGCGCACTGCATTTCGCCTCGCCCTCGTTCGACGCCTCGATCCTGGAACTGCTGCTGGCGCTGGCCCGCGGCGGCGCGCTGGTCGTCGTCCCGCCGGGTGTCTACGGCGGTGACGAACTGTCCGAGCTGATCCGCGCCGAGCGGGTCACCCACGCCTTCATCACCCCCGCAGCGCTGGCGACCTTCGACCCGAGCGGCCTGGATTCGCTGCGGGTGCTGGTCGCCGGTGGTGAGGCGGTGCCCGCCGATCTGGTGAGCAAGTGGGCGGTTCCGTTGGCGGACGGCACGACTCGCGCCTTCCATAACGGTTACGGTCCCACCGAGACCACGATCATGACCAACATCAGCGCCGCGCTGACCCCGGGCGAGCTGGTCACCATCGGTGGCCCGACGCGCGGCATGCGCTCGCTGATCCTGGACGCCCAGCTCCAGCCCGTTCCGGTGGGTGTCGCGGGTGAGCTGTATCTGTCGGGCATCCAGCTGGCGCGCGGCTACCACGCCCGCGCCGGGCTGACCGCCGACCGATTCGTCGCCGATCCGTTCGTGCCGGGGGAGCGGATGTACCGCACCGGTGACGTCGTGCGCTGGACCGCCGACGGCACCGTCGAATATGTCGGCCGCTCCGACTTCCAGGTCAAGATCCGCGGTTTCCGTATCGAACTGGGCGAGATCGACTCCGCGCTCGCCTCGCACGAGACCGTCGACTTCGCGACCACCATCGGCCACAAGAGCACGGCGGGCGCGGTCTCGCTGGTCGCGTATGTGGTTGCCGCGCCGGGCCATTCGATCGACGTCGCGGCGCTGACCGCGCACGTCGAGGACCGCCTGCCCGCCTACATGGTGCCGTCGTCGATCATGGTGATCGACCACGTGCCGCTGACTCCGGTCGGCAAGCTCGACCGTAAGGCGCTGCCGGAGCCGGTGTTCGCCACCGAGGTCACCTTCCGGGCCGCGCGCACCTCGATCGAGCAGACCATCGCCGAGGTCTTCGCCGAGGTGCTCGGGGTCGAGCGCGTCGGCGTGGACGACTCGTTCTTCGCCCTGGGCGGTGACTCGATCGTCTCCATTCAGCTCGTCTCCCGGGCCAAGGCCCGCGGCGTGCTGTTCACTCCGCGCCACGTCTTCGAACAGCGCACCGTCGCCGGGCTGGCCTCGGTCGCCGAGACCGCCGAGGTCGGTTCGGCCGCCGCCGTCACGCTGGCCGAGCTGCCCGGCGGTGGCGTCGGCGAGATGCCGCTGACCCCGGTCGTCCGGTTCATGGCCGAGCGGTCCGGCTCGTTCGACCGGTTCAACCAGACCATGGCGCTGGAACTGCCGGTCGGCATCGACCGCGCGGGCATCGCCGCCACCGTCGGCGCGGTCATCGACCGCCACGACATGCTGCGTTCGCGCCTGCACCAGGTCGACGGCCGCTGGGTCGTCGACACCGCGCCCGCCGGCGCGGTCGACGCCGACGTGCTGATCGACCACAGCACCTTCCCGGCCGATGCCACCGACGACGAGCTGATCGAGATCGCCTCCGCCGCACTGGATGCCAGCCTGGACCGGCTCGATCCCGCCGCGGGAGTGGTCGTTCGGTTCGTCTGGCTGGAGCCGTCCGCCGCGACCGCCCCGGCTATCTCGCTGCCCGGTGATGCCGCCCCGACCGGCGACACCGCCGCGAGCGTTTCCGGCGACACGACCTCGGCGACCGCCACCGACGCCGCGGCGTCGTCCGCCGGATCCCGGTCCGTCGCGCGGGCAGGTCGCCTGATCGTCGTCGCCCACCACCTCGTGGTCGACGGCGTGTCCTGGCGCATCCTGGTGCCCGACTTCGTCGCTGCCTGGGGCCAGCTCTCCGCCGGCCAGCAGCCGGAACTGGTCGCCCCGGCCACCTCCATGCGGGCCTGGGCGCACGCGCTCGCCGACGAGGCGCGCAGCCCCGAACGCGCCGCCGAACTCGACTTCTGGCGCGAGGTCGTCGCCACCCCGGATCCGCTGCTCACCGAGCGGCCGATGAACCCGGCCGTCGACGTCTCCGGCGTCATCGAGAAGCTGCCGGTCGAGGTGTCGGCCGAGGTCACCAAGGCCCTGCTGACCACCGTCCCGGCGTTGTTCCATGGTGGCGTCAACGACGGTCTGCTCACCGCCCTCGCACTGGCCGCGGCCAAGTGGCGCTCGACTCGCGTCGGCGCCACGGGCTCGACCACCCGTGCGGCCCTGGGCGACGGATCCGCTGCCGGTGACGGCCACCGCGCCGACAACGACGCACTGCTGGTCCGGCTCGAAGGCCATGGCCGCGAGGAAGAGGTCGCGCCCGGCGCCGACCTGTCGCGCACCGTCGGCTGGTTCACCGCTATTTTCCCGGTCCGCCTGGACCTGGCCGGTATCGACATCGACGCCGCGCTCGCCGGTGGTCCCGCGCTCGGTCAGGCCGTCAAGGCGGTCAAGGAGCAGCTGCTCGCCGTGCCCGACAAGGGCATCGGCTACGGCCTGCTGCGGTACATGAACGCCGAGACCGCGGCGGAACTGCCCACCCAGCTGCCCGGCCAGATCAGCTTCAACTACCTGGGCCGCGTCGCCGACAGCGACGTGCCCGACGCGCTGCGCGGCTTCGGCTGGATTCCCGCGCCCGAGCTGGCCGCCCTCGGCGGCGCCTACGACGCCGACATGCCCGCCATGGCGCCGTTGGACGTCAACGCGATCGTCGTCGGCGACAAGCTCAGCGCCAATATCGGCTACCCGAGCACCCTGCTCGCCGCCGCCGAGGTGCGCGAGTTCGCCGACCTGTGGGTCACCGCGCTGGAAGCCGTCGCCCGGCACGCCAACTCGGCCGACGCGGGTGGCCACACGCCGTCCGATTTCGCGCTGGTGCGCTCCACCCAGGGTGATATCGACGTCTGGGAGAAGCGCTACCCCGAGCTGACCCAGGTGTGGCCGCTGGCCGCGCTGCAGGCCGGTCTGTTCTTCCACGCCCGTCTGGCCGCCAGCTCGGTCGACGTCTACACCGCGCAGGCGGTCCTGACGCTCACCGGTCGCGTCGACGCCACCCGTCTGCGCGCTGCCGCCCAGGCTCTGCTGGACCGGCACGAGACCCTGCGCACGGCGTTCGTCACCGACCACGACGGCAATGCCGTCCAGATCGTCCTCGAGCACGCCGAGGTGGCCTGGACCGACCACGACCGCACCGAAACGGGCGAGTTCGCCGACCTCGTCGAGGCCGACCGCCATGCCCGCTTCGACCTGGCCGCGCCGCCGCTGATCCGGTTCACCCTGATCCGCATCGCCGAGAACGAGTGGCGCTTCGTGGTGTCCAACCACCACATCCTGCTCGACGGCTGGTCGACGCCGCTGGTCATGCGCGACCTGCTCGCGCTCTACGCCCTGCACGGCGACACGAGCGCGCTGCCCGCCGTCCGCTCCTACCGCCACTTCCTGGAATGGGTTGCCCAGCAGGATCACTCGGTGTCGGTCGCGGCATGGTCCGCCGCGCTGCGCGGCGTCACCGAGCCGACTCTGCTGGCCCGCCCCGACGCCAGCCGCGAGATCGCGGCGCTGTCGGAGGAGTACCTGTTCGACCTGGACGAGCCGACCACGGCCCGCCTGGTCGCGCTGGCCGCCGACCTCGGGGTCACCCCGAACACCGTGCTGCAGGTCGCCTGGTCGATCGTGCTCGGCCGGATGACCGGCCGCGACGACGTGCTGTTCGGCACCACCGTCTCGGGCCGCCCGGCACAGCTGTCGGGCGTGGAATCCATGGTCGGCCTGTTCATCAACACCGTCCCGGTGCGCGTGCGCTTCGACGCCGCCGAATCGGTGCGCGAGGTGCTGACCCGTACCCAGGGCGAGCAGGCCGACCTGCTCGACCACCACTACATCGGCCTGGCCGACATCCAGTCGGCCGCGGGCATCGGCGCCCTGTTCGACTCGCTGGTGGTCTTCGAGTCCTACCCGGTCGACGCCGAGGGCATCAAGGCCCAGGCCGCCGACATCGACGGCATGGCCGTCACCGGTCTGGACGCCGCCGACGCGACCCACTACCCGCTGTCGCTGATCGCCCAGCTGGACACGCAGCTCCGTATCCGGGCCGGCTACCTGAGCGATCTGTTCGACGCCGCCACCGTGCACCGCATCGCCGAGCGCCTGATCCGGGTGCTCACCGCGATCACCACCGAACCCGGTGTGGCCGTGGGCGATATCGAGCTGCTCGACGCCGCCGAACGCGAACTGGTCGTGCGCGACTGGAACGCCACCGCGCACGAGGTCGACACCACGGCCACCCTCGTCTCGATGTTCGAGGCGCAGGTGGCGCGCACCCCGCAGGCCACCGCCCTCAGCTTCGAAGGCGAGAACCTGTCCTACGCCGAGTTCGCCCAGCGGGTCTACCGCCTGGCGCGCTGGCTGATCGATCGCGGTGTCGGCCCGGAAACCTATGTGGCCCTGGGTATGCGCCGCTCGATCGACCTGGTGGTCGGCATGTACGCGGTGAGCGTGGCCGGTGGCGCGTACGTGCCGCTCGACCCCGATCACCCGGCCGAGCGCACGGAATACATTCTGGCGACGGCGGATCCGGTGTGTGTGCTCACCTCGGGCACCGATCTGGAGATCGACACCGCGCAGGTCCGCATCGACCTGCTCGACCTGGTCGGCTACGCCGACACCCGCATCACGAATGCCGAGCGCACGGCGCCGCTGCGTCCGTCGAACACCGCGTATGTGATCTTCACGTCCGGTTCGACCGGTCGTCCGAAGGGTGTGGCGGTCAGCCACGGCGCGATCGTCAACCGTCTGGTGTGGATGCAGGCCGCCTACGGCCTCACCGCGGACGATGTGGTGTTGCAGAAGACCCCCGCCACGTTCGACGTGTCGGTGTGGGAGTTCTTCTGGCCCTTGCAGATCGGCGCGCGTCTGGTTGTCGCCAAGCCCGACGGTCATCGTGATCCGGCGTACCTGGCCGAGATCATCGCTGCCGAGGGTGTGACGGTCACCCACTTCGTGCCGTCGATGCTCGCGGTCTTCGTCGCCGATGCCGCGGCCGCGCGCTGCGCGTCGCTGCGGATGGTGTTCGCCTCCGGCGAGGCGCTGCCGCCCAAGCCCGCGCATCGTCTGCGCGAGCTCACCGGTGCGGCCCTGCACAACCTGTACGGCCCCACCGAGGCCGCGGTCGACGTCACCTTCCACGAGGTCGTCGACACCGATACCGACACCGTGCCGATCGGCGCGCCGGTGTTCAACACCGAGGTCTACGTGCTGGACGCGCGCCTGCGCCCGGTCCCGGTCGGTGTCGCGGGTGAGCTGTACCTGGCGGGCACCCAGCTGGCGCGCGGCTATGTCGCGCGGCCGGACCTGACCGCCGACCGCTTCGTCGCGAACCCCTTCTCCGCTGTGTCCGATGGCGTGGCAGCCGAGGGCCCTGCGGGGTCACGCTCCGCTACCTCCTCCGGGCCCGCCGGCAGCCCCGCGGGCGGCGCCCGCATGTACCGCACCGGCGACCTCGTCGCCTGGACCGAGCACGGCGAGCTGGAGTACCTGGGCCGCACCGACTTCCAGGTGAAGCTGCGTGGTCTGCGCATCGAGCTGGGTGAGATCGAGTCGGCGCTCACCGCGCTCGACGAGGTCGCCCAGTCGGTGGTCGTGGTCCGCGGCGATCAGCACACCGGCGATCAGCTGGTGGCCTACGTCATCGCCGCGCCGGGCCGCACCGTCGACATCGAGGACGCCCGCGAGGAACTGGGCACCAACCTGCCCGCCTACATGGTGCCCGCGGTCATCATCGTCCTCGACGAGTTCCCGCTCAACGCCTCCGGCAAGCTCGACCGCAAGGCGCTGCCCGCGCCGGTGTTCGAGGCCGCGGTGTTCCGCGCCCCGACCACGCCGGTCGAGGAGATCGTCGCCGCCACCTTCGCCGACGTGCTGGGCCTGGAGCGGGTCGGCCTCGACGACGACTTCTTCGCCCTCGGCGGCAACTCGCTGACCGCGACCCAGGTCGCCGCTCGCCTCTCGGCCGCGCTGGAGACCGACATCGGCGTGCGCGAACTGTTCGAGGCCTCCACCGTCGCCGGGTTGGCCGCGCGCGCCGAGACGCACTCCGGTACGGACCGTCGCGCCGCGCTGGTCCCGCAGCTGCGCCCCGAGCGGGTGCCGCTGTCGCTGGCCCAGCAGCGCATGTGGTTCCTCAACCGCTTCGACCCCGAGTCCGCGGTCGACAACATCCCGGCCGCCGTGCGGCTGTCGGGCCTGCTCGACCGGCAGGCGCTGCAGGTGGCCGTGGCCGACGTGCTCGCCCGTCACGAGTCGCTGCGCACCTACTACCCGGAGGTCGCCGGCGCGGCCCACCAGGTGATCGTGCCGACCGGCAAGGTCATCCCCGACCTCGCGCCGATCGAGACCACCGGTGCCGAACTGCCGCAGCGCCTCTCGGAGCTGGTGCTCACCGCGTTCGACGTCACCGCCGAGGTGCCGTTCCGGGCCGCCCTGTTCGAGATCAGCCCGACCGAACACGTGCTCGCCCTGGTCGTGCACCACATCTCGGCCGACGGCTTCTCCATGGGCCCGCTGACCCGCGACGTGATGACCGCCTACAGCGCCCGCGTCGAAGGCGCCGAGCCCGCTTGGCGTCCGCTCGAGGTCCAGTACGCCGACTTCGCCCTGTGGCAGCGCGCCGTGCTCGGCGACGAGGACGACGCCAAGTCCGTGATCTCCCAGCAGATCTCGTTCTGGGGTCAGCGGTTGCGCGGCCTGCCCGAGCAACTGGACCTGCCCGCCGACCGGCCGCGTCCCGCGGTCGCCAGCGGTCGTGGCGCCACCCACACCTTCGAGATCGACGCCGACACCCATGCGGCACTGGCCGAGCTGGCCCGCAGCCGTGGCGCGACGCTGTTCATGGTCGCCCACGCGGCGCTGGCGCTGCTGCTCTCGCGCCTGTCCGGCGAGAACGACATCGCCATCGGCACCCCGATCGCCGGTCGTGGCGAGCGTGCCCTCGACGACCTGATCGGCATGTTCGTCAACACCCTGGTGCTGCGCACCGAGGTCGACGGCGACGCGAGCTTCACCGACCTGCTCGGCGAGGTCCGCGCGGCCGACATCGCCGCCTTCGGCCACGCCGACCTGCCGTTCGAGCGGCTGGTCGAGATCATCAACCCGGCCCGCTCGCAGGCCCGCCACCCGCTGTTCCAGGTCATGCTGGCCTTCCAGAACACCGGCCAGACCAGCCTGGAACTGCCCGGCCTGACCGTCAGCGGCGTCGAGCTGCCGATCGACGTGGCCAAGTTCGACCTGAACGTGGTGCTCACCGAGAAGCGACCGGCGGGCCCGGAGGCGGTAGCGAAGCGTGACCACGCAGGGTCCTCGGGAGCGGAGCGGTCCAACGCCGCGAAGCCCGCCGACTCGCCCGCGGGCATCGTCGCCGAGCTGATCTACGCCACCGACCTGTTCGACGCGGCCACCATGGATCGCTTCGGCACCCGCTTCGCCCGCCTGCTGGCCGCGATCGCGGCGGCGCCGGACCGGGCCGTCGGCGATCTCGAACTGCTCGACGACACCGAGAACGCGCTGGCCGTGCTCGGCTGGAACGACACCGAGCGCGCGCTGCCCGGCGCGGGCACCCTGGTCGACGAGTTCGCCCGCCAGGCCGCCGCCACCCCGGACGCGGTCGCGATCGTCGACCCGGCCTCCGGTGCGACGCTGACCTACGCCGAATTCGCCGCGCGCGTGCACCGTTTGGCGCATCGCCTGATCGAGGCGGGCGTCGGCCCGGAGACCCTGGTCGCGCTCGGCCTGCGCCGCAGCATCGACCTGGTCGTCGCGGCCTACGCCGTGCAGGAAGCCGGCGGTGGCTACGTGCCGCTCGACCTCGACCAGCCCGCCGACCGCATCGCCTACGTGCTGGAGACCGCCGCCCCGGTGGTCGTCCTCACCACGGCGCGCGACGGTTTCGACGCGGGTGAGCTGCCGACGCTGGCCGTCGACACCCTCGAGGTGGCGGCCTACTCCGACGCTCCGGTCACCGACGCCGAGCGGATCGCGCCGCTGCGTCCTCAGCACCCGGCCTACGTCATCTTCACCTCCGGGTCGACCGGTCGCCCGAAGGGCGTCGCCGTGCCGCACGCGGCCGTCGTCAACCAGATCCGCTGGATCACCGGCGAATACGGCATCGGCGCCGACGACGTGGTGCTGTTCAAGACCCCGGCCACCTTCGACGTCTCGGTGTGGGAGCTGTTCGGCCCGCTCAGCACCGGCGGCCGGATCGTCGTGGCGAGCCCCGACGGCCACCGCGACCCGCAGTACCTCGCCGATGTCATCGCGGCGCAGCGCGTCACGATGACCTCGTTCGTGCCGTCGATGCTGACTGTTTTCGCGGGCAGCATCGATGCCGAGGGCGGAGCTCTGTCCTCGCTGCGCGCCCTGCTGATCGCCGGTGAGGCCTTCACCGGCGACGCCGTCGCCGCGCTGCGCAAGGTGAGCGACGCGGCCCTGTTCAACCTGTACGGTCCGACCGAGTTCACCGTCCACGCGACGCACGGCCCGGTCGCCGACCAGGTCGACGGTGCCGTCCCGATCGGCGCACCGGTCTGGAATTCGCGGGCCTACGTGCTGGATTCCCGTCTGCACCCGGTCGCTGCCGGGGTCGCCGGTGAGCTGTACCTGGCCGGCGCGCAGCTGGCGCGCGGCTACTTCGGTCGCGCCGATCTGACCGCCGACCGCTTCGTCGCCGACCCGTTCGGCGAGGACGGCGCCCGCATGTACCGCACCGGTGACCTCGTGCGGCGCGACGAGCACGGTGTCATCACCTACCTCGGCCGCACCGACTTCCAGGTCAAGCTGCGCGGTCTGCGCATCGAGCTCGGCGAGATCGAGGCCGCGCTCACCGCGCACGAGACCGTCGCGCAGGCCGTCGTGGTCGTGCGCTCGGACGCCCGCACCGGCGACCAGCTCGTCGGCTACGTGGTGCCTTCCGCGGGCGCGGCCGTCGAGATCGACACGCTGCGTACGCAGCTGGCCGCGCAGCTGCCGTCCTACATGGTCCCGGCCGCGTTCGTCGCGCTCGACGAGATGCCGCTGAGCGCCAACGGCAAGCTGGACCGGCGCGCCCTGCCCGACCCGGTGTTCGAGGCGCGGGAGTTCCGTGCGCCGAGTACGCCGATCGAGGAGATCGTCGCCGCGACCTTCGCCGAGGTGCTCGGCCTGTCCGGGGACCGCGCCGTCGGCCTCGACGACGACTTCTTCGACCTGGGCGGCAACTCGCTGATCGCCACCCAGGTGGTCGCCCGCCTCGGCGCCGCCCTCGACACCCGCGTTCCCGTGCGCGTGCTGTTCGAGGCGCCGTCGGTCGCCGCGCTGGCCGCCAAGGTGGAATCGCACGCGGGTAGCGGCAGTCGCCGCGAGCTCGTCGCCGGAGCGCGCCCGGAGCAGATCCCGCTCTCGCTGGCCCAGCAGCGCATGTGGTTCCTCAACCGCTTCGACAACGCGACCGGGGTCAACAACATCCCGCTCGCCGTCCGCCTGACCGGCGACCTCGACATCGACGCCCTGCGCCAGGCCGTCGCCGACGTGGTCGACCGGCACGAGGTGCTGCGCACCGTCTACCCCGAGACCGCCGAGGGCCAGGGCGTGCAGGTCGTGCTGCCCGCGGGCCAGGTGCCGATCTCGCTGAGCCCGATCACGGTCGGCGAGGACGAGATCCGCGACCGGATCAGCGAACTGGTGCTCGCCGGGTTCGATGTGACCGCCGAGGTGCCGGTGCGTGCCGCGCTGCTGCGCGTCGCCGGTTCGATGGACGGTTCGCATCCCGACACCCACGTGCTCGTGTTCGTCGTGCACCACATCTCCGGTGACGGCTGGTCGGTGCGCCCGCTGGCCCGCGACGTGATGATCGCCTACGCCGCGCGCTCGCGCGGTGAGGCGCCGGGCTGGGCGCCGCTGCCGGTGCAGTACGCCGACTTCGCGCTGTGGCAGCGCGAGACCCTCGGCGCCGAGGACGACGCGACGTCGATGATCGCGCAGCAGGTCGCCTACTGGTCCGAGCACCTGGCCGGCCTGCCCGATCAGCTCGACCTGCCCGCCGACCGGCCGCGTCCGGCCGTGGCGTCCAACCGCGGTGGCGTGCACGAGTTCTCGATCGACCCGGCACTGGCGGCGAGCCTGAACGCGCTGGCCCGCGAGCACGGCGCCAGCCTCTTCATGGTCGTGCACGCCGCCTTCGCGGCGCTGCTGGCCCGCCTGTCCGGCAGTGACGACATCGCCATCGGCACCGCCGTCGCGGGCCGTGGTGAAGCGGTCCTCGACGACGCGATCGGCATGTTCGTCAACACGCTGGTCCTGCGCAGCGCGGTCGACCCGGCCCAGCCGTTCACCGCCCTGCTCGCGCAGACCAGGGAGAGTGACCTGGCCGCCTTCGGCCACGCCGACCTGCCGTTCGAGCGCCTGGTGGAGATCCTCAACCCGGCCCGCTCGCAGGCCCGGCACCCGCTGTTCCAGGTGATGCTGTCGTTCCAGAACACCGGCGAGGCGGCCTTCGAGCTGCCCGGCCTCGAGGTCGCCGGGGTGCCGCTGGACGTGGTCACCGCCAAGTTCGATCTGCACCTGAACCTGGCCGACCGGCATCGCGAAGACGGTTCCGCCGACGGCATGACCGCCGAATTCGCCTACGCCACCGACATGTTCGACGCCGACACCATCGCCGCGCTCGCGCAGCGCCTGGTGCGGATGCTGACCGCCGTCGTCGCGACGCCGGATCGCGCCATCGGCGAGGTCGAGCTGCTGGCTCCGGCCGAATACCGCCAGGTCGTCACCGACTGGAACGCCACCGCGCACCCGGTCGACCCGGCCGCCACGCTGGTGTCGATGTTCGAGGCCCAGGCGCTGACCAGCCCGAACGCGACCGCCCTCACCTTCGAGGGGACGAGTCTGTCCTACGGCGAGTTCGCCGCGAAGGTGAACCGCCTGGCCCGGCATCTCATCGCCCAGGGCGTCGGCCCGGACACCATGGTCGCGCTCGGCATGCGCCGCTCGCTCGACCTGGTGATCGGCATGTACGCGGTGAGCGTGGCCGGTGGCGCGTACGTGCCGCTGGACCCCGACCACCCGGCCGAGCGCACCCACTACGTGCTCGAGACCGCCGCGCCGATCTGCGTGTTGACCACGGCCGCGGACGACGTCGACGCGGGCTCGACGGTCGCGCTGCGGATCGAGAGCCTGGACCTGTCGGGGTACTCCGCGGCGCCGGTCACCGATGCCGAGCGCCTCGCCCCGCTGCGTCCGTCCAATACCGCGTATGTGATCTTCACGTCGGGTTCGACGGGTCGTCCGAAGGGTGTGGCGGTCAGTCATGGCGCGATCGTCAACCGTCTGGTGTGGATGCAGGCGGCCTACGGTCTGACCGGCGACGATGTGGTGTTGCAGAAGACTCCGGCCACGTTCGACGTGTCGGTGTGGGAGTTCTTCTGGCCCTTGCAGATCGGCGCGCGTTTGGTCGTCGCGAAGCCGGATGGTCATCGTGATCCGGCGTACCTGGCCGAGATCATCGCTGCCGAGGGCGTCACCACCGCGCACTTCGTGCCGTCGATGATGTCGGTGTTCGTGGCCGAGCTGGCCGAGTCCGCCACCGTGGCGCTCGCCGACGGCTCCGCCGCCGCGAGCAGCCTGCGCCTGGTCTTCGCCTCGGGTGAGGCGCTGCCCGCGCCGACCGCCCAGCGGCTGCGCGCGCTCACCGGTGCGGCGCTGCACAACCTGTACGGCCCCACCGAGGCCGCGGTCGACGTCACCTTCCACGAGGTCACCGACGCCGACACCACCTCGGTGCCGATCGGCGCCCCGGTCTTCAACACCCAGGTCTACGTGCTGGATTCGCGCCTGCACCCGGTGCCGGTCGGCGTCCCCGGTGAGCTGTATCTGGCCGGTGTCCAGCTGGCGCGCGGCTATGTCGCGCGTCCGGACCTGACCGCCGACCGCTTCGTCGCCGACCCGTTCGGTGCCGACGGCGCCCGCATGTACCGCACCGGCGACCTCGTCGCCTGGACCGAGCACGGCGAGCTGGAGTACCTGGGCCGCACCGACTTCCAGGTGAAGCTGCGTGGTCTGCGCATCGAGCTGGGTGAGATCGAGTCGGCGCTCACCGCGCTGCCGTCGATCGCGCAGTCGGTCGTGGTCGTGCGCTCCGACGATCGTCTGGGCGATCAGCTGGTCGGGTATCTGATTCCGGCTGTGTCGGATCGGCGGCGTTCCCTTGACCCTGCGGGGTCACGCTCCGCTACCGCCTCCGGGCCTAGCGGTCACGCCGCGGAAGGTGCGAGCATCGACCTCGATGCCGTGCGCACCGAGCTCGGCGGCGCACTGCCGACGTACATGGTGCCCACCGCGTTCGTGATCCTGGAGGCCTTCCCGCTCAACGCTTCCGGCAAGCTCGACCGCAAGGCGCTGCCCGCGCCGGTGTTCGAGGCCAAGGTGTTCCGCGCGCCCTCGACCCCGATCGAGGAGATCGTGGCAGGCACCTTCGGCGACGTGCTCGGGGTGACCCGGGTCGGCGCCGACGACGACTTCTTCGAACTCGGCGGCAACTCGCTGCTGGCCACCCAGGTCACCGCCCGCATCGGCGCGGCCCTGGACACCCAGCTCTCGGTGCGCGACCTGTTCGAGGCGTCCACGGTGTCCGCGCTCGCGGCCCGCGCCGAGCACAACGCCGGCTCCGGCCGGACCCGCCCGCGCCTGACGGCGGGGGAGCGGCCCGCGATCATCCCGCTCTCGCCCGCCCAGCAGCGCTACTGGTTCCTCAACCAGTTCGATACCTCGACCTCGGCCGTGGACAACATCCCGCTGGCCGTGCGCCTCACCGGCGAACTCGACGTGCCCGCGCTCGAGCAGGCCATCGGCGACGTGTTCGCCCGGCACGAGATGCTGCGCACCACCTACCCGCGCTCGGCCGACGGCCCGCACCAGGTGATCCTGCCGATCGCGCAGAGCCGCGCCGTCGTCCACCACATCGAGGTCGACGAAGCCGATCTGCTCGGCACCGTCATCGAATTCGCGATGACCACCTTCGACGTCACCGAAGAGGTGCCGCTCAAGGTCGCGCTGTTCCGGCTCAACGAGACCGACCACGTGCTCGCGTTCACCGTGCACCACGTCTCCGCCGACGGCTCGTCGATGGGCCCGCTGGCCCGCGACATCATGGCCGCCTATGTGGCGCGCGTGCAGGGCGAGGCCCCGCAGTGGGCGCCGCTGCCGGTGCAGTACGCCGACTACGCGCTGTGGCAGCGCGAGGTCCTCGGCGACGAGACCGACCCGGAATCGCTGGCCGCCAAGCAGGTCGCGTACTGGAGCAAGGCCCTGGCCGACCTGCCCGACCAGCTCGAGCTGCCCGCCGACCGGCCGCGCCCGCCCGCGCAGTCGTTCCAGGGCAAGGCGATCCGCTTCGAGATCGACCCCGTGCGCCACGCCGCGCTGCACGAGCTGGCCAGGGCCAACAACGCCTCGCTGTTCATGGTCGTGCACGCCGCCCTCGCGGTACTGCTCGCGCGACTGTCGGGCACCGACGACATCGCCGTCGGCACCCCGATCGCGGGCCGTGGTGAGCGCGAACTCGACGACCTGATCGGCATGTTCGTCAACACCCTGGTGTTCCGCACGGCCGTCGACCCCGGCGCCACCTTCGCCGAGCTCCTCGCCGACGTGCGCGAACGCGACCTGGAGGCCTTCGCCAACGCCGACGTGCCGTTCGAGCGCCTGGTCGAGGTGCTCAACCCGGTGCGCTCGACCGCGCGCAACCCGCTGTTCCAGGTGGGCCTGTCGTTCCAGAACCTGGCCGACACCACCTTCGAACTGCCCGGCCTGACCGTCAGCGCCGTCGACTACGACTCGCAGCTGGCCAAGACCGACCTGCACGTCACCCTCTACGACCGCTACACCGACGACGGCGCACCCGCCCAGCTGGTCACCGAATTCGGTTACGCCATCGACCTGTTCGACGAGGCCACGGTCCAGAGCTTCGCCGACCGCTTCGTGCTGGTGCTCGACGCCGTCGCCGCCGACGCGTCCGTGCCGGTCGGCGACATCGACCTGCTCACCGAGCAGGAAGCCGCGCAGATCGTCACCGCGTGGAACGACACCGCGCACGCGATCGACACTGACGCCACCCTGGTGTCGTTGCTCGACGCGACCGTGGCGGCGACGCCGGACGCCGTCGCGCTGGTCGTGGACGAGCCGGAGTCCGGCGTGAGCACCGAGGGCGCCGACTCCGCAGCGGGCGCCGCCGGCGTGGCGGGCACCCGCGTCGCCGGTGGACGCCGCGAGATGACCTATGCCGAACTCGACGCCGAGGTCAACCGCCTTGCCCGGCACCTGATCTCGCTGGGTATCGGCACCGAGGACCGGGTGGCGCTGGCCATCCGCCGTTCCGCGGAGCTGATCATCGCGATGTACGCGGTGGCCCGTACCGGTGCCGCCTACGTGCCGATCGACCCCGATCAGCCCGCCGAGCGCACCGATTACATCCTCGAGACGGCCGCGCCCGCGATCGTGCTGACCACGGCGAACGCCGAATTCAGCACGGCGGCGGCCGACGTGCTCGTCCTCGACGAGCTCGATCTGAGCACTGTCAGCGCGGCCGCGATCACCGAGCGCCGTGGCGCCCTGGTGCCCGCGAACACCGCGTACGTGATCTTCACCTCCGGCTCGACCGGCAAGCCCAAGGGTGTGGCGGTCTCGCACGGCGCGATCGTCAACCAGCTGCTGTGGGAGACAGCCGAATTCGGTATCGGCGCCGACGACGCGATCCTGCTGAAGACGGCCGCGACCTTCGACCTCTCGGTGTGGGAGTTCTGGACCGCCGCCGTCGCCGGTGGCCGCCTGGTGGTCGCCACCGCCGACGGTCACCGTGACCCGGCCTACCTCAACGACCTGATGCGGGCCACCGCCGTCACCACGCTGCATGTGGTGCCGTCGATGCTCGACGCGCTGCTCACCGAATCCGGTGCGGCGCTGCCGCGCACGCTGCGCCGGGTGCTGGCGATCGGTGAGGCGCTGCCCGCGTCCACCGCGCAGCGCTTCCGCACCGCCAACGCCGCCGAGCTGTTCAACCTGTACGGCCCGACCGAGGCCGCGGTCTCGATCACCAGCCACGCGGTGACCGACGCCGACCAGGTGTCGGTGTCGATCGGCGCGCCGGAGTGGAACAGCCGGGTCTACGTGCTGGATTCCCGCCTGCGGCCGGTCCCGGTGGGTGTCTCCGGCGAGCTCTACCTCGCCGGTGCGCAGCTGGCCCGCGGCTACTACGGCCGCGCGGACCTGACCGCCGACCGTTTCGTCGCCGATCCGTTCTCCGCGCTCGGCGAGCGCATGTACCGCACCGGTGACCTGGTGGCCTGGAACGCCGACGGCGAACTGGACTACCGGGGCCGCACCGACTTCCAGGTGAAGATCCGCGGCTTCCGCATCGAGCTCGGCGAGATCGAGGCCGCGCTGCTGCGCCAGGACGGCATCACCTCGGCCGCGGTGCTGGCCCACACCGATCCGGTCGTCGGCGACCGCCTGGTGGCCTATGTCGTGGCCGGTGGGGGGGAGTTCGACAAGCTGGCCCTGCGCACCGCGCTGGCCGCCGAGCTGCCCTCGTACATGGTCCCGACCGTGTTCCTGCGCCTGGACGCGCTGCCGCTGAACGCCAACGGCAAGCTGGACCGCAAGGCCCTGCCGGAGCCCGAGGTCGAGAAGGCCGTGTTCCGCGCGCCGGTCAGCCCGAGCGAGCAGCTCGTGGCCGCCACCTTCGCCGAGGTCCTGCGCCTGGGCGACCAGCCGCGACCGGCGGGCCAGGACGCGGTAGCGAAGCGTGACCACGCAGGGCACTCGGGCACGGCTGAATCCGGCACAGTCAAGCGCTTCGGCCTCGACGACGACTTCTTCGCCTGGGGCGGTAACTCGCTGCTGGCGACGCAGGTCGCCGCGCGCCTGGGTGAGGCACTCGACACCCGTATCCCCGTGCGCCTGCTGTTCGAGGCGTCCACGGTGTCGGCGCTGGCGCAGCGGATCGAGCAGCACGCCGAGACGGGTGATCGCAAGGCGCTCACCGCCGGTCCGCGCCCCGAGCACATCCCGCTCTCGCTGGCCCAGCAGCGCATGTGGTTCCTCAACCGCTTCGACACCCAGTCGGCGGCCTACAACGTGCCGGTCGCGGTCCGCCTCACCGGCGACCTCGACGTGGCCGCGCTGCGCGCCGCGATCACCGACCTGGTGTCGCGCCACGAGATCCTGCGCACGGTTTACCCGCAGACCGAAGCCGGTGCGGCACAGGTGATCCTGTCGCCCGCACAGGCCGCGCCGGAGCTGATCGAGCGCACCGTGGCGGCCGACGAGATGGAATCGGCCGTCGCGGAACTGATGTCGACCATCTTCGACGTCACCGTCGAGGTGCCGCTGAAGGTCGCGCTGTTCCGCGCCGAGAGCACCGACGCGGAACCGGCCGCGCCGGGCGCGGTCTTCGGGCCCGCCCGCACCGTCTCCGGCGACTTCGTGCTCGCCATGGTCGTGCACCACATCTCCGGTGACGGCTCCTCGGTCGCCCCGCTGACCCGCGACCTGATGACTGCCTACGCGGCCCGCTCCACCGGTCAGGAGCCCGGCTGGGCACCACTGGCCGTGCAGTACGCGGACTACAGCATCTGGCAGCGCGAACTGCTCGGCAGCGAGGACGATCCGGACTCGATGGCGGCCAAGCAGGTCGCGCACTGGAAGCAGGCCCTCGCGGACCTGCCCGATCAGCTCGACCTGCCCGCCGACCGCCCGCGACCGGCGGTGCAGACCTTCGCCGGCAGCAAGGTCGACGTCCAGATCGACGCCGACACCCACCGCGCGCTGGTCGAGCTGGCCCGCGCCGAGGGCGCGACGCTGTTCATGGTCGTGCACACCGCCCTCGCGGTGCTGCTGGCTCGTCTGTCCGGCACCGACGACATCGCCATCGGCACCCCGATGGCCGGTCGTGGCGAGGCCGCCCTCGACGACATGATCGGCATGTTCGTCAACACCCTGGTCTTCCGCACCAAGGTGGACGGCGGCGAGGCGTTCACCGAGTTGCTGGCTCGCCAGCGTGAGGACGACATCGCGGCGTTCGCCAATGCCGATGTGCCGTTCGAGCGTCTGGTCGAGGTCCTCAACCCGGTCCGCTCCACCGCGCGCCACCCGCTGTTCCAGGTCGGTCTGTCGTTCCAGAACCTGACCCGCGCCACCCTGGAACTGCCGGGCCTGACGGTGTCCGGCCTGGACATCGACTCCCAGCTGTCGCAGTTCGACCTGCACCTGATCGCCACCGACCGTTACGGCGACGCCGGTGAGCCCGAGGGTATTTCGGGCATCTTCACCTACGCCACCGATCTGTTCGATCACGCCACGGTCGAGGGCTTCGTCGAGCGGTTCGTTCGCCTGCTCGGCGCGATCGTCGCCACTCCGCGCACCACGGTCGGCGACATCGAACTGCTCGCACCGGCCGAACGCGCCCAGATCCTGGACGCCCGCAACGCGACCGCCTACCGGGTCGACACCGAGGCCACCCTGGTCTCGCTGCTCGACGCGTCGGTGGCCGCCGATCCGAAGTCGACCGCCCTGGTCACCGACGACGGCGCCCAGCTGACCTACGCCGAACTCGACGCGAAGGTGAACCGCCTGGCGCGGCATCTGATCTCGCTCGGCGTCGGTCCCGAGGCCCGCGTCGCGCTGGCGCTGCGCCGCTCGGTGGATCTGATCGTCGCCATGTACGCCGTCGCCAAGTCCGGTGGCGCGTACGTGCCGGTCGACCCCGATCAGGCGGCCGAGCGCACGAACTACATCCTCGAGACGGCGGCACCGGTCTGCGTGCTGACCAACGCCGAGGCCGAGTTCGACACCGCGGTCGCGCCGCTGGTGCGGATCGACGAGCTCGAACTCGACGAGGTCGGCGCCGCACCGGTTTCCGACGCCGAGCGCATCGCACCACTGCGGCCGGAGCACACCGCGTATGTGATCTTCACGTCCGGCTCGACCGGTCGCCCGAAGGGTGTCGCGGTGCCGCACGGCGCCATCGCCAACCAGCTCCAGTGGAAGCTGATCGAGTTCGGCATGGACGCCGCCGACGCGGTGCTGCTCAAGACCGCCGCCACCTTCGACCTCTCGGTCTGGGAGTTCTGGTCGGCCGCCGTCTGCGGTGGCCGCCTGGTGATCGCCTCGGCCGACGGCCACCGCGATCCGGCGTACCTGAACGAGCTGATGTCGCGCGAGTGGGTCACCACCCTGCACGTGGTGCCGTCGATGCTCGACGCGCTGCTTGCTTCGGGCATGCCCGATTCGCTGTGGCGGGTGCTGGCCATCGGTGAGGCGCTGCCGGGTTCGCTCGCGCAGCGGTTCCGCACCGCGTTCCCGCGCACCGAGCTGTTCAACCTGTACGGCCCCACCGAGGCCGCGGTCTCGATCACCTCGCATCGGGTGAACGCCGCCGACCAGGGCTCGGTCTCCATCGGTGGACCCGAGTGGAACAGCCAGGTGTACGTGCTCGACGCGCGGCTGCGCCCGGTGCCGGACGGCGTCGCGGGTGAGCTGTACCTCGCGGGCGCGCAGCTGGCCCGCGGCTACTTCGGCCGCCCCGATCTGACCGCCGACCGCTTCGTGGCCAACCCGTTCACCCCCGGTACCCGCATGTACCGCACCGGTGACCTGGTGGCCTGGCACAACGGCGAGCTCGACTACCGCGGCCGCACCGACTTCCAGGTGAAGATCCGCGGCTTCCGTATCGAGCTCGGCGAGATCGAGGCCGCGCTGCTGGCGCTGCCCGAGATCGCCCAGGCCGCCGTCATCGCCAAGTCCGACCCCCGCACCGGTGATCGCCTGGTGGCGTACCTGGTGGGTGCGGAAATTGATGTCGCACAGGTGAAGTCGACGCTGGCCGCCGGGCTGCCGTCGTACATGGTGCCCGCCGCGTTCGTGGTCATGGACGCGCTGCCGCTCAACGTCAACGGCAAGCTCGACCGCAAGGCGCTGCCGGAGCCGGAGTTCGAGGCCCAGGCGTTCCGCGCGCCGTCCACCCCGATCGAGGAGATCGTGGCCGGCGTGTTCGCGGACGTGCTCGGCGTCGATCGCGTCGGCGCCGACGACGACTTCTTCGCCCTCGGCGGCAACTCGCTGCTGGCCACCCAGGTGGCGGCCCGCCTCGGCGCCGCCCTGGACAGCCGGGTGCCCGTGCGCCTGCTGTTCGAGGCGTCGACTGTCGCCGGTCTCGCGGTGAAGGTGGAGCAGGGCGCGGGCGCCGGTGGGCGACGCGCGCTGGTCGCCGGACCGCGTCCGGCGCAGGTGCCGCTGTCGCTCGCGCAGCAGCGCATGTGGTTCCTGAACCAGTTCGACACCAGCTCCGCGGTGAACAACATCCCGGTCGCCGTCCGCCTGACGGGATCGCTGGATGTCGAGGCGCTGCAGCTCGCGGTCGCCGACGTGCTGGCCAGGCACGAGACCCTGCGCACGGTGTACCCGTCGACCGACGGCACCCCGCACCAGGTGATCCTGCCGGTCGAGGGCAATGTCCCGGATCTGACGCCGGAAACCGTTGCACCCGAACAGGTTCGCGACAAGATCGCCGCGCTGATCTCCGCCGGCTTCGACGTGCTCGACGAAGTTCCGTTGCGCGCCGAGCTGATGCAGGTCGCCGATGACGAGTTCATCCTTGTCTTCGTCGCCCACCACATCAGCGCCGACGGCTGGTCCATGGGCCCGCTGACCCGCGACGTCATGGTGGCCTACGCCGCCCGCGCCACGGGCGAACGCCCGGGCTGGGCGCCGCTGCCGGTGCAGTACGCCGACTTCAGTGTCTGGCAGCGGGAGGTGCTCGGCTCCGAAGCCGACGCGACGAGCCTGATCTCCCAGCAGGCCGACTACTGGAAACGCGCCCTCGCCGGCGTCCCCGACGAGCTGAACCTGCCGCTGGACCGGCCGCGTCCGAGCACGCAGTCCTTCGCCGGTGGCCGGGTGCTGTTCCCGATCGACACCGAGATCCACGCCGGACTCTCGGCCATCGCCCGCGAGCAGAACGCGACGCTGTTCATGGTCGTGCACACCGCGCTGGCGGTGTTCCTGGCGCGCATGTCGGGCACCGAGGACATCGTCATCGGTACGCCGATCGCCGGTCGTGGTGAGGCCGAACTCGACGACGTCATCGGCATGTTCGTCAACACCCTGGCCCTGCGCACGCAGGTCGGCGGCCAGCTCGGTTTCGCCGAGCTGCTGGCCCAGGCCAAGGAAGCCGATCTGGCCGCGTTCGCGCACGCCGACATCCCGTTCGAGCGCCTGGTGGAACTGCTCAACCCCGAGCGCTCCACCGCGCGGCACCCGCTGTTCCAGGTGGCGCTGTCGTTCGAGAACCTGCCCGACGCCGGCTTCGAGCTGCCCGGCCTGTCGGTCTCGGCCGTCGACTTCGACGTCGACACCGCCAAGTTCGACCTGCTGCTCACCGTGCGTGAGGCGCAGGCAGGCGACACCGGCGCGGCCGGCGCCTACGCCGAGTTCTCCTACGCCAGCGATCTGTTCGACCAGTCCACGGTCGAGAAGTTCGCGCAGCGCTTCCAGCGCCTGCTCGCCGAGGTCGTCGCCGACACCACCACCCCGGTCGGCGATCTCGAACTCCTCGACGCGGTCGAGCGGACCGAACTGCTCACCCGCACCGGCGGTCCCGCCGCGTCGACGAGCACCCTGCCCGAGCTGCTGGCCCAGGCCGTCGCGACCAACCCGGACGGGCAGGCGATCGTCGCGCCCGGCGAGCCGGTCGATGCCGGGTTCGCCCGCGCGCTCGCCATGGGCAGCTCCGGCGACGAGGACGCGCTGGCCGGGACGGCGGGGTCCGCGCTGACCTACGCCGAGCTCGACGCGGCGTCCTCGCGCCTGGCCCGGGTGCTCATCGCCCGGGGCGCGGCACCGGAGACGGTCGTCGCCATCGCTATGCAGCGTTCGCTGGACACGACCCTGGCCATCTGGGCCGTGATCAAGTCGGGTGCCGCGTTCCTGCCGGTCGACCCGAAATACCCGGCCGAGCGCATCGCGCACATGATGTCGGACTCCGGTGCGGCACTGGGCATCACCGTGTCGGCCGAGGTCGACCATCTGCCCGCGCCCGCGCTGGACGAGTGGCTGGTCCTCGACGACGCGGTGCTGCGGGCCGAGGCCGGCAGGCAGTCCGCCGCGCCGATCACCGACGCGGACCGTCGGGGCGCCGTTCGCTCCGGCAACACGGCCTACATGATCTACACCTCCGGCTCGACCGGCCTGCCCAAGGGCGTCGTGGTCAGCCACACCGGTGTGGCCAACTTCGCCGCCGCCCAGGTGGCGCAGTTCGGGCTCGGCTCCGAGGCGCGCACCCTGGCGTTCGCGTCGCCGTCGTTCGACGCGTCGATCCTCGAGTTCCTGCTCGCGGTCGGCTCGGCGGGCACGCTGGTCATCACGCCGGTCGGCGTGGTCGGCGGCGAGGAACTGGCCGAGATCATCGTGGGCCAGCAGCTGACCCACGTGTTCCTCACCCCGCTGGTCGCGGCGTCGATGGAACCCGCGGCACTGGCCGGACTGGAAGCGCTGATCGTCGGTGGCGACAAGGCCCCCGTCGACCTGGTGGCGAACTGGCACAGCGCGGGCACCGACCCGGCGCACCACCGGTTCTACAACGCCTACGGCCCGACCGAGGCGACCATCGCGACCAACCTGTCCGACCCGCTGCTGCCCGGCGACACCATGAACATCGGTGGGCCGATCGCGGGCGCGACGGTGTTCGTGCTCGACAACCGCCTGCGCCCGGTCCCGGAGGGCGTGGCCGGTGAGCTGTACCTGGGCGGCGTCGCCCTGGCTCGCGGCTACCACGCGCGCCCCGGCCTCACCGCCGAGCGCTTCGTGGCCAGCCCGTACGCCGGGTCCGACGGCGAGCGCCTGTACCGCACCGGTGACGTCGTCGCCTGGCGCACCGTCAACGGCCGGTCCGTCGTGGAGTACGTGGGCCGCAACGACTTCCAGGTGAAGATCCGTGGCTTCCGTATCGAACTGGGCGAGATCGACGCGGTCCTGACCGCGCACGACGACGTCGAGTTCGCCGCCACCATCGGCCGCACCACCGACGCGGGCGCCACCATCCTGGTGTCCTACGTGCGGGCGACCCCCGGTGCGGCCGCCGACCCGGCCGCGCTGGTCGAGTACGCGGCACAGCAGCTGCCCGCGCACATGGTGCCCGCCGCCGTGATGGTGCTCGACGAGATCCCGCTGACCCCCGCGGGCAAGCTGGATCGTCGCGCCCTGCCCGAGCCGGTCCTCGCTCCGCGCGAGTTCCGCACGCCCACCAACGAAGTCGAGGCGATCATCGCCACCGTCTTCGCCGAGGTGCTCGGCGTCGACGCCGTCGGCCTGGACGATTCGTTCTTCGCCCTCGGCGGTGACTCGATCCTGTCCATCCAGCTGGTCTCCCGCGCCAAGGATCGCGGCGTGCTGTTCAAGCCGCGCGACGTGTTCGAGAAGCGCAGCGTGGCCGGCCTGGCCGAGATCGCCGTGCTCGCGGGCGATTCCGAGCAGATCGTGCTCGAGGAACTGCCGGGCGGCGGTGTCGGTGACATCCCGATGCTGCCGATCATGCGCCAGATCCTGAGCAGCGGCTCCACCTACGACCGGTTCTCCCAGTCGATGGTGCTGCGCCTGCCGGAGAACATCACCGAGGAAGTCCTGCACGCCACCATCGGCGCGGTCTTCGACCACCACGATGTGCTGCGTTCGCGGGTCGCCCGCGCGGAGCGACCGGCGGGCCCGGAGGGGGCAGCGGGGCGTCACCACGCAGGGCACTCGGGAGCGGAGCAATCCGACACCGCTGCCGAGAACGGCTGGGTCTTCGAGGCATTGGCGCCCGGCGAGGTCGACGTGACCGCGCTGGTGCGGCGCGTCGAGGTGGCCGGCGAGGTCACCGACGAGCAGCTGTCCAAGCTGGCCAGCGTCGAATACGACGAGGCCATGGGCCGACTCGATCCGGCGAACGCCGCCATGGTGCAGTTCGTCTGGTTCGCCTTCGGTGCGAACGCCGACGGCCCGCGCCGTCGCGACGCGCTGCTCATCGTCGGCCACCACTTCGTGATCGACGGCGTCTCCTGGCGCATCCTGATCCCGGACCTCGGCATGGCCTGGGGCCAGATCGCGGCCGGTCAGCCGGTGACGCTGCCCGCCAACGGCACCTCGATGCGGCGCTGGGCGCACAGCCTGGTCGAGCAGTCGAGCGAGCGTCGCGCGGAACTGCCGTTCTGGCGCGAGGTCTCGGCCACCGCCGATCCGCAGCTGGGCGCACGGGCGTTCGACCCGCGGGTCGATACCTTCGCCACCGTCGACCGGGTGCAGGTCACCCTGTCGCCGGAGGTCACCGACGCGGTGCTCACGGCCATCCCCGGCCTGTACCACGGTGGGGTCAACGACGGTCTGCTCACCGCGCTGGCCCTGGCCGTCTCGCGGTGGCGCGGTGACGAATCCGGTACCGCGGCGCTGATCAAGCTGGAGGGCCACGGCCGCCAGGAGGAGATCGTCGCCGGTGCCGACCTGTCGCGCACTGTCGGCTGGTTCACCACCGCCTTCCCGGTCCGCCTCGACCTGGCCGGTGCCGACCTCGACGACGCCTTCGCCGGCGGCGCCGCGCTCGGTGCCGTGATCAAGTCGGTCAAGGAGCAGATGCTGGCCGTGCCCGACAAGGGCATCGGCTACGGCATGCTCAAGTACCTGACCGGTGAGGGTGCCGATCTGCCGTCCGTCGGCCAGATCAGCTTCAACTACCTCGGTCGCGCGACGGCGGGCGAGATCCCCGCCGAACTCGCCGAACTCGGCTGGGTGCCGGTGGCCGACCTGGGCCAGCTCGACGCCGAGATGGACCTGGACATGCCCGCCAACGCGACGCTGGACATCAACGCCATCGTCAACGACGGCGACGAGGGCCCGCAGCTGGGCGCGAACATCGCGTTCCCGACCGGGCTGCTGACCGTCGACCAGGCCCAGGAGTTCGCGGATCTGTTCGTGGCCGCGCTCACCGCGCTGGCCACCCACGCACAGCGGGTGGACGCGGGCGGTTTCACCCCGTCCGATATGCCGCTGGTGCGGGTGGAGCAGTCCGATATCGAGCTGTGGGAAGGCCACTACCCGGCGCTGTCGGAGATCTGGCCGCTCTCGCCGCTACAGGCGGGCCTGATGTTCCACGCCATGCTCAGCTCGGCGACCGTCGACGTGTACACGGTGCAGGCCGTCCTCGACCTGACCGGCACGCTCGACACCGAGCGGCTGCGGCGCGCGGCCCAGGCCGTGCTCGACCGGTACCCGAACCTGCGGACCGCCTTCGTCACCGACTCGGCCGGGCAGCCGGTGCAGGTCGTGATGTCGGAGCTCGAGGTGCCGTGGCGCGAGGTCGACCTGACCGACCTGCCCGCCGACGAGCGGCTGCCGCGCATGCAGCAGCTGCTGGTCGCCGACCGCGCCGACCAGTTCGACATGGCCACGGCCCCGCTGATCCGCTTCGGCCTCTACAAGACCGACGAGGGCAAGTCCCACCTGGCGATCACGGTGCACCACATCCTGATCGACGGCTGGTCCATGCCGCTGCTCATGCGCGACCTGCTGGTCCTCTACGCGGTGCACGGTGACCTCACCGCGCTGCCGCGCGTGGCCTCCTACCGCAACTTCCTGTCCTTCCTCTCGGGCTGGGATCGCGAAGTGTCGTTGCAGGTCTGGGCCGAGGCGCTGGCGGGGGTCGAAGGCCCCACCCAGCTGGCGCCCGCGCCGCGCACCGAGGAACGCTACGAGCTCGGCAAGGTCATCGTCGAGATCGACGCCGATCGCACCAGGGCACTCGGCAAGTTCGCCGGTGAACTCGGTGTCACCGTGAACACGCTGCTGCAGACCGCGTGGGGCATCGTCGTCGGCCGCCTCACCGGGCGCGACGACGTGGTGTTCGGCGCGACCGTGTCCGGCCGCCCGGCCGAACTGCCCGGCGTCGAGTCGATGGTCGGCCTGTTCATCAACACCCTGCCGGTGCGGATCCAGATCGACGACCGGATCAGCGCGGAGGAGTTGACCAAGCGGGTCCAGGCCGAGCAGGCCGACCTGCTCAGCCACCACTTCGTCGGTCTGTCCGACATCCAGCGGGTGGCGGGCGCTGGCGCGGCCTTCGACACGCTGCTGGTGTTCGAGTCGTACCCGATGGACAAGGACGCAGTCACCGCGGCGAGCTCGATCGACGGCATGCAGGTCACCGGTGTCGGCCTGGACGACGCCACCCACTACCCGCTCACGCTGGTGGTGATGGCCGAGGCCACCATCGAGATCACCATGCGCTACCTGCGCAGCACCTACACCGAGGACGAGGTCCGCACCCTGTCCGCCCGACTGCTGCGGGTGCTCGACGAGCTGCTCGACAACCCGACCGGCCTGGTCGGCGACATCGACATCCTCGACGCGGGCGAACGCGCGCAGTTGCTCGCCGAATCCGGGGTGACCGCGGCGGTGTCGGCTCCGGTCGCCACCACGGGTGTCGGCGCGCAGACGGTGGCCAAGGTGCTCGCCGAGGTCGTCGAGGCGGATCCGCAGGCCCCCGCCCTGCTCCGCGGCGACAGCGAAATCGCCTACAGCGCATTGGATCGCAAGTCCTCGCAGCTGGCCCGCGTGCTCATCGCGCGCGGTGCGGGCCCCGGCGACATCGTCGCGATCTCGCTGCCGCGCAGCGTGGACTCCGTGCTCGCCGCCTGGGCGATCCAGAAGGCGGGCGCCGCGGTCCTGTTCGCCGGCGAACTGTCCGGTGTCGAGATCGCCGCGACCGGCGCGGCCTACGGCATCAGCGACGCCCCCGTCGCCGGTGTCGCGGGCGAGTGGCTGATCCTGCCCGACGTGGACGCCGAGATCGCCGCCGCCGCGGCGCATCCGGTCTCCTACGCCGACCGGGTCCGCCCGCTGTCCGAAGACCACCCGGCCTTCGTGCTGCCCGCGGCCGAGGCGATGTCGACGCTCACCCAGAGCGCCGCGCTCGCCCTCGCCGACACCCTGCGCGAGACCCACGGCATCGACTACGAGTGCACCACCTTCACCACCCACGCCTCCGGCCCGGCGGCCATCCAGGAATTCCTGGCCGCCGTCACGGCGGGCGCCCTGTCGGTCCTCCCCGACGGCCCGGTCGCCGACGATCTGGCCGACGGCGAGGTCACCCACTGGTTCGTCGCCTCCGGCGACCCGACCGAGGCGGCCGACGGCGAAGTCACGGTGATCGTCGCCGAGTAGCGCTGCGCGGCTGCTCGCCTACCACGTTTCCCTGGTAGGCGAGCAGCCGCACCATTTCCCTCTGTCCGACCCGCCGCGGACCTCACGCGCCTGCGATATCCAGGGTGTGACCTGCGGTCTTGCGTTCCGAAATGTGCGGAACGCGGAACCGGGATAAGGTCCGGTTCTCACCGGGAAAAACAGGAAGGGAGCGGTTGCCATAACGCTTCGGATTTGGCTGAGCAGTGCAGGTGCGGCGACCGTTCAGGTCATGCGGTTGCTACGGGAGAACCCGGACGGTGTGGACGTCACCATCTACGCCAGCAATGTGGATCCGGGTGCGGCCGCTCTCTCGGCGTGCGATGTCTCGGCGATCGAGCCTCGGTATGTCGGCAACGAGGAGTACGCGCAGTTCGCGCTCGAGTTCTGCCGGACCCATCGCATCGATGTCCTCATCCCGCCCCGGCGTCTCGACGCGCTCGCGGGCCGGGCCGCGGACTTCGCCGCGGTCGGCACCAGTCTCATGTGCTCGCCACTGGCGGCGGTGCGGGCGCTGACCAGCAAGGTCCGCACCTACGAGATCGCCGGCGCGGCGGGCATTCCCGTGCCCCCGTGGCGTGAGGCCACCGACGTCGGCGAGTTCTACGCCGCCGTCGAGGAATTGTCCCGGGACGGGGAGACGCTGTGCATCAAGCCGAGCGGTGAGTACTCGGCCTTCGGCTTCCGCATCCTGGACGACCGTCCGCTGACGATGGCGAGCCTGCGGGTCGCGCCCCGGCCGGTGGCCTCGGTCGACGCGGTTGCCGGGGCATTGCGCCGGGCGGCGGCGGACGGGGAGTCGGTGCCCCCGCTGCTCGTCATGCCGTTCCTCGACGATCCGGAGATCAGCATCGACTGTCTGTCGGCTCCGGGAGGTGAACTGCTGGTGGGTATTCCGCGGGCCAAGCAGGGTCGCTTCCGTATCCTGCTGGACGACCCGGCGGTGGTCGACATCGCGCGCAGCCTGGTCCGGCATTTCGAACTCGCCTATCTGACCAACGTCCAATTGCGCTATCGCGGTGGGGAACCGGTGCTGCTCGAGGCAAATCCGCGCCCCTCGGCCGGGCTGTTCCATACAGCTTTCGCCGATGTGAATCTGCCGTGGGCTGCGGTGCGGCTGCTGCTGGAACGGGATTCGGGATTGCGGTTCCCGCCGCGACTCGGCGCCTGTCTGGCGGTGGCGGAAGCGGTCATGGAGGTCACCGGTCGGCGCGAGGACCAGAGTCGTCGGAGCGCGGATCTGGTCGCGGGCTGACTAGGGGAGCAGGCGAGCGAGGCCGTCGAGGAGCAGATCGAGGCCGAAGGTGAAATCCGCGGTACCGGAATGCGTTCCGGCGATGACCAGGGCGGCCAGGGCGTGCATGTGCGGGTGGGTCTCGGTGGGGATGAGGGGCAGGAATCGCTGTGCCGCCGAGGCGTACTCCGAGGGGTCGAGGGGGAAGTTGATGGCCTGGAGGGTGAAGCCGTAGATGTGGCTGTCCAGCGCGTTCCAGGCACGGTCGGCCTGTTCGTAGGTGAAGCCCGCGGTGATCAGGCAGGCGAGCGTGGCGTCGATGTAGCGGAGCATGGCGGGCCCGACGTTCACCCGGGAACCGAGCAGGCCGGTGGCCCAGCGGTGGCGGAGCAGGACCTCGTGGGCGGAGACGGCGCGGCGGCGTAGCTCGGTCCGCCAGTCGCCGTCCGCGCCGGGGACGTAGATCTCGGCGACGACCAAGTCGATGATGCCGTCGAGAAGGTCGTCCTTGTTGGCGACGTGGTTGTACAGCGACATCGCCTCCACGCCGACTGCCTTGGCGAGTTTGCGCATCGACAGCGCGTCCAGACCCTCCCGATCGGCGAGATCGATCGCCGCGCGCAGGACGCGTTCCCTGGTCAGCGGGGTGCGTGGCATGCGGCTCCTGACTGATTCCTTGACCTACTTACGGCGTAAGCGTACCGTCTGGGCAACAGACTTACGCTGTAAGTGCGAGATGAGGGATGTCATGACCGGTGTGGACACGGCTTCGATGACCGCGTGGGTGGCTCCTCGCTACGGCGGGAGCGAGGTGTTGCGGACCGAGACCGTGCCGCGCCCCGACCCGGGGGAGCGGGAGGTGGTGGTCCGGGTGCGAGCGGCCTCGCTGTGCAGCGGCGATCTGCATCTGCTCACCGGGACCCCGTATCTGCTGCGGCTGGGGTTCGGGCTGCGCGGGCCCAAGCGCCGGATGATCGGGCAGAATCTCGCGGGCGAGGTGGTCGCGGTCGGTGCCACGGTCACCGAATTCCAGCTCGGCGACCGGGTTTTCGGTGCGGTGCCCAGCGGCGCCTTCGCCGAGTTCGTGTGCGCCGACGCTGGTTCCTTCGCGCTGGTGCCCGCCGCGCTGAGCATGGAAGAGGCCGCGGCGATACCGGATTCGGGGATGACCGCGCTACAGGGCCTGCGTGACATCGGCGACGTCGGACCGGGCCACCGGGTTCTGATCAACGGCGCGTCCGGCGGCGTCGGTAGCTTCGCGGTGCAGATCGCGAAGGCGCTCGGCGCGCACGTGACCGCGGTGTGTAGTACCCGACACATCGAGATGGTGCGCGGAATCGGCGCGGATGTCGTGATCGACTACACCGCCGAGGATTTCACGAAGTCCGACGAGCGCTACGACGTGCTCTTCGATCTGGCGGGCAATCACCGCCTGCGCGACTGTCGCCGAGTGCTGACGGCGGAGGGAGTGTTCATCTCCTCCGCCGCCGCACCCGGCGACGACTGGTTCGGTCCGGTCCGCTGGCTCGGCCAGGTGGTGCTCACCGACCTGTTCGTCGGTCAGACGCTGAAAGCGCTGCTCATGCGCCCCGCGGCCGCCGACCTGGACTACCTGGCCGGACTGGCCGCCGACGGTGCCCTGCGCCCGGTGATCGAGCGCCGTGTCCCCCTCTCCGACGCGGCGTCCGCCATCGGGATATTCGCGCGCGGGCACGCCTCGGGGAAGACGGTGCTCACCGCCCCGTGAGGACCCGGCCGCGGCGACTGTCCCACCCCGTCTCCGGCCGAAGGGGGCGCGCCGTGCAGCGCCCCCTTCGCCGTCACCTCGCGGTGAACAGTGCGGTCAGGTCGAGGGTGTGGGCCATGGCGGCGGCACCCGCGTCGTTGAGGTGCATGCCGTCGCCGCTGTCGAACTCGGGGCGGATGAAGTCCGGGCGCTGCGGGTCGGCCACCGCCTGGTCGACGTCGAAGATCGAGTCGAAGATGTCGGTGCCACGGATCCATTCGTTGACCGCGTGACGGGTCGGCTGGGTTTCCAGCAGTGGCATGCCCGGGTAGACGCAGCCGGCGTAGGGGCCGATGGTCGCGACGTGAATCCGCAGGCCGGCCGCGTGCGCGCGCTCGGCGAGAGCGGTGAAACCGGCGATCAGGTCCTCGGTGGTGGCGGAGGGCTGTCCGCCCATGGCGCCGAGGATCAGGTCGTTGATGCCGAAGTTCACCAGGATGTCGGTGACGCCGGGAACCGCGAGGGCATCGGCATCGAGGCGGGCCAGCCCGGATTCGCCGATCTCACGGGCGGTGAGGCGGTTACCGGCGATGCCGTTGTTCACCACCCACCCCCGGGTGAGACGTGAGTTGATGACGTCGACGGAACGACGGTTGGCGCTGAGGGTGGTGCCGACACCCTCGAACCAGGAATCGCCGAACGCCACCGCGATCGGGGGCCGCGCCCCGGTGCGCACGTCGACACCGGTGACGAAGGAGCGGAACGGAAGCTCCTGCGCGCCGGGCAGTTCCGCGTCGGCGGTGCGATCGCCCGCCGCGAGGTAGGCGATCTCACCGGGTTGGTGGGAGAACGTCGCCAGGCCGGTCGGGCCGGGGAGGTACAGGCTGAGCAGCAGGTCCTCGCCGGCGGCGACGGCCAGGTCCAGCGGGTCGCTCACCAGCTCCGCGCCGGGCTCGATGACCGCGATCGGCGCGCCGTCGAAGCGGACCTCGGCATCGGTGGTGATCGCCGAGCCTTCCTTGCGCACGGCCAGGCGGGCGGCGCCGATCATCAGCGGCGCGGACCCGTACCTGTTGGTCAGCCGCACCCGCACCGCGTCACCGCCGCCCGCCAGGCGCAGCACCTGCCGCACCGTTTCGTCGGTGAACGATCGCGATTCGGCGAGCTTGATCTGCTCGTCCGGGCTGATGACACCCGACCGGAATCCGGCGACCCACGTCTGCTGCATGACCACTCCATTAGTTGCTGCGAGGAATATTGCGTAGGCATAGATCTACCCCTAAGTATTCCTCGTGTCAACTATCCGCATGGCAAGCATCGGCTAGGGTGGTCTCATGCACGAACTGTTCGACGACCCCCGCCTGACCATCTCCGGCCTGCTCTTCGAGGCCACCAGCGGGTTGATCGCCAAGGTCGAACCCACGTGGCACGCGCACGGCCTCTCGGGCCTGGACCTCAATGCCCTCATGCGGCTGAGCCGCTCGCCGAAGCATCGGCTGCGGATGTCGGACCTGGCCACCCAGACCGAGCTGTCCACCAGCGGCGTCACCCGGCTGGTCGACCGGCTCGCCAAGGCGGGCCTGGTCGAACGTCAGCTCGATCCCACCGACCGCCGCAGCGCCTACGCGGCGCTGACCCCGGCGGGCATCAGCCGCCTCGAAGCGGTCCTCCCGGACTACCTCGACGCGCTGGAGACTTGGCTCACCGGCCTGCTCACCCCGGACCAGCTCGACGGCCTGGTCACCGGCCTGCGCATCATCCGCGACGTCACCAATCCCTCGGCGACGGCCGTCGCCGACCCGCCACCTCGGTCGTGAGCCAGGCGTCGCCGTGACCTGCCGAGCCGCGGGCGCCGACGGCCCGGCGCGGGGGTCTCAGTCGGTGAGTTCTCCGGCCGAACGCCAGGACTGGCGTTCGGCGGCGAAGGCCTCGGCCTGCACGGCGCGGAAATCGGTGATGGCCGCGGCGTTGTCGGCGAGGAAGGCGCGGTAGTCGGCGAGGCGGAATTCGCCGTCCTCGGTGGGGACGTCGACCTTTCCGGCGGCGAAGTCGGCCCGCAGGTCCAGCAGTTCGCCGGGCTCGACGGGATGCCAGCGGATGCGGTCGAAATAGCGCAGCAGCCAAGGAGTTTCGGCGTCGGTGGCGAAGCGGTCGACGCCGGGGCCCGCGGTGCCGGTGGGCCGGGCGCGGTGGTTCCAGACCTGGGTGGTGCGGCCGACGAACTGGTAGCCGCCGGGGCCCTCCATGCCGTAGATGCACAGGTATGCGCCGCCGATGCCGACGGCGTTCTCGGGGGTCCAGGTGCGGGCGGGGTTGTATTTGGTGGTGACCAGGCGGTGCCGGGGGTCGGTGGGAGTGGCGACGGGGGCACCCAGATAGACGTCACCCAGGCCGAGAACCAGGTACTCGGCGTCGAAGACGGTGCGATAGACGTCCTCGACCGAGTCCAGGCCGTTCATGCGACGGATGAACTCGATATTCCAGGGGCACCACGGAGCGTCGGCGCGGACGCCGTGCATGTAGCGGGTGATCGCCTCGCGGGTGGCGGGGTCGTCCCAGGACAGCGGGAGGTGCACGGTGCGGCTCGGGACGACGAGCTGATCGGAATTCGGCAGCTGCGCTTCGGCTTCGGCGAGCAGGTCGAGCAGACGGGCGATCGGCAGCACGGCCGGGTCGACGCGGATCTGCAGGGAGCGGATGCCGGGGGTGAGTTCGACGACCCCGCGCGGCCCGGCCGCGATCAGATGCTGATGCAGTGCGTGCACGCGGGCGCGCAGCCCGAGATCCAAAGTGAGCGTGCCGTATTCGACCAGGACGCCGTCGTCGCCTTGGCGGCGGTAGGTCACGCCGGTCTCGTCGTCGACCTCGGTGCGGCGCAGGATGCCGTCGTCGCCGTCGCGGCCCGCCGAGAGCACGGTGCCGAACGACGCGCGTCGGCGTGCGCCGAGTTCGCTTGCGGGCGCGGCATGTTCGGCGCGGACGGGGACGAAGCGCACCGTATCGCCCGGGGCGAGCTGGCCGAGCTTCCAGCGATCGGCCGCGACCACCGTCACCGGACAGACGAAGCCGCCCAGGCTCGGGCCGTCGGGGCCGAGCAGGATCGGGGTGTCGCCGGTGAAATCGAGCGCGCCGATCGAGTAGGCGTTGTCGTGGATGTTCGACGGGTGCAGGCCCGCCTCGCCGCCGTCGGTGCGGGCCCACTCCGGCTTCGGGCCGAGCAGGCGCACGCCGGTGCGGTCGGAATTGAAGTGCACCTCGTAGTCGGTGCCGACGATGGTGTCGAAATCGGCGCGGGTGAAGAACTCCGGCGCGCCGTGCGGGCCCTCGGTGACGGCCAGTTCCCAGCGGTGCCCGAAGGCGGGGATGTCGGTCATCGGGACGGCGGGGGCCAGGCGGGTCGCCGGTGCGCCGAGGGGCAGCACGTCCTCGGCGCGCAGGGCCGTGCCGGTGCCGCCGCCGAATTTGCCGAGAGTGAAGGTCGCCGCGCTGCCGAGGAACTGCTCGACGTCGAGACCGCCGGAGACCAGGATGTAGGTGCGCATGCCGGGGCCGCGGATCGCGCCGACCTCGAGGACGCCGCCGGTCGGGACTTCGACGGTGCGCCACTGCTCGACCGGCCTGCCGTCGACTCGCACGTCGGCGACCGCGCCGGTGACACACACCCACGTCGCCTCGCTGAAGCGCAGCGCGGGGCCACCGAGCGTGCATTCGAGCCCCGCCGCGCCCTCCGGGTTGCCGAGCACGCGATTGCCGAGCCGGAACGAGAGGTCGTCCATCGGGCCGGAGGGCGGAACGCCGATGTGCCAGTACCCGATTCGCCCGGGCCAGTCCTGCACCGTGGTCTGCATGCCGGGGCGGAGGACCTGCACGGACCGGGTGCCTGCGGGCAGCGCGACCGGGGTGCCCGCCACCATGGCGGACTCGGGTGCGCCGACGACTCCGGCGGTGCGCGTGCCGGTAGCGGCGGCCACGGAAGTGCGGTGCTCCGGGCTGACCGAGGGGAGCGCGGTATCGACGACGGCGGAACGGGTTCCGGTGAGACTCATCGGGTCACCACCATGCGGACCGGCGTCGGGTCGAAACCGTTGCAGGGGTTGTTGATCTGCGGGCAGTTGGAGACCAGCACGAGGGTGTCGATCTCGGCGCGCAGGGTGACCTTCTTGCCCGGCGCCGACAGTCCGTCGACGATGCCGAGCGTGCCGTCGGCCTCGACCGGGACATTCATGAACCAGTTGATGTTGGACACCAGATCCCGCTTGCCCAGACCCCATTCGAGCGCGGCGGTGAGGAAGTTCTCCACGCAGGCGTGCTGGTGGCGGGTGTGGTGGCCGTAACGCAGGGTGTTGGATTCCTGCGAGCACGCGCCGGCGATGGTGTCGTGGTTGCCGACCTCGTCGGCGACCACGGTCATCAGCGGGGTGCCCGCCTCGGTCAGCAGGACGCTGCCGGTGGTCAGGAAGATATTGCGCTGCGCGGCGACGGTGGCCTGGGCGCTGTAGCGATCGGTGCGGTCGGCGGCGGAGTAGAGCAGGCAGTCGACGGCCTGGTTGCCGTGCAGGTCGATGATCTCGAGCTGATCGCCCGCGCGCACGATCGCCGACCACGGCGCCTGAGCGGGGACGGTCTCGTCGAGGACGACGGTGCGGATGGTCGCCGTGGTCATGCCAGAACCTCCGAGTTGAGTGCGGCCGCCCAGGCGGCTTCGGTGTTGTCGACGGCCCGGCGGTATTCGGGGTCGTCGTTCGTCGCGCGCTCGGTGGGCGCCGCCCAGGCGAGCACGTCGAGGTCGCCGGTGGGCCGATCGTCGAGGGGATGGGCGGCATTGGCGACCAGCAGCGTCACCGGGAGGTGGATCAGCAGGTCGACCGCGGTCCCGGCGGCGGCGTTGCCGGTCGGGACGAGACCACCGTCGGCCTCGACCCGGACGCCGCGGAACAGCGAGACCGACGGTCCGATGTCGCGCGGCGCCAGGCCCTGCTTGGCGCCGGCCAGGTGCAGCTGGTGACGGCCTGCGGCGCCGGGCCCGCACAGGGTGTCGTGGTGGCCGGACGAATCGGCGACGACGGTGGCGAGTACCCGGCCCTGGTCGGAGAGCAGCGGATGGCCGGTGCTCAGGTAGGCCTGCCACGGCACCTTCACGGTGTCGGCGACATTGAGCCGCTCCCACGGTGCCTCGGCGCGGAGCAGGAACAGGTGCGCGCAGGTGGTACCCGCGGGGTCGGCCAGCCGGACCCGAGTGCCCCGGCCCAGCACCACGTTCGCGTAGCCGCCGGTGGGGATGCGTTGCGCGAGAACGACTGCCGCTGGATCGACACCGTCGGGGGTGTCGGGCCGGTCGATCGTGGCCGCGGCGGCCTGAGCGCGCGCGTGGGCGCGAGCCCCGTCGGTGGATCGAGTACTCGTCATCGTGATCTCCTGTGGTTTCGGAGCGCCGGCGCGCTCGAGGTCGCGACCCCTCCTGTCCCGCCGAGCAGGCACCGGTGCTTGCTCCTTCGTCGCGTACGCAACGGCACCTGATCGGCGGGACGGCCGCGACGGCCGACTCGTCGGCCTGCTCCTCCTCGAGGTCGGAGCGTGCGGGGCTGAGTGGGTGGGTGGTGCGGCGATTCAGGTGTTGGTGAATCAGGCCGTGGCGGGGACGGTTTCGGTGTGGGGGAATTCGTCCCTGGCGGCCACTGCGAAGCGGTAGACGACGGCGCCCGCGGTGAGGATCACCGCCACCGACAGCGGGCCCGCCCACAGCTGCCACCAGCTGCCGCCCGCCGGGGTGTAGACCTCCGGACGCGGCCAGGCCAGGTTGATCACCATCGCGATGCCCCAGACCACGGCGAGCGCGTTGATCGGCACGCCCCAGCGGCCGAGGGTGAACAGGCTCGGGTCGTCCACGGCGGGCAGGCCCTTGATCCTGCGCACCAGCAGCGGCACGGTGACCAGCAGGTACGCCAGGTACAGGCTGACGATGCAGACGCTGGCCAGGGTGGCGAAGATGGCCGGGTTGCCCAGGTTGAGCACCAGCAGGCCGATGCCGAGCGCGCCGATCACCACGGCGGGCCACACCGGGGTGCCGAAGCGCGGGTGCACGGTCGACAGGGCCTTGGCGAACGGCAGTTTGCCGTCGCGCGCCATCGAGAACATCAGGCGCGAGCCCGCCGTCTGGATCGCCAGGGTGCACACGATGACCGCGACCGCGACGCAGCCGAGCAGTACCGAACCGGCGGGGCTGTCGAGCTTGGAGGTGATGACGTAAGCCAGTCCGCCCGACGCCAATTCGCCGTCGGACAGGCTGGGCGCGGCCATCAGCGCGCCGAGCAGCATGAGCCCGCCGCCCAGTGCCGACACCGACAGGGCCAGCAGAATCGTGCGCGGGGCGACCCGGCGCGGGTTCTTGGTCTCCTCGGACAGTTCCCCGGCGGAGTCGAAGCCGACCATCACGTAGGCGGCCATCAGGCCGGAGACCAGGAACGCCGCCCAGTACGGGCCGGGCGCGGCCTGGTCGGTCTGCAGGACGACGCCGGGACCGCGCTCGGTGCCGGTGAAGAACAGCGCGATGATCGCCAGCACGCCGACGATCTCGACGGTGACGCCGATCGAGTTGATCCTCGACATCAGGTCGATGCCGATGACATTGATCGTGGTGGTGACCACCAGCAGCACGCTGCCGAGCAGCACCGCGTTCATCGCGCCGTCGCGGGAGGTCAGCGCGGTGTCGGTGCCGATGAACTGGAAGCCGCTCCAGATCGTCGGCAGTACCACCTGCAGGGCGATGGCGGCCGCGGCGGCCGTGACGACCTGTGCGATCACCATCATCCAGCCGGCGAACCAGCCGATCAGCCCACCCGCGAGGCGGCGCGACCACTGATAGATGCAACCGGAGATCGGGTACCGGGCGGCCAGCTCGGCGAAGTTCAGCGCCACCAGGAACTGGCCGGCGAAGACCAGCGGCCAGGTCCAGAAGAACGCGGCGCCGCCGAACGAATAGCCGAAGCCGAAGAACTGGAAGATCGTGGTGAGGATGGAGACGAACGAGAACCCTGCCGCGAAGGACGCGTAGCGCCCGAGCTTGCGGTGCAGGACCGGTTCGTAGCCGAATGTGGCGAGGTCGGCGCTGTCGCGGCCGGTATCGGGGGGAACAGCGGCGGTATCGAGAGTCGTGGCCATGTCGGTGTCCTTCGGCGGTGCGGCCAAATATCTATCAGTCGATAGTTTTGCGCGCGCGATCGCTCGAACGGTGTCGTGCGTGTATCGGCTGTGGGGCCCGCGGTAACTTCTGCGTTGCCCACGTTTCTATCGAGTGACAGGAATTCGACCGACCGGCATCCTCGCTGGTGAGGTGCCCGCTGCCGCCCAGGTCGGCGCCCGATGACAGAATCTTGGACGTGGCAAACCTCGGTCCCGGGCGTCCCCGGCTGGAACAGCGGCGTAGGCAGGGGACGACGCCGCGCGCGGAGATCCTCGACGCGGCGGCGGAGCTGTTCACCACCAAGGGCTACGCCAACACCTCCACCCGGGCGGTAGCCGACGCGGTCGGGATCAGGCAGGCCTCGCTGTATCACCACTTCGCCGCCAAGGACGACATCCTCGACGCGCTGCTCGCCGAAACCGTCGCGGGCCCGGTCGAGCTGGCACAGCGGATGGCCACCGAACCCGCCGACGCCGCGACCCAGCTCTACGCGCTCGCCCTGTTCGACGTGCGCCAATTACGCACCGCGCGCTGGAATCTCGGCGCGCTGTATCTGCTGCCGGAGCTGCGCACCGAACGTTTCGCCACGTTCCGGCGCCGCCGCGACGAACTGCGCGAGCACTACGAACGGCTCGCGGCCGAATCCGCCGCGGCGACCGGGCAACCCGACGACGCGCGCATCCTGCCGTTCCGGCTGGTCGAAACGGTGATCGGCATCCGCTCCGACGCCGGGGCGGCGAGCGAGGACAGCGAGCGGGTGATCCCGGACGCGATCTTGCGCATCGTCGGCCACACCGCCGACACCGCACCCGTGCGCACGGCCGCCGAAGCGCTGCTCGCCCGGCTGGCCGCTCAGGCCGTCGAGTCGGCCTGAGCGGTGCCGAAGCCCGCGATCAGTCGGCGATGAACGCGAGGATATCGGCGATCAGTTCCTGCTGGTAGGCGCCGAAGATGCCGTGCGGCGCACCCGGATACACCTTCAGCGTGCCGTTCTTCACGAGCTCGATCGACTTCAGCGCGGCACCGGCGATCGGCACGATCTGGTCGTCGTCGCCGTGGGCGATGAAGATCGGCACCTCGAGCGCCCGCAGATCCTCGGTGAAGTCGGTCGCCGAGAACGCCGCGACACACTCGTAGGCGGCCTGGATGCCTGCCAGCATGCCCTGGCGCCAGAAGTCGTCCTGCGCGCCCTTCGACACCGTCGCCCCCTCGCGGTTGAAGCCGAAGAACGAGGGCGCGAGCTCCTGATAGAAGGTGGAGCGGTCGGCGAGCACGCCGGCGCGGATGCCGTCGAACACCTCCATCGGCAGACCGTCGGGATAGGCCTCGGTCGCGACCATGATCGGCGGCACCGCGCCGATGGTGACCACCTTGGCGACGCGGTCGCGCCCGTGCTGGGCCGCGTAGCGCACGACCTCGCCACCACCGGTCGAATGCCCGATGACGACGACATCGCGCAGGTCGAGGAATTCGACGAGCTCGGCGAGGTCACGCGCGTAGGTGTCCATGTCGTTGCCCTGCCACGGCTGCGACGAGCGGCCGTGTCCGCGACGGTCGTGCGCGATGACGCGGTAGCCCGCGTCGGCCAGGGTCTTGCGTTCCAGCGCCCACGCGTCGGAGCTCAGCGGCCAGCCGTGGCTGAAGACGACGGGTCGTCCGGTGCCCCAGTCGGAGAAGTAGATCTCGGTGCCGTCGGACGTGGTGAAGTAGGGCATTGCGCTCCCGTCGGAGAGGTGGATGACTAGGTTGCCCATCGTTGTCGGGCGGGCCGCCGCTGTCGCCTGCCGGAACGGCCGCGGATCCCGCACTTTCGGACAGGCAGTAGATTCATCGGCATGTCTGTCGCCCCGGAACGTGCTCGCTTCACTGTGCCGACCGGGCCGCGGCGCGTCGGATTTCTGCTGTTCGACGGGGTGAAATCGCTCGACTACGTCGGTCCGGCCGAGGTCTTCATCGAGGCGAATCAGTTCGCCGATGCCTATGAGGTGATGTTGTTCTCACCCACCGGCGAGCCGGTGCGCAGTTCGGTCGGCGGCGGGGTTGCGGTGACGGCGGCCGCGGCCGACGCGCCCGCCCTGGACACGCTCGTGGTGCCGGGCAGTGAGGTCCGTCCCGTCGAGTTCGTCGGCCCCGAACTCGTCGAGGCGGCGCGTGTTCTCGCGGCGCGCAGCCGCCGGGTCGTCTCGATCTGCAGCGGTGCCTTCGTGCTCGCCGAACTGGGGCTGCTCAACGGTCGCGGCGCCACCACGCACTGGAAGTTCGCCGCCGAACTCGCCCGCCGGTACCCGCGGATCGACGTGCGGGCGGATCGAATCTTCGTGCGCGATGACGACATCGCGACCTCGGCCGGGGTCGCCGCAGGCATCGACCTGGCGCTGGCCTTGGTCGCCGAGGATCTGGGCAGCTCGATCGCGCGTCAGGTCGCGCGGGGTCTGCTGGTCTATCTGCAGCGGTCCGGCGGACAGACCCAGTTCTCGACGCCGCTGCGCGCCGCGGCGCTGCCGCCGGGGCCGGTGCGCGCGGTGACCGATCTCATCGCCCGCGATCCGACCAGGCGCCACAGCGTGCGTGACCTCGCCCGGCACGTGAATGTGAGCCCCCGCCACCTCACCCGGCTCTTCACCGAGGAGACCGGGCTCAGCCCGGCCGAGTACGCGGCGAACGTGCGATTCGATCTCGCCAGGGCCCGGCTCGAGGCGGGTAGCTCGGTGAGCCGGGCGGCGTCCGAGGCGGGATTCACCAGTGCCGAGGCGTTGCGCCGCACCTTCGTCGCGCGGCTCGGGGTGTCGCCCTCGGACTACCGACGCGGATTCGAGTCCGGGCTCAGCGCGTAGGGCCTCAGCGGGAGGTGGGCGGGGCGATCTGCCAGTGCTGGTTGAGCGCGCCCGCGATCTCGGGGAGGACGGTGACCGGAATTCGCTTGGCGCGCAGTATCTCCCGGATCTCGGTGACCTGCTCGCGTTTGCGCATGTCGTAGGCGCCCGCGACCGGGCGCACCACCGGCGGGATGGACAGCAGGACCAGTTCGTCGCTGGTTCCGCCATTGAGGTCAAGGGCCAGTGCCCAGCGGGATCGCTCGTCGAGGGTGAAGCGGCCCGCGACGACGCGATCCCACGGCACGGTCGACGAGCGGAACGGAGTCCTGGCGTAGATGGCGTGCTCGGTGAGCTCGACGACATCGCGCACGAACAGCGCCACGCCCGCCGCCACTCCGGCGATCGCGCCGACGAGCAGGCCGGTGATCACCCGGTTGACCCCGAACATCGCCACGAACAGCCCGACGACGCCGGTGGTGACCAGCACCCCGATCAGGCAGTAGAGCAGGCTCCGCCCCGCGGGCACGACACCGGCACGCACGACCGCCATGCGAGACCTCCCTCTCACGAACTCGCGGCCCACCCTAGCGGGTGGGCCGCGCCGGGCTCACGACCCGAGCGATACCGCCGCTTCGGAGGTCTCCACGAGGAAGGTGAACGTCTCCTGGAAGTACAGCTGCACGGTCTCGGCGTCGTGGCTGAGGTAGCCGATCGACAGATCCTGGCCCAGCGCCAGCTCGAAGTCGCCGCCGCGGGTGGTGAGCGCGAAACCGCCGGTGATCGCGGGCGCCCAGATGATCTCGCCGTCGATCAGCCGCTCGATGTGGGTGCGGATCGGGTGACCGTGATCGGAGGTCTCGCTGACCTGCGTGTACAGCTCGGCGCTGAGGACGACCGAGTACGGCCCCTGCACACCGGCCAGCCGCAGCCCGGTCAGCGCGCGCGAGATCGCGTCGGGAATGTCGACGACATTGCTCGGCAGCGCCACCGCGGCGTTGGAGGCGGCGTCGCGGATGCCGGTGATGCCCGCCGCGGCGTAGCTCTCGAAGATCGCGCGGTCCTCGGCGAAGGCGATCTTCTGGGCGGCGGTCTTGAGATTGTCGAAGTCGGCGTCACCCGCGCCACGCTCGATGTCGTCGAGTTCGCCGCGCTTCAGGGTGAACGGCACCCGGAGTTCCACCAGCGGCTGCACCACGCGCTGGTGGGCGACGACACCGTCGTCGGGCGAGGAGATCGCGGTCAACCTGCCCCGGTTGCGCGCCGAGTAGGCCACGCCGTGCGGACCCGAGACGTCGACGACCCGGCGTCCGGCGATATTGCGCTTGAACGTGCGGGTGGCTTCCTCCTCGATCTGTGCCCAGGCCTCGGCGGTGATCGGCGCGAGTTCGCGATGCAGGTTGTTCATTCAGATACTCCTTTTCATCGAGCCGATGGCGAGCGAGCCGTCCGAATCGGAAGCGACGGCGTCGGCCCGTTCCACCGGGGTGAACACGGGCAGCGAATCGGAAATTTCTTCGGTGGCAACGGACTCGGGGGCGTCTGGCGGATCGTCGAGGAAATCGACGGTGGGTGTGAAGAACAGCGTGCCGGTGACCGCGAACGAGAAGTCGAGGATGCGGTCGTAGGCCGCCTCCTCGGTGCCGAGGAACATCCGCTCCAGCATGCGCTCGGTGACGCTCGGGGTGGCGGCGTAGGCGATGTAGTAGGTGCCGAACTCGCCCTGGCCGATCGTGCCGAACGGCATGTTGGCGCGCACGATCTGGCGTTCGGTGCCGTCGGGGTCGACCAGGGTGTTCACCGCGACATGGGAGTCGGCGGGCTTGATGTCGTCGGGCAGTTCGTAGTCGCCGAGCTTGGTCCGCCCGATCACCCGCTCCTGCTCCTCGATCGACAGCGCGTTCCACTGGTCGAGCGGGTGGGTGTATTTCTGCACGATGACGTAGCTACCGCCGGCGAAATCCGGGTCCTCGTCGCCGATCAGGGCCGCCGAGTACGCGGCGCTGCCCTCGGGGTTCTCGGTGCCGTCGACGAAGCCGAGCAGGTCACGCTGTTCGAAGTAGCGGAAACCGACGGTCTCGTCGACGATCGTGGCCGCGCCGCGCAGGCGCTCGCCGATCGCCATGGCCAGTTCGAAGCACGCTCCCTGGGTCTCGCCCCTGATGTGGAACAGCAGGTCGCCCGGGGTGGTCGGCGCGCTGTGGATCGGCCCGTTGTAGCCGGGGAATTCGTGCAGCTCAACGGGTTTGGGGCCGGCGAACAGGCGGTCCCAGGCCGTGGAGCCGATCGAGGTGACGCAGGTCAGGCCCTCGCCGGGCACCCGGAAACCGACCGAACGGCGCAAACCGGTGATGTTCGACAAGAGGTCGCGGACCGCCGACTCGCCGCCCTCGTCGATGGTGGCGACGAGGAAGATGGCGGCCGGCGTGAGCGGTTCGAGGATCGGCTGTGGCTCACCCATGCCGTCCAGAGTAGAGCGCGGCGCGGACAGGTTGGCGGCACGCCCTCGCGTGTCAGCGACCCGCAGGCAACCCCTATTTGGCGACGGTCAGCAGAAACGCCACGTTATCGATGGCTTTGACGCTGTGCCGGGCGCGCGGGACGACGATGAGATCGCCCGCCGAACCCTTCCACTCGTCGGTGCCCGCGATCAGCACGAGCGTGCCGCTGAGGACCTGGATGGTGGCGTCGCCCGCGTTGTCGTGCTCGGCCAGGCTCTGGCCCTCGGTCAGGGCGACGACGGTCTGGCGCAGCACATGGGTGTGGCCGCCGATGACGGTTTGCGAACTTCGGCCACTCGTCGAGGTGGCCGCCAGCTTCAGCTGTTGGCGGGCCACCGCGGTCAGCGATTTCTTGTCCATGGCATAGCGCCTTTCGCAGGCTCTCGCGGGGCTTGGTATCTGGGAGTATGCCCGAGACCGCGCCCGCGGTCGGGCGTTTTGCCAGACCGTTAGCCAGGTGTTGTCAGCGCCGGGTGTAGCGGCGAATGCGGTAGCGGAGACCGGTTTTCGACTCCTGCCACGGCGTTTCCGGCGCCTGCCACTCGGGGCCGATGACCGGGGCGAACGCGTCGCCGGTCACTCGCGTGTCGACCTCGGTGACCAGCAGCGTCGTCGCCAGCGGGAGCGCGGCGCGATAGATCTCGCCGCCGCCGGCCACCCAGACATCGCCCGGTCCGGCCAGGGCCAGCGCGTCGGGCAGCGAGGCGGCGCGTTCGGCGCCTTCGCCCGCCCAATCGGTCTGCCGGGTGACCACGATGTTGCGACGGCCCGCCAGCGGGCGGTAGGCCTCGGGCAGCGAGTCCCAGGTACGCCTGCCCATGATGACCGGATGGCCCATGGTGGTGTCCCGGAAATTGGCCATGTCCTCGGGGAGGCGCCACGGGATGGTGTTGTCCACCCCGATCACGCCGTCGGCGGCCTGCGCCCAGATGAGGCCGATCTGACCGCTCACACCGCCACCGGCGCCTTGATGGCCGGGTGGTGCTGGTAGCCGGTGAGCTCGATGTCGTCGTAGGTGTAGTCGAACAGGCTGGTCGCCGGGCGCAGGTGCAGGGTCGGGAACGGGTAGGGCTCGCGGCTGAGCTGCTCGCGCGCCTGGTCGACGTGGTTGTCGTAGATGTGCACGTCGCCGCCGGTCCAGATGAACTCGCCCGGCTCGAGCTCGGTCTGCTGGGCCACCATCAGGGTCAGCAGTGCGTAGCTGGCGATATTGAACGGCACGCCGAGGAACAGGTCGGCGCTGCGCTGGTACAGCTGGCACGACAGCTTGCCGTCGGCGACGTAGAACTGGAAGAAGGCGTGGCACGGCGCCAGGGCCATCTTGTCCAGGTCGGCGACGTTCCAGGCCGAGACGATCATCCGGCGCGAGTCCGGGTCGGTGCGCAGGGTGTGCAGCACCTGGGCGATCTGGTCGATGTGGGTGCCGTCGGGCGTGGGCCAGGAGCGCCACTGCACGCCGTAGACCGGGCCGAGCTCGCCCTTGTCGTCGGCCCACTCGTCCCAGATGGTCACGCCGTGCTCCCGCAGCCAGGACACGTTGGAGTCGCCGCGCAGGAACCACAGCAGTTCGTAGGCGATCGACTTGAGGTGCACCCGCTTGGTGGTGATCAGCGGGAAGCTCTCGGCCAGGTCGTAGCGCAGCTGATGACCGAAGATGCTGCGAGTTCCGGTGCCGGTGCGATCGGCTTTGGGGGTGCCGTCCGCCAGCACGTGCCGGAGCAGATCCTCGTACTGCGTATCAGGAGTGGCCACGCCTGGCGATTCTACGGTGCACCGCACCTGGCAAGCTCTCCGCGTATGCGCAAGCTCTACGTGATCGGCATCGGTGCCGGTGACCCCGACCAGGTGACGATGCAGGCGGTCAAGGCCATGCGACACGCCGACGCCTTCTTCGTCATCGGCAAGGGCGCCGAGAAGCAGGAGCTCGTCGACGTGCGCACCGCGATCCTGGCCGAGCACGTCGAGGGTCCGCACCGGATCATCGAGATCACCGATCCACCCCGCGACCGCACCCCCGACGACTACGCAGGCGTCGTGCGGGACTGGCACGAACGCCGCGCCGAACTGCTCGCGGCCGCCTTCGCCGAGGTCGACGGGGTCGGCGCGATCCTGGTGTGGGGCGACCCGGCCCTCTACGACAGCACCCTGCGCATGGTCGAACACGTGCTGGCCGGCGGCCGCGCCACGTTCGACTACGAGGTGATCCCCGGCGTCACCAGCGTGGCCGCGCTGGCCGCCCGCCACCGCACGGTCCTGCACCGCATCGGCGAACCGGTCCACGTCACCACCGGTCGCAGGCTCCGCGAGGAGGGTCTCGGCGCCGGGTCCACCGTGGTGATGCTCGACGGCGACTGCTCGTTCACCGAGATCCCCGGCGACGACGTGCACATCTGGTGGGGCGCCTACCTCGGCATGCCCGACGAGACCCTGATCGAGGGACCGCTGCGCGAGGTCGAGCAGCGGATCGTGGCCCGCCGCGCGGAGCTGCGCGCCGCCAAGGGCTGGATCATGGACGTGTACCTCCTGCGGGGACGTTGAGTCCCGACGCGGCCACGCACCCCGACCCCGAGGCGGGACGGCCGCGAACGCGCCGCACCAGCCGCTAAACTGGCGCTGTGCCCGAGCTACCCGAGGTGGAGGCGCTGGCGCAGTTCCTGCGGGATCATGCGGTCGGCGCGGTGGTGGGGCGAGTCGACGTGGCCGCGTTGAGCGCGGTGAAGACGTTCGACCCGCCGGTGACGGCGCTGTCCGGACGGGACGTCACCGGGGCGGGGCGCTGGGGCAAGTTCCTCGGAATGGACTGCGGCGGGCTGTGGCTGATCACCCATCTCTCGCGCGGTGGCTGGCTGCGCTGGGTGGACGAACCGAATCCGTTGCCGCCCAAGCCGGGCGGCAAGTCGCCGCTGGCCCTGCGGGTGCATTTCTTCACGCCGGCGGGCGCGACACCGTCGATCGACCTGACCGAGGCGGGGACCAAGAAGCGGCTGGCGGTCTATGTGGTCGACGATCCGAAGGCGGTGCCCGGCATCGCGCGGCTCGGTCCGGACGCCCTGGCGGTCACCGAGGACGAGTTCGCGGCGTTGCTGAAGGGGACCTCGCAGCGGATCAAGACCGCCCTGGTCGATCAGACGCTGATCGCGGGGATCGGCAACGCCTACTCCGACGAGATCCTGCATACCGCCAAGATCTCCCCGTTCGCGAACACGAAGACGATCCCGGCCGACAAGGTGTCGCAGCTCTACACCGCCATGCGCGAGGTGCTGCTCGACGCGGTGCGGCGCTCGGTCGGGCAGGACGCGGCCAGGTTGAAGGGCGAGAAGCGTTCGGGCATGCGGGTGCACGCGCGCACCGGGCTGAAGTGCCCGGTCTGCGGTGACACCGTGCGCGAGGTGTCCTACGCGGAGCGTGCGTTCCAGTACTGCGCCACCTGCCAGACCGGCGGCAAGGTGCTCGCCGACCGGCGGATGTCGCGGCTGCTCAAGTAGGGCTCAGCGGTCGCGCCACGCCTCCAGCAGGCGCAGCCAGAACTCGCTGACGGCGGGGAATGCCGGCACCGCGTGCCACAGCGTCTCCAGCGGAACCCGGCCGACCACGGCGATGGTGGCCGCGTGCAGTTGCTCGCCCATGTCGGGGCCGACGAAGGTCGCGCCGAGCAGCCGGTCGGACGCGGTGTCGACGACGAGCTTCGCGCGGCCACGGAAATCGTCGCGCGACAGCGACGAACCGGCCACGGCGATATCGATCTCGACGGTGTCGACGGCGTGCCCGGCGGTGCGCGCCTCGTGTTCGGTGAGGCCGACGGAGGCGAGTTCCGGTGCGGTGTAGACGACCTGGGGCACCTGCTGGTGGTCGGCGCTCGCGGTGAACCGGGGCCGGTCCAGCGGCCTGCCCTCGGCGCGGGCGGCGATGACGTCACCACACACCCTGGCCTGGTACTTGCCCATATGCGTCAGCGCCGCACGATGATTCACGTCGCCGACGGCGTAGAGCCAGTCGCCGGGCACACCGCGCACGGTCAGCTGGTCGTCGACCTCGACGTAGCCGGCGGGCAGGCCGACGGCGTCGAGCCCGAGCCCGTCGGTGGCGGGGGTGCGGCCGGTGGCGACGACGAGTTCGTCGACCTCGAGTTCCCCGTCGTCGAGAACGAGGGTGACCGGTCCGCCGTGGATGCGGCCGACGCCGGTGTCGGCGGGGTCGCGCCGGGAGATCAGCGACGGTTCGGTGTGCAGCCGCACCGTGACGACGCCGGTCTCGCGCAGGCCGCGCAGCACCAGCTCCGCGGCGAACGGTTCGGCGCGCGGCAGCAGGCGGTCACCGCGGACCAGCAGCGTCACCTCCTCGGCGCCGAGCTCGGCCAGCCAGGTCGCCGCCTCGCAGGCGACGACACCGCCGCCGATGACGGCGACCCGGCGCGGCACCACCGTCAGATTGGTGACGTCGCGGGAGATCCACGGCAGGGCCTCGGCGAGGCCGGGAATACGGGGAATGGTGGCGGTGGTGCCGGTGGCGAGCACGACCGCGTGCCGGGCGCGCAGGACGCGGACGCCGTCGTCGGTGACCACCTCGACGAGGCGTTCGCCCACCAGCCTGCCGGAGCCGCGCACCGGGTCGATGCGGGCCGACTTCGCCCAGTCGACCTGGGAGGTGTCGTCGCGATCGTGGGTGAAGGAGTCGCGCCGGGCGAGCACGTCGGCCACCTGTGGCCCGCTCGCGGTCACCCCCGGCATCGCCCGGCCCAGGCCGAGGACGGCACCGGAGCGCAGCAGCGCCTTGCTCGGAATGCACGCCCAGTAGCTGCACTCGCCGCCGAACAGTTCCCGTTCGACCAGCGCGGCGGTGCGGTCGCTGCCTGCGATGGCGTAGGCGGCGGCGTTCTCACCGGCCGGGCCCGCGCCGAGGACGATGACGTCGTATTCGGCGTCGGTCACTGCAGATAGCCCTCGACCTCACGCGGGGAACGCATCCCGGTGTCGTCGGGGGATTCGGCGGCGCCGGAGCGGGCGCGGCGCTGCCGCAACAGATCCCACGCCTGATCGAGCATCACCTCCAGCTGGGCCAGCTGCTGGCGTTCGGCGACCGGGTCGATCTCGCCCGCGGTGGCCTTGGCGCGCAGCGCGTGCTCGTCGTCGACCAGTTGCTTGATCCGCGCCAGGATGTCCTGATCGTTCATGTGCTCACCACTTCGATGGTCGGAGGGGTAGTGCCCGAACAGCGACCCGCACGGGGTCGGGGTCCATGCTACGACCGTGCCGGGCGGGGGCGCGGCGATCAGGCGCGCTACCGGGGGAGATCGTGGCGCGCGGCGGCGAGGCAGTCGGCCGCGATCGGCACCGCGGCGACCAGGTCGGCCGTGCTCGGGGCGGTGTAGCCGATGGCGACGCCGAACCGGTACGCCGCGGCCAGATGATGCCGCGCGAGGCCGTCGAGCAGGACGCCACGGTCGCGCGCGGCGGCGATCGCGCGCTGTTCGGCGGCCGCGTCGGGGAGCTCGACGACGACGTGGGAGCCCGCGTCGTCACCGACCACCGGCAGGCCGCGGCGGGCGAGCGCGTCGACCACCAGGGCACGTCGCGGTGGCACCACCCGGCGCAGCCGACGCAGGTGGCGGGCCAGGTCGCCGTGCCGGGCGAACTCGCTGAGCACCCGCTGACCCGCCGGGCTCGGCGCGGTGCCGGTCTCGGCCCGCCAGGCGAGCACCGCGTCGGCGATGTCGGGCCTGGCGACCAGCCAGCCGACGCCGAGCGTGGTGGCGATGATCTTGCTGGTGGTGCCGAGATGCACGACGACATCGGGTGCCATCGCGGCCAGCAGGGGCAGGGGCGCGGTGTCGTAGCGCAATTCGCCGTCGTAGTCGTCCTCGATGACGAAGATGCCGTTCGCCCTGGCGAATTCGATCAGCTCGACCCGGCGGGCGGCCTGCATGCGCGCGCCGAGCGGAAACTGGTGCGCCGGTGTGCAATAGACCGCGCGCACCCCGGGCGGGATCAGCTCGACCCGCAGTCCGTCGGCGTCGATCGGGACGGGCAGCACCCGGATGCCCGCGGCCCGCAACGCGCCGACGGCTCGCTGGTAGCCGGGGTCCTCGATCGCGACGGTGTCGCCCGGCCGCAGCAGCGCCGACGCCAATTCGCCGACCCCGGCGCTGGTCCCGGCCGTGGCGAGCACCACCGAGGCGGCTCCCGCGGCCAGACCGCGGTGCCGCAGCAGGTGTTCGGCGACGGCGGCTCGGAAGGCGGGCTCACCGGCGCGGTCCTTGCGGGTGTCGGCGGGGTGATCGCCCGCCGCGCGCCAGGCGCGTCGCCAGGCGGCCGGGTCGACGGCCTCCGCGCACGGCGCTCCGGGGCCCAGATCCAGCAGGCGCGCGTCGGGATCGGCGTCGGCACCGGGGTCGGTGGTCGGCGGCGCGGCGGCGGGGGCGGTGCGCAGGTAGGTGCCCGACCCCTGGCGACCGGCGATCCAGCCCTCCGCGTGCAGCTGGTCGTAGGCGGTCGACACCACGGCCCGGCTCACCCCGAGCCGCTGGGCGAGGGCGCGCGAGGCGGGCAGCCGCTCACCGACGCGCAGCACGCCGCCGGTCGCCGCGGCGCGCAGGGCATCGGCTACCTGCACCGACAGCGGTTCGGGCGCGGTGCGGTCGAGCGGAATCGGCAGATCGTCGAGCATCGCTCACCTCGAATTGGCCTGTAGATCTTCGCCCGAAGTGGACCTGTTTTCGGTCCATTTTCTCGGCGAAGCTCATCTTATGACCACGCACGACACCACCCGCGCCCCCTTGTCACCGACCCCGCGCACCACCCTGACGCGGTCCAAGGAACGGGGCCGCGCGGACCGCGCCGACCTCGACGCGGTGCTCGACGCCGGCCTGGTCTGCCACCTCGGCGTGCTGCTCGGCGGCTCCCCGGTGGTGCTGCCGACCGTCTACGGCCGCGCGGGCGACACGCTCTACCTGCACGGTTCCACGGGCGCCGGCAATATGCGCGCCGCCGTCGGGACCGACATCTCGGTCGCGGTGACCCACGTCGACGGCCTGGTGTACTCCCGCTCGGCCATGCACTTCTCGATGAACTACCGCTCCGCGGTGATCCGTGGTCGCGCGGTGCTGGTCACCGACGAGGCCGAGCGCGCCAACGCGCTGCGGGTGATCGTCGAACACGCCGCGCCGGGCGCCTGGGATCGGGTGCGCCCGCCCAACCGCAGGGAGATGGCGGCCACCATGGTGCTCGCGCTCGATCTCACCGAAGCCTCGGTGAAGGTCCGCACCGGCGGCCCGAACGACGACGCGGCCGACATCGAGACCGGCGGCGTCTGGGCGGGAGTGCTGCCGCTGCGGCAGGTCTGGGGCGAGCCGATCGACGCCGCCGACCTGGAACCCGGCGTCGACGTGCCCGCCGATGTCGCGGCCCGGGTGACGCCGGGCTCGGTGACCGTCGGCTGAGGCGGTCTAACGCGGCGCCGTGCCCAGGGCCATCAGGTCCTTGGCCGACACCTCCGGCAGGTACGCCTTCGTCAGCGCGATGCCGATCCGCGGCAGGTCGGCTTCGTCGCGATAGCACAGGTACACCGGTTCGTGGCGGGGCTGGAACTTCGCCTTGAACGAGTGCAGCGACCGGAATCCGTAGTACGGCTCCATGGCGGCGCCGAGCCCTTCGAGCAGTCGATCGATCGGCTCGGCGTCGTCGGTCCCGGCGCTGCGGGCCAGTGGGGCGCCGGATAGTGAAACGATCTCGGCGCCTTCCTCTTTGAACAGCTGACCGGCCGAGGCGATGAGGAACTCCACCACCGGCCGGAAGCCGTCGGGCCGCCTGCGCATGACATCGAGGGTCCAGCCGCGGATCTCCCCGCCGGGGGCGTATACCGGCAGCCACGAGGTGACGCCGTGCACGCTGCCGTCGGCGTCGATCGCCAGGCCGACCCGCACCTCGGGATCGAGCGCCTCCTCGACCCCGCCGAGCGTGAATCCCATTTCCGGCAGCCCCTTCTCGCCGACCCATTCCTCGGAGATCGCGCGCACCTGCGCCAGCACCGCGAACGGTTCTTCGGCGAGATGGACCATCCGGAACGCGATGCCCTCCTTGTTCGCCTTGTTGATCGCCGACCGGATGTCCTGCCACGGCTTGCCCTTGAACTCGAGCTGCGGCAGGTCGACGATGGTGTCCTCGGCGATCTGCGCACTGCGCCAACCGAGTTCGCCCGCCAGCTCGGCGACGGCGCCCGTGGTGGAGAACAGGCACGGCACCAGGCCGTCGGCCTCGCATCGGTCGGTGAAGCGGGCGAGGGTGTCGGGCAACAGGTCCGGCGGGCCGACCGGGTCGGTCAGCACGATGACGGTGCCCGCGTGCCGCTGATAGGCGACGCAGCGTTCGCCGTCGTCGGCGAACCAGTACTTGTTCTCCGGCCAGGTGATCATCCACGACATGGTGCTGCCGCCGTAGCGGGCGAGCAGCGCCCGCACCGCGGTGCCCGGGTCGGTGCCCGACAGCGCGCCGCCGGTGATCCTGCGCCGGTTGGCCACCCGGAACGCGCCGCGGCCGCCGTAGAGCAGCGCCACCTCGCCCGCCCACAGCAGCGCGGTGCCGACGGTCACCGCGCCGGTCGTGGCGTAGTCGGTGCCGATCGCCACGCCGAGCAGCACCAGGGTGAGCACCACGTGCACGGTGCCGTAGCCGACGGCGATCCACCAGGCCCAGCGCCTGCCCTTGCGTAGCTGGTCGGCGATCACCGCGATCACCGCGACGGTCAGGATCGTGCTCCCCGGTGAGCCGCGTTCCTCCCCGGTCGGCCCGAGCAGGCTGTCGGTCGGGAAGAAGTACACCAGCACCGAGACCGCGGCGATCAGCAGCAGCCCGAGGTAGGCGAGCATCCGAACCTCGCGCCGGGTACGCGGCCAGAAGCCGTGCTCGGTGGTGCTGAACAGCTTCTCGCCCAGCGGGAACCACACCGCGACCGCGATCAGGTGCATGAGATCGGCGAAGGTCGACTCGAACAGGAACGTGATCGACACGTGCGCCGCCAGTACGGCGCGCACCCGCAGCCGCCAGGGCGAGCGCAGCGTCGCCGAGGCCGCGGCGATCGCGGCGAGGGCCGAGGTGGTGAACCCGACGTCGCGAACCTCGGCCAGCCGGTCGGCCCAGCCGAGATGGGTGTGCTGGAGCAACCCGACGAGGACCGACGCGACGAGCACGCCGATCAGCTGCGCGCTGAGGCAGACCAGCGCGGTGCGCGCGGTACCGAGCCGCCACTCGGCCCAGCCCACCGCCAGCGCGAAAAGCACTGTCATGACGGCGTACTGGAACGGCGTGAGCCCGAAGACCCAGCCGGACAGCGGAGTCCACCACTTGCCCTCCGTGAGCGGCGGCCAACCGTAGGCGATGTCGGGGAACCAGGCCCTGGCGTCGAGCCGCCGCCAGAGGCCACCGCCGGCGAGACCGAGGACGAGCACCAGGGCGAGGAAACCGATCGTGAACGGCACCCGCCGGATCACGACGCCCGCGGTGACGAGGGCGCCCGATGGAGCCGGCGCGGTGGCAGCTGCGTTGTCGTCCATCGATCCACCCTTTGCTGCGAGTGCGCCACGCGGACGCGGTGAAGTCGTCTGTGTACCGTATGTCATCGTGGCCGCGCGCGGACCCGGCTCCGCGCGTCGAGGTGGCATCTGTGGAGGTCAGCGATGTCGAGGATCACCGATCTGTCGTTGCTCGCCGGTGGGCTCCCGGTGGTGCTGACCCTGCTCGGCGTGCTGGGTGCGGTGTGGTTGCTGTTCGCGCGATCTCGGCGCTATGTCACCACGACGATGCCGATCGTGCTGCTGGCCGCGACCGTGCTGACCGTCGCGCTGTATCTGTTCGTCGAGGAGGTCTGGCGGCCGTTCCCCGACCCGATCGCGGTGTCGGTCTACGTGCTGGTGGGGGTCGCGGTGGCGGCGGTCCTGCTGATCGTGCCGCGAATCCTGGTGCGCCGGAGGGTGCGGAGCGCGATCGTCACCCTGCTCGCCGCGCTCGCGGTGCTGGCGGCGGTCGGCGTCCGGATCAATCTGGTCTACGCCGCGTATCCGACCGTCGGCTCGGCGCTGGGTATCGACGAGATCCAGCGGGTCGGCGCGAGCGAGCTGACCCGCAGCGCGCGGGTGGTCGGCGGGCGGCCGCTGGAGTCGGTGTGGACCGAGCCCGCCGGACTGCCGCACGGCGGCAAGGTGCTGACCGCGACGGTGCCGCCGACCGAATCCGGGTTCACCGCCCGCGCCGCCGAGATCTACCTGCCGCCTGCCTATTTCGCCGACCCGCGCCCGCTGCTGCCGGTGCTGGTGCTGCTCGCCGGACAGCCGGGCGCGCCCGACGACTGGATCGTCGGCGGGCGAATGGTCGAGACGATGGACGCCTTCGCCCGCGCCCACCATGGTCTGGCGCCGATCGTGGTGGTCGCCGACGGCACCGGTAGTCAGCTGGCGAACCCGCTGTGCCTGGACTCGCGGCTGGGCAAGGTCGCCACGTATCTGGCCGTCGACGTGCCCGCCTGGGTGCGGGCGAACCTCCAGGTCGATCCGGATCCGCGCGCGTGGGCGGTGGGTGGTCTGTCCTACGGCGGGACGTGCGCGCTGCAACTGGCGACCAACTATCCGCAGGTCTATCCCACGTTCCTGGACCTGTCCGGGGAGGACGAGCCGACGCTCGGCGACCGGCAGCGCACGGTCGAGGCGGCCTTCGGCGGCGATACCGCCGCGCTGCTGCGGGTCAACCCGCTCGACCTGCTGCGCGGCCGGACCTACCCGGACTCCGCAGGCGCGTTCGTGGTCGGCGCCGACGACGAGATCTATCGCCCGCAGGTGGAGCGGATGTATCAGGCGGCCGAAGACGCCGGGATGGATGTCCACTTGCGGGTGCTGCCCGGCGGTCACAGCTTCGCGCTGTGGTCCGCCGGGCTACGCGATCAACTCCCTTGGCTGGCAAACCGGCTCGGCATCACCGGGTAACCGGCCAGCAGCGCGGCGAAGGCGAGCAGCCAGCAGCTCCACAGCAGGTAGCCGAGGAAATTGGTCAGCCCGGCGGCCTCGACGCCGAGCGGAACCAGGACGCCGGTCGCGACGGCGGCGGCACCGGCGTAGCCGAGCACGGCGAACCAGCGGGGGACGCGGTCGCGCAGCGCGGACACGACCAAGGCTGTCCACAGCGCGGTGAGGGCGTAGCCCGCGGTCTCGCCGATGACCGTGCCCAGGACGGTATCGGCGGTCTCGAAGGTGTGGATCGCGGGGGAGTCGGGGCCCTCGGTGGCGACGCGGTCGGCGAGGCCGGGCACGAGCAGCGGCCAGCGCAGCAGGCCGACGGTCTGCACGATCGCGGCGGCGACGCCGGCGCGCACGGCCCACCGCATGATCGACGACTCGTCGAGCCTGCCGACCAGGACAGCCAGCGGACCGAAGGCGCAGGCGGTGGCGGCGAGCAGGGTGAACAGCGCGACGACGGTGCGCCGCTCGGCGCGGAACTGCGCGAGCGCCTCGGTGGCGGGCCGGGTCAGGACGTCGGGGTAGTCGAACGACACACCCAAACCGGTGAAGGCCAGGTTCATGAGGATCGGCGCCGCGATCAGCAGCGTGATGGCGGGCCACGGCCTGGTGCGCATGAGATGTCCATTCTGGCTGTACGGAGTACAGGTAGCTGTACGGGGTACAGTCCATCGCATGTCGGAGGAGAAGTCAACAGGTCGGCGCGCCGCGACCGGTGCGCCGCGGCCGACGCGGCGGTCGTTCACCGAGGAGCAGGTCGTCGACACCGCGCTCGACCTGCTCGATGACGGAGGGCCGAGCGCCCTGTCGATCCGGGCCGTGGCCGGGCGGCTCGGCGTCAACCCGAACGCGGTCTATACCTACGTCGCCAGTCGCGCGGACCTCGAGCGCGCGGTGATCGAACGGGTGCTCGCCGCGGTGCCGCTCGGTCCGCTGTCGGATCCCGGCGTGGAGTGGACCGCCGCGGTGATCCAGTTCGCCCTCGGCCTGCGCGACCAACTGCTCGCCCATCCGGCGGTGGCCACGCTGATGATGTCCGGCCCGATGGACGGCGTCGCGGCCCGTGATGTCGGCGAGGCGATGTTCGGTTGCCTGGCGCGCGGCGGTCTGCCCGCCCAGACGCGGGCGCACGGGGTGTACGCGGTGATCGTGCAGGTACTCGGCGCGGTCGCGCTCGAGGTCGCCGAAACCGACGGAAAGCCGCCGCTGCCACCGGAATCCGAGCGCATCGCGCAGCGCAGGGCCGCGCTGGACGGGGTCGACGCCACCCGGTGGCCGCGCACCGCGGCGCACCTCGACGAGATCGCCGCCTGGAACTCGGTGGATCAGTTCGTGTGGGGACTGCGGGCGTTGCTCACCGGGATGACGGCGGCCTGAGTGCCCGGTAGGGGCATGCGGATCACCACGGCGCGGCGTCGAGTCCCGCTGTGGCGCAGGCGCGCGCTATCGCGGCATCGAGGGTTTCGCGGTCGCAGGCCAGGCTGACCAGGGCCAGCGTGTAGGTGTCGCCGAGCCGGGAGAAGTAGCCCGAGAGCCGGGTGCGGGGGAACTCGGTCAGGCCGGGGTGGATCGCCCGGGCCGCCACCCGGTCGCAGTGGTGCCCGCCGACGGTGCGCAGGACATCGGGCAGCGTTCCGATGTTGGAGCACAGGATGTCTCGCTCCCCGGCGCCCCTGCTGAGCGCGTGGGCCCAGCGGTCGGGGAGGACCTGGAGGATCTGCTCGGGCAGGCCCGCCGGGCTGGACATGCGGCGCAGGTAGGCGGTGCGGGCCTTGTCGCGGACGGTGGCGGGGGTGTCGGCGCGATCGATCGCGATCTCGGTCATGGCGAGGTCGTTATCGACGCGGGGTTCGTCGCGGGTGTCGACGGGCAGGCTCGCCGCGATCCGCGGGTGCTGGAAGCCGGTCTCCCACAGGATGTTCGCCACCAGGTGGATGAACAGGCTGTTGGGGGTCGCGCCGGTCGCGGCGGCGGTGGTGTCCCACTCGGCGGCGTCGAAGGTCAGCAGCGTGCTGTGGACCGTCCGGCCGAGCGATGATTCGGCGGCGACGGTGGCGGGAGGCGTGGGGATTCCCCGACGCAGGGCGCGTGTCGTGCCGTTGACGATGGTGGACCACTGCGCTCGGGCATCGCCCCAGTCCGATACCGCCGTACCCCGGCGCAGGACGGAAGGGGCGCTGGTCCCGGTCCGAGCCGGTGTGTGCAGGGCGTCGACGCGGGCCTCGGGTCGGTCGTCGACACCGAGGTCGCCGAGGGCGGCGGCGACAGCGTGGATGAGGCCGCGGGCGTCTGCCAGGGCGTGGGAACAGGTCAGGGCGACAACGGTTCCGGTGTCGTGCAGCGCCGCGCTGGACAGCCGCCAGCCGGGGCCGAATTCTGGGTCGAGGCCGGTACCGAGGGTGTCGGCCCAGGGCAGGACGGCGTCCTCGGACAGCGGGCCGGCGGTGTGGTCGAGCGGATGCGATCGAGTGTTCGGCCGCCAGCCGCGCCGTGCGCCGGGCACGCGCGCGCGGACCACCCGGCGGCCGAGGTCGCCGACCCGCAGTCGATCGTGGATCGCCCGCAGCAGGGTGGGTTCCATCGCCTCCGGAATACGCCACAGGCCCTGCAACGCGATGGGTGTGCCCATCCCGCGATGGGTGCGCAGGAAGATCTCGTCGACGACCGTGAGCCGGTCCACTACCGCTGGTCGGCGCTACCGTGGCGGCCCGCGCCCGCGGCGAAGCGGGCGGCGCCGTCGAGCGCGCCGCCGGTGAGCGCGGTCAGGCCGTGCTGGAACTCGATCCGCAGCGCCTCGTCCTCGGGGTGGCCGTGCTGCTCGTAGAGCGCGGCGCGATCCGAGCGCAGACAGGTCTGCGGAAGGGCGGCCAGTTGAGCGGCCAGTTCCTCGGCGACCCGGCGGGCGTCGCCGGTCGGGACGACGCGGGTGACCAGGCCCATCTGTAGTGCCTCGGGCGCGCTCACGGGTCGGCCGGTGAGGATCAGGTCCAGCGCCCGGCCCTCGCCGATGATCCGGGGCAATCGCACGGTGCCGCCGTCGATGAGCGGCACACCCCAGCGTCGGCAGAAGACGCCGAAGGTGGCGTCCTGCTCGGCGATCCGCAGATCGCACCACAGCGCCAGTTCCAGTCCGCCCGCCACGGCGTAGCCGGAGACCGCCGCGATCACCGGCTTGGACAGGCGCATCCGGGTCGGGCCCATCGGGCCGTCGCCCTCGACGGTGGCCTGGTTGCTGTTCTCGGTGCCCAGCGACTTGAGGTCGGCGCCCGCGCAGAAGGTGCCGTGCTCGCCCCACAGCACCGCCACCGAGGCGTTCGGGTCGGCGTCGAATGCCCGGAAGGCATCGGCCAGGGCGCGGGCGGTCGGGCCGTCGACGGCGTTGCGGGCCTGCGGTCGGTCCAGGATCACGGTGGTGACCGGGCCCGCGTGTTCGACACGTACTGACATCGTTCGACCATACGGCGGATCACCCCTTGTGTGAAGAGGTGAATCAGTGGTTCACTTCTTCGTATGGTGTACCGCAGGACCCCGGCCGTGCAGGCCCGGCTCGACGCGCAACGGGCGCTGATCGTGCAGGGCGCCACGCGCGTGCTCTCGCGCGACGGGTTCGCCGGACTGTCGATGGCCGCGGTCGCCGCGGAGGCGGGCATCGCCACCGGCACGGTCTACAAGCAGTTCGAGAACAAGGCCGAACTGGTCGCCGCGGTGTTCGAGACCGTGGTCGCCCGCGAGGTCGAGGCCGTGCGCGCCGCGGTCGCCCAGGGCGATGTCCTGCAGCGGGTGAGCGCGGCGGTGGAGACCTTCGCCGGGCGTGCGCTCAAGAACCCGAAGCTGGCCTACGTGCTGCTGGCCGAGCCGGTCGACGCGGCCGTCGACGCGCAGCGGCTGGAGTTCCGGCGCGCGTTCGCCGCCTCGTTCGAGGCCGCGATCGCGCACGGCGTCGCCGAGGGCCGCCTGCCCGCCCAGGACACCGCCCTCGGCGCGGCGGCGCTCGTCGGCGCGATCGGCGAGGTGCTGGTCGGTCCGCTGGCCGCCGCGCCGCACGCCGAGACCGTCATCCCCGAATTGGTTGCTTTCGCCGTGCGCGCCCTGGGTGCGCGCCCGGAAATGTCGTAGTCGAAGGAGTTCCGGCCATGCCGACCCATGAAGTGTTCAACCAGGTACCCCCGCTGGTCCCCTTCGACGCCGCGCGCAACCCCGCGCTGATCGAGGGCCTGCACCGGGAGGGCGCGGGCTGGGCCGAGGCCGAGGTGCGCGAACTCGGCAGGCTCGCCGGCGATGTCGCCGCACAGGACTGGGGCAGGCTCGCCAACGAGTACCCGCCGGTGCTGCACACGCACGACCGCTGGGGCCATCGCGTCGACGAGGTGGAGTTCCACCCGCACTGGCACGACCTGATGACCGTCGCCGTCTCGCACGGCCTGCACGGTTCGCCGTGGCTCGACGAGCGTCCCGGCGCGCACACCGCCCGCGCCGCCAAGTTCTACACCTGGGGCATCGCCGACGCCGGGCACATGTGTCCGATCTCGATGACCTACGCCGTGGTGCCCGCGCTGCGCCACAATCCCGAGCTGGCCGCGAAGTACGAGCCGCTGCTCGGTTCGCGCACCTACGATTTCGGCCTGCGCGAGCCGTCGACCAAGGCCGGGCTCATCGCGGGTATGTCGATGACGGAGAAGCAGGGCGGCTCGGACGTGCGGGCCAACACCACCACCGCCACCCCGCAGCCGGACGGTGCCTACCGGATCGTCGGGCACAAGTGGTTCACCTCCGCGCCGATGTCGGACATGTTCCTGACGCTGGCCCAGGCGCCGGGCGGGCTGTCGTGCTTCCTGCTGCCGCGGGTGCTGCCCGACGGCACCCGCAACCCGATCCGCATCCAGCGGCTCAAGGACAAGCTGGGCAACAAGTCCAACGCGTCTTCCGAGATCGAGTACGAGAACGCCACCGGCTGGCTCGTCGGCGCCGAGGGCGCGGGCGTGAAGACGATCATCGAGATGGTCAACATGACCCGGCTCGACTGCGTGATCGGCTCGGCCACCGGGATGCGGATGGGCGCCGTCGCCGCCGTGCAGCACGCCAGGCACCGGGAAGCGTTCGGCGCCAAGCTGATCGACCAGCCCGCCATGCGCAATGTGCTGGCCGATCTGGTGATCGAGTCCGATGCCGCGACCACGGTGATGATGCGCCTGGCCGGTGCCACCGACCGCGCGGGCAGCGACCCGGCCGAGGCCGCGCTGCGCCGGATCGCGCTGGCCATCACCAAGTACTGGGTGTGCAAGCGGGCGCCCGCGCACGCGGCCGAGGCGCTGGAATGCCTGGGCGGCAACGGCTATGCCGAGGAATCCGGCATGCCGCGGCTGTACCGGGAGGCGCCGCTCATGTCGATCTGGGAGGGGTCGGGCAATGTGGCCGCGCTGGACGCGTTGCGCGCCATGGGCCGTCAGCCCGAGACCGTCGAGGCGTACTTCGCCGAGGTCGGCCTCGCCCGCGGCGCCGACCCGCGCCTGGACGACGCGATCGACCGCGTCGGCAAGGAACTCGGCGACCTGTCCGACATCGAGTACCGGGCCCGCCGGGTCGTGGAACTGATGGCGCTGGTCCTGCAGGGCGCGCAGCTGGTGCGCCACGGTCACCCGGCCGTCGCCGACGCCTTCTGCGCGACCCGGCTCGGCGACGACTGGGGCATCGCCTTCGGCACGCTGCCGGTCGGGGTGGACACGGGCGCGATCATCGAACGGGCCTTCGTCGACGTGCGGTGACGACCGGGCGGTCGCCCCGGGCACCGGCCCGCGGCCAACGGCCTCGCCGCGAACTGCTCGACGCCGCCCACCTCCGGCGCACCGTCGCTAGGGTGAGGCGGTGACCTGGACGAGCGCATGCTGTCGGTGAGTGAGCTGGCTCGGCGGATTCCGGCGGGCGCGACCGGTGGGCGTTTCCTGCTCGGAATCGCCGGCCCGCCCGGTGCGGGCAAATCGACACTGGCCCAGCGGCTGTGCGCCGAGCTCGCCGGGTCGGGGCGACCAGCGGTGGTCGCGCCGATGGACGGCTACCACCTGCGCAACGAGGTGCTGCGGGCCCGCGGCGCGGTGGCCCGCAAGGGCGAACCCGACACCTTCGACGCGGCGGGCTTCGTCGCCGACCTGCGCTCGCTGCGGGCGGCCGCGATCGGGGAGCCGGTGCCGTGGCCGCTGTTCGACCGGGCGATCGACGAACCCACCGAGGGCGGGCTGATCGTGCGCGATGAGTGCATCGTCGTCGTCGAGGGCAACTACCTGCTGCTCACCGATGCCGAGGCGCCCGGCTGGGCGCCGGTCCGCGGGCTGCTCGACACCTGCTGGTATCTCGACGCGCCCCGCGCTGTCCTCACCGAGCGACTCCTGCGACGCCACACCCTCGGCGGCCGAACAGCGGCCGAGGCGAGCGCGAAGGTCACCGACAGCGATCTGCGCAACGCCGACCTCGTCGCCGCGAGCAAGCAGCGGGCCGACACGGTGTTGTCGGCGTGCGGCGACGGCTATCGGATCGGCTAGTTCACTCGACAGGGGCGGCTGTTCTCGGTCCGCGTCGGCGCGTGCGCCGCCGAACCGGCGATCGGCGGGCAATCATGGAGCGATGACGCGAGGTCTGCGAGTCGGTGTGCCCGGGCATGCGTTGCGCAACGGGGCCGCGGCGGTGTGCGCGCTGTTGCTCTACTACAGCGTGCCGTTGAGCGGCCCGTTCGAGCTCGACGCCTGGCCGGGCGAGGTGTTCGGGATCATCAGCTTCATCGCCGGTGTCATCGGACTGGCCTGGCTGGTCTGGCGGCGGATCCAGCACTTCCTGAACGCGCCGGACTCGGCGGGCGGGCGCGTCGACGGGGTGCTGCTCGTCGTGTGCATCGTGTGCGTGGTGTTCTCGCTGTTCTACTACCGGCTGCAACAACGCCAACCGGATCAGTTCGACGGCCTGGTCACCCGCACCGACGCGCTGTACTACACGATGTCCACCCTCGGCACCGTCGGCTACGGCGACGTCCACGCCGTCGGCCAGGTCGCCCGGATCGCGGCGATGGTGCAGATCGCGTTCGACCTGGTGGTGATCGGCACCCTGGCGACCATCGTGACGAGCAGTGTCACCCGCCGTCTCGCCGCGTTCCGCCCGCCACCCCCGGCGGTCACCGAGGTCAGCGACGATGGGCCCGATACCACCCGATGAGCTCGTCGGTCGACGAATCGCCCTGTGTCACCGGCTGCGCCGGCTCGCTGAGCAGCGGCATCAGCTCCAGCGCCTGCTGCTTGCCCAGCTCGACGCCCCACTGGTCGAAACTGTCGATGCCCCAGATCGTGCCCTCGACGAACACCTGATGCTCGTAGAGCGCGATCAGCTGACCCACCGTCGACGGCGTGAGCTCCGGCGCCAGGATCGTGGTGCTCGGCCGATTGCCCGGCATCACCTTGTGCGGCACCAGCTTCGGATCGGTGCCCTCGGCGGCGATCTCCTCGGCGGTCTTGCCGAAGGCCAGCACCTTGCTCTGCGCGAACAGGTTGCTCATCAGGATGTCGTGCATGCTGCCGGTGCCGTCGCGGGTCGGCAGGTCGTCGGTGGACCGCGCGAAGCCGAGGAAGTCGGCCGGGATCAGCCGGGTGCCCTGGTGCAGCAGCTGGTAGAAGGCGTGCTGGCCGTTGGTTCCCGGCTCGCCCCAGAAGATCTCGCCGGTCGAGGTGGTCACCGGGGTGCCGTCGGCGCGCACCGACTTGCCGTTGGACTCCATCGTCAGCTGTTGCAGATACGCCGGGAAGCGGGCCAGATCGTTCGAATACGGCAGGACCGCCCGCGATTCCGCGCCGAAGAAGTTCGTGTACCAGACCCCGAGCATGGCCAGCAGGACCGGCCCGTTCTGCTCCAGCGGCGCCGTCGCGAAATGCCGGTCCACGGCGTGCATTCCGCTCAGGAACTCGGCGAACTGCTCCTTGCCGATGGTCACCATCACCGACAGGCCGATGGCGGAGTCGACCGAATAGCGGCCGCCGACCCAGTCCCAGAAGCCGAACATGTGCGCGGGGTCGATGCCGAAGGCGGCCACCCGCTCCGCGTTGGTCGACACCGCGACGAAGTGCTTGGCGACGGCGTCCTCGCCGAGCGCGCCGACGAGCCAGCGCCGGGCGGCGGTCGCGTTGGTCAGGGTCTCGAGCGTGGAGAAGGTCTTGGAGGCGACGATGAACAGGGTGGTCGCCGGGTCGAGTCCGGTGAGCTTGGCCACCAGATCGCACGGGTCGACATTCGAGACGAACCTGGCCTCGATGCCGGGATCGGTGTAGTGGCGCAGCGCGCGATGGACCATGTCGGGTCCGAGATCCGAGCCGCCGATGCCGATGTTCACCACCGCGGTGATGCGCTCGCCGGTCGCGCCGCGCCAGTCGCCCGAACGCACCGAATCGGCGAATTCGCCCATCCGGCGCAGCACGTCGTGCACCTCGGCGTCGGCGTCGGTGCCGTCGATATCGAGCTGATCGCCGGCGGGCAGACGCAGGGCGATGTGCCCGACCGCACGGTCCTCCGAGGTGTTGATGTGGGCGCCGGAATACATCGCGTCGCGCCGCTCGGGCACGCCCGCGGTGCGGGCGAGATCGACCAGAAGGGAGAGAGTTTCGCGCGTCACGCGATGCTTGCTGTAGTCGATGTGCAGGTCGGCCACCTGCACGGTCAGGTCTTTGCCGCGCGCCGGATCGTCGGCGAACAGTTTGCGCAGGTGTAGGGGTGCGACGCTGCGGTGGTTGTCCGACAGTGCCTGCCAAGCCGCCGACGCGGTGATGTCGCTGCTCACGTCAGCCGACATTACAGCGTTCGATGAAGTCCGGCGCCGCAGTTCGATGTGCGCCGAGGGCCCGCCGCCTACGCTGGCTCCCATGGTGTCCGAACGTGACGTACTCGAATTCGTACCGAAGGGTTTGTGGATCGGCTCCGGGCCGGTCGAGGCGACGGGCGGTGGCACCTTCGCGGTGCGCAATCCCGCCGACGGCTCGGTGATCGCGCAGGTCGCCGATGCCACCCCGGACGACGCGATGCGCGCGCTGGACGCCGCTGTCGCGGCGTCGCAGGCGTGGGCGGCGACCCCGTCGCGCGAGCGGGGCGAGATCCTGCGCGCGGTGTTCGAACAGCTGACGGCGCGGGCCGAGGAGTTCGCGCTGCTGATGACGCTCGAGATGGGCAAGGCCCTGGCCGAGAGCCGCAACGAGGTGCGCTACGGCGCCGAGTTCTTCCGCTGGTTCAGCGAGGAGGCGGTGCGGGTGCACGGCCGCTACCTGCACGCGCCGTCGGGGACCGGGCGGATCATGGTGGCCAAGCAACCGGTCGGTCCGTGTCTGGCGATCACGCCGTGGAACTTCCCGCTCGCCATGGGCACCCGCAAGATCGGGCCCGCCCTGGCCGCCGGCTGCACGATGATCGTCAAGCCCGCCTCGGCGACGCCGCTGACCATGCTGGCGCTGGCCAAGCTGTGCAGCGAGGCCGGGCTGCCCGACGGGGTGCTGTCGGTGGTCACGACCCAGCGTTCCGGGGCCGTCACCGGCCCGCTGATCGACGATCCGCGGCTGCGCAAGCTCACCTTCACCGGGTCGACCGAAGTCGGTAAGAAGCTCGTCTCGGCGTCGGCGAACCGCCTGCTGCGCACCTCGATGGAACTGGGCGGCAACGCGCCGTTCGTCGTGTTCGACGACGCCGACATCGACGCCGCGGTGGCCGGCGCGATGCAGGCGAAACTGCGCAACGGCGGCGAGGCGTGCACCGCGGCCAACCGCTTCCACGTCCAGCGCGGGGTGGTCGCCGAGTTCACCGAGAAACTGGTCGCGGCGATGACCGACACCGTGGTGCTCGGGCCAGGCACCGATCCGGCCAGCACCCTCGGTCCGCTGGTCAGCGAGGAGCAGCGCGAGATCGTCGCGGAGCTGGTCGACGACGCCGTCGACCAGGGCGCGCAGTTGCTGCTGGGTGGCAAGGCCCCCGGCGGGGCGGGCTGGTTCTACCCGGCCACCGTCCTGGGTGAGGTGCCCGCGACGGCGCGCATCCTGCGCGAGGAGGTGTTCGGGCCGGTCGCTCCGATCGTCGCGTTCGATACCGAGGACGAGGGCATCGCCGCCGCCAACGACACCGAATACGGCCTGGTCAGCTACGTGTACACGCGGGACCTGGACCGGGCGCTGCGCGTCTCGGAGGCGCTGGAGACGGGCATGGTCGGCGTCAATCGCGGCGTCATCTCCGACCCGGCCGCCCCGTTCGGCGGCGTCAAGGAATCGGGCTTCGGGCGCGAGGGCGGCATCGAGGGCATCGAGGAATACCTGAACACGAAGTACATCGCCCTGACCTGAGACACGAAACCGCCCCGGGGATGGTGTCGCACCCGGGGCGGCTTTGTGGAAGCGGCGAACTGGTGGTCCGCCGCGTGGCTGTGTGGGGCCTAGCGGCCGAGGCGCCCTCGGCCGAGGCGGAGCAGGAGCATGGCGAGGGTGTGCCCCTCCTGACCGAGCTCGCTGAAGCGCTCGAGCACCTTCATCTCACGGCTGTGGACCAGGCGCGGACCCCCGGAGGCCATCCGGGTGCGGCCGATGATCCGCGAGATCTCGCTCCGACGTTTGATCGCGGCGAGGATCGTGGCGTCGAGCTGGTCGATCTCGAGGCGGAGCTTCTCGATCTCCGCCTCGGATTGCGGCAGAGCCGAATCGGACCCGGTGGTCGTAGCAGGGGTGCTCATCATTCATCTCCTCGTGTCAGAACTTGGATCGGACTGGCCGCGCGGCCTGTTACCCGATCTGTTCCTTCACCCTGAAACTTTCCCGATGGGCGGTACGTGATCCCCCCGGGAGTGCGCAAAAAGCCACACTCACCGCCACGATATCGGATCGTTTGCCGATCCGGGCATGCGGAGAAGCACTGGCCATGAGGCCCAGTGTGCCACGGGCCCCCAGTCATGCAAAACAGTTGTGTTTGTGAATCTGCTGAGAAGCCTGCGGTTCGCCGCCTGTCGGTGCCCGCCGGTAGCGTGGACAGACGATGGATATCACGGTCGCTCCCCACGCCTCAGCCGCCGATCCCAGTGAACCCGCTTCCGCGCCCGCGGAGCTATCGCGCCGGGACGGTGGTGGTTCCGGCGCGTCCGGTGGCGGGCTGGCCGAGGCGGCGGCGCGGCACAGCGCCGAGCAGGAACAGCGCCGCAGGGAACGCGAGCAGCGCCGGGTCGAGGAGACCGAACGCCTGCTCGACGGACTGAATCCGCAGCAGCGCGCGGCCGTGGTGCACGCGGGCTCACCGCTGCTGATCGTCGCGGGTGCAGGCTCGGGCAAGACCGCGGTGCTCACCCGGCGCATCGCCTACCTGCTGGCCGCGCGTGGCGTGCACACCGGGCAGATCCTGGCGATCACCTTCACCAACAAGGCCGCCGCCGAGATGCGTGAGCGGGTCGCCGGGCTGGTCGGCCCGCGCGCGGCCAGCATGTGGGTCTCGACGTTCCATTCCAGCTGTGTGCGGATTCTGCGGATGCAGGCGGCCCTGCTGCCGGGTCTGAATTCGAATTTCTCCATCTACGACGCCGACGATTCACGCCGTTTGCTGACGATGATCAGCCGCGATTTCGACATCGACACGAAGAAGTATTCGGCGCGGTTGCTGGCGACCGCAATTTCCAACTTGAAGAACGAACTGATCGGCCCCGAGCAGGCCGCCGCCGACGCCGAGGCCGACGACACCGAGCTGCCCGCGCTGGTCGCCCGGGTCTATGCCGAGTACCAGAAGCGGCTGCGCGCGGCCAACGCCATGGACTTCGACGACCTGATCGGCGAGACGGTCGCGCTGCTGCAGAACCACCCGCAGGTCGCCGAGTACTACCGGCGCCGCTTCCGGCACGTCCTCGTCGACGAGTACCAGGACACCAACCACGCGCAATACGTGCTGGTGCGCGAACTCGTCGGCCACCACAGCCCGCAGACCGACGAGGAAGCGGGCGTCGAGCCGAGCGAGTTGTGCGTGGTGGGCGACGCCGACCAGTCCATCTACGCCTTCCGCGGCGCGACGATCCGCAACATCGAGGAATTCGAGCGCGATTTCCCGGACGCGGAAACCATTCTGCTGGAACAGAACTACCGCTCCACCCAGCACATCCTCTCCGCCGCCAACGCGGTGATCTCGCGTAACGAGGGCAGGCGCGAGAAGAAGCTGTGGACCGACTCCGGCGAGGGCGAGCTGATCACCGGCTACGTCGCCGACAACGAGCACGACGAGGCGGCGTTCGTCGCCAAGGAGATCGACAAGCTGGTCGACGCGGGCGAGGCGAACTACGGCGACGTCGCGGTCTTCTACCGCACCAACAACAATTCGCGGGCGCTGGAGGAGATCTTCATCCGGATGGGCCTGCCGTACAAGGTGGTCGGCGGCGTCCGGTTCTACGAGCGCAAGGAAGTCCGTGATGTGGTGGCCTACCTGCGCGTCCTGGAGAACCCCGACGACGCGGTGAGCCTGCGCCGCATCCTCAACACCCCGCGCCGCGGCATCGGCGATCGCGCCGAGGCGTGCGTGGCGGTGCACGCCGAACAGCGCGACATCGGCTTCGCCGCCGCGCTGCGCGACGCCGCCGACGGCAAGGTCGCGCTGCTGAACACCAGGGCGGTGCGGGCCATCGCCGGCTTCCTCGACCTGCTCGACGAGATCCGCGCCGCCGGAAAGCGCGCCGACAGCGAGTATCCCGACGTGGGCAATGTCGTCGACGCGGTGCTCGACCGCACCGGCTACCGGGCCGAACTGGAAGCCTCCGACGATCCGCAGGACGGCGCGCGCCTGGACAACCTCAACGAACTGGTCAGCGTGGCCCGCGAATTCAGTTCCGAGGCGTTCAACAACGCCGAGGCCGCGCGCGAGGAAGGGCTGTTGCCGGAGGTGGGCGACGGCGAACCCGAACCCGGCTCGCTGGCGGCGTTCCTCGAGCGCGTGTCGCTGGTGGCCGACACCGACCAGATCCCCGACGAGGGGTCCGGCGTGGTCACCATGATGACGCTGCACACCGCGAAGGGCCTGGAGTTCCCGGTGGTCTTCGTGACCGGCTGGGAGGACGGCCAGTTCCCGCACATGCGCGCGCTGGGCGACCCGACCGAGCTGGCCGAGGAGCGCAGGCTCGCCTACGTCGGCATCACCAGGGCACGACAGCGCCTGTACTTGTCCCGCGCCGTCGTGCGCTCGGGCTGGGGCCAGCCGGTGTCGAACCCGGAATCGCGCTTCCTGCAGGAGATCCCGCAGCACCTGCTGGACTGGCGTCGGCTGGAGCCGGTGGTTTCGCCGGTGCAGCGCGGCCGCAGGCGCGAGGAGGGCGGCTTCGAACGCGACTGGACCAGGGGCGACGGCTGGGATCAGCGTCCGGGTGTGCGCGGCGGAACCGGCCAGCGCAGGCCCGCCCCCGGTGGTGGCGCGGTCAAGCGGAACAACACCGATCTCGTACTCGCCGTGGGTGATCGGGTCAGCGACGACAAGTACGGCCTGGGCCGCGTGGTCGCCGCCGACGGCGTCGGCCCGCTGGCGACGGTCACCATCGACTTCGGCACGGCCGGGAAGATCCGGCTGATCCCTCAGTTCAGCCGGACCATCGTGAAGCTCTAGCTGTGTATTTGGAGCGCTGGTGCGCTCGAGTCGGCGGCCCCTTGGGTCCCGCCGGTCAGGCGCCGTGGCTTGCTCCTTCGTCGCGTGCGCCACGGCGCCTGACCGGCGGGACGGCCGCCGACGGCCGACTGTGTCGGCCTGCCCTTCCTAGGGGTCGGGCGTGGTGGTTGGGTTTGTTGGAGCGCTGGTGCGCTCGTGTGGGCGGCTTCTTGTGTGCCGGCGTGCGCTCCCCAGGGGTCGGGGGTGGGTGGGGCTCAGTGCGGGAGTAGGTCGGTCAGGGCCTCGTCGAGGGTGGGGTAGCGGAACTGGAAGCCTGCCTTGCGCAGGACTTCCGAGGTGGCGTGGCGGCCGGTGAGGCCCAGCGCCGGGTCGGTGCGCAGCACGACCGCGCCGACCTTCAGGATCGCCGCCGGGGTCGGGGGTGACGGTGGGCGGTGCAGCAGGCGGCGCAGCGTCGCCATGAGTTCGGCGTTGCGGACCGGGAATTCGGTGGCGGCGACGAGGATGCCGTCGGGGAGGGTGAGGTCGGGATCGAGGCCGAGGCCGGCGCGGACCACGGCCAGCCAGTCCTCGATATGGATCCAGCTGAACCACTGGTCACCGGGGCCGACGCGGCCACCGAGCCCGGCTTTGGTGAGCTGGGTGAGGCGTTTGAGCGCGGGGGCGTCGGGGTCGAGCACGATGGAGGTGCGCAGGATCGTCCAGTGCGCGGCGCGGGCCGGATCGAACGCCTCCTCCCACGGCTGGGCCACGCCGGTCATCTGCGGCAGGCCGACGGGCAGGGGAGTGGTCTCGGTGCACCGGGTTTCGCCCGCGTCCGACCAGATCGCGGTGGTGCTGGCCTGCACCCAGTAGTCGACGGGCGTCTCTCGCAGGCCGGCGGCGGCGACCAGGGCCGCGGTGGAATCGACTCGGCTGGTGCGCAGTTCGGCGATATTGCGTTCGGTGGGCCGGCAGTCGACCAGCTTGCCCGCCAGATTGATCACCGCGAGCTTGCCCGGCTCGCGCAGTTCGGCCGCCCAGGCGCCGATCGAGCGGCCGTCCCATTCGGTCTGCCGGAACGGCAGGGCCGGGTTGCGCTTGCGGGTCAGCAGGGTGACGCGCTGACCGCGACAGGTGAGGTCGGCGGCGACCTGGGTGCCGAGCGCCCCGGTGCCACCCGCGATGACCACGGTGAGCGCGTCGGCGGCGGGCACGAGCCCGGCCAGCCGGGCCAGCCGCGAGAAGTTCACGCGCGCATCGGTTTCGATGAAGGGCCGCACCACCGCGCGGGCCGCCGCGGCGGACGGCCCGGTGAACCGCAGTTCCTGGGTGATCTCGGTGCCGCCGTCGCGCGGGGTGAGCCGCCAGGTGAGATGCATGGTCCCGGCGGGCTCGGGCTGCTCGATGCTCAGTTCGCGATTCGGTACCACGGCGGTGACGGTGAACGGGCCGCCGAATCGCCCGTGTACGCGCGCGGCGGTCTGGCTGTTGGGCAGGTAGTCACCGGTGGCGCCGACGGCGACCGGCCCGTGCATCCGCACCGACCGCACGCCCGGATTCCACTCCGGCCACTGCTCGAGATCCCCCAGAACACTCCACACGGATTCCGGTGGGAGGGCGAGGAACTGCGTGTACTTCGTCGTACCAGCCATGACTGGCACGCTAATCGGGTGTAGCGGCACTGGGAAGGGTGCCGCTGGTCACCTCACCTCAATCGCGCTGGGCGCCCAGGCTGATGCCGCGGGTGGCCAGCCACGGAACCGGGTCGATCTTGTCGGTGCCGTTGAGCCACACCTCGAAATGGCAGTGCGGGCCGGTGGAGAAGCCGCGATTGCCCATGGTGGCGATCTGGTCGCCGGCGAGGACGCGCTGGCCCTGGGAGACGGTCGCGGTGTCGATGTGGCCGTAGATGGTGACGGTGCCGTCGTCGTGCAGAACGCGCACCCACATGCCGAAGCCGGAGGCCGGACCCGCTTCGATGACGGTGCCGTCGGCGACCGAGTAGATCGGGGTGCCGATCGGACCGGCGACGTCGATGCCGAGGTGCTGCACACCCCAGCGGGCGCCGAAACCGGAGGTGTAGTTGCCCGAGGTGAACTTCGCGAACAGCGGACGCAGCTTGGCCGATTCCTGCGCGGCGAGGTCTTCGGCGAACTTCTGGCCCTTGGCGAGGATGTCGTCGAAGTGGCTCTTGTCGGCGATGGCGGAGGCTTCGAGTACCGAAGCGCCGGTGCTGTTCTCGTCGATGTCGGCGGTGCTCATCGACTGGGCGGCGATCTCGTGGATCTGGCCCGCGGCCTCGTAGTCGACGCCGTGCGCGGGCTGGCCCGGATCGGCCATCGCGGCCTGCCCGGCGGCGACGACAGCACCGGCGGCGACGGCGATGACCGCGGCGCGGCCCTTCAGCGCGGCGGGGGGAGCGGGCACGCGGTGCGCGCCACCACGACGTTCGGCGCGGCGCGGTGCGGGCTCCGCGGTCTCGGCGGCGCGGGTGGGTTCCCACGAGGTGGCGTAGGCGCCGGAGTCATAGGTGTCGGACTCGTCCGCGGTCCACTCGTCCTCGGCGGGCGTCCACGCGCTGTCGGCGTTCCAGGCGTTCTGGTCCTGCCAGGTGTTCTGCTGCGGCCAGGCGGTTTCGGGCGCAGCGGCGGGCGCGCGACGGCCCTGCGGATGCGAGGTGTACTCGTCGGTGTACCGGTAACGATGACCGGAGTTGGTGCGATTTTCGACTGTGAAGGTGGAGCGGTGGTTCATCGGCTGCGCCGAATCGCCGACGGCTGTTCCAAGCGAGTGCTGACGTGCCTCAAGCTTGTCGTCCTCCTCAGTCCTGACTTGCCAGTCGTGACCTGGTTGTCGTGACCTGGTTGTGACTTCGACCGCATTGACGGTAACGAAGCGATTGCAGAGTGGCAAGCGCTGGTCGAAAACCTAGCGTAGTGTGTGAGATTCGTCACCGTAACGCGGCGGAATATCTCACTGTTTTCCGGCGTCTCGGGTGAGGTTCGTCGACGACATAACGTAGTAGATCGTGAGGGGTCGCGGCTTTACGTGTCCCGACCTGCCACGGTGCCGGAAAAACCCGAAAAACTACTCGCCAGTAGCCTTGGCCAGCGGTTTTGCCGACCTCCCGTAACACGTCGTGACCTGCGCCACTTAGGATGAATGTGGCCGTTTGGCCCTCCATGTGACTGGTTAGAGTCCGACCCGACCCGCTACCGACGTCGGGCCGCCAACAAAGACGTTGTCATAGCAACGCAGACGAGACGGTGAGTACATGGATCTCTTCGAATATCAGGCGAAGGAGCTCTTCGTTAAGCACGGAGTGCCTTCGTCCGAGGGTCGTGTTTGCGACACGGCCGAAGAAGCTCGCGCGATTGCCGAGGAAATCGGCAAGCCGGTGATGGTCAAGGCGCAGGTCAAGGTGGGCGGCCGTGGTAAGGCGGGTGGCGTCAAGTACGCCGCCACCCCGGAGGACGCGTTCACGCACGCGCAGAACATTCTCGGCCTGGACATCAAGGGCCACATCGTCAAGAAGCTCCTTGTCGCCGAGGCCAAGGACATCGCGGAGGAGTACTACATCTCCTTCCTGCTCGATCGTTCCAACCGCACCTACCTGGCCATGTGTTCGGTCGAGGGCGGCATGGAGATCGAAGAGGTCGCCGAGAAGACCCCCGAGCGCCTGGCCAAGATCCCGGTGGACGCCGTCAAGGGTGTCGACCTGGCCTTCGCCCGTGAGATCGCCGAGAAGGGCCACCTGCCCGCCGAGGTGCTCGACGCCGCGGCCGTGACCATCCAGAAGCTGTGGGAGGTCTTCACCAAGGAAGACACCACCCTGGTCGAGGTCAACCCGCTGGTGCGTACTCCCGGCGACGAGATCCTCGCCCTGGACGGCAAGGTCACCCTGGACGAGAACGCCGAGTTCCGTCAGCCCGGCCACCTCGAGTTCGCCGACGTCGACGCGACCGACCCGCTCGAGCTCAAGGCCAAGGAGAACGACCTCAACTACGTCAAGCTCGACGGCGAGGTCGGCATCATCGGCAACGGCGCAGGCCTGGTCATGTCGACCCTGGACGTCGTCGCCTACGCCGGCGAGAACCACGGCGGCGTGAAGCCGGCCAACTTCCTCGACATCGGCGGTGGCGCTTCGGCTTCCGTGATGGCCGCCGGCCTGGACGTCATCCTGGGCGACTCGCAGGTCAAGAGCGTGTTCGTCAACGTCTTCGGTGGCATCACCGCGTGCGACGCGGTCGCCAACGGCATCGTGAAGGCGCTGGAGATCCTCGGCGACGCGGCCACCAAGCCGCTGGTCGTCCGTCTCGACGGCAACAACGTCGACGAGGGCCGCAAGATCCTCGCCGAGGCCAACCACCCGCTGGTGACGCTGGCCCAGACCATGGACGAAGGCGCCGACAAGGCTGCCGAACTGGCCGCAGCCAAGTAAGGAACACGAACATGTCCATCTTCCTGAACAAGGACAACAAGGTCATCGTCCAGGGCATCACCGGCGGCGAGGGCACCAAGCACACCGCGCTGATGCTGAAGGCGGGCACCAACGTCGTCGGCGGCGTGAACGCGCGCAAGGCCGGCACCACGGTCACCCACACCGACAAAGACGGCAACGAGATCGAGCTGCCCGTGTTCGCCTCCGTCGCCGAGGCGATCGAGAAGACCGGCGCCGACACCTCCATCGCGTTCGTGCCGCCGGCCTTCTCCAAGGACGCCATCATCGAGGCCATCGACGCGGAGATCCCGCTGCTCGTGGTCATCACCGAGGGCATCCCGGTGCAGGACTCCGCCTACGCGTGGGCCTACAACGTGGAGAAGGGCGAGAAGACCCGCATCATCGGCCCGAACTGCCCCGGCATCATCACCCCCGGCGAGGCGCTGGTCGGCATCACCCCGAACAACATCACCGGCAAGGGCCCGATCGGCCTGGTGTCGAAGTCGGGCACCCTGACCTACCAGATGATGTACGAGCTGCGTGATTTCGGTTTCTCCACCGCGATCGGCATCGGCGGCGACCCGGTCATCGGCACCACCCACATCGACGCCATCGAGGCGTTCGAGAAGGACCCCGAGACCAAGATCATCGTCATGATCGGCGAGATCGGTGGCGACGCCGAAGAGCGCGCCGCGGCCTACATCAAGGCCAACGTGACCAAGCCGGTCGTCGGCTACGTCGCCGGCTTCACCGCGCCCGAGGGCAAGACCATGGGCCACGCCGGCGCCATCGTCTCCAGCGGCGGCGGTACCGCGCAGGCCAAGCAGGAAGCGCTCGAGGCTGCGGGCGTCAAGGTCGGCAAGACGCCGTCCGCGACCGCCGCCCTCGCGCGCGAGATCCTGGAGAAGGCGTCGATCGCCTCCGCCTGATCCCTCGCAACACCGACGAAGGCCGCCTCCAGGTTTGACGGAGGCGGCCTTCGTCGATTCTCCACAGGGCCGTGGTTGTCCACAGCCCGATCGGTAGGTGGTGACCGGGGACGGGACGTGCAGTAGCGTCAGTAACCGGATCAGCACCAGTCAGTTCGACGCGACCGATGCGCACGACTCGACAAGGAGACGACGACATGTCATACCCGACCGGGGGCTCCGGGTACAACGCACCCGCGACACCCGCCGCGCCCAGCCAGGGCCCGAGCACCGGAGCCGCCGCGGCTGCGCCATCGACCGCGGACGGTTCGGAAGGCAAAGGGCTGCCGTTCATTCTGACCGCCGCGACCGCCGGTCTCGGTGTGCTGACCTTCCTGCTCGGCTTCCTGCCGTTCGTCGGCACCAAGCCGGTGACCATCGGTGGCACCACCGTGAGCAGCGACGAGACCGACAGCTTCTTCGCCTACTTCGGCGGCTCGGCCACGCTGTCCATCGTGCTGCTGGCCGGTCTGCTGGCCGGTGTGTCGCTGCTGCCCAAGCAGAAGCTGCTCGGCGCCGCGGCCGCGGCCGCGGTCGCGGGCCTGTTCGGCGTGCTCGCGCTGACCTTCTCGGTGCCCGAGGGCGCCGAGCTGGAGTTCGGTGCCTACATCGTGATCGTGTTCGCGCTGCTCACCGCGGCCGCCGCGATCGTCGCCGTGCTGTTCGAACTGGGCATCATCAAGCCGCCCGCGCCCAAGCCCGCCCAGCCGCAGCAGCAGCCGGGTCAGTACGGCCAGTACGGCCAGCAGCAGGGCTACGGCCAGCAGGGCTACGGCCAGGGCACCGGCCAGCAGCCGTACGGTCAGGCCGGTTACGGCCAGGGCCAGACCGGGGGCCAGTACCCGACCCAGTCGCCGTACGGCCAGCAGAGCCAGCCGTCGGTGCCGCAGCCGTCCTATGGTCAGCCGGGTCAGCCGGCCCAGCAGCCGTCCTACGGGCAGCCGCAGCAGTCGCCGTACGGCCAGCAGTACGGTGCGCCGCAGCAGCAGTCGCCCTACGGTGCCGCGCCGCAGGCGCAGCCGCGCCCGGACGAGAGCGCGACCCAGCACTTCGGCGGGCAGCAGCCCGGCCAGGGTCAGCCCTTCGGCGCGCCGACCTACGGTGGCGGGCAGCAGCCCGGCGCGGCCGCGCCGCAGCAGGGTCAGCCGTTCGGTGGTGAGCAGACCGCCGATCCGGCGGCCGACGCGACCACGGCGTTCCGCCCGAACGAGGACAACAAGTAACCGACGGCCGCCGCGCGTGGCACAGGTTCGGTCGCGAGCCCACAGGTGCGCCTGTGGGCTCGCGGCGCGCCTGACCCGCGCCCGCCGGGGAAGCTGCCACGCTGAATTGTCATGAGCTCCCGTAACGCCCTCGTGCGCCGGACCTCCGGGTCACGCGGTGACGGGGAGGCCACCGCACCGCCGTCCGGGCACGGTCACGAGCCGCCCTGGTGGTCGCTGTCGCCCGAGCGGGCGCGCACCCTGCTGCTGGTCGCCGCCCGGCCGACGATCTGCGGGCTGGCGGCGACGGTCCTGCTCGTCCTGGTGGTCATGGTGACCACCGGCACCGATCTGACCAGCGCGCCCGGCGCGGTCGCGGCGACCTGGCTGGCCGCCCATCAGGTTCCGCTGACCGTCGGCCGGACGACGCTGGGCGTGTTGCCGCTCGTCCCGACCGCGGTCCTGGTCTGGGTGGCCGCCCGCGAATGCGCGCGTGCGGTTCCCCGCCGCCCCACCCCCATCGAACTCGGCTGGCTCACCGGCGCCGTGCTCGCGGGCCCGCTGCTGATGACCGCGGTCTGCCTGGCCGTCACCGGGGACGCCGCGGGGGTCACCCCGCTCGAACCGCCGGGCCCGGTGACCGCGTTCGGCTGGGTCCTCGTGCTCTACCTCGGCGCGGCCGCCGGCGGCATCGTGAGTCGCGCGTGGCCGTCGGTGTACGCGCTGCTGCCGGTGGAGATCCCGGAGTGGGCCGTGCTCGGCGCCCGCGCCGCGCGGCGCACCGTGCTGCGCATGCTCGGCTGCGCCGCACTGGCCACCGCGGTGTCGTTCTTCCTGCATCTGGACCGGCTCGACGGCGCGTACGACCAGGCGCACAACGTCACCGACGTGCTCGGCATGACGCTGTTGTCGCTGCTCTACCTGCCGAATGTGGTGATCGCCGCGGCCGGGATGCTGTGCGGGGCCGCGGTCCAGTTCGGTGCCGGGTCGGTCGGGCTGTTCGACGTCACCGCCGGGCGGGTGCCCGTGCTGCCCGCGCTGATCCCGCTGCCGGAGGGGCCGTCGGCGGGCTGGTGGCCGGTGCTGCTGCTGGTGCCGATCGCGGTGGGTGTGCTGGGCGGCATCGAGCTCGGCCGCACCAGCGACGACCGGCCGGGCGCGCCCTGGGCGACGCTCACCTCCGCCGCGCTGTCCACGCTGACCTTCCTGATGCTCGCGATCCTGGGCGGCGGACAGCTCGGCGCCGTCGGCCGGGTCGGGCTCGACCTGCTGATGCTGGTCGTGCTGATGGTCACCTGGTTCGGCTTCGGCGGTTTCGTCGGCATGTTCTTCGCCCGCCGCTTCCTCGCCCCCGCCGCCCCGGTCCACGACTACGACGACGACCACGACGACTTCGACGAGCACGACGACTACGACGATGATTACGACGACGAGGACGACTACTACTACGACGACGAGGACGACGACGACCACGAGGACGACTACGACGATGACGATTCCGCCGTCGAGGTCGACGCCGAACTGGTCACCGACTTCGACGACGACGTCGAGGTGAGCATCGCCGCGCCCGGCTCGACGGCCGCGCCGACCGACGACATCGTCGACGCGGAGGTCGTCGAGTCGGACCTGCCGGAAGGTGACAAGAGCACCGGTCGTTAAGCTCGACCCGGCGGTATCGCCGATCGCCGCCACCCGACACACGCAGGAGTAGAGCGCTGACGTCCTCGTTTGCCCAGTGGAAGCCCGCAGGGACACCGGCCACCGTCGTCGTCCTCGCCTCGGGCACCGGCTCGCTGCTCAACGCGCTGCTGGCCGCCGCGCGCGAGCCCGGCTATCCCGCCGAGATCGTCGCGGTCGGCGTCGACCGGGTGTGCCAGGCCACCGAACACGCCGAGACCGCGGGGATCGAGCACTTCCGGGTCGCGGTGCGGGATTTCGACGACCGGGCCGCCTGGGATCGCGCGCTGACCGACGCCGTCGACGCCTTCCAGCCCGACCTGGTCGTCTCCGCCGGCTTCATGAAGATCGTCGGTCCCGCGTTCCTCGAACGTTTCGGCGGCCGGTTCATCAACACCCACCCCGCGCTGCTGCCGTCGTTCCCCGGCGCGCACGGGGTGCGTGACGCGCTCGCCTACGGCGCCAAGGTCACCGGCTGCACGGTGCACCTGGTCGACGGTGGCGTCGACACCGGCCCGATCCTCGCGCAGGAGGCGGTCGACGTGCTGCCCGGCGACGACGAGGCCGCCCTGCACGAGCGCATCAAGGTTGTCGAGCGACGGTTGCTGGCGGAGGTCATCGCCGCTGTCGCGACCCGAGGCATTGTCTCCGACGGACGAAAGGCAGAAATTCCAGATGAGCGAGCACGCCGGTGAGTGAACGTAAGGCGATCCGCAGGGCGCTGGTGAGCGTCTACGACAAGACCGGGCTCATCGAGCTGGCCACCGGACTGCACGCCGCGGGCGTGGAGCTGGTGTCGACCGGTTCGACCGCGGGCAAGATCGCCGAGGCGGGCATTCCGGTCACCAAGGTCGAGGACCTGACCGGTTTCCCGGAGACCCTCGACGGCCGGGTCAAGACGCTGCACCCCCGGGTGCACGCGGGCATCCTGGCCGACACCCGCCGCGCGGAGCACGTCGACCAGCTCGCCGAGCTGGGCGTGGAGGCCTTCCAGCTGGTGGTGGTGAACCTCTACCCGTTCACCCAGACCGTGGCCAGCGGCGCGAGCATCGACGAGTGCGTCGAGCAGATCGACATCGGCGGGCCGTCGATGGTGCGTGCCGCCGCCAAGAACCACCCGTCGGTCGGCGTGGTCGTCGACGTCAACGACTACGACGACGTGCTCGCCGCCGTGAAGTCGGGCGGCTTCACCCTCGCCGAGCGGACCGGACTGGCCGCCAAGGCCTTCCAGCACACCGCGAGCTACGACGTCGCCGTCGCGAGCTGGATGGGCTCGGTCGCCGTGCCCGCCGTGCAGCCCGAGACCGAGCAGTTCCCGGGCTGGGTCGCCGGCTCGTGGGAGCGCGCCGCGGTGCTGCGCTACGGCGAGAACCCGCACCAGGCCGCCGCGCTGTACACCAGCAACGACGGCACGGTCGGCATCGCCCAGGCCGAGCAGCTGCACGGCAAGGAGATGTCGTACAACAACTACACCGACGGTGACGCCGCCTGGCGCGCCGCCTACGACTTCGACGAGCCCGCCGTCGCGGTGATCAAGCACGCCAACCCGTGCGGCATCGCCGTGGGCGCCGACATCGCCGAGGCGCACCGCAAGGCCCACGCCACCGACCCGGTCAGCGCCTACGGCGGCGTGATCGCGGCCAACCGCGAGGTCAGCGTGGAGATGGCCGAGCAGGTCGCCGAGATCTTCACCGAGGTGATCGTGGCCCCCGGTTACGCGCCCGGCGCGGTCGAGGTGCTGCAGCGCAAGAAGAACGTGCGCGTGCTGGTGGCCGAGCCGCCGCGGCGCAAGGGCGTGGAGCTGCGTCCGATCAGCGGCGGCGCGCTGCTGCAGGACCGCGACATTCTCGACGCCGCGGGCGACGACCCGGCCAACTGGACCCTGGCTGCGGGCGACCCGGCCGACGCCACCACCCTGGCCGACCTCGAATTCGCTTGGCGCGCTTGCCGGGCCGTGAAGTCGAACGCGATCCTGCTGGCCGACGACGGTGCCGCCGTCGGTGTCGGCATGGGGCAGGTCAACCGGGTCGACTCGTGCAAACTGGCCGTCGAGCGGGCCGGTGAGCGGGCCAAGGGTTCGGTCGCCGCCTCCGACGCGTTCTTCCCGTTCTCCGACGGCCCGCAGATCCTGGTGGCCGCGGGCGTGCGCGCGATCGTGCACCCGGGTGGTTCGATCCGCGACAAGGACACCGTCGAGCTCTGCAAGGAAGCCGGTGTGACCCTGTACCTGACCGGAGCGCGCCACTTCGCGCACTGAGTCACCGCCGGACCCGAACGGGTGCCGTACCGAATCCCTCGGTGCGGCACCCGTTTTCGCTATCCGGCGTCGACCACCTGGCGGCTGCCCAGCGGCGCGGCCAGAACGATCTCCACGGTGCCGAAGACGGCGTTCATGGTGCACATCTTGCCGACCGCGTCGGCGCGGGTGCCCGCGCGCAGGGCGACCGTCACGGCGGTGGCCGACTCGGTGACGGTGACGTCGACGCCGTAGCACTCGGGGTTGCCGGTCTGGAAGTTGACGCCGATCGTGTTGTCGCTCAGGCGCGTCCACGAGGTGAAGGGCAGCGAGTGGGGGTTGACGATGGTGGGGTCGGGGGTGAAGCGATGGCCGAGGCTCGCGTTGCCGTCCTCCGGCCGGACGCTCGTGGTCGTCGAATGAGATTGGGGCGCAGCGTCATCGGAGTCCGAGCAGGCGGTGAGCGGGCTCAGCAGCACGGCCAGGGCGGCCGTGGCGGCGGTGAAACGCGAGGTCGTTCGCATGACGCGAGCCTAGTCGGCGTGGCGCGCGGGCTCGAGCGGGTCGGTGCGGCATTCTAGATGCGGTACTCCTCACAGTGAACTTTCCGCGAACCCTGCGCGTAACTCACCCATTTCGGCTCGGTGGGGACTACATTCGCTTGCGATGCGACGCCGTGGCATACGGCGAGCATCTTCTGTTGGATGCTCTGCAACTGGATCTTCGAAAGGACGAACGTGGGCGACACGCTGCGCGTAGGCGAAGAACTGGGACTGGGACAGTCCCTGACCGGCGGTGCGTACACCCTGGCCCTGCAGCCGGACGGCAACCTCGTGCTGACCGAGCCCGACGGCAACGTCGTGTGGGCCGCACAGACTCATGGGCAGGACGTGCAGCGCGCGGCCCTGCAGCACGACGGCGATTTCGTCATCTACAAGGGTGACGGCTCGCGCGTCTGGGCCACCGACACCAGTGGCAAGAACGTCGAGCGTCTGGTCGTGCAGCCCGACCGCAACGTCGTGCTCTACGGCACCGACGACTCGGTCGCGTGGGCCACCGCCACCAACACCGACAACCCGCTGCCCGCCCCGGCTCCCGAGCCGGAGCCGGTCGCCGCCGCCCCGATCGCCGAAGAGGTCCCGCCGCCGCCGGCCGCGCAGACCTACACGGTCGAGCCGGGCGACACCCTGTGGGCCATCTCCGAGCGCTTCTACGGTGACGGCAACCGCTACCAGGAGATCGCCGCCGCCTCCGGCATCGACAACCCGGATCTGATCAACGCGGGCCAGGTCCTCACCATCCCGTGATGATCTAGTCGCGGCGTTCTTCGCCCCGCACAACGACAGTGGCCCCGAGGCAACAGCTTCGGGGCCACTCTCGCGCGTGGACCTACTTGGTGGTGGTGAAGGGCAGCAGCGCCATCTCGCGCGCGTTCTTCACCGCGACGGCGACCTGACGCTGCTGCTGCGGGGTCAGGCCGGTCACCCGGCGGCTGCGGATCTTGCCGCGATCGGAGATGAAGGTGCGCAGCAGGTTGACGTCTTTGTAGTCGACGACTTCGATGCCCGCGGCGATCAACGGGTTCTTCTTCGGCTTACGGCCCTGCTCGGCGCGTGCCTTCTTGGACGGTGCTCGCTTCACTGCCATGCGATGTTCCTTCTCACGAGATCAGTGGGTGTCTACCAGCTCGATTTGTGGACCCCAGGGAGCTCGCCCCGGTGGGCCATCTCGCGCACACGAACACGGGAGAGGCCGAACTTCCGGAGATGGCCGCGTGGCCGGCCATCGGCTGCATCCCGATTGCGCAATCGTACCGGACTGGCATCGCGGGGCTGGTTGCGCAGTTCGGCCTGCGCGGCGGCGCGCTCGGCGTCGCCGGTTCCCGGCTTGCGGATGAGCTCCTTGAGCTCGGCGCGCCGGGCGGCGTAGCGCTCGACGATCGCGCGGCGCTGCTCGTTGCGGGCGATCTTGGACTTCTTCGCCATATCTATCGGCTCCCTTCCCTGGGCCTACCTGGTTACGCTGCGCTGCCGCTTCCGGCCCCTGAGCTCAGGGGAGCGTCAGCGCTCCTCGCGGAAGTCGACGTGCTTGCGCACGACGGGGTCGTATTTGCGCAGGACCAGCCGGTCGGGGTCGTTGCGGCGGTTCTTGCGGGTGACGTAGGTGAAGCCGGTACCCGCGGTGGACTTGAGTTTGACGATGGGTCGGATATCGGTCGACTTCGAGGCCATGGGTGCTCCTAAATCTTGTCGCCCCGGGCACGGATGCGGGCCACCACGGCCTCGATCCCGTCCCGGTCGATGGTCTTGATGCCCTTGGCGGAGACCGTCAGCGTGATGCGGCGGCCCTCGCTGGGCAGGTAGTAGGTCTTGCGCTGGATGTTGGGGTTCCAGCGCCGGTTGGTGCGCCGGTGTGAATGCGAGACGGCTTTTCCGAAGCCGGGCTTGCGTCCGGTGACCTGGCAGTGGGCCGACATGCGACCTCCCTCCATGGAGATGACAACCATTTTCGACAACAGTTATTCCGCACTGTACCGTTGGGGTAACGTAAATGAAAATCGTTATCGAAAGGGGTATCGGGTGCTGGACCAGTCCGACCGGAGAACGCCCGTCGTGCTGTTGGCCGGCTTCTCCGGACCTGCCATGACCGGCGTCGAGCACATCGCGGCGACACTGAGCGCGGACGCGGGCACGGTGGTGGTGCACCACGACCTCGCCGACCTGCGCGAAGGCGTCGTGCGGCGCACGGTGCGCACCGCGGGCACCGTCACGACCACCGTGCTGGAACTCGCGCACGGCTGCGTCTCGTGCACGCTGCGCGCCGATCTGCTGCCGATGCTGTGCACGCTCGCCGCCCGCGCGCACGTGCGTCGCATCGTGCTCGCGCTCGACCCGGCCATCGAGGCCGAGGCGCTGTGCCACGCGATCGACACGGTCGAGGTGACCGGAGTGGCGGACCGGGTCGACGGTCCCGCGAGCCGCAACGTGCGGATCGAGGCCACCCTGACCTGCCTGGACGGACAGCAGTGGCTCGCCGACGCCACCGGCGACGAGGTGCTGGCCGACCGCGGGCTCGCCGCGGCCGACGACGAGCGCACCGTCGCGCAGGTGGCCGTCGGTCAGGTCGACTTCGCCGACGCGCTGGTGGTGCTGGCCACCGAGGTCGACGCGCTCGAGCGCGAACGGCTCGGCGCCGTCCTCGGCAGGCTGGCGCCCGCCGCGCCGGTCGCCTGGCTCGACGAACTCCCGGCCTTCGACGCGGTCGAGATCGGCGCGCTGCTGACCCGAATCCCGGCCGACGCGCGCCGCGGCCGGATCTTCGACGCTCACGCGCCGCTGCTGCGCGGTCAGCCGCCGCTGACCACCGACTGCGGCGTCTCGCTCATCGAGTTCGCCGCGCGCAGGCCGTTCCATCCGGGCCGCCTGCACGACGCGCTGGACGTGCTGTTCGACGGCGTGGTCACCGCGCGCGGCCGGGTCTGGCTGGCCACCCAGCCCGACCAGGTGGTGTGGCTGGAATCGGCGGGTGGTGGTCTGCGCGTGGGCGGCGCCGGTCGCTGGCTCGCGGCGATGGACGCCGAGGAACAGGCCTCGGCCGACCCCGACCGCCGGGCGATGGCCGCGCTGCGCTGGGACGAGCGGTTCGGCGATCGCGATGTGTCGCTGGTGATCCTGGCCCACGACGCCGACCCGGCCGAGATCCGGCACGCGCTGCACTGGGCGCTGGTCGAGGACGACGAGCTGCTGCTGGTCGACCGGGCGCCGGAACGAGTCGCGTTGTGGGAGGACCCCTTCGGCGACTGGCACGAAGACCCCTGCGCCGATCCGTCCGAGGCCGCGGCCACGGCGGGCGAGCGCACCGAGAGAGGAGAAACGTCATGAAAGCGGGTATCCACCCCGACTACCACCCGGTGGTCTTCGAGGATTCGAGCACCGGCAAGCGGTTCCTGACCCGGTCGACCTCGACCAGCGATCGCACCGTCGAGTGGACCGACGGCAACACCTATCCGCTGCTGATGGTCGACGTCACCTCGGATTCGCATCCGTTCTGGACCGGCACCCATCGCAACCTCGACACCCAGGGCCGGGTGGAGAAATTCGAGCGCAAGTACGGAAAGCGCTCGCGCGCGGGCAAGGAGGGCTGAGCCGTGGCCGTACCGAAGCGCAGGATGTCGCGGTCCAACACCCGCAGCAGGCGTTCGCAGTGGAAAGCCGCCGTTCCGCAGCTGGTTCCGGTCACCGTCGGGGGTGTCGAGTACCGGGTGCCGCGTCGTATCGTAGGGGCGGTGCGGAAGGGTCTGATCGACCCGTCGCGGATCTAGATCCGCCCGCACGGGGAGTTCGAGAGCTGGTTCGGAGGGGACAACCCGGATCGGGGATCGGACAACAGCAACGGCCTGCCGGGAAATATCCCGACAGGCCGTTGTCGGCCGCCCGGGATTCAGCCCTCGCGCTCGGCCAGTTCGGCCAGGGCCGCGGCGAGCTGGAAGAACTTGTTGCTGCCGAGATCGGCGATGGTCTTGATCTTCAGGGCCTCGAGCAGCTGCTTGTCGTGCGCCTCGGTCAGGCCGGCCAGGGCCGACGGCGGCGCGGCGAGGATTTCCTTCAGCGTCTTGTTCTCGTATGCCTTGTCGAGAACTTTGTCGAGCACCACGTTGACGGCCATGCGAACTCCTTCGAACGAACCTTGGATGTGCTGGGCGAGACGAATGCGCCCTGGCCGACGATAACCCGCTGAAGGCGCTGGTGGGGGCCGAACGCGCCGTCCGCGACCGGTTCTTCGACCGGTGCTGTCCAGGGGGCTTTCCGTGAGGACGTTATGCCTGTTCAGCGCCCTATGGGCGGGTTCGGGGCAATCGCTCGGTTAACGATGTGACGCATGCCACTTGGCGTGAGCAGGGCTAACGGCTTGCCCGGCGATTGCTGGCGGGCACATAACCGACTCTTGGTTTGTTTTGTGGCACAGGAAAATTCCCCAGCGACTGATGCGGAGTCCTTGGCGGGTATGTACTCTCGTGCGGGAGGGCGGGTTCTCCGGTTAAGGAGAACCCGCTCATCGCCACTTCAGGGGCGGTTTTCGGGCCGGATGTGGCTCGCCGCGAGGGATTTCGCGAGCGGGGCGCTGGTCCACAAATTTTCCGACAAACCGGACGTTAGCTGGTCACCGGGCGGTGACGGTGCGCGCCTCGCGCTGACGTTCGGCCGCGTCTCGCCGATCCGGCGCGATCAGCACCGCGGTGATGGGCACCGTCAGACCGAGCGCGCCGAGCACGAACATCGGGAACACCAGGTCGAACGGCGTGAGGCCGCCCGGCGTCCGGCTGCCCGGATCGATCGTGAACTCCAGTGCGGCGACCGCGGTGTAGTACACCGCGGCGACCCCGAGCGCGAACAGTGTCGAGGCCGCGACCCGCACCAGGACCAGCCGCACGACCTGGAAGGCCCACAGGGTCGCGATGCACAGCGCCATCGACGCCAGCACAGCGACGCCGATCAGGCCCAGCGACTCGTCCACGGTGCCCTGCACCGCGAGCGCGTCCAGGGTCAGGTAGGTCGACAGGCCGACACTGAGGCCCATCGTCAGCCCGCCGACGATCAGCCGCGGCAACTGCGGGGTCCGGCCCGCGATCAGCAGACCGGCCAGCACGCCGACGACCGCGGTGGCCGCCGCCGCCGCGCCGAGCGCGGCGTTGTACCGCAACGTGGTGTCGTGCACCGTGATGCCGAGCAGCGCCACCGAATTGGCCAGCCACAGTCCGACTCCGCCGAGCGAGACCGCCGCCATCGTCAGCCAGAGCAGGCGGAACCGCAGGGAGTACTTCGCGTGCCGCACACAGGCGAACGCCACCAGCGCGCCCAGGATCGACAGATCGAACGCGAGCCAGGCGATGCCGGTGCCGCGGCCGAACGTTTCCGCACCGGTCGCGGCGAGCACCTCAACCACGCCGGCCGGCCTCCTCGAACTGCTGCGGCTCGAGCTGCGCGATGGCGTACTCGGTGACCGCGGCCAGCGCCTGCCTGACCTCGACCGCGTTGCGCGCGTCGATGTCGACGATCGGGATGCCCTCGCGCACCGAGAGCGCTTCGCGCAGTTCGGCGATCGGGAAGCGCGGGGCATTCGGGAAGCGGTTCACCGCGATCAGGAACGGCAGGCCGCGCGCCTCGAAGAAGTCGACCGCGGCGAAACTGTCCTCCAGCCTGCGGGTGTCGATCAGCACCACCGCGCCGATGGCGCCGCGGATCAGGTCGTCCCACATGAACCAGAACCGCTTCTGGCCCGGGGTGCCGAACAGGTACAGCACCAGGTTGCCCGGCAGCACGATGCGGCCGAAGTCCATGGCGACGGTGGTCGTCTCCTTCTCCGGCGTCTCGGCGAGATCGTCGATCCCGTCGGAGAAGTGGGTCACCATCGCCTCGGTGCGCAGCGGAACGATCTCCGATACCGCACCGACGAAAGTCGTCTTACCCGCCCCGAATCCACCGGCCACGACGATCTTGGTCGACGCGACCCGCTGATCGGGGTTCGGGGGGCGCATGCCCTCAGAGGCCACGGAGTCCACGCAAAGTCCTCTCCATCAGTGATCGGCGTTCGTCATAGCTCGCCTGCTCGGTCAGCGTCGAATGCACTCGAAGAATCCCGCCGACTACGAGATCGCCGATCATCACCCGGACCATACCCAGTGGGCGTCCGAGGTATGCAGCTATTTCCGCGACCGAGAGCCGATGTGTGCCCAGTCGCATGATTTCGGTGCGCAGATCCCCTGCGGGCCATTCCATATGTGCGGTGTAGGAGACCGTTTCCACCACTGCCTCCAGCGGCAGCGAGATCGCGGGCTCGGTCCGGCCTGAGGTCAGAGCGTAGGGCCTGACCCGGGTCGTCGGCCGGTTTTCTGATCCGTACGGGCTCGACATCTCACCTCAGCCGGCGGAGCGGGCGGTGGCGGTGACCGCCGAGCCCACCCGGTCGACGAGCAACGCCATCTCGTAGCCGATGCGGCCGATGTCGTGGCTCTTGTTGGCCAGAACCGCCAGGTGCGAGCCGTTTCCGACACTCATCACCAGCAGGTACCCGCGCTGCATCTCGACGATCGATTGCATCACCTTGCCGCCGTCGAACAGATGCGCCGCACCCATCGATAGACTGGCCAACCCCGCCGTCACGGCGGCCAGCTGCTCGGCCCGATCCGACGGCAGGTGCGGGCTGGTCGCCTGCAGCAGGCCGTCCGCCGACACCAGCACCGCGTGCGAGACGCCGGGCACATCCCGGGTGAAGCGGGCGACCAGCCAATTCAGATTCTCGTCCGTGGGGTGCGCGTTGCTCATTCGAGGCCTCCGTCGTTGTACTGGATCTCGGCACGGCCACTGCGGACGCCGCTGAGATGTCTGGTCAAGTTGTTGCGGATCTCCTCGGGATCGCGAGCACCCGCCTCCTCGGCGGGGGCGAGACCACCGGGGACCAACTGAGCGCCCGGTTTACGGATCGGCAGGCCACCGACGGTGCGCGACGATGTCGGTGGATTGCCCGCGCTGGCCGCTGCCGACCAGCCCGCGTCTCCGGGGGAACTCCATGATGCGCCGTTGCCGCCGGATTCGGCAGTGGCGGAAGCGGGTTCGACGAGCCATTCCGAGACCATCCGCTGATAGATGGGGGTCGGAGCCTCACCGGGCACCGGCTGCAGCCGGGTACTCGTGGTCGGCATCGGGTCCGCCTCGGCGACCGGCGCGGGCGCGGGCTCGGGCGTTCGTTCCGGCTCGGGCAGACGGGGCACCTGCCGCGTCTCGGTGAGTTCGCTGAGCGCGGAGGCGGGAACACGTTGCGGTAGTCCGATCGCCCTGGTCGCCGAGTCGCTCGCCGGGGCGGGCGCCGGGACCGGCAGGTCGTCGGTGTCGTGCTCGTGCTCGGCCCACAGCCCGGTCGGCTCCTGGGGCTCGGGCTCGACGGGTTCGGGCGGCTGGCCGTTGAGCGGACGACGCTGCGGCAGTCCGGCACCGGTCAGCGGCACCGACGGCGGCTCGGCGTCCCCGCCGGGACCGAAGCCGGTCGGCACGAGCGGATTCGGGCCGGTCGGCACCAGCGGATTCGGGCCGGCCGGCACCGGCACCACGAGCGGCTGCGGGCCGGTCGGCGACAGGATCGGGTTGGGGCCGGTGATGTCGGCGGGGGTCAGCGCGTGCGGGCCGATGGCCGAGGGTGCCAGGGCGTGCGAGCCGGTCGACACGATCGGGTTGGGGCCGGTCGGCGGACCCGACACCGCGGGCGGCGGCGAGACCAGCGCGCTGGGCAGGTGCACGCTCGCGGTGATGCCCGGCTGCGGCGCCTGGGTGGAGGTGCGCCGCAGGCTGACGGTGATGGTGTGCCGCTTTGCGAGCCTGCCGACGACGAAAAGACCCATCCGGCGGGCGGTCTCGATGGTGACCTCACCACCGGAGGCGAGCCGGTCGTTGGTCGTCTGCAGGTCGTCGGCGGACATGCCGAGACCACGGTCGGTGATCTCGATCAGGTAGCCGCCGTCGACCGCGCGGCCGACGATGACCGCCACCGAGGTACTCGGCGGGGAGTAGCGCAGCGCGTTGTCGATGAGCTCGGCGAGCAGATGCTCGATGTCGACCGCGGACTCACCGGCGACGACACCGTCGGGCACGTTGCCGATCTCGACCCGCTGGTAGTCCTCCACCTGGGAGACCGCGCTCCAGAGCATGTCCGACAGCGGCACCGGCGGCAGGTGACCGCGGCGCAGCACGGTACCGGCGAGCACGAGCAGGTTGTCGCCGTTGCGGCGCATGCGGGTGGCGAGGTGGTCGAGCCGGAACAGCGTCTGCAGGCGCGAGGGGTTGTCCTCGTCGTGCTCGAGTTCCTCGATGAGCGCGAGCTGCTGCTCGACCAGCGACTGGCTGCGCCGCGACAGCGTCTCGAACATGTTGCCGATCTGCAGCCGCAGCCGGGCCTGATCGGCGGCCAGATTCAGCGCCTGCTCGTGGATCTCGTCGACGGCGCGTGCGAGCTGGCCGATCTCGTCGGTGGAATGCACGCCCACCGGCGCGATCTCCGGGGTCGCGCCACCGCTGCGGACGACCGCGAGCTCGTCGGGCAGCTTCACGTGCGCGACCTCGAGCGCGTCCCGCCGCAGCCTGCGCACCGGGACGACCAGCGTGCGGGCCACCGCGAGGGCCAGCGCCAGGCCGGCCAGCAGCATGCCGAGCACCAGGGTGGTCTCGCGCAGCGCGCCGGTCTGGGCGTTGGCGGTGTTCGTCTCGAGTGTGTGATCGATGTTGTCGAGCAGGGTGGCCAGGCTCGACGCGTAGGTGTCGGCGCTGACCTGCAGGGTGTTGAGGACCGCGGCGTTGCTGGTCGGGTCGCCGCTGTTCTGGCTGAGCACGCTCATCCTGGTCTGGACGGCGTCCATCATCGCGGCCCTGCTGCCCGCCTTCTCCGGCATGATCATGGCGTAGGTCATGATCGTGGTCATCTCGGAGCCGAGCTCGACCAGCATCCGCGCCCGGGCGCTCTGGCTGCGGCCCGCGTCGGGGGAGACGACCAGCAGGCGCTGGTGGGTGAGGATCCGGCGCGCCTGGTGCAGCGCGGTCAGCTGCAGGAAGTAGCGCTGGACGACGAAGTCCTCGACGTTGGGGGTCTGGGCGAGCGCGTTGGCGATTCGCTCGGCGATCTCGTCGGACTGCTCACCGACCATCGCCGGGGAGCCGCCGCGCACGGTGTTGCGCAGGGTGGCGCCGGTCGCGGTGGCCGCGGTGAGCTCGGTCTGAATGGTCGGCGAGAGCCGGGCCGAGCGCATGGCGCTCTGTACCTCGGCCAGCGCCTGGTCGTAGGTGGTGAGCGCCGCGTCGGTCTGTGGGTCGGCGATCGCACCCCAGTTGGCCGTCGCCGCGACCGCGAGTTGTTCGGTGGCGGTGGCGAATTTGACGACGGGGCGGATGACGGTGGCTTGTTCGGTGGCGGCACTGAGCTGCGTCATCATTTGCAGCTCGTTGTTGATCCGGAGCACGGCGAACGTGGTCGCCAGCATCACCGGCAGCACCAGCACCACACCGACCTTGCGCGTAACCGACCAGTTCGACAGGCTGAATTGCCAGGAGCGCGATGCAGGTTCCATCCGCGTGCGTTGCCTCTGCTTCCACGTGAGACCCCGGCCCGCGCGGGGAGGTCGCGGAGCGATGCGAGCGCAGAACCAACTGGAGGTCTTCTTTTACCGCAGGAAAGATACCCGGCTGGGTGGTCAACGGCAATCCGGACCACACGGTCTGCAATTCGCCGAATATGCGCTGGCACATCGCGACCGCCACGCGGGGGCGTGCCCCTCTCAGTACGTTCTCAGTCGATCACGGCAAACTGAGCACATGCGCATTCTGGTAGTCGACGACGATCGCGCCGTGCGGGAATCACTGCGTCGGTCGCTGAGCTTCAACGGCTACACCGTCGACCTGGCGGTGGACGGCATGGACGCGTTGGAGAAAGTCACCGCGGCCAGGCCCGATGCCCTGGTTCTCGATGTGATGATGCCCAGACTGGACGGGCTCGAAGTGTGCCGCCGGCTGCGCAGCACCGGCGACGATCTGCCGATTCTGGTATTGACCGCCCGCGATTCGGTCTCCGAACGGGTGGCGGGCCTCGACGCGGGCGCCGACGATTATTTGCCGAAGCCTTTCGCGTTGGAGGAATTGCTGGCGCGTTTACGCGCGTTGCTGCGCAGGCGCGCACCCGACCCGGGCGAGGCATCGGAAGCGATGGTGTTCGCTGATCTGTCGCTGGATCCGGTGACCAGAGAGGTCTCGCGCGGCGAACGCGCCATCAGCCTCACCCGCACCGAGTTCTCCTTGCTCGAGATGTTGATGGCCAATCCCCGTCGCGTGCTCACCCGCGGCCGCATCCTCGAAGAGGTCTGGGGCTACGACTTTCCCACCTCGGGAAATGCGCTGGAGGTCTACATCGGCTATTTGCGGCGCAAGACCGAGGCCGACGGCGAGGAACGCTTGATCCACACGGTGCGCGGCGTCGGGTACGTGCTGCGCGAGACCCCTCCGTAGGCGGCCGCCATGGCACCCAAGGAACCCGCTGTCGCCGTCCTGCGACTCCCGCCGGACGCGGGGGAGATGCGCCCACCCATGCCGCTTACCCGCTCGGTGTCGCTGCGCTGGCGGGTGACGTTGCTGGCCGCCTCGGTGGTGCTGATCGCCGTCGCGGTCACCTCCATCGCGGCCTACGCGATGGTGGCGCGCGCGCTCTACGCCGACGTCGACGCCCAGCTCGAGGCCCGCGCGGCCACGATGATCAACAACAACTTCGAGACGCTGGGCTTCCAGTCGATCGTGCTGGCCGGGTTGTTCTCCAATGACGTCGGCGTCGCGCTGATCTACGCCGACCACAAGCCGTACATGCCGCCGCAGCAGACGATCCCGCCGGTCGGCGCGCAGGAGCTCGCGGTCGCCGACGGCAAGATCAACTCGTCGCTGCGCACCGTCGGTGACCAGCGCGTACTCGCCGCGCGCACGCACAGCGGCGCGACGCTGATCATCTCCCAGAAGCTCTACCGCACCCGGGAGGTGCTCGACCGGCTGGCGTGGCTGCTGTTCGTTGTCGGCGCCTGCGGCGTCGTGCTCGCCGCCGCGGCGGGCACCGCGGTGGGCCGCACCGGCCTGCGCCCGATCGCCCGGCTGACCGCCGCGACCGAGCGGGTCGCCCGCACCGACGACCTCACCCCGATCCCGGTCACCGGTGACGACGAACTGGCCAGGCTCACCGAGAGTTTCAACACGATGCTGCGGGCGCTGGCCGAATCCCGGGATCGTCAGCGCAGGCTCGTCGCCGACGCCGGCCACGAATTGCGCACTCCGCTCACCTCGCTGCGCACCAATATGGAGCTGCTCATCGCCTCGGGCAGGCCGGGCGCGCCCCGGCTGCCCGACGAGGACATGGCCGAGCTGCGCGCGGACGTGGTCGCCCAGATCGAGGAGCTCTCGACGCTGGTCGGCGACCTGGTCGACCTGGCCCGCGAGGACGCGCCCGAAACCGTCTACGAGCGGGTGGATCTCGGCGAGGTGGCCGAGCGCGCGCTCGAGCGTGCGCGGCGCAGGCGCACCGGCATCACCTTCACCGCCGAACTGCGCCCGTGGTTCGTCTACGGGCACGAGGCGGGCCTGGAACGCGCCGTGCTCAACGTGCTCGACAACGCGGCCAAGTGGAGTCCCGGCGACGCCGAGGTCAGGATCACCATGCGCCCGGCCGGACCCGGGCTGCTCGAACTGGCCGTCGCCGACGCCGGTCCCGGCATCCCCAGCGGCGAACGCGAGCTGGTGTTCGAGCGCTTCTACCGGACCACGGCCTCGCGCTCGATGCCGGGATCCGGGCTGGGCCTGGCGATCGTCAAGCAGGTGGTCACCAAGCACGGTGGCACGATCGCGATCGACACCTCCGACCGCGGCGGCGCCCTGGTCCGGATCGTGTTGCCCGGTGAGGCCCCCGCGATCCCGGACGAAGCCGAGCCCGGCTCGGTGTGATCGGCCGCGGAGTCTCGGCGAACTGACGGGGCGATCTCAGCCGCCTCTCAGTACCCGTCACGAAGCTGGACAGCAAGCGTGAGGAGACAGACACCATGACCGACGATCCCCAGCAGCGACCTGCTGACCAGCCCGCCGACCCCGGACCGGGCAGCGCGGATCATCCCGCCGAGGCGAGGTTCCCGGGCCATGGCCCGGCGCCTGCGGACCAGGGGCCCGCGGCCGGCGCACCGTATCCGGGGCAGCAGGCGCCGTACCCCGGCCCCGCCCAGCACGCCGGCTCGGCACCGGCCTCCGGCCAGGCACAGTCCGGCGGCGGCCATCCCTACGGCCCGGTGCCGCCCCACGCTCCCGAGCAGCCGTACGGCGCCGCGCCCTCCCACAGCGCCGAGCAGCCGTACGGCGCGGCACAGCCGCCCTACGGGTCGGCCGAGTCGCACGGCACGGCACCGCTGCCGGGCGTGTCCGCTTACGGCGCGCCGCAAGGCCACCAGGCGCCGGGGCAGCCGCCGTTCGGCACGCAGTCCGGCCCGTTCGCCGCCGCGCCTGCGCAGGCGCCGCAGCGCAAGCCGCTGCGGCTCGGACTCGTCGCGGGGGCGACGGCGTTGGCGCTGGTCAGCGGCGGTGTCGGCGGTGTGGTCGGCGTGCTGGCCACCGGCTCGGACCGAGCGCCGGTGACCAACGCGCTCGACGCTCCCAAACCCGCGGTCAACAACGTCGCCAACGCCCCCGCGGGCTCCACCCAGGCGGTAGCTCAGCGAGTGCTGCCCAGCGTCGTGATGATCAAAGTCGCCGGGGCGCGCGCCTCCGGGGAGGGCTCGGGCGTCGTGTTGTCCACCGACGGCCTGATCCTCACCAACAACCACGTCGCCGCCGGCGCGGGCGCCTCGGCGAAGATGGAGGTGGTGTTCAGCGACGGCAGCACCGCGCCCGCCACCATGATCGGCGCCGATCCGGTCTCGGATCTGGCCGTCATCAAGGTCAGCGGCAAGAGCGGGCTGACCCCGATCGAACTGGGCACTTCCGACGGCCTCGCGGTCGGTCAGCCGGTGATCGCGATCGGCTCGCCGCTGGGTCTGGCGGGCACCGTCACCACCGGCATCGTCTCCGCGCTCAACCGCCCGGTCTCGACCAGCGGTGAGGGCACCCCCAGCCAGGTCAACCCGGTGATCGACGCGATCCAGACCGACGCGGCGATCAACCCGGGCAACTCCGGCGGCGCGCTGGTCGACGGTCAGGGCAAGCTGATCGGCATCAACACCGCCATCGCCAGCCTCGGCGGCGAGGCCGCGGGCGGCGCGCAGAGCGGATCGATCGGCCTCGGCTTCGCGATCCCGGTGGATCAGGCCCGCCGGGTCGCCGACGAACTGATCAAGACCGGCCACGCCACCTATGCCCAGATCGGCATCAAGCTGCGGCCGCAGGACACCGCGGCCCGGGTACTCGAGGTCACCCCGGACGGTCCGGCCGCCAAGGCGGGCGTGCCCGCGGGCGCGGTCGTCACCCGGCTCGACGATCGGCCGATCGACTCCGGCGACGCGCTGATCGCGGCGGTGCGCTCGCATCAGCCGGGCGACAAGGTCGAGCTCACCTACACCGACGAGCAGGGTGGCAACGCCAAGACGGTCGAGGTCACCCTCACCGGCGCGGCGGCGGAGGGTGGCCGATGATGCGTTCGAACGCGGCGCTGTCGTGCGTAGGCGCTACGGTGATGAGCATGGACATCGATGCTCCCGTGGCAGGGCGTGCACTGGTTGTTGTCGTCGACGATCGGACGGCGCATGGCGGCGTGGATTCGTTCGGCCCGCTCGTCACCGAACTGCTCAGCGAGGCCGGCTTCCTCGTCGACGCCTCGGTGACGGTGCAGGCGGAAGAGGTCGAGATCCGCAACGCGCTCAATACCGCGGTGATCGGCGGCGTCGACCTGGTGATCTCGGTCGGTGGCACCGGTATGTCGCCGCGCGATGTCACCCCCGAGGCCACCGCGCAGGTGCTCGACCGGGAACTGCCCGGCATCACCGAGGCACTGCGGGCCTCGGGCCGGGTGGCGGGTTCGCTGGACGCTGGGCTGTCGCGCGGTGTCGCGGGCATCTCCGGCAGCACCCTGGTCGTGAACCTGCCGGGTACCCGCTCCGCCATCCGCGACGGCATGGCGACGCTGGGTCCGCTCGCGAGCCGGGTGATCGACGAGCTCTCCGGTTTGGACGAGTGAGGACACGATGACGTCGTCGGACAGCACGTCGCCGCAGGACCAGGAGGCCCTCCACCGCAAGGCCGCCGAGGCCGCGCGTCTGGCCCGCATCTTCGGTGACGTGCTGCCCGAAACCACCGGCGACGAGCGCGGCGGGCGTTCGGATAACGACGAATGGTTACGTTCGCAGGTGCCACCGCACCACGGGTGACCGTACCGTTATCTACGTAGCCGCTACGTAATAGGCGCTCACCGAAATGTCGTTTTCGGTGTGATTGCGAACAGGTGACAATTCCCCGGGACCACGCGAAAGCGTGGTCCTTTGTCGTATGAGTGTTCGAAACTCGCCAGTAACCACTTCTGGTCCACCCCCGTTGACGCGCGGGATCTCGGATGCATTTATGCACTTCAAAGCATGTGACCATGTGTGGAACTGTGCTGGGTGTCACAATGAAATTTACGAACTCTTTCGTTGCCGGAACGACGGCGCAGCGTTTAATGTTCGCCATCGAGCCATCAACTATTGGTCCCCGCAGTACCCCACTTCTGTGCGTTGAACCACCCGGTGGAACCCTGGCTCGGGTTCGCCACACCGGCCCCGGCCGTATCGTCGAAATAACAGTTGGTTACGTAACGGCAACAAAGGGGCGACACACTGAGCTGGGCCTGTGAGGTCCACCCGTCCGGTCTCGAAAGTCGAGATCGGCTGTTAGACACTGATGAGGGGAAGTATGAGCGAGAACCGCACCACCGGTGTGCGCCGCGGCGCCCGTGCCGCGGGCGTCGGCGCTGCCGCGGCCGCCGTGGCTTTCGGCCTGCTGTCGACCGGTGCCGCCAACGCCGACACCTTCGTGCCGTTGCCGGACGGCCAGAAGGTGAGCCCTGCCGGCGTGACCATCACCCGCACGGGTGAGCACGCTTTGATCTCGCCGTCGCTGGCCGCCAACGGCGCGGGACGCGTCGTCTGGGTCTCCGGCACCGCGCTGGCCGAGGTCGCCGACACCCCCGAGGGCGAGGTCGGCCCCTGGAACGGCCCGTCGGGCCGCCCCGGTTCCAACAACTCCTCCACCCACGGCACCTCCCAGCTGAACACCGGCTACATCGTCGGTTGCCAGGTGAGCATCGCCGACGACGCGATCGGCGCCGGCGTCTCCGGCGGTCTGAGCACCGGTGGCGTGAGCGCCGGCGGCTCGATCGGCGTCAACCTGGGCCCGGGCGAGGTCAAGTTCGTGCAGATCAGCTCGAAGGACATCCAGAAGGCCGGCACCTACGCGATCGATTACCAGGACGCGGAGATCGAGATCCAGGGCTGCGCCGGCTACGCGCAGGCCCGGGCGTACACCGTGGTCGAGATCATCGGTGACAACTACTCGAAGACCACCCTGTACGGCATGCCGTTCAGCATCGGCTGACGTCTTTCGAACCGGCACGAATCTTCTTCTCGCTGCGGCGAACTCAATCCTCGAGGGACATTCCTATGATCAACCGTAAGTTCATGGCGCGGATGGCGGGCGTCAGCGCCGCGGCCACCGTGGCCGTCGGCCTGTTCTCCACGGGCGCGGCCAACGCCGACACCTTCGTTCCCCTGCCGGGCGGCCACATCACCAAGACCCTGTCCGACGGCACCGTCGTCGAGATCAGCCTGGTGGGCGAGTCGGCCAACATCAGCCCGTCGATGGGCTCCACCCCGGTGCACCGCAACGCGTGGGTCTCCGGTAGCGCGCAGGTCACCGTCTCCGACGGCGGCTCGGGCAAGATCTTCCCGGGCTACACCGTGGGTTGCCAGGTGAACATCGCCGGCGGCGGTGTCTCCGGCGACGCGACGGTCGAAAGCGACTGGGAGGGCAACGCTTCCGGTGGCGTCGGCACCGGCGGCGAGCTCTCGCTCGGCCCCGGCCAGTCGAAGTCGTTCTACATTCTCGACATCGAGAAGGCCGACGACTACGGCAGCGAGTCGCACGGCAAGTCGAACAAGTTCAAGGACGGCGCCGGCTCGGTGACCTGGTCGGATTCGACCATCGGCCTGACCGGCTGCGGCGGCTACGCGCAGGCTCGTGCCTTCGTGAGCGTCGAGGTCGAGACCGACAACGTCATCAGCTGGGTGACCCTGTGGGGTCAGCCGTTCAGCCTGGGCTGATCTGTTCGATCACGAACACCACGGGCCGGTCGCGATTGCGACCGGCCCGTGGTGTTGTGCCGTCGATGGCATAGCGCTGGACATTGCGGGGTCCCCTCATTATGTTTGTGGCGAAATGACTGCTGTTGTGGTCGTTATCACCACGAATTTCGTGCTTTTCAGCTTCTCGATACACCTCCCGGCTGGGCGAATCTGCCCTGTTGCCAGCGACGCGGTCCGCGGACCCGTCTGGGCTGGGTCCGGGCGCAGCACAGATATCGACCTCGACGGTCGAGGTCGATTTTGCGTACACCTCGAGGGGAAGTATGAGCGAGAACCGCACCAACCGCGTGCGCCGCGGCGCCGTCGGCGCCGGCGCCGCAGTGGCCGTGACGATCGGCCTGCTGTCGGCCGGTGCAGCCGATGCGGATACCTTCGTTCCGTTGCCGGACGGCGAGAAGCACGGCCCCGGCGTTCATCTCAGCCGGACCGGCGAGCACGCCCTGGTCTCCCCGTCGCTGGCCGCCAACGGCGCGGGCCGCGTCGTCTGGGTGTCGGGCAACGCGCGGGCCGATGTGCAGGAAACGCCGGAGGGCGAGGTCGGCCCGTGGAACGGTCCGTCGAATCGTCCCGGCTCCAACAATTCCTCGACACACGGTGCATCGAATCTGAACCACGGCTACATCGTCGGTTGCCAGATCAGCATCGGTGACGACGCGGTCGGCGCCGGCCTGTCCGGCGGCCTGTCCACGAGCGGCCCGAGCGCCGGTGGCTCGATCGGGCTCAATCTCGGCCCCGGCGAGGTCGCCTTCGTGCAGATCGATGCCAAGGACATCCTCAAGCCCGGTGTCTACTCGGTGGAATACCAGGACGCGGAGATCCAGATTCAGGGCTGCGCCGGCTACGCCCAGGCACGGTCGTACACCGTGGTCGAGATCATCGGCGACCACTACTCCAAGACCACGCTGTACGGTGCGCCGTTCAGCATCGGCTGATCGCGGCCGAACCCGAAAATCTGGCTACCGCACACGAATTCACCCTCGAGGGGTCAACTGTGACGATCAACCGTAAGAGCATGTCGCGCGCCGCCGGGATCACGGCCGCGGCGACTGTGGCGCTGGGCTTGTTCTCCACCGGTGCGGCCGATGCCGACACCTTCGTTCCGCTGCCGGGCGGGCATATCACCAAGACTCTGTCCGATGGCACCGTCGTCGACATCAGCCTGGTCAACGAATCGGCCAATATCAATCCGTCGCTGGGCTCCACACCGGCCCATCGCAATGCCTGGGTCTCCGGCAGCGCGCAGGTGACCGTCTCCGGCGACGGGGGCGGCAAGATCTTCCCCGGCTACACCGTCGGCTGCCAGGTGAACATCGCCGGTGGCGCGGCCGCCGGCGGCGCCGAGGGCGAAAGCGATTGGGAAGGCAATCCCTCCGGAGGTGTGACCTCCGGCGGCGAACTGACCGTCGGCCCCGGCCAGTCCAAGTCCTTCTACGTTCTCGATCTGGAACAGCCCGACGACTACGGCAACGAGTCCCACAAGACCCGCAACGCCTTCAAGGGCGGCAGCGGCTCGGTGACCTGGGCTGACGAGACCATCGGTCTGTCGGGCTGTGGTGGGTACGCGCAGGCGCGCTCGTTCGTGAGCGTCGAGGTGGAGACCGACAACGTGATCAGCTGGGTCACCCTGTGGGGGCAGCCGTTCAGCCTCGGCTGACGCAGGCCACCAGCGCGCCCGACGAGGTCGGGGCCGAGTTCCCGGAACCGGCCCCGACCTTCGTCGTCGAGGCAGCTCAGCGGGTGTGTTCGCCGTTGCTGGTCGCCGACTCGGTGGCGATGCCGTGCTTGCCGTTCGAGGTGTTGCCCTGCTCGGCCAGCAGATCCCGGATCTGGATGAGCAGCTCGTTCTCGGAGAGCTTCTCGTCGGCCTTGGAGAAGCGCTTCTTCGCCATGGTCGCGGGCAGCACCAGCACGAAGTACAGGATCACGGCGATCATCAGGAAGTTGATGCCCGCGGTGATGATGGGCCCGATCTCGACGAAGGTGGCCGGTTTGTCGGCCACCAGCTGGATACCCAGCCCCATCTCGTTGGACCCGCCGAAGACCGCGAGCAGCGGATTGACGATCCCGTTGGTGAACGCGGTGACGATGGCCACGAACGCGGTACCCATCACGACGGCGACGGCCAGGTCGATCACATTGCCGCGGAGCAGGAAATCCTTGAAACCTTTGAGCATTGCCGATGTCTCCTTCGTCGAGGAGCCGGCCGGGGGCGCTGTGCTCCTGGTTCGAATGCGCTGAACGGTCGAGCAGGTTCGTGTGTGATGCTAATCAGCATTGCGGCAAATTTCTCGCGAACAGTGCCCAGGTGGCGTCCACGGTGCGGGCCGGCGGGGTCAATGGAAGACGACCGTGAGCGCCGTTCGTAACGAGGCACCGGCCACCGCCGTGGCGTATTCGGCGTCCAGCGCGACCAGGACCACCCGTTCCGCGCCCGAACGTCGCTCGCCCGTCGCGGTGACGAGGACCACGGCGGCGTCGGTGGCCAGCGTGCGGGCGGGCTTGCTCGCACCCGGTCCGCCCGAGTCTTCGACGCCGACGACATCGACCCGGTCGCCCGCGCGCAACACCTCGGCCACCGCGGAATCCGCCAGGCGGATGGGCACGATCCGGGCGTCGGGGGAGCCCGCCGCGGCCGCGGCCAACCGCGGGCCGATGACGCGCAGGTCGGTGAAGGTTTCGCCGGCGTGCATCGCGCCGGTGAGTGTCGCGCCGACCAGGACGGCGGTATCGGTGACCGAACCCGAAGGCAGCGAACGGGATTCGAGCCGGTCGACGCGCAGATCGTCGGCGGTGAGCAGTCGGCCCGGAGCCAGCTCACGGGCGGCGACGACGACGTCGTGCCGGGTGGTGCCGGGATCGCCCCGGACGAACAGCGCGAGGGCGAGCAGCGCGAGCACGGCGGCCCCGATGCGCCGCGCGAGCAGCGCATCGGCCCAGGCCGGGCGGTTACCGAGGGCGAAACGCCAGGAACCGCCACGTCCCAGATCGGCGAGACTGCGAGTCATGCCCGAAGCCTAGGGGCGTGGCAGTGCGGATCAGCCGCCGAAAGTGCTGGTTGTGGACAACTTCGGTGCTGTGGACAAACCGGCGGAGATCAGCTCGCGGCGGCGGGCGTCGAGCTGGTGCTGGTGCTGGTGGAGCTGCTGCCGTTGGTGCTGCCGCTGTCCGCGGAGGACTTCGCGGGCTCGCTCGCGGTGGACGCGCCACCCCGGCTGTCGGTGCGGTAGAAACCGCTGCCCTTGAACACGATGCCGACCGAGTTGAACAGCTTCCGCAGCTTCCCGGAACACTGCGGGCACTCCGTCAGCGTGTCGTCGGAGAAGGACTGAACGATGTCGAAGCGGTTGTCACACTCGGTGCACGCGTATGAATAAGTTGGCACAGGATCCTCCGCAAGTCTCGTCGATCTAGCACTCTACCGCCGACACTGCCAACGTCGGAAATCGCCGTTTCATTCCGGCGGAACGGGCCGGTCACCGCCCAGTTCACGCAGCCCACCGCCGGGCGTCAGCGCCCACCCCATCCGCCGGTCGTGCGGTTCCTCCGGCAGCCGGTCGACGAGTTCATTATCCCGGACGACGGCGATCAGGCGAGTGCTGTTTCCGACGGCGCCCAGCGTGCGGTCGTAGTACCCCGCTCCGCGGCCCAGCCGGACGCCCCGCCGGTCCACCGCGAGCGCGGGCACCAGGATGGTCGCGGCGGTGGTCACGGTGGCGGGCGGCAGCGTCGCCGTGGTCGGTTCGAGCAGACCGAAGCGGGCCTTGCGCAGCGAATCGGGACCCTCGTAGCGGGCCCAGCTCAGCGGTCCCGGCTCGCCGGTCACCGGCAGCAACACCGTGGCGTTGCGCACACGCAGCGCGTCGAGCATGCGCAGATCGCCGGGCTCACCACGGATCGGGACATAGGCGCAGACCACGTCGTCGGCCCCGGCCAGCGGGCCGATCGCGGCGGCCAGCGCCGCGGCCTCGCGTGCGTGATCGGCGGGCCCGACCAGCGCTCGTTCGGCGAGGATGTGGCTGCGCCATGCATATTTGGTGCGCTCACCGGGCATCTCCACAGCGACCACCCTAAGCTCTTGCCGACGCCGGATCGTCGCGACGGGCGATCGGACGGCACGCTGAATGGATAGGGTATGCGCATGACAGACAAGACTTCCGGTTTCCGCACTGCGGTGGTACCCGCGGCCGGACTCGGGACGCGGTTTCTGCCTGCCACCAAGACGGTGCCCAAGGAATTGCTGCCGGTGGTCGACACCCCCGGCATCGAGCTCGTCGCCGCCGAGGCCGCCGATTCCGGCGCCGAGCGGCTGGTGATCGTGACCTCGCCCGGCAAGGACGGCGTCGTCGCCCATTTCGTCGAAGACCTGGTGCTGGAGAGCACCCTGGCCGAGCGCGGCAAGTTCGCCCTGCTGGAAAAGGTCCGCAAGGCCCCCGGTCTGCTCGATGTGACCTCGGTCGTGCAGGAGGAGCCGCTGGGGCTGGGCCACGCGGTCGCCCAGGCCGAGGCGGTGCTCGACGACGACGAGGACGCCATCGCGGTGCTGCTGCCCGACGACCTGGTGCTGCCGTGCGGCGTGCTCGAGACCATGAGCCGGGTGCGCCGGGAGCGCGGCGGCTCGGTGCTGTGCGCGATCGACGTGCCGAAGTCGCAGGTCAGCGCGTACGGCGTCTTCGATGTCGAGGAGCTGACCGAGGGCGCCGAGACCGACGTGCTGCGAGTCAAGGGCATGGTCGAGAAGCCCGAGCTGGCCGACGCGCCGTCGACGCTGGCCGCCGCGGGTCGCTACCTGCTCGACCGCGTGATCTTCGACGCGCTGCGCCGGATCACGCCGGGCGCGGGCGGGGAATTGCAGATCACCGACGCGATCGCCCTGCTGATCGCGGAGGGACACCCGGTCCATGTGGTCGTCCACCGTGGGTCGCGCCACGATTTGGGTAACCCGGGCGGCTATCTTCGAGCTGCCGTCGATTTCGCCCTCGAGCGGGAGGAATACGGCCCGCAATTGCGCGAGTGGCTGAAGTTCCGGCTCAGCCCGGAGTGGGACCCCAACTCCCCGAACGCGTAAGCGCGACAAGCGATGGACACATAGACACAGGAGCTCGATGCGCTCGGTTGAGGATCAGCTGATCAAGGTCACCGCGGCCGCGGTCGCACCCAGGCCGGTCCGGGTCGCGATATCCGAGGCCCAGGGTCTGCTGTGCGCGGAGGACGTCGTCACCGAACGGCCGCTGCCCGGCTTCGATCAGGCCGCCATCGACGGCTACGCGGTGCGCAGCGTCGACGTCTCCGCCGCGGGCACCGACGTGCGCGACGAGGCGGGCGAGCTGATCGACCTCACCCTGCCGGTGGTCGGCGAGGTGGTCGCCGGTTCGCGCCAGCCCATCCGGTTGCAGCCGCGCCAGACCGTGCGCGTCGACACCGGCGCCCCGCTGCCGACCCTGGCCGACGCGGTGCTGCCGCTGGACTTCACCGACGGCGGCCGGGCCAGGATCAAGGTCTTCGAGCCGGTCCGCTCGGGCGACTACGTCCGCCGCATCGGCGACGACGTGCAGCCCGGCGATGTCGCCGTCCGCGCGGGCACCATCATCGGCGCCGCCCAGGTGGGGCTGCTGGCCGCGGTCGGGCAGGACAAGGTGCTGGTGCATCCGCGGCCGCGGCTGTCGGTGATCTCCATCGGCGGCGAGCTGATCGATATCGATCGCACGCCCGGCCCCGGTCAGGTCTACGACGTGAACTCCTACGCGCTGGCCGCGGCCGCGCGGGACGCGGGCGCCGACGTCAACCGGGTCGGCATCGTCAGCGCGGATCCGCGCAGGCTGCGCGATGTGGTCGAGGGTCAGCTGGTGCGCTCGGAGGTCGTGGTGATCGCCGGCGCGGTCGGCGGCTGGGCCTCGGACCAGGTGCGCGAGGCGCTCGACGGGCTCGGCGAGCTCGAGGTGGACCGGGTGGCCATGCACCCGGGCTCGGTGCAGGGCTTCGGCAGGCTCGGCCGCGACGAGGTCCCGACCTTCCTGCTGCCGTCGAATCCGGTGAGCGCGCTGGTGGTGTTCGAGGTGATGGTGCGTCCGTTGATCCGGATCGCGCTGGGCCGTCGGCAGCCGATGCGCCGGATCGTCAACGCCCGCACCATCACTCCGATCACCTCGATGCCCGGTCGCAAGGGCTACCTGCGCGCGCAGCTGCTGCGCGACGAGGCCACCGGTGACTACCTGGTGCAGCCGCTGGGCAACGGCAACGGCGGGTCCTCCCATCTGCTGGCGACGTTGGCCGAGGCGAACAGCCTGATCGTGGTGGAGCCCGACGACACCGATTTCCGCACCGGTGACGAGGTGCGGGTCGCGTTCCTGGCGCAGCGCGGCTGAACAGTGGACTCGATGAACGTATTCCGGGCAGGTCAGCATCCCGGATGGCCGGCCCGGCTCGGTCCGGTGATCGTCGCGGGCGGACAGGTCACGCTGCGCCCGGTGCGCTTCCGTGACGCCGCCGCGTGGAGCCGGATCCGGCTGCGCGATCGCGACCATCTGGAGCGCTGGGAGCCGACCGGACGCGGGAGCTGGGAGGCGCGCAATCACGCGTCGAACTGGCCGTCGCTGTGGACGAGCCTGAAAGCCGAGGCCAGGCGGGGCGCGATGATCCCGTTGGTGATCGAGGTGAACGGCCAGTTCAGCGGACAGCTGACCATCGGCAATATAGTGCGCGGCGCGCTGCGCTCGGCCTGGATCGGTTACTGGGTGGCCAAGGATCTCGGCGGTCAGGGTGTGGCCACCGCCGCGCTCGCGCTGGGACTCGATCACTGCTTCGGGCCGGTCGGGCTGCACCGGGTGGAAGCCACGGTGCGGCCGGAGAACCTGGCCAGCCAGGCGGTGCTGCGCAATGTCGGATTCCGCGAAGAGGGTTTGCTGCGCCGCTATCTCGATGTGGACGGCGAATGGCGCGATCATCTGCTGGTGGGCTTGACGGTCGAAGAAGTCATGGGCACCGTCGTGGATCGCCTGGTCAGAGAGGGTCGAGCGGCACTGCCGTGAAATTTCTGTTACTCATGTGGCAGGTGTGCACGGCGCGCCTGCCGCGAGGGCAGGCGCGCCCGAATTAACCTACGGACGTCGGTAGTGCGTCCAACTATGGATAAACGCGCAGGCGGGGACGGGAGGTGATGACCGCGATGCCGAATTCGATCCTGTGGATCGGACTTGTGGTGCTGTGGGTCTTCGTCCTGTTCCCGATCCTGGCGGACCGGCATCCCCGGATCCGCCGCACCACCGATGCCGCACTCGCCACGCGCGTGCTGCACCGTGGCGGGGCCGAACGACGGATTCGCATCGGGGCGGCAGGCGGTCACGAGAGTGACCCCGACTACCGCCCCCGTGTGCTGACCAAGCGCCCCCACCGTACTGATTCGGAGGATCGGATGACGACATCGGCCGACGAGCCCGTCACCGAAGCTGACGACGAGTTGCTCACTCCCACACCGGAACTGGAAGCCGCGTCGACGGAAGAGGCAGACCTCGACGACGCCGCGGCCGAAGACCGCGCCGCGGCCGCGGATGCCGCGGACGCGCCGATCGATGACGCTGCGGCGGAGCCGGACGCCGACGACGAGTCGGCCGCGGCCGACGACGCGACCGACCCGCCCGTCGCCGCGCGTATCCCACCGGCCCCGCCCGCCCGCCTCGAGGACGTCGCCGAGGAGACCACCGACGCGGCGGCCGACGACGACGAGGACTTCGTGCCGAACCGGCGCGGGCGCGGTGGCTACGACCCCGAGGCCGACGCCATCGCGCGCGCCGCCCGCTACAGCTTCCGGCAGCGGGCGGTGCTCGGCCTCATCATCGCCACCATCCTGTTCGCGGCGTTCGGCCTGCTGCTAAATTCGATGTTCTGGTGGGCGTGCGGGCTGTCCACGGCCGTGCTGGTGGGCTATCTGGCCTACCTGCGCAAGCAGGTCCACGTGGAGGAGGAGATCCGCCGCAGGCGTGCTGCTCGCCTCACCCGGGGCAAGCGCCGCGAGGCCACCGCCACCCCCGAGGCGGCCACGACGCGGCGCACCATGGACCGCGATACCGCGCGTGCCCTGCGCCGCCGTTCCACCCTGCTCGACACCGACGACGAGGACCCGATGTTCGAGCACCTGGAAACCTTCGATCCGGCCACCGCACGCGCGCTCCGCACCCGGGTCGAAGACCTCGGCCGCGCAGTCGGCGAATAACTGGTCGAACCACGCAGAACAGCAGGTCAGAGTACCGATTCGGTATCTGGGCGCAACGCCTGATACAGTGTCACAGCGCGGTTCGCCAGAGCCGCACGGGGCTATAGCGCAGTTGGTAGCGCGTCTCGTTCGCATCGAGAAGGTCAGGGGTTCGATTCCCCTTAGCTCCACAGTATGCGCAGGTCAGGCCGGGTTACGAAGATTCCTTCGAAACCCGGCCTGAACTTTTTCCCCACTAAGTCACCACTAATTCGGCCGAGGACTCTGCGAACCCACACCTCGACAACCATGCGGCGCCACGCGCAGGAAATAGGCGAGGCCAGGGACCGGCACTTGCGAACCCCGAAGTGGATGTGCCAAATCAAAGTGAATGAAAATCGAGGTGTCGCGCGACAACAGCGCTGGTCAACAAGTGTCGTCCCCACACGCGTGGGGGTGAGCCCCGCAGCAGCGCGAACGGCGGTGTTGCGCGGATGTCGTCCCCACACGCGTGGGGGTAAGCCCGGCTGCCCATCCCACAGCAGGGTGGTGCCGAGGTCGTCCCCACACGCGTGGGGGTGAGTCCCACTCGGCCTGGCGCTTAATCGATGCGTCGAAAGTGGTTTCCAACTGCGCGGGGTGAGCTCCGAGCACCCAGGTGCCCGAACTGCTCGCGCTGGTCGTCACATACTCGTGGGGGTGAGCCTAGGACGGGCAAGCCTGAGTCGGTGTTCAACCCGTCGTCCCCACATGCATGAGGTGAGCCGAGCCATACCCCTGTGCACGACGAGGCGCACGGGGCCGTGCCTCACGCGGGGCGCGGAGCCACGTGATCATCAGGGAAGGCACTTCCGCGCCGAGGTGGGGGCCCGATGTTGGCTAGTTAGGAGCTGATAGCGTTTGTCGCCCGCCCTGCCCGCGCCTCTGCGATCCGCCCCGTAACATGGGCAAAATGACAACCGTGGAAGTTCGGCCTGTAGACACAGCCGTAAGTCAGACGCTGGCTGTCTACCCGCGGCTGCGGTATATGGGGTCGAAGTACCGGTTGATCCCGAAGCTGGCCGAGGTCTTCGCTGAGATCGGCGGGGAAACCGCGGTCGACGGGTTCTCGGGGTCCGGTGTTGTTTCCTACCTGCTCAAGAACCTGGGATACAGCGTCACCTCGAACGACTTCTTGAACTTCCCGACTGCGATCGCGACGGCGACAACGGTCAACAGCTCGCAGCGGCTCACCCAATCGGAGATCGCGGCCATCTGCGGGCCCGCTGCCGATGAGCGCGACTTCATTCGTACAACCTTCGACGGGTTGTACTTCACGCCGGCGGATCGGGAGTTTCTCGACAGCGCCTGGTCGCATATCGATCGCTTGCCGCCCTACAAGCAGGCTGTCGCCATCTCGGCGCTTGTGCTCTCAGCAGCTCGGCGGCAGCCGCGGGGCGTATTCACCTTCACCGACGTCAACCGGTACAACGATGGTCGGCGCGACATGGAGCTGTCGCTGAAGGAGCACTTCGTGCAGCACGCCGCTGCCTACAACCGAACAGTTTTCTCCAACGGCATGAAGCACACGGCAGTGACAGGGGAGGTGACCGACCTGCCCACAGGAGCTGACCTGGTCTACCTCGATCCGCCATACGCCCCACCCAAGGACGACGCTGACTACATGAAGCGTTACCACTTCCTGGAAGGGCTCTCGGTCTACTGGCGTGGCCAGGAGATCATGGAAGGCACCGCAACGAAGAAGATCGTGAAGAAGTACACTCCCTTCGCGTATCCGCGCACCGTGGAGGAAGCAATGCGTAACCTGTTCAAGCACTTTCGAGATTCGACGATCGTGCTGTCCTACGGGAGCAACGCGGTGCCGGATGCGGACAAGATCATTGAACTACTGGGGGAGGTCAAGTCCGACGTGCAGCTGATTCCGATTCCGCACACCTACACCTTCGGCACCCATGCGACGGCAGCTCGCAAAGAGGTCGCCGAGTACATCTTCGTTGCTCGATGAGCGCTGCAGTTTCGTTCCAGGAGTACCTGGACTCGATGTCCAAGCTCAGCGGTGATGCCGACCCAACCGTCGAAACAGCCCACACGGCTCAGGTCAAGGACGCTGCCACCCAGCTTGCCGGGCTGGGCAAGATCGATCAGCAGGTGCTGGCGCAGTGGGTCGAGGACCACCCCAACAGTGCCTTCGTTCTTGGCCTCGTCCTGGGGATGAGTCAGGAGCGCCTCAAGAACACCATCCGCAGCATCTATGGGACCACCTCGATCGCGCTTCGTGCACGCACAAACTCGACCGAGCTGATCGCACGCCTCGACAAAGACTTCGATCTGATCCGCCTCCTCAGCACGCAGCTGTCGACCGATTACACCTTCGGCGACGTCCTTGCCGCGCGGTCCGGCGGCAAGGCCCGAGCGATCAACGCAGCGGAAACCGGCAGATCGATCGAAGACACGATCGAGAAGATCGTGCACGAGCTCGGCCTGCCGTTCGAAGTCCGGACACGCTTCGTCGGCAAGGGTGGCAGAACCGCTCCCGCTGACCTCGTGATTCCCAATGCCGCGAACGCTGTAATAGCTATTGCAGCAAAGGGATTCGACTCGACCGGTTCCAAACTGACTGATGCGCCCCGTGAGATCCAGGAGATGGCCGAGGTGCGAAAGCCAGTCCAGTTCATCGGCGCGGTGGTCGATGGAATGGCCTGGCTGTCAAGGAAATCCGATCTCCGGAGACTGCACAAGATGTGGGAGGATGAAGCGATCGATGGCCTCTACACGATGTCGTCGATGGAGCGGTTCCGCGCCGACATCGCGACTCAAGCGCGGCTGCGAGGGTTCAAAGTCAAGGAGTGATGGGCAGGCTCACTCCTCGGAGTGAGCCTCCAGCCACAGCTCGATCGCTTCAGCGGTCGCCGTGTGCACGGAGACCCCTGACTTTGCAGCGGCGGCCCGGAACCGATCGCGGAGCGCGCTGTCGATCTCAGCAGTGAGACTAGGTTTCCGCTGCGGTGCTGGTTCCGGCTTGATGGCGAGATACTCCCAGGGGATCATCTCGATAATCTCCCTGAAATGCGTGTGCCGCAGGACTACTCGATCGCCGACCGGGAACGAGCGAAGGACCGAACAGCTCGCCGAGTACCCCTTCCTGGCGATGCCCTTACCGTGTGCAGTGTCGTGGCGAAGCTTCCGAAGGTCACCGAAGTAGTCATGTTGGAAGGCGTTCGGCTCGCACCCGTGAGCTTCCGCGAGCTTATGCCTGTAGTGCTCATCCCACAGTGCGTAGAACCATACAACCCACAACCGGCTGACTGCGTCGGCTTGAGGACTGTTCGCGCCGAGCGCTCGCAGGAACTTGCCTGCATCGATGGTCGTGGCTGACGGCCGAGGATTGATCTGGAAACCACCATAGGGATCGCACACGTCGAATGCGCTCGGCGCCGGAATCTGGATCGAGATCGGCTCCTTCGTTGTCAGGCCATCGGCTGAGCTCCGCCACGCCACGCCAGTGGCGGGAGTATCGGTTAACTCGGCGATTGCGTCGAGAAAGGTCCATCCTCCTCGCGGTGCCATGCGTACTGTCGCGACCGATAGCAGTAGATCGTCGTTGAGATCCAGAAGAACCTTCTCGACCTCGGGTTTGATCTCAGATGGGAACGTGGGCACCACAGCATTCTTCACTGCTAGCGCCGCGACCTGCACCGGCTTCGGCCGAAAACTTGAGCAGGGGCTGGAGTCTGTGGAGCACACGGAAGTCGCCGGCGCCGGGACGGGTAGGTTCGGAGGCGCGGACCACAGTGGTGCAAAGTCGGCTACTCGCTAGGATTCTATGCATCTACTTGACTAGCGAGCGAGGTTGTACTGCTCGCTGAACGGCCACTCGACGACAGGATCGGCTCGATGGACGACCACTTCTTGACCGCGAAGGTCGATGATGCCGCGCTTCCTGTGCCCCGTGCAGGCGACCGACTCACCGTGCGTCACCACACAGGCACTGCGAATATCGAAGTCTTTGATCCGATGGAAGGCGAATTCGCCGAGCCGATCGCGTTGCCGCGGCCTCCCGAGGGGCCAACGCTCGACGAGGTTGAGAGGTACCTGCTTGACAACCGATTCCGGATCGTTGGCCAGTGGTACTCGCTCGGCCACGAGCAGTTGATCGCTGACGTAGAGTTCATCGGGTTCGCCGAGGAGTAACACCTGAGGTCGAAGAGGCGAGAGGAGCTGGCACAGATGGCCTTCCATCGGTCCGACGCCAGTTCGACTGCGAGTGTGTTGGTTGTCCTACGAGGAAACTCCGCCTCGGGCAAGTCGACCGTGGCCCATGCGGTGGAGCAACGATTCCCGCGTGCTAGCTGTTTGGTTGCTTCACAAGATATGGTCCGCCGGAAGATGCTTCGCGAGACTGACGCTCCCGCCGCGGTCAATATCGACCTCATCGAGCATGTCGCTGCTTTCGGGCTGGCTCGCGGACTGATCGTGATCGTGGAAGGCATACTCGACGCCGACCGGTACGCCGAGATGCTCGAACGACTCTCGCTCACAGCGGGATCAGCGCTGTTCTACAGCTTCGATCTAACCTTCGAGGAGACACTCCGGCGGCATGAGCGCAGACCTCAAGCACAGGAGTTCTCGCCGAAACAGATGGCGCAGTGGTACCACGGGTGGCAACCGTTGCCGTTCGTCGACGAAGTCCGCATCAACGCGAGCTGGAGCCTTGGGAGATCCGTCGATCAGATCTACTTCGACATCCGTGCCGCAATCGATCTCGACCAAGAACCGGCATGATCCGTGATGTAACCAATGGGGCGTCGTCGTAGCCGCGGACAACACCCCACAGGTGACTGTGACCGCCGGACCGATCACGGAGATCCACGGGCGTACTGCCGATTGCACGAAAGAGGAATCAGGTGCATTTTGTGGACGCGGGTTGTGATCCTTGTTCGTTGACCTCGCCGGGCCTTCGATGATGGAGGAGCGGAAGAAAAGTGAATGAAATTCGTCTAGCTCCTTCCCAAAATCGCTGGTCAAGAAGTGCCTTCCCCACACGCGTGGGGGTGAGCCGGTCGACGAACCGGCCTACGTCATCTGGGGCGAGCCGTCCCCACACGCGTGGGGGTGAGCCCCGCGAATTGATATCTATAGCGACTGCCGTCCGGCCCTCCCCACACGCGTGGGAGTGAGCCCGGTCGGCATTCCACGTCCATCTCCACTATGTGGTCGTCCCCACCCAGGCTAGAGCAGAGCAGGCCTGATCGCGCTCGCGTTCGGGCTGCTCGCATTGTTCCTCCCACGTGGGCGAGCCTGATTCGGCCGGCGACTGACCGGGTCACGCGTCGAGATCCACTGGCATGCCGCCAATAGCCCGGTCGAGGACATTCGCTGCGGCCTGGTGGGGGCGTCCGCGCGCCATGTAGTGCTTCTGGGTCATGGAGACGTCCTTGTGTCCGAGGACGTCGGCGGTGACACGCGCCGACAGGCCCGCGTCGTCGAGGATCGTAGCCACAGCGTGGCGGAAGCTGTGCGGGGTGATGTCCTCGGCGAAGCCCAACGCTTCTCGGACCCTCTGCCACGCGTGGCCGACGTTCTGCGGGTCTCGCAATGTCCACACCGCGGATGGGAACACCAGATCCAAGTCTTCGATTCCGGGTTGGGGCGGCGAGGTCAGGCGCCGGGCCGCCATCGCGTCTTTGCGGCGTCTGAGCATCGCGACGGCGAACTCGGGTAGCGCCATGATGCCGGTGTGGTTCTTGGGGTCATCGTCGTCGGTGACCCGGACCAGTCCCTTGCCGCCGACCCGGACGACCTTGCCGACCGGGTGCAGAGTCGCTTCGTCGAGGTCGATGTCGGACCACACGAGTCCGAGCATCTGGGAGCGGCGTAGCCCGGTCGCGGCGTAGAGGGTGATGACGTCGGCGAGGTCGGCGCCTTCGCAGTAGGCCGCGACCGTGGGTGGGGTGTAGGCCTTGACCGGTGTTCCTCGGGAACGTTCGGCCTTGGACAGCTTGCGGGGACACGGGGTCTGCGAGGTTCGGACCGAGGACAGGATGAAACGCAGCTCGTCGACGGTCAGGTCACCGGCACCGCCGGTCCGACCCCTGGCTTCGACGTTTTCGGCCATTTTCGCCTCGCGCACCGGGTTGACCTCGAGCGGGGTCCGGCTGCACGCGAACCGGAACATCCCCGAGAGCACGTTGCGGGCGGTGCGCATGTTCGACGGGCCTCGGGCGTGCCCGACCTCCTTGAGAAAGGCCTCCACGGTCGCTGTCGTGACTTCGAAGAGCCGTCTGCCGCCGAAAGCGGCGTCGAAGGTCTTGGCGGCCTCGTCGTAGCGGCTGACGGTGCCCGCTGCGCGGCCGAGAGAAACGAGGTGGTCGCGGTAGTGGCCCCACAGCTGTATGACGGTCATCGAGTCCGACAGCTCGTCATCGAGGTCGACGCGGATGTCGACGGCGGCAGCTAGCACGGCATCGAGCGCGCGTTGGCCGGTGCGATCGGGCAGTTCGCGCCCTTGAGCATTGAGCTTGATCGGGGAGAAGCGGGTGACGTCGCGTCGCCGGCCGGAGGTGTCGCGGATGTAGACGCGGGCCTTCCAGTGGCCGGGGGAGACCTCGGTGAGCATCGGCTTGCCGGGGACCCCGAGTGGCCGCGGTGGTCTACCCCGCCTCATCGTCGGGCTCCTCTGTCGGGTCGGCCAGGTTCGTCAGGGCGGTGTCGAGTGCGTCGATGTCCCAACGGAATTCCTTTCCGACTCGGATGGGCTTGGGTAGCCAGGGGTGCTTATCCGGTTTGCGCGCCCAACGGCGCAGCACTTCGGGATGAACGCCGACGTGCGCGGCGGCGATCTTGGTGTTGACCCACCGGCGCAGCGGCGGCGTGAGGCCGGGTGGGGGTTCAGCAGACACAACTGCCGCCGGGGTCCTCGGGGTGGATCCCGCGGGCGCTGAGGTGGAGGAGGGACCGGGAAGGCCGGTTGGTCCCGAGATTCGCGGCGTCTCGGCAATATTGATGGGTTCGCCGGAGCCCGATCGTCAGCTGGGTCGCTGCGTTGGAACTGAATTCGGCAAGACTGAACCTGTTACACCGCGCTGGGAGCCGAAGTGCTGTTGCGCTGCGGCGAGGCAGTGGCGCGCGATCAGGCCGAGAATTCTCGCGCGTCAGGTGTGTGGGGGTGTGGGAGTGAATTTGCATCGGGCACCGTGTTTCTGCCCGATCAATGGCTCTTCCTTATCCAGGAAACCTGAAATTTGCCGAGTTCGCTACCGGTATTTCGCGGGCGGTGTCGAATTCAGGGTTGTTCGCGTTCACGGTCAGCGGCTGATGCTGCTGTGAACGGTCATGGAAACACCTCCGGCGCAGTGGATGGACTCCACTGCGCCGGACGGGATCGTTTGCTGTCTAGTGCCTCGTCACGCAACGTTCGGTAGGTAATCGGGGCGCCGAATCTTGGAGCCGACCGCGAAGTCCTGGATCGGTCGGGCGTGCTGGTTGCGCCAACGGATGTAGTCACCGATCGCCGCATCCTGCGCTGTATGGGTGCGATGGTCGGTGCCGTTGAGCGCGAAGTACCGCAGCGCCGCGAACTCGCACTCGATCCGGTTCAACCAGGACGAGTACGTTGGCAGGAACACCAACTCCACACCATGGCCCACGCACCATTCCCGCACTTCACGCCGCTTGTGGACCGAGTAGTTGTCGAGGATCAAGTACAGGCGTTCGTCCGGCCATCGGGCGCGTAGCGACTTCACGAACGCCAGGAACTCGATCGCGCGTTTGCGGTCCCGGATCCGGTAGTACAGCTGACCGGTGGCCAGGTCCAGGGCACCGAACATGTGCCGGACACCGGCGTTGCGGTTGTAGGTGGCGCGCAACCGCGTCGGCCGCCCAGCCTGCTGCCAGCCGCGGCCGGCGCGGGGCTGCAGGTTCAGCGGCCCGAACTCGTCGACGCAGACGACACGCCCGTCCGCCAGCGGGTTGTCGTAGAGATCCAGCACCCGGCTCATCTTCTCCACGAACTCGGGGTCGTTGCTGGTCTTCCATGTTTTCGTGGCCTGCCATGACACCCCACCGGCCTTGAGGATCCGGCGCAATGTCTCCCGACTGATGTCAGCGATCCCGTTGCCGCGCAGCACCTCTGACAGTTTCGATAGGCTCCACGCCGAGAACGGCCACCCCAGGTCCCGGGGGCAGCACCGAGCGATCTGACAGATCCGGTCACGCGTGGCCGGATCGGTCTTCGCCGGTCTGCCCCCTTTCCATTTTGGGTCCAGCGCGTCCATGCCCTTCTCGTTGAAGTCATGGATCACTTGTCGCACATACGATTCCGACACTTGCATCAGCTTCGCGATCAACGGAACCGGTTGATGCTGACCTGAGGCCATCACCACGATCGCCCGCCGCATCCGCACGGGCTGCTTGCTACGCCGCCCGATCTGGGCGAGTTTGCGGCCCTCCTCCGACGTGAGAGCCCTGACGAACACATCCGGCTTGCGAGCCACCGGCACCACCTCCACCGGCAGCATCACCGCTCGACCGGTCGAGGGCAACCCGCCACCCCGGGTGGCGGGTTACAGCATCAACCTTTCAGGACACGGCACTAGGTGATTTCGGGTCCGGAGTAGGGCTCGGGGGTGGCGGTGAAGAGCTGGATGTGGTGGGCCAGGATGCTCTCGGTCAGGGTGAGCTGGTAGGAGACCGGGACGCCGCCGGGGCTGTGGGCGTGGAGCAGGAACCGGGAGTCACGCCCGAAGGAGATATCGGAGCCGGCCGCCCAGAACCGCTGAGCTTCTTCGTTCGGGGTCAGCGCGGTGACGAGTTCCCGCGCCTGCTCGGAGTCGCGGTACTTGCCCATGATGCCCTTGAGCATCGACACCGACCAGGCGCCTTCGGCCTCGGGATCGACCACGGCGGCCTTGCCTGTGTCGGTGAACATCCACACCGGCAACGACCGGCTCTCGTCGATCCCGGGCAAGACCTCGGCGAACAGATCGTTGTGTGCCAACACATTCCACAGCGGATCGACATAGGCGGCCGGGATGTTCCGAGTCTGGAACCGGTCGAGGTTCGACAGCAGGGAAGGATCGCGTTGAACCCAGGTGCGAAGGTACGGGGCCGGCGACAGCGGGATCGCCGGGATGGCGAGGTCGCGCAGATGCGCGGCCATCGCCGGACCCAGCCGGTACCCGGAGATGATCAGTTCCATGAACTTGGCCGACGGCAGCGATTCACCGCGTTCGAATCGACCGAGGTGAACGGCACTGAACTCGAGGACTATCGCTGCTTCTTCCCGCGAGAGCCCGCGGCTCTCGCGTAGCCACCGGAGGGTGGTGCTGAACTCGGGAATCGAGATGGGTGGCGGATCGGGGTCAGGTCGGCGACGGCTGGGACTGCTGCGCGGAGACTTCTGTGTCAATGCTCCCCCCCAGGAGCTCGTGTTGGACATCACGGATTGTGAGGTTTGATCTGAGCATCACCACGCGGTGATGGCATCGGTTGTACCAGAACACCTTTCGTGCGGCAAGGTTTGCCCTCACGTCTCGACATGGTGAACGTAAGTGTTCGCCGAAACCGCAGGATTTGTGTGGTCCGGGTCACTCCGGGGGGTCCGCCGGGTGTCTCTTCGAAAACTTCTTTTCCGCCCAAATTTGGCGAATCGCCAGCGCAGGACGCAATTCTCAACTTGTCATTTTTGACGTATCAAATCTGATAAGCCAATGAGGTAGCGGCGCACCAGGTTTCGTGGATTGAATGGATATCGCAAGACGAAATCCATTCGAGAAAGGAAATCCTGTGGACCCCATCGTGATCGTCGGCTACCTCAACGCGGGGCTGTCGCTGGCGTCGAACGTGCTGGCTCTGGCCGGCAACGCGCTGAACCTGGTGCTGCACTTCCTCTGACCCGCCGAGAGGCACCGCCGAGCTCGGTGCATCACTGACCGGCGGTGCCCCGCAGGCGCCGCACAGAACATTCTCGCCGCGCACGACGTCCAATCCGGCTGCGGCACAAACCCTCAGCTTCACCTTTCGAGGAGAGAGGTCTCCCTGTCATGCCCGAAAACTCTCCGACCACCCACGAAAGCGCGGTGCGCGGTCGCCACAGAACTCCCGCCACCCGTCGAGCCAGCACGCTGCTCATCGCCGCAGCGATACCGGTCGCCATCGCCATCGGAGTCGCCGCACCCGCCCACGCCGCCCCGCCCCTGAGCGCGGTCGCCGACCAGGGCGGCCTGGACGGCTCCGCCCAGCCGGGCACCGAAACCCCCACGCCACCACCGGCTCCCGAGACCGAACCTCAGCCGGAGCCGGCACCGGTGCCGCAGTACTACGAGCAGCCCGCCGAGGTCCGCAAGGGCCCGTCGCGGCCCGCGCCGAGTGTGGAGGAGCCGGTCGAGCCGGTGCGGATCGAGGAACTGCACCTGCCCGAACCGGTGGAGCCGGTCGCGCCGATCACCCCGCCGGAGAACACGATCCGGATCGGAGAGTTCCAGACCCCGAGCCCGGACTGGCTCCCGGTCGAGGTCCGCGACACGATCAACAACACCGCCGCCGGAGCCGAAGCCCAAGTCGCCACCGCCCTGGACTCGATCGGCATCCCCGCCGGACGCTCCGACCGCGTCTCCGGCGCGGTCCTGGGCGGCGCCGGCCTCGGCGGCGCGGCCGGAGCGACCGTGCTCGGCGCCCCCGCCGCCACGGCCGGAGCAACCGTCGGCGCGCTGATCGGCGGCACCGTCGGCGGGATCGCCGGAGCCGCGCTGGGCATCATGGTGCCGGTCCCGATCGTCGGCCAGGTCACCAGCGGCGTCGCCGGAACCGCTTTGGGCGGCGCTGCCGGTGCGGCGGCCGGTGCGGCGATCGCCGGAGTCCCGGTCGCCGTCGTCGGCGCGGTCGTCGGCGGCACTATCGGCGCCGGGTTCGGCGCCGGTGTCGGAGTCGGCCAATGACTCCTCGCCGGGTCGCGGCCACGGTCGCCGCTGTCGTGCTGAGTGCTGCGGCGGTGACCGCCGCAACCTCGGTCGGTCCTGCGAACGCGGTGCCGATCAACGGCTGCCCAGCCCTATACCTCCTCGGAGTGCAGGGCACCGGTCAGTCCTCACCGACCGCGGACCCACTGGCCGATACCGGTGTGGTCGGGTCGCTGATCGGGCCGGTCGTGTCCACCGTCCCGGCGTTGGTGCAGCGCGCCTACATCGGCTACGAGGCCGGGTTCGGGGGCATCGTCCCCGGCGGCGGCGCCGACCCCTACGCGTCGTCGGTCTCGGGTGCGCGAGCCAACCTCGACGCCGCCGCAGCCCAGATCATCGAGGCCTGCCCGAACACGATGCTCGCCGGGGTCGGCTACTCCCAAGGCGCCCAAGCGATGGCGAGCTTCGCCCGCGACGTCGGCTCCGGCAACGGACCCGTCCCTGCGGATCGGGTGGCCGGGATCGCGCTGTATGCCAACCCCGACCGCGGCCAGCTCGAGCCGGTCTTCCCCGGACGGCCGGGACAGACCGTGCCCGACGCGGCACCGGGCACCAGCGGTGCGGCAGTGTCGACGGTGCAGGTGCTGGCCGCACCGGCCGGGGGAGCGGGGATCGCGACAACCGCCGACGGCTACGGCGAGCTCACCGGCCGGGTCGCCGACATCTGCAGCGACGGCGACCTCGCCTGCTCCGCACCCGGGCAAGCCGCAGTCCTTCGCCTGGGAGCGGAATTGTTCGCTCAAGCTGATCTGACCAACCCGATCGGCGCCGTCTCGACCCTGAGCTCGGCGTTGTCGAGCGCGCTCGGCGACGCCTGGAACACCGTTGTCCTCAACGACTTCGAGGTTGATCTCGGCAACGTCGACTACGCGCCGCGGGCCAGTCTCGGTGATCGGCTCGTCGATGCCGGTGACCCCCGCACAGCCAGTCCTGATCCGACCGCGTCAGGTGCACGGTGGAACGAGATCGTCGCGGCAGTTGCGGCAAATCCGCTGGTCGTGGGGAAGTTGATCGCGCAGCTCGGCGCCGCGTGGGGACAGTTGGCAGCGGAGAACGCCGAGTTGGTCAACCCGGTCACCTGGTGGCGGTTCGCCGACACGGTCGGGCGCCACAACGGCTACGCCCTGACCGGGCAGATGAATTCGGGCATAGCGTGGATGGTCGCGCTGGCCCACGACATCGCCGGAGCCCGGTAATGACCGGCACCGAACCCATCGACCCCTTCTACAACAACACCGCCCTGAGCGCCCGCGCCGAGCACGGGATCGTCCTGCGCACCCGCAACGTCACCGTCCCACACCTGGCGGGGGTGGGCCGGGCCTGGCAGGTGGTCTACACGACCCGCACGGGTCGCGGGGTCCCGATGCCGGCCTCCGGCATCGTCCTGGAACCGAAGACCCGGACCGGGAACGGGACCGCGCGACCTCCCGTGGTGGTCTACGTTCCGACCTTCCACGGTCTCGGCGGCCGGTGCGCCCCCTCGCAACTGCTCGTCGCCGGCACCGAACCCGACACCAGCAGCATCAGCGCGGCGCTGGCCCAGGAATGGACCGTCGCTGTCCCCGACGGTATCGGTCTGGGCATCACCGGCTTGCAGCCGCACCACTTCCTCGCCGAAGAAGCGGGCGCGCACGCGGTCCTGGATCTGGCCATCGCCTTGACCAAACCCGCTGCTGCGGGCCGCCGTCCGGTGCCGGTCGCGTTCTGGGGCTACGCCGACGGCGGCCGGGCCGCTGTGGCGGCGGCCGAACGCCAGCCAGGCTATGCCCCCGATCTGGATCTGCGGGCGGTCGCGGCCGGTGCGGTGATCCGCGATCCGCGGGCGTTGATCACCGCGCTCAACGGTGGCGCGTGGGCGGGGTTGGCGTTCGCCGGGATGGTCGGGCTGATGCGGGCCTACTCCTACCTGCCCGTGGACCACCTGCTCACCGACGACGGCCTGCGCGCGGTGCACCACGCCTCCCAGCTCGACCAGTCGCGGCTGATGGTGGAGTACCTGCAACCCCTGTCGGTGTGGTGCGAACGCCCCGACCCGTGGAACGACCCGGTCTGGCGCTACGTGTTGACCAACGAGGTCATCGGCACCGAAACCCCGCTGGTCCCGGTGCACCTCTACCACGGGCTGGCCGACGGCCTCGTTCCTGTCGAGTCCGGGCGGGAACTGTTCGCCGAGTACACCTCCCGCGAGGTGGCGGTGTCGTGGTCGGAATACGACACCGGCCACCTCGGCGCCGCCGACCTCGGCGTCCCCGACGTCTTCACCACCCTGCGCGCGGGATTCACCCGCCGGTCCTCCGGTCGCGAAGGACCCCTCCAATCCACCTGACACGCCTGCCCGCGCCCGCCCCTGCACGGGCGCGGGCAGGCCGACCACTGACGAAACCGCGAGAGGAAGCCGAAGCCGATGAACCGCCCCGTAACCCATCACGTGACACGAATCGTCGCGACAGTCGCCCTGGCCGCGACCGCCACCATCGGCGGGTCGGCCGTCGCTGACGCCGATCCGTCTACCACGGCGCCGAGTACCTCGGCGACGGCGAAGTCGACATGCCCGCTGCTCTACGTCCTCGGCGTCCAGAACAGCGAAGAAGGCGCGGCCACGACCGTCGACACCGGCGACACCGGCGTCCTGGGACAAGCCTTCGGCCGGATCGCCAGCAACGCCGGTGCGGGAATCGAGCGGAGCTACATCGTGTTCGGCGCCGACATCGGGGACGCGAACTACGCCACCGCGGTGAGCACCGCGACCGACCAGATCGAACAACTCGCCACCGGAGTGATCGAACGGTGCCCCTCGGCCCAGATCGCCGTCGCGGGGTACGCCCAAGGTGCCGCAGCGGCAGCCACTTTCGCAGAAAAGGCAGGTGCAGCACGATCCCGAGTGCCAGCGGACAAAGTTGCCGCGGTCGCGCTACTGGCCAATCCCTCACGGCGCGCCGCCACCGGCGTGCTGCCGGGCACCGACAACGCCAGGACGCCGACCGCGGCGCCGGGCACCGACGGTAGCAGCGTTTCGAAGATCAGCCTGACCAACACCGGCCTGTCCGGCGCGGGGATCGACGCGGCGGCGGGCCCGGTCAGCTACGGCGCACTCGCCGGGCGGGTCGCTGACCTGTGCGTGGCCGGGGACGCGACCTGCGACGTCCAATCGGGAAGCCCGTTGGTGAGCGCGGTCGCCAACATCTCCGGCCAGACCGAAGGCAAAGACCCGATCGCCGCGATCGCGACAGTCGCGCAAGCCCTGGTCAGCACGGCCTTCACCACCGCGGTCGGGGTCGTCAACGACGACCTCAGCGGCACCAGCCTCGACCAGCTGACCTACTCGCCCTCGAAGAACCTCGGCCAGCGCGTGGCCGAAGCCTCGTCACCGACAGCGAGCGTGCCGACCGAATCCGATGCGCTGTCGGCGTTGTTCAAGATCGGCACGATCGGCCTCAACGCGGTCGTGTCGGTCGCGCAGAAGGTGTTCACCGCGACCACGATCGCCGAACTCGCCGCCGTCGGCTTGTCGAACCCGGCCGCCGCCCTCGCCGTGCTGGGCACGAAAGTCGCTGACGCGGTCGTGGATCTGATCCCTCCCCAATCGATCAGTACCTGGGTCAACGACGCCTTCGAAGCGATCACTTCCACGATCACCGACACCCAAGACCTGTACACGACCTCGGCGACCGCCCAGTACAGCGATTCCTCCGGTCGGCGCAGCAGCTACAGCACCGTCGCGGCGACCATCACCGGCGACAGCCCGTTGGCCGCGACCGCGGCCTGGTTCACCGCCGTCGCGACCGACCTTGCCAGCGCTTTCCCGCCCTCGCCCTCGGCAACCGCGACCTCGACGACCAGTGCCCCCATGGCCACGAGTCCGCCGTCGACATCACCGAATCCAACCACCACCACGACGCCGCCGATTCCACCGTCGACCACGACCGGTCCGGCGACATCGGTCGCGCGTCCCTAGACCCCTTCGGAGCACAAGGGCTGCCACTCGGTTCCCCCTCCGATCAGTGGTTCTTCCAGCGGTGTGCTCCGAAGGGCCCCAGCCACCCATCCCGACCCCCACCCCGTTCGAGGAGGTGAATCCCATGCCCCGCGACGACCTACTTCCCGGCCACGGCGCCGGATGGCTGAACGAGCCCCACGGCGATAGCGAACAGCCCGCCTACACCCAACTCGAAGACCCGCCGACAGAGCCGATCTCGTCGACCGCGGTATCCGACCCAGCGGGCAACCGGACTGGTGCGTCGGGGCCCGGATTCAGAATCCGCACTTGGACAGCCCTGTTCGCGATATTCGCGGTGGGAATCCTCGCCGGCACGGTCGGGGCCTTCGGGGTCGCCATGATGCCGAACACGTCTCCATCGAGCGTTCCGACCCTGGCGAGTGCGTCCACGACCGCACCGAGCTCGACGACACCTCACCGCGTGAGGGCCTGCACCGGGCTCAAGGCGGCGACGGTGACCGACGGCGCGGGCGACACCACGACCGTCGCCGGGGTGGTCGCGAAGTTCCAGCACGCCTACTACGTGCAACGCAACGTCGACGCCGCACTGGCGTTGGTCGGCCCGCAGTCCGGCGTCACCCGAGAAGGCCTCACTCCCGTGATCGCGGCCTTGCCCGCTGGTGTCGCTCATTGCGTCGGGGTCGACGTGGTCGCCGAGAACACCGCCGAGGTGCACGTGGTCGAGCTCCGGACCGACGGGACCCGCTCGGACTACCTGCAGCTGGTCAACGTCGCCACCGGTCCCTCGGGCCTGGTCATCACCAACGTCCAGAGACGAGGCAACTGACATGGTCGCCCTGACCCCTCGTGATCACCGACTGCACGCGATCGGCGGCCGCCGGTTGGACCCGGCCACCGTGCACCCACCCGCCAACTGCGCCATACATCGCATCGAACCGTTGCCGATCACTGGTGCGCATCCGCCGCTGGTGGCGATCGTCGGCGCCCACGGCGGTGCCGGAACGTCGACGCTGGCCCGGTGGTGGGCGCCCGCCGCCGATTGCGGGCAACGCTGGCCTGCCTCGCCGGAGACCACGCAGCGGGTCGTGGTTGCGGCACGGCTGTGCCTTCCCGGGCTGGTCGCATGCGCGGACCGGCTCCGCGAATGGATCGTCGGCGCGGCTCCCGATGGTGTCGAGGTCATCGGTGTCGTCCTGACCGCCGCGCGACCGGGAGCGGTCCCGGCGGCGGTGCGCCGCTACCGCGCCAATATCGCCGAGCTGACCGAGCTGGTGTGGGAGATCGGCTGGCACAACGAACTCGTCGAGCGAGAACTGGGCGAGCTCGCCCGGTTCACCCCCTTCACCCCGGCCCCGCCGCGGCGGTCCGGCCTGACCGAGGCCGTGCCCGCCGATGTCCACCGTGTCGGCAGCGAGCTCATCGCCGTGCTCGCCGCTTCGTTGAAAACCGCTACAGAAGAACAGGATTCGGAGAGATGAGAATGTCCACGCTATCGATTGTGGGAGACAGCCTCTCGGTGCTGTCGCAGCAGATCACGGTCAACCCTACCCGGCCACCGGGCGGGGAGAAGCTGACCAACCTCGTCGGCTACCTGAGCTGGTTGGTGATGCTGGCCGGGATCGCGGCCCTGATCTACGCCGGCGGGAAATTCGGGTGGGAACGCTGGCACGGCGGTGCCGTGGAGTCCCCCAAGATCGTGTTCGCGGCCCTGGTCGGCGGCATCATCGCCACCTCCGCCGGCGCGATCATGAACGCCGCCGTGGCGGGAGGCAACTGAGATGACCGAATCCCGCACCAACGCAACACCGTTCACCCGCGCCCGCGACCGGAACAGGTTCACCGTCACCACCGACGACGACACCCCACTAGTGCTCACCCGCTATGGGCGCCGCGACGCCGCAGCGACCGTGATCTACCTCCACGGCCCACTCGCCGACGCCACCTCCTGGACACCGCTGATCAGCGAAATCCACCAGCACTTCGGTGGCGAGATCGCACAGCTGGTCTACGACCAGCGCGGACACCGCCATGGAGTCCCATTCCACCCCGACCGCCCAGGTGTTGAGCAGCTGGTCGCTGACCTCGACACCGTCATCGCTCACGCCAGCGGCCGGGTGATCCTGGTCGCGGAGTCCTTCGCCGCGATCCTGTTGCAGGAGTGGCTGTTCCGTCACCGCCGCGGTGTCCTGCGTCTGGACGCGGTCGTCGCGATCTGCCCGGTGCCCGCGCTGCCCGGCGACCGACGGTCCGTCCGATCCGGACTCGCCGACCTGGTACGCCAGCCCGGTAGCTCCCTGGAACGCGATCTGGGGATCGCCTTCGGCATTCTCGACTGCGACAACGATCTACCGATCCTCGAGTCCGTCGGCGCGCTGATGGACGCGCTGCGGGCAGGGGTGTCGGATGTGGCGGTCGTCGAGGACATGCTGCGTGCCACCCCGACCTGGATCGTGGCAGGCAAACAGGACCGGCTCGTCGGCCACCAACTGGTCGCGGAACTGGCCGACACCGTGTGGGCCGAATGGGTCCTCGTCGACGACGCCGGACACGACCTGATCGCCACCCACACCCGCATCGCCGCCGACGCGGTGGTCGCCGCGCTGGAAGCAGCCCACGAACAGACCCTGTTCCGGGGCGCTTGATGCTCGCCACACCCCTGCCCGCCCAAGTCCTTTCACCGCTGACGCAGCTGGTGAATTGGCTGGCCTGGTTCGTGCTGCTGGTCTGCATCGCCCGCGCGACCTGGGTCGGCGGCCAGCTCGCGATCCGGATCTACCGCGAGGAAGCCATCGAAGGCTTCCTCGGCTCCCTGGCCGCCGCCGCACTACTCGGCTCGGCCAGCGTGCTGGCGATCGCCATCCTGCCCACCTGACCAAGGACACACTGATGACCCAGAAACCACCGCAACCCGACAGTCACGGCGCGGTCGCTGTGATGATGCTGGCAGCACTGCTGTCCGTCGCAACCGGCTGTACCGGCACCGACACCGACCGCGCGCCGACGAGCACGACGAGCTCGGTGCCACTGGTTCCTAGCGGCGTGAGCTGGCGGTCCTGGCAGGGCATCGAGCTGCCCGTGGCAGAGCAAGGCCCGCACTTTATCGAGGGCGCGGTCGCCTCGGACTTCGACCGCTCACCGGCCGGGGCCGCGCTGGCCGCGATCCACGCCAGCGTGCGGATGTCGCTGGCCCCGGACGGGCAATGGCCGCAGGTTGGGCAACGGATGCTCGCCCCCGGGCCCGGCCGCGACAAATGGGCGACAGCACGCGCCCAGATCTCGATCACCAGCCCCGCGTCGGAGTCGGTGCCCACCCTCCTCGGCTACACACTCGCGGCCTACACCCTCACCGAAGCGCGCGTCGATATCTACAGCTCGTATGCCGACCACTCGATGACCCGCAACACCGCCAGGGTCGTCTGGGTGGTCGACGGATGGCGGCTGCACTTGGCCGACCCGGTGACCGAAAGCCCTGTCACCGCTGTCGATTCCGCACCGGCCGACATGATCCCCCTGACCCGCCCGTAAGGACCTCCTGATGCGTCCACTTCGTCTGCTCCTGACCCTGCTCACCATCATCGCCTCGATCGTCGTCGTCGCTTTCGTCGTGACCGTCGCCGACGACGACCCCGAGAACCCCCAACCCCCACGCGCACACACCGAAACAACCACCGACCGAACGCCGTCGACGACCTCCTCGCAATCCCGACCACCGACGGTCGACATGTTCGGCAACCGGCTCGAAGTCCCCGCCGACGACGCGGGGGTGCCACTGCCACAGACTCTCGACGGCCGCATCGACCCCGCACGGCCGGACTACCTGACCGCCGCACCGGCGCGGTTGCAGTGGCAGCGGATCTGGGGCGGTGCCGCCGTGCCGGTCTCGGGCAGCGACGGCCCGGCCCGCATCGACAGCGGCGTGGCCGCGGGGTTCGCCCGCACTCCGCAGGGCGCGGCGCTGGCGGCGATGGACGCGATCGGACGGGCCTACGCCGCACCGGAGACGATCTGGCAACAGGTAGTCCGTTACCGCTTCTACGGCGGCGGTGACGCACTGATCGCCGGGTTCGCCCGATCCCGCGCCAGCGCACCAGGAATGGCACGCTACGTGACCGTTCCCGAAGGCGTGCGGATCCAGCCCGGCTACCGCGACGACCTGGCCGTGGTGCAACTCGTGGTCCGCTCCACGAGCGGCTACGCGGTCGCGACCTGGCCGATGGTGTGGGTCGAGGGCGACTGGCGCATCCGCGTCCCCGACGACGTCGACACGCTCTGGCGCCCCGGCACACCCACCGCGTCCACGGCAGGATTCGGCAACTGGAGACAGTCGTGACCAGCGTCCTTGCCGCCCCGGCAGCACCGGGCGGGGACATGCACGCCCAGGTCACCGATCTCGCCTGCATCGCGGTGCCCGGCATCAAGGAGGTCTGCCAACTCGGGGGCGCGGCCGCAGGCGCGGCGAGCGCGGCGCGGGACTCGGTGATCGATGGCCTCGCCTCCGACCTCATCGAAAGCCTCGTGTCTGCGCTGCGAATGGTGATGGCGTGGTGGACGACATTCCCGTCGCCGGACTTGTCGACTGCCGAAGGACGACCCGCCCCGGTACTCGCCCAGATCCGCGAATACACCAGCGGGTTGCAGGTGGTGCTACTGACCGCGGGGATCATGTTCGCCGCGGCACGCCTGGCCTTGGCCAAGCGAGGGGCAGTGGCAGGCGAAGCGCAGGAGAGCTTCTTGATGCTGGCGCGCGCGATCTTCGGCGCGCTGACCTTCGGAGCGCTGATCACCGTCGCCACCACCGCCGGTGATGAATTCGCCGACTGGGTCGTATTCGACGCGACGCGTGGCGATCTCGACTCCGCAATCGACCGCATCGCCGATCCGAAGATCATGGCCAACCTCGGTCCCGGAATCCTCCTGGTCTTGAGCGTGCTCGGTTTGATCAGCCTGCTCGTCCAAATGACCATGCTCGTGATCAGGCAAGCTCTGCTCGTCGTAGTGGTCGCGGTAATCCCCATGGCCGCTGCGGCGTCCGGGACCAGCCCAGGCTCTCAGGCCTACAAGCGACTCGTGGCGTGGTCGCTGGCATTCGTGTTGTGGAAGCCGGTCGGAGCGTTGGTGTATGCGATCGCGTTCACCGTGACCGGCGGCAGCGACCAAACCGATCCCCAGATGGTGCTCCTCGGGGTGATCTTGATGGTGATGAGCGTGGTCGTTCTGCCCGCGCTGATCCGTTTGATCGCACCCGCGGTCGCCACGCTCGGCGGTGGGGGCGGCGCGACCTCGGTCCTGGCCGGCGCTGGCGCCGGTATCGCAATGTCGGCTGCGGGAAGCCGCCCTCAGGCCAGAAAGATGTCCGAATCCGAAAACACCGGACAGTCGAGCCACGGCAGCTCCCCACCCCCGGGCCCAGGTGGTGCTGGCGGAGCGCGATCGATGACCGCGAGTACGGGATCACCTCAGGCCGAGACCACTCCCACAGCAGCAGCTGGTGGCGGGCCGGTCGCGGCGGGACCTGGAGTTGGCGGTTCTAGAACCGGCGGGGCGTCAGCGGCGGGTGCTGGTGCATCAGGTCGAGCGGCAGCGACCGGAGCGATGGGGGCCGGTCCTGCCGGTGCGGCGATGTTGGGCGCGCAGCTCACGGTCGGCACGATGCAGAGCCTGGCCTCAGCCGCGCAAACCGCTGTCCCGGAGTCGCCCTCAGCACCGATCGACCCCGACGCCCTCGGTCCCGGGGAGGTACGGCGATGACCACACGCATGTACGGACGGTGGGAACAGCCTCGTTCGGCCGGGTTCTTCGGGCTGACGTGGGGTGTTTCTCTGCTGGGGCTCGGGTTGATCATCGCGGTGATGGTGTCGTTCATGATCACCCGCTCTCTCGAGTTCACTGGGATCATCCTGCTTGCCGCCGCCGTGGTGTTCGTCCCGCTGGCGGTGACGCGGAACGGGCGTACCGGCTGGGAGCTGCTGTTGTTGCGCGTCCAGTTCGCGCGCTCGCGTTCCCGGGGTGAACTGACCTACCGGTCTGGTCGGTTCTCCAGGCTGCCTGGGATCGCGAAACTCCCCGGTTTACTGGCTGATTCGCGTCTGACTGAGTACGAAACCCCGGGTGGCAAGCGGTTCGCGATGCTGCACATCCGGCGCAGCGACCACTACACGGTGATCGTGCGGGTGATCCCGCGAGGCAAAGAGCTCGTCGACCAACCCCAGATCGATTCCTGGGTGGACGGTTTCGGCCAGCTCCTGGCTTCCCAAAGCCGGGGCGGGGAAGTCGTCGCGGTCACCGCGGTCCTGGACAACACGGTCGAGACCCGGTTGAAGCAGACCCGCGAAGTCACCCGGTTGGTCCGCGACAACGCCCCGGACTTCGCGAAAGCGGTGATGCGGGAAGCCGCCGCGGACAGTGGCGGGGTCGGGGTGCGGATCGAAGCCCGCATCGCGATCACCTACCGCGCGATCGGCAAGGGCCGCATCCGCCGCGACCAGGCCGAGCAGGCCCGCGAGATCGGGCAACGCCTGCAATCGGTGCTGTCCCAGCTCGCCCGCGCCGGCCTGCCCGCCACGCCGCTGCACGCGTGGGAGGTGTTGGGGTTGGTGCGCAGCCGCTACGACCTCGCTTCCCAGCGTGATGTCGAGGCTGCTGGCGCGCAGATTACTGAGTCGCAGTCTTGGGAATCGGTCGGCCCGCTCGCGCATCAGGATCGGTGGGATCACTACGTCCACGACGGCGCCCGCTCCATCACCTGGGAGATGGACGGCGCCCCTCGCGGCGCGGTGATGGAAACCGTCCTCGAAGAACTCCTGCGGCCTCGTCCGGACGTGCCGCGTAAGCGGGTCGCGATCGTCTACCGACTGCACTCGGCGGCCGAAGCGACGTCGCTGGTTGATTCCGATTTCCGGGACGCGGTCGCGGCCGAGCAGACCGAGCGCGGGATTTCCTCGGCGTCGGCGCGGATCCGGGTCGGTAACACCCAAGCCGCGCGCGAGGAACAAGCCCGCGGCGCTGGATTGACCCGGTTCGGGGTGTTGGTGACGGTGACCGATCACCTCGACGCTGATCTGCCCGGTATCGAAGCCTCGGTGAAGGGGTTGGCGGCGGCATCGCGGTTGACGGTGCGTCGCTGCTACGGCTACCAAGCCGCTGGCTTCGCCGCATCCCTGGGTATCGGGCTGGTCCTGCCGGAACACACCTCGATTTCCAAGCGGGTTTCGGGATGAGCACCCGACGCGAGCCACGTCGACAGCAAAACCCGAAATCCGAAGTGGTCGAGGGCATCAGCCTACTCACCAGCACCCGCCGCGCCCAGGTCGAGGCCATGGCCACCCGCGGCGGCCTCGTGGGCTGGCGGGCGCGGATGCTGCTCTCGAGCGATGATCACCGGCGCGCGACCGCGACCCGACGCCGCGACGGCACCACCGGTGACGGGTTCGACCTGACCCCGCCCGCGTTCACCGACCGCGGCTACGCGGGCCCCGGCGGCGGCCGGGCAGCGGTGGTGCCGAGGACACCGGAGTGGCGGGCCACGACCGTGCAGGTCGCTGGACTGTGGCCGTTCTGCGTCGGCGCGACCTCACCGACTGTCGGGGTGCCGGTCGGCAGCCACTACATCACCGGCGCCCCGGTGCATTTCGACCCGATGAGCTGGTTCCTGCGCGGGTTCATCACCGCACCAATCGCGTTCGTGCTGGCGCTCAACGGGTTCGGCAAGTCCTCCCTGATCCGGCGCATCGTCGCCGGAGCGGTCGCGGCGGGGGAGACCGTGCTGTGCATGGGCGACACCAAAGGCGAATACCGCGACCTGGTCGAACGCCTGGGCGGGCAGGTCGTCGACATCGGCTACGGGCACGGGACCGTGAACCCTCTCGACGTCGGCGCGCTCGGCTCGATCATCGCCCGGCTGCCTGATCCTGATCAGCGTCGCCAGGTCGCCGCCCGGGTGGAAGCAGGCCAGATCAATATCATCGCCGGCCTGATCGAGCTGGTGCGCGGCGGGCGGGTCGCCGACTACGAAGAGGTCCTGCTCGCCGCAGGGTTGCGCGAGCTCTACAGTCCCGCAGGCGGGTTCACCCATCAGAACCCGCCGCTGCTGGAGGACCTGCTCGCGGTGATCTCTGCCGGTGGTGACCGGCTGCGTGCGTTCGCCGAGGAAGACGACGAGCTCGCCTACCGGGCCGCGACGAAAACGCTGCGGCGGTCGATGCGGGCGCTGGTCGAGGGCCCGTTCGGGGCGATCTTCAACGGCCCCACCACCACCCGCATCGATCTGGCCAGTCCGGCGATCTGCGTCGACATCTCCCACATTCCCGAGGGCGACACCAAACTGCTGGCCGCGGTGCTGATGACGTGCTGGTCCGACGGTTTCGGTGCCGTCGCGGCCGCTCACGCGCTTTCCGATGCCGGGCTCGCCGCAGCGCGGACGTTCGAGGTCGTGATGGACGAGATCTGGCGGGTCCTGGGTGTCGGGGAGTTCATGGTCGACCGCGTCGACGCTTTGACCCGGCTCAACCGGCCGTTGGCGACCGGGTTGATCATGTGCTCGCACACCATCAAAGACCTCGCCGCGTTCGACTCACCCGCCGCCCAAGCCAAGGCCTTGGGGTTCTTCGAACGGGCACGGGCCAAGATCATCGGGCCGGTCGGCCCCGATGAGGCCACCCGGATCGGCGCTGTCGCGGGCATGACCGACACCGAGCGCCTGCTGGTCACCTCCTGGGCCGCACCACGACCACCCTCGGACGACGACCTCGATACCTCACGTCGTGAAACCCCGCCAGGGACGGGGTGTTTCCTGCTCAAGACCGGTGAGGCGAACGAGCCGGGGATCCCGTTCCGGATGGTGTTCACCCCGACCGAACGCGACTCCGAGGTGCACAACACCAACCGACGGTTCGACAAACTCGACACCGGCCCGGCGGCCAGGTGATCCGGGATGCGCTGTAGGTTCTCATGCTAGTTGACGCCCTTCTCATTGATTCGGCACTGATGTGGCGCGTATGCCATATCGATGAGAACCCGGATGTGCGGCATCCTGGCCGACAGCTCCTTTCACCTGCTGCCAGCCAGGATGCACTGGCTCACTTCAGGTGCCGGGCGAAGAACCGGTTCCCGTCATCCGCCTCGGACGCCGGGACGCCGGTGTGTCCGCCCATATTGGCGTGCAACGCCTTCTCTTTAGAGCCGAACGCGTCGAACAGGTCCAGGGCCATCTGTCGGTCGTTGCCTTCGTCGTCCCATTGCAGCAGGACTTGCAGCGGAATGGTGACCTGCCGGGCCTCGGCGACTATGACACGCGGCACGAAGCTCCCGGCGAACAACAGGGCAGCGCGGATGCGCGGCTCGACCGCCGCCAGCCGGACCCCGATGGAGATCACCCCTCCCGAATACCCGACCGGGCCGTCGATTTCGGGCAGCTCGAGTAGAGCGTTGAGGGCGGCCTGCCATTCCGGGACCGCCTGGTCGACCACTGGGAGGATGAGCCGGTCGACGATGTCGTCGGTGACCGCCTCACCGGCCTGCAACGCCCTGCGCAGGTCCGCGCGGGCCTCATCGGCGGCGGTAGAACCTGGCCGCTCACCGGTCCACGGGTTCTCGATGGTGGCCGCGGCGAAGCCCGCCGCCACGGCATACCTGGCCCGCGCCAGCAGCCGCGGGTACATCTTCTGCAACCCGAGCGGGGGGTGGCCCAGCAGGATCAGCGGCACCGGTGTGGATGCGGATGATCCGGGTGTCCACAGGATGCCAGGGATCTCGCCGAGGGTGAATGCGCGCTCGAGGATGCTGTCGTCATCGAGGCGCTTTTCGGAAGTGAATTGCATGGTCGTGCCTTTCGGGAGTGCTCTTGAACGGCGCTCCCGGACGACCTATCGCCCGACCGTGACCCAAGAGGGGAGCACCCATGTCGATACTGCGTTCACGGGCACCACCTCCTCTTTCTCTCGCACGGCCTCCGGAACGCTAGCAGCGGTCATCGCGATCCGCCAACGGGTTTTCGGAGGCTCCTCGGCCGGATGCCACGGAACCGAACCACTCGCCTAGAAGCCGGATGGTTCATCCCGCACCTCGAAGACCGAAGCGGCCACCCCCGCATCCGACCCGACCTGCCGCCGCATCCAGCAACTCCCTATGGCCGAACCGTCGCACCACGGGCCGTCAATGACCGCCAGGTCCGAGAAAGCGCCAAACCAATGAGAAACCAGAGACGCAAAACCGTTGAGAAACCACTGGATATGAGCAGGTCTTCACGAAAACAGATGCCAGATATAGCGAGAACCTACAGATGTTGGTTCTCATGACTGATTGCGGATTCTCAGTCATTCTGCGTCGATCTTGCGTCTACGCAAGACCGTTGAGAACGTACTCTCTACTCGGTTCCAGGCGGCGAGCCGACCACGGCAATTCACCGATCGCTGAGAATGGTCTCCACCACGATCACCTTTTCCTCCTCGGCCGCGCCATAGCCGTCCAGATCCGCGCTGTGCCATTGTTCGCCGGGCCGAACGCGATGAAATCGGAAGGTTCCGCCGGTGGTGTTCGCCCCGATGATGCACCGAAGAGCAATCGGCTCGTTCAGCGAGTGCCCACAGCGGGCGATGCACAGCGCCAACATGAGGCCCTGAACCAGCACGCGGCGCTGGTCGCCCTCGGAAATCATCGGAACACCGAGCTCATCCCGCAGCCCCTTGTCCACCGGCACGAAGTCATCCAGATGGAAGCTGCTCGCGTCGACCTCCCACTGAGTCAGGTCGACGGAGTTCCCCAAAGGGCGCGTGGCCCGCTCGACCTGATCGGCGAAGACAACGACCTCGCCACAGCGCACGACACCGGCTTGTGCCCGCTCCCGCAGCTCAGGCACCGATCCATCGAGCACACCGCCACCGCCGACCGACACGAACGTGCCCACGCTGTCGGCCGCCGCGTCATTCATCTGCACCGAGATCACGCCACACCCTCTCACGACCCAACTGGCGAAACGCCATCCCCACCAGCTCGAGCAGACACCGGAGGAAAACCGCAAGACCAACGAGATACCAGTTACGCAAAACCGCAGAGAAGCACCGTGATCCGACCAGCTCACGTGCGGTGCAGCCGCAAACAAGAACGAGAACCTACATGCGCGCAGTCGAGCTCCAGCCACCACGCCACCGTGAGGCGACCGCCCGCGCGGATCGTTCGGGGGTGAGGACATGACCGGAACCACGCGCGTCGCCATCGCCGTCGCCTCGGTGGTGATGCTGCTGCTCACCCTCCTTCTGCTGCTCGCGGGGATCGACGACAACGCGTGCGCCGCGACGACCGGATCAGGTTCACCGGCCCGGTCCGCGCCCGGCGCCAGGACGATGCCCCTGGCCGCGGGGACTTACACGTTGACCTCGGGATTCGGGATGCGGTGGGGCGAACAGCATCAGGGCCAGGACTTCGCCGCCGAACCCACGACCCCGATCTACGCGGTCGCTGACGGTGTCGTGGTCCGGGCGGGTGAGGCCACCGGTTTCGGGTTCTGGGTGGTCATCGATCACAACATTCGTGGGCAGGTCGTGTCCTCGGTCTACGGCCACATGTTCCCCACCGACGTCCTCGTCGATGAGGGCGACACCGTCGGCATCGGGCAACGGATCGCCGCCGTGGGCTACAACGGCCAGACCGTCCCCACCGGCCCCGAGGGCGCGCATCTGCACCTGGAGATCTGGACTGGCGGAGGCAAATTCGGCGGCGGCACCGCCGTCGACCCGATGGCGTGGTTGCAGGCCAGCGAGACCTCGCCCGGCACGACCGCCACCTCGTCGACGACACCAGGCCCCGGATCCACGATGGCCGGAAATGCAGGCGAGGAGCTGCCTGTCCTGGCGGCTTCCATCGGGTCCGAGGCAGGGCTGCAGGTGGACACGATCCGGGTGGCCCGCACGATCGCCGTCGAATTCCCGCAGATCCAGACGATGTACGGGCAGCGTGAGGATCCGTTGCCTGATCATCCGAGCGGGCGTGCGGTCGACATCATGATCCCGAACCCGTCCTCCGGCAACGGCAAAGCCCTCGGTGACCGGATCGCCGACTACCTCATCACCAACGCTGCGCCGTTGCGGGTCGACTACATCATCTGGCGCCAGACCTACCGCGCCGCCAGCGGTGAATCCAACGTGATGGAGGACCGGGGTGGCGACACCGCGAACCACATGGATCACGTCCACGTCACCACCCTGGGGGGCGGCTATCCCGACGGTGCACCGATCGAATCCGCAGCCACCAACCCGACCTCGGCCGGCCCCGCCGGATGTGGGACCAGCGCCGGGGAATCGGACCTCGCGCCTGGCGCGGTCCCCGCGGACCTCGAGCCCTGGTATCGCCAAGGCGGCACAGTGTGCCCGCAGGTCAGTGCCTCGTTGTTGGCGGCGCAGGGTAAGCAGGAGAGCGGTTTCCAGCGCGGTCTGACTTCGTCGAGTGGCGCGCAGGGGCTGGCGCAGTTCCTGCCCGGCACCGCGTCCGCGCTGGCTTCGGATGGTCGCCCGTATGTGATCGACGCTGACGGCAACGGCACCGCGTCGGTGTGGGATGACGGGGACGCGATCATCGGCCAAGCCCGCTACATGTGCGACATCGCCGCCAAGATCGAGGGCTGGATCGCGCAAGGCTCCGTGGTCGGCGATCTGACCACGCTCACCTTGGCCGGATACAACGCCGGTGAGGGTGCGGTCCTGCGCTCGGGCGGATTTCCCACCGGCTCACCCGATTACGAAGTCCAAACCCGGCCTTACGTCGCGAACATCCTCGCGATGGCCGCCCAGATGTCGACCTCGATGAGCTGAGGACACCCATGACGAAACGACTGCCACTCCGATCAGCCGCCACCGCGGCCGCCGTCGTCCTGCTCGGTCTGCCGCTGGCCGGGTGCAGCAGCGACCCGGCCGCAACCGATCCACCGGCACCGACCGAATTACACAGCGAGGGACCGACACCCGAGACCGCCGACGCCGCGACAACGGCCCGGATGGGGCTCTCGGCGATGTTCTCCTGGCAGCCGAGCACCGACACCGGTCCCGGCGCCGCCCTGGCCCGTGCCTTGCCGTGGCTCACCGGAGACCTCGCCGCCGCGGCGACGACCGCCCCTGCCAGCGGGATGCGGCCGTTGCCGGAATGGGTGGGGTGGCGCGACAGCGGCGACATTGTTTCCGCGCTGGTCGAGGCACAGCCACCCCGCACGGTCGGAGCCGAGACCTCGGTGGTCGCGGTCGTCACCCAACTGGTGGTTCACCGCGACGGCTCGGCGACCCGCCATCAGCGCCTACACGTCACCGCCACCGTCGCGAACACGGCTGCGGGATGGCGGATGACCGGCTACCGCGTCAACCCCGGGACCTGACATGCCCGAAACCACCAGCAAGCCCATCGCACTGATGACACTCGACATGAACCGGAAACCCATGCCCCGGCCCGAGGGCACCGGGCACCGGACAGGACCACCGCCATGACCGAACCGACCCAAACCCACAGCACAACAGCCCATTCGGTCGTGCATCGGCGCTTGGCCGCCGCGATTCAGAACGTCGCTGCCGACCTGGCGATCCTGTCCGGTGAACCGCGCATCGAACGGCCCACACAGGCAACGATCCGCGATCTGTCCATCGCCCACCGTGTCTTGCGTGAACAGGCCGCCGCGGTCGGCGTGCCATCGACCTGGATCCAGGCCGCCACCTCGGCGGGGCGCCAGGGCCGACGAAGCACCGGCGAACAAGTCCTTCCCGCCGCGCATGCCGTACCGCGATCGCTGCTGGTCGCTCAACTGCGCCACCAGGTCGAGGCCCTCTACACCCTGCCCGCCCTGGCCGTCCTCCGCAGCAATCGCGGCCAGGTCGAGCCCCGCAACGCCGCCCGTTTGAGCGAGCACATGCGGTTGCAGTGGCTGCGGGTGGCGATGACCGCGGTCGCCATCGACACCACCGACGCCGAAACACACGGTTGGTTCGACCTCACCCCGACCGTGTGGCAACCGCGACTCGCGGCGGTCGCGCAGCAGCTCGACCTCGAAGGTGGTCGGCCCTGGCGTGCGGTGACTCAACCCGCGATCGTGCGCGAAGCGCGATGCCGCGTCGCGGCGATGCGCCTGGTCGGCATCAGCCTCGATGCGAGCCGGCCTCATCAGCTGCCACCGGCCCCGCACCTGCTCGAAGCCAGCGCCGAACACGCCTGGGAGACCCGCGAGGAGGTCGAACGAACCGCCGGGGAACTGATCGGCGCGGCGATCGACGCGACCGGCGTCACCGCCACGGATCTCGATCACGCCCAGGACGGCGCACACGACCTGCCGCCCCCAGCAGTGTCGTTGCCCCCCCGTTTCAGAACTCGACCTGTGACCACAACGATTTGCGAAAGGAGCCCCGCTCATGAGGCCACCGCGTTCCCCGTTCGGTGCGTTCGCGCCGATCAGTCCCGAGGACATGGTCCGTACCCGTGCCACCGAGTTGTTGACCTTCACCCGCACCGAGGACTTCGATCGGCTCGCCATCGAGTACGGGTTCATCACCCGCTACCTGGCCGACCGGTTCGTCACCGCGCTACTCGATATCGGCGTCGACTACGACGGCCTGCTGCACACCGAGATCACCCACGCCACCACCGACGCCCCGCTCGTGCGCCAAGCCGCGACCGGCCCGAAGTTGCTCGTGTGGTCGGCAGCGACGTTGGAGGCGTTCACCCTCTGCGCGGCCACCGGCCGAATGGTCTGGCACGAACCGTTCCCCGCACCCACCCTGCGCGACGGGGTCGTCGCGGCCACGACCTCGGCGGAGAAGGCGATCGAACTCGCCGGGCACGCCCTGCGGGATTGGGGTGCCCAAGCCGGAGTCCTGCGGTTGAACCTCGCGCGTAGCCGCGGCCTGGACCAGCCACGGCTGCATCGCCTCGCGAGCGTGACCGGATTGGTGCTCGAGGTCGCGACCATCGGCGCCCACAACCCGGCCGCCGAACAATGCCTGCACCCCGAGCCGGTCCGGTGGCGCGCAGCCGACCTGCTCGACCTGTGGCAGCGCGATCAGGCTATGTCATGACCCCGAGCCTCACGAGTCCCTGGGTACTGCTCAGCGCCCTGGTGATCGCGGCCGTGGCGATCGGCTGCAGCGCCAACCAGGCGCGGCCGGTCCTCGAACCAGCTTGCGGTGCAGCGGCGTTCCCGCCTCCGCACGAGGGCGTGCGGCCGTGTTCGGCGACGGAGGTTCTCCACGCCGCAGTGTCGACGATGTTCGGGCTGGATCCGCTCGCCGGGCGTGACGTCAGCGCGGGGCTGGTCGCCGCGCGGCCCTTGCTGCAGCCGGCGTTCGCAGCCGATGCCCGCGTGCGGATGCCCGAGTGGTCACCGATCACGACGGGGCAGTGGCAGGACTGGGCTGGCGGACAGATCGGAGTGAGCACCGAGGTGCGCATGCGTGCTGATGATCTTGTCCCCGATACGGCGTCGTCGACGAGCCGGGTCCTGGCGGTCACGATCACCCCGGCGGCCGGGACGCCGATCGTGTTCACCGTCTATGCCCGCGCGACCCGCCACTACTCCGAAAGCGCATGGCTGCTGGCTGAATTGCGGGTGCTGTCGTGAGCGGGGACCCGGTCGAGGAAAGCGGTCAGGCTGTCCGGCAGGGGTTCGTGCAGGCCTTGCAGACCGCCCACACCACCACCGGGCTGATTCGTGGTTGGGGCGCGGACTCGCGATCGCGCATCGAGTCCGAGCAGCGCGTGGCTTTGGCCGGAGCGAAAGAGCACCGGTCGGCGATCGAGCACGCGGTCCGCCTGGGCAACCTGGGCGCGGACCACAACTTGACCCAAGCGCGGATCGAGGAGGTCCGTGCTCGTATCACCAACGCGGGCAAGGTGACCGAGGTCGACGTCCGGCACAAGGAAGCCCAGATCACCCGCGCCGACAAAGACCTGCAACGGCGCGAAAAAGACGGCGAGCTCGCGCGGAACCAGAGCACGGAAGTCCACAAGAAGCGGATCACCAGCTACACCAACCGCGAAACGCGTGAGAAAGCACTGCACGCTCTCGATGTCGAGTACAAGAAGCTGCTCATCGACATCCGGCGCCGCGCTGCCGGTTTCACCGAAACCCTGCACCGATCCAACGAACCCGCCGACGCGGCCAAGGCGTCGGCGGCCCAGTTCGCTGCCGCCGACGCCACCCGTGACCTCTCCCCGGAGGCCGAGGCTGCCGCGCAGGCCTACCGGGAACGGCTGATCGACGACACCGGCCTCGATGTCGAGGACCTGTTCACCGACAGCGACCGCGCGAACGTGGCCGATGGTTGGTCACACGGCCTTGAGGATGTGGCCGGGTTGGCTGAGGACCTCACGATCGCCGCGCACCTGCACCACGAATCCGGGCTCGGCGTCGATGACCTCGACCGCGGCCACGCCCCAGATCTCGAGGTGATCGATGCCGAGGTCGTCGAGGCCGGGGAGTGGATCGAGTCCGTCGTCGCGGCGACCGGGGTCCACGACGTCGATCTCTCCGCGCCGGATCCCGGCCTGATCGACGGGGGCGGGCAGCCGTCGCCGCGTGCGCCGGGCACTGAGATCGAAGTGTGGCGTGGTGGTCCCGAGGTGGGATGGGGCCGGTGAGATGTTCGCCCCGACTCCGATCCAGGCCAAGCTGCTCATGGGCATCCAGAACCTGGCCGCCGACGACCAGCACCTGATCGCCACCTCCCAGACCCCGGGCGGGCCCGGGCTATCACCGGTCGCGCTCGCGCACCTCGACGTCAGCCGCCGCACGCGTGCTGAGCTCGAGGTGGTGGCCGCGGCGGTGGGTGTGCCGGGGTCGGTGATCGCCTACACCCGCGCTGCCGGGGACCGCGGGCACCGGTGGCGGCCCGGGCAGCCGCTGCTGAGCAGCGAAGTCATCGACCGCGACACCCTGCTGGCCGGGCACCTCGGCTCGGTGTGGCAGTTGCAGCAGATGGCCGGTATCGGCGCCACGATCGCGCTGCAAGGAACGGTGCCGCGCGACGGATTCGAGGCATTCCGGCATGTGATGGGGGCGAGCTGGCAACGCGTCGGCGCCGTCGGCCACGCCCTGGACCTGACACCGAGCGAACGCGAGCACGTGTGGGAGCCTTCGGCGCGGCCGTGGACCGACCGGGTCGCCGAGACAATAGGGGAGCTCGAACCCGCCGCGGTGACTCGGGCCTGGCGCGGGATCGTCGAGACGAACTTCGTGACGGCGGCGGTCCCGGTGCAGATGCTGACCCGCGCTGGAGTCACTGCCGAGGACATCAACGCGCAACTGCCGGTGCTTCCCGATCGGATGGTCGAGCTCGCTGCGGCGGCGATGCGGCCACGCCCCACACTCGACGCCGCTTTCGGGGCCGACATCAACGCCGCGATCGAAGCGACCGCGACCGCCGTCCACACCGACCCCGACCTCGACGACCACATCGGGCCGGTGCCGGAACGGCCGCGCACCCACGACCTGGGCCACGACCCGTGACCAGGGTGTGCCCACCCACTCCCAGACCGCTGAGCCCGAAACACCCAGTCATTCACCCTGATCGGAGGAACCGATGAGCAGTCCGCTCTCGGGGGCCGAAGAGTTGCCGTCGTGGCAGCTTCGGCTCCTCGAACGCATCCAGGCCACCAGCTACATCCACCACCGGACCCTGTTCCACGGCTACCCGCAGTATTCGCCCGCCGAGTCCGGCCCCAACAATGCAGGCCCCAACATTGCGCTCGAACGGTGGCGCACCAACCTCGCAGCCTTGGAGGCCGAACGCGGCGAGATCGAACTGCACGCCCATAGCCTCGACATCCCCCAACCCATGATCGACTACGCCATCAAGACCGGCGGCAGGGGAGTGCGGTGGGGCGAAACCCCCGAAACAGCGCGACTTCCGCTGGCCCCGGTAGGCGAGAACTTGACGCGCCTGCATCTTCTGGAACAGATCTCCGGTGATGTGTGGAAACTCGAGCACGCCGCGCTGGTGCGCGCGGAGTACCTGCATCGCGTGCACACCGTCGCGCTGCCGGACAACGAGGCCGGTGAGCGTCAGCTCCACGACAACATGGCCGCCCTGTGGCGGCGGATCAAAGGCACCGCTTCCCTGATCGATCTCGACGCTGGGACTGCTCAGCAGTTGTGGGGTCGGGGGCCGGAGTCGTGGAAGCGGCTGGCCGAGTTGACCGCGGCCTCCTACACCGACGCCGAGCTCCAGCAGCGCTTAGGGGAACTGTCCTGGAAGGGGATCGAGGCCGAGGTCTCGCGGGTGTTCGACAACCAAGCCGCCGGCAATGTCACCGAACTCCAACTGCCGACACCGTGGCAGGTCGCCGCGAACGCGGAAAAGGCGTTGGTGGCGATCCGGCTCGCCGACAGCGAAGCCGGACCACAGCCCGGCCGCGACATCGGAACCGCGGTGGAGGCCACCGGCGCCGGGACCGAGACGCAGTGGGAGCCCGACCCCGAACAGCGACCTCGACCACCCGACCGAGACGCTGGTGCGGGCCGGGATCAGGGGGTGTGGTCATGATCGGCGAATGGGATCCTGATGCCGCACCCGCGCGATGGACCTCCTGGTCGCATGCGGTGTCGGAGATGTTCGATGTCGCTCGGCAGGTGCGCGACGTCGGGCCCGAAAGCGAGAGTTCGCGCCAGCTGTGGATCGCGCGGGTGGCCGATTTCGACGCCCTCGCGGCAGACATGCGAAGCGACGCGCTGGCCGATGGCGCCGATCCCGGCTGGATCGAAGATGCCTGCTTGTTTGGTATTCAGGTCGGCATCGACCCCGGTCCGCCGGGTTGGCGCCATCGGCCCGCACGCCAGCATTCGACCGAGGTGTTCTTCGTCGATCTGCTGCATCTGGACCTGTGGCATCTCGAACGGACCGCCGCGCTGCAACTGGCCTACGAGAAGCGAGTGAGGTTCCGGTCCGGCGATGCGCGGGCTGATCTGGAGCGTGAACGAGCATTGTCCGACCGTACCGATCTGCGCCGGCGTCGCGTTTCGGGTGTGGTGGCCGGGGCCCGGATCACCGTCCAGGAGGGCGAGGAGCTGTGGGGCACAGGTGCCGAATGGATGCGGCGCATGCACGCGGGCGCGGTGAACCGGATGAGCGAGGACGAACTGGCCGAGATGTGGAATGCCTACGCCGATGCCCACGTGCCGCTGCTCTGGCCCCCCTACCTGCTCACCGACCCCGATACCGGAAAACCGCTGCGACCCAACCTGACCGAGCCTCCGTCGACGGAGAAGATGATCGCTCAGGCAGCGGCGGCGTCGGCGGCGGTAGCGGCAGCCGCGGAATCAGCGGCGGCGACTGGGAGGCGTACTCGCCGTGGCGAGGACACCGATCAGCCCGGCGCCGATTCCTCGATCGCCGCCGCGGTGCAGGCCACCAATCCCGGCTCATACCGTGATCCCGAACGCCCGACCGGCCTCGACGGGAAGCCGGAGACCGAACCCGAGCCGGAACTGCCACGGGCAACCCCCGTATGCGATCTGGGTCTCGATCATCGGGGCCGTGATGAGTAGCGGGCAGTGGGATGGCCATGACGATGCCGCACGTTTGAGCACGCTGCTGCGCCGCGTGGAACACCTGGCCGGGCAAGCCCACTTGGCCGGCAAATCCGACACGGCGCAGGCCAGCGATACCGGAGCCCGACGCGTCGTGTCGGCGGTGCCTCCGAGGTGGAGGATGCTCTCGGCCGAGGACCGGCTTGTCGTCGCCGAGCAAGCAGCGATTCGCGCCAACGCCGATCGGGGCTGGGTCGAGGACGCCCGCACGGTCGGCAGGCTGCGGGCCGAGAACCCCAGCGATCGGGTGCTGCGGTATTGCCCTCCACGCAGTCTGGGACACGAAGTGTTCCTGGCGGACCTGCTCGAGCGAGACGTGTGGCTGATGGACCGGATGGCGGCATTGCACGTCGGCCGCACCGAACGCATCGCGGCCGGGAATTGGCAGGCAGGCCACGACCCGGTCAGAGAGATGGCACTGATCGAGCACCTGCACGTTCGCTACTCCCGCGCGAGAAGGATTGTGCTGGGGGTGCAGATCACCCCGGACGAGGGAGAGCTGTTGTGGGGCAGCGGCGCCGAAGAGGGCCGCCGAGACCATGCGCTTGTGGTCGCGGCGATGAGCGATCCGGAGCTGTCGGCCCAGTGGCGGGCCTTCGCCGATGATCCGGCTCGGCTGGTGTCGCGGGCGTACCTGCGCCTAGATCCCGTGACCGGACAACCGTTGTGGAGGGAGCTGACCGCACCGCCGGACCCGGAGGCGATGATCGCCGCCGCCGTCGAAGCACACCACACCATCGGCGCAGCCGGTCAGCGGGTCGCCGGTGCCGAGAACCGGATCAGCGCGGCGATCCAGGCCACCGGCGCGGACGCCGGTGGCGAGTGGCTCGAAGCCCCCACCTCGACATCGCCCGACCACCACCAGGGCCCAGCGGCCGGACGAGACCCAGGGGAGTGGTGATGACCAGTAGTGGAGAACCTGAATCCCTTGCCGCACAGCAAGGTCGGCTGCTGCGCCGCATCCAAGCGCTGGCGACCGAGCAACACCGCGTCACCGAGGCCGGGCCAGCGATGTTCGCCGACAGCGGCGGCGTCGATCCACCGGCGCTGGTGTGGCAGCAGCGCCTCGACCACCTCGACAAGGACCGCGTTCAGACCGAGCACGAGGCGTTGCTGGCCGGGATCGACCGCGGCTGGATCGAGGACGCGCGCGAACTCGGCGCGCGGGCGACGGAGGCTCCGGAGCGGGCGGTGACTCGTCAGCATCCTGAGCGGGCGACCGGCGCGCAGGAGTTCTACCTCGGGATGCTCGAGATCGACCTGTGGCATCTGGAACGGATGGCCAGCCTCGATGCCGCCCGCACCGACCGGATCGCGACGGGGCGGTGGAGTTTCGACGCCCCACCCGAGGCCCAGCACCAGTTCTACGCGAACATGTTCGCCTACCACCAGCGGGTCACCGTGCTGGCGGCAGCAGCCGAGCTCACCCGCGGGGAAGGCGAACTGATCTGGGGAGCGAGCGTGGAAGGACTGCGCCGCGGCCACATCGCCGCGATCGGTCATCTCGACGAAACCGCACTGGCCGCCGCGTGGAACGCCTACGCCGCACCGGATCCGATGCTGCGGGTGCCACCGTATGTGCCCACCGAAACGACCGGCACACCGTTGGCTGTTCCGCCGACGCCCCGGGAGATGCTGCTCAACGCCAACACCGCCTTGCGGTCGGAATTCGTCGCTGCCTCCCTCGCCGCAGCGGCGGCGGAGGAGGCCGAACCGTCCGGCACCGCGATCACCAACGCGGTCGACGCCGCGCTGCGCGGCGACCACGAACTGGACTGGGCCACCGACACCGACACACCACCACAGCGCGAGGCGGGCAGCGAGGTGAACCGGGCACCAGAGATATAGCACGACCCGAAAGTGTGTGTTCTGTCGGCGTATTCGGCTAGGGGGAACTGGACCGATACGACCGAACCCGACCCGCTGGGCCTCAACACACCCGCCTGAGGGTGTGGACGTTTTCTCGATCCGAGGAACCGCGATGCCCCACCACCATCAGCCCATTCTCACCACCGGCGTGCTTGAACTGTCCGGCCGCGATCGCCTCGGCGGGGGATCGCGATGAGCTGGATAACCCAAGGAACCCGCTACACCGACCCCGCCTACTACCGCGACAGCGCCACCCCGACCGAGGCGCAGCTGCGCGCCGACTTCGCCACCTATCACCAGCTCCTTGAGGTGGCAGCCTTCGGTGAAACCCCTTTCGACATTGTCGAATACGCTGCCCGCGCCCACGATATCGCTCGTTCGTGGCAGCACGAATCTCCGCCTGAGCAGCGCGCGCTGTGGCAGCAACTCAGCGCTGCGGCCGAGGCTTGGAAAAGCGATCCCGAAGCTGCGCGTATCGAGTTCTCGCGCCTGCAGCAGGCGTTTATCGAGGGCAATTCCGGCATCGAGCCTGACGCCATCCGGACTCAACGCCAAGCTGCGGAGATCACCGGTCACCTCGAGCCCGTCCACGATCACTCGGGCCAGGACGGTGCTCGGTGGCGACCTCGCCACCTCACCGTGGTTCGCGACCGCTCGACCGCCACCGGAGTCCTGCAGCCGGGCGCGGCGGACCGAGCACTCGGCGGCCGGGCAGCCGGGGAACTGAGTCTGGCCGAGATCGACGCCATCATCGACGCCACCGACGACCTGCTCACCGCCGAAGAAGCCGCCGGTGATCTCGATCGCGGCACCGACGAACTCGACGCTTTGATCCCGCCCGGACAGCGTTCGGCGCCCGTGCGCTACGACTACACCGCCGCACATGACCAGCACAAGGCTCACATCCAGGCCCTGCGCCGGGTCCAAGACCTCACCGCCGAACACCTGCGCCTGGCGAGCCAATTCGACGGGACACCCGAGGGCGGGCAAGCACTGATCGACCGCCTGGAAACACTGATCGACGCCACCCACCGCGCCCGGCTGGAAGCCGTCGCCGTCGGGGCCGACGAGCACGACATCACCGCGGCCTACCGCGCCGGCCTCGACGGGCACTACTGGTCACAACAACCCGGCGTCCCGCACTTGGGGCAGCTCGATCAGCTCCTCGGCAACCAAGAGCCGGGCCTCGCCGAAATCAGCACGCTGCGTGCCGAACCCGGCGTCGAGGTCGGCCAGCCACCTGAGCTCGCTCTGGCCGCTGGTGCCGAATTCGCGCACCCACCGAGCGCATCGACGTCGATCCATCGTGCCGGCGCGGTCATCTCGAGCGCGGTCGACGCTGCGCTGCCCGATGGCGGCGACACCGGATGGAGCAGCCCGGAGCTCACCGGGGTCATCGACGCGCCCCACCGCGACCTCGGCGCCGACCCCCACTTCTGAAAGGACCAATCATGTTCTCTCCCCGTGAAACCCGACGCCGTGACAAGACCGGGATGGGTGAGGAAGCCGCCCTGCTGGCGATCCTGCTCGCCGTGCTGATGTTCGTGCTCCTGGTCTGGGCGGCCCTGAAGATCGGTAGCTGGTGGACCGGACAGGCGATGTCGTGGAACCCGTTCGCAGCTCTCCTGTCGGTTGCCTCCGGCCAGGCGGGTTGGCCGTGGCAGTCCACCCCGATCGCGGTGCTGCTGCTGTGCGCCGCCGGGGCACTGGCTCTTCGAGTCCTCCAGGTGTTCGGCACCGATCGGGAGGTCGACGCTGCCGCGCGGACGATGCAGCGGCCCGGCAAGATCCGCATTGCCCGCGCCGTCGACAACCTCGCCGACAACCAACGCCTGCTCAGTGATGCGCCGGAGCAGGTGCGAGCCAACCCTGGACCGTTGTTGGGGCGCACGGTGATCGGGGATGTCGCCCTGCACGTGCCCGCCGAGCTCGGTGTCACGATCGCGGCCGGACAGCGCACCGGCAAGACGGTCGCCTGGGCGATCCCGGCGGTGCTCTCGGCATGGGGGCCGTGCCTGGCAACCAGCAACAAGCCGGACCTGTACCGGCACACTGTCTACGGGCGTGAGCAGGTCGGTCGGGTGTGGGTGTGTGATCTGCAAGCGGTCACCGGCACGGTGGTGTGCGGTTTCTGGGTGAACCTGTTCACCCAGGTCGCCAGCCTGCCCGCCGCACGCAAACTCGCGGGGTTCTTCGTCTCGGGGTCGGCGGGGTCGGCCAGCGAGATCGCGAACGCGAAAACCGACGCCTACTTCGACGGCGGCGCCCAAGAACTGTTCGCGCTGTGCACCTTCGCCGCCGCCTGCGTCGACGGCGATCTGCACCATGTGGCTGACTGGCTGGGCCGCGACCAGGACCCGACCCCGGCATTGATCCTGCGCCACTACGGCCACGACCGGCCCGCCGCACGAATCCTGGAATGCCAAAGCCTCTACGCCCGCCAGCGCGACGGCCTCTACGACATGGCACGCCGTTTCCTCAACGTCCTCTCCGATGGCGGCTACGCCCAGATGGTCACACCCCCGGCCCGCAAGATCTTCCAGGTCAGCGAAACCACCGCTAAGGCGACGGATGGCCGGACGAGCAGTGGCGGCAAAAGCATCACGATCGCGAACGGGATCCGCGTCGAGGTCACCGAGCTACCCCGTACGCACGAGTTGCCGGAGTTCGTGCCGACGGAGTTCGTGACCTCGAACGACACTCTGTATCCGTTGTCGATGACCGGGCCGGACGGGGCGACTCCGCTGACCGCGGCCTTGGTCGGCCAGGTCCTGGAGGCCGCGTTGACCACCGCCCGCGCTCGCGCGGACGGACGGTTGCAGACCCCGCTGCTGTGTGTGCTCGACGAGGCCGCCAACTGTGCTCGCATCAGCGAACTGCCCAGCTACTACACCTATGCGGCGGGGTGCGGGATCATCTTGATGACGATCTTGCAGGTCCTCGAACAGGCCGAGAACCTGTGGGGGGTCAACGGCTGGAAGACTATGCAAGCCCAGTCGATCGAGGTCTACGGCGGGTCCATCGCCGCCCGCGACTACCTCGAGCACTGGTCGGCGATGGCCGGACAACACGACGTGTCCGACCGCACCCGCACCTACACCCCACAAGGCATCCAACGCACCCTGGCCTGGCGGCCCGAACCCATCCTCGACGTCGCCATGCTCGCCGCGCTCCCGAAAGACCGCGCCCTGGTCCGGCTGCCCGGACACGGCCCCGTCGTCGTCCGCAAAGTCCCCTGGTGGGACAGCGGCTACGCACCCCTGGTGAACACCTCGATGCAACGCTTCGGCGGCGGACCGGTCTCGCTGCTCAAGGCAACCTCGGCGGCAGGGGAGGCGCGGTCATGACCAGTCCGAACCCAGCACCGGCGGCACCGACGAACGCTTCGATCCCGCCGCAGTACCGGCATTTCACCGAGTTCGCGCACGAGTGGATGCTGCCCACGGTCAGTGTCCGCCTGGCCGAGGCGAACCGGGAGAACACCTACACCTGGTGCACCCACTGGTGGGCACACCGGCCGGTGGCGGTGCGGGTCGCGCACCTGCACACCGCATTCGAGGCCATGCGCCGCTCCAAGGCCGGATCCGCGGTGAGCACGTTCCTGCTCTCGCACTTCGACCCCCACGTCGCCCACATCCTCGATGCCGCCCACGGGCCACTGCACCGGTGCACCCGCACCCACCACCAGTCCACACCCTCGTTGCCGTTCGACCCGGTCCCACCCGGCTGGTTCGGCACCCGACCCGAACCTCCGGAGGGCCAGCCGCCCAGGAAGTTTCGGCACTACAGCGAGTTCATCGAGCAGTGGCTGCTGCCGGTGACCTCGGTGAGGATCGCCGCGAACAACCGGGAAGGCCAGTACACGTGGTGTCGGCAGTGGTGGCGCCACCAATCGGTCGCGATCCGGTTCGCCGGCCTGCACGCCTGCTTCGAAGCCGCGGTGAAAGCCGAGGACAAGATGGCGATGAGCAGCCTGTTCGTCCGCCACATCGACCCCCAGATGCGCCATGTCCTCGACGCCGCCAACGGCCCCCTGCACCGATGCACCCCAGAACACCACATCGACAGCCCCGGCCTGACCGGCGAAGCGATACCGGCGAACTGGTTCGGCCCACCCGGATCGACGATCCCGGTCGAGCACCGCGGGTTCGGCCCGGACTTCCGAGCCCTGACCAGCCTGGAAGGGGAGAACGAATGAACATGGTCAACGCCACCACGGTCCAGAAGCGAATCCTCAAGGCACTACAGAACTTCGCGGCGGAATCACACACGCTGCTCCGACAGCAGCGAGCCGACGGTGCGACACTGACACCGGAGCAGAGGAAGGACTTCGAGGATCGCGCCAGACTGCAAGCCGACTTCGCTGAGGCTGCTATCGCGGGTGGAGTCCCGCGTGAATGGGTGAGCCAGGCCGGGGAGCGCGGCGCGAAAGGGATCGGCTGGAACACCAACCTGTTCTTGCGCCCCGCCGCCCCGATCGACCGCGACGGCCTGTTGTCGCGGCTGAGCGGTGACTGGGATCGATTGGCGCGCTTCTGCGGAATCCATGCCGCCCATACCCGATTCGCACCGGCTGCGGATCTGCCGCAGCGCGACACGGTGGAACACGTGATCTCGACACTGTGGCGCAGGTCGGCCTTGGTCGGTGCACTGTTGGGCGTCGATGCCGCCGAAGGGGACCAGCGCTGGCCGCTCCAAGGCTGGATGGATACCGCAGCCTCGGCCGCGGCCGAGATAGGCCGTGATCAGGTCGCCCGCCAGTGGAGCGAGATCGCCGCCACCGACATCACCGGCTACGCGAACCAGTCGATCGTGCTGGCACAAGCGGGAATCAGACCCGACCTGCAGCTCGCGCCACCGGAACCGCATACAGTGCTGTCGGAGCTGGAGCAACTGCCCGCCTCGTCGGCGATGCAGCCGCTGTTCTCCGACGGCGCGCGCATCGATGCGGCGGTGGACGCGACCGGAACGGCCAACACTCACACCGGTGACGACCCGCTGATGAACCCACCCACGTTCAGCCACGGAGCGACACCCCCGGCGCCGGGGGTCGAGCTGTGACCGGCCGATCGACTGGGACCGGTCCGTGACGAGCCCGCCACCGCATCCCCGCCTCGTCGCCGACCTGCCGCCTGCGCAGGCAGAGGTCCTCGCCCAGATCCACGACCTCGCCCGCCGGGGCGCGGTGATGCGCCGCGAGCAGGACCACTCCCCAGAACTCGCTCAGCTGGACTGGGATCGCAGCCTGGCCGAAGCGACCGCCTCGGCCCGTGGTGTCCCCGCTGTGTGGATCAATCAAGCCAGAGAGCTGGGAACGAGAAACCGGGCGTGGCGGCCCAGCATCGTGTTGCGGGACCCGCCGAAGAACAACGTGGTCCGTCGGGGATACGGGCGCGTGGTCGACGACACCCGCCGGCTCGCCGACATGGCCGCGGTCGCGGTGGTCCGCGAGCATCACCTCTACAGCATCGGAGTCGACACTGATCCCGAACCGGTAGTGGCACACCAGCTCCGGCGCAACATGGAGGCCCTGCGGACCCGGGTCATCTACACCGCCGACGCGATCCACATGAGCCCGGCGCAACGGGTCCGCAGCTGGACGGTCACCGACGCCGTCCTGGCCTCCCGAGTCCACGCCCACCGCCACCTCGCTGCCGAGGACCTGACGGCATTGTGGCGTGACCTCGGCACACCCGCGGTCGCCGCGAGCGTGCGCTCGTCACTGTCGAGCCTGCGGCGCACCACCACACCGGGGACCGAGCTGGACATGGCGCCAGCGACCGCACAAGACCTCCTGGCCCGCGCCCGCCAGCAGCTTGCGGCGGTCACCACACCACTACCAGCGGCGGCCGAGCCTGGACAGGTGATCGATGCCGCCGTCGCCGCGGCGTTGCCCACCGCGGCCTACGAGCCGGAGACGCCCGGCGATCCCGAGCTCGGATCATCGGTCGACGCACCAGGGCCGCGCCTCGCGCCGGGCTACGACCTCTGATAGCCAAGACATCCCGGCCGCCGCGACACGGTGGCGACTACACCCGTCGCGGGTACTGTGGGCGCTTCGAATCCACCTGGTCGAGGAGCGTCGCGTTGAGCCAGCCCGAGCCGCCCGAAGTCGTTGAACTCGAAGCCGTCCTGATCCCGGAGACGACCACCTTCCACATCAGCGAGAGCCGACATATCGTGGTCGCGCTCGCTCTGTTCGCCGAGACCGCGACCCTGCACACGGTCATCGTGATGGCCGATAACCTCACCGAGCCTTTGGCTGACTACGTCCTCTTCGGCCTTCGTGATGAACGCGGTATCGAGTACCGGCGGATGGGCGGCGGCCACGGCGGCGTCGGTATTTCCGTCGAAGCGCGTGCGCGATTCCGGCGGCCGGACCGACACTGGCCCCTCGCGCTGACCGTGTCCTGGAAAGGGAGCAAAGCCAACAGTGAAGGCGATCTCTTCACGGTGCCAGTGCCGTCACGTGCCTAGCCAACTCCCTGAATCCCGGTTGATCGCAGGGGCCTGCGCCCGCGGCTATGGCGTTGGTGTGCCGCCGAGTGCTCGGGTGATCCTGTCTTCGACTGCGCGCGCGACGTAGCGGTTGATCGCCGCGTAGCGCCGGGAGAGGAACCGCCCGAACCGGTTGCTGGTCGAGAGCGCGGGGTCGTAGAGCCACAGGTACAAGAAGATGATCTCGAAGTTGAACGCCGCCCCGGCCAGCAAGGACCCGCGCTCTGCCAGCAGCAGAACCGACACGGCGAACACGAGCGAGACGACAACCCCGCTGACTCGAATGAACTTCCGGATGACGGTGTGGCCTCCCGGCCAGGTTGACGCGCGCGACGAGATGATGCCGTAGCTGCGCAGGAAGGACCCGCCGATCAGGAGGACGGAGTTGATCACGAACAGGATGGTCAGCGTCGCCAGATTCAGCCATACCAGTTGAAAGACGCCATCACCGATCGCTACCCGGATCACCTTGATCAACGCGATCGTGGCAGCCGCCACCGCTAGCGCGTAGAGCATGCTGGTGGTGACGATGCGCCACCGCTGAGTTCCCGAGCTGGTGGTGATCGGGTGTGTCACGGCGTGCTGCCTGCCGAGATCGGCGAGGAGGTCGTTCATCTTCTTCACGCCCGTTTGCTGGCGCAGTGTCGAGAAGTAGCGCCCGGCGGACATGGATTGCACGCGCATGTTCGCGACACTGATGCTCGCGCACAGGTAGGCGAAGAACACCGAGATGGCCTTGGTCAGCACGTCCTCGTCGACGGGGATGACGAACCAGGTGACGATGCTCATGTACAGCGCGACGATGGACAAGCCACGCGAGACGGCATCGACGCGCAGCTGCCAGTATTCGAAGACGGTTCCCGAGTCCGCGCGTCGGCCCGCCCCGGCGGCGAGGACGACCGCGATGTTGATGGTGGCGTTCGTCGCGACGATCGCGATGACGGCGGCCAGGACGTCTTTGCTCGACAAGCCGGAGCCGAAGAAGTTGCGTTTGTCGGCGGCGAACGTGTCGGGACTGGCCCACCAGATGGCCCCGAACAGAGCCAGGGTCGCCACGGTCAACGCGGCCGTCGACACCGCGATGCGTATGGAGCGATCGGTGGTCTCGGTGTCGATCCAGTCGTTCATCTCGACGGAGCGATCGCGGTCCTGGCTCGACACCGGCGGGAGGTGCGGATCGTCATCAACGGCAGGGGCAGGTGGGGGCGGCGTGGCGTGCTGTCCTGCCCACCGGTGGGCACTGATGCCGACCAGCGCGGAAACGAGCGCCATCGCCCCGCCGAGGGCCAGGAGCTCGTTTCTCTGCCGGGAACGACTGGCTTCGGTCGGGCTCGACTCCGCCGCGGCCTCGCCGTTGTCCGGGGTCATCAGAACGGTATCAAGGTGATCAACGGCAGCAGTGGCTTCAGCGGAACCAGGTCAATGACAATGCCCTTCGCCTCGATTCCGCCTCCGTAGTTGAGGGCGACTGAGCCTTTCTCGATCCATTCCGCCAATCTGTGAAACATCTGGACCACCTCGCAAGATAGATGCCTGCATATTCGGGAAAGTGACGTGTGATCGGAGCCCGCCGCTTCCTCGCGACCCAGCGAACGATTAGTTGCGCAAACGACCGAGAATTATTCTGGGACAGGAAGTTTCGGCTCCGAAGATCGACTTCGAGACTACGTCGCTGCCCGGTAGCCTGCCACCGTCCTGACTGATTCTCAGGTGATTGCGAGGATGCCCCTTTCGGAGTGGTGCATGGGCCGGGCCCGGCACCGAGGAATGGCTATCCCGCAACATATTCCAACCGGTCGGCACGATCAATTCCGATGCAGTGCCCGCAGCGCGACGGAGCTGAGACAGTGGGCGCCGACGCCCACGGTCACCGCCCTCGTTCCTGGCCTCGGCCGCGTTCTTGGCGTTCTGGTCCGGTCGTTCGGAATTGGGTGCCGCGCTCGCGTGCCTCGCGCTGCTTGTTCTCGACCTCGGCGCGGTCGCGTTCGAGTTTGTCGAGGGAGCCGGCGAGGTCGTGGCCGCGGCTGGACATCTTGAGCAGCTGGTTGGTTTCCACCACGCCCAGGTCTTGTCCGCGTTCGACTTCGCGGATCTGGTCGGCGTAGTAGGCCTCGAAGCTGTTGGGGCCAAAGTAGAGCTTCTCGTTGGGGCCGACTTCGAGGGTGTAGGCCTGGGTGTCACGATCCCATCGGGCCTGCCCCTGCAGCAGGCCCTGGATCGCGCGCGGGTCGACCTGCTTGGCCAGGGTCTGTTTGTCCAGGCTCAGCGCCGCTGCCGCGCGTTCGACCTGCCGGGTCGTTCGCGCCGCGGTGGCGGGGTCCTGGCTGCGCAGCTGCTGTGCTTGCTCGCGAGCGGCCTGTTCCACGCGTTTGTTGTGGTCGTCGACAATGCGGGTGAGTAGCTGGTCTTTCTGGAGGGCCTTGGCCTGGCGTGCCGCGCGGGCGCGTTCCTCGGCCCGGATTTGTTCGGGAGTCTTCGGTGGCGGCAGTGAGTTGGTGTGGTCGGCGGTGCGCGTCAGGTCCGCGACCAGATCGCGGTCGTGGGTGCTGCGTCGTTGTTCGAGGGCTTTGGTGGCGGCGTCACGGTATCGGGTGGGGACCAGTCGTGCGAGGGCTTGCTGCTCCTGCTCGCGTTCTTCCCGGTAGTGGGCACCCAGTTCTGTGGTGACCGTGACAAACTCGCGGATCCGGACGGCCAGGTTGCGGGAGCGGCCTTCACCGACGTCGCGGGCCCGGATCCGCTGGAGTTGTTTTCGCAGGTTCCTGCGGTCGCGCAGGGGTACCTCGGCGGCGACCTTCCGGGTGGCGGTGCCGACGATTTCCTGGTCGACGCGCGAGAGCATTCTGGTCATCGCCTCGAGGCGCTGCTGGCGTTTGTGCGCTTGGGCGTGTTCGACGACGAGGCTGTCGCGTAGCCCGAGTCCTGCTTGCTCGCGTGCGGTCTTGTCGATCTGCTGGGTTTGCTGCTGATCGAGCTCGATCAGGTTGGCCAGCTTGTCGCGGACACCGAGCAGCGTGTGCAGCCCGAGCGGTGTGCCTCGACGTTTGGCCTGGTCGATCGCGCGCCCGGCCCCGCGCAGCGCACGGAACGCGGCGGTGAGCTCAGGTGTGCGGCCGACCTGCTCGATGACCTTGCCGAGCCGTTCCACCGCCAGCGCCCGCACGATCGGCCGGCCGAGCTCGACGGCTTTGTCGAACTCCTTCTCCGACAACGCGATGATCTTGAACCTGGTCGGATAGGCCTGCGCCAGACGCTGGGCTTCACGCATCACGTCCGGGTGCGGCGGGCGGGCGGCGCGGATCACGTACTCGCTGACCTGCTGGGTTTGGCCCGTTCGGAGCAGGTGGTCTTCCTTGCGGAGTTGTTTGAGCCCGTCCTCGCGATTGACCGACCCGGCCTTGTATTCGGTGGTCGTGAGGACCCGCTGTTTGCCGAACACCTCGGCGATCAGGGCGACATCGTGGCGGCGGGTGCCGAACGGGGTCGGCCGGGCGTGCTCGGTGCGCCAGCCCTGCTCGGCGGTGCGGCCCAACATGATCTGGTGGCCGTACATCATCATGTCGTGCAGGGTCTTCTGGTCACCCCACTGCTCGACTTGACGCTGCCAGCTCTGCGGGTCGCGTACCGCGCCGATCGACGACGGAGAGGCGTTGTCGGGGATCTTGCCCAGCACGTAGTCGCGGTGGAAGGTGTCACCGGTCGGGGTCAGGCCCCGATCGGTACGCCCGACGACGTCATGCTCGTCGCCGCTGCCCCCGGGACCACCCGGCCCGGTCACCGGGTGGCCTCACCCGGATCCGGCTCGCTGCGGTGATCAGGTGTGGTCGAACCCCTGGCCGCTGTGGCGATGATCGGCGAGGGTTTGGTCGAGGCAGCGTGCCAGTGTGGTGCCGTCGCGTTGGGACAGCGCCAGAAGCAGAAGGGTTTCCGGTTCGATCCAGGCAGGCTGGTGCGGGATTTCCAGCGCCGGGCCCGGTGGGTTCTCGAACAGCGTCTGGACCCACACCCACTTGCCCTCGCCGAAGGCTTCGAGGAAGACGTGGCCGATCCCGCGAGACATCCGATCCAACAGCGCTCGCTGCTCGGCGCTCGCCGATCCGGTGATGTCGGGGAACGCGACCAGCGCGGCCGCCTCGATGAAGGAGAGCCCTTCGGCCGACCACGGGTCCTCGAGGTCGGCCAGTCCGGGTGTTTGGGCGACCAGTCGGGCCAGCTCGGCAGGTTCGTCGGCCAGCCAGTCCCCGAACTCCGGTGAGGACTGCCAGTCAGCGAGTTGCTGGTGCTGGGCGTCGGTGTAGGGGACGGTGTCGTCGTCCAAGACAGGTGCCCTTCCGGTGCGTTCGCGACGGGTGGATGCCGGTGAACCATGCTGATCGTATCCAGTTCACCGGCGACGTAGCTGGCCCACCGCGGCGTAGCAGCACACCACCGGCTTCGGCCACACCTGCGAACCGTCCTCGACTCCAACGATGGCTAGGTCGGGTCGCCACAGATCCGCGGTCACCAATCCGGGCTCGAGCAGCTGCAGTGGCGCCAGCATCTGCTCGACTTGCTCGCGGTCGCGTGGGCGGTAGCTGATCCCGGCCGACGCCCAAATCGCTACCGCCGCGTCGATCTCGTGTACCCGCAGGTCGGCGGCGGTCTGGGTGAACACCAGCCAGGTCCCGTCCGGGAGCAGACTGGTCAGCGATGCGAGGACCGCGGGCGCGTCGGGGAGGAACTCGGCGGTCCCGGACAAGCACACCGCGGTCGGCAACCCCGGTTCCAGCACCGACCCGATCCGTTCCAGGACATCGGTGGGGTTGGTCAGGTCGGCGTCGACGAACACGGCGCCGGCTCCGGTCATCAGGGCGCGGGCGTGGCCGGCGACAATTGGGTCGTGGTCGAGGTAGACGGTGCGCGCGGTCGGGGTTTGGTTGCGGGCGACCTCGTGCACGGTGGGATCGTTCGGGTAGCCGCATCCGAGCTCGACGATCTGGGTGACGCCGTGGTCACCGACCAGGTGTTCGACCGCGCGCAACAGGAACAAGCGGGCCTCAACGATCGCGACCCTGAATGTGTTGATGGCGAGTAGTCGCTGCGCGATGATCTGGTCGCTGCTGTAGGCGTCCTTCCCGCCCAACAGCGCGCTGAAGACCCGTGCCGGGTTCGGCCGCCCCTGATCCACGAAGGCGACGGGGTGCGCGCCGCTGTCGGTCGGCGCTGGGGTGTCGGCCATCTATGGGCCCTCGCTGATGGCGGTGATCTTGCTGGTGCCGTCGGGCTCGGTGGCAGTGTGGATGATCAAGGTCGCCAACAACTCCGGTAACTGCCCGGGGCGTTGTTCACGGACGTGGACCTGCCAGCGCGCCGGGGAAGTCGGCACGATCGACACGCAATAGCGCGTCCCCACCGGCACGGTGTCGATCCCGGCCTGAATCTCCTCCGCCGGAGGAACTTTCGCGTCCGCGGTGACGAATTCACGGGCCTTCGTCCCGGAGCGGTCGACGTAATAGGCGTGCTGCACCGCGAAGATCACCGAGACCGCGCTGGTCGTGTCACCGGCGTCGGCGCCGGAGGCTAGCGCGGTCGTGCGTGTGTGCGGGCAGTCGGTGATCGCGTGTTCAGGCGCGGTGGTCGGCGCGACGGCGGGCACAGTCAAGGGCGCGGGCAGCAGTGTCTCCGTCGGGTCGGCGGAGGGCTGCTCGGTGTCGGGCAACACGGCCAGGACCACGACCAGGCCGAGAAGGATGACGCCGAAGGCGGCGGCGAGTTCGGCGATGACTCGACCCGGGCCGCGCTCGGAGCGTGCACCGGGGAAGTTGCGGCCGACCTGCCGGAACCCTGGTGACGCGGCGGGCTTATCGTGGTCGCCGGTGCGGTCGCTGGGTTGGCTCCAGTCCGACCAATCCCCAACCCACCCCACATCATCGTCGGCGCCCCAGCGGTCGTCGGACTGCTGACGGTCGTCGAAGCGGTCGTCGAAGCGGTCGTCGTCATCGGTGGCCGGTGCGGTGTAGCGGCGCAGATCCAGCGGACTGTCTGTCACGACGGCACCGACCCGATCACCGGAACCACAGCTTCTGCCGGGCCACCGCCGATCGAGGACGTGCCCATCATCCCCGCCTGGGCGCGCGGCTTGTGCTCCCCCTCGGCCCCAGCGGCGGCCAGCCCGCCTGCCGGTGGGACCACCGCGGTCGTCGGCGCGCCCGCGGTGTTCGGAACGACCCCTGGCTGGGTGCTCGCGCCGGACCCAGCCGGAGCCGCCGGTTTCTGCTCGGCCGTGTCCAGGACCGCAGCGGTGTCGGGCTTCGGCGCGGTGGCCGGGGACCCTCCGGTCGTCCCGGTTCCGGTGTTCGTTCCGGTCCCGGTCGGCTTGTCGGAGGTGCCGAAGTTGATGACCGGCGTGCCGGTCGGCGCGGTGGTGGGATTCGTGGGGCTGCCCGTGCTGGTGCCGGTGGCTGCCGGTGTGGTGGCCGCGCCGTCGCCGTTGGTGTTGCCGGTCAGCGCGGCGGTGATGGTGTCTCCGGCCTCGGTGCCGAGGGTGTCGATGGCGTGGGTGGCGACCCCGGCGCCTTCGGTGATCAGGGTGGTCAGGACTTCGGCGCCGGAGGTGATCAGCTGGGTGCCGACGGTGGCCGCGGCGTCGATCGCAGCGGTACCGAGGGCTTGCTGCATCGCGATCACCGGATCGGTCGACGTCGTCGTCGTATCGGCTGCCAGGGTGGTATCCGAACCGGTCGTGGCAGGGTCGGAGCTGTCGTCGTCGGTGGTCAGCGACGGGTCGCCGGTGGAAGGGCCGCCACCGGTGCCCAGGCTCGACTTCGGCGTCGTGTACTTCTCGCCGAGCTTGCTGCTGTAGGTGTCGTAGTCGGCCTGCGCGCCTTGCACGGTCGACAGGGCGTTGCTATACATTTCGCGGGCGAGGTCGATCACCTGCGTGACGCCCTTGTCGTTGGGCGAGACCTTCAGGATCTGGCGGGCCTGGGTCGCGAAGTCGTCGAGTTCGGCACCCAGCGCGGCCGCGGCGGCGGTGTTGGTGCCGACGGCGGCGTCGATCAGCGTCGCGAATTCCCCGGAATCGGCACTGCTGTCGACGATCTGGGCGCGGGTGCCGCGGATCGCCGGGATCGCGGCATCCGCCGCCGCCGACGTCCACGTCGACTCGAGATCCGACATCGTCCCGCTGTACGGGGCCTCGGTCGCGTCGAGCTGGCCGATGGCGGTGCTGAGCAGTGTGACCGCGTCGGTCGACTCGCCGGTGCCGTCGAACGCGCCCCGCAACTCGGTGATCGGTTTCGACAGGTAGGCGATGATCGCGTCCGGATCCGGCGCCGACGTGGTGGTGGAGGGTTTGGTGCGGGTGACCATCACGCCTCCTGATCGACGGCGGTGAGGGTGGCGGCGAGCTGCTGGTCGTGCCCGGTCAGGGTGGCGTGGCAGACCTCGACGTGCCCGGCCTGGGTTCTGACCGCGCTCACGCACCCGTTCAGGTGGGTGGCGTGGTCGTTCATCGCGGCGATCAGCTGGGTGCGGAAGTCGGCGCCGATGAGCCCAAGCCCGGGAACGACCGACGCTGCTGATGTCGTGGACTGGGCGGCGGCGGCGAGGTCACCGACGACCTGGGTTCGGGCTACCGCCACGAACTGCTGCGCGGTGGACGGATCGAAGTCGAGCGACATGGTTTGGCCCCCTGAAGATTCGGTGCGAATGGGTGTGGTTGGGATGTCACAGTGACGAAGGTCGCGCAAGTCTGGGCATGGTGGATCGTGGTGGTGCTCGTCGAATCGGTTGCGGCAGTGTGGCTCTGCTCGGGTCGGTCGGGTCCAGCAGCGCGTCGATGTCCAGGACCATCCAGGTGGCGAGGTTGAGGTGGCGGGCGCCGAGCGCGGCGGCGGCGATGGCTTCGACCAGTACGAGGCGATCGGTGCCGATCGTGCTGAGCTGTCGGGGTCGTAGGCCGTAGTGGGCGAGCAGCCCGACGAGTTCGCGGCGTGCTCCGTGGACGTCGACGGCCAGATCGAGCAACGCCAGCGCTGTGGGGCGTCGGGAGTGGCGGCGTGCCCAACGGGTCGTCAATGCTGCGACGGCCCGGGTCTGCTCGTAGCGGCGCAGGTGCGGGAGCGGGTCGAACGCCGCCAATGTGCGGGCGCGACGCCGGACCTGATTCAGGCCGGTCACGAACTGGCGATGCACCCCATCACGGAAACCGTGATGGACGAACAACTCCCACGCCACCACCGCCGTGCGCATGCGGACATCGCGAGCCGTCGTGCGGTCGGAGGCCGGGAAACTGAGGTAGGCCAGGGCGGTCGCGGTGGGCGAGAACGCCACCCCGGCCACCGTGGCGTGGGCGATCCCGCCGGGCAGCCGCGAGGTCGGCAGGCTGCGCAAGATCCGGGCCGGTTGGGGTGGGCGCGTCACGGTCAGTTGCCGATCATAGCGTTCATGATGGTCCCGGCGCTGGTGGCGACCGCGCCGCCGATCATGGCTCCGGCGATCATCTTCGGGGATTCCAGGCCGCCACCGGTCCACTTCTCCCACGCGAACTTCCCACCGGCGTAGGTATTTCCGACTGTCGTAGTGTGTTTGTTGTCGGCGACGTTTGTGGTTGCGTGGTGAACATGTGTGTTTCGTTGTGACAGTGTCATATGGCGTTGCCCTTCTTGCGGGTTGATGGGAGGTTCAGTTCGGTGAGATCGGAGGGTGGAAGCGTTCGCCGAGTTGTGCTTCCAGGCCAGCGACCCGTTCGTCGAGGAATCGGCTGTTGTCGCGCGCAGCGGTGAGCCGCCCCCGCAGGGATTTGTTGTCGCTGGAGAGATCCCGGACTTGTTTGTGGAGGTCGGCGTTCTCGGAGAGCACCTGTGTGACACCGTCTTCTGGGAGGTCGGCCTCGAGGTCCCGGATGCGTCCGAGCAGTTCCGCGATGGCGGTGCGCTGCTGGCGGATCTCGCGGTAGGCCGCATCGACCTCGGCTTCAGCGTTGAGCGCGCGATCACGCCAAGCGGTGTCCTCGACGATGTCTGTGCACTGGAGCTCGTTGTCGGCCGGTCCCGCTTGGGCTCGAGCTCCGGTGGGCCGGTGAACGCCGGTTGCGTTGGCTGCGTGGATGAGCGCGCGGGCTTGCTTGTTGGTGTAGAGGAACGTGCGTGAGACCTCCGCGTTTCGGGCGAGGCCGGCGACGGTGATCGTGGTGTTGTCGTTGGTCATTTGTGTGATCGCGTCGCCGAGGCGGTCGAGCATGGCGGCGGTGGTGTTGCGTCGTGCCGCGATCGCGGCGGCCGTTTGAGTCGGCGGTCGTGTGCTCATGCCGGCCCCTGCTCAAGTCCGGCGAGGTCGTGGGCGAGGAAGTTCGTCGACCACACACGATGGAAGTAGTTCTGCGGTCGGCGCAGGTCGAGTGATAGTGCTTCGTTGAGCAAGCCGAGTCCGGCGAGCGCCTTCTCCAGTCCGGCGATAGCGCGGGCGGTGGGTTCGAACACCTGATGCAGGTATTCGGCTGTGGCGTCATCGGGTGCGCGTTCGGCGATCGATCGCCACTGCTCCTGCTTGCGGCGCCAGTAGAGCAGGTCGGCGCCGGAGAGCACGAACTTGTCGCAGTTGTGGCAGTCGAGCTGCCACGGGCAGGTGCCACCACTGACGACCGGTTGGAAGGTGCAGAATCCGCCGTCGGTCGGTGTCGACCGGCGAGACAGATCCAGAGCGAGCGCGAGGGCTTGCTCGCGGGTGAGTCGAGCATCCGCACTGGTCAGCAGCAGACCGGGTTCGGCGGCACCGGGGCCGGCGACCCAGACGGTGTGCAGTGCGTCTTCGAGGTCGGCGTTGGTGATGGAAACGTAGTGCTGTGCCATGCGGTCGCTGATGTGGCCGAGGTAGCGGCGAATGTGCGCCAGGCTCGCGCCCGCCCGCATCAGGTTGGTGGCCAAGGTATGGCGGGCTTGGTGGGGAACCGCTGGTCCGAGATCGAGTTCGGCCACCCATTGCTGGAATCGTCGGCTGAACACGGCGTAGGAGATCGAGCGGGTCTGGTCGGGGTTGCCCACCGGAGACGGGAACAGCGCCAGCCCGGCGCGCTCATCCGGGGTGGGCAGCCGAGCGAACCGATGCTCGAATGTGGCGACAGTTTTGGATTGGCGCGTCAGGATGCGGTCGTGGAGCGATTGCGGGATCCGGATTCCCGCGTTGAGGTTGCCGACCTTGGTCTGGTCATGCCACAGCAGCGGCATGCCGCCGTAGACTCCGACGCAGTCCAGGCGCAGTTCGGTGACTTCACGGCAGCGCCGCCCGGTGGCCATGACGATCTCCCAGAAGTCACGCAGGCCTTGATCCTTCGGATCATGAGCTGCGAGCCGTTCGAGGTTGTGCTCGGCCGACAGTGCTTGGGCGACGCTGTCGCTGAACGGGTTTCGTGACTGTGTTGCGTCGTTGCCGCCGTTCGGGATGGCGGTCACGAAGCCTTGGGCGAGTCCGAGCTGGGCGGTGCGGCCCGTTTCGAACGCCCAGTACAGGACCCGGCGGACGTGGTTGAAGCAGGCACGTCGTGTCGCGGCGGTCACCTGGTGGGGTTGTCGGTCGCTGCGGAAATCGGCCAGCGAAGCCAAGCCGTGGCGTTCGCGATGGCGTTGATCGGTGACGAACTCGACCGCGTGGTGGGCATGCAGCAGCGATGGTGTGTGGCCACCGCCGGGTGCTCGTTGGTGCAAGAACGCGCCGAGTTCGTTGCAGGCCCGACGCAGTTGGTCGAACACTGCCCGCGAGGTCGGGCAGTTCGCTGATTGCAGTGTTTCGGCCATGTAGTCCCACAGAAGATCCCGCAGCCACCGCTGGGGCACGGTGGTGAGGTCGAAAGTGCTGACCGCATAACGGAATCGGCGACCGAAGTGATCGGTCTCGATGTATCCGGCCTCCTTCGTTTCGGCGGGGCTGGTGTAGATCAGCCGCAGGGCCTGGCTGATCTCACCGGCGATGATCCGCACCCGCGTACTCATCCGCGGCTGCCCAGTACGGGGACGAGGTGTGGTGTCGAACAGGGTCAGTGAGGAATGGCCGGCCTCGCGCGCCATCGTGGCGAGCCGTTGAAGTGCACTGAATTCCCACATCGCGCGGCGCGGGTTCAGGGCGTGGGTGTGCAGGCCGTACTGGAACTCGGCTTGGACCAGCGGAGGCAGTCCCCGCAGGTTCAGCACGCCGAACCGGTAGACGGGTTCCTGCTCGACGCACCAGCGTGCGTATGCGGCCTCATCGGCGACAACCGGCTGCGCCGCTGCGGGCCGGGTTTCTTCGCGTGTCCACGCTTGGTTGCCATACGCACCGCCCGGCCGACCGGCTTTGTAATAGCGCTGCCGGTGCAGCTCACACAACCCCAGTGACGACACGGCGGTGTAGGTGCACACCCGGCAGAGGCATTCGCCGAAACCGCGCTGCGGGTTGCGCTCGGCGACCCATGCCTCGAAGTCGGCGCCGACGTTGCGGGAGCAGAACCAGCGCCACGCGTAGTGGTGGGATTCGCACAGCATCGTGTCTTTGGACTCGGCGGGCCGTTCCGGGCAGATTCGGCACACACCGAACTCGATGCCCTCGGTGGCCGGGAACGGTGTGGCGGTGGCCAGGAACTGTGCTCGGGTGAGCCCGGATTGTTGGGCGGTCAGCCACTGCTGGTGATGGGTGTTGCAGCTCTCGGACTGATTGCGCCGTGTGCGTCGGCAATCCGGTACCCGGCAGCCCCACCCGTAGACGGGGTGATCGGCCGGTACCTCGATCACCTCCGTGCGGAACAGGGGATCGAAGCCGGGAGCGGAGATCAGTGCGGTCAGCAGTTCGAAGCGGTCGCGGCCGCGGCGGTTGTGCTGAAGACTGGGCGCCAGTGTCAATTCGATCACCGCTGCCCCCACACGTGGTCCAGGGCGGCTGCGAAGGCAGGGTCGTCGACATCGGTGTGGGCGTAGACCTGCTCGACCGTGGTAGCCGAGGACCACCCACCCGCATCGCGGGCGATCACCGTATTGCCACCGGAGGCCTCGAGGACCTCGGTGGCGAAGCGGTGCCGGAACTGGTGCGGGTGGACCGCGGTCAGACCGAGGTTCCGCCCGGCACGCCGGACCACCCGCCGCGCGGCCGTGGTCGACCACGGTTGCCCACTACCGCGGCCGTGCAATTGGACCAGGAGCATTCCGTGGTCGACATCGGCGGGGTATTCGGTGCTCATGTACTCGAAGTAGGTGTGCACCATCGCAGGGCTCGCACGGCGGACGAGGCCGCCGGTGATCGTCGCACCCACCAGTTTCCAGGGGTGTTTGGTCTTGGCGCGGGCGCGATTCGGGTTGAGTTCGCGGTGGCAGATGTGGACATGCGCGGGTCGGCACTGCCCGCAGTCCGCGCCCTCGCGCAGATGCAGATCAACCAGATGCAGGCCACACAATTCCCCGATGCGGAACCCGCCATCGGCCAGCCATGTCACTGCCATCCGGTCCCGAGCCTTCGGCAGCACCGCGACCAGGCCGGCGCGTGCTCCCTCGGGCGCGAGTTTCGGATGGCGCCGCCTGCTCACGGTCGGCGCGATCGGATTCGACGGAACACGAGACGTGCTGTGGCCCAGCAACATACGTTCGCGATCCGCCTTTGTCGGCAGCCGCCGTCGCGTCAGGTCGGCGGCCAGTTTCGTGTTGACTTCGCGTGTCCCGAGGTGGGTGTAGAACTTCTTGAGGCAGGCTGCGGCGCCTTCGAGTCTGGCCGGGCCGTACGCGGTCTTGCCGGCGCGCCAGGGCAATCCATAGGGCCCAGCGAACTCCGCGCCGACCGCACCCATGTACCGATGCAAGTCCTGCACTGTGATCTGCTCGATGACCAAGCCCTCATAGGCCAACCAGCGCAGGTGGTCGACCAGCAGGTGTGCGTAGGTGCGATCCGTTCCGCCCGCGCAGGTGCGCAGGAAAGCGTCAGCGCGGTCGTGGACCCGGCACTGCGGGTCCACGATCGTGTACATCCGTCGACCGGTGCCGCGGACGATCTCCTGGACTCGAAAATCGTTCAGCACCAGCCCTTTGAACCTGCCTGTGACCATGTAACTCCCTCCGTCGTGAACATGACGAACACCGACCGTCCGTGATCGGTCAGCAGAGAGATAGACCATCCAGGTCCGGGATCTGCTGTACGACACGGACACTCCCGGCAGAGGAGGAAAAGTAGGTGATGGCGATGACCCCGGAGAGCAGGATGAACCAGGTGAAGTAGCGCACCAGCTGGACGATCTTGTCCGACATCGGTGGTGCTTGCGGTGTCGGATTCAATAACTGCGCCATCAGGTCGTAGCTGGCCAGCAGGACGGAATGCATCGAGATCCTTTCGGACGAACTCGGGAATCGGACAGGTCAGCGTCCGGTATCGGTGGTGATGCCGGGCTGACGCACCACAGTCGGAGACGATGGGGCGGTGGTGTCGAGACTGATGCCGGGCTGACGCGGCCCGACCCCGGCGACCGTCGACGCCGGACCGGTCGACGGGTCGATCGGTAGCGACGGTGCGGCGGCGAGTTGGGGTGCTCCCACCACCTCGACCGGCGAGAGGCTCGGCGAGGTGGTGGGAGCGGGCAAGTCCACGCTGCGGATCGTGGACGTGGTCGGAGACCCCGGCATCAGCGTGGTCGCTGGTGGACGCGCCGTCTCGGTGGTGGCGCGGCCGGTGACCGGTGGTGAGGTAGCGGCGTCGTGGGCGGCGGCGGCCAGCCAGGCGCCGGCCCACGCGGCGGGGGAGGGGCCTTCACCGAGAGCGTGGGAGTAGGCGTCGTGGCGCATCCCGGTTTCCCACAGCCGCACCCACATCGCGAGGTCGAGTAACGCCTGGTTGTCGGCGACCTCCCGCTGCACGACATCGAACGCCGCCGTGACGAGCCGGTCCCCGGTGATCGGCGGGATCAAGTCGTTGACCGTGGTGGTGAACTTTTCGCCGAGCAGCGCGACGGCGGCTACAGGATTGGACAGCACGACCGAAGCCAGTTGGGCGAGGGTGGCCGGATTGAGAACCGAAGCGATGGCGGTGTTGACCGCGGTGAGACCGATCGTGCCGACCCGGATCGCCGCCGTCAGCGCGGCGTTCATGTCCGGTGGGGTCCGGGGATCGGAGGCCTCGGCCAGCCGTTGGGAGATCGACTTGCTCGGCGACACCGACACATCAGCCAGCGAAGTCCCGGAGACGTCCTCCTCGACCGCGGTGGTGGCGGCTTTGATCGAGGTGAAGGCCAAGGCTTGGCCGATCGAGACCAGCGAGGCGATCGGGTCACCGGTCGACAGCAGCGACTGCGACGCGACCCCGGCCGCGGCCCGCAGGATCGCCGAACCCGCAGGGGTGTCACAGGCCAGATCGCCTGCGACACAGAGGTTCGCGACCCGGCCGGTCACCGCGCCGTAGTCGGCGGCGAGGTCGCGGGTCGGTCCGATCCCGCCACCGGAGGCCACCGACCGGATCGGCGCGGCGGGCAGCCGCGCCAGGTGCGCGCCGGTGGTGCCCGGAGCCGGGGCGGGCGCGCTGGCTCCGGTGCCGGGGAACAGGCCAGCGCCCGGAGTCCGGGTCGGGTCGGCCATCAACACGACCGCCGCGACGACCTCCGGGGCGACGACCCCGGTTCCGGCGCCGATGTCTTGGGCGGTGATCGAGGCGACGTGGGCGCCCTGGGAATAGCCGACGATCGCGATCCTGGTCCGCGGGCACACCGCATGGACCTGACGGATCATCGATTCCAGCCGCAGGACACCGGTGGCGACCGACTCGGTGTACGGGGTGACCGAGGCACCGACCGCGCCGCCGAAACCCGCCGGGTAGGGCACGTAGGCACGGTCGACCAGGCCACGCTCGGGTGCGGCGGCCATCATCGCCCGCATCACCAGCGACAGCATCCCGGTATCGGTCGTCGGCGCGGCATCCGGGGAGGACTCCCCGATGCCCTGCACCCCGAACGCATACAGCGCTGGACAGGCCGTGATTGACAGCGCCGTCGACACCGCCGGAGCCGGGATCGGGCTGGTGGTCGGTGCGGCGCCGACGGGCGCGGCGACGGGCGCGGCGACGGCGATCAACGCCACGCTGCCGGCCAGCGCCATGGCCACACGGCGGGCCGTCATGGGTGCTCCGGCGCCGGGACGACGGCGCCGAACCCGGCCCACCAGATACTGAGCGGGACCCGTCGGCGGCCGGTGATGAGGTCGGTGATGAGGCCGTCGAGAGCTCGCGCCAGCTCGTAAAGTGGACCCCACGTCATGATCAGGCTGGTCGGGGTGTGGTCTTGGTCGAGGCGGGCGGCGTAGTCGGCCATGCGTGCCACGGCCATCCCGATGGTTTCGGTGTGCGGCGGCGTCTGAGAGGACGGAACCGGTAGCGCCTCGGAGACCGCGGCGTCGATACGGCGCATCTGCTCGACGCGGGCCGCTCGGAGCGGCTCGCCGACCTGTGCCTGGGCGCGGGCGAGCTCGACCAGCTCGGCGGCGGCGGCCAGGATCGGGTCGCTGCGCTCGGCATCGGTGCTCCAGCCCAGGACCGAGCCCAGGATCGCCGTACCCGTGGGCAGCGGTGAATCCTGCTCGAACACAGTGCAAGTCATGGCAGCTCCTAGCGGAAACGCCCCGCGCCCGAGATCAGGTGCGGGCCGATGGATCAACCATGTTCGGTCGGCGGGGGATGCGGCCGACCGAACACGGGTGGGTCAGTGGTCGGCGTGGGTGGCCAGTGCTCGGGTGAGCACGACGCGCGCGTCGTCGCCGTAGACGGCCTGGTTCTGCAACAGGGCGAAGGTTCGCTCGGCGAGCGCGATATCGTCGGGGCTGGCGGCGATGACTTCGCCGGTGACGGTCTCGATTTCGACCGCCGTGCTGTCGTGGATTACGAAACTGCTTGCGGGCGACCGGAATTCGGTGTTGAGGGGCACGATCCCGATGCGCAGGTTAGGGCGTGAGTCGAGGTCGTCGATCAATGACTTGATCTGCGCGAACATCACCTCGGCGGAGCCGACGGTGCGGTGCAGGGCCCACTCGCCGATGAGGAATTCGAAGGCGTGGGGTTCGCGGTCGAGGATCAGCTGACGCTGCATGCGCGCGGCGACGGTGTCCTCCACATCGTTGAGCACACCCTGGACCTCGACGCAGGCCGACAGGACCGCTCGCGCGTAGTCCTCGGTCTGCACCAGGCCGATGACCAGCTCCGGGCCCCAGGCGCGTTGGCGGGTCACGCCGGCCTCGATGTCGATCAGGCTGCGCTGCAACTGCGCCAGCCCGGTAGAGAAGTGGGAGTACCAGCTCACGTAGGTCATCGTGTTCTGTCCTTACTGTCGTGGCCGGGCACCCGGATCGGTGCCCTCGAAAGCTGAGCCGGTCGGCCGGTTCAGTGCGTTCGGGGACTGCTAGGCCGCTTTCTGGGCGGCGCGAGCTGCGCCGAGAGTGATCCTGACCAGCAGTTCGAACTCCGCCAGGCGGCTGGGGCGAGGTTCGTCGCGCCATACCCGGGTGTCATCGCCGGGGGTGGGCAGCGGGATCGGGCACCCGGGTACCGTGCGAATCGCCTGCACCCTCGACTCTCGGGGGAACAAGGTGACCGTTCGAGTGTCGTCGGGCTTGGGCGCGGTGGTCAGAAAGGTACGTGTGCCGGTCGCGACGTTGTCCACGATCGGCGTGACGACGCCGCGCTGGCGGAGCTGGTCGAGAATCACCTCCGCCAGGCCGGCGCTGACCTGGATTCCGTGGACCTGGTCGGCGGGCAGGACGATCTGGTCGTGGCCGTCGAGCACGACGTGCCAGCCCAGGCGTCGGTAGGCGTTGGCGCGCTCGGCGGGGGTTTCGATCATGGGTATAGCCACAGTTCCTACTTAGGTTGTAACGGTTGCTCGGCACCGTGTGAGACGCCCGCACAATTCCTGGTCCGAGAGACCTTTTGTGAGGCTCGGTGCAGCACTGGCTGAGTAGTCGTTGACCGGGTCGGCCGTCGTCGAATCGGCGGCGGCCGACCCTGGACCTGATGCATCGGCGAGCGAAGACGGTGACCTCCGGGGTCCGTGGGTTGCGTCATGACCGTCGAGAGTTGGATAGGTCGTGGTCCGAGCCCTCCTGCACGACGCGACACCCGAAACATCGTGAGCGCGAAGCTCTGAGAAAGACCGGTGCCGTGCAGGTGAGCTGGGAACGCGAACAGCTCATTGGAGGCAAGCCGACCAGGCTCGTAAGTAGGGTGCTGCGCGTTCCCGTCTGGGTTTCGGATTGACCGAAGACCCTCACCGACGGGAGTTTGGTTTGACCAGATACTGCGGAATCGATTGGGCGGAAGGCCATCACGACATCGCGATCATCGACGAGGCAGGGACGTTGATCGCCAAGCGGCGCATCGCTGATGATCCGTCCGGCTTCGCTGCCCTCGTCGAGTTGCTGGCCGAGGCCGGCGACACGGCCGAGGAACCGATCCCGATCGCGATCGAAACACCGCGCGGGCTGATGGTCGCCGCTATGAAAGCGGCGGGCCGTCGTGTGTTCGCGATCAACCCGATGGCCGTGGCGAGGTATCGAGAACGCAGCACCATGACCGGCGCCAAGTCCGACCACGCTGATGCGATGACTCTGGCGAACATCCTGCGCGTCGATAGCCACGTGCACCGTCAGCTGCCCGATGACAGCCACCTCGTCCAGGCGATCGCCGTGTTGGCCCGTGCTCAGCAAGATGCCGTATGGCGACGCGCAAAAGCGATCAATGAGCTGAGATCGCTTCTGCGCGAGTATTATCCGAGCTTTCTGGCCGTGTTCGCCGAGCAGTCCAAGACCAACCTGGCCAAGATCGACGCCCGTGTCACTCTGAGGCTGGCGCCGACTCCCGCGGCTGCGGCGAAGTTGACTACAGCCCGCCTTGCGGCGGCGCTGCGCCGTGCCGGCCGGATCCGTGCGGTCGACGCGGCAGCGGCCGACATCGTCGAGCGGTTGCGCCGCGACCAACTGCGACAGCCCGTTCTTGTCGAAAAGGCGATGGGCCGTCAAGCACTGGCGCTTCTGGCAATGCTCGATGCCGCCTGCGCCGGGGCTGACGATCTGGAGGAGTCTTCGGTGGCGGAGTTCCGCAAGCACGCCGATCACGACATCATCGTCAGCTTTCCTGGCTTGTCGGAAACCTCGGGTGCGCGGGTCCTCGCTGAGATCGGCGATGATCGCGCGCGGTTTCCCACTGCGCGGGCGCTGAAGGCATACGCCGGATCCGCTCCGATCACTCGCGCGTCGGGACGCAGCATCGCGATCACCCGCCGACGGGTCAAGAACAACCGGCTCGCGGCGGCTGGCTGGGTGTGGGCCTTCGGCGCCGCGGTCAACCGTGGTCCCGCACGTGAGCACTACCTGCGCCGTCGGGGCGGCGGCGAGCGCCATGCTGCTGCGATTCGGCAGCTGTTCAACAAGCTGCTCGGTCAACTGCATTTCTGTCTCCGAACTCGGCAACATTTCGATCCGGTCAAAGCGTTCGAACCTCCAGCAGTCCAGAGCCCAGAGCCCCTGGCCGCTTGACACTTACGGCCATCGGAGGTCTCGCAAGGCATTCGGTCGATCGGGAGGAGTCCGTCCCTGATCTCGGCGACGGTGATGGACGGATGGGGATGGGAAAGCCAGTCACGCAAGAAGTTCCGCACTGCGGTGCGGCAGCCGCGGAAGTCGACCACCAGCCCGGCGCTGATCACCCGCAGATGGGTGTCGGGTTCGTCCGGGCGAGGTGATCGAGACAGCGGCATCGCACACCTGCGCGGGGTCCTACCGGCACCCCGAGATCGTGGCGAGCACGACCTCGGCGGAGGGCCGGTACGGATCCAGTGGTTCGTGCGGTAGCCAACGCCGGGCGGGATCTCGTGGCGAGGGCACCAGCACTTCGTCACCGTCGGGAACGAGCACCGCGCCGATCGCGGACAGTGCCGCGAAGCTCGCGCCGCTGCGCAGGTGGGTGGGTACGGGACCGGTCAGGATCGTCACCGTGGGCTGCTCGGTGTCGGTGTGCACGATGACCGGGCCCGGCCAGGCCAGCGCGTCGATGACCCGGTGACCGACATCGCACGGCAGCTCGATGGCGCCGACCGTGCCGGTCCGTAGCACGATCTGGCCGGTGGATTCGCGGACGAAGACCTCGAGTCCGCAAGCGTTGCGGTAGATGCTGGCCCGGTGAATCACTTTGTCCACGGACAGAAATCGGGTAGTCGTCATCGGTGTTCACCACCCTTCACGCAGGCCCGGACCGCGTCGAGGACGGTCGTTGTCGTGGGCCGCTGCGGACTGGATGGGGGCGTCTGCCACTCCCGGCACGGTGCTGCGCCGATGGCGGTCGGTGTCGGGAGCCCGATCCGAATGCCGGAGGCGAGGACGACGACGTTGTTGACCCACAGCAGCGTGGCGTCGGGGAGTTCGTCGATCTGGCGGTCAGCCGCGGTGATGAATGTCCACGACCTCGACCTGGGGTGGGACACGATCGGTCCGCTGTCGGCGTCGCCTCGGGCCAGTTCCCGTCGCACCCGGTGACCGAGGACCGACGGCATCATCACCGCCTGGACCCGGCCCGCGACGACGATGAGCTGGCCGGAGTCAGGATCGATGACCGCTGGCAGTTGGCACACCTGCCCGTAGTAGGCGCACCGCGCCGCCACCGAGACACCGACCAAGTCCAGGCCCGCCGACGCGGCCTCGGCTGTGACCGGAAGGTAGGGAGGGGGAGCGTCGATCAGCGCGGTTCGGCCAGAATTGGCATTCATTGGTTGCCTCCGCGTACGAGGTGGGAGATCGCGATCCAGGCCGGAAATCTGAGGTCTGATCGAGGGTTGGTGACCGCGGCCAGGGCCTTGTCCACGGCCGCGGAACGGCGCCGCGAATTACGTCGACTCGGCCAGTCTGCTTCCTCGGCCTTGAGTTCTGCGACAACGGCTTCCAGAGGCTCTGGGCCGTGGCGGGCGAAACTGCGCAGGATCGCTGTGAGCTCGTGGTGTGTTCGACTCCGCACCGCTGTCGACCCCCAATCTTGTGCGCGATTGACGTGTTCTTCTCAGGTAACCAGCAGCATCAGCCGCGGCCTACGGATTCGATGTCCACACCGCGTCCACAACCTGTTGCGGCTCCCGACAGTGCGCCAATTCGGCACTCAGTCGGTCGAACTCGGATGGCCATCGCGCTGCCGACGGCGTGCAGCGGTCGACTCGATCGGTGCCATGGTCGTGGCGTTGGCCAAGCGGACCTTGATCGCTTGCGGGCCGCGATCGCCTTCGGCGATGTCGAAGTGAACCCGATCGTTGTCGGACAGGCTCCGGAATCCCTGCCCGAGGATGCCGGAGTAGTGGACGAAGATGTCGGGTCCGTCGCTGCGAGCGATGAATCCGAATCCCTTCTCGGCGCTGAACCACTTCACAGTTCCGGTGTTCGACATCTCGAATTGCCTTCCGTGATCGCTCTGGCCACCCATCCACGGAGATGCGTCGGGCATTCCGACGCCCCCCGGCGAGGCAGCCGACCAAAGCCGGACCGGTATCTCGCTCGAGTGCTGATTCCAATGGTGGACGGCAGATTCGATGCGCTGAAGGGCTCGAGTGAATAGGTTCAATTCACGGCGGGCCGATTCGGCGGATAGGGTGAGCCGATGGCGTCATCGCCCGGCCACCGTGACTGCGTACGGTGTCGAGGACCTGCGGTCGGTATCGGCAAAACCGTGTTGTGCGTCGAGTGCGCCCGCGCCGCGTACTCGACGCGGATACCGACTGCGCAGTGGTGGGTCGGCGCGCTCAGAGATGCCCTGCGCAGCGAGCAGATCGGTCAGGTTCTCGCGGCCTACCGGCATCACCCAGCCCACGGGCACCGGTCACTACCGCAGACCGAGTTGGCCCGCTGGCTGGGTCTGTCCCAAGCCCGGCTGTGCAGGCTCGAAAACCAGCGCGCCCACCTCGATCACCAGGCCTGGACCGACATCGCCCACATCCTGGGGATCCCCGAACCGCTTCTGTGGCCAGATCCGCACGGGCAGCTGCCAAGAGAAGTCGCCACAGACACCGGCATCGCGGCGGTACGCCTTCCCAACGGGAAAACCGTGCCCGCGATGAGCGCCGGAACGGAGGCACCACTGGCACAGACACTGCTTGCGACACTGAACAACTACGCGGCACTGGACATGCTCGCCGGGCCCCACGATCTGCTCGATATCGTCGAATACCAGCTGGCAGCTATCGATTCCGCCGTGCAGCGCCGCATCGAAGGCCGATCGCAGCTGCAATACGCATGGGGGCGATTCGCCGAATTCCTCGGCTGGCTCCACCAAGACGCCGGGAACCTGCACACGGCGATGAAATGGTCTGCCCAGGCGCTTGCTCGCGCGAATGAGTGCGGCGATCCCCAACTGCGGGCCTACGTGCTGATGCGCCAATCGAACATCGCCGGCGACGCCGGCAACACCGTCGTCGCGGTCGACCGGGTCGAGGCAGCGCTGGCTGACACCACAGGCCTGTCCTCCCGGCAACGATCGGTGCTGCTACGACAGAAGGGCCACGCCTACGCCCAACGGACCTTGACGACAGGCAGCCGAGGAGACCGACGAACGTGCGTGGACGCGCTGGCCGAAGCAGCCGACTTCGCTACCGCGGGCAGTCCCGACGACAACGACCTGGCGCAGTACTGCACCGCCGGATACGTCGCGATGGAAGCTGCACATTGCTGGGTGCAGCTCGGGCGCCCCGAACGGGCGTTGACGACCCTCGAGACGGGATTGGCCGACTGGGCTCCGGGTAGCAACCGCGACCTCGGGATGGGATTTGCTCGCCTGGCCACCGCGTACGCTGGCAATGGCCAACCTGATGAAGCTCTTGACGTCGCGCAGCATGCGCTGAAGATCCACGCCGATACCGGGTCGCACAGGACCATTCGGCAGCTCCAACAGGTTGGTGTCGCCCTGCATCAACGTCGACACCGCGGCCACACGCAAGCCTTCGCGGCTATGCTGCGCGAGCACATGGCGACCGCCCGTGTCGCCCCGGCAGCCCCTGATGAGGAGTTCGAGTGGAGCTGATCACGACCGCCACCTCGACCGACGTCGCTCGTGTCGGCGCAACGGTCGCTGTCCTGCCTGTCGGGAGCTTCGAACAACACGGTGACCATCTGCCGTTGATCACCGACACCGCCATCGCGTGCCTGATCGCCGAGCAGATCGCCGACCGCTACGAGCTCATGCTGCTGCCACCGATCACGATCTCGGCCAGCCACGAACACGAAGCCTTCCCGGGGACCGTCAGCATCAGCGCGTCCACCCTGATCGCACTGATCGATGACATCCGCGCCTCTCTCACCAGGAGCGGGATCACCACCCTGGTCATCGTCAATGCGCACGGCGGGAACTACGTCCTGTCCAACATCGCCGCCCAAGCCAACGTTGACGGCCGCCACGTGGTCCTCTATCCCGGACGAGCGGACTGGGAAACAGCGCGGTTGGAGGCCGGGATGGTGAGCAGCATCCACGATGACATGCACGGCGGCGAGCTCGAAACCTCGATTCTCCTGCACTCCCGACCGGAGCTGGTTGGCGACTCCTATCGCGACGCAGACCACCTCGCCTCGGATCGCCGCCACTTCCTCCTGAAGGGGATGGCCGCCTACACGTCGACAGGCATCATCGGTCTTCCATCAGCGGCAACGGCGGATAAGGGCGAAGCTGTCCTGGTGAGCCTCACCGACTCGTTCGAGGACTACCTCGATGAGATCAAGCGATAGCTACTAGTACAACGACGACTGGTCTGTGCGGTTCGGGCATCACGTGGTGGATTTCTACCCCTCATCGGCTACCAAGCCCTTACGGGTCGAGGCGGTGCTCCGGGGTAGCCCTTTGGTGGCGCGGTGATGAATCCGGCGATAGCCTCCAGGCCGGGCTGGTATCCGTCGGTGGTGCAGACAGTCATCTGCGCGACGTCCATTTGCACAGGCACGAAAGAGTCGGCGGTGCGGGTTCCGGCGGTGATCTCGGCGATGAGGTCGGTGTCGTTGTGTGCACGGCGGTGGGGATCGTGCTCGGCTCGGTGGATGATGCGGTTGTGAGGACATGTTGTGGCGCGGTGCAGTGGATGATTCGGACCTGTGCAAGTTCTGTCAGCGGGATGAGGTTGGGGCGCCAAAGTTTGTCCTGGAAAGCGGCTTCGGCGACGATGCTGACCCCGGCGCGGGCAAGGACGGTGAGGGTGTCGAAGAAGGCGTGCATGGCGGGGATGTTGAGGTCTTCGTAGCCGGTGTGGCGTGGACCGGTGGCGACGGCCATTCCCTGTTTGATCTCGTCGCGGATGACCGCCGGGATACCGACCTGGTCGGCGAGTACGTGGGCGAGAGTGGACTTGCCTGAACCCGGTGGGCCGGAGATGACGGCGATCACGGGCACCCCAGGTGAAGTTGCCATTCCGCATTCTCGCATGTCAGACACCTGTATCGATCCTGTAGTCGCCGTGATCGGCCTTGGAAAGTTGGAAGACGATGAAGCCGGGCGCGCGGGTGAGGTTTCGTACTCGGCGGGGTGAGTTGGGGCTATCTCGGTGGGGGCTGGTGTTTGGTCTTGAATCTCGGTGTCCACAAAGCGTCCACAGACTGGCATGATTCGACCGTATGGACAGCCACGCCGCTATCGTCGGTGCGCAGCTCCGAGCCGCCCGCGAGGCCGCGGGCGTATCGCTGGCTGCGTTGGCAGGCCAGATCCATCGAGGGAAATCGACCCTGGCCTACTACGAGACCGGCGAACGCACACCACCGCCCGATCTCGTCGCAAGCTACGAGACGAGATTCGGCGGCCTTCGCGACCCCGCCGCCACCCTCGCTGACCTTGGAAAGGCTGATGTGGAACGACGAGCGTTTCTGCGCGGCGGGTACTCGACGGCCCTGAGCGCGTCAGTGCTGTTGCCCGGGTGGCTGGATACCCCCACACCCGCCATTCGAGCGCAGAGCGCGATCCGGCACGTCGGTTCCTCCGACGTCGCAGAAGTACGCAACGTCATAACCTTGTTCTCTCAGATCGAACAGCGCATGGGCGGCGGGCACGGGCGGCGAGCTGTCGTCCAATACCTCAGCAGTGAGGTTGTCGCCTTCCTCAACGGCACCTACACCGACGATGCAGTTCGCCGCGGGATGTTCTCGGCGGCAGCAGAGATGGCCTATCTGGCAGGCTGGATGGCTTTCGACAACGACGAGCACTCCCCGGCCCAGCGCTACTTCGCCACCGCAACCAAGCTCGCAGCCGAGGCGCATGACGCACCTTTGACAGGTCACATCCTGCGCGCGATGGCACACCAAGCGATCGACCTCGGGCACCCCGACGAGGGACTCGCACTGGCCGAAGCCTCGGTCGAAGGCCCCAGGTACAGCAAAGCCACGCCTCGGGAGAAGGCCTTGCTCAAGGTCGTCCACGCGAAGGCGCTCAGTTCGGCCGGCCGACCTTCGGAGGCGGCCAAGGCCGTGCTTGTCGCAGAACAAGATCTCGCCGCAGCATCGAGCGCGATCCCGGAACCTTCACGGGTGTTCTTCTTCACCGAGGCGAGCTTGGCGCACGAAACTGCTTGTGTTCTGCGCGATTCCGGGGACTTGGCAGGTGCCGCAGTGCAATTCGACCGCAGCGTACGTAAACGCAAGGCGCAGGCATTCGCCCGCACCCACGCGGTCACCCTCGGCTACCTCGGTGCGGTACAGGCCCGTCAGGGTGACCTCGAATTAGCCTGCGAGACATGGAAAGCCGCGATGCGTTCGATGGGGCGAGTGCAGTCCGGTCGCACCCGTGCGGTCGCCCGCGATATCCGCGACGCTGTCTCCCCCCATCTCGGCTCGACGGTGGCGGGATTTGCCGAAGTCGACGCCCAAGCCTCTGAATACCTTCAAGCACACGGAAAGTAGGACCGCAGCGATGGCTGACGAGACGTTCGAAGTGGTACCGATCGCGCATGTGGTCGGCGGTCGCCGCGAACCCACCGACGATCACTGGGGCGGCACCGAGACGGTCATACGGATCGACGATCCCCGGTTCGGCGAGGACTCGGTCCAGGGCCTCGAAGCTTTCAGTCACATAGAAGTGGTGTTCAGGTTCCACCTGACCGATCAGACCGACCTCCACTTTGGTGCCCGCAGCGCCCGCGACAACCCGGCGTGGCCCGAGGTAGGGATCTTCGGGCACCGCAACATGCGCCGGGTCAACTGGCTCGGAGTGTCGCGCGCGCGTCTCCTTCGCGTCGACGGTCTCGACCTCCATGTAGCGGAACTGGACGCAGTAGACGGCACACCGGTGCTCGATATCAAGCCATGGTTCGCCGAATTCGGGCCTCGCGGCGAGGTCGAGCAGGCACCGTGGTCCACGGAGATGCTCAAGGACTACTTCTGAGCCAGCGAATTCGTGAACAGCTGGGCGGACTAACTCCGGCCGTCATCACTGTGCGGAAGGCTGGGTGAGAAGGAAGAGCGGCATGAGTGATCAGGGAGGGATTGGCCTCGACGACGCCCGCATTGGCGACGGCTAGCCGTCCTTCTGGCGGGCGGTGTGATCGCGGTGCGCTCATGACAGCGGGCGATGATGCGCGTCGACAAGCTACTGCATATCCATGGCGAGTTGCTGGTGCCCCTCGGCCGGACATCGGCCGCGATTTGTTCGATGCCGGCCGGTGAGGACATTGGCGGCGAGTTCACCGTGGCCTCCGCGGTCCGGATGGGCCGCGACACAGACTCCGGCTATGTACGAACGTCGACGGCAGACGCCACACGACCCGAAACCGGCTACTGCCGAGGTTGTTCGCGAGCGGCAGCAGAAATCGGTGGTCAGCTCAGCCGCGCTCTGGTTGGCTGCGCGTAGTCCGCGTGCCTTTGTCCGGCACTGCGTTGGCGCACGACTGGCAGCGTGACGCGAAGGGGATGGGATGATGCTCGATGCCAGCCTGTTGAGATCGGCCCGGCGAGCTCGCGGCTGGTCGCAGGTCCGACTGATTTCTGCGCTGCGAGATCATGCTGCACAGTGCAATGTTGGGCTGATGACGACCGCGAGCCTGCGAGTCGCCCTGTCTCGCTGGGAGAACGGTCACGTTGTTCCCGACGAAGTGCACAGCCGCCTTCTCTGCCATGTTCTGGAACTGGACGAGATCGGCATCCAGCCCGCCCCGTCGTTATTCGACAGCACAGGCGATGACTCGCTGTTCGCGCTGCTCTCCGCACAGACGAACAACCTGCGACTTCTCGATCGTAGAGTGGGCGCGCCAGCGGTCCGGGTTCAAACGGCCGGGCACGTCGAGGCGTTGGAAGCACTTTGGCGCGGCGTCGACGGGGCGGACCGGGTGAGCATCGCGCGGGTTCAGGCCGACGCAGCAGCGTTGGCTGCGTGGCAGGACCTCGACATGGGCGATCACATCAATGCATCACGGCACTACGTCGTAGCCAGGCAGGCAGCCTCAAGAGCAGGCGACCCCGTTCTCATGGCGCATGCAATAGGTGAGCATGCAATTATGCTCGCTGAAACCGGCAGAGCGGCAGCCGCGGCTGTGGAGGTCGCCAGGGCTGAAGCGATGCCGATGTTGCCGATGTTGCTTCGCTCGTGGTTGGCGGCGACCTACGCACAGGTTTCGTCTGGGCTACCGGATCAGGCGCGGTCGGTGCAGACTGCGCTGATCCGAGCCGAAGCCCACCTTCGCCGCTCCACTCATGGTGACGAAGCGGAAATGCCCTACCTGGCGCTGAACGAGGTACATCTGCGACGTTGGCAGGGCCACATTCTGGTCAGATCCGGCGACCCGGCTGGAGCATCGGCGACCCGCGCAGCGCTGAACGAGTTGCCCGGTGAGTTCGTTCGAGCGCGGTGTGGGCAGCTCCTGGATCTGGCCGAGGCGAACCTGGCCGGTGGCGACCTCGAGGAGACACACGACCTTCTCGACACCGCGGCGGCGACGATCGCTCGCCTGGGCTCAGTTAGGCTCGGGAACCGTCACGAACTGCTGTCCAGGCGACTGCGTTCCGGAGTCGCCGGCAACTAGTGCTGCTGCCGCGAGCATGCCCACCGCAGTGCCGGTGCCAAGCAACTGGCCTTTCGAGAGGAGGTCGGCTGTTTCACCGAGAGGAACCCATAGCAGCTGGGCAGATTCCTCGGCGTCGGTCGGTGCGGCGATCTGGCATGGGTCGCTTCCGACGTAGATGAGATGGCGAGTTTGCACCAAGCCGGGCATAGGTTCGAGATCGGCTACCAATGTGAGCCGGTCGACTTCGAATCCTGTCTCCTCCAGAAGCTCCCGACGAGCACCTGACAGCGGGTCTTCGCAAGGATCGAGGATGCCGCCGGGGGATTCCAGACCGATCGAGTCCACGATCCATCGATGCCGACGCATGAGGAGGGCTCGGTGGTGCTCGTCGACCGCGATCACGGTCGTCACTGTGTTCAACCGGATGGCGTGATGAGTTCGGTCGAGCCCGTCAGGTGTGGTGATCTGGCTACGGGTCACCGTAAGCCACGGCTTTCCCTCGTAAACGGTCCACTCCCGGTGAACAATGGTGCGCGGCGGATCGATCATGGATTCACCGTAGCGGGCACTCGTGCTACGGGTTGCTACCTTCCGATACCGGCTGATCCCCGGGAAGGCTGGCGAAGAGTGGCGATCACTAGAATCGTGTTCGCACGACAGCCGATTCCGTCGAACGGCTGTGAGTTGTGTCGATCCCACCAAGTCGCGACAGCCGGTTGGCGCGGCGTAGCGACCGAATCCGGCCCGCACCAGCGGGCGTGGCTACCGAGAGGATTTCGCAGTCGTGACCCAGATCCGGGCTAACGCCCTTGACGAGCTCTCCTGGCGTGGGCTTGTCGCGCTGTCCACCGACGAGGAGGCGCTGCGCGCTTCCCTCTCGGACGGCCCGGTGACCTACTATTGCGGCTTCGACCCGACTGCGCCGAGCTTGCACATGGGCAACCTGGTACAGCTACTGACGATGCGTCGCTTGCAGGACTTCGGACACAAACCGATCGCGCTGGTCGGCGGCGCGACCGGGCTCATCGGCGACCCGCGCATGTCCGGTGAACGAGTCCTCAACGACCACTCCACCGTCGCGGCCTGGGTCGACCGCATCCGCGACCAGGTTCAGCGGTTCCTGTCCTTCGAGGGAGACAACGCTGCCGTTGTCGTGAACAACCTGGACTGGACTTCGCCGATGTCGGCGATCAACTTCCTTCGCGACGTCGGAAAGCACTTCCGGGTGAACAGGATGTTGGCCAAGGAAGCTGTTTCGGCGCGGCTCAACAGCGAGGTGGGGATCAGCTTCACCGAATTCTCCTACCAGCTGCTTCAGGGCATGGACTTCTACCAGCTCTACAACCGGTACGGGTGCACTCTGCAGACCGGCGGCTCCGATCAGTGGGGAAACCTGACTGCGGGAGCGGACCTGACCCATCGCGTCGAGGGCGTGAGTCTGCACGCCTTGGCCACGCCCTTGATCACCAAAGCAGACGGCACGAAGTTCGGGAAAACCGAAGGTGGCGCGATCTGGCTCGATCCTGAGATGACCACTCCATACACCTTCTACCAGTTCTGGCTCAACGCCGAAGACTCCAAGGTCGGCGACTACCTCAAGATCTTCACCTTCCGCGGCCAGGACGAGATCGCAGGGCTCGAGGACGCGGCCAGACAGCGGCCCGCGCAACGGGAAGCCCAACGCGCGCTCGCCGAAGACGTCACCACGCTCGTTCATGGGCAGGCAACAATGGAGCAGGTGCGTGCCGCCAGCCAAGCTCTGTTCGGTAGCGGCGACCTGGCAGCGCTCGACGTATCGACGCTCGGCGATGCGGTCAAAGAGCTGCCTTCGGCATCGCTCTCCCCTGGCACGCACAGCGTCGTCGACCTGCTGGCTGCCACTGGGTTGGTAGCTAGCAAGTCCGCAGCCCGCCGGGCGGTGGCCGAGGGCGGCGCCTACGTCAACAACCGCAAGGTCGAGACCGTCGATGCGGTCGTCGACGCGACGGACTTGCTGCACAGCCGATGGATCCTGCTCCGCAGAGGCCGCAAATCGCTCGCGGTCGTGGAAGTCGGCTGACAACATCGAGATGGGCGGTGACTTGTTGTCTCGGGTCACCGCCCGTCGTTGACCCGAGCACAGCTCGGCCGCGGTACGAACCGAATTCCACGAGCCAAGGCAGCGCGCTGATGGGCAAGCAGTTGATAATTCTCGACCTCGATGGAACGTGCTACCCCCGCGACTCCGCCTTGACACGGATCATCGACGACCGCACGACCACCTTCCTGGTGAAGCGCGCGGGAGTGGAGCCAGCGGACCTGGACGCGATGGAACGGCGCAACCCATCGATTCTCGAAGCGCTCGACCTACTCGGCATCCCGCGGCGCCAGTGGGCCGATGCGGTGTACCAGGACCTGCCGTATCGGCGACTCCTGCACCCCGATCCGGCACTAGCACTCGCCCTTTCACGCATTGGTGGACCTCGAATCCTGGTGACCATGGCTCCAGGCCGGCACGCGATCGAGGTGCTTGACGCGCTCGGACTCGCCGCGATGATCGACCGCACGATCTCCGTATGCGACAACGAATTCCACACCGACAAGCACGAAATCTACCGCGAACTGGTCGCCGACTTCGGCGCAACCGAGGCAACCGTTTTCGGAGACAACGTCGCGTTGGACTTGGACCCGGCATCGGCCTTGGGATGCGTGTGCGTCCACATCGATCCCGGAGGCGGCCGTGGTGGGGCATATCCCGTCTACCCGGACCTGGCTCGCGCCCTTGTGGCGCTTTAGGCGCTGGTAAGCACCAGGATTCGACGAGATCTTCATCGGATGCTACGTCCTGCTACGTTCCACTTGGGCGTATGCGGCTAGACCCTGAAGGGTATGACCAGGACGATCTCGAACGAATCCCCAACTCCGTTGCCGTCCAGCGGTTCCTGCATTGACGAGCAGGCGACATCCGAACCGCTTCTCAACCTCTTCCAGCATCCTGACTCGAAGGATGTTGCGGCCGTACACCGCTGGTTGAAGGTGCTGGAAGATCTCGTCGGGCCCTACGTCGACACCGCGAGTCCACGCATGCGGCGAGAGGATCTGCGGTCGTTCGGCGAGATCCTCGAAACCGAGTCTCTGCCCTACGAATCGAACGCGCCGGAGTCGGTGCTGGCCGAGCTGGCACCATACTTCCAGGGAATGATGCGCTGGATTCACTCCGGCACGATGATCAACGTGACTCCGCCGCCGACTCTGCCCGCGGCCGCGGCGGCAGCGTACGTGTCTGTGCTGAACCCCAACGGTGCACAGGATATGTCCAGTGGGCTCCTGCTCGGAACCGAGCTTGCAGTGGTGAAGATGCTGTCTCAGCTGGCCGGTTTCGACGTCGACAGGTCCGGTGGCGTGTTCACCTTCGGTGGCAAGAGCACCAACATGCACGCGATCAAACACGGTATCCAGCGTGCCCAGCCGGACTCTCGCCGCGACGGCATCGCCACTCCGGTACGCGTGGTGTCCTCGACCCAAGGCCACCCCTGCCACGAGGAAGCGTGCGGGTGGTTGGGAATCGGGGAAACCAGCTGCCTGCGCGTACCGACGCGGCCCGACGGAGCCATGGACCTGGCGGCCTTGGAGGACACCATCCGCGCAAGCGTGCGCGCGGGCGAACAGGTAGTGACGATCTTCGCCAACGGCGGCACCACGATCCAGATGCTGGTCGACCCTATCGGCGACATCGTCGCGTTGCGAGACCGGCTCGTCGAGGAACTGGACCTCGACTACATCCCCCGAGTCCACGTGGACTCGGTCGTGGGCTGGGTGTGGCTGTTCTTCCGCGACTACGACTTCCAAGCCAACCCCTACGGCTTTCCACCGACAGCGCTCAACCGCATCCGCACTCAGGCCGCCCGGATCGCCGAAATCAGCCTGGCGGATTCCTTCGGAGTCGACTTCCACAAGACCGGCTTCGCGGCCTACATTTCGAGCGTCTACATGGTCGCCAACCGTAGCGAGATCTACCAGCAGGGAGGAATCACTGACGCCGACCACCCGATCGGCGGCGGCGGACGCAAAGGCACGCCCTATCAGGAGCTTCGGTTCGGGCACAACTCCCCATTTCAATACACCCTCGAACTCAGCCGGTCGATGGCCGGACCAGTGCAGGCCTACGTCAACCTGAAGATGCTCGGTGTCGCCGGCTACCAGCGCCTAATCGGCGGTCTGGTCGTGTCCTCGCAGCGGTTTGCTGATGAGCTCACTGCACAGGGCAGATTCGAAGTGCTCAGCGACGCGGACAGCCACGGCTTCGCCGTGTTGTTCGTCGCCAAGCCCTCGACAGACACACCATCGCTTTTCGACAGTGCCTGGACGCGAGCCGATTTGGAAGCCGTCGCACACTACAATTATCGCTTCTACCGGTACCTGTTCGAACAGCAAGCGTTGGGCCGTTGCCCGATCGCCTGCGACTACTCCTCTGGCTATCACAAGCTGGCCGGTGGCGCGAAGATCGGCGTCCACAAGTCCTACCCCATGTCACCGTTCTACGACGAGGACACCGCGATCGACTTTGCCCGAACACTCGGCGAGATGCTCACCGAGTTCGACCGTCAACCTCTCGATCAGCCAATGGCAGGCGGCCCACACGAAGCGCGGCCGCCGATTTTCAGGCCCGGCTCCCTGAGATGATCACCCGCCGAGTGAGGGCCGCGTGCGCCGACGAGGTCCTCGAAGGACACCTCAGGAAATACGCCGAGCTCGCCCAATCCGATCGCACCCGAATCCTGGCCGCAGTTGTAAGGAACTACGCGCGCAGTGTCGACCACTCTGACCCCGACCGCTTCGCACTATGGCAGACGGCCAGCAACGAACTCACCAGACCACTCACGAGCGAGCTCGTCGAATCCCGCGCGCGGCGACTTGCGATCAGAGGTGGACGGCGACGGGAATTCGGCGGGCGGTCGCTGCTGTCGTCTATCGGCGACGCTATCCAGCGGGCGCCGGTGACGGCGGAGCACCATCTGCGTGTCGCACTCGATCTGCATGACAGAGGCGTCGCGCCTGTTCTCACGTACGCCTTCAACCGGTGGTTCGACTCCACCGTCGAGCCTCAGGTTGCCGGACGACGGCTCGCCGAACTCACGATCATGGGCCTCTATCGGCTCGCTGGCGAGCAAAAGCCTCGGTCCAATGCGGAAGTTCTGGCTTCCGGCGCCGCCGCAGATGTAATCCACACGGGCGCAGGTGTTTGCAAGCATCCCAGGAACCTCGCGGCCCGCGAGGTACTGCTTCCGCTTGAGTTCATCAACTACAAGATCCTCGCTCAGACCGCTCTCCGTAACCGAATCCCCGGTAATGCTGACTTCACGCCAGATACGGCGACGCTACGCCGCGACTACGTGCACGGCGTCAGTGGCGAATCCATGCTTGCAGCTGGAACTTTGCCGAATTCGCAACAACGGGCAGACCTGAGATCCATGCATGGGGACCTGCTTCGTGAGCTTCCTGAAAACGAGCTCTCCCTTGACCTTCATCCGGGAAATTTCGTTTGGGACCATCGGCATGGCCGCTGGGTGCTGGTCGATCTCGGACCCATCCCCGTAATCGGCTCCGAAGAGTACGCCACCGCCGATTTCACTGCCTACTACAGCCACACCTGGTTGAACCGGCTGTCGAGGGAACGGGCTGAACCGATCAGGTCCATCGACTACCGCGTTGGGGCCTCATCGGATTCAACGCCGAACTTGGGCCTCGAACCCGAATCTCAATGAGCTCGCTACGGTGGAACAAGCGATCTGGTCGCGCATCACTGGCTGGACCGGAACCAAGCCCTCACCCGGCCCCGCCGCCTACTTCGCCGCGCACCAGAGCGAAATCCACGACCACCTCCTCGCGATGAAAGTGCAGACCACATGAAGATCCTCGTCACCGGTGGCGCTGGCTACGTCGGCGCCACCGTGACCCGGCTGCTGCTCGACGCCGGGCACCAGGTCGACGTCGTCGATGACCTTTCGCGCAACGACGCCCGCCAGATCCCGGCCAAAGCGACCTTCCACCAGCTGCGGGTGCAGGACATCGCACAGGTCCTCACCGCGGGATCGGGATTCGATGCGGTGCTCCACTTCGCCGGGCTCATCGCGGCCGGCGAGTCCATGGCGCACCCGCAATGGCACTGGGACAACAACACTCGCGCCTCGCTCGCCCTACTCGACGCCATCGAAGAGGCCGCGGTGCCTCGGCTGGTGTTCTCCTCCACCGCCGCCGTCTACGGCGAGCCCGAGGAAGTTCCCATCGTCGAGACCGCCGCGACAAACCCGGTCAACACCTACGGCGACACCAAACTCGCTGTCGACCGCGCGATCGCCACGATCACCCGAGCCAGCGAGCTCGGCGCGATCAGCCTGCGCTACTTCAACGTCGCGGGAGCACACACCTGCAACGACGGGACCATGATCGGTGAACGCCACACCCCGGAAACCCATTTGATTCCCCTCGCGCTCGACGCCGCCGCCGGACTCCGCGACAAGTTCTCACTCTTCGGCGACGACTACCCGACCCCGGACGGCACCTGCATCCGCGACTACATCCACGTCACCGACCTGGCGCACGCTCATCTGCTCGCGCTCGACGCGATCACACCGGGCGAGCACCGGGTCTACAACCTCGGCAACGGGATCGGATTCTCCAACAAGGAAGTCCTCGACGCGGTGCGAGAGGTCACCGGCGTGGTGTTCGAGACCGAGACGGCTCCACGCCGCCCTGGAGATCCCGCAGTTCTGTACGCCTCATCCGAGCTCGCCCGACGAGAACTTGGTTGGGAGCCGACTAGTCCGGGCATCGTCGATATCGTCGCCGATGCGTGGCGGTTCCATCAGCTGCGTCGCTGATGTGATCGGAACTCGGCCTGCCGTCGATCGACCGGGCCCGGCGAGTCTCGCGTCGGGATCGGCGCGAGAGACGGCGGCTAGCCGATTCGCAGTGCGGCGGTGGCGGCTTCGACGACCGCGCTGCGATATCGGGCGCCGAAGAGCACCAGGTGCACGAGCAACGGATGCAACTGATGCAGGGGGATCCGTTCGCGCCAGCCGTCGGCCAGCCGCGTCGCCTCGGTGTAGCTGTCGAGGATGTCGTCGAGGTGGTCGATACCGAACAGCGCGAGCATCGCTAGATCGGTTTCGCGGTGCCCGGCGTGCGCTGCTGGGTCGATCAAGACACCGCGCCCGCCGCTCCAGACGACATTGCCTGACCACAGATCGCCGTGGATACGGCTCGGAGGCTCGGTGGGACCGGCCAGGGAATCGATCCTGGCGATGACTGTCTCGATCAGCCGGGTCTCGTCAGGCTCGAGGTGTTGGTGGCCGGTGCGCAGGTAGGGCAGCAGGCGAGCTTCGGCGTACCACGTGTTCCATGGTTGGGTCGAGGGCGTGTTGTCGAGTGCTAGGTCGGCGATGTATCCGTCCCAGTCGGCACCGAAGGTCGGGGCCGGGCGGGAGTGCACAGTCGCCAGGTCGTGGCCGAATCGGCGCGCGGCCTCGACCGTGCCCTCCTGCGGCGTCAGCCACGGCAGCACCAGCATCGTGTCGTCGACGGCGAGAACCTCTGCCACGGGACTCGATTCGGTGTCAGTGGCCAGCCAGCGCAGGCCAGCGGCCTCGGCGGCGAGGACTGGTCCGCAGTCGGCGGTGGCTTTGACGAAGACCTGTTGACCATTGCCGGTCGTCGCGCGGTGCAGGGTCCAGGAGTGCCGCGCGCCGAGGTCGACGACGGTGTCGATCGAGCTGTTCAGCAGCTCGGATAGGTGAGCGTTGTCGAGCACAGATCGGTGTTCCTTTGTGATAGCGGGTCGCGATTGTCAGTAGGCGATGATGCTGTTGCCGGGGGCGGGAACCCGTCCACGATTATCAAGGCAGAACGCGCTCTGGACCGGGTTTCCTGACACCCGACGGGTCAGGACGCGGGCGCGGCATCTGGTCCGGGGCTGGGGGCGAGTGTGCTATTGGGCTAGCAGGTCGGGGGCGATGTATTACAGATGCTGCGACCTGCGACTGTGTTGGCGTTAGCAGTAATGAGTTGGCGAGAATTGCGGCGGTGGTGAGCATTCCGACGGCGGTTCCGGACCCGAGGAAGTGCTGGAGGGCGAGCAGGTCTGCCGTGCGGGTGAGTGGAATCCACATCAGTTGGCTGGCTTCCTCACCGTCTGTCGGTTCTGCGACCTGACGGGGATCGCGTCCTAGGAACACCAGGTGGCGGGTTTGAACCAGGCCGGGCATGGTTCGAAGTCGGCGATCAGGTCGAGTGCTGCGACCTCGAAGCCGGTTTCCTCCAACAGTTCCCGGCGTGCGCATGCGGCAGGGTCTTCACCGGTTTCGACAATGCCGCCGGGCGATTCGAACCCGGTCGCGTCGACGATCCAGCGGTGACGGCGCATCAGCAGCACTCTGGCGTGCCGGTCGACAGCGATCACCGTTGCGACAGTGTTCAATCGGATCGCGTGATGGGATCGGGTGATGCCGTCCGGTGTGGTGATCTCGTTGCAGGTGACCTGCAGCCACGGTGTTCCGTCGTACACAGTCCATTCACTATGAACGACAGTACGTGGCGGATCGACTATGCGCCCAGGCTAGCGTCCGGTGGCGTGTTCAGCCGCGTTCGATTGCCACAGCTCGTGCTGAAGAGCGCGGTCGCGCAGCTGCCGCCAGCCTGCTGGAAATCTGGCTGGGATCAGGCGGTTGCTTGGTGGTAGGCAGCGACGATGTCGGCGGCTATGCGTCCACGGGCCGAGACCTGGTGGCCGTTCGCGGACGCCCAGGCGCGGATGGCGCCGCGCTCATTGGCCGGCGCGGACTCGGTGACCTTCCTCGGGCGAGCGCTCGGTGTGGCACCTCGGATCTTCCGTGCGTGCGGGATCCATTCCTCGAAGGTCTTGCGCAGGAGTGCGGCGTTGGCCGCGCTCAGATCAATTTGGTAGCGGGCTCCGTCGATCCCGAACGAGATCGATTCATCCGCGGGTGTGGTGCCATCGAGGTCGTCGACGACGCTGACCGTTACTTTGCGTGCCATATTCCGGCCCTATTCGCTCGTTGGAAGGTTGGGAATTTCCAACGGTATCGGTGTTCGATGACTACGAAAACTCGATATCGATGTACGTTGCGTCACACCAGATTTCAGGTGAAAGCACTCGTTGTCGCACCGTAGCGTCGAGGAATGACGAACAATTCGAGCGGTGACTGGACCTGGATCTGCGACATGTGTCGGATCGAGCTGACCGTCGAGTGGGATGACGAGCTGGAACAAGACATCGGCCTGCCAGCCTTCACAGCCCCTTTGCCCGGCCGCGTGATCAACATCTGCGACGACTGCGCACAGAATCGGGGCTCACACGAGCTGACCGAACTGGCCCATACCATCGTCGACAGCCAGGGCATGTGAGAGGAACCGCGGTGCCGACCGCGCCGGCGAACGTATGCGCACCGGGCTGATTCGTGCGGGGATACAGAGCGCGGAGGACTCTCGGCGGTGGTCTATAGCCCGAATTCGGGTCGATGATCGGCTTGATTGACCTCGGTCCCGGTGTACTCGTCGATGCCGAATTCGTCGTCGGTGGCTTCGTGTCGCCACCGCACGCGTTCCTCGCGGCGCCGTTGAGGAGCGGTCAGATTCTCGCGCCTGGCGTGTTCGGTGCGGTGGTTGGTGAGCTCGGCTTCGAGGGCCTGGTGTAGGGCCTCGACGGTTGCGTCCCGGGCGATCGCTTCCTCGGTACCCGCACGGGCTTGCGCGTCGGCACGGCGCTGATCGTCCGCGGTGGCGGTGCGCTCGGCACGAGCGGCCAGTTCGTTGGCATCTCGGTTGGCAGCTCGGGCGGCGGTGCGGGCCTGATCGTGGGCTTCTTGGTGGTCGCGATGGTCACCGACGAGGGTGTTGATGCGGGCCTGCAGAGCGCTTCGCTGTCGGCGGCGCATGATCGGCAGCGCGTCGAGCTCTTCTCGTGCGGTGTCGAGCTGGTGTTCGGTGGCGTGGAGTCGACGGATCGCGGAGTCGAGTTCGCGGGCACGAAGCAGGGCGGTGGTGCGGGCGTCGTCGGCGGCGCGTTGCTGTTCGGCTACTACCGGTTCGGGTTCGATCTCGATGGGGATTCGTCGGATCGGGGCGAAGAACTCCGCTTCGGTGGCAATGTTGCTCAGCCGCAGGGACAAACCCTCGATGGCGTCGGTCAGTTCATGGTCGGAGAGGCGTTGGATCGGATCGAGTAGCGCGGGTGGCTGTTCGGTGAGGGGATGGGCAGCTAGCCACTGCTCGATGACCGCGCGTCCGGCCGGGTCCAGTGCCCGCCAGTCGCGGCGCAGCATCGCCATCGCGGCGGGTGTTGGATGGGTGTCGGTGATGTGGGCGCAGCGTGCGGTGAGGTGGTGGGCGGGATCGTGGTCGGGGATCGCGGGTCGTTCGTCGTCGCGGCATGGCTGGCACAGGCCGTCGTCGGAACGCCGTGGCGGCACCGGGATGGTGGCGGTGCGGTGGCGTTCGATGCTGCAGTCCACGCAGGGCAGGCCGACGGCGGAGGGTATCGCGGCTAGGTCGTAGTCGATCGGGGAACCGATATCGGGCCTCAGAGTGCGTTCCTTGTCGTCTGGATCGAGGCCGTCGGACGGCTCGGCCTCGTCGAGATAGGCGTCGAGGGTGTCGTCGCCAGCTGCTCGGATCGGGTCGAATACTGCTGGTGGGATGGTCGGATCGATGCGGTCGCGATGGTCGTAGACGGGGCGGGACCGCGTTTGGGCAGGTTCGAGTTCGGGGCGGTAGGTGTGGGGGTCGGCCGCCGGTGTGCAGGCGTTGATCAGGTCACGGTGGTGCGGGAATTGCTCTGCGGCCCAGCGGAGTCGGGCTCGGGCGACGGGGAAGCTGTATCGGTAGAGGGTTTCCGAGACCGCGGTGAGCACCGCTCGTTCGTCGTCGGTGAGCTCGCTGCTGAACGTGCGGAACGCCGCGGTGGCGTCTGCGACGCGTCCGGTGGCGAACAGCCTGGCGATGCTGTCGATGTCGGCAGAGCGGTGGTCCTTGGCCGGATCGCCGTCGACGGAAGACGCGTTCGACGTCTCGGTCATGGTCGGTTCGGGTTCGACGAAGCTGTCCAAGGGTTCCTCATCAACGACCGGGGCTGCGGGTTCAGGCGGAGCAGGAGCCGCGGCCGGAGTCGGCGTGTGGTGGTGTAGTGCGTCGATTCGCCAGGCCAGTGCGGCGGCGAGTTGGTCGGCGCGCAACGGTGGCGCGTCGTCGGGTTGCGCGCCTTGCAGCAGTTCGTAGGCGGTGACAAGCAGATCTCGCGGGTTCCAGGTGCTGGTGGCACGTTCGACGGCGGCCACGACCCGGGGCCAGGCCGGTGCGGAGGTGACTTGCTCGGTCATCTCCGCACCCAGGACGGCTTGCAGGTCGGGGAGCCAGTCGGGGCGCAGCAGATCGGTGCCGGTGATGTCGAGTGCTGATGGTTCCAGTTCCAGACGCGCCCACAACGCGGCGGCGGGCATCTCATCCGGCAGCGGACGCAAGGCTGCGGCGTCGGTGAGCAGGGTGGTGATGGCGAGTCCGGCCCGGTCCGCGAGGTCGATCTTGTCGGCCACCACAGGCCAGTACGCGTCGGTGCGGATGCGGGGATCGATGCCGTCGACGACCGGCGCCCACCGATTCCGCGGCAGCGTCGGATCCCCGTAGACGTCGACGACTCGTTGGTCGAGGCGTTTCTGGTGGAGTCGTTCGAGGTTGGTGTAGCGGTCCGGTCCAGTTGGGCGGATATCGGTATCGGGGACGTGCAGGCCGGCTCGCCACACCGCGAGCTCCGCGAGCAGCGCCGCGTCGGCGCCGAGGAGCGGGCGCGCCCAAACTGGTGCGGTGGACGGGGTCCACCGGTCGGTGGCGCTTTGGATCTGTGTGGCGAGGTCGGCCACGATCCGTTCGCGAGCACGCACCGGTGCGGCGAGCTCGTCGTCGACACCGTGGTCGGGCAGACCTGGGGTCCAGGCGAGCGGCCCGCGGCCGGTGGAATGACTGCCGGTGGGGTCCAACCGCCAATCCAGGACCGCCGCCGGATCATCGGCGGTATCGAGCTCGCGGGCGGCCGCAACAGCACGCAATGCCGCGACCGGGTCGGCGCCGGATAGCGCGATGAGCGCGAGGTGCTGGCGCAGGACCGGGTAGGCGGGAGCCTCGGTCAAGTCGGGGTGGATCGTGTCGGCGAGGCGGTCGAGTTCGTCGAGGCGGTCGGCGCCGAGGGCGTGTTCGGCGGCTAGGCCGAGGGTGTCGAGGTAGATGTCGACCGCGGGCCCGATCCGCAAGGTCGGGTCGAGGGCGTCGCGGAGTTCGGTGTGCGCGGACTTCTGCGATCCGTCGCGGCCCAGGATCCGGTGCAGATGTTCGACGGCGGTGCGCGGGTGGTGGGCGGGTTCGGTGTAGATGGAGCCTTCGGCGCCGTCGAGGGCGGTGACGATGTAGGCGTGGTTGGCGTGGATTCCGCGGGTCATCGCGACGTAGAACTGTTGTCGGGATTCGCGCCCGGACAACGCGACATGACAGGTGTCGGCGGTGATTCCCTGGGCGGAATCGATCGTCGCGGCGTAGCCGAGGTGCACATGCGCACGCACATACTTCACCGGAAGATGTACCGAATGCTCGCTGTCGATGCCACCTCGGCGGTGCGAAACCGTGAGCGAACCGTCGTCGTGGACGTCGGTGACGCTCCAGGAGTAGCCGTTGCGGACCCAATCGGTGTCCCCGAAACGTAGCCGCGGATTGTTGCGACGTGTGCGCACGGTGTCACCGACGGAGGCGCACAGGCCGTCAGCGAGGACGATTTCGGTGTCCGCGGTGGTGCCGGTTCGGGTGAGTCTGTCGGTCCGGGCACGGGCGTTGAGCGCGGTGACGACGTCGTGGGTGGGCGCCAGCATGACCGCGTCGCGACCGGTCTGGTGGTCGGCCGCCCACGCGGTGTAGGTGTCGTCGTAGACCGATCCGGTGTGCCCGGAGTGGATCCGATCGTTGTCCAGATACCACGCCAGCGCCGATGGGTCGCCGTCGCGCAGTCCGATCGACGCGGTCGCTTCCCCAGTGGAGGCGAACCGAACGACATGCGAGAGCGTCACCATCTGCTCGGGAGAGGCGATCGCCATGTCGGTGTCGGCGCCGCCGGCTTCGATCGCCGGGAGCTGCCGGTCGTCGCCGATGCACCGCACAGTCGCCCCACGTCCGGCCAGGAATTGCAGCAGGCGTAGCCGTTTGAGGTTGCTGAGCTTGACGTGTTCGTCGACGATCACCAGCGTCGCCTCGTCGATGTCGAGCACCCATTGTGGCAACGACGGCGTCCCGACGAGCTCTTCTCCAGCCGTGATCTGGTCGGGGGAGTGGCGGTGGAGGACGTCGAGGAGTTTGTCGACGGTCTCGGCGCGGGTGCCGATCGAGGTCCCGAGTACCGCGGCTGCGGCGGCGGTGGGTGCCATGCCGAGGACGGTGCCGCCGCTGGAATGCCAAGCCGTGGTGAGGACTTGCATCGCGGTCGTCTTCCCGGTGCCCGCCGGTGCATTCGCTGTGTGCACGCGTAGGCCGGAGGTGGCGAAGGAGGAGATGACCCCGACCTGACCGGCATTCAGTGGCCGGTCCGGGTGGGCGGTGTCGAACTGGGCGACAGCATCGGCGAGAAGTTCCGGGTCCAGGGAGCGGGCACCGGGTTGGATCGAGAGCTCGATCAGTGCCGTTTCGACGGCGAGGGTGGTTTCGGTGGTGTAGACCTGGGAGTTCGGGGCGTGATGGACCGAGGTGCCGTCGCTGCGCTGCAACCACGCGGGCACCGCACGAAGACCGGGTTCCTCGGTCAGGTCGGGATCGCCACGCGCCACCGTCGACCGCGGTGAGAGCGCGGCTGCGATGACTTTGTCGGGTACCCATTCCCAGTCGGCGGGGGTGATTTTGCCGCGGAGTTGGCGTTCGACTTCGGCGCGTAGGTTGAACGGCCGCCAGGTCGATCTCCGTTCCGACACCGCTGCCAAAGCGCGCTCGGCGGTCGCGGCGATGAACTCGGCGTCCGGGGTCGGGCGCGGTGTCGGCGGCACCGCTAGCGTGCGCAGCACGAACTCCTCGACCGCTTCCCGGCCACCGAGCAGGTCGGCGGCCTGGGCCGCCCACGTTTCGCGTTGCTGAGCTTGTGAGCCCGGAAGATGTTTCGCCGGGCGGGTATTCAACGTCGCTTGTTCGGCGAGCCCGTAGACCTCTTTCGGTGTCGGTTCGCGCAGGTGCCGTGCTTGGAACTCGGCTGTCAGTTCGTCCAAGCGAGCGTTGATCGCGGTGGCGCGCTGGGACCAGGCGTGGATCAGTTCGGTGGGGACGCCGATGATTTCGCGGATCTGGACCTGGTGGATATTGCGATCGGGCCGGGTTTCGAACTGCAAGCCGAGCGCCAGTTCGAGGTAGTGCTCGAGGCGGGAGTCATAGATTTCCGAGACCGTGACGACGGCTTCGTGGAACAGGCGCGAGTCGATCGTGCGCCACTTGCCGTCGCGGGTGCGGACCTTGTTCGCGATCAGAACGTGGGTGTGCAGGTCGGGGTCGCCGGCGCGGCTGTCGCGGTGGGTGAAGCACGCTGCGATCATCCCTTCGACGTCGACGTGGCGGATGCCGTTGCGTCCCAGCCGGGTGTAGAGGTTGTGGCGTTCCAACCACGTCAACGCGTCCTTGATCGCGCGCTGGTGGGCGGCCTCGATCCGACGTGCCATGTCCGGTGGGGCAAGGGCCCACAGCACCGCGACACTCTTCACCGCGGAGAAGGTGAGCTCGAGACCAGCCACCGCGGTCTGGTTCACCCGCGAGTTCTTGGCCACCCACCCCGACAACTCGCGCGCATTAAGAGGGACGCGACCGTGGTCGACGATGAACATTTCCGTCGCTACCCGTGACCGGATACGCGAGCGAATGAAGTCGGGAATTGCGGTGGTGGGGTCGAGATCCCGTTCCAGATTGTGTTCCCGGTACGCCTGCGCGCACCGTTGCCGGTACTCCGAACGGATCGTGTAGGTGGGGAATTTGTTGCCGAGTTTCGTGGCCTTCGCGGCTGCGCGGGCGGCGTCGCGGGGCTTGGCGCCGAGGGTGATCTGGGTTTGGTAGACCTCGGCTTTGATCCGTTCGGCGTTCGGGTGGACACCGTGGCCGAACAGGGCTTTCATCTGTTCTTCGGTGACCTGCTCGCCCGGGGCGATGCCGAGCGCGGTCAGCCCGGCGCCGTGCCAGCGCCCGGGTGCTTCCCCGTGGTCGCTGTAGTACTGCGACAGTGAGGCCCGCCCGCGCGCGGTGCTGTCGTTGGCGGCGGTTTTGCGTAAATAGTATTGGTAGCCGTTTCCCGCGGCGACCCGGTGAACGGTCGCGACCATGCCTCCATGAAGCGCCCGCGAATTCGGTTGCGGCAAGGGGCAATTAGCGTGGTGAGACTACTTTGGACAACTTTGGACAACTGCGTTATCAAATCGTTATCCAGAATGCCAGATGTGTGCTCGTTGTAGGGACGTTGGGGAGGAAATGAGGGGGTATTTGCATGGTGAAAGTGGGTGCGGGAGTTGCGGTGCGAGGCGTGGCGGAGGGCGGGGTATGCGGATGCGAGGTGGGGTGCGGTGGGCATGGTGGGTGGTGCGGAGCTGGCGGCGTTGGATGCCGCGGTGAGGTGGGGGTGGCCGCCGCGCCGGGAGGAGTTCGGCAGCGGCGGCCACGCACGCTTGAGGTGGCGGGAAGCGGGCGGTCTAGCCGAAGACCTCGCTGATCGTGGTCGGACCGTCGACGAACACCCCACGCAGCTGCGAGGTGATGTCGAGCGGAGCGACGGCAGCGGCGACCGGTCGGTGAGTGAGGGCATAGCCGCCGGCGACGCGGTCGACGGGGTAGAGGCTCCATCGAGTCGGTGTTGCGGCGTCGCCGGGGTAGCGGCGGGTGATGGTGCCGTCTGCGGTGATGGTGAGTATTTCCCAGTCGCCGGACTCGACGAGCGCGAACTGCGGCTCGATGCTGTCGGCGGCGAGCTGCCGCGCGAGCGCGGCGACGGGAGTGCCGGGGGTGATAGGCGCTGCGTCTTCGACGGCGAGGTAGCCGACCACGGTGGCGGTGGTGGCGTCGGCGAGGGTGAGCTGGATCGGGCTGCCGGTGTGTGGGTCGGTGGCGCGCGGTGTGGGTGCGGTGAGCTGTGCGGCGGTGGATGCGGTGATGAGGGCGAGGTCGACGTGTCGTGCGAGCTCGCGCAGCATCTCGGCGACGGTCAGCGGCGGCTCGTCGGCGGTGTCGAAGACGAGACCGGCGATGTTGACCGGAGACGGGTCCGGCACCAGCGTTGAGGCTGTGACCCAGTCGATGTCGCCGTCGGCGGTGCGGGGGACCTCGATCTGGGGTGCGGTGTCGGCGAGGGCGGCCACGGTGTCGAAGGCCGTCGCTGAATATCCGCGGTCGAGGTGGCGGGTCCACCGGTCGAACGGGTTGAGCAAGTGGAAACCCATGAACACGGTGACATCGACAGGGGTGGGTCCGTCGGTCCACGACACACGCAGATGATGGGCGTGGGCCCAGGGGCCGACCGGTCGCAGCGCGAACGCCGCGGTGGGCCAGTGCCGCCGCAGGCGCGCCTGGATCAACGCGCCCCAGGCGGAGAGGTCGTCGGTGTCGTGGGGTGCGATGAGGTAGTGGGTGGTGGTCGAGTCGGTGAACCGGATCAGCGCACCGGTGGCGTGCGGGGTGATTTCGCGGACGATGCCGTTCGTGGCCGACAACTCCGCCAGCGCCGCGTCGAGGGCATCGAGCGCGTCGCCGAGGTAGCGGGTGAGGATCGAGCCGTCGAGGTAGACATCGAAGGTGGGTGCGCTCATCGGGGACTCCCGGGGTCGGAGGTCGTGGACGTGGTGGTGCGGGCGAGGCGCGGTGGCGGGACGTGGCGCCAGCCGGTCGGTGTGCAGGCGTAGTGGCGGGAGCCGAGGGCCAGGACGTCACCGACGGACAGCGACCGGTGGCCGAGCCCGTACCAGTGGTCGGTCAGGGCTTCGTCGCCGTGGTTGGGGTGGCCGTTGAGCGCGGCGAAGACCCGGTCGAGCAGGACGTGGTCGTCGAGGATGCGTTGCAGGAGTTCGAGATCGGCGTCGCGCATCGAGATGTCGAGAGCGAACCGGTCAGCGAGGGAGAGCGGTTTGTCGGGGGTGTAGCCGAAGAAGATGGTGTCGATGTCGCCGAGGTAGACACGGACCCAGCGCGTGCGAGCGCGGCGGGTCCGCGCCGCGACGGACCGGCGGCGTGGGCGATGGTGGCGGGCACGGTGGAACACCGGCGAAACTCCTCGATAGTCGGGTCGAGCGGCTGGGGCACCCGATCGTGCGGGTGCCCCAGCCGAGGTCGGGATGCGAACGGCCCGGGGTCAGGCCGCGACGAGGCGACGCGCGCGCGGCACGGGCACGTGCAGGCCGAGGTAGACCCGGCACTGTGTGCAGAACCCGTCGTCGTGGACAGGGATGTATTTGGTGCAGCCCTCGCATTTGCCGGGTCGCTGTCCTGGCGGCAGGACCTGCTGGCGCCTGGGTCGCGTCGGCGCGGGGACCGGTACCTGTTCGTCGTCGACGTCGGGCAGCACCGGTGCGCCGGGCAGATCGGGGTGGTTGGCGAGGAACCGGTCGATCACCGCGGTCAGCCACTGCGGGGCGCGGCGGCGGACCTCGTCGAGCAGCGCGCACGCCGAGTCGCGGTAGTGCTGGGCGAAGTACGCGCAGTAGGCGGCGGCGAGATCGGCGCCGGTGAACCCAGGCGCGAGCTCGGGCAGCCCGGTGCGGCCGTCGCCGCGGCAGTAGTCGCACAATCCGTCGTCGCTGCGGAGTACACCACCGCGGACGTGGACAGGGCGCTGGTCGGCACTGGGGCGTTCGACGAAGCACGACACGCACCGCCACCCGGCGACCGTGGTCATGGCGGTGGCGAAGTCGTCGAGTCCGTTGCCCTGGAACAGATATGTCTCGCGCCGGTCACCGCGCGAGCGCAGGCCGGTGCGTTCGGCCGCCCACGCGTGGGAGTGCTCCGGGGACTTCACTGATTCGCCCGCGAGCGCGCGTTCGTGGTCGCGTTGGTCGGCGACGTGGGCGCAGTACTGGTGATCCCAGATCGCCTCGGACAACTCGGCCGGCAGCGGCGGCCGTTCACCGGGCCGCCGCGGCGTCCACCCGCGCGGCGCCGACGCGGTGGGAGTGATGCCACGCGCGGCAAGTTCGGCCCAGCGCTGCCGCAGGCGGGCCTGGTCGGCGACCTCGGTGTCGACGAACAAGCTCTCCCGCACATAGGTCGTCACGACCGACGGCTCGACCTCGGCCCGACGGCGCCGGCCGCGGGCGGCGACACGGGCACGGATCTGCTCGGGGCGAAGACGGGAGGCGTCGACGCGTTTGGTCGGTGCGAGCGACAACCGAGGCAGCGGGTTGTACCGAGTGCGGATCGACTGGCGCGGCATCTCGGCGGCGAGGAGCTGGACTTCGAGCTTGGCCTGCTCGTCTTCGACGGTCGTGCCGTTGCGCCGCGCACGGGTTTCCCGAAGGTGGTTCAGGTCGTGGTCGGAGCGGGAGTGCAGGCCGGGATCGGTGTCGGGCACCAACGCCAGCATCCGCTCACGGCCGAGGTCGTCGGCGTGGCGCCACAACGCGTCCAGACGGCGCAGCGCGGCTTCGCGCGGGTGCAGGGTGAACTGTTCGACCATGAAGTCCATCAGCCACCAGTCGGCGTCGGTCGCCAACGCGAGGGCGGCGGGGAACGCCTCGAGCGCCGCGCGGCGGTCGAGGTCGAGCTGGAGCTCGATCTCGAAGATCGCGTCGAGGAACGCCCGAGTGCCCGCGACCTGATCCGGATCGACGGGAATGGGCTCGGCGACAGGGGATTCGACGGTCGGTGCTTCGAGGAACACCGGGGAGTGATGAGCGATAGCAGACACAGCAGATCTCCTGACTGAGAGGCGAGAGATAAGGCGGCACCCGGGCGCGCTGGAACGCGACGCTCTTCCCGAAAAGGAGGGTGCCGGGCTGGGGTGGGCCCAGCCGAGGGCGACCGACCAGGACAGCGGGCGACACGGCGGAGGGAACGCGCCATTGCGTGCGGGGACGAATTCCCCACGCCCGTGCGTGCGGGACGGGTGGGCGCGGCTGGTGGCGGCGTGGGGAATTCGTTTCCGCCGGGCGCGGGCCCGTAGCCGTGGCGCACGATGGCCTGGTAGCCCTCGATTGGCTGGGTCCACCCCAGACCGTCACCCGGACCCACCACCGATGGACTCGCTCATCGGCGCGATCGCTGATCGGAACTGACTGAGATCCGCGCATGCCGTTGTGAAGGTCCGCCGGTCCGGGAGCGGAAAGCCGCCCGAGCAGTGCTGCTCGGTCAGGAGACCGCTGCGCTCAGAACGGCGGCTCGCCGAAACCTGCACCGGCTCCAGCCAGTACCGGCGTCTCCCACAGCTCACGTCCGCCGGCGGGTACCTCGGTGTCACCGGGCCACGAATCGTTGCCCGTGCTCGCCGGGGCGGGTGTGTTGTTCGCGCGGGTGGTGCGGGTCGCGGGGTCGGGCTGGGCGAACCCACCGCCACTGCTACCGTTGCGGCCGGTGCGGGTGACTTTGGCGGTGGCAAAGCGCAAGCTGGGTCCGAGTTCGTCGACCTCGACCTCGTAGACGGTGCGCTTGTCGCCGTCGCGGGTTTGGTAGCTACGCTGTTTGAGCCTGCCCATCACCAGGATCCGCGCCCCTTTCGCCAGCGACTCCGCTGCGTTCTCGGCTGGCTCTCGCCACAGGTTGCAGCGCAGGAACAACGGGTCACCGTCGCGCCATTGCCCGGTGGTGCGGTCGAAGACCCGCGGTGTGGAGGCGACGGTGAAATGCGCCACCGCGACACCGGCGGGTGTGAAGGTGAGCTCGATGTCGGAGGCCAGGTTGCCTACCAAGGGCAGTGTCGGTTCGCCGGGCATAGTCGGACCTTTCTGTCATCAGGACGGGTGGGGATGTGCTGGCCTCGATGCGGAGAAGCGGCGTCCGGGCCGTGTCACCAAGAGACGAAGGTGGTCTCGGTGAATCCGTCGGGAACGGTGTCGGTGACGCTGATGCGTGCGCGCGCCCAGGTCCCGATCAGCGGATGCGCGGGCAGATCGCCGGAGCCTCGGCCGTTGCCTTCGGCGGTGAGTGCCGGCAGCAGATGCAAGGTCTCCGACGCGTCATCCGGGTTCGGCGGGCTGCGGTGTTTGTCGATGAAGGTGCGCTGGTCGTGGTTGAGCAAGAACCGTCTGATCGGGATGGCACGGTCGATGGCGATGTTGGGGTAGGCCTCTGACAACGCGTGCAGGGTCGGCGGGTACTCGCGCAGTGTGCCTTGGTCGTCGAGCTCGGTGACCGGGTCGGTGTCGGGTTCAGGATCGGCGTACTGCCCCGCCCACACCAGCCGGGTCGGCGAGGTCAGGGCACGTTCGACGTCGAGGACGAACGAGTCGCCGATCCACACCACCTCGGCGAGCTTGTAGGCCCACATCTGCGGCTGGATCCGCCCGATGATGGCGAAGTCGTCATCGAGGAAGACCGGGTGGAAGTGCTGTCCCAATTTCTGGTCCCTTCGGGTTCGGGTCGTCACGGTGGATCCGGGCGAGGGCGTGAACAGGCGACTGGCAGCATCCGGTAGCTTGTGCCGCGTCCAAGGCCTGCCGCGCTCGGTGTCAGCGCGGGAAATGGCGGCCATAATCGAGAGGTAGATCAGGGCGGGAGAACTTCGAGGAGGGGCCGCGGTGGCGCCACCGGGTGCGGTGTTGATGATCGATATGCAAAACGCCTACCTGCGCGAGGACGTGCGATCCGCGCTTGGCTGGCCACCGATCTGGCGACTGAACGAAACGATAACCGCCTGCACTGAGCTGCTGGCGGCGGCTCGCGCGACGGGATGGCCGGTGATCTATTCACGGCAGACGTCCAGCCCGGCGATCAACCCGCGCGCGGAACGGCATCGGCTCTCGCGCCCGGGCGTGCCGGTGCTGTCGGCCACCGAGCAGCAGTGGCACAGCGAGATCATCGACGACCTCGCTCCGCAGCCGGGCGAGGTCGTGCTGGACAAGACCAGTCCGAACTTCTTCGCCTACACCGAACTGGCGTTGGTACTCAACGGGCTCGGCGTCGACCGCGTCCTGCTGGCTGGGCTACAGACCAACGTGTGTGTGGAAGCCACCGCGCGGGCCGCGCTGGAACACAACTTCGAGGTGGCTGTGGCCGCGGATGCGGTCAGCACTGACGGACCCGCGCTGCATTACGCGTCGCTGAACTCGATGCGAGTGATGTATGTCGAGGTCGGCTCCTGGCGTGAACTGCTGGCACCGGATGCGGCGTGGGACAAGGCATTCACGACACCGAACTACGGGCGCGACACCGGCTACTGGTCCGAACCCGCTTTGTGAACGAAGCCGGGGTTCGGCGCTAATTGCCCCGGCAACTGCGGGCCTGACGGAGGCGATCGCCGCGGCGTAGCGTCGAACCGCCCCGGCTTGTCCCCTTCGAGCCGGGGACCATCGAAGACGCTCTTTGCGTCGCGGCTGGTCTCCGGCTGCACCGGTCAAGCGTGCCGTGCGTGGCCGCGTACGTTGCCCGCGCTCGAAAGCCCGGCCGAACCAACGGCGGCGGTCCTACACTGCCGAGCACACACCCGCCGACGCAGGGGACCCGCCATGACCCGGCCACACCCACCTCGACCAGGAATGCCAGTGCCATTGCCGACGGCGCCGCAGCAATCAACTCCGAAGCCGCCTGGACAGCTGATTCCGCAGTGGATTGTGGTCGTAATCGCGGGCGGATTGCTGTTCACCTACATGGCGGCCAACAACTTCACCGGTTCCGAAGCCGTCGGCGTGGGGATCGTCCTCGGAATCGGCACGATCATCGTCTTGGTGATCCGAGCCCTGGTCCGGCTCGGTGACAAACGGCCACCTGCGGTCGTGGTGAACACCGTTGCCGTCCAGGCACCGCCGGGTTGGTACGTCGACCCGCAGGGGGCGACGAGATGGTTTGACGGCCGGGCATGGACTGAGCAAGTTCAACCGCCCGCCCCAGCCGCCGAACACCGCCCGCCCGACACGCAGGGGTGAACCTCGGCCCGCGCGCGGTGCGATGAGTTCGGTGCCGAGCGTGCCCGGTTAGATCGCTGTGGTGAGGTCGATGCCCAGATCGGCGGCGACGGCGCGTCCGGTGTGGGCGATCATCGCGATCCTGTCGGGTCGTTCACCGTGGTCGAGAGCAGTGTTGAGCACCACGGCCATCGAGTGTTCGGAATCGGCGTGCAACGCTGCTTGCAGGCAGATCCTCGCGTAGACGGCGTCGCTGCGGTGGTAGGCGTCGTAGCCACACAGCATCGCGGCCTCGGCCCGATCCCTGCCGGTGCTGGCCCGCGCCACCGACTGCCACAGGGTCTGCGCGGCCGGGGCCCAACGGGTGCCGGACAGTCCGAGCATGGCGTCGCGGATCCTCATGTCGCGCAGCGCCGCCACGACAGCGGCCAGATCGTTTGGGGTGCGCCCGGATTCACTGTCGACGGCGATCTTGTCCAGTACCGCTCGGGCGGCGTCACGGCGGAAAGCGGTGCCGAGGTCCGCGGCGAGCGCGGCTGCCAGGCCGGTGCGGTAGGCCGCGACGGCGGGACCGATGAGCGGGGCTAGCTGCGCGACCGCCGCCGGATCGACGGCGATCAGGTCGAGCAGGTCGGTGCGGCTGTTGTGGATCTGGACGCCATCGGGGGTTAGGGCGCGAGCGAGCGGTGAGGTGGCGGGGTCGTTCACGGTTCCGTCGGTGTCGCCGTCGAGCAGGGCGCGGTAGGTCTCACCGGCGGTGATGGTGGGGACCAGCCAGGCGCGGGTCAGCTTCATCGCCGATGCGCGCAGAACATCGATGACCATCCTCGCGGTGCCGGTCGCGTGGGGTCGGTCGTCGACGATGATCACCAGTGCCGCAGTGGCGTTCTCGTTCCCGTACTGCCACTCCAGGTACGCCACCACCTCCCGGGTCTCGGTGGGGTTGGTGACGGTGTCGAGGTCGAAGCGGACCAGCAGCCGAATCGCACGCGGCGCCTCGGCTGTTGGGCAGATCATGGCCAGGACCAGTGATCGGGTGGGGACGAATCGCAGCATCGCGGGGATGGCGGCGATCAGCTGCCCGGCGTCATCGACCCGTACATGATCGGGGGCGGCGGCTCCGGCGAGATGAGCGTGGCTGTTCGATCCGGGTCGTTCGTGTACGGGCGCCATGGAAGTGTGCTCCTTCGAAAATCGGATCGGCGCCGCCCACTACTGCCGAAACCGGCGGTGTGGGTGGCGGGCTCGAGCGCCGGTGGCGGGGCCGGGCATGGTCCGGTCGTTTGCCTGGTCTGACCGGGCCATGCGCGCGCTGTCGGGGGCGTTCAGGCCGCCGCAGCGAGTTCCGTTGTCGCGGTGTCGGTGTCGTCGCTCGCCGGGGCGGTGCCGTCGGTGGGATCGTTCGGCGACTGGTCGGTGACGGCGGGGGAGTTGAGGTCGATGGTGTCGGGGTCGAGGTCTCCGGCGGTGGCGAGCTCGACATCGACCAACGCGAACCCCTTCGATTCACCGATCTGGGCCAGGTAGTGCAGGTAGTGCGTTGCGCTGGTGCCCAGCCACCGGTGATGGCGCCAGGAGTCCTTGCCGAGGGCGGATTCGTGGGCGGCCAGCACCAACCCGAGCACGAACCGCCACCCCTCGGTCGTGGTGCCGCCGGTGGCGTGCTCGATCAGCTCGGTGCTGGTCTCGAGCCCGAGCCGCTGCATCGCGAACGCCCGCGCCCGCGTCCCCGATAGCAGCCCGGAATCCCGCGCCAGCGATTCGGCGACGAATTGCGCCGCACCGGCAGGCAAGCTCCGTCCCGACAGCAGCCGGTTCAGGAACTCGATGCGGCGGGTCTTGGCCGCGGCGCCGCTTCGGTTGAGTTCGATCACCCTGCGCCGCTCGTCGCGGCGGGCCTGCGCGACGGCGTGTTCCGCCTCGGCCTGCGCGGCCGGCTCCTCGGAGTCGGTGCCGATGCTGGTGATGTCGGTGGCGGTGCGCCGCTGCAGCCCGGTGGACTCGAGTTGGTCGACGGGCAGGAAGTAGGTCGGCAGCCACGCATCTCGGTAGGCCAGGTCGTGTGCGGAGCGCAGTCCCTCGGCGGGCGCGTCATCGGGGCCCTCGGCGTCGAAGTCGACGGTGTCGGGGTCGATCAGCTCCCCGGTCGCCTCGTCGACGAGTTCGGCGTCCTCGACCCGCGCGAGCGCGACCACCCAGCGGGCCGGGTCAGCCCAGATGCCGGATTCGGTCACCGGGACCTGATCTGGGGTGACCAGGTCCTCGACGGGTACGTAGTGGTCGTGGTCGAGGTAGGCGGGGTCGGTGGGTGTGATCGCGAACCCGGCCCCGGCGTAGGGCAGGGCCGCTGCGAGGCGCTGGCGTTGTTCGGCACGCTCGCCCGCGACGAGTTCGGCACGGTAGTCGAAGTTCCAGCGGCCGCCTTCGGTGAGCTGGGCGACCGCGGCGTGGTCGGCGACGGCCTCATACTCGGCGATGATCTGGAGCTGGTCGAGCCCGAACTGGTTGTCGTCCAACAACTTCCGTGCCGTCGCGGAACGACCGATCCGGCCGGCCCGACGGATGCTGGCGGTGTCGGTCTGCAAGCCGTCGGCGATACGAGTGGTGGTGGCGCCGAGGTCGAGCATGTAGGTGACTGCGGCCGCGCGAGCGGACTGGGTGAGTTCGATGCGCCGGTCGTTGAGGTTGATCTGAGTGAGCGCCCGGTCGATCAACCGTTGGGGGTCGGTGATCGCCCGATCGGTGTCCTGGATGTAGACCGGGACTTCCCGGATGCCGAGGGTTCGGGCGATCAGGGCGCGGACCTGGCCGTCGATGACGACGATCTGTCCGTCGGGGCCGCGTTCGGCCAGGATCGGGTCACGGACCCCGAGCTGCCGGATGGAGTCGACTTGTTTGGGGTGGGCGTCGAGGTCGATCTGGTCCTCGGGACGGACATTGTGCCCGATCACCAACTCGGCCGGGTCCATGATCCGGGCCTCGACGTGGGGCGGGGCGGGCGCGACCACGATGGTGTCGTCGTCGACGGGCTCGGCTTCGGTGGCAGGGGCGGACGGTTCGGTGGTGGGCTGGTCGAGGTCGACGGTGTCGATCGTGGTGGTGGGCAACGTAGCTCCTCTTCGATGGGAACGGCGACGGCGCGCATCGGTGGGCGTGCGCGCTGTCGCAGGATGGCGGGATGGGCAACTGGTCAGCGGGTGCGGCGGTTGCGGGTGACGTTGAGCGGGTGCAGTCGCAGGGTGTCGGAGTCGTCGGCGCGGTAGGTCCAGTGCTTGCCGCGCCAGCCCGGGAACTGCTGACGCCAGCGCTCGATCACCGGGTCTTCACCGAGCTCGGTGACGGGCCCGGCGGTGCCGAAGTGGACGCGGTTGGCGAGGTCGATGGTGCTGATCGATTCGACCGGCGCGGTGGTCGGCGCATCGGTCGGGGTGGTTGCGGTCAAGGGGTCTCCTTCGATTGCTGGATGTCGATACAGGGCTCGGGATGTTCGAATAGAGCTGGTCACGAACGCGCAGCGCTGACTCGGATCGCGGCGATCCGACTCGAACAGCGGTACGCTGAATATTTGCTGAATGGGTTCGGGGGGAGGGGAGTGTGGTGATGGCGAGGCGCGAGTGAGTGGGTTGCCGCGGTATGCGCCGATGCTGGCGACCGCGGGTGAACTACCGGCCGATGACGGCCGGTGGTCGTTCGAGGTGAAGTTCGACGGCCTGCGCGTGATCGCCTACGTCGAGCAGACGTTGCGGCTCGAGTCGCGCAACGGCAACGACATCACCGTCGCCTGGCCCGAACTCGCCGCACTCGCACCGGCGGAGCCCGGGTTCGTCGTCGACGGCGAGATCGTCATCCAGCACAACGGGCGGTCGTCGTTTCAGGCGTTGGCGCCGCGGATGCATCAACGCAACCCCGCCACCATCGCGGCGCTGGCCGAATCCGATCCGGCGACCTACATGATCTTCGACCTGCTCCACATCGGAGACCGGTCCCTGATCGAGCTGCCCTACAGCCAGCGCCGCGAACTCCTCGAACACACCGGCCTGGCCGGCCCGCACTGGCAGATCCCGCACCTACTGCCCGGCCCCGCCACCGACGCGCTGGCGGTCTCGAAGGAACTCGGGCTCGAAGGAATCATCTGCAAACGGCGCGAGAGCTGGTATCTGCCTGGTCAGCGCAGCCCGGCGTGGACGAAGGTCAAGAACGTCTCCCACCAGGAAGTCGTGGTGATCGGTTGGAAGGCGGGCTCGGGGCGCCGCGCGGGGCAGATCGGATCGCTGCTGGTCGCGGTCCCCGACGATCGCGGCACCCTTGAGTACGCGGGCAGTGTCGGGACCGGGTTCACCGCGGCGATGCTGTCGGATCTGCGCGCGCGTCTGGCGCCGTTGCAGCGACCGGACCCGCCGATCCCCGGCGTCGGACCGACCGCGGTGGGGGTGTTCTGGGTGCAGCCCTGGCTGGTGGGGGAGGTCGTCTTCACCGAGTGGACAGGTGAGGGGCGGCTACGGCACCCCAGCTGGCGGGGATTGCGTCCCGACAAGGACCTCGACGAGGTCGAAACCCCGCTCGGACGTCCATAGTTCGGTGTTCACCATGACCCGGTCGACCCACCACCCCACGCGAAGCGGCGGGAACGCCGATCCGGCCTTCGGACCCGGTCGCGAGTGTTCAGCGTCGGGAGTGCTGGAGGGGAAGCCAGTCGAGGACGTAGAACACGATCAAGACGATCGTCGATGTTTGAGTAAGCCGCAGAGCGATCGGGTCGCCGAGATCCCTGGTGAGGACCATCCGGCCTATCCCGACCAGAAACAGGCCGACGCCGACGACCACAGCCGCGATCGTGCGTGTCGTCCATCGCTTCGGAACGCGCACCGAGTCGGAGAAGGACTTCGGTGGTGGCCACGGAGATCAGGAGCAGCAGCCCGGCGGCCCCGAGGGCCAGGCCGAACATTTTCGTCGCCGCGAGGTCGTTCCAATTCCCGCTGACGGCCAATCGCACCAGCGCGGCGGCGTGGACGCCGGCCACGACGACCGCGCCACCCGTGAGCCACCGCGCCCAGCGGCGGCTGGGGCCTTCCGGCGCCGCCGACACGTACTGCTCTGCCATGACGCCACGATCCCACGGCGCAGACGTCGGAGCTAACCGGATCTCGATGAACAGCGGCCAACGATGTGGGGTTTCGGCGGTCGGAATTCCGGACATGACAGGTCAAGGTTCTGTGGAAGGATCCAGACACAGCCGCCCGATCGGCGGCAGGGAGGGAATCTACGTGCGCGGGTATCGGAAGGCAACAACCGGTGACGGGGATTGGCGGGGGTGCCCGGCGCCGGCCGAATCGGAAGGAGCCTACCGGGTTTCAACGGATCGATTCGACCCGTCACCCAGGCCGAGAAGGATCGCACACGAGGCGACCACGCCATCGGACACAGCCGTGCGGCCGACACGCCGATCCAGGATTGCCGTGGTCGCGGCTATCGGTGTGGTGATCGCTTCGGTGTCCTCGTGCGCGAGCGCGGGAACCGCGGTGGCGCAGCCGCGGTTCGGTCACGTCCCGGCCAGTTGCGCGGTCGCGCTCACTCCCGTCGCGGCCGAGATCGATCAGTTCGCCGGCAGCCTACGCGCCGACGACGATCGGATCAGCACCGACGCCGACCCGGGCCTCGATGGGGAGTCGATCGGTGTGCGATGCGTCGGCATCTACTCCGGTGACCCCGACACCCCGACCCCGCTGCAGGACACCGCGACCGGGCCAACCAGCCGACACCTGTTCCTCAGGTTCATCGTCATCCCCGGCAGCGACACGGTCTCGGATCCGGTTGCACACACCCGGCAGCTCTTCGAGCAGCGGCGGCCACCGGGCGCGTCCGACGTGCCCGGTGTAGGCGAGGCTGCCTACGCTGTGACGACTCATTCGCGCTACCCCAGCGGGATCGCGGGCACGGTCACCGGCTCGGTCGAGATCTCCTTCCGCACGAGCAATCTCATCGTGGCCGCCGACATCGGCGGTATCAACATCCACGACAGCAGCGAACCCGCCCAGTTGCTCGCCGACCTCAAGCGCGACGCTGATGCGATCACCAGAGCCCTGGCGGCCGACATCGACACGGCGATGGCCTGAACGAGGCCGGTTGATGCGAAGCTGTGCGCAGGTTCCGAATCCGGGCGAGGCTCCAGCGGCGGGAATGTGGTGAGTTCGATGGACGACGAGCACCTGATGTCTGCCGATCAGCAGCGGCTGGTCCTAGCCGTGGTCGAAGCCATAAACAACGGTGGCGATGTTGTGGCTCAGGTACGTTCGGCGATCACCCCGCCGCCGGAGGTCGCCGACATCGACACCGTCGTGCGGATCGTCGCGCTGGACTGGGTCGGCTACACCATGGGGGACAAGCCCGCGGTGATCCTCGCGCGTCTACTGGACCGCATCGAAGAGGTCATCGATCCGCCGAGCTGACACCTCAGCGGATGTGCCGGTGGTCTGCGCGAAATCGGCGGTACCGGCCAGGCATTGACAATCGACGGGGAACTCGTCAGCGAACCGGTGATTTTGCTAGTGCTGCTCGGTCAGCCAGTCGATCACCATCAGATACCAGTGCGTCAGGAATGCATCGTCGAGATTTCCGATCGGTGCCAGCCCGTCGCGGCCGAACGTACCGAGGGTTTCGGCCGCGACGGCACCGGCGTACCCGCGGCCTCGCGTGAGCCCACGTTGCTCAATGGGATTGTTTCGCCAGTCGGTGTCGACAACACTCCAGATCTCACCCCGTGTAGTCAGCAACGGATGGTGTCGGGCGTGTTCGTCGTCTGTCCAGAAGCCGGGCCCGAGCGCGGTGATGAACCGCGCCGGTCGGCGCAGCGACCACCCGGCGCCAGCCGGGGTGTAGGTGAACAAGTCCAGTCCGGGTCCGTAGCGGCGAAGCAGTGGCTTCGGCCGGTCAGCTGCTGCGACGACGTTCACCGAGTACAGCGGGCGTGACGGGATGTGTTCTGCGGTCAAGATGTCGCGCAGATCGCGCATCCGCTGCGCGGTACGCAGATCGCAGGCGGCCTGAGCCTGCGAGCGGTGGGCTTCATGGGCGGTTGCGTCCGCAGAATATTGCTGGCGCAATCGCTTTACTCGGTCATGGGCTTCGCTCACACTTCACCGTCCCGGATTCGAACCAGCGGCCGAGGCCGCACAGAAGACGAGCCATCGTTGCAGCGCGGGCTCGGTCCGACCTCGACGTAGTCCCGGCCGACGCGGTTGCCAAAATATATCGCGGCGGCTGAGTTCCGTCTGGAAATGTTCGAACGAGATGATGCCCCGCCGGAGTCGAGCGATATCGGTGCGATGCGCGGCCCGCCTGCCCGTCGCGATCCATGATCGTCGAGTGTTCTGTCGGGTCGGCGGCCGCGTCGTGATCGTGCGCGCGGCGCAACGTCTGGCCGGATCCACTACCGGCTCGTCGCTGAAGGCCGGATCTACGTAGGCTCCCCGCATGCCCTCATGGCTCGGTATTTCGTGGCGGTGCACGCTGATGGTCGCGATCGTCGCGATCAGCGGCTGCGATCCCCAAGCCGATACGCACCACTCCGATCCAGGTACCGCGACGCCGCCGGCGACCTCGACAGCGGGCCAGTCCACCGAGGCGACAGGCTCGCCCGTCCCGGGCTCGGCTCGGCCGGTGTTCGTGGACAACGCCGCAGCCGCCGCAGTCGAAATGCCGATACTTCCTGAGCCCGGGCTCGGGGAAGCGAGGCTGATGCTGGCAGGCGGCTGGAGAGCCGATGTCGTGCTGGGCGGTGGTGAACTCACCTGCACGGGAGGACCTTTCGATGACCCGTCGAAGGGGAGCTCGTGGACCTACCGAGCGCACGCGCGCGACAACATCGTGACCTTCACCGTCGAGATCGCAGCGACCCCGCGGTCGATGCGCTCGCGGTTCCCGCTCGCGCCGCAGATCTCGATCCGGTTCACCGACGACCGCCACAACCTGCAGACCATCCACGCGACCAAGGACTCCGCCGACGACATCGAAGTAGCGGTCTCCGAAGACAGGCGATCGCTGGCACTCAAAGCCACAGCGACTGTGCTGCCTGGTGATTTCGGCGACCCGGACGATCGAGTATCGAAAGTTGCCGTCAACGCTACGTTCTCATGTGGCCTGATCGCGCCACGATAGCCAGCCCTGGAACCCGTGGACGAGAGGATGGTCCGGCCTGTCGTCGGTTCGACTCGGTGCTCGCGCTCACCTGGGCGGCCACGGTGGGCCTGGCTGGCTCAGCCGCTGGCGTGCACGGACTACGGTCCGGGCAGGCCGGGACCGCTGGCCCGGACGTGATCGTCGGCGAGCTCGAGCCGGTAGATCGCCGGCATCGGCATCGCGTGGCTGAATCCCCAATCCACGTCGGTGAATCCGAACCCGACCAGGGCACGCGCGATGAACGTGCCATGGCTGCCGATCACGACGGTGCTGTCGAAATGGCGGTCGGCCAGCGCGATCAGGGCCCCGGCCGCGCGCAAGGTGAGCTGGTCCAGGCTTTCCCCACCGGCGCGCGCCAGTCTCGGCATCATCCAGCTGATCGCGTAGTGGCGCGCGTAGTCGCGGCGAGGTGCGAGCCCGGAGTCCCATTCCCGCAACTCGTGATCGGTCTGCACCGGTAGGTCCAGGGCCTGGGCCAGCGGCTGCACTGTTTGGACCGCTCGTAGGTAGGGACTGGACACGATCGCCCGCGGCGCCAGCGGGATCAGTTCGTCGATCACGCTGTGGGCCTGCCGGTGTCCCTGGGTGGTCAGCGGGCGGGTGTAGTCGTCTGGTCCGCCGGGTGTGGGAATGACGGGGGTGGCGTGGCGGAGCAGGATCAGCGTGGATCGCACGGCGGCCGCGGTACCCGAGGAGTCGGCGCCGTCGTAGGCACTGGTTGTGTCGCGCGGGGTCCCCCGCGGTGGTGGAAGTGACCGGGATTGTCGTGCCAGCGGGCCCGTAGCAGGGCGAGTCCGCGTTCGACGGCGATCATGCGGGCCTGAACGCCGGGGTCGTTCGGGTCGTAGCCTGCCTCGAGCAACGCTGCACGATCTTCAGGTGTCATGCCAGATTGGACGCCGCTGCACCGGTGCCGGTTCCCGGCAAAACGGACGACTTCGCCCTTGTCTGCGCGCGCCGTCGAAAACACTCCGTATCAACAACAAGCCACGAGCCGATGCTGGGTGCGCTTGCCTGGACGCGTTGCCTAGTCGCCTGCTGGCTGCGGGATTCCGCGTCGCCCGAACTGGTCGTCACCAGGCGAGCCGCGATCTATTGCGCGGCCCGTACGCGACGTCGGCTGACGGCACTATCGTCATCTCGGAACGGCCCGTCGGCCAACCGGTTCGACGGCCGGGACTGGCTGGGCTGGCGCCGGTCCGATACCGATGCGTGCACCACGACGATCTGGCAGGAGTGGAACCAGTGAGTGACGACGACTTTCCGATCGACTTCGACGCACCCAGCACGGGCCACGACTACCAGGTGCTCCCTGACGGCCGGGTGCCGTTGTGGGTGTTACTCACCGTCGGCGACGACGCGCACTGCGTCACGCCGCGCCACTCCTACACGGCTCCGCTGGTGCTCTCGGCTGCCGTGATGGGCCGCGACTGCGACATCCCGGCCGGGGAAGTCATCGGCCGCGAGTTCACCGCGTCCGGCGGACTGGGTGAGGCGTTGCACGACTTCCGGCTCGTGCACGATCCGCGCTTGTAGCAGGGGCAGATGGGCTGGGCTCGACTTTGCTGACCTCAAGTGGGATCGATCGGCATGGTCCGGGCAGCGCTGAAGGGCGTCGAGCACCGTTCGCGCAGAGCTGGGCGCCGGTGGTGTGTTCGCTCAGGTGAATTCGGCGCACCACACGCACAGCTGCTCCACTGCGACCTCGGAAGCTTCGGCGGCAGGTACACGCACCGATCCCACCGCGCGGCCGCCGATCGTGGCCTCGATGCGGTAGTCCAGAATGCGGCCGGACTCGGGGTCGTAGCCGATGGCGGTGATCGGGCCTTGCAATTCGATGAGGATGCCCCACTCGCGGCCGTCGATCCCGCGGTGCAGGGTGGTCCAGCCGATTTCCTCTCCGAGCGCGAACTGCGGCATAGCCCCACACCGTAGGACCTCGACGTCACGATGCGATGACATCGCCGTCCGGCGCGGCCGCAGAGGTTATCTGTCGGTCAGGTCGGGGAAACGGCGATGCAGGGCGTCGATGAATCCGCGCACCCGGCGCAGGTTCGACAGGTGCGCAGCGCGTTGCTGCGGCGAGGTAGCCAGCGCCGCCGCAGTCTCGATCCCGGCCGCCTCCACAGTGAGCATCTCGAGGAATTCGCGGGCCTGGGCAACGTCGGGATCATCCTCGGCGCTGCTCATACCAACCGTCTACCAACATCACGGCAGGGGCCGGCCGATCGCTGGACTGATATCGGCCGGGTGCTGCGGCCGGATGCCGATGACGACTTCACTGATGTGTCCTGTCCGTGCGAGGCGATCACGGTGTGGCCCGGGATCGGTCGGCCTCTGGCGTCGATCCGGGCAGTATCGCACCGACTTACCCGATTTCCTGGCGGTGGTTCTCTCCGTGAAACCGCAGCACCGATGACCGGTAAATCTCGACACCGCTCTCAGCGCCGAAGGTGCTGGTATCCGCGAAGTTCGACACCACCAGACGGGTCGCGGTGGTCAGATCCTGCCGGTATCAGCCAGTGACCAGGCAGAAAGGGTGACCGGCCGGGTCCAGCAGCACCCGCCACCGGTCGCCGCCCGGCTGGTGGTCCGGCCTGACCGCACCGAATCCCAGCGCCGAGGTCTCCGCCGCGTCGAGGTCGGCGACCCTGAGGTCCAGGTGCAGCTGCTGCGGCACGTCCTGACCCGGCCACCGCGGGGCCCGGTATCCGTCGACTCGTTGGAAGCCCAGATCGCAACCCGAACCATCGGTCAGGGCGACGAACTCGTCAGTGCCATAGCCGAGCTGCATGCCTGTCAGCTCGAGGTAGAACCGGGCGAGAGCCCGAGGATCGGGGCAGTCCAGGGTCACGCCTCGCAGCGTCGCGATCGGCATCGTGCACTCCCTTGGTCATCCAGGTTCGCGGGCCGCGCGGCGCCCGCAGGTGGCTATCCAACCGCACTGTCGTGGCTCGCTCCACTTCTTTTCGGGCGGCCGACAGCGCCCGCGTCGGGCGCAGCGACAGCGGCGCTGCGCACCCGCTTGTCTGTGCGGGCGAAGGTCCTCCTGCCGCTGGCCACATCGGCTAGGAGGACGGGTGTTCGGGATCGCTGGACGTGTGATCGATCCGCCAGGGGCGCACGGTCCGTGCGGATCGCGGCCGCAGCGGGCGCCGTAGCCGTGGATATCTGCGGGTGTCGGCTTCGGCGTAGCCGCGCAGCACCTCCGTCAGGCGCACCGCGATCTCGTCGAACTGCTCGGGGGTGAGCACGGCGCCGAATGCGGCGCAGGCGTCGAGCTGGCGGCGGACGGTGGCCAGCGCCGCTGCCGTCGGCGCGGGGGCAGGCATCTCGGACATGGCCAGCACTCTACTCGTTATCGAACATACATTCGAGACCTGTAAGTTCGGCGGCGTGTTCGAGAAGTGGCCGGTGCAGTTCAAACCAGAGCCGTGGCGGGTCGTCGACCCGCCACAGAAGGTGATCGTCGCCGCCCACCTGGCCATCACGACCAAACCGCGACACTTCCGCCAAGACCAGCTGGCGATGCGCGTGAAACTCGGCGGCCTGCGCCTGGCCGAGAACGTCCCCGGCTGGCTCCATGCCTGGGTGCTCCTCGATGACGGAACCTGGATGGGCCTGGTCACCTTCACTCTCGTCACCGGTAACGGGCACGGGCAACTCCAGCTCCACCAATGGTGCCCCGCGCACGCGCTCAGTCCGGCCGACCAGTAGCCGAGAAGGCGCGGCCGTCGGCGGCTCGACGCACCGGAAATTTCTGCACGGCCGTACCGGTATGGCAGCGTGGGCGGTGTGGACGGGATCGAAGTCGAGCAGCTTGACGGTGAGCACACACTGCTCCCGCAGCTACTCGCCTCCCTGGACCGGATCCACCGGCTGCGCGACAGCGTCTTCGCCGCACCCTCACGGTTGGCCGGGATCGGTGACCCGGATGTGGTTCGGCTCCTCGCTCGGCGCGACGCCACGGCTGAAGGGTTCCTCGCCGGCACCCCGCAGACGGGCCACCTCGCTTTGGTCGGCGTCCTGCGACCGCGATGCGGTGTCGGGTCTGCACTGGTGCGCACGTTTATCCAACGAGCCTGCGTGGCAGGGGCCGGGGAGGTGGCCGTGGTCCTCGACACCGACCCGCAAGGGCGGTGGGGGCGTCGACAATTCTTCGAAGCGCTCGGCTTCACCGCGGTGTCCGGCAGCGCGCTGCACTTCCACCGCACGGTGTGAGGTCAGTCCCGGTCGGCCGGGCCCTTACGGGTGAGGCCTCGGCCGACCGGGACGGGTGCTGAGCATGTATCCCGCCAGAGACCTGCATCGCACCTGCTGTCGAATCCCACCCTCACCGGCTCTTCGGGATCCGACGAGACGGGAATCTACTCCGCGCCCGCCGGGTCGGCGGTCCGACAGGCGCCGGGGTTCGATATCGATTCGGCATCCGAACCGGGGCGCTAGCGGGCGAATGGTGCAGCGGCCGAACTGAACTCGATGTCGAGGCGGCCGCCGGGATGCACGGTGAAGATCATGATGCCGCCGCTGGCGGCGTGGTGGCGGATCATCTCGATCAGCGAGGTTCCGTCTTGTTTTGCGGTGAGGGAGAGGTGTTCGGCGAAGTCGTCGCCACCGACCGCGGTGTAGGAGAAGTTGAAGTACTGCTCGTAGCCGACCGCGTAGACCACCTTCGAGGAGCCCTCGGGGTTGTCAGGGTCGGCCAGCAGGCGGGGTCGGCCGTTGGATAGCATAGGTGCCCTGGTCCTTGGCCCACACCAGCGCCGGTGGGACCGGGTCGGGTTTGTTGCTGTCGTAGTCGGGCCAGGAATGCTCGGTGGCGGCCATCGCGTGCTCGGCGATCACGGCGACCTGCCTCAGTGGGAACCACAGTTCGAACTTGCCCATCCGTACGGTCATCGATGATTTCCTCTCTGTCGGTGAAAGATTCAGTCCTCGGCCGCGAGGGCGGCCAGCAGCTGCCCGGTGTCTGTGGCCAGGCGGGCGCGGCCGTCGTCGACCATGGCCGCGCACCCGGCCCACGCGGGAGCGGTCGGTGCCGGCGAGGGCAGGGCGTACACGGGCCGGTCGAGCCGGTTTGCCCAGTCGACGGCGTTGAGGGTGCCGCTGCGGATCCCGGCCTCGGGCACCACCATCCCGGCGGCGCCGAGCGCGGCGATGATCCGGTTGCGGTGCAGGAACCGGTCACGGGTGGGCCGGTCGGACGGCGGATACTCCGACACCAGCAGTCCTCGCCGGGTGACCTGTTCGAACAGGTCACCGTTGGTGGCGGGGTAGGCGTGGCGCAGCCCGCCGGCAGTGACGACGACCGCCGACCCGCCCGTGGCGAGCGTGCCTTCGAGGGCTGCGGTGTCGATGCCGTAGGCGCCGCCGGTCACGATCGTCCACCCCTGCTCGGCGGCGGTTGCGGTGAAGTCGCGGGTGGTGGTGTAGCCGTGCTCGGTGCATACCCGTGCCCCGACCACGGCCACGCCGCGGTGCGTGAGGGTGTCGAGGCGTCCGGTACCGCGAGCCCACAATGCGATCGGACCGAACTGGTTGGTGGCGGGGTCGTCGAGCTCGGTGAGCTGGCGGGGCCAGTCGGGGTCTTCGGGGGTGATCAGCCGGGCGCCGATGCGGTCGGCGTCGGCGAGGTCTGCTTCGGCGCGCACCGCCAGGCCGGGGGTGGCGCGGGCGAGGATGTCGGAGGCCCCGTCGGGGCCCTGAGCGGCGAGCAGGATAGCGACCGCTCCGCGACGGTAGAGGGCGGCGCGGGCCAGGATCGCCCATGCCAACTGCTGGGCGTGCTCGGCGGAAATGGTCAGGTCCACGGTCGATGAAGTCCTCTCGCAGGGTGGACCGCGCTGCGGCTGCGGCCGGGCGGGTCGGATGGTGGCTCCTGTTGTGGTTGTCCACAGGGGTATCCACAACATGTGGATATGGTGAGCGCCGGTCACTGCCCGGCCGGGAAGTCGCGTACGGGGCTGGCGGCGAGGTAGCCCGCGCTGCCGGACGCCGGGTGACCGGCTATCGGGGCGCCTCGGAGTCGTCGGTGAGGTTGAGGGTTTTCCAGAGCGTGCGGGCGGCGATGACCGCTGCGAGCAAGTCCATCGGCTGGATGTCCTCGGAGTTCGGTGCCGGGTCGCGGACCTTACGCAACCGCAGGAACGGCACCCCACGTAGCGCGATGCCGGTGGCGGCGGGACCGGACTCGTCGGCCGGGACCGTGAAGACGTCGTAGTCGTCGCGCCGGATCCAGGCCTCGTACCAGGCCTCGGCCGGTTTGCCCTCCCGGCCCGGAGTGGTGGTCTCGGCGGGCGCCCAGTACCGGCAGCGACATAGCGGGTCGCTGCAGAGGTTGAGTGGGGTGTTGCCGACGGGGTTGTAGCGGTCGACGTGCCCGGCCAGCATCACGCAAGCTCGGCGGCTATACCAGCCACATTCGGGGTGCAAGCCAGGTTCGACTGCCACGCCGCGCAGGTAATCGGAGGGGCGGATCATCAAGATGAGGGTGTCGTAGAGGTCTTCCCCGCAGACCTGGCATCGTTTGTGGTGCAGGACTTCTGCGAGGCGTTGTGGGTCGATGTTTCCCCACACTGGTCGGGTTCGGTCGCGGTGGGCGAGGGTGATGTAGGGGACTACGAGTCCGGCCGAGACCGGCGCGTGCGCCAGCCGCGCGAGGATCGGAACATGCTCAGCGGCGCGCGGCCGCGACGTCGGGGAATGTGCTGTGTGGGGCAATCGGGCCTCGAATCTGCCGGTCCGGCATCGGGTTCGGTGTCGTCGGCGGGAGTGGGGTGGGCGACCAGGACCACGGTGGTGGCCCGGTCCGGGGCACAGTGGGTCTGCACGCGCAGGTGGACCAGCGCGACCAGCGAGGTAGCAGTTGGTGTTCCGGCGTTCCACGGCAGATACCGGGTCTCGTCGAGCGCGGGCATCTGGGCACGCAGCCACGAGTTGAGCTGCTTGGCGTCGCCGATCACGAGGCCGTGATCCACTCACGGCCGGTGTGAGGGTTGTGCCCGTAGACCCGCACCACCGTGGGCGGGGACAGGGCGGCGTCGATGACGGTGGCGGGCAGGACGGCGTCGTGGCCGCTGTAGGCCCAGCGGCCACCGGCGATCACCCAGCTTTCGCCGTCGGGTTCGGTCGGCATCAACCGCCACGACACCGGGTCGAGCCCGTCGCGGATCGGGTCGGGCACCCACTGCGGGATCGCGATGCCGTTGATGATTCTGTGGGTGAGGGCGGCGTGTTCGATGCGCACCAACCCCATCACCGGGCGCTGCCCGAAATCGATGCCCATCGTGTCGGGGAAGACTGCGAGTTTCGTGCCGGCGGCCGGTGGTGTGGCGAAGGTGCTGTGCCAGCCCACGATCACGACCTCGGTCGCAGCCAGCAGGGGATGCACGCGGGCGGTGAATCGGTCGGGGTCGGGGCGGTCGTCGGCGGCGAGGCTGATCGGCATGGTCACGCCCGTCCCTCGCTTGCTGTGCGGGTGTGGCGTTCGACGGATTCGATGAACCGCAGCGGCAGGATCACCCGTTCACCGGGTGCGGTGGTCAGCACGGTGTAGCGGGCGCTGACGGTGGTCGGTGTCGCGGTGGGCAGGGTGTGGCCGCCGCGGGTCCGCACGGTGATGGCGTCACCGCGACCGCGCGCGGCCTCCAGCTCGATACCGATCGCGGTCGAGTCCGACGACGGAGCAGTTGGTGCGGGTGTGCGGAGTTGCGCGATCGCGGCACGCAGCCGGTACCGCAGTGGCGGGATGGTCAGGGGCTGGGTCATGCGCGGTGGATCCTCCGGAGAAGGTGCAGGAACGCGAACCGGCGGACCGGTCGCGGATGATGACGGGCAGCCAGCGCTGCGGCGAGCCGGTCGGCTTCGTGGCGGTCGAGATCGATGAGCTGGCATCGGGTTTCACCGGCGAGCGTGTCGTGCAGGTGCAGGCGAACCCAGTAGCCGTCGGTGCTGACGTGCACGCGGGCGCCGTCGCGGTCATGGACCCGAAGCAGCGGAACGGGAAGATGGGGCAGTGGTGGGTGATTCACGCCGACCCGCCTGCGTCAGCCGAACGCCGCGGTGTGGTGGTGCACGCCCGGTCTGCACTCGAGCGCCTCGCGAGCGGGGTGCAGACCGAGGTGATGCGGCCGACGCGGGCAAGGGCGACGTCGTGCATGTGGCTCCCATCGAAGAAGGTGTTGAGGGACAGGCTGTTTCGAGCGCGGGGTCGAGAACATCCGCGTGCGACTCGGCCTCGGACACATCGGAGATGTGCTGTCTGAGGGATGTGCCGCGTCGAGCCGAGAGACCGCGAGGGTGATTGCGCAGGTCGGGAGCACATCGGCCGCCCTTTCGCCAGTGGATCGGGCTGTGATGGGTGCCATCGACGTGGAGATGCCGCACCGGCGTCAGGTGTGCATAGCGTTGGTGGACAACATCATTGGTTGTTGTCCAGGAGGCGAAGATGCCGAAATCGCGAGCTCGACACTCGAAGAAGAAGGCACCCCGCGATCGCGGTCGGCCTGTGTCTGTGGACTTGGGCTACCTGTGGCGACAGGCCCTGAAAGGACCGATCGAGGTTCGGCTCGCGCGGACCGAGGCAGAACTGTCGCGGTTCGCCGAGTGGGGATCGATGCTGGGGATGGACGGTCCGGGGATCGCCTCAGAGCTGATCCGCGCCCATCGGGATCGTGTGCTGGGCGCCGGTGTCGTCCGGGGCAATGTGTGGCGTGCGATGGCGCGCCGCCACGTCAGCTTCGAGTCACTGGTGATGGCGCGCACGGCCGCGTTGGTCGCGCTCGACGGCGACGGCACGGTGATCGGTGGGGTCCTGGCCGGACCCGACGTCGACTTGCTGGATGCGATGTCGCAGGACTGGGACGCGCCTGCCGCGGTGACGGCGTTGGCGTTGGTGGCGATGTGGCGGGTGGATCTGGTCGCCGTCGACGAGCCGCATCGACGCCGTGGTGTCGGTAGCGCGCTGATGCGGGCATTGACCGCGACCGCGTTCTACAACGCGACAGGTGCGCTCTACGGCGCGTTCGCCCCGCGCGAGCCCGGGCTGAGCGCGTTCTTCGGCAGACCGGAACGGGAACTGTTCATCTACCCGACCGGTGCCGGCGTCGATGTGAGCGTGTGGCTCGGCGGCTTCCCGACCGTGGTGATGCCCGAGCCCGACAGGTGCCTGTTCTACCTCAATCTCCAACCACCTCCCACGCCGGAGAACCCGATAGCGCGAATCCCGATCTGATCCGGTCGCGTCGCAGGAATCGCATCCGGTCACTCGTTAGGCGTGACGGGGTGGTTCGACACCACAGGCGGTCACGCGGTTTCGAGCTCGGGGTCGCCGAGGTCGGCATAGCGCAGCGACTCGTCCGGGCAGGCACAACTACAGCGCGGGAAGGTCCGCAGGCATTGCACGCAATATCCGCAGTACAGACAATGCGGGCCGTCGGGGTTGTCGAAGTCGGCGCCGCAGTTGTCGCAGTAGCCGTCCTCGAACCCGAAACCCTCGGCGAAGGCGGTGTAGCCACCGTGCGGGAACCGGCCCAGCTCATAGGTGTGATTTGAATACCACGATCCGTCGCGCCAGTGCCCGGCCTGCTCGTTGAAGATGTAGACGGAGTGCTTGTAGGCGGGGTCGACGGTGAGGATGACGGCCTTGTCGTGGCCGAGCCAACGCTCGAACCGCGACCGTCCGATCCAGGAATCCAGTGACCCGAACGGTGCGCGGGGCAGGAAGTCTTCGGCCGCGATCCGGGTATCGGAGCGGTCATCACCACGGGTTGGGTGGACGTGGTCGGGCAGGACCCCGTTGTGGGCCAGCACGCTGCGTTTGTCCCCGCCGATCGCGAACGGGTGACAGTTCGCGGTGGTGTGCTTGCCGTGGGTCGCGTAGCGGGAGTGAAACAAGGCGGGCCCGTCGGGGAACTCTGTTCGGGCGTGGGCGAATTCGGTGATCGTCTCGCGCGGGTCCAATCCGTGCCCGACGACGAGCCGGTCACCGGCGTGGATCGCCCAGCCGTGCCCGTGGGGGTTGGCGATCGCTCCGGCGGCGAGGGCGTCGTAGTCGGGGGTGATGGCGGGCCGGATGAAGGTCAGGATGCACACGGGTAGGCCTCCTCGAGGGTGGTGAATGCACCGGTAGCGGTGAGCGCGGCCAGCTCCGCGGTCAGCGGCGCGTACTGCGCGCGTGTGGACACCCAGGTGGTGAAGGCGGACCAGTCCCAGCCGCCGCGCGCGACGTCGCCCGAGCGCAGGCCGCGGGTGTATTCGACCGAGGCGTCGGCGAAGGCCAGCGCGGCCTGAACTTGCTGGGTCTTCAGGGAGCTGGCGAATACGCGCAGCTCGAAGGTGTCGGCGGGGCGGGCGTTGACGGCGTGGTAGCGGCCCCACCCGTGATCGCCGTGGGCGAGCTTCTTGGCCATGGCGCGGGTGTCGGGGTCGAACTGCGCCCAGGTGGTATAGCGGCGCCGCGCCAGGGTGCTGACGGCGGGCTCGTTGCGGTAGATCAGCTTGAGCCAGCGGTAGATGTGGGCGGGGGAGTCGAACCCGGCGCGGGACAGGTGGATGTGGATGCCGACTTCTTCGTCGGTGTCGCAGCCCAGCAGCCGCAGCTGCGGTAGCAGCGACCACGGGAACTGGTTCATCGCGTAGTCGAAGCTCATCGGGTGGGTGACCAGCTCGAATCCGTCGCTGACTGACGCGTCGGTTTTGAGGTAGCCCAGCGAGTCGAGCTGGGTGTTGGCGGTTTTCACCGCGTCGTCGTGTCCGGTGTAGCTGGTGCGGACTTCGAGCTCGAGACCCAGGAACAGCGGTCCGAGGCCGTGGAAGTCCGGGTCCGGTTTGTAGTCGGAGTCGTGGACCCGGGATTCGTCGGGTTGGGCGCAGCCGTCGCAGTAGTACTCGCACCCGCGAAACAGCCAGTGGCATCCGCGGCAGCGGTCGTAATCGTCGCGGCAGTCCGGGCACACCGCGTAGTCGCCGTTGATCGAGACCGGATCAGCGACGACGATGTTGCAATCGAAACAGGTCGAGTACTCCTCGGCGCAGCCGGAGCAGACGTCGCCACCGGAGGCGACCGCGGTGATCTCGCTGGTGTAGCGCGCGCAGTCGTCACATTCGCTGAGCCGGCTGCGGCATTCGGCGCACACGTCCTCCTCGTCCACGGTCTGTTCGACGTCGCGGGTGGGCCGATCACACCCCTGGCACAGGTCGAGCTCCGAGGCGCACCTCGCGCACAGCTCTTCGGCGTCGGCGGTGTGGATGAGGGCGTCGGGAGGGGTTCGGGTGGAACAGGACTCGCATTCGGCGAGGTCGAGGGGAGGATTGAGGACGGCGGTGGGCATCGGTTCCTTCCCTGGAAACGACGAAAGCCCGCACCATGCGGGTGCGGGCTCGGATGAATAGGTGGTGATGGCGCGACAGCCCGCTAGGTACTCGGCTGCGGCGGCGCGGGCAGGGCGAGCTGGCGGTCGGAGCCGCGGCGATGGGGGCTGCGGGTTCGTGGTGGTCGGCAGTCGCAGTGCGGGAAGCGGGTTTCGCAGGCGAAGCACCACCCACATTTGCGGCAGTAGCGGCCGACCGGGTTCAGGTCGACGTCGTCACAGGCGCTGCAGACGTAGGGCTCGGGTGCGCGATAGCGCCGCGGCACAGGTAGGTAGCTCGAGTTGGAGTACCAGATGCCGTGGTCCCAGTGCCCCCTCGATTCCCCGAACAGGTACACCTGCTGGTCGTAGGCGGGATCGACGGTGAGGATCAGCAGTTTCGACGAACCGAGCCAGGTTTCCAGGCCGCGGGCGCCCCGGTGGGTGTCCAGCGACCCGAACGGCATCTGCGGCAGGTAGTCCTCGGCGGCGATGCGGGTATCGGAGCGCCAGTCATAGGCGCTCGGGTGGACGCGTTTGGGCAGGATCCCGTTGTGCGCGAGCACCGTCCGCGCGTCACCGCCGAGCCGGAAGGGGTGGCAGTTGGCGACCGTGCGGATGCCGTGGGTGGCGTAGCGGGAGTGGAACAACGCGGGCCCCTCGGGATGCGCGGCGCGGACGCGGGCGAAGGCGTCGATCACGTCCTGGGCGTTCATGCCGTGGCCGGTGACGATCCGGTCACCCGCGATCAGCGCGAACCCGTGGCCGTGCGGATTCGCGTCGGCGCCGCGCAGCAACGCCTGCGGGTAGGGGGAGACCGAGGCGGGGATGAAGGTCAGGAGGCACACAGCACAACCTCCTGCGGGTACTCGTCCAGAGCGGTGAGTTCGTCGAGCAGCGGCCGGTACTCGAGGTGCCGGCTCAGCCAGTCGGTGAACCGGTCCCACTCCCAGCCACCGGCACGGATGTCGGGGACGGTGAGATCGGCGGTGTAGCGGATCGATGCCTCGGTGAACGCCAACGCGGCCTGGACCTGCCGGGTCTCGAGGGAACTGGCGAAGACCCGCAACTCCAAGGTGTCGCGCGGGTGCGGGTTGATCGCCTGATTACGCGGCAACCCGACAGCGCGGTGAGCGCCCTTGGCCAGGTCCTTGGCTCGGGCGCGGGTGCCGGACTCGAACGGGGCATAGCGGCTGGTACGCCGTGCCAGGGCGGTGACCTCGGCGTGGTTGCGGTAGACCAGCTTCATCCACCGGTAGACGTGCGCGGGCCCGGTGAATCCGGCGCGGGAGGCGTGCACATGCAGGCCGACGCTGGCGTTGGTTCGACACCCCATCACCTGGAGGTCAGCCAGCATCTGCCACGGGAACCCGGTCAGGGCGTACTGGTAGGTCATCGGGTGGCAGACGATCTCGAATCCGGCCGGTGCGATGGAGGAGTCGCGTTTGAGGTAGCCGAGCGGGCCGAGCGCATCGACTGCGATCGCGACCATGTCGTCGTAGCGGTCGGCGGGGACGACGACCTCGAGTTCCATCCCGAGGAACAACGGCCCGTCGCCGTGGAAGATCGGGTCGGGTCGGTAGAAGTAGTTCCACACCCGGTACGGGTCCTCGCAACGTTCACACTGGCCCTGGCCGCGGATCAGGGTGCCGCAGTCGGTGCAGGCCCGCAGCTCGCGCGCGCACTCGGCGCAAGCACGCACGTTGCCGACGACGTAGCGGCTGTGGCGGGTGAAGCGCTCGCACTGGAAGCACTGGTCGAACAGGCGCGCGCACAGCTCGCACACCACGCCACCGGTATCGACCTGTTGGCGAGCCGAGGTGACTTCCGTACACACCACACACGGGCGGAGCCGGGAAACGCAGCCCGTGCACAGCAGTCCGGCGCAGGTGGTGGGGGTCAGCGTGATCGCGCGGGCACCGCACTGGAAGCACTGCGGGCACCGGTACACGCAGGTCTCGCAGACGGGCCCGCCGTTGATGGTGTAGCGGGTGCCGGGGTCGCGGGTTCGACAGACCCCGCAGGGGTCGGGCAGTTCCACATCAGGCATGACGGGTGAAATCCCTTCGCAGAAACGACGAACGCCGCCCCGAAGGCCGGGAACGGCGCGAAATGACGAGAACGGGAAACGGCGGTGAGGAAGGTGGGGTATGGGTCAGGCGGCGCGTGCGCTCGCCAGACGGCAGGCGACGGGTTGGCCGTGGTGGCGGCCGTCGCAGGTGGTCAGGGCCAGCACCCGGTCCGGCATGGCGAGCTTGCGGCGCGCGACCGCTTCGAACTCGTCGATACCACTCGCGGCGATCGCTTCGTAGTGGTCGTCGAATCCCTTGACTGGCTCACCGAGGTCGGGCAGTCCCGCCTGGCGCCACATCCGCAGGTAGAGGCCGAACGCGCTGGTGTTCAACGGAGTTACGAGACTGACCTGCATCAACAACAACACGACCTCGACAGCTGTCCCCGGCTTGGTCGGCTGTCCGGCCGCGACTCGGTCGAGTAGTTCGCGGGCGTGGGCGCGGTAGACGAACTCGGTGCTCATGCGAGGGTGGGTGGCGGTCAACAGCGAAAACCCGTGAAAGAGAACGTCGGCGACGTCAGGGTGTCGCTGCTGTGCCAGGTGGATCTCGTCTTCGGCCCAGTCCGTCTGGGTCAGGGTGGACAGCAGCGTTGCCGTGAACTCCTTGCCGGTGAGACTGCGCAGGAGCGGCTCGATCGTGGCGTGCGTGTCGGTCATGAGTGCGTCCTTCGGCAACGGTGATGTGGCAGGCGAACTCTGGAATGGCGCGCAGCTGTGGGCAGGTCAACGGCGCGATCCCCCGATCGCCAATTGCGGCGCGGCAGATCTCGACGGCGTCGGGTAGCGCTGGGGGAGAGGGTGATCCGGCTCAGCTGTGCTGGATGTCGGTAGCGGGGCGTATCCTCGTGGGTGGAAGAGCCGCTGGTCGGGTCGATCTCAGGAGTTTGAGATGCCTGCTAGCAAGCCACGTCGTGCCAGGAAAGATCCCGAACTGGTTCGGCGGTTGGACGAGGTCCGTCAGCTGATGAAGGATCGGCGCACCGAGGCGGAGCGCCGCGCGGCCGCGACGATGGACGCGGTCCAGACCTACTTACACGCTGCGGGAGTGATCCGCCACAGCCTCATGACGCGTGATCACCGCATCGGTGAACTGCGTGGACAGATCGAACAGATAGAACGCGAATACGAAGCCGAAGCCACTCGATGGCGCGCTCAGCAGGCGCAGGCAGTCGCGTTAATGCGTGACCAAGGCGAGTCCGATGAAAGTATCGGCCAACTACTCGAACTGACCAGCAGACAAGTGCGGCAACTCATGACTGCCGCAGCCCGCGCGGCCGATCATGCAACGACTGACCGCAGTGGACCGGATCGCGGTGGTGCAGCCAGCAGTTCGCTGGAAACTGTGCGCTTCGAGGTTCAAGCGGGTTCACAGGACGCCCCAACCGTGGTCGAGGCGCTCGGTCAGAGTTTGGCGTAGCCGCCGATGTTCCAGACATGCCACCGGAATTGGCTCGGAGCCAGGGCGACGCGATAGGGGATGCCGGGCGCGGTCGGATACGGCCAATAGGCGACGCCGCACCGGTGGCAGTAATAGCCGTGGCTCCACACCCCTCGCGCGCGGCCACGCCCCGCCTGGACCTTGCCGTTGCGGCGCGCACGCTGGAACGCGAGCGTCAAGATCGCGGCCACGGGGATCGACAGCAATAGCGGAAAGAGGTAGAAGCCCAGCAACGATGCCAACATGCGGATGGGATTGCCCGGTAGTGGATTTTCGGCCAGGGCTGCGGTGCACACAGCGAACATAGCCATGACGAACAACAGCAGGGTGGACCCCAGGACCGACAGTGGTCCTGCAGAGGGCAGCACGGGTTGCCAGGCCAAGCTTCGCGCGAGAGTCGAACTGTGGCCGTACTCGTGGACCGAGGTCCCGACAACAGGCACAAGTCCACCCGGACCGATGCCAACTCCGGTATGAACACCAGTGCTGTAGCCGCTATGGGTTCCGTCCGCCATGGCGGCGGGCACGCTCTGGACCCAGTCGATGCGTTCGCACTGCGGGCAGGAGAGATCGAGGTTCACTGGTCCCCCAAAGGACGTGGTTTCTCGCTGAAGTCGTGCACGAAGGTGATGCCTGGCAACGAACCGTGCGTCAATCCAACATGGGAAGCACCCTCCTGTCGATGTGGCCTGAACCACACCAGATAGGGGTTCGGGTGGTCCGCCGATCGGCCGAAACATCGTCCGTCTCAACCGCTCGTGCCCGGTTCGGTGCTCGCGGGGCTGCGGTCGGCGTGCACACGCTCATCCTTGGTGTGCGCACGGTTGCCGCGCGGCTCGGCCGCCTCGTGCGCACGGTCGGGATCGGTGTGCGCACGGTCTTCATCATCGTGCGCATGCTGAGCAGAGAGTTCAGCACCGGCGTGCGCACGATCGATGGGTACGTGCGCACGCAGTCGTTCGGCGTCGCGCAGGATTCGGCTGACCGCTGAACGGCTGCGCCCGAGTTCGCGCGCCACACGGCTGGCGCTCCACCCATCTACGTACCGGTGTGCGAGCACCGCGGCGACGGTCGCGGGGTCGCGTCGCCCGCCGGGGTCCTGTTCGCAGATCAGCGTGGCCAGTGCCTCGAGATCTGCTCCGTCGCAAGAACCATCGAGGGAATCCCCGCTCAGCTCGGCTGTCCGGTCGGCAGAGCTCGCGGCGTGGCCGCTCGGTGCGTTCGGTATGTCCAGTGGGCGCTGTGATTCGGGCACAGTGGCTTCCGGCTCGTGCTCCGTGTCGTGGTGGTGTGCGTGCGCCAGCGTCAACAGGGCGATCGAACTCTGGGTCATTTCTCTGCACCATCCGAGCGCTAGCCGGGATTAGGGCTCGTCCGCTTATGTCGTGTCCAGCCGCGGGGAGGCCGCTACTGCTGGAGCCTTTGCTTAGGCTTGGGCCGCTATTTGAAGGGTCGATGCCGTGCATCGAAGGTCGAGCTATCCGGGGCGATCCGCAGCGTAGCCGTCAACGAAGGTCCGGTGGTGGGTTGCCTTCGAAGTAGGCGGAGCCGGTTGGATCAATAGGCCGCGGGGGGACCTCACGCAGCTCATCCACGATCTTTCGCCATCTGCTTCGTTCAGCGGTCAACGCCATCACAGCACCTTGACGGGTCGCGATCACGATCTCGGTCTCGCCGGGGTTGGGGTCACGGTCTCGGAACTGGGCAATCTGGCGTTGGAGCAGCTCGATCTCGCCCTCGATCGCGGCCAGCACACCCTCGCCAGCGTCGACGAGTTCCGGTGTAGATGGGAGCGCATTCGCGAACCTCTCGCTCGCGGCCGCCAAGTCCTTGCCCTGTCCAAACATCCGCCCATTGTCCACTCCTCGACCGTGGTCAGGCAGAACACCGCGCCGACGCCCAGAGAAGTGACGCCACAATTCGCGTCGTCAACGGTGCCCGTGCCTCCTGAAGCGGTGCCAGGATTCGTCGGCATCCAACGCACAACCGCTTACTCGAATAACGGCATATCCACGCCTATTGACGCATCTATCGTGACGAGATCGGCGTCGAGGTGGGCACTGTGATTGAGCAACTCGTGCCACCCGTCGCCAGAATCAGCGCGGCGTCGATACCTGGAAAGTCGTGTGGCCTGCGACTGTCCACGTACTGCGGGACGCAGTGTTGGTGGTGTTCTGGCGATCTGGGTGTTCTCGTCGTGGGTGCATCGACATACGTCCGCATCGCGGGCAGTGGCAGTCGCTGTTCGTAGCAGGCACATGATGGGCTGCCCCGATCGGCTAGTTGGTCCCGCTCAGCGCCATGCCTGCTCCAACTCCGACAATCATCAGCCCGCCAGTACTGCCTACTGTTTCGAGGCGACGTGGAGAACGAACGAACCATGACCGTGCAGTTGCTGCAAGCAGCGCCCAACAACCGTCCGAAAGTGCCTGGATTGCAAGGAAGATCGAGCCCAGGGTCAGCAACTGCGCGGGCAGAGCTCCCTGAGTTGGTACCGCGAACTGCGGAAGGACCGCGCTGAAGAACACGATCGTCTTGGGGTTGGTAGCACCGACGACGAAGCCCTGTCTGAACACACGACCGCCGTCGGTGCTCGGGGCACTGGACAGCAAGGCCGTAGCGAGCTCCTTCCGCTGCAGGATCGTCGCGATGCCCAAATAGATCAGGTATGCGGCTCCTACTACTTTCACGATCGTGAACAACAATGCTGAGGTCATCAAGACCGAGCCCAGGCCTAACGACACCGCGAGTAGCGGTACGAACGATCCGGTGACACCGCCTGCTACCGACAGGACTGCGGACCGGCGCCCCAGAGTCAGGGCTCGGCCGATCGCGAATAGCACGTTCGGTCCAGGAATGACGATGATGATCAAGGCTGCGGCGGCGAAGGCCGCAGCATGCGAAAGCGGGACCATTTCACCGAGCGTAGTTGCTTGCGATCACATTCTGCGTGGAATCGCGTGAGGGGTCGCGTTGGCGCCAATTTTGCCCGCACACCGGGCGGTGTCGACCATCGCGTTCATGTTCCTCGCTGTCCTGAACCGGTGTACATCGTTCTGGCGCGACTGATTCGTCCACGCCGCGAAATCCCCTTTGCTCGTCACCGCCGTCGCCACAATGAGCGGTTCGATACCGACGGTCCACCATGCAACACGGCAGGCACTATTGGTGTCGACGCGTCCGCGGTGGCGCAAGATTCAGCAGCACGGGTTCCGCTGGTGTGATTCTGGTTAGACGTTGAGTCTGCTCACGTTTCTGCCGCAGGAACGTCAGGGTTAGCTCGATGCCTTCGATCTCCCCGAACCATCCCTCCACCTGGGCTCGGGTTCGTCGACCGATGAGGTCTTGTTCGATCTCGTCGAGCCGAACGAGCATCATGGGATTGATGTTGAGCATCGGGCATCGGATGCAGGCGTGTTCGTGCTGGCATGCGGTGCCGTAGGGGCGGGCGCATCCGCCGAGTTCGACTCGTCGTTTGTCGAAATGCTCTTGGAATTCGGTCCATTCGGTGTCGGTGGTCGGGCGGTATTCCTCGGTCGGTCGAAGTTGGCGGCGCCTGTCGAGGTGGGCCTGGTAGTGGCGGACGATGTCTTCGTTGAAGACGGTGACGTATCCGCGGAAGGTTTCGAGATTCAGGTGCCCCAGCAGTGCGGCGCCGATATGGATGGGCAGTCCGCTGTTGGCCAGATCGGTCGCGAAGAGTCTGCGGAAATCGTGGGGTGTGAAGTGCATGTCGGCGAATGCCGGGTTGAGCGCCGAGATTTCGGCGCAGGTGTCTTTGAGCCAGCCCAGGATCGTCACTGGTGACAAGACGTGCTGGCTGTGGCCGTATTGGCGCTGGAACAGGTAGGGCATTGGTTCGCCCCAGACTCTCTCGTGGTGGTCGTAGCGCGCAACGAGGTGGATCGAGCGCCCGTCATTGGTCAGGCGGCGGATGATCTGCGCGATGACGTGGAACAGTTCCGCCGACATCGGGACCACCCGTTCCCGATCGGATTTCGAGGGGGCGATGACCAACAGGCCGATGACCTCGCCGCTCGGGCGCTGGTATTGCCGGATGCTGAGGTGGGTCAGTTCGCACAATTCCTCGATCCGGATGCCGGACAGCCGCAGGACTTCGACCACGGCCCAATGCCAGAAGCGGGAGTTCTCGTGAGCTGTCTGGTTGACCACCGCTCCGGTGGCGAGGTCGCGCAGCCGGACCGGAATGTGGTCGGGGCTTTGCAGGTCGAGGCGGCTGGTGAATCGTTCGTACTCGCGGCCGGCGTGGACGAACCGCACTGCCATGTCGAGGGTGGGTTCGGCGGTGGCGGCGACGGCCAGCAGTGATCGTGCCTGTTCGTATTGGGTTTCAACGTATTCCACCAGGGTTGCGAGCAGTGGCTGCCGGACCCGGATGCGGTGGTCGATGCGTTCCTTGACTCGCCGCTTGCGTACGTTGTAGCCGCGCAGCTCCCCGTAGGGAATGGGGCAGGGTGCCGCCCATTTCGCCCAGGTTCCGGGGTCTTCGACCGCCCAGCTGTGGATGTCGCCGTAGAGCGCTCGCACGTGGAGGAGGATCCCGTGGACGTCCTTGCGGAGCTGGGGTGGTTTCCCGGCGACGGGAGTTTGCCAGTTGATCCTCTCGCGCCATTGCTCGTAGGTGGCTTGGTCGATCTCGAGCGTGGCTTGGCCTGGATTGATGGATTCGATAGTGGCCCAGAAGTTTCCGGCCAGTGCGCGCGCGATACAGGTAATGCTGTTGAAGTCCGCCTCGGTACTGCGGCGGGCGAGGTAGTCGATCAACAGTCGGCGGACGTCGGCGTCACGAACGTCGTAGAGGTCGACGAGCTGGGCCATGCTCAGCTGCCCGACGACCAAAGATGCGCCCAGGGTCGGTGGCGTCGACGGCGGGAAATGGCCCATCTCGTGCAGTACCTGCCAGGCAAGCTTGCCCGGCAGTCCTTTGCCGCAGACTGCGGTGCCGTGGCGCTGGTTCTCGAAGGCATAGTGCAGCAGCGCTTCCGGCGTCAGGTCCGACAACGCGATGCCCTGTGTGGTGAGCGCGCAGCAGACATCGAACAACGCATGCTTGCGGTGCCGTCGCGGGATATGGGTGCGTGCCTCCACTTCGGCGAAGAACCGGTCCAGTAGCCGATCCTTCTGAACGAGCGCGAACGACTCGGGGTACCCGCCGAACTTGTTCGACCGAAAGCCAGCTACCGAGGGCTGAACGACCCGCATGCAGAACAGGATTCGCATTGCGGCGGTGATTTCCGACCGACGATTCTTAGTAGTTGGGCTGATCTCGGTGATCAGCACCTCGCCCAGCGGAGTGTGTCGTTCGTTCAGTCCGGCAGCTTCCCATCGTTGCTGCCAGGTCTCACCCGGAAACCGGAATAGGTGATCGAGCACATGCCCCAGACCGACGATATTGCGCTGACGATTGGCACTGGCAAGCCCTGGCCAATCTCGGCGGTACACCTCGACGATGTGCTCCGCCGCGGCCGCAGTGCGGTCGCCGAACGGTCTGGGCGGGTTGATCGGTATCGGCGCTGGGGCGGAGTCCACACGCGTATCGAACGGCGAATCGTTCTTCGGGCGTTGCTGACTCGTCCGCTGAAGGTGGCGGTGACGGGAGGTGTAGGACGCAGGGGTCGTAGAGTTCGATGGCGTCGCCGTCATTTCAGGCACCGAACACGACCGACACGTCGTCGGCGGCGTAACCGGCCGGATACGACACTTCCGGTCGTGGACGGCCATAGTGCTGCTGGAGCCGGTCGAACATGTCCTCTACCCGCGTCTGGGTGTAGATGCTCACCGTGGCCAGATTCGCATGCCGCAGAATGCGCTGCACCTCGGCCAGCGTCAATGCCGGATCGCTGACGAGGCGGGTCGCGGCGGTATGACGCAGATCGTGGCACGTCCAGTTCGTGTTCAACCTGTCGTTGGCGCGCTGCAGGATTCGCCGCAGCGCCCAATACGTCAGCGGCCGCCTTTCTCCGCGCAACGTCCGGAACACCGGCAGGTTCGGCCCAGGCAAGCCCTCTGACTCGAAATAGCTGGCCAGGTAGACGAACGCCTGCGGATCGGCTGGGATATCTTGGCGGGCACGACTTCCCTTGGACACCACCCATATCCGCATCCCGCCCCAGTCGATGTCGTGGGCTCCGATGCCCAGCAACTCACTCGCCCGGGCTGCGCTGGACACGTAGAACAACAGCAGGGACCGGTCGCGGTCGTTGCGCATCGCGTCGAACAACTCGTCCCAGAGCCTGTCGGGGATTGACCGCGGCGCAGCCTGCGGGACCCGCTGCCGCAAACGTGCCCGCCGCACAACAGGTTTCGGTTCCAACGGGCTCAGATGCCGTAACGCCTCGCGACGCTCGGTCGACTCGGGCACCGGGTTGAGGACAGGACCACGCCCGAAACTTCCGTGATAGGCATAGAACCCGCAGATCACCGACAAGCAATGGTTGATTGTCCGCGGCGCGTATCCCGCCTTCAACTGTTGTTTGCCTGTCCGGACGTTCACCGTCCCTGGCCTCGGCGTGCCTGCCCGTTGCCGAATCCGCTGCGGATTGGACCCGTTACGCAGCGAGCCCACCAGCAGCGCCACCTCTGCCTCGGTCGCGTGGTCCCAGTCCACCCCGAGCAGCCACAGCAACCGGAACCAGCGCAGCAGGTCGTAGCCGTAGCTTTTACAGGTCAACGGGCTGACATCGCCCAACGCTAGGTCCCGCAGGTACTGCACTGCCGGATCGACCAGTCGCTGTTGGGCGTCCACCACTACGAACGGCGGAACCGTTCCCGGTCCGGCGATTACCGCACCGACGCGAGGAACCTCCGTCAAACCCTCGGCCACAGCGTTGCGAAGTTTGGAATCCGGTGCCACACCAACTACTTCGTAGCCGACAGCGGCTTGGGTGGTGCAGTCAACAGACTTTCACGACGGTGGTGGGTAGGACCGTGGCCTGCGCAAGGTGTGCCGGGGCCTAGCAGTTCATCCTCGGCACTGGGCTCGCCCCGGTGTGAAATTCGAGCAACTTTCAGCGAGCGTCAATGGATTTCGTGCATGATCCGGTGGTGCTAAGGGAAGGTGTACTGCTGCGCAGTGATCGACGCCTACTCTCGACGCATCGTCGGCTGGGCCATCGACTCTCGGCAGACCGCGTCGCTGGTGCTCAGCGCGCTAGACATGGCCATTGCGGCCCGTTCATCTGATGGGACGATCATCCACAGCGACCACGGCGCTCAGGGCGGATTCAACTGGTCGTCGCAACACGTGAATATTTCGGTGATTGTAAATGGTCGGCCATCGCCTCGGCCGGTGTTCGCCATCCGAGGACCTTCCGGGGACGAGTGTTGAGCGTGTGGGCGACCGCGGCAAGGTCGTCAGCGCTCCACCGGGACAGGTCGGTGCCCTTCGGAAAGTACTGTCGCAGAAGTGGAGTGGTCCCCGGAAGTTGGACACCGTAAGTAGGCGTCCATTCTTCAGGAGGCAGGCCGATGTACTCGGGAAGCACGTTGAGTCAGGCCGACGCCGTCTCGGCGATCGAACTGTTTGAACAGGGCTTCACCGCGAAGTCCGCGTCCCTGTCCCTTGACCTCGCCCCGAACCCTGTTCAAGTGTTGTACCAGCGATGGCAGCTGAGAGGACGGGACGCGCTGGTGACGAGGGAACGCAGGCAGTACGACTTCGGGACCAAGCTCGAGATCGTGCTCCGTCATGTTGCTGGCGAGTCGGGACGGGCTCTCGCCGAGGAATACGGGCTCCCCTCGCCCAGCACCGTCGCCAACTGGACGACCACCTATCGACGCGAGGGCGGAGGAGGGCTGCGCCCCAAGAGGCGGGGCCGGCCCCCGACCGATCGCGGAAACCCTGCACCGCAGAACGAGATCGAGACGCTGCGCAAGGAGAACGAGCGGTTGCGCGCAGAGGTCGCGTACCTGGGAAAATTGCGGGCCTTGAAGTCACAGGAACGACGCTGAAGGTTCAAGCCGTCGAAGACCTCAAGGCGCAGTACCCGCTGTCGCTCTTGCTGCAGATCGCGCACCTTCCCCGGTCGACGTTCTACGACCATCGGAACAGAATCGCCCGTCCGGATCGGCATGCTGAGCTGAAAGAAGCCATCCGTCAAGCCTTTGAAGAGGCAAGGCGCGCATACGGGCACCGGCGCATCCTGGCGATCCTGCTGCGGCGCGGATGGCGGGTGTCGAAGAAGACCGTGCTGAAACTGATGCGCACGCTCGGCCTGCAATGCCCTGTGCGCCGCCGGCGGAGATACAACTCCTTCCGGGGCGAGGTTGGCCAGGCGGCCGACAACGTGTTGAACCGCCAGTTCACCGCGGCGGTCAAGCACACCAAGTGGGTCACGGACGTGACCGAGTTCGTGATCGGGTCCTCCAAGGTGTATGTCTCGCCGGTCCTCGACCTCCACGACAACCGGGTCATCTCTGCCGCGGCCGGGCCATCGCCGAGCGTGAAGATGGTCACCGATGGCCTGCGCACCGCGATCGACAGCCTGCAGTCAGATGAGAAACCGCTGGTTCACTCTGATCAAGGATTCCAGTACCGCCACCCCCTCTGGCAGGACGCACTCCGCGAGGCCGGTCTCACACAATCCATGTCCAGAAAAGGCACGTGCCTCGACAACGCCGTCATGGAAGGATTCTTCAGCCATCTCAAAGAGGAGTGGTTCCGAATCCAGCAGCCCGCGACCGTTGACGAGTTCCACGCCGGACTGTCCGACTACCTGCAGTGGTGGAACACGACCCGCATCCAACAACGGCTCGGCTACCTCAGCCCCGACGAGTACCTGGCCCAAACCACCGCTGCAGCATAAGGTTTAATTCCAAGGTCCAACTTTCGGTGACCACTCCACTTCTGCGACAATACTTCCCGAAGGGTACTGACCTCTCGCGGTGGAGCAAGCGGGACCTGGCGGCGGTCGCTGACGCGCTCAACACACGACCGCGGAAGGTCCTCGGGTGGCGCACGCCGACCGAGGCGATGGAACAACATCTACAATCGCTTCAACAACGAAACGTTGCGTCGACCAGTTGAATTCGCCCTGCGAGCCACGGTCGCTGTGGAAGATGGTCTCACCGGTCCGGAACGGCAAATTACGTGCGGCCATACGGAGCGCGTCGGATACCAATTCCGTACGCATATGATCGGCCATCGAATACCCGACCACCTTTTTCGAAAAGCAGTCGAGCACGGTCGCCAAATACAGCCACCCTTCCCACGTGCGAATGTAGGTGATGTCGCCGACGAGTTTCGTCGCCGGTGCTTCGGCGGTGAAGTCGCGCCGCAGCAGGTCCGGCAGGTCCGCCGCGTCACCAGCGATCGTCGTCACCGGCCGCCACGGACGCGGCTGACAGGGCACCAGGCCCAGGCCCCGCATGACAGACCGCACCGTTTCCGGGTCCACCGCCGTGCCCCTACGTGCCAGCCAGGCGTGGATGCGCCGATACCCGTAGGTGCCGTCGGAATGCTCGAACGCGAATTGCACTTCGGCTTCCAAGATTTCACGGCGCTGCGCCGTCGCCGACGGTTCGCGAGTTTTCCAGTCGTAATAGCCGGACCGTGAAACATCCGACCACAGACACATGTCGGTGACATCGTGAATGCCTTCTTCGCTCGCAATGAGCTCGTACCGGATCGTCACCGGTATCTCGACGCGAAGAAGGCGCTCGCTTTTCCCATGAACTCCAGTTGCTCACGGAGCTTGCGGTTCTCTTTCTCCAATTCCCGCAGGCGGTCTCGCTCGCTCGTCGTCAACTCCGCACCCGCGGGCCGCTTCGCCCGATACGCCTTCACCCAATTCCGGACCGTCTGATCCGTCACCCCGCAATCGCGGGCCACATCCGCCACCGGCCGCGACTTTTCCACGACCTCGCGGGCCGCCGCTTCCCGGAACTCCGGGGTCAAATCACGCGACTTCTTCTGCGCCACAAACAACTCCGTCCAGTTGCCCAAATCATACTTTGGGTCGCTGTCCGACATCCTTCGGGCACCTCACACCTCGTTGCCGAACTGCCGCGTAACGCCACCGGCAAACTGCTCAAGACCGTACTGCGTGAGCAATACACCGGTGTCGCCGACGGCGTTGTGCACCGCTGAACAGAACCCTTGGTTAATGCCTGAAGACGAGCTCTTCCGCCCTTCGATATTGCACCCCACGACCACCGATGCGGGTCGTGGCCAACCTGATCCGGCAGTAGCAAGCCGCACACGTACACCTCGACGGTCCCGACCAGTATGAAGCAAGATGGGACAACACCTCGCTGCCCATTCCGGTCGATGGGTTGCCGATCACCCTGGCGCGCAGATGAGTCAGGCACCGGTGTCGTTCTTGGGAGCGACCGACTTCCTCGATATCGAGCACGAGTCCGTCCGGGCGTTCACCGCCGCCGCGATTGGGGATGCGAGCACCGACCAGGACAAGGCGAAGCGCCTCTTCGCCGCCGTCCGCGACCAGATCTGGTACGACCCCTATACGGTGTCCGACAATCCCGCGCACTATCGAGCGAGCTTTGTCCTCGAGACAGGGCGCGCCTATTGCGTCCCGAAGGCAGTGCTGTTGACCGCGGTGTGCCGTGCGGGAGGGATTCCGGCGCGGCTGGGCTTCGCTGACGTACGAAATCACCTGCAGACCGAAGCGTTACGAGCGCGGATGGGCGGCACGGACCTGTTCGTTTATCACGGCTACAGCCATCTCTACATCGACGGCCGGTGGTTGAAAGCGACGCCCGCGTTCAATACCGAGTTGTGTGCGCGTTTCGGTGTGCCGCCGGTGGATTTCGGCGGCGATCGCGACGCCCTCCTGCACGCCTTCACTGCCGACGGATCCCAGCATATGGAGTACGTCCGCGAGCGCGGCGTCTTCGACGACCTGCCTTTGAGCGTGATCCTGACCGAGCTTCGCCGTACCTATGGACCGCTGATCTTCAAGCGGCCCAACGTGATCGCTGACGCTTTCACCGGCGCACCCACCAGCTGCACCCAGCCCGACGGGATCTCCCGTGGTTCCCATTCACCTACGGAGGCCTGAAGAGTACGACGACCACAGCAGGTGTCTTGGACGTGCGCAACCCAGCCGACGACCGGCTGGTCGCGACCGTCGACGATCGCGAGACCGTAATCGCGTCGGCTACCGACCTCCGCCACGCCCGGGTCGCGTGGGCCGAAGCTGGCCCGCGGCAACACGCCACATCGCTGGCGGGACTGAATCCTGGTTCACACCGACGAGCTCACCGACCTGCTGCAAGCCGAAACGCAGGCCCTACCTGGACGGAGCCTTCGAAACCCATCGTCCGTTCATATGCCGAGGAGGATGTCACCTGCCCCGCCGTTCAGGTGCGTTCCACATTGGGTGGCTGCCAGCCGGTATCGGTCGGGATGTATTGCCGAAGAATGAGATTGAAGGGGCTGGCGGGCGCGGGGAGCCAGTTGGCCAGGGCGGCCGGGTCAGTCGGATCGGTTAGGAACGCGGAGATGGTGATGTCGACCGAGCCGTCGGGATTTCGGTGCAGTGCGGGTTCGTCGCCGCCGAGTGCGTACCGGCCGAGGGGGTTGGCGACGAGGAAGTTGTCGGTGTCGTACATCGAGATCGACCACCACCCGCCCTGGGCTCGTTCGACCGGGACCAACGGATCCCCGGCGGGCAGGTGCACCCTGTAGGTGGCGCGGCCGTCCAGCGGTGTTCCGGTGCGGTCGATGTCGGTCAGGAAGTATCGGGATTCGGCCTGTTCGTTCGCGGCGAGACCGTACTTCGCTGTGGCCGCGCGCTGCAGGTAGTCGGTGCCGTAATGGCCTGCCGCGGTGAGTGTTTGCCACTGGCCGGCAGTGCTGAAGGCCGTCTTGTAGGCCCCGTCGAGCCTGGCCTGCCCGGCCCGCACTCCAGCGTCGAGCGTTTCCCGGTTCGGGCCGGTGCTCGGGGTGGCGCCGGGTGTGACGCCGAGGGTGGCCAGCGAGTCGAGCATGTCGGAGTCGGGGGCGGGGTCGGCGGCGAGCACGTCGGCAAGTTCATCGAAGAAGCCAGGGCCGGCGGAGGCGGGATTCTGCGGATCGCCGCCGGTGCATGGTTGCTGGCGCAGGCGCGGCGGCGGTACGCCGACAGCGGCGGGGGTCACCGACAGGGTGTATCCGCGCTGCACGGTCATCGCGTCCGGTTGCGCGGTTCCGGCGATGCCGGTGCGGCCGAGCATCCACACGTCCCAGGTGCTGGCCCGCAGCAGGTGGCTACCCTCGGGCGTCGGTCCGGTGTACCCGGGCGGGACGATGGTCGCGGTCGCGCCCGCGGTGCCGGTGGTGCGGGTGCCGATATTGCCGATCACCTCGGTGTACATGTCAAGAAATTGCAGGTCGGCGTATCGGCCGCCGGTGTCGGGGTAGGACACGGTCACCGGCCCGTCGCGCAGATCGAGGAAGGCGTTGGTGTAGAGAGTGTCGGTGTTCGGGGCGACGACCGCGCGGATCAACGGGTTCATCGGGATCGGAATGTTCGCCACGGTGTTCGGTGCCCGCCCGCACAGCAGTTCGGCGCGGGTCCGGGCCATGACGACCGGCGCGTACCCGAACAGGTAGGCCTGTTCGGCCATCTCCAGCGTGGCGTTGTCGGTGTCCGCGCACGCCACACCGGGTGCGATGACACCCAGGAACCCGGTCGCGGCCGCGATGAGGAGCACGGCGGCTTTCGATACGGAATGTGTTGGCACGCTCGACCTCCGAGTTCGGCGATGATCAAGCAATGGTCTCCCGCCTCGACCCGATCCTGGAACGCAGCGGCAGCGAGAACCCGGGAGGGCGGCACCACCATGGCACCTGCTGGCGACTCGGCCCCTGGCTAAACTGTCAGCGCGAGTCTCAACGTTCGACCGGCACGCGACGCTCATCGGTTCGGACCGGTTCGGTCGCGCAGGGCGATGAGTCCGCCGAGGGTGCCGAGGTAGGCCGCTCCGTCCGGGCCGAGGGCCAGGCCCGCGTAGTGATTGTTGTACAGCGGGCCCGAGCCCGCGAGCCGGCGCCACACCATTTCCCCGGTGCGGAAGTCGAGGGCGGTCCAATACCAGGGGTCGGTCGGTTCGGTGCCCTTGGTGTAGGTGTAGACGAGCCCGGTGGCCAGCGAGAGTTTGGGTACCACGCTCGGGGCCGCGACCGTGGTGTTGGTCCACACCAGGTGGCAGCCGTCGCCGCCGGAGTTGATGTCGACGCGGGCGAATCCGGCGGTGGTGGTCTTGCCGAACGTAGTCGCCGTAGGTCCGGCGTATCCGTAGTTGTTCTCCACGATCAGCGAGCGCCCGGCACCGATGAGGGTGTTCTCGGTGGCGCTCGCGCCGGGCGAGAAGACCGGCACCGAACACACTTCCCGTTGCTGTGCCGCCGGGTCGGTGCGGTAGACCACGACGTTCATGGGGTCGGCGTTGTCGGTGATGGCCACGTATCCACCCGGCAGGACGGTGGGAGTGGTGCCGGTGCCGTCGTCGACCTGGCCGGGTTTGGACTGTCCGCTGTTTGCGTAGGTGACGCGCCAGGTGATCTCGGGCACCGCGTCGGGCCCGGGGTCCAGGCGGAACAGTTCCCGGTTGGTGGCGATGTAGGCCTCGCCGTCTGTGCCTACCGCGAAGGAGTTCTGGATCTGGCCGTCGGAACCGTTGCCCAGCCGCAGGGTCCGTGCCGCGCCGGTGTCGGGATCGAGGATGCCGACGACCCCGTTGGTCTTGGCCGCGAACCACATTCGCCCGTCGGTGCCCGGCAGCACCGAGTTGAGGGTTTCGCCCGCGCGCAATGTCTCGGTCAGATCGTAGTCGTGCTCCACGGTGAATCCGTCGGCGCTCGGGGTTTGCGCGAACACCCGCACGTGTCCGTCGCCGGTCCCGACCACGGCTCGATCATGATTGTCGAGATAGAAGTAGGCGCCGCCGCTGAAGTCGGTGGATCCGGCGAGGGCAGCCTCGGCGTCCAGCCCGCGCCGCGGAATCGGGTGGCTGCCGAGGACTCGCATGGTCGCCGGGTCGATCAGGTACAGGCCCGTGTTCGCGCCGAGGCAGGTGGTGACGATTCGCCCCGCCCGATCGAAGGCGAGGGATGCGCATTCACCGCCCAGCAGCAGCGAATCAACGCCGGTGTCGTGTCCGAGGGGGCCGGGACGAGTGTAGGTGTCGGTCATCCACCCGTCGTTGTGGATACCCGCGTCACCGGCTGGCGCCAAGCCCGCCAGCTGGGGCGTAGCGGGCACGTCGGTGAGGGGCCGCGCGGTCGCCGGAGTCCCGAGGAAATCGCTGCCGGGCGGTGACGGAAGGCTGGGTATCGGCGCGCCGTTCGCCGTGCTCGTGCCGATCATGAGCGCTGCGGGCAGCAGCCCGATGGTGAACAGTCCCCGGGTTCGCGACCGGCGTCGGCCGCGGCCGGTCGCGTCGGGTGTGTGATTGTGTGTCATTGTCCTCGTCTTGATTGTCGGTACTGGCTACGCACCGGTCCCGAGAGGTGTTCGGTCAGCGGCAGGACTGGGAGGAGCAGGAGTTCAGGGCGGCGAGGCGGCGGTCGAGGTCGTCGACGATCTCGGTGTGGGCGGCGCGGCCCGCGTCGGTCTTGATGAGGTTGGTCAGCTGGTAGGGGTCGGTGTCCAGGTCGTAGAGTTCGTATTCGCGTTCTTCGAGGGGACGTTCACGCTCGTACCAGCGCACGTACAGGTACCGGCCGGTGCGCACCGCACTCCAGGACGGCATGTCGAACGCGTACATGGCGGGGGTCTCGGTGCCGGGGATCTGCTCCTGAATGATGCCGTCGCGGCCGTCGAAGCCCGCGCCGCCGTATTCGGCCAGGAAGTCCTCTCGCCACCCGGTGTTGTCACCGGCCAGGGCCGGGACGAGCGAGCGGCCGTCGACGTGACCGGGGATGTCGATGCCGGCCCAGTCGAACAGCGTGGGGGCAAGGTCGATCGACAGCCCCATCGCGTCGCTGCGGCCGGACGAGATACCCGGCCCGGCGATGGCGAGCGGCACCCGCATGGACTCCTCGTAGGGGGCCATTTTCTGGGTGAGCCGGTGGGCGCCGAGGCTGTAGCCGTTGTCGGAGGTGAACACGAGGTAGGTGTTGTCCAGTTCGCCGGTCGCGGCGAGGGTGTCGACGATGTCGGCCACCATCTCGTCCAGGGCCTTCAGTGAACCCAGGCGGTTGGTGTAGTCGATGTCGTTGGTGGCGGCGATGGTAGCCGCGCGCGCCGCGGCGGTGTCGACGAGCCAGGAGGGCTTGTCGGACACGTCAGCTTCCTGGTAGTTCGGTGAGCGCGGCGCGGCGGTGGGGCGGGTCTCGGGGAGATGGCGGGGTGCGGGCGGGATCGGGAAGTGCGGGGCGGTGGACAGGGCGTACCAGAAGAACGGCTGCTCCGACGCGGCGGCGGCGGTGATGAATTCGCGTGACTTGCTCGCGATGACGTCGGTCTGGTAGTCGGCCGGTGTCACACCGTATTTGACGAAGGTGCCGTTCTCGTTGAGGGTGTAGTTGTAGCCGGAGTACAGGAAGTTGTCGACTCCGGCGTTCCAGTCGTCCCAGCCGGGTGGGATGTGGCCGGGGTCGTTCTCGAGACCGTTCATGTACTTGCCGGCCATGCCGGTCCGGTAACCCGCGTCGTGGAGCACGGTGGCGATGGTGTGGTCCTCGTTGCCGTTGTCGCGGAAGGACTCGAAGCCGCCGACCGGTCCGGCGTTGGTGAGTACACCGGTGTTGTGGCCGTACTGACCGGTGAGGATGGACGAGCGGGCCGCGCAGCAGATCGGCATGGGCGCGAAGCTCTCGGTGAACTCCATACCGCGGTCACGGATCAGTGCGGCGGTGCGCGGCATCGCCTCCCACACCGGCGTGGCGGTCGCGTCCAGGTCGTCGGCGAGGATCATCACGATATTCGGCCGCGCGTCGACACGCTCGGGTGCGGCCGACGCCGCGGACAGGCCGCCGGTCACCGCCAGCAGCGTCGCCGCCGCGGCGGTCAGTGATCGTCGCAGTGCACGGCTGGAATACATGGAGAACTCCTGTATCGGATTGTTTCAGTGGACGGATTCTTCCGAATCGGGTGTCACTACTCCCGTTGACGGTAATTCGCCAGGCGTGAACATTGCGACACGGTGCAGCGGTTCCTCATCGATTCCTCATCGTCGCCACCGGAACTGTACTGGGCATTCGGCGAACATTCGCGACCAGAGGTGGTCCGGTCGTATTCAGGGCGGGTGCTCTCCATCAAACCCTGTTGATCGGCAACATGTTTCGATCGGGCCGTGGATCGAGTCGCAGCATTCGAGCCGGTGTCGGATGAAGGTTCGGTGAGGACGATGAGCACTCGATGAGAGAACACAGTGGACTGTTTCCGCATGCTCTCACCGTGCCTATCGTCGGTCTCAGTCCTTCACGATCCGGTATTCGTTCACCGATCAAATTTCAGGTGTGGAGGACGGCCAACGAAAGGACATCTGGTTATGAGTCAGCATCGAAAGCAGCGCAATTCCGGACGGCGGCTGGCGGTCCGCGTGGCGGCCGTCGGCGCGCTGGCGGCGATTCCGCTCGCGGCCTTCTCCGGCACCGCGTCGGCCGTCGATCCGGGTCCGGGCATCGGGGTGGACGGTCCGGGTGTGTTGGTCCCGCGCCCGGACACGGATCCGGGGCTCGGTGTGGGTGTGCCCGGCCCGGGAGTGTTCCAGGAACGGCCAACCGATCCCGGACCCGGCATCGGCGTCGACGGCCCCGGCGTGTTCGTCCCGCGAGCCAAGCCGGTGCTCGATCCGGGTCCGGGCATCGGAGTACCGGGTCCCGGCGTGTTCGTCCCCCGCACCGGCTCGGCGGATCTGGGCGCACCGGGCCTGGGCCTGCTGCCAGGCCTGGGATTCGGACTGCCGGGAATCCCGGGACACCCGTTCCTGCGGTGACTGTTCTGATCCCGCGCCGCTGAGGCGACGGTCGGGCCACACCGAACCGCAGGGGTGCGGTCCGACCGTCGCCGCGAGTCTGACACCGTTGCTGGCCCGCCGCCGGTCCGGCAGTGGTCAGCAACGGTCGATGAACTCGCAAGGGCGGGGACGCGGCGACGGCCGCAAGGTGATATCGACGTCTGGGCGTTGGACGGTGATCTCGATGCGCGGCGGCACCGGCGTCTCCCCGGCCGGCGCTGTCGGCTCCGGCGGCGGTGGCGGCGGCTCGCTGCCGCGATCGAGCGCTTCCTGCCGTGTCGCGCATTCGCCGATCAGACCCGACCGCGCCTGCCATGCCTCGTCCTCCGCCGCCGCGATGGCATCGCGATAGCCGCGATCGGGTTCGGGCAAGGCCGCCGAGTCGGCGGCGGCCTGGTCGCGCACCGGGGCCGCGGCCGCGCTGTGGTCGACCGGTGGATCCAGTCGTGCGCGGCCGGTGCGCACCAGAACCTCGTTGACGCTCGCTTCGGCCGACCGATCCGGTCCGGTGGCGTGGACGAAGGCGGTGAGATCGTGACCCTGTTCGGCGGGTACATTCGATCGCACCAGCGTCACCTCGGTGCCGACCGGCGCCAACTCGGCCAGACCGGAGGTGTAGGCGGCGACGCCGCCGGAGACGCAGTCGACGGCGGTGATGCCGGCCAGCGCCACCGTCACCGGCCGCGCGAGGCCGATATCGACCGCCAGATCGGTGGCTCCGGCCGCGGATATCCGTCCGGGCAGCACGGCATCGGACGGGATCTCGAACGCGGTGTCGGGCGCGGCGACATCGGTGCCGGGAGCGCACGCGGCCAGCACCATCCCCACCGCGGCGGCAGCGAGGATACGGCGGGCACATGCGTCGGCGAACGCCACAGTCAACCTCCGGGATGAGTTCGCTGCCGAAGCGTACGGACGCGGCGCGAACCCGGTCAACCGTTCTCACCGTTTTCTCATCGTCACCGCCGATGTGCGGGCACCACGCTCCGGTCGGCCGGTCGGACTGCTAGCGTGCCGCTGTCCCCCATCCGCCGTTCACTCGTACCGCAACCCGGAGGGAAGTCACCGTGACATCGGCCGACGTCAGCCGCGAGCACTGTGTCCTGGTCGTCGACGACGACCACAACGTGCGTGAATCACTGCAGCGCGGACTCGAGCTGTCCGGGTTCGCGGTGCTCACCGCCGGCGACGGCGCCCAGGCGATCCGGTCCTGCACCGAGCACAATCCCGATGTGATCGTGCTCGACATGCAGATGCCACGCCTGAGCGGGCTCGGCGTGATCACCGCCCTGCGAGCGGCTGGCAACGATGTCCCGATCTGTGTGCTCAGCGCCCACAGCGCCCCCGATGACCGGATCATGGGCCTGCAAGCCGGCGCCGACGACTACCTGGTTAAACCGTTCGTCTTCGACGAACTCACCGCGCGGCTGCACGCCCTGCTGCGCCGCTATCGCGGGCCCCGGCCCGAGGCCGCACGCGTCGAACCGTTGACCGTGGGCTCGCTGCACATCGATGCCGCCGGCCGCCGCGTCCGCCGGGCGGGCCGGGAACTCGACCTCACCCGCCGCGAATACGAACTGCTCACCGTGCTCGCCGCGGGCCACGACGTCGTGCAGTCCCGCGAGCAGCTGCTCGCCACCGTATGGGGCTACACCTTCGACACCGACACCAACGTCGTCGACGTGTTCGTCGGATACCTGCGCCGCAAACTCGAGGCCGCCGGCGAACCCCGCATCATCCACACCGTCCGTGGCGTGGGCTACGTCCTGCGGGCCGACTGATCGCCATGCCCATACTGTCACTGCGCACCCGCGTCGCCCTGGCGACCGGTCTCGGCGCCCTGGTCATCGCGGCCGTACTCGTCGTGGCCGTCTCCTTCCTCGTCGCCCGCAACAATATCGATCACCTCGATGACCAGCTCGACACCGCCGTCGACCTCATCGAGCTCAACGCCGACACCGTCGGATTGTTCCTGGGCCGCGTCGGTGACGCCGGCGCCTTCGCCGTCACGCTGCGCGACCACGGCGTCGTCGTCGCCTCCACCACCACCCAGCTCCCCGAACTGCCCGACGGCTACACCACCCGCGACCTCGGCGGCATCCGCTACCGCATCCGCACCGACACCATCGGCGCGAGCACCGGCCGACCCCGCACCGTCGCGGTGGCCGCTCCCACCGCCCGCGCCCAGACCGTCACCCGAACCCAGCAACAACGCGTGCTGGCCACCGGCACCGCGGCCGTCCTGGTCGCGACCGGCATCGGCTGGGCGCTCGGCGGCAGGGCCGTGCGGCCCCTCGTCGAGCTGACCCGCCGCATCAGCGCCGGCACGCCGACCCCCGACCTCACCCACGCCGGCGGCGGCGTCCGGGAGGCACGTCAACTGTCGACCGCGGTCACCGATATGCTCGGGCGCGTCAATCACGCGAACGACCAGCGAGAATCAGCGCTCGAGACGGCCCGCACCTTCGCCTCCACCGCCGCGCACGAACTCCGCACGCCCCTCACCGCGATCCGCACCGACCTCGAAGTCATGCGCGGACTGGACCTTCCCCGCCCTCAGCGCATCGATCTGATCGGCGACATCCTGCGCAAACAGAGCGGTATCGAGGCCACCCTCACCGCCCTCGAACAGCTGGCCTCCGGCGAACTCGCCCGCGACGACCAACGCAGCACCGTCGACCTCATCGATATCGCCGACGAAGCCGCCCGCGACGCCCGCCGCCACCATCCCGCCGCCACCATCGACGTCCGCAGCGAACCACCCCTGCCCGTGCGCGGACTGCCCAGCGGACTGCGCCTGATACTCGACAACGCCATCACCAACGCCGTCAAACACGGCCACGCCACCACCATCCACGTCACCGCCCACCGCCACGGCAACCGCGTCATCCTCACCATCGACGACAACGGCACCGGAATCCCGCCCGACGAACGCGACGCGGTCTTCCAACGCTTCTACCGCGGCAGCAACGCCACCCGCGACGGCTCCGGTCTCGGCCTCGCCCTCATCGCCCAACAAGCCCAACTCCACCACGGCCGAGCCCTCCTCACCGACAGCCCACTCGGGGGTGCTCGCCTCACGATCGATATCGACCCCGACCATCCCCCGGACGCCCCACCTGACCGGTCGTGACCTCGATATCTGCGCGATCACGAGCATCAGGCCGCGTCCGCAGGACGGAATCGGTTCAGTGACCGTGGTCCGAGCCGCTCACACAACCGACCACCGCACAGCTTCTGGTCGGCGAGCTGGTAGAAGGGTCCATCAAAACTGAGGTAGCGCGCCGAGGATGCGTCTACAGGATCGGAGCCATATGATCTCCGGCCAGCGAATCCGCGATGGCGATCTGTGCCGCACTGGGTAAGGTGTGTACGATCGCCCGAACCCGTTCCTTGCGGCGCTGTACAGCCTGGCGCGTGGGCAAACCTGGCGTGGCCTGCATTTGCGCGATAATGCCCTCGATTTCTTCGGCGCCACCGTGATGATGGCCCGCCTCGACCAGGGCCTGCTCTTGTGCTATCTGCGACTCGTCCTTCTCCTCGGACATACCGATCGGGCCGATCATGCGACCGTTGAGGAACTGCTTGACCACCGGATCGTCGCTGGTCAGCAATACTTCTCGCGGACCGAAAAGCACCAGTCCGCGCCGAAACAGCATCCCGATATTATCCGGTACCGTTCGAGCCAGATTGATGTTGTGGGTCACGATCAGGATTGTTGCGTCGATCTGAGCGTTGATATCAATCAATAGCTGAGACAGATAAGATGTTCGGACCGGATCGAGGCCCGAGTCGGGCTCGTCAACTAAGATTATCTGGGGGTCCAGCACCAGCGCTCGCGCCAGACCAGCCCGTTTGCGCATGCCTCCCGAGATTTCACCCGGTAGTTTCCATTCGGCCCCCACCAAACCTGTCATCTCCAGCTTCTCCATCACAATATTACGTATTTGCGTTTCCGTCTTTTTCGTGTGTTCGCGTAACGGGAAGGCGATATTGTCGAACAAGTGCATGGAGCCGAACAGTGCGCCATCCTGGAAGAGCACACCGAACAGCTTTCGGATCTCATAGAGCTCCTTGCTGGAGCAGGTAGTGATATCTGTTCCATCGATATAGATTGAACCTTGTTCGGGACGCAGCAAACCGATCAGCGCCTTCAGGAAGACCGACTTACCTGTGCCGGAAGGTCCGAGCAAAGCGCTGACCTCACCTGCGGGAAGCGTCATCGACACATCTCGCCAAATCACTTGCGATCCGAACTTTTTCGAAATTCCGACAGTCTCGACTACTACACCCATTATTCCTCACTGAATTCTCTGGTTTTGTATTCCGAGCCACATCAGATTGGTTTCATGTCGACGATCAGCCAGCGGCTACCTATCCGTTCGACGGTAACTCGGACGCGACTGCCGTCGATCTTGGTTTCCGGTTGCTCCGCGCTTGTAGTCGACTGGTTGACGAAGAGGAGAAGTTCGGCCCGATCCGGGCGAGCATCGATTACCGAACTCCCCACCACGTCGGCATTTGTCACAACCTGCCGCTTCTGCGCGGACGGCACGATCACCTGACGGCTCACTTCTTCGAACTGCGGGCGGAATTCGCCGCCGAGACTATCGAGCACACTCGTAAAGTGCTGTTCGACGTTCCGGTGGTCGTAGGACAGAATCTGCGAAACCGTCTCGACGGCGAAATCACGGGCCTCACGCCCGGCGCGGTCAGCGGCCCGTGCGTCGCTCGCGCCGACGGTGGTGACAGCAGCGGCCGATACCAGGCATACGGCGAGCAGGGCTGTCACCAGGATCGCTGGTCGGCTGGCGCTGATCCGAGCCAGGCTGAATCGGTGCCGTGAACCCGCGGACCCATGCGAATGGCTGCGGAACCTGAGAAGTTTCATGCGACGAACTCCACGTTCGATACCAACCAACGCCCACCAGTGTTGTCGAGAGAGATCTTCATGCGGTACACCCTGATTTCGCCGTCGGGAGCTTCGCTGTTCTTGACAGTCGAGGTCACTGCGGACAGGACCGTGGCCTTGCCATTGTCGGCCTCCACGATCCCCGCGCCGACGACCTGCCCTGATGACTGGACTGCTCCCTGGTCGAGCAGCGACTGGAACCCTTCTGCCATCGACGCGAACTGGGCTCGGAAGTCCCCGGTAGTTCCGTCGAGTACGCGCGCCAGATCGGAATCGGCGGAATCGTGCCGCATGGTGACAAGGTTGACCGACATCTCCGACGCTGTGGCGAGTATTTCGTGATCGCGTGCCTCGGCTTCGGCAGCCTGTCGCCAGGAGAGACCAGACCACGCCGTGACAACCGTCGCTACGGTGACCACTATCAGCAGAACGCCCCAAGCAGCCAGTCGTTTCCAGCTAGGTCGGGTGGCCTCCTGTTCCGGCACCGCGCCACTGCCGACGTCGTCCTCACCACAGTCGGTGTCGGTGTCCAGTGGGTCCGCGACACCACCGGTCGGATCCGTCTCCGGCTCCGAGTTCTCGACTTGATCGGCGCTCGGTATGGCGCCGACTTCGGTCACCGTTGGAATAGCGCTTGCCACGTCAACTCCTTCTCGTAGGCGGCGGGTGTGATCGAGTACAACGATCCGATCGGGGTACGGAAGCGACCCGACCCAGGGTCGTAGGGCACTGCCCCCGGTGTCGGTAGCGCGGGGTTCGCTGGTGGCGCAGGATCGTCGCTGGAATCCTCCGGCATGGTCGGCGGGTCCGCGGGCGAGTAGGGCGCGTTGGGCCGGGACAGCATTTGCGGCCAAGAGGACGGCAATCCTCCCGGGCATTGTGCGATCTCAGCGGTCCGCACGCCGGGGTCGGTGGCACATGGCACATTCCTGAGGCCACGTGCCACGCGCCCGTCGTCGGCGGGTAGCGTGCAGTACGAATTCTCCGCCGGTTCGGCGGGCGTGACGTTACCGGGGTCTCGCCGCTGAGTCTCGGAATATCCTTCGGTGCAGAGCAGCGGGTTGGCGGTGTTGCCCAATTTGAGGTCCAGCGGTGCTTGCCCGTAGATCCTATCGTCGCCTTGAACACCGAGAATCGAATGATTGATGCTGGCCGACACTGCTGGATAGATGACCAGTATCTGACGAAGTCCTGGGATATTCACTCGGAGAACCTCGCCGACGCTCTGCAGATTCGCCAGCAGAATGGACACGGGTGAACCGATGTCGGAGATGGTCCGATTGACCGCGCCGAAGAATGCGGGACCGTTGTCGAGCGCGGCTCGTATCTGCGCGTCGTTCAGGGCGAGTTGTTCACTGAAGGAGGCGAGGTCCGTGGAGAAGGCCGTTATGTCGGGACCCGCCGTGTTGAGCGCACCCAGCACTGGCTCGGCGTCGGTGATCAATTGCTGCAGCGGGCCGATGTTCGTCTGCGCCAATGCGATGAGCGACCGGGAAGAGTCGATCAGCTGTGCGAGCGCGGGCCCCGCACCGGTGAACGCGGCCGATGCTTCGTCGACGGTTGTGCGCAGGTCTTCCTTCGGCAGGCTCTGGAGCAGATCATTGACCGCCACCACGACCTCGCCGGTGGGGACGGGAACGGACGTACGATCGAGCGGGATGACGTCGCCATCGGCGAGAAAGGGTCCCGAATCTGTCGCCGGTTGTAGATCGAGATATTGTTCGCCGATCGTGAAGACGCTGCGCACAGCGGCGTCGGTGTCGCGGGGCACCTTGACGTCGGACTGGAGCTGTAGCCGGGCGAGGACCTTGCCGTCCTCGAAATCGGTATCTAGTACGACTCCGATATCGGCTCCGCGATAGGTCACCAGGGCACGGGGATACAGGCCACCGGCCGTCTCGAGTTCGGCGGTGACGGTGTAGGTGCCGATGCCCGTGTAGCGTTGCAGGCCCATGAAATGGTAGGCGGCATAGGAGACGACGAAGACCGATATCATCGCGAAGGCGATCAGCTGACCGCGGACGAGTTTCGAGGTCATCGGGGCGCTCCCTGCAGGTCGGCGAGGATCTCATCGATTGTCGGAATTCGTGGGCCGGCCGGTTGTGGCAGCGACGGCGCCAGTAGCGGGTCCGTGGCTTGCCGGGAGGGGTTCCGGCCGATCAGTTCATCGATCGGGATGCTGCCGAGGACTTTGTCTCCTACGGTCTCGGCGCTGACATCGAGGGTGAGGAAGAGATTCAGGTAGTCGCCGCGTAGGGCTCTATCCGCGGTCATCACAGGGAAGGGCATGGTCGCGACGATCTTCAGTGCGTCCGGAATCGCATCGCTGACGGTCGCGAGTTGCTCGAGCACCGGTTGCAGTGCGGCCACGTTGGCGCGTATGTCGTCGCGACTCGCCTGCAACACGTGTGTTGCCGAATCACCGAACTCACCGAGTCGGGTGAGCATCGTGACCAGCTGGCTGCGTTGCTGATCCACAACCTCCACGGCGGGCCCGAGTGCGACCAGTCCCTGGTCGATAGTGTCGTTTTGGGCAACCAGTTCCGCGCCGAGCCGATCGAGTCCGTCGATGGCCGCGACGATGTCCGCGCGCTGGTTGTCGAGTTGGCCGACGAAATCGCGCAGATGGCCGATCAGTGACCGTAACTGCGGTTGTTTGCCGTCGAGGACCCGGTTCAGTTCGGATGTGACGGTCTGGATCTGCTGTAGTCCGCTACCATTGAGCACCAGCGCGAGGGCCGAGAGGACCTCTTCGGTCGAGGGGTACTGGCTGGTGCGCTCGAGCGTGATGGTGTCGCCGTCGGTGAGTCGGCCACGCGGCTGTTCATTGCGTGGCACTGTCAGTTCCAAGTACTGAGACCCGAGCACGCTGTTCTGCGACAGCTTGGCCGAGACGTTCGCCGGCAGCGACACATCGGCGCGGATTTCGAGCGTCACCACTGCTGTCCAGTTGCGGCTCGCGATCCTGCCGATATTGCCGACGACGACATTCTCGGATTTGACCGGCGAGTTCCCGACCAGGTTCTGCGCGTCGGAAAGCTCGACGGTGATCGTGTAGGTATCGCCGTCGACGGCGGTGCCGGGCAACGGGATCGAGTTCACTCCGTCGAACCGGCATCCGCCGGCCAGTACCGGAAGCGCGCACAACGCGGTGAGCGAGGCGGCAATCCGCCGTGCGGTCCGATTCATCGCGGCGGCTCCTCGGACAGCGTGCTGCCGAGCGCACCGACGAAGGCGTCACCCGCTCGCAAACATTCGTCTGCGGGCGCGTTCGCAGTGGTCAGCAGGGCACAGATCAGCGACTTCGGATCCGGCAGATTGGGGACCGCCACCGCGCCCGTGAGCGAATTCGATTGCGGATCGTAGATGTTGTAGAAGTTCGACAGGGTGGTCGGAGCGGAGTGCAGGATCGCCATGAGGGTGTCTACGCGGTCGACCAAGAGCCCGGTGATGGTGTTGAGCTTGTCCACATCGGTACGCAGCCCTTCCCGGTGCTGTTCGACGAACCCGGTGACCTGGTCGAATGTCGCTTGCATGCTGGTGAGCAGCGCGTCCAGCTCGGTCCGGTTGTTATTGAGAAACGCCGACAGATTCGCAAGCTCGCTGCTGAACGCTACGATCTCCTGGTCGTTGGTCGCCAGCGCGGTGGTGAGTTCCTGGAGGTTTCTGACGGTGGCAAACAGGTCGCCCCCGCCTTCGCCCAACGTTTTCATCGCTTCCGACAAGTGAACCAGCGATGCGTGCAGCGACGATCCGTTCCCGTTCAACGTTCGTGCGGTCTGGCTGACGAACTGGTTCAACGCGCCTTCGGTGTTTCCCGGGGTGGCGCCCACGTCCTGGGTTAGTCTGATTATCTGTTGTTTCACCTCGTCGAAGGAGACCGGCACCGCGGTCCGGTCCAGCCCGATAGTGGCTCCGTCCGCCAGCTTCGGTCCACCGGTGTAGGCGGGCGCGAGTTGGATATAGCGGCCTGTCACCAGTGTCGGTGCGACAATCGCGGCTCTGGCGTCCGCGGGTACCGGGTGCCGGTTGTCGTAAGACAATTCCACCCGGACCTTGCCGCCCTCGGGGCGGATTTCCTTCACCGTGCCGACTTCCACGCCGAGAATCATGACGCGATCGCCGGCGTAGAGCCCGGTGGTGTCCCGGAAGTAGACGGTGACGTGGTCGGTGCCGGCGCGATCGACGATCGCCGCTGCCATCGTCACTGTCGCGGCGAGGGCGATGACGGCGACCAAGAGAAGCGTACGTGGCCGTCTGCATAGTACACCAGGAGTTGTGAGGCGTTTGGTGACAAGCCTCATCGGGGACCTCCGAGACTGCCGGGAAGTTGGCCGGCGAGGTTGGCGGGCAGAATGTTCTGAAGCAGAGCCGAGAAGAACGGACCGCTGCCGACTACGTCGCCGAGCCGTTCGGTGTATCGCTCGAGCCCGGTCAGTGCGGCGTTGATGTTGCCGACGTTCCCGTTCAGGGTGCTGACCAGGGTGTCCAGCTGCGCGAGGGTCGGCCCGAGAGTATTTCGATTATCCTGCTCGAGCGCGCGCAGTTCGTTCGAGACGATCTGAGCCTGCACCAGGATGCCGTGCAAGGCCGCTGAGCGGTTGTTGAGCGCCGCGAATAGGCTGCGCCCCTGACCGAGCAAGGCGATAACCTGCGCGTTTCGGCTAGCGAGCACGTCGCTCACCCCCGCCGCGTGGGCAAGCAGATCTCGCAGTTCCTGATCTCTGCCTGCCACCGTTTGCGATAGTCGTTCCACCCCGGTCAGCTGCCATTGGAGATCTGGTGGCAGTTCTCGTTCGACTGCCGAGATCTGGTCGAGCGCGCCGGACAGGTTGCCGGTGTCGGTCCGGGCGACAGTGTCGGATGTCTCCTCGAGCGAGCGGGTGATGTCGTACCCGGAAGCCGTCTGTTCAAGCGGAATGGTGTCGTCGGAGGTCAAGGTTTCCCGGCCGGTTCCAGGGGTCAGTTCCACATAGCGGTGCCCGAGTACCGTGCCGACCTTGATCGTCGCCCTGGTGTCCACACCGAGCCGGACTTCCCCGGGATCGGCGTCGAATTCCACCTCGACCTTGTCTCCCGCGAGGTCGATCGATTGCACCTGACCGACGACGACCCCGCCGACCCGGACTTCCGATCCTTCGAGAAGCCCGCTCGCATCGCGGAAGTGCGCCCGATAGGTAGTGCCGCCGGTGATCCCCGGTATGGACTGGGAGTTGAACCCGAGCGCCAGCGCGGCAGCGATGACCAGCGTGCCGACCAATCCCAGACGGACCGGATCACGCTCGAGAAATGATTTCGAGATTCCGTACATCAGCTATTTGCACCTCTCGGCTGGAGCAGTGAACATCGGTGACACATCCGCGGGGCCACTGCCGTAGCGGACCGCGATGCCGCATACGAAGAGGTTGAGGAAACTTCCGTACGAGGCGGCACGTCCGGTGAGCCGGTAGACTTCCGGAAGCCTGGACAGCACCAGGTTGAGGGTCGTGGTCTTGTCGTTCAACCCGGACGCAAGACGTTCCAGCATGGCGACCTCGGTGCCGAGTGCGGGCCGATTCTCGGCCAGTACATCGGCCAACGCCCTCGAGAGCGAATCGATACGATCCAGCGATGCGGTGATCTGCTGCTGGTCGCCGTCGAGACCACCGATCAGCCGCTGCAGGCCGTCGATCAGCCGCGACAAGTTAGCACTATTGGTATGGACCGTACCCAACGTCGTATTGAAGTTGGTGATGACGGCACCGATCGCCGCATCACGATCGGCGAGGGTATTGGTCAGCGAGCCGACGAGTGCGATGAGTTCTCCGACCGCTGCTTCTTGACCGTTGAGGACCTGGATCAGCGAGACGGTCAGCTCGTTGGTCTGGTCCGGGTCCAACCCCTGAAGCAGTGGCCGGAAGCCATTGACCACCTGGTCGATGTCGAGCGCTGGGGCGGTGTTTTCCAGGGGGATCGGCCCCGCCAACGGACCCGCGCCGCGCGCACCCGGTAGCAGTTCCAGATATCGATCATCAATCAGGTTCTTGTACCTGATATGTGCCCGCGTGCCCGCGTCGAGTGTGTATGCGGAGTCGACGGTGAACGCGACCAGCGCGGTTCCGTCCGCGGCCAGTTCCACGCCGGTGACCTTGCCGGAGGGCACCCCGCCGATCCGTACGTCCTCTCCGTTGCCGAGCCCAGAGGCGTCCCTGAATACTGCCTGGTAGGAGGTGGTAGACATGTAGCGGAGGTTCCCGGCGACCGTCACAACGCCGAGGCCGGCGACGGCGGTCACGGTGATGAATATCAGCAGTTTGATTGCTGACGCTCTGGTACTCATCGGCCAGCTCCTGGGCGTGGAAGGAATTGAGCGAACGGATTCCCCAGCAGATCCAAGGGCGTGAGAACCGGGCCGTACGCGTGGCTACCGTCGTTGAAGTCGGTATGTCCGGGCGGCTGGGACCAGTCGTAGCACTTGGCCGGACCGTCGGCGGCGACGATCGGGCGGTCCTCGGGGTAGGTGTAGGGAGGTTCGCCCATCAGTAGCGTGGCCAGAATATTCAGTCCGGGCTGATCGCTGCCGCCGATCGTGCGCTCGAGATAGGCATTGCTCTGTGCCAGACTCGTCACCAGGCATGGGAGGGCCGGGGCGTGCTCCGCCAGCAGCGCCGTCGTCGGAGCGAGGCTACGCATCGACTCTGCCAGCGGCACACCGGCAGCGGCGAACAGGGACTTCCCGTGATTTCCGAATTCCGTGAAACTGAGCAGGAAGCCGGACAACTCGGCCTGCTTCTCGGTCAGCGTGCGTCCCGTCGTGGTCAGGTTCTCCACCGCACGGAGCAACTCCGGGCTGGCATCGGCGAGTACGCCGGCGGTCTGCGCGGCGGACGTCAGATCACGTTGCAGCGTGGGCAGACTGCCGTTGAACCGGGCGAGGAAGCCGTCCAGGTCGACCAGCATTGTCCCGAGTCCGTCGCCGCGACCGTGCAACGCGGTGGACAATGCGTTCAGCGCGCCATTGACCTTTTGTGGTTCGACTTCCCGCAGCACCACGACCAGCTTCTCGAGCAGCTCGTCGACCTCAGTGGGTACCGACTCCGCGGTCATCCGGACTCCCGGGGCCAAGTGAGTGGCAGCGGGCTGCTCCGGCCACGTGAAGGTGACGAACTTCCGGCCGAAGAGCGTGCTGAGGTCGATGGCGGCGACGGTGTTGGCCGGAATCTCCCGGGCCCGGCCGGCATCGATATCCATGGCGATCATGGCCTGCCCGCGGACGAGTTCCACCGCGGCGACGCGCCCGACAACCACACCACGCAACTTCACATCCGAGCCCGGCTCCAGCATCAGGCCCGCGCGATCGGAAACGAGGTCGATACGGACGGTGGGCTGGAAAAGACCGCGGTTGGTCGCGACTGCCAGCACGACGGTGGCCAGTACGAGCAGGCACCCCAGCACTCCCGTCGCGACGCGGGCAGCCCGGGATCCTTGCATCACACGCGTGCCCATCAGCCCGACACCCGCACTGCTCCGGACGGGCCACCGTAGACGGCCACGCCGATGAGAAGGTCGATCAACATGATCGCGATGAGCGAGGTCCGCACCGCTCGGCCCACCGCGACTCCGACGCCCGCGGGGCCGCCGGCCGCGTGGTAGCCGTGGTAGCAGTGCACACACATCACGACGATCGCCATGGCGAGCACTTTCACCGCCGACCACAACACATCGCTGGGTATCAGAAAGACCTTGAAGTAGTGATCGAACGTGCCCGAAGCTTCCCCGAACAGGAAGACCGTGACCATACGCGTCGCGGCGTACCCCACGAACAGACCAGCGCTGTAGAGCGGCACGACCGCGATGATCCCAGCGATAACCCGGGTCGTGACCAGGTAGGGCAGCGACGGAATGGACATTGTTTCCAAGGCGTCGATCTCCTCGCTGACCCGCATCGCTCCCAACTGGGCGGTGAATCCCGCACCGACAGTGGCCGTGAGTGCGATGCCGGCGATAACCGGCAGGACCTCACGCGTATTGAAGAACGCCGAGATGAAACCGGACAGGGCCCCTAGACCGATATGGCTCAACGACGTCGAGCCCTGCTGTCCGACCTCGTAGCCAGTTGCCATGCTCAGCATGGCGACCACGGTCAGCGTCCCGCCTATCATCGCGAGAGCACCGGACCCCATACTGACCTCGGCCAGCAAGCGCAGCACCTCACTCCGGTATCGGCGCAGGGTCCGGGGCATCGCGACAACGATGCGCTGGTAGAACAACAGTTGTAGGCCGATATTCTCCAGTCCGTTGATCGGAGCCGAGGCTACCGAGATTGCTGATCTGACCATCGTGTTTCTGGATGTCAACGTCATTGCTCGATGCTGTCCTGGTTGATGAGGTGGCAGTGTTCATAGACGGGAAGCGCCGCCCGCGCGGTCCTGGTTAGTGCAACGCGATGGTGGTGATCACAGAGTTGGCCAGGAACAGCAGGAGGAAGCTGTATACAACGGTTTGGTTCACCGCGTCTCCAACGGCTTTCGGGCCGCCACGGACGTTCAATCCGAGATGGCAGGCAACTAGGCCGGCAAGCATTCCGAACACCGCGGCCTTGATTTCGGCGACCAGAAAGTCAGCCGGGCCAGTGATGATCGACAACGCGGTCACATACTGCCCCGGCGACGCGCCCTGCAAATACACCGTGGCGATGTAGCCGCCCATCAATCCGACTGCGGACACCGCGCCATTGAGGAATACCGCGATCATGATGGAGGCCAGCACACGGGGGACACACAGACGGTGGATCGGGTCGATGCCGAGCACTCGCATCGCGTCGATCTCTTCACGGATCGTCCGTGATCCCAGGTCGGCGCAAATCGCGGTGGACGCGGCGCCCGCGACGACCAAGACCGTGATGATCGGTCCGATCTCACGAATGATCGCCACGCCCGCGCCCGCCCCGGATAGATCTACGGCACCGATCTCGGCGAGCAAGATATTGATCTGGTACACGAACATCACACAGAAGGGGATCGCCATCAGCAGAGCGGGCATGATGGACACGCCGGCGATAAACCACGCCTGATGGAGGAACTCACGCAGGTGGAACGGGCGGCGCGCGGTCGCACGGAAGGTTTCGAGCGAGGTGGCATAGAACTCACCAACCGCTCTCGCGGCGACCAAGACAGCGGACCGAGCCTTTCCTTCCCTGGTCTCATGTCCCTCTGGTAATGCCGCAGTTTCACCGGTGTGTGCGCTGTCACTGTTAGGTGCGCCCGGCGACTGCCCGTCGTAAGATATTTCTTGATACATTGCTACCTCGGATTTCTAGGCGACCTCGACTATCCGGGAAGCCTTGTCTCTCGATCTCGCTGTGGACACGTGAGTTCCGAATACGGCAGTGCTGCCACACGGCAGTGCGGCCACGCAGCACACGAATGAACGGGCCGCCTGCCGTGCGGGCAACCGGGCTGATGCCCGCACGGCTTTGACTGCGGTGTCTTCTTGATGACAGCACGCGCGCTGTTGGCTCGCCTCGGCTCCTGCTGGCGTGGCGACTAGACGGTCATTCGAGAGTCTCCACCTTCAACCGGCCGTCCGCGTAGCTCCCACGCAGCACCTTCTTATCGAACTTCCCCACGCTGGTGCGGGGTATCTGTTCGATGAACGTCCACCGCTCGGGCAGCCACCACCGTGGTAGCTTGTCCGACAACCAGGATCGGAGTTCGTCGGGCGAGACTTTCGCCCCCTCGCGAAGGACGACAGCCGCCAGCGGACGTTCCTGCCAGCGATCGTCCGGTGCGGCGATGACCGCCGCTTCGAAGACATCCGGGTGACCCGCCAGGACCGATTCCAGTTCGACTGATGAGATCCACTCGCCACCGGATTTGATGACGTCCTTCATCCGGTCGGTCAGCGTCAGGAAGCCATCGGAACTGATGTGGCCGACATCCCCTGTGCGCAGCCATCCGTCGCGGAAGCGGCTGTCGTCGTCGACCCGGTAGTACGACCCTGTCACCCATGGCCCCCGCACTTCCAGTTCTCCGACAGTCTGTCCATCCCGCGGCTGCGGCGTTCCGTCCTCGCCGACGATCCGCATCTCGACACCGCACACCGGCCGTCCCTGCGTTGCCCGCATCCGCCAGGCATCGACCGGATCGGCGTCGACCGTCGGGCGAGCCACCGCCGCGAGTGGGGAGGTCTCGGTCATGCCCCACGCTTGCACAATGGTTACGCCGAGTCGTTGTTCGAAAGCCTCCATGAGCGACCGGGGCACGGCGGAACCTCCGCAGGCCACCAGCCGCAACGACGAGAAGTCCAGTCCGTCCTCTTTCTCCGTGTGCAGCAGGACGTCGTTCCAGATCGTCGGGACCGCGCCGGCCACGGTGGGCCGCTCCGTGGTGATCATCGCGGCGAGCGGAGCCGCCTGCAAGAACCGGTCCGGCATGAGCAGTTCCGCCCCGGCCATCAGGGCCGCGTAGGGCAGACCCCACGCGTTGGCGTGGAACATCGGGACAATCGGCAAGATCCGATCGTGCTCGGCGATGCCCAGTCCGTTGCCCGTGCACGCGGCCATCGAGTGCAGATACAGCGAACGGTGGCTGTACATCACACCCTTCGGGTCGCCCGTCGTGCCACTCGTGTAGCACATCGCCGCAGCCGCGTCCTCGTCCGTCGAAGGCCATCCGAACTCGGGTGACTCCGCACCGAGAACGTCTTCATAGCGGAGCACCGCCTTACCTCGGCTTTCAAGGGGCGCGAGGTCACCGTCACCGGTGACCAACACGACCGCGACCGTCTCGAGCGTGGGGAGCACCGGGGCCAGCAGCGGCACGAGCGACGAATCGACAATGATGACCTTGTCCTCGGCATGCCCAGCCACAAAGCGGATCTGTTCGGCGGACAACCGGATGTTCAGTGTGTGCAGTACCGCGCCCATGGCAGGGACCGTGGCGTATGCCTCCAAATGCTCCTGGTTGTTCCACTGAAACGTGGCCACGCGGTCATCGCCGGTGACTCCGAGCCGCCGCAACGCATTGGCGAGCCGTCCGCACCGCTCACCCACCTGCTGGTAGGTCGCCCGGCGAAACCCGCCGCCCGTCGCCGTAATCACCTCACGTTGGCCGTGGACGTTCACTGCGTGTCGCAGAATCGACCCGACCGCGAGCGGCGTCCCCTGCATGGTGCTGCGCATTGTCAGACCTCCGTCACTCCGCCGCTCACGCCTTCAGCAAGTCGTCACGGCCGTCGCGCTCGAGCAATGACACGTAGGTGGGGAAGAGCGATTTCGCCGCTGGTACCAGCTTCAGGATCTTCGAAACCGGGCCCTTCGCACGGACCTGCCCTTTGGCCATGGCGATGGAGAGATTGACCTTGCCCAGCCAGAACTGATTTCCGGTGTCCGCCGTCATGAACAACTCGACCTGCGGGGTGAGGTTGCTCTCACCTGTTTGGACAACACCGGCGGGGAAATCGACCGTCAGGACCGCGTCGGGATCGGTGTAAGTGATCTGGAGAACGACACCGGAACTCTTCAGTTTCGCGCCCACTTCCGGGTCGGCCAGACCGTCTACGAAGACGCCACCGATGTACTTGTACACCTCGGAATCATCTTTGAACGTACCCATTATGTACTCCTCACTGAGTTTATTGCCGATAACTGTGAAATTGGAAATTCTGCGATCCGGACGGCTGGTGTTGCTCAGTCCATTCCGATCCATACCGACTTCGTCTGCGTGTACCCGAGCAACGACTCCTCGCCGAGGTCACGTCCGTAGCCTGAGGACTTGTAGCCCCCGAAAGGAGCCGCCGGGTCGATCATGTTGTAGAGATTCACCCAGACCGTGCCCGCCTCGAGCTCGCGGGCGACGCGGTGCGCTCGCTTCAAATCGGCGGTCCACACACCGGCCGCGAGGCCGTAGGCGCTGGAGTTGGCGCGACGCACCACTTCGTCCTCGTCTTCGAATGTGAGGACCGAGAGCACCGGACCGAAGATCTCGTCGACGGCGATGGACATCTCGTCTCGCACGTCGGTGAAGATCGTCGGTTCCAGAAAGTACCCATCGACCAGCGCGCCTTCTGGGCGCTGCCCGCCGCAGACCAGTGACGCGCCGTCGCGGACACCGGCGCCGACGAAGCCTTCCACCCGGTCCAGCTGGCGCGCCGAGATCAACGGGCCCATCTGGGTCTCCTCATTCAAGCCGTGACCCAGCTGGACTCCCTTGGCCTCCGCCGCGAGGGCCGCGACGACCTCGTCGTGGATGTCACGGTGTACGAACAACCGCGAGCCGGCACAGCACACCTGTCCCTGGTTAAGGAAGATGGCGCTGAGAGCGCCCTGCACTGCCGCGTCGATGTCGGCGTCCGGGAAGACAATATTCGCGGACTTCCCGCCCAGCTCGAGCGTGAGCTTCTTCAAGCTCCCGGCACTGGCGGTCACGATCCGCCGCCCGGTCTCGGTCGACCCCGTGAACGAGATCTTCGCAATACCGGGATGATCGATCAGAGCCTGGCCGGCCTCCGGGCCCAGCCCCGTGACCACGTTCAGCACGCCCGGCGGCAGCCCCGCCTCGAGCGCGACTTCGACCAGCCGCACCGCGCTCAACGACGTGAACTCGGAAGGCTTGAGCACCGCAGTGTTCCCCGCCGCCAATGCGGGCGCCACCTTCCATGAGGCGATCATAAGGGGGAAATTCCATGGCACGATCGCGCCGACCACGCCCAGCGGCTCGCGCTGGGTATAGACCAAGGCCTCTCCCACTGCTGGCGACACCGGTAGCGTCTCCCCGCAGAGCTTTGTGGTCCAGCCGCCGAAGTACCGCCAGATCTGCGCGGAAAGACTGACGTCGAGATAGGTCGACTCGGTGAGCGGTTTACCATTGTCCAGCGTCTCGAGGATGGCCAGCTCTTCGGCGTACCTCTCGATCGCGTCGGCGATGTCCAGCAGTACCCGACCGCGTGCGGCGGGGCTGAGCCGACGCCAACTGTCAAACGCCTTGTTCGCTACCTCGACGGCACGGTCTACGTCCGCCTTGGCCCCGGCCGCGATGTTCGCCAGCAACGCCCCTGTAGCGGGGTCTGTGGTCGGGATCTCGCCCCCGCTCGCCGCCCCCACCTGCTCGGCGCCAACGACGATGCTTGTGGCCGCGCGCGCCAGGAAGGGACGCACCTCCGCCGGAATCTCAGCTGGTAACGTCGTCATCAGCGAACATCCTTCTGAGTTGATTCTTCGTGAAACAATTGCTGTTCCCATCTCGGTCTCGATCCACCGCAGCGGAGCCGGACACTTTTCGGCCGCTAGGTACGGTGGCGCAGCGTGCTCGACGCTGCACTTCCACTGAATGAACTCGTGCGGTGTCCGGCGTGGACAGACCGCCGGAGAATTGGAATGCAGGCCGCGCCCCCGCCTTCGCTCGAGTTGGATATCTACGCGAGATTTCGTCTCGTCGGGGCGGAGAAGATGCCGACCTGCGGCATTACGTCCGAAACGGCTAGTCCTTTTCGAAGTTCTTCACGTACTCCGTATCCTCGATCGGGGGCTCGACCTTGGTGGATCCGCCCGGACTGCCGAGTTGTTCGAACGCCGATTTCGCTGATTCCTGGAATGGGCGCCAGCGATCGTCGACGTGTTGAGCCGGTTTAATGGCCCCGACCGGGCAGACCGGCTCACACGCCGCGCAGTCGATGCACTCGGAGGGATGAATGTAGAGCATGCGCTCACCCTCATAGATGCAGTCGACCGGGCATTCCTCGATACAGGTCATGTCTTTTACGTCGACACATGGATCTCCAATGACGAAAGCCATCGCTTATTCCTCTTCTGGTTCGTCCGACTTCTGGTTCGTTCGATGAACGGCGGTGTGTCTCAGGCGCCGATTTGTGCGGGAAGCATCAGATCGCTTGAGTGCCCTGGTGCGAGCTCCGCCTCTGGGTCGAGCGCGACAGCCGCGTTGTTCACCGCGGTCGCCACTTCACCGAAGCCGACGGCGATCAGCTTGACCTTGCCGTCGAAGGTCGCGGCATCGCCAGCCGCGAACACCTCGGGCAGGTTCGTCCGCATCTTGCTGTCCACCCGTATCGCGCGGCCCTCGAGTTCCAGTCCCCAGTCCTTGATCGGACCGAGGTCCATCAGGAACCCAAGTGCGGCGATGACGACCTGCGCTTTGATCTCGCGGAGCTCGGTTTCGTCGGCTATCTGGACCCCGACGCTCTCCACCCGGTCATGGCCGCGCAGTTCTGTCACATTGGCATTGACGACCACGTTGCAGGCGGACTGCTGGAGCAGCTGGACAGAATGCGCATGCGCGCGGAACTGCCGCCGGCGATGCACCAGCGTCGTCGACTGGGCGCGAGGCAGTGCTGCCAGTGCCCAATCCACCGCCGAGTCCCCGCCCCCGACGACTACGACGTCCTTGCCGTCGAGCACGTCCAGCCGCGGCACGAAATAGCACAAGCCGCGGTCGAGAAAGTCGTCGCCAGCCGGGAGAGGCCGCGGGGTGACGGCCCCGACGCCGGAGGTGATCACGACTGCGCGAGCGTCGATCACCACCTCGGCTGATGTCGTGGCACGCCACCCACCGTGACTACGACGCTCTAGCAGCAGTACCCGCTGTGAGAGCAGGTACTGCGGGGAGAACGGTGCGGCCTGATGGACAAGATTGTCAATGAGGTCCTGTCCTGGCACCGCTGGTATGCCGGCGATATCGTAGATTTTCTTCTCGGGGTAGATCGCTTGGACCTGGCCACCGACCTCAGGAAGGGCGTCGACCAGCGCCATGCTCAGGCCCCGAAACCCTGCGTAGTAGGCACCGAACAGTCCCACCGGCCCGGCGCCGATGAAGAGGAGATCGACGCTCACATTCGCGGCTTGCGCGGAGGTGTCCATTAGCATGCCAGTGACTTCCTTGAGTTGTGGGTCGACTAGGTTGTCCAGCGACCTGGTTATCGGTTAGCGCGATCGACGGATCAGGAGCTGAGGGCTGTCAGCGACTTCGCGACCACGGCTTCGTCCTCCTCGGCGAACTTGTCCTCGAGTTGCATCGGGGAGTAGTCCTCGTCGATCTCCTCGACCGGGCGGCCCCGAGCGCTTTCGATGGATTCGAGCCGACGGTTGATCTTGTCCAGCCCGTACTCGGTCATCTCGTCGATGTCGATTCCGAAGGGTGTGTTGTCCTCGAAGACGTCGAACAGCCGTACGATCAGTTGGATCGCGGGCTGGAGCAGATCCTGCATCCGTTCCTCGATGACCTCCCAGTTGTGGTCATCGGCGGCGACGTGGCGCCGACAGGTGAAGGTGCCCCACGCCATATGACGGCGTTCGTCGTCGCCGATGTACTTGATCAACTGCTGCATGCCGGGCAGGATGCCGCGGCTCTTGCACACCTTCGCCCAAGCGAAGTAGCCGGTGAGGGCGAGGCATCCCTCGACGACGTGGTTGTAGGTCACCGAGGCCCGGACCTGTGCCGCCGCCGACGGGTCCTGCTCCAGCGCGTACAGCGACTTCGGCAGCTCTTCGATGAAGATCTTCCGGTACGGCTCGCTGTAGTCGACGAACTCGTGCAGGTCTGTGCCGAGTCCGACCGCATCGAACCACAGCCTGAACGCCTGCATATGCTTGGCCTCTTCGAAGATGAACTGTGTCAGGTACGTTTCGTCGGCAAGCCGACCTTCGGCGGCCACCGCTGTCATGAAGGGCTGCAGATCCTGTGCTACAGATTCCTCTCCCGCCATGAATTGGCAGGCGAGGATGGTGGCGAGCCGCCTCTCATCGGGACTCATCGCGGCGAAGTCCTTGGCGTCCTGCGAGAAGTCGATGTCCTCGGGGTTCCAGAACTTCTTGTTCCCCTTGCGGAACAAGCGCATCGGAAACGACTCCATGCGGAGCCCCCCCTGACTCAGACTGCCGAAGCCCGTGCGTTTGCCGTGCTCGATGGTGCGTTCGATAGCCATAACACTTTCCTCACATGATTGGATTCATGCCGCCGGTGGCGGCATAGGGTGAAACCGCTGCCAGGTGGCCAAGCGGGACTAATAGCGAATGAGGCCGCGGATGTTCCTACCGCTGCGCATGTCCTCGTAACCCTGGTTGATCTCATCCAGGGTGTATTCGGTAGTGATGAGCTCATCGAGCTTCAACAGGCCGCTCGTGTAGAGCTCGAGCAGGCGCGGCACGTCGTACTGGCCATTGGACGAACCGAACAAGGAACCACGGAGTTGCTTTTCGTACAACGTCAACTCGATGAGGCTGGTGGTGATCGACGTTTCCTCGGGGTGGCCGATAGCCGTGACCACGACCCTGCCGCGCTTCCCGACCAGCGACAGGGCCGGCGTGATGTACGACCCTTCGGCGACGTCTGTGGTCAGGACGCATACGTCGGCCAACTGGCCTCGGGTCAGCTCGCTAATGATGTTCCACGCCTCGTCCATCGAGGCGGCCGTGTGCGTAGCCCCGAACTCGAGGGCCTTGGCACGCTTGAACTCGACAGGGTCGACCGCGAGGATGAGCCGGGCACCGGCGATCCGTGCACCCTGAATCGCGTTGGCACCGATCCCTCCGGCGCCAACGACGACCACCGCGTCACCGGCGCGCACGTCGCCGGTGCGCACCGCGCTGCCGAATCCGGTCGTCACCCCGCAGCCGACGAGCGCGGCCTTGTCCAGCGGAATGCCATCGTCGATCCTCACAACCGAGGCCGCCGGCACAACGGTGTATTCCGAGAAGGTGCCGAGCAAGCACATTTGACCGATATCCTCACCGCGGGCGTGGAATCGGTAGGTGTTGTCCAACTGCGGGCCGAGCATCACGGCGGCACCGGCATCGCACAGGTTGCCCAGACCCCTTGCACAGTACGAGCACCTGCCGCAAGCCGGCAGGAAGGTCATGACGACGTGGTCACCTTCGGCGACTTCCGTTACACCGAAGCCGACAGCTTCTACCACACCGGCACCTTCGTGACCACCAACCAGCGGGTAAGGGAAGGGCAAGTCCCCGGTTACGAGGTGCTCGTCCGAGTGACACAGCCCACTGGCGGCAAGCTTGACCAAGACCTCGCCAGCCTTCGGAGGATCGAGTTCGACCTCTTCGACCTGCCACTTTTGATGCTGTCCCCACAGGACCGCGGCTTTCGTCTTCATCGACGCCCTCTCCTTATGTGTAAACGACTCGTTACGATCGTCACAATTTTCGGAGGAGCGCACACCAGCCATGCGAGCCAGTGATGGCCCGCGCGTGCCAAATCGGACCGACAGCGAGGAGGTGCTCAGTCGACCGGAACTTCGAGGCACACCACCAGGCCACCACCCGAACGCGGCCGGAACCGGATCCTGCCGTCGAGCGACCGAACTATCTGATCGGCGATCCACAGGCCGAGCCCTGCGGTTCCGCCCTGCTCGCCGCCTGAGACCAACTGTTCGATGACGACCGGCGCGAGCTCGGACGCCAGCCCCGGTCCCCGGTCCAGGACCATGACCTGAAGCTGCCTCTCTCGCAGACGGGCGACGACCTCCACGGGTGTGCCGCGGCTGTACCGTCCGGCGTTCTCCACAAGGTTGGTGACGACGCGTCGCAACAATTGCGCGTCAAACCGAGCCTGTCCGCCCTGCGGTATGACGCGGATGTGCAGTAGGGAGTCCGCCAGGCCGCCCGCGTTTCCCGCCGCGTGGAGGAACTGCTCGATATCGACAACCGCTCGCCGCCCTGTGCTGAACGTCGGCCGACGGCTCGCCGCGACGTCGCCCAGCGCGTGCATCATCGATGAGAGGTGCTCGGCGTGGGCCGCAACCAGGCGCAGGCTGGCCCAACTGTCATCGTCTGCGACTGTGGGCGGGCCGCATCGCTCGACCAGGTTGTCGGCGAGCGCCTTGAGGGACGTGATGGGTGTCCGAAACTCGTGCAAGATGACCAGCAATCCGGTCTCCTGCGCCTCATATGACTTCATGAGCCGGTCACGCAGATCTCGTTCTTCGTCCGCGGCCGCTCGCTCGGCGGCTGCCTGTGCGCGAGAAGCGGCATGCGCTTGTGTCGCCCGCTCAGTCAGCAACGCGAAACCACCTGTCATCGCAGCGGTGAAAACCAAGTACACCGCCCACCACGCCCCGGTTTGCAGACGCTCAGGCATCGGTGCGGGTCCGTCGTCTACCATCACCGTGATCAGGAAATAGGTGCCACCGAGTGTCATCGACAAGACGACGGTGGCCACGAAGGACAGGCGCATCGCCGCCGCCGCGATAACAAGAAAAAGCACCGATACGGCGACACTGCTCGCCCCGCCGGTGATGACGATCAACGCCAGCGTCAGGACCGAATCCAAAGCGGTCACGACGGAGGCGGACCGACTGCTGCGCAACTCGATCGAGGGATCCCAGAAGACGGCCACTGTATAGGCGCTCGCGACAGCCAGCCATGCCAACGCGAATGGGAGCCGATCGCGCACGGACTCCGGTCCGAACACCAGCAACAGCCCGACGGACAATACGACACAGACCCGGACGCTGGCGGGCACCCGCTCCACGACCCGGATATCCTCTGCCCGGAAGGTGCCGCCCTGGACGATGGTCGCCGAGCGCGCAGAACGCCACCACGGTACAGTCGGCATCGGTGTCCCTCCACGACGTCGCCCACCACTCTGCGAGCGACCTCATATAGCAATTTCGCGATTCTGCCACCTTCTGGTGAGGAGAGCCATGCAAGACCACAAACTCGTCTTGGTGGTCGTCGACGACCATGACCTGTTCAGCCAGGGGTTGGCTCTGCTGCTCAAGGCGAAAGCCGCCGACCTGTTCGTGATCGGTGGCACGACGAAGCACGCGGAGGAGGCGGCCACACTCGTCGCCTCGTGCGGTGCGGACTTGGCGTTGGTCGACCTTGCTATGCCCCCCATCGGCGGGATTCCCGCGATCCGTCAGATCAAGTCCCGCTTTCCAGCTACCAAGGTCGTCGCACTGTCGGGGACGTCGGACTTGCAGTTGGCCGAAGACGCGCTGCGGGCCGGCGCCGACGGATTCCTGCCGAAGTCAGCCGATCCTGATGTGCTGGTAGCGCCCTTGCTATCCGTGGCGGCAGGTCTCCGAGTGGTGGAGGCCACCTTGTTCACCTCGTTGCTCGATGCCGTGCGGCACCCACCGGAAGAGGTCTTCGGCCGCCTGGCAGCGGACGAGATTCGCTTGTGGGTACTGCTGTCGCGCGGTTTGGAGACTGTGGAGATCGCCGAACGCATGCTGGTCTCCGAGCGGACCGCGAAGCGCTTGATCGCTTCGCTCCTGAACAAGTTGGGAGCTCCGAACCGCATTGTCGCCGCCGGCATGGCCGGTCACTACGGATTGCTGGGAGAACAGCTGCCGAGCCTGAATTGACAGCGAATCCGCCCGGTGAGTCCGGACACTTATTGGTGTGACAGCTCGGCGGGTTGTTGAGCGTAATAGGCGGTTTCGAGCTCCGCTGGCGGCATGTCACCGCAATTGCGGTAGAGGCGGCGGTGATTGAACCAGTCGACCCATTCGGCAGTGGCCGACTCGACGTGATCAACGGTGCGCCACGGAGCCCGCGGTTTGATCAATTCGGTCTTGTAGAGTCAATGCCGCGTAGTTAAGAGCTCCTAACAGGATCTGTCGGCTAGCGGCGAGTCCTGTTGTAGTGCAGGATGTTTCGTCGTGGCAGCGCCGTGGATCGTGGACGACCAGCTGTGGGCAGTGATCGAACCGCTACTGCCGGTCAAGGCACCAGGAACGCCGGGACCAGCACGGATGAACGATCGGCTTGTCCTGCAAGGGATTCTGTTCGTGCTGATCACCGGCATCGGGTGGGAAGACCTGCCCCGGGAACTGGGGTTCGGGTCCGGCATGACCTGCTGGCGGCGTCTCCGGGACTGGCAGGCCGCCGGGGTGTTCGAGGCCCTGCACACCACGATGCTCGCCCACTGCCACCGCGCGGGCTTGATCGACTTCGACCGCGTCATTCCCGACGGCTCGCACGTGCGGGCTAAAAAAGGGGCACCGATACCGGTCCCAGCCCCGTCGACCGCCGCAAAACCGGAGCCAAACACCACATCCTGACCTGCGGCAACGGCTTCCCACTCGCCATCGTGCAGTCAGCGGCCAACGTCAACGACCACCTCGTACTACCCGAACTCCTCGACCGAGTACGGCCGCTACGCGGACGCCCCGGCCGACCACGCGAGAAGATCACAACCCTGATCGCGGCTAAGGGCTACGACTACCCCCGCGTCTACGAGGAACTCGAACGGAGGCGGATCACCAGCTACATCCCACGCCGCGGCACCCGCGACAAAGTGACCGCCGGCCGCTGGATCGTCGAGCAAACCCTGGCCTTGCTGCACCAATACCGACGCCTGGCCGTCCGCTGGGAACGCCGCACCGACATCCATCAGGGACTTCTCGATCTCGCTGCTGCGCTGATCTGCTGGCGACGACTCAGCAATCGAACCTGTTAGGAGCTCTTAACCGCTGTCACCGGATCGTGCAGCAGTCCCATCTCGCCGCAGGGCGAGTGGCTCTCCAACGCGGCGGCAGGGGGCGGGGATCCCACTATGTCACCACTAATTCGGCTGGACGCGCCGTTGCCGAGCGTTGTCCAGCGTCGTCGATAGTTGTCGTATTGGAGCGCATTTCCCCAGGTAGGCGTGCTGATTAGGTAGTCGATAGTTGTCCAGAGTGGGCCACGGTTGTCTGTGCCGCGTGCTCCGAGAAGGTCAGGGGTTCGATTCCCCTTAGCTCCACATATGCGCAGGTCAGGCCATATTTTTGGTCTGATTTGCGGGTTATGTGGTCACCAGTAAGTCACCACTAATTCAAATGACGAGTGTCCGGCGGGGTTCGAGTTGGGCAGCGTATTTCGAACGGATTCGCGAGCGGTCTGAATCCGCTATCCGGTCACCGCTCGGTTGAGGACATCGGCGGCGGCCTTGTGTGGGCGTCCACGTGCCATGTAGTGGCGTTGGGTCATGGCGGGGTCGACGTGGCCGAGGACATCGGCGGTGACACGGGCCGACAGGCCGGCGTCGTCGAGGATGGTGGCCACGGCGTGGCGGAAACTGTGTGGGGTGATGTCCTCGGCGAACCCGAGGGCTTCGCGCACGCGTTGCCAGCCGTGTCCGACGTTTTGCGGGTCACGCAACGTCCCCACCGCTGAGGGGAAGACCAGGTCCAGGACCTCGATTCCGGGGTCCGGCGGAGAAGCCGGTCGGCGGTTCGCCACCGCGGCTTTGCGGCGTTTGAGCATTTCCACCGCGAACTCGGGTACTGCGATGGTGCCGGTCCGGTTCTTCGGGTCGTCTTTCCTGGTGACCCGGACCAGTCCTTTGCCTGCGACGCGGACGAGTTTTCCGGTGGGGCGCAGGGTCGCGGCGTCGAGGTCGATGTCGGTCCACAACAGTGCGAGCATCTGGGAGCGGCGTAGGCCGGTGGCGGCGTAGAGGGTGATGACGTCGGCGAGGTCGGCGCTCTCGCAGTAGGCCGCGACGGTAGGTGGGGTGTAGGCCTTGACGGGTGTGCCGCGTTCTCGTTCGGCTTTGGCGAGTTGTCGCGGGCACGGGATCTGGGAGGTCCGGACGGCGGAGAGGATGAACCGCAGTTCGTCGGTGGTGAGGTCGCCGGCGCCGCCGGTGCGGCCCTTGGCTTCGATGTTTTTCGGCATCTGGACTTCGCGGACGGGGTTGACTTCGAGGGGGCTGGTGCGGACGGCGTAGCGGAACATGCCCGAGAGCACGATGCGTCCGGTGCGCATGTTCGAAGGGCCCCTGGCTTTTCCGACTTCGGTGAGGAAGGTTTCGACCGCGGAGGTGGTGACTTCGAACAGGCGCCGGTCACCGAAGGCGGTGGTGAACATTTTGGCGACTTCGTCGTAGCGGGCGATGGTGTTCGTGGTGCGGTCTTGTGCGATGAGGCTCGCGCGGTAGCGGAACCACAAGTCGCGCACGGTCATCGATGTGGACAGTTCGCCGCCGAGGCCGACGGTGATGACGGCAGCGGCGGCCATGACGGCGTCGAGGGCTCGTTGGCCGGTGCGGTCGGGGATCGGGCGGTGGCGGGAGTCGAGCTTGGTCGGGGACACACGCATGAGCTCGCGTCGTTTTCCGGAGGAGTCACGGACCCGTACACGGGCTTTCCAGTGCCCGGGCGTGAGTTCGGTGAGCATCGGTTTGCCGGGAACCCCGAGGGGTCGGAGTGGTCTACCGCGGGTCATGGGTACACCGATTGAGTCGGTTGTTGTGGGTGGCGGCTGTCTTGGTGTGGTGTGGCAACGAAATCCCTTTCCGTTCGGTGAGTTGGGGGAGGCCGGCGTCGTCTGCGGGTGGAGTTCGGGGTTCGACCTCGCGCAGTGCGCGTCGAGCACGCGGCGTCGGTCCACGTGACCTGTGTCCTGGGGAGGCGACTTTTCTGAATGCGCAGCTCTAGCGGCTGCTGCGACCATTACGGTGGCGGCGGCGGTCGACCGTGTGGAGGATTGCTATGTCGCGCGAGAGGCGCCATGACCGTCTACCTGGCCCTGAACTAGCGCACCGGGCCCTGATTCGGCGTCGTCGAGTAAGTCCATCTCGGCGACGGCGACTGCCAGACTTGTCACCCCGCCTACGAACTGTTCGGTGTGCGCGTCGACGGCCACCCCTCGCGAGCGAGGATGAAGCCTCCCGATCGAGCTGCGGCACCTTTGCGTATGCGTGCTCCCCGGGCGCGCGGAATGAAGCCAGGGTGGGGGAGGTGCAGCTGTCCGGCCTACAGTGCTCCCCGCCCGAGCGGGGATGAAGCCACCGCCGGCCCCATTACAGGCAAGTCATGAGACTGCATGGTTCTGAGCGCCAAAGTGAACACCACGCGAGCGCGAATCCCGACACCACCTGCCGACGGCTCGATGTCCGTCAGCGCGAATTTCAACACCGCCGCCCGAGCTCGGCTCGTCCGGCGCGCTCGCCGTCCGGCGGCGCCAAGCCGCCGATCGCTGCTGATCTGGGCGACCTCCGCGTGCCGAGGGCGATTCGGCGGCACGACGACCCGCAACGCAACGGCCCTTCCTCTGGCTCGGGTGGTGTCGAAATTCGCGCTGACGATCGGCAGACCAAGATCGCGAAGTGGTGTTCGAGTTCGCGCTCGGGTGGTGTCAGTTTTCGCGCTCTTAGCCAACTGCATGCCGCTGCGGGAGATGCCGATGATGGATCATCTCCGTGTCGTGGGTATCGGCGAGTTCAGCCAGCATCTGTGCTGAGGGATCGCATCGACTGTCCGGTGACAGTGAAGATGAGCCACGCCAACCTCGCTGACCTGCGGTGGCCCATTTTGAGTGGCAGACTCCCCGACCCGATTTGCCATTCAAAGTGAGCCAACTCTCTCCATCGGCCACGGCGAACTGGCTGGTCGGGCTCTCGATGGTCCAGGTTCAGTGGCAAGGCTGCGTCGATGGCTCAGGTGGGTTGGCAATAGCCTATTTTCACTGGCAACGGACATCGGCTGAAGCGTTGCTCAGTGTCGGATCTCACCGATCCGATTGGTGAATTCTGACGTCGCCGGGTGTGGCAGGGCGGGATTGTCGACCAGTTGGCAGCACGCAACAGTGACAGCGGCGACCAGCAGAGTTCCGGGCGAAGATCCGTTGAGACAACGCTCAGCTAAGCCAGCGACGGGCCACTGGCCAGCGATAATCCCGGCGACGTCGATGGTCACCCCAGCCATAATCTCCGACGTGAAAGAAGTCGAGGTCGTCGTCCAGTACGAGCGCGCGACTCTGCACGTCGGCGGGGTGTTCCTGAAGATCGACGCTGAACAGTCGAACACCGACACCAAGGTCGAGGCGATGGCCGGCACCGTTCCCGACTCCGGATGTTCTGTGGCGTAAGCCACCAGTGCTCGCGCTCGCCGCTCTGCCAGGATTGGCACTCGGCGCCTCGGTGAGCCGTCGACCGCATCGCCAGCGGCGTGGGCCGCAGCGGGCGCCACCATACGGAAGCTGCACGACGCGCCGCTACCGCCATGGCCCGGCCGCAGCCTCGACGCGCACGCATCGGAGCTCAACCGCAAATGTGCAGCGCTTACCAGGAGCGGGGTGGCCCCACCAACGTAGTCGCACACAACCGCCGGATAGCCGAGATCGCGCTTCGGCCGTGAACGCCGGCATTCACCCACGGCGACCTCCAGATCTCCCATGTGTTCGTCGAAGGCGATGAGGTCACTGGCGTTAACCGGTGCAGCGAGGGAAGGCGTTTCTCGCGGGGTGGGCGGTCGTTGGCGATCAACACCGCCATCCACGACAACGGCAGTGTCACCCCCATGATCGCCGCGGCCACCCAGCCGGGACCACCAGCGGCGTACACGGCGGTGGCCAACAGCAACGACGGCACCCGACACGCCATCAGGACCACGTACTTGCGGACCCGACGGCGATGCTGTTCGGGGTAGGACAAGCCCACGGCGGTGATCAACGCCGCCTGCCGCTCGTCCCCGTCGGCGGCAGAGCCCGGCGCAGACCGTTTCATGCGCAGGCCTTACCCGCCTGTGCCGGACCGAATCACCGCGCGAATGTCGGATCCGCAGTGAGCGCATTGCTGACTGTATCGTCGGCCCGGATGCGATGTCGGTGACCGGCGCCTGGCCGAGCTGCTCCTGCGCGATCACGGCGGGCGAAGCAGATGCCGGTACGCATTGCCACCGATGTCGACGGGTGGGGCCCGGGAACTGTTTTAGGCGAGCAGGCGCGGGCATTTCGCAACAGGTCGTGTTGGGGCGATCGGATCGTGCAGTCCCGAGTGGCGAACTGACTTGTCACAGGGGGCGGAAAGGGGCTGTGATGGTGTCGAACACAGTGGTCTCGCTCCTGGTGGCGAGTGGGGAAGGACCGCCGGGCTTGTTGCCCGCTCGCCAGCAGATGGCGTTCTCGTTGGGCTGGCATATCGTGCTGGCCTGTTTCGGTGTCGCCTTTCCCGCCATGATCTATGTCGTGCACCGGCGTGGCCTGGTCCGGGAGGATTCCGTCGCGCTGGGGCTGGCCAAAAGGTGGGCGACGGTCTCGGCGATCCTGTTCGCGATCGGTGCTGTTTCCGGGACGGTGCTCAGTTTCGAAATGGGGCTGTTGTGGCCGGGGCTCATGGGCCGCTACGGCGATGTGCTCGGTCTGCCGTTCGCCTTGGAGGGCCTGTCGTTCTTCATCGAGGCGATATTCCTCGGGATCTATCTGTACGGGTGGGGGCGGATGCCGCCGCGCAGGCATCTCGCGATGCTCATCCCGATGGGGGTGGCGGGCGTGGTCGGCACCTTCTGTGTGGTCAGCGTCAACGCCTGGATGAACAACCCGACCGGTTTCCGGATCGTCGACGGTGAGGTCACCGACGTCGATCCGTGGCGAGCGATGTTCAACGACGGGGCCGTGCTGCAATTCGCGCACATGTGGGTCGGGGCGTTCATGGTGGTCGGCTTCATCGTCTCGGGCGTCTACGCCGCCGGAGTGCTGCGGGGGCGCCATGATGCCCACCACCGGCTGGGCTTCACGGTTCCCTTCGTCCTCGCGACGGTCGCCGCACTGATGCAACCGGTCATCGGACACATTCTCGGAATGCGGGTGCACGACAGTCAGCCGGCGAAATTGGCCGCGTTCGAACTGGCCACCACCACCGAAAGCCCGGCTCCCTTGCGTCTGGGTGGCGTGCTGGTGGACGGTGAGGTCCGCTGGGCGCTCGACATCCCACGTCTGGGTTCGATCATCGCCCGCAATTCGTTGACCGCGCCGGTGCCCGGTCTGGACTCGGTCCCGGTGCACGACCGCCCGCCGGTCAACATCACCCACCTGGCGTTCCAGACCATGGTCGGCATCGGCACCCTGCTGGCACTCGGGGTGGTGGTGTTCTGGCTGATGCGGTGGCGCCGCCACGACCTGCTGGGCAACCGGTGGTTCCTGCGCTTCGCCGTCGTCGCGGGGCCGCTGGCGGTGCTCGCGCTCGAATGCGGCTGGATCGCCACGGAAGTCGGCAGGCAACCATGGACCGTGTGGCAGGTCCTGCGCACCGAAGACGCCGCGAGCACGAGTACCGGGCTGTGGTGGAGCTATGCCGGTGTGCTGCTGGTCTACCTCGGTATGACGGTCGGTGCCGTCGTCGTGTTGCGTTCGATGACCCGGCGCTGGCGCGCAGGTGCCGAATCGATCGCGGCTCCCTACGGTCCCGGCGACTCGCCCGTCGACCAGGCGCAACGGGAACACGACCCCGGAGGGCGGTGACCGATGGACCTGTCGGATGTCGTCGCGACCGCGATGTTCACCGGGGTGGTGCTGTACGCGCTGTTCGCCGGCGCGGACTTCGGCTCCGGTTTCTGGGACCTGACCGCGGGTGGGCCGGCCCGCGGCGGCCGCCTGCGGGTGCTGATCGACCACAGCATCGGGCCTGTCTGGGAAGCGAACCACGTGTGGCTCATCTACATCCTGGTCTTCCTGTGGACCGCCTATCCCACGGCGTTCGCGGCCATCATGACGACGCTGTTCGTTCCGATGAGCCTTGCCCTGCTGGGAATCGTCCTGCGCGGGGCGAACTTCGCGTTCCGCAAGTACTCCGCGACGATGACTCAGGCACGCCTGTTCGGCGCACTCTTCGCCGGGGCTTCGCTGATCGCCCCGTTCTTCTTCGGCACCGTCGTCGGTGCGATCGCCTCGGGCCGTGTGCCCGCGCAAGGTTACGGCGATCGGGTGAGCTCGTGGTTGAACCCGACCTCCTTGCTCGGTGGCACGCTGGCCGTCGGTACCTCGGCGTTTCTGGCGGGGGTGTTTCTCACCGCGGACGCCGCGCGCTCCGGCGATCTCCGGCTCGCGGAATACCTACGCCCACGCACCCTCGCGGTCGGTGTCGTGACCGGTGCGATCGCGATAGCCGCGATCGCACCCATCCGGCGAGACGCCCCGACCCTCGGTAACGAACTACTCGGGCGGGCGCTGCCCTTGATCGTGCTCTCCGCGGCAGCCGGGGTACTCACACTGGCTCTGGTGTACCGCCGCAAATTCGGGTGGGCGAGAGTGTCCGCGCTGATCGCCGTGGCCGCGATCGTCATCGGGTGGGCGGTGGCCCAGACGCCGTGGATGCTGGTCGACCAGATGCTGATCGCCGACGCCGCGGGAGCACGTTCCACACTCGTCGCGCTGCTCGTAGTGGTCGCGATCGCGGCCGTGACTGTGCTACCCGCTCTCGGCTACCTGTTCTGGCTCACCCAATCAGAGGCCTGGGGACATGAAGAGGAGCCAGGCGCACAGGACCAACAGCACACGAGTGGCTCATCGCGTTGATCGCGGTATGCGAAACCAACTCGGGCGCCGTGGGCGGCGATCCTCGTCTGACGCGATGACTTTGCCAGGCACACTCGCTTCGGGCATCCGGTGTCCAGGACACCAGTTATCGGGGCCCACCCGGGCGCGGACAGCCTCGATGTGGGCGCCGCAGCCCGACCAGGTGGTTTTACCGCAGGTGCGGCATCGCACCGGTGAGCACATCAGCGGGCCTCCTCGGTGGTGGCATCAATTGTGGGCGGGCCTTGATAGGGGCGATGCAGGGCAGCGAATCCCGGGGTGGTCGCGGCGGTGACCAAGGCGGCGAGCAGGCCCGGGCCGCGCTGCGCGGTCGGGGATTCGGTCAGGACGGGGCCGTGGAAGCCGTGTCCGTCGATGACGATGATCGGACTGCCACCGGCGCTGCCGAGCGCGTCCTGACTGGCTCGGTGGGTGTTCGCGAGTTCGGCGTCGAGGGCGGTGTCCTCGGTACGCTGGGCCAATGCCGGATCCAGGCCGGCCTCGGTGAGTGCGTCGGTGAGCGCGTCGTGATCGATCTCGTCGCCGCGAACGTGCAGTCGTGTCCCCAGCGTCTCATACAGTCGCGCGAAGGCCTCGCTTCCGGCGGTGTCGGTCGCCGCGGCGAAGACCCGGCCGAGGCGGCGTGATCGCTGGATCATCGGCTTGTGATCGGCGTCGACGTCGCTGCCTTCATTGAGCACCGCCAAGCTCATCTGTTGTAGCCGCACAGTGTGCGGACCGGATTCGGTGGCGGCGAGCAGCCACCGCGAGGTCACCCATGCGAACGGGCAGACGGGATCGAGATACAGGTCGATTTCGGCCATCGACGGCCTCCTGAGGGAAATGGTAGGAACGGCGGCTGGCGCCTTGGCATGAGCCGTGGGCCGCCGCGCAGGGTTTCGATGCGGTGCGAAAGTTGGGCCGATCAGTGGCTGCCGCGGGGTCGACCCTGCAGGTCGACTCCCAACACCGGACCGAGCAAGCAGAAGTTGAACACTCCCGCCGCGATGGGGACCAGCCCGATGATCGCCACCACGATCCCGGCGGTCCCGCCGACCAGGAGCAAACCCGCGGCGATCACCACGATTCCGGCGGCGATACGGGCCAGGCGCCCGGCGGTACTTCGCATGAATTCGACGATGCCCATAACGCTGCACTCCTTCGACACAGGAACAGGGGTTGCGCTCGACTATACCCCCTGGGGTATTGTCGAACTCGAAATCAATATACCCCAGGGGGTATTAAAGGAGGGTCGGATGACCGAAACGAAGCTCGATACCGCCTCGGCGAAACCACCCCGCACGACCTCCGGGCCAGGAATGCTGGGCCGGTGGGGCGCGTTCATGGCCGGGCGCACCCGGGCAGTGATCGGGATATGGCTGCTGGTGCTGATCGCACTGGGCGCGGCCGCGCCGAGTGTGTTCACCTCCCTGGCCGGGGCAGGGTGGCAAGCCAACGGCTCGGAATCGGTCCGTGCCCGCGAGCTGGCTCAGCAGCATTTCGGCGGTAATTCCTCGGCCGCGGTGCAGGTGGTGATCCATTCCGACACCGCCACGATCGGTGGCCCGGCGATGGCACGGGTGGTCGAGCAGGCCACGGCGGTCTTCGCCGGGGACGAGCGGATCGGGCAGGTGATCGCCCCGCAGCCGGGGTTCACGATCAGCCCTGACGGACACACCGGCATCGTGATCGCGGGCGCCAATGCCTCCACCGATGACATGGTCAAAGCCGTCGACGAGCACAAAGCCGCGTTGACCGCGCTGTCGAAAGACGGGATCGAGGTGTATCCGACCGGGGCGTCGGCGTTGTGGAGCGATTCAATGTCGCCAACCACGACGCGATGATCCAGGCCGAGATGTTGTCGTGGCCGGTCACGTTGGCGATCATGGTGCTGGCGTTCGGTTCGCTGGTCGCGGCCGGGCTGCCGCTGCTGCTGACCCTCGCGGGCTTGGTGGCCTCCGCGGGTGGGTTGGTGCTGCTGAATCAGATCACTCCGATCTCGGTGTGGGCGATGAACTTCGCCATGATGTTCGCCCTGGCCCTGGGGATCGACTACGCGCTGTTCCTGGTCGCGCGCTTCCGCGACGCGCTGGCCCGCACCGGCGATCCCCGCGCCGCGGTCACCGAAACCATGGACACTGCCGGCAAAGCCGTCCTGCTCTCAGGGCTGACGGTGCTGGTGAGCTTGTCGGCGGTGCTGATCGTGCCCGCTCCCGCCGTGCGGACCATGGCGGTCGGGATCATGCTCGCGGTGGTGTTCGTCCTCGCCGCGACCCTGACCCTGCTGCCCGCCGTCCTCGGCGCGCTCGGCACCAAGATCAACGCCGCCGCGCTGCCGTACGCGCGCCGCCAGCAGCACCGCTCGCCGGTGTTCGCGCGCTGGGCCCAGATCCTGCACAAGCATCCGTGGCCGTTCGCCGCGGTGGCACTGGCCATCCTGATCGGGCTGGCCGCACCGGTGTTCGGGCTCAAGACCGCGATGCCCTCGATCGCGGTCGTGCCCACCGACGCGCCGGTGCGCCAGGGCTATGAACTGATCGCCGAGCAGATGGGCCCCGGCGCCCCGGGCATGCTGTCGATCATCACCTCGACCGCCGACGCGGCGGCCACCGAGACCATCGCGCGCGCCGGCGACGGCATCGTCATGCTCACCCCGCCCCAGCTCGCCGTCGACGGTGCCGATCTGGTGATGATGCAGGCCATGCCCGCAGTCGATCCCTCCGCACCGCGGATGGCCGAAATCCTGGACCGGTTGCGTGCCGACCTGCCCGCCGACGCGGTGGTCGGTGGCGCGGCGGCGGAAAACCTCGACCTGCAACAAGCCCTCGACGACTATCTGCCGATCGTGGTGGTCATCATCTTGGTGCTCGGGTTCGTGTTGTTGCTGATCGCGTTGCAGGCCCCGCTCATCGCTGCCCTGGGAACCCTGGTCAGCCTGCTCTCGACCGCGGCCGCGTTCGGGGTGGCCAAGCTGATCTTCCAGGACGGGCACGGCGCCGAGCTGCTCGGCTTCACCCCGCAAGGGTTCCTCGACGGGTGGGGGCCGGTGTTCTTCTTCGCGATGATCTTCGCCATCGCCATGGACTACACGGTGTTCTTGCTGGCCACCGCCAAGGAACACTACGAGCGCACCGGCGACCCCCACGCCGCGCTCCTGGACGGGCTCGCGCATTCGGGGCGGGTCATCTTCGCCGCCGCGGCGGTGATGGTGGCGGTGTTCTTCACCTTCGCCCTGGCCGACCCGCTGCCCCCGAAGGAGATGGGCATCATCCTGGGTGTCGCGGTCCTGCTCGACGCACTGCTGGTGCGGTTGGTGCTGTTGCCGGTGATTCTGCGCCTGACCGGGCACGCTGCCTGGTGGAGCCCGGCGTGGCTGACCCGGGTGCTGCCCACCATCAGCTTCGCTCACCACTGACCCACCGGCCAACCCACTTCCTCGGAACCCCCTATACCCCATGGGGTATAGGGGGGGAGGATCCGAGAAGGGAAACATCGATGATCGGCAACGACGACGCTATCGCGCAGGTACTCAACAGGCTGCGCCGCGCCCAGGGCCAACTCACCGGGGTGATCGCCATGATCGAGGACGGGCGCGACTGCAAGGACGTGGTCACCCAACTCGCCGCGGTCTCCAAAGCGCTCGACCGCGCCGGATTCAAGATCGTCGCCACCGGCCTGCGCGAATGCCTCACCGAGACCCCCGAGGGTGAGGCCGCGCCCATGAGCATCGACGAACTGGAAAAGCTCTTTCTCGCCCTGGCCTGACCCCGCACAGCGCGGGGTCGGGTACGCACACTGGAAGGACTCCCGCCGATGGCATTGCCACCGCGACCGCACGGATGGACCATCACCCGCCTCGTCCCGGCCCTGGCCGGGACCCTGGTCCTGCTCAGCGTATTGCTGAGTGTGACCCTGTCCCCGTGGTGGCTGATTCTGGCCGCCCTGGTCGGGGCGAACCTGCTGCTCTACAGCGCGGCGGGCTGGTGCCCGGCCACCCTGGTGATGCGCCGACTCGGTCTGACCGACACGACCTGCCCAACCCCCACCGCCTGACCACTCTCCTCGGATCGGAGCACACGAATGGACCTGGCCCTGTCGACCACGCTGCACACCACCTTCGACGACGCGCTCGAACGCACCCGAGACGCGTTGGCCGAGCAAGGATTCGGCATCCTCACCGAGATCGACATGCAAGCCACCCTCAAAGCCAAACTCGGCCACGACATGGAGGACTACCGCATCCTCGGCGCCTGCAACCCACCCCTGGCCCACCAAGCGGTCGAGATCAACCGCCAGATCGGGCTCCTGTTGCCCTGCAATGTCGTGGTCCGTCGCGACCGGACCGACACCGACACCATCATCGTCGAAGCGATGAACCCCCAGCTCATGGTCGCAGTCACCGGTCAGCCCGCACTCGATCCGGTCGCCGAGGATGCCACCACCCGCCTGCGCGCAGCCCTGGCTGCGCTGGGGGCCACGGGGATTTGACATGACGCCCACCGTCCCGGTCTATCCCGGTCACTGCGCCAGACTGCCGCGCCTTCCCAACGAGCCGATCGTCCCTACGGCCCTGAGCCGATTATCGACGACCCGAATAACCTTGGCACGCCGCTCGGTGAGACCACCCACCACATCTCACTCCGGCCTTCGCCAAGCCTAGGCTTTCCGACCGACCCGCCGAGCAAGCGCGCCGGTTCGAGACCTCGGACTCCGAGTGCACCGGTGGTGACTGGTTGCAGAGCGGGACCGATGGCGTCCTTGCCGGTGCCCGGCCGGGGGGATGCGTATCGCACTCACATGTAGCACCGGTGCATCAGCCACTGGCACTGAAGCAATTGAATATCAAGGAAATGATAGAATGATTGCCAACGCGAGGTGGTATGACGTGAGCAATGGGGCTGGATACATTGCAGCGCAGCTTCCTTCCAGAACCCTCATCAGCAATTACAGTAGCTATAGCCCGAAGTCCTTTCTAATCTGCAGCAGACCCCGCACCCCAGCGCGGTCCTGAACCTGCTCGTCGGCCGTGCTGGGCCTGGCAAGCCACAGCAAAGCGACCGAGATGGTACGCCTGGAATGTAGGCCTTTGATCGGACTTCGTTGTCATGCGAAATCCGCCTAGAGCAGTCCAATATTCTCGGTGTGCAGCGTCGCAGTCGGATCGATTCGGATCCCCCGGGCTCGCGACGACGCATCGATAATTCCCCAAATGATAGCGCTGAGATGATCCCGGAAGGCCGAGCGGGACATCGCGGATGGGTCGGCTTGCGAGTTAATCCACCAATCGGTTGCGGAGAGGCTGGCCCCTATGATTGACTGCACGACCAAATCTATGCCGGTGCTGTCCGCGCCAACGTTCTCCAACACGGCGGCGAAATGGCCAGCAATGAAACCGGCGAGCTCGCGTGCATCCTCCAGGGCCTGATCGGATTCTGATGAGCTCTCGCTAAAATGACTCCGCACGAGATATTTGAAAACGTTGCGGTGCTCGTCGACCAATTGCGTATATTGCTCGACGAGCTGATTCATCACTTTACCGATCGGCTCGGATCCGAAGTCGACCGCATCGAGAATGTTGGTCCACATGAGGTCCTTCGCCCGCTCCACCACAGCGGCACGGAGGCCCTGTTTGTCGTTGAAGTGGCGATACAGCTTAGGTTTTGTTGCGCCTGCTTCCCGGGCGATATCGTCCATGCTGGCCTCGGGGCCATATTTAGCGAAGGCTTGGTACGCGGCATCGACCAGCTCCGCGCGCACTACGGCCCGATGCTCTTCCCAACGGCTTGATCGTGCGTCAACTCGCCGAACCACCGAGCTACCGACCTCCAACATTTTCCGTCGCGCGCCTGCCACGATGCCGATCTTACGCTACGGGCTACACGGATGGACAAGTACACGAGGTCGGCAGCCCGTTAACGCCTGGATTCTGGCGATGTCACCGCCGGACGGCCACTGCCGGTTGTGGACGGTTAGCCGAATGTCACAATGACAGTATCGGTGATCGGTAGAGACTGGCAAGCCAGGCGGTCGCCCTCCTCGATGTCGTCCTCGTCGAGTACGTCGTTCACTCTCATCTGTATGTCACCATCTATGACCTTGCATACGCACGCGCCGCATCCGCCTTCGCGGCACGAGTACGGCGGCGAAAAGCCCTCGTTCAGCAGGACTTCGACGAGCGTAAGATCCTTGGGCCATTGAAGCTCGGCACGGTCACCATCGAGGTAGACCACGAGACGTGCCTGCTCCGTGGTCATCGACTGCTTGACGCCAATTTCGGTGTCGAATGGATCGGAACGAAGAGATTGGAAAATTTCTCGATGGAGATTGCCATGCGGGATGCCGACATGATGCGCTACGTCGCCCACTAGGTCCATGAAAGCTGCTGGACCGCACACGAAGTACATTCGATTCTTATATGCGCTGCAGAGTTCTGAGAGAGTTTCTCGGTCCGGGAGTCCTCGCTCGCTCTCCAGCCATTCTATGAGAATGAGCCGTTCCGGAAACTGTTTCGCCATATAGCGAAGGTCTTCGCCAAAAATTACGCTCTCTGCGTCCTGGTTCGCGTAGAAAAGCACAAGATGGCCATCACCCTCGAGCAGGGCTGACTTGATAATTGAGATGATCGGCGTGATGCCACTGCCAGCTGCTAGCAGTACCATATCCGAATTCAAATCCTGCGGCGTGAAATGTCCGCTAGGCGGTAGCACGGACACGATAGTGCCAGTGGCGATATTGTCGCACAGCCAGTTGGATCCATACCCACCCGCTGTGCGTTTTACTGTGACAGCCAGCTCGTCCTCGGTGTGCGGAGAACTCGACAGCGAGTAGCAACGGGCTACAGGTTCCCTCTCGCCACTCCCAGGAATGCGCAACGTCAGGAACTGTCCCGGAGTGTACGAGAATGTTGCCCATTGATGCTCCGGGACTTCAAACCATATCGAGACCGCATCCTGCGTCTCCTGCACCACGCGTGACACAGTGAGCTCACATGGCATATTTTTCTTCGAGAACATTCCATCTCCCTCGATGCTGGACAGCCACTGTCGGAAGTCCCGTCTAGCCCGGCGGACCGGCATCAAATATTGTAATTCACCAGACCGTATCGGCGACCTATCGCGAATCCGAGGCGGGCCAGAGGCGCGTTGAGGTCCTGGTACCTAGGCCCTACCGCCCGCGTAATAACATCGAAGCCGAGGGCGTCAGGCCCGATGAGAACGCGTGGCTTATTGCGACGCACGCCTTTAATGATTGAATCCGCAGCGCCATCGGGTGTCGTGAGAGCAATCCGATCGAATCCGGCAACAATCTTCTTTTGATCGCCCATTGTGCCGACGCCCCGAGCATCCCGTACGATATTGGTCCGGACACCACCGGGATGAACGCAGGTTACACCTACGGGCAAGCGGTTAATTCGCATCTCTTGACGCAACGCTTCGGTGAAACCTCGGACAGCGAATTTGGACGCGTTGTACGCGCTCTGGCTGGGTATGGCCATCAGCCCGAAAACGCTCGAAACATTGACAACGTGGCCGTCACCTGAATCAATCAGATCCGGAAGAAATAGTTTTGTTCCGTTAACCACCCCCCAGAAATTGATGCCCATCAACCATTCGAAGTCGATCCATTCCATGTCCACTACATCGGCGCCTAGCGCAACGCCTGCGTTGTTGACGACCATGCTGATTGATCCGAAGTCCGCCAGGACGCGGTTCCGGTAATCCTGGAATGCGTGACGATTGGCTACATCGAGCTCATAGGGTCGGCATTCTGCACCAAGCGAATTGCAAACAGTGGCGGTCTCCTGTGCGCGTTCCGCGTCGATATCAGCGATCGCGAGCCGTGCGCCGTCGCCAGCCAGCCGAATTGCGACGGCGCGGCCGATGCCCGAACCGCCACCCGTTACCGAGACCACCCGGTCTCTGAAATCTTTCATTTCGGAAGGTTCCCCTTTTCGAGCGCATTCGGGAGGTCGGCGGTGTATTGTGCACCGGCCAACTCGCCGACAAATCCGAAATCCGCCGGCGCCAGTTTGCGAGTGCGCCGCCAGTATTGCCATGTGAAGCCCGGCCAAACAGTTCGGTTGACGCCCTGTGCGTCGAGGTACCAACTTGTACACCCGCCGCTACTCCAGACTCCCTTGACCAGCTTGGCCTGAATTTCGGAGTTGAATTTCCGCTGGACCGGCTCGCGTACTTCTAGCGCAGCTGCGCCACGTTTGTTGACAAGATCGATCGCCGAGATGATGTAACTGATCTGGCATTCAATCATAAAGACTACGGAGTTATGGCCTAGCCCTGTGTTGGGGCCGAGTAGGAAGAAAAGATTGGGGAACCCGGCGGTGGTGATGCCGAGGTGCGTCTGGATCCCTTCGTCCGACCAAACCGTTGCGAGTTCCCTGCCGGACAAGCCCTTGAGGCGAAGACTTTCAAACCCGTCGGTCACATGGAATCCGGTCGCGTAGATGATCACATCCGCTGGACGCTTCTCACCGTTCCGTGACACGATCGCATCCTCGGTTATCTCAGAGATACCTTCGGTGATGACGGTTGTGGTTGGTCGATTCAGTGCTGGATAGTAGTCACTCGAGCCGAGAATCCGCTTACATCCGATGCGATAGCTAGGCGTGAGTTTACCGCGCAATACGGGATCATCGATTCCCTGTGCGATGTTCCACTTGGCAATGCTCTCAAGTGGGCGCATGAGGTTGAGGTGACCATTGAGGCCCATTGACAACGATTCTGCTGACCAGTAGATAGCGGCCCGGACTGCCTTCGCAAGGATCGGCATCCTGGTGAATGCCGCACGGATAGATTCCGGGATCTTGACATTCTTCCTTGGCAGTACCCATGCTGGCGTCCGCTGGTATACGTGCAGTTCAGCGGCTTCCTTGGCAATCTCGGGAATGAACTGAATCGCACTGGCTCCTGTGCCGATCACGGCGACCTTCTTGCCCGCCAATGAGCAATCATGATCCCACTGCGCCGAATGAAAGACTGTGCCGTTGAAGTTCTTCTGCCCGTCAATTGTAGGGATGCTCGGTATGTGTAGCGCTCCGACTCCTGAGACTAGGAACTGGGCGATGTACTCGTGGCCGTCGGATGTGACCAGATGCCAGGCGGAATCATCGGGATCCCAATGTCCGGATTGCAGTGTCCGACCAAAATGAGTGAACCGATACAGATCGTACTTGCGTGCTAGCCCGGTGAGATAGTTCTGGATCTCGTCCTGCCCTGCCCAGAGCCGACTCCAGTCCGGTTTGGGTTCGAAGGAGTACGAGTACATATGCGAAGGAACGTCACATGCGCAGCCCGGATACGTGTTGTCGCGCCACGTTCCGCCGATCTCGGTCTCCTTCTCGATAATTAGGAAGTCATCTATTCCCGCTCTCAGCAACTGTATTGCCATCCCCATTCCCGAAAATCCGCTTCCGACGATGAGGACTTGCGCCCGGTGGACTGTGGCTCGCGCTCCGTCACCTCCCGAGCCATTGGCCTTTTGTGCATACTTGGCAGATCGACTTTTGCTCATCGGTTTCCTCTGGCCGGTGCGGCTCGCCCAGTGCTAGCCGCAAATTCATATGTCGTGCGAAATTCCTGGCCACGTCCGTGCGTTTGTGCTTTCGCCGGACTGGGCTGCTCACCGCTGGGCGATATCCTCGGGGAGGCTCCTGGACAGACGCCACAGGAACATTGTGATGCGGCCTTCGATCATGCCGGCCTCGTCAAAGAACCGGATCATCGGCTCGGACATGAACTGCAAATTCTCCCGGTAGTGTGGACCGGACTGGCACGCCAAGAACCCACGTAGTGGATGCACGCCGACGACACGGTACAGCTTCGGGTTGATCAAGATGGGATAAGCCAAGTTCGCGACGACCGCGAGCACGCCGCGGTGCCATGCTCTCGAGGCTCGTCCCCGTACGCGCATACCATCGACAAGTTCGGTTCGCGCGAACGTGATGTGGCGTGCCTCTTCGAGTACATGGATCTTCATCAACTGCCGGACCTGTGGCTGTAGACGCTCGTCATTCATCGCCTCGCGCTGGGCCCTATCGAGGATCTCTTCGATCAACAGTGTCGCACCCTGAATGGACGGCCCCAGCGGGATGAAGTGCAGGATCTTCGCCATCGAAAGGAACCCGCGCGGGAGCTTGTAGGGCGGGATGCCCGTTTTGGCAATCAAGCGCGCGAACATCATGGAGTGGCGGCTCTCGTCGCCAACTTCGGCGAGTGCGTACAGCGACTTGTTGTCGACGAGGTCCCCTGTGGTGTTCTGCCGTAGCAATGCCATGCTCAGCAAATTCTCAGCGTAGATGCCGAAGCTGAGAATGCTCACGAGTTCATGCTTGCCCAGCTCAACTTTCTGTGCGTCCGAGAGCCGGTCCCAGATCTCGGTGCCGAAGAGCGACACCCGGTGTTCGGGCAGCCATGCCTTATCCGGCCACCATGGACTATCCCAGTCGATGTCAACCTCGGCGTCATAGGACTTCTCGGCAGAGGTCTTGAGCAGTCGCCCGGCCGATCGTTGAAGATCGGTGCGTCGGCGTCCGCTCACGCGGGCCATGCCGTCAGTGGTAACGGCTATCGGCCCGGCGCTGCGGCTTCGAACTTCGCTTGATGTCATTGGTCCATCTTTCGACTCGGCCGATGGCACAGCATCGGCGTATCTGGCACGGTGTGCCACCCCGTCGGAATGCTTGGACTCCCGCCCAAAGTTACCCGAACGATGGGTAGCGGATACTCGGGGTATGGGGTAACTTTGACTGCGGCAGACCGGATTGTCAAGCGGTCAACGCCCTCGGATTCCGACGTCGGCCCACCACACCGGCAGTGCTGGTGTGGTGGATCCCGTTGCAGGCGTCGGCTGGCGATCACGCGAAGGAAGCCACAGTGAATTCTCATAGTCCGCACGATGACTCCGACTACATCGGGTCCGCGACAGTGATCATGGCAAGCACGGAAGTTGAGGTGCAGGTCGAGCTGCGTGGCTTCTTCCAACCCATCGATGGCCGCTTCTGCTGGTACGGGCGGGTTGGACAGAGTGACATTCTCGACGAGTTTCTGCAGGGTCGTCGACGTTCGGTAGTGGTCCGGACTTCTGCCGGCGAAGCTGCCGGAACCATCGGTGATCGAGACTTCTGGGGTCGCTATCGGATTCAAGGCCGCGGTCGCCCGCCATACCCCACGCCGTCATCACTAGACGAAGTCGAGGCGACGCCGAGTTGAACTACAGACCGCGAAGACGGACGGCGACAACCAGCCGCTTGCGAATGGAACCGGAACCGACATGATCCGCTTTGGACACCTGCTCGACGCCCGAAGATCCGCAGCCTGGACCATGATTGTCACCTGCGGCGCAGTGGCTCTCGTTGTCGCGGCTATGGCAGCGCTCTATACCGCGCTCCCCGCTATAGCCTTGGACACGGGCGCGGATCAAAACGCGCTTACCTGGATAGTCGACGGCTATACGCTGGTGCTTGCTTGCCTCGTGTTGCCAGGGGGCGCGATCGGCGATAGATATGGACGTCGACGTGTTCTGACGGCAGGCTTGGCCGTATTCGCGGTCGCTTCTGTGGTGCCCGTGCTGGTCGATGCCCCGATATGGCTCATGCTCTCCAGGGCTGTGGCGGGAGCCGGAGCCGCCTTTGTCATGCCTGCGACTCTCTCGCTTCTGACCGCAAACTTACCGGTGGACAAACGGGAGTACGCGGTCGGGGTGTGGGCAGGTGTCGCCGGTTCCGGCGGAGTAATCGGTATGGTCGGATCCGGTCTGCTCCTCACACGTTGGTCATGGCACTCGATTTTCGTCGGCCTGACCGTCGTCGCACTGCTGCTGTTGGTGCTTGGTCTCACCGTCCCTGATTCACAAGACACCGAATGCCCGCGGCTGGAGGTTCGCGGCATGTTCTTGGTGGTACTGGCGATCGGGACGACGGTATTCGCGGTCATGGAGGCTCCGACGCGTGGTTGGACCGATGGCTGGGTCTTCGCCATGGGAGCGACCGGCGCAATGAGTGTCGTGGCCTTCATCGTCACTGAACTCCGTGTCGAGCACCCCTTGCTTGATGTACGGCTGTTCCGCCGCCGAGGTTTCTCGAGCGGTGCGTTGTCGATAACCATTCAATTCCTCGTGACTTTCGGTGTGATGTTCCTGCTGGTGCAGCATTTCCAGCTCATCTTGGGGTTCACGCCCCTGCACTCGGCCTTGGCGCTTGCCCCGATGGTTGCTCCCCTCATCGTGATGTCTCTCGTCTCACCGATGATCGCCGCGTGGCTGGGGCTCCGGGTGACGACCACGACCGGGCTACTTACCATCGCAGTCGGCTTGTTGGCCCTCCAGCGCCTCGACACCGGTTCGTCTTACCTCGATGTGCTCTGGCCGCTGCTGATCATGAGCGCTGGCCTGGGCATGTCGGCCGCTCCCGCCACCAACGCGATCATGCTCGACACGCCCTTGGAGAAACATGGGGTATCAGCTGCGGTCAACGACGCAACTCGAGAGATCGGCGCCGCAGTCGGTGTCGCCGTCGCCGGCAGCATCCTGTCGGCGAACTACACGTCGAAGATCGCGGAGGTGTTACCCCGCCTTCCTGAGCCTGCTCGCGACCCGGTGCGGAGTTCGCTGGCTGGTGCACTCGAAGTCGCTGAGCGCGCGGGGGCTGCGGGAGAGCCCCTCGCCGAGTATGCGAAAGCCGCCTTCTGGGATGGAGTGGAACACTCCGCGTTCGCGCTGGCCGTGATCAGCCTCGCAGGCGCGCTGATACTCATCCCGCTCTCTCCTGGACGCACAGTCGACGAAGGCCACAAAGTCAGTTGCGTTCGCCGGGGCCGTCGAAATCGTCTGCGACGCCTCCGGCTTACGCGTGGTGCGCGGAGGAAGCGGTTGGAGTCAATGCCTACCATTGAACCGGCGCAACGGTAAGCCGAACGCACTTTCCGGATCCGTTCACACTTGCGGACCGCTTCAGGGCGTCAGCAGAACAGCCAGTCGGGAGCGAACTCCGGTGATGAACTCTCGTCGCCGACGTGCTCTCGGGTGGTCGGCTAATGGCACATGCCCGATCTGAGTGACTGCCCGGTTGTCGTGGTGTCCGGCCCGAGAGTGGGCCCCGTTCCTGGTCGATAGTTGACTATGTGGCCAGTGTCTCTGATCTTGGAATGACGGGGTCCCGTTCCCGCACATGGACGGACTGTTGGTCGATGCGGTTCGTGGGGTCGGGTCCGTGCGAATCGACGCCGCAACTTTGCGATGCGGTGGCGCTCTGCCCGAGTGGCTCAGCGCCGTCCCGGTGGATTCACGGCCGTATCGGCGGCAACTGGCCGATATCTCGGTCACTGCCAGCGAAGCGGCGATCGTGTTGCTCGTCAGCAGATTGTTCTGCGACAACATCGACTTCGGAAAGACTTTCGCCGAGCAAGTACCTTGGCTCGCCGCACGCCGCGGGCGATGGACGTTGTTCTGCAGCGGGTGTTGGGAGCGGTGGCGTTAGTCCTGGGTGGCCGCCCGGGAGCGCCGTTGGACTGGACATCTCGCGGCGCGGACCGGATAACCCTGCTCCGCCATGTTCGTGCGATCCCTGACCTGCCGCAGCCCAACTATGCGCGGACGGCTCCGCGCTATGCCATGGACACCGCTACGCCACGATCCTGATCGCATGGAATCTCGCCGCCCGATCGACGTGCTCACAGATTGCAGCGCCAAGACTCTGAGAATATGGTTACAGACCCTTCTTGACATCGAGATCATGTGCCGCGACCGGGCCGACCCCTACTCCGGAGGTGTGGCCAGCGGGGAGCCAGTAGGATTCCAGGTCGCTGATCGGTGGCACATCTGGGAGAACCTCGGTGACGCCCTCGAACACGCTATCGCACCGCGCCGACACTGCCTGACCGCCGCGGCGGGCTGCCTCGATGACGCCCCCGCAACTACCCGATATCGCCGAGGTCTCCGCAGGCTTGCATCGTGGTCCGGTCGAGCCAGGTCTGCGCCAAGACAGGGTCGCGATCCGATGCCAGCAGCGTTTCGCCGAGGTCCAGGAATCATCTACGAGTTCAAGCCCTATCTCCTCAGCGGTGGAATAAGGGATGCACCCGACGCCGCCCTGCTGTTTGACGCGATCACCGCCTGCGGCTATCGAAGTCAGCCGAACCTCGTCCGCGCCCATCAGGCCTTCCTCGATGCCGCTCACATCACCGGGCCCCCAATTATGACCGAACCTGCTCGCACAGACCCAAATGACCAGTGGCGCTTCGACATGACTCTACCGCCAGCCCGGATTCGACGCACCCGCTGGTCACGTTCGTTCGCCGCGATCATCAAGAGCCGTGTGAGAGGCGACGCCACCTTCGGCGAATCCTCCTGAGCGGCTGAGCAATTCACACAGTCGAATTGCGAAATAGTGCCAGATCCCTGATTCGGCCGGAATTGAACCTGGCACCGATGGAAGTGAGCGGCCCGCGGAAGTAGTCCGCGACTGCCCACGCGATCGCCAGTTTGCGGTACGCGGCAAAGAGTGGTTTACTCAGCGATTTCTCGTAAACCTTGCGGTGGAACTTGTTGTGGGCCTGTTCCATTTCGGCAGTCCGACACCGGGCGCCTGGCGGTGCGGGATGAAGAGGCCGTTCCCTGGTAGCCGCCGTCGGCGATGACCATAGCGGTGCGGCAGGCGTCGGCGCCGGATTCCGTCCAGGCCTGCGGTGCAACGGACGTCCGATCACGACGACGACTTCGTTATCGGGCGTCGATGACGACCAGATGGTGGGTCGAGTACCAGTGGTTCCTACTCGGTGCGGCAATGTACGGTCGCAGGTCGGACCAGGTGCTGACCACCGTAAGCACCACACCGTGCGGGATCGGACCGGGGTCGCAGCGCCAACGTAGTACCAGGTCGTCGATCACCGGGGTTGGCCGGCTTCCATTCCGAGTACCGCCGCGGGTTGACGCATCGTCAGATTCGTCCGCGGTACCTGGCCACCAGTAACACCTGGCCCTCGAAACACAACTCTCGATGTCGGCCCCGCAACGACCGGTCGGTGCCCTCGTGCGGAAGCCGTGTGGTCGGGCGAGCGAACATGCGTGGCCACAGCCCGGAGATCAACTCCATCATCGAATAAGCCGCCGAGTGGCTACCCCCAGAACAATACTCACTGCTAGTCGAACGAATTATGGACAGCCGTCAGGAGGAGCTCATCGGCAAAGCCGCCAGGGGCTTGTTGTTTGCCGGATCAACTCTGTCCGATGAACTATCAGAAGTCCAACGGCTTATGCGGTGACCACCTTCAAGGTCGAAAGTCCGCGAAAAGACAGCCCGGTGCGCCAGCGGGGCTGCTCGACCAGCCGAAGATCGGGAAATCGGGACGCCAGGAGCGGGAACAATATTGCCCCTTCGAGCCGTGCAAGCGGTGCGCCGAGGCAGAAATGGATGCCGGCCCCGAACGACAACGGCGGGACCCCGGTTCGGGTGATGTCGAGACTGTCGGGGTCGTCGAACCGATCCGGGTCTCTGTTGGCTGCCCCAAGCAGGATCAGTACGACCTGACCGGGATGTAAATCAACTCCCGCCAGTCGCGTCGGCTGGAGCACCGTACGCCCGTTGGTCTGGACGGGGGACTCATAGCGCAATAATTCTTCGACTGCGTTGCTCGCCAACTCTGGCCTGGCACGAAGTTCGCGCATTTGGTCAGGGTGGGCGAGCAGCGCGGCGACGCCGTTGCCGATCAGGTTCGTGGTGGTCTCGAACCCTGCCGCAAACAAAAGAATCGCGGTACCGACGCATTCGTCGTCGTCTAGGATGTCGTCGCCATTCGCGACGGCGAGCCGGCTCAGTAGGTCATCGGTAGGGCGGGCGCGTTTGACCGCCAACAGGTCAGCGAAATATGCGGCAAGTTGGTCTTCGGCGTCGCAGGCTGCTGTCAAGGCCGCGATATCGGCACCGGGTTCGAGCGAGGCCAGCAGGGCCCGCACCAGTGGGGCTGCTACTGCTCTATCAGTAAAGGGCACCCCGAGTAGATCTCCAATCACATTCACGGGCAGCGGGAGCGCCAGATCGTTGATGATGTCGACGGAGACCCGTGCTTCCATGACATTGAGCAAGTGGTTGACCTGTGTGACGATACGGCCGCGCAACGCGTCGATGTGCCTCGGGGTGAACACGTCGGCGACCAACCGACGCAGCCGGTGGTGGTCAGGAGGGTTGCGGAACAGCATGGTGCGTCGGAACCGGTGCATGGCCTGATGTTGCAGCTCTTCAGGAATGTCGGACAAGCCGAAGCCCAGCGACTCGTCGGCCTTGCCGAGGCTGCGGTCGCGGAGCGCCGCCGCGCAATCGTCGTAGCGGCTCAATACCAGCACCCCCGATCGTGTAACCAACACTGGTTGCGTCTGGCGCAGCCGCCGGAACGCCTCATAAGGTCCGGCCGAGCCGTGATCGGTTAGCAAGGCGTCCAGGAGCAGTGCTCGCTCGCTCGGTACAGTCATGCCTGTCTCCTTGCACTCACCGGCGACTGCAAGAAATGTTTGACATCGACCACAATGAACAGTGCTGTGGCCGTGACAACCAAATGTCCCCCTGCATCCTCGATTCTGGCCCCGAGATGTAATTTCCGGCCATCTCGAGACCGTAGTTCGGCGTGCAGGGCGTAGGGAGTGTCGAGCTGAACCGGAGCAAGATAGTCGAGGTCGAGATGGCGCGTCACGGCGAGTTCGCCGACGGTGTATAGCAGGAAACCGAATAGGTCGTCGACTACTGTCGCCACAGCGCCCCCGTGCACTATTCCGGGCGCTCCTACATGACGTCGATCGAATCGGTGGTGAGCGACCACGCCGCCTGCGCAGCGCTGGGCCGTCAGAAAATGCCCATGCGGGTTGGCCGGTCCACAACCGAGACAGTTGGGATGGTGGGGAGGCAACTCAGTCGATCGAGGTTCCAAAAGTCGGAACGAACGCACCCATTCCTCCAAGTCGGGATCGGACGACCTGCCGCCCGTGTCCGATAGATTGCTCATGGTCAGCCTTCCTGTCGATGAAGCCGCACCCAACATCGATCTCGAGCGTGACCACTATGCAAATACATATCGCGCACGCCAGAGGTGGTGCGCAGCCGGTGGCCCCATTCCACCACCACCGGCGCGAAACGTGCCGTGCACTGGGAGGTGACTCCCATCTTCGTTTGCAGCCTTTCGCCGATGTCGACGTGCACGGTAATGTCGCCGGTGTCGCGAAAGCTTCGCATTATGGGTATCAATGTCCTGTTCCGTCCTACTCAGGACCAGGCATGGAGACAATTCCTAAATCTCGACGACGGTCAGCTCGCCGTTCGCATGCAGGGTGCGCAACCGCTTCTTATCGAACTTGCCGACCGAGGTCTTGGGCACCTCTGCGGTGAAGCTCCAGCGCTCAGGCAGCCACCACGTGGCGACCTTGCCGTCGAGGAAGTCACGCAGTTGGGCAGGTGTTACTTGCCGCCCGTCGCGTACGACGATCACAGCGAGGGGGCGTTCCTGCCACTTCTCATCCGGGACCCCGATTACTGATGCCTCGAGCACGTCGGGGTGACCGGCGAGCAGAAGTTCGAGCTCGACCGAGGAGATCCACTCCCCGCCGGACTTGATCACGTCCTTGGTGCGGTCGGTCAGCGTGACAAAGCTGCGTTCGTCGATCCGGCCGACATCGCCGGTGCGCAACCAGCCGTCCTGGAACTTATCCCCGCCATCCTCTTCGCCGATGTACGAGCCGGTAATCCAAGGTCCGCGCACTTGCAACTCACCGACGGCTTCGCCGTCGTGCGGGAGCTCATTGCCTCCGTCGTCGACGATCCTAAGCTCGACTCCTGCAACCGGACGACCTTGGGTCGCTCGCAGACGCCACCGCTCCTGGGCGTCGAGCGACGCCGGTGGACGCGCGACAGCCGCTAGTGGCGAGGTCTCGGTCATTCCCCACGCCTGTACAACCTGTACGTTGTACCTCTCTTCGAAGGCCTTCATCAGATGAACGGGTACAGCTGAGCCACCGCAAGCGACCAGGCCTAGAGACGAGATGTCGTAGCTGGGGTTGGAATCCAGGAAGTCCAAGACGTCGTTCCAGATGGTCGGGACTGCCCCGGCGATGGTTGCCTTGTGGACGTCGATCAGCCGCACGAGCGGCTCGGCCTGTAGGAACCGGTCAGGCATGAGCAAGCCGGCACCCGCCATGAGTGCGGCGTAGACCAGCCCCCAGGCGTTCGCGTGGAACATCGGGACGATGGGGAGGATTCGGTCATCGCTGCTCACGCTCAGTCCGTCGGCGGCGCAGGCCGCCATCGAGTGGAGGTAAGTCGACCGGTGGCTATAGGCGACACCTTTGGGGTCGCCGGTGGTGCCAGAGGTGTAACAGGCCGCGGCCGCAGACTGCTCGTCGAGGTCTGGCCAGTCGAACGTCTCGGGCTGGGCGGAGATGAACTCCTCGTAATCAACGACTGTCAGTCCCTCACGGTGCAGCGGGGTAAGGTCCACCTCTCCGGTGACAACGATGGTATGCACGCTAGTGAGCTGCAGCAACACTGAGGCCATCATGGGTACTAGGCTTCCATCGACAATCACGACTTGGTCCTGAGCGTGGTTACCGATGTAAACAAGCTGATCGGAGGCGAGCCGTAGATTCAGGGTATGCAGCACCGCTCCCATCGAGGGCACTGCGCAGTAGGCCTCCACGTGCTCCTGGTTGTTCCACATGAGGGTCGCGACGCGCTCATCGCCTGTGATCCCGCAAGCCCGCAATGCGTTGGCCAACTGAGCGGACCTCCGTCCGATTTCGGAGAACGTAGCAACCTTCACGCTTCCGTCAAGTTGCAAAGTCCGCACGGTCGCCGAGCCGTGCACACTCGAGCCGTGGCGCAGAATCGCCGCGGTCGTCAACGGGACGTTCATCATCGTGCTCTGCATAGCATTTCCTCATTCAAGAGTGTCTTCGAACGTAGGCGATCTGGGGGTTGATTCGCCGCTGGCCGGCGACATGGGGCTGCTGTCAGCGATCCACAGCCGTCAGCGAACTGGAAGCAGCCTCCAGGGACGCGACCAGGTCCAACTCCAGCTCTGGCAGTTGGCTAGCGGCCGAGGCCACCCCGGCCAGGCGAACTCGTATATCAACGTCGCGGCGGATACCGGCACGCGCAGTGGCGGTCCACGCCTGCGCACAACGGCTGGCCGCTACGGCGAGTTGAGCGGTGGCGGAGTCCCCGGTCAGACGAGCGACATCTGCGCAGCCATCGGCTAGCAATCGGCGGAACAGCCCGCCGCCAGTACCTGCCTTCTCAATGAAAGCGCTCAGGCTGAACAGGAGAGTCTCGAGGTCGTCCACCGGAAGATCGGCCCAGGTCTGAATGTCGGCCGCCAGCTGCACCGCCGCGGCCAAGCCCTCCGCACCGGATGCCGCTGTCCTGAGATCGACGATCCCGGGTTGCGATGGGCGGCGCATTCCGGCTGCGGACTGTCGAAATGCCTCCGCCGCTACTTCCGCCACGTCCGGCAGCGCACTCGGCCAGCTGATGCGGTATGTACAGTGGCGCGTCGGTTGCGGGAAAGACTTCGAGGACCGCGCCCGAGCCAGTGCATCGAGCGGGACTTTCTGCACCTCGGCGCGGTCATTGTCTACGACAAAGGCGATCCCCTCGGCCTCGTCGTGACCGATCACGACGATGTCGTGGCGACTCATCTGGAACTGGACGCGGAGGTACGGCAACTCACCGATATCTCCCCATACCAGGCTGGGTCTGCCTGCTTCGAGCTCGTCGAGAACCCATGACCACCCCTCTCGGGGATCATCGGTCGTGAGAACCTGGACTTGCGCGCCGAGTCGGCGGGGCAGATCAATTTCGAAGTCGGCGCCTCGTCCTACCAGGTACAGCGGTGGAACGAGGTCGCTTGACCGGAGGTACGATAACCCCAGTGCGCCGCCGAGAGCGAACACCAGACCTTCGTCGGGCGGCCCATCCCACCCCAGTCCATGCCAATGCAGAAGATCCCGCATAGCGCCAGAACCGCAGTGTCCCCCCATCTTGTGCGGGTAGTCATCGACCAGGGTCCTGCGGGGCATGTGAATCCTTCCGGGTGAATGAGGGGGCCAACGGGGATCGAAGACCGGGTCAGTGGGTCCGGATTCTGTCCAGGTAGGCCTGGCGGGCCGCTGTGTCGACGCCGTCGAGAAATACCGAGTCCGTGCCCAGCGCGGATCCGAGCCTGGCGGTCAGCCAGCCAGGGACGAACTTCATCGCCGCGACCAATACGCCGGCCAGGCGAGTGACGCGTACGAATGGACGCGGGCGCTCGATAAGATCGGCTGTCGCACGCGCGATCTCCTCGGGCTCGGCATTGCGCAGTCCCTTGGCACCAGCGGTTCCCGCGACGAGCTCGGTGTTGGTGAATGTGGGCCTAACGGTGGACAGCTCGACGCCTGACGTGCGGTACTCGTGCCGTGCCGCCTCGGTGAATCCGATGACCGCGAATTTGGTACCGCAATACGTCGCCAGTCCAGGCACAGCGAGCTCGCCGGCCAGCGACGCGGTGTTGATGATGTGCCCAGCGCGCCGCGGCAGCATTCGCTGAAGGGCTAGTTTGGTCCCAAAGACGACTCCCAGGACGTTGATCTCGACCTGCCTCCGGGTCACCGTGTCGTCTTCCTCGTGTACGTGACCAGTGGGCATGATGCCCGCATTGTTGATCAGCACGTCGAGGGGGCCGAGCTCTTCCTCGACCAGCTCGAGAAATTGCCGAAACGAAGTGGGGTCGGTTACGTCGAGGTGGGTAACGATCTTCACGCCGAGTTCGGTGGCGGCCTCCTGAGCGCGCTTCTCATCGACATCGCCGATGGCGACGCGGTGGCCTCGTCGAATCAGCTCCTTCGCGGTCTGGTAGCCGATGCCGCGGGCCCCGCCGGTGATAGCTACGGTCTTTGCGGCGGTGCGGGCACGGTGTGTCGTCACTTGCTGTTCTCCTTGTTGAGGCCGAGGCGCTGCCATAGGCCGCGACCGGCCGCCGCGCGCAACACTCTTCCGGCCATGGCCGCGCGCCGCGGGGTGTACGGGTACCAGGTGAGTTCTCGCGACAGGACAGGGATCCGTGGCTCTGTCACTGCCTGTACCCGGCAGTACTTGCGTAGCCCGTGAGCTCCGCCGAGCCGAGCACCGATGCCCGAGGCCTTCCATCCACTGTGCGGCAGTGTGGTGGCGAACAGGTTGCTGAAGACATCATTTATGTTGACAGCTCCCGCGTTTAGCTGTAATGCGATGCGCTGAGCACGAGCATGGTCTCGGGTCCACACCGTCGCAGACAAGCCGTACGCCGAGTCGTTGGCCAGGCGGATGGCCTCGTTCTCATCCGCGACCTGCATCACCGGAATCGTGGGACCGAAGGTCTCCTCGGTCATGCAGGCCATCGTGTGGTCGACACCGACCAGGACCGTCGGAGCGTAGTAGTTTCCGACCGCACTCCGAGTTCCGCCAGCCAGAACCCGCGCACCTGCCACCACTGCCTCGCTGACGTGGCGATCGGCAATGTCGACCTGCCTCGCGGTGACCATTGCGCCCACGTCGCGACCGGCCGCACCATGGGCGAGGGACCGCACACGTTGGGTCAGCCGCGCCACGAACTCGTCGTAAACCTCAGATACCACATACACCCGCTCGACAGAGATGCATACCTGTCCCGCGTTGAACAGAGCGCCCCACGCGATTCCCTCCACCGCACGAGCAAGGTCGGCGTCCTCCAGCACGATCGCCGGATCTTTGCCGCCAAGCTCCAGACTCATCGGCTTCAAATGCTCGGCACAGCGGATCGCGACCGCACGCCCGGTGGCGGTCGAGCCGGTGAACTGTACAAAGTCAGCGGCATCGACCACGGCTGCGCCCGAATCGCCATCACCTACAACGTGCGCCAGAACCGCGGGGGCGCCGATCTCGTGCCAGCCCTCGATGATCCGCGCGCACGTCAGCGGCGTCTCCTCCGAGGACTTCGCCAGGACCGCGCAGCCTGCTGCCAGCGCGGGCGCTGCGTCCATGAGGAAGAGGGTGATCGGGAAGTTCCACGGCATGATCATGCCGACGACCGGGAAGGGGTGATAGGTCGTAGTGAGTCGTTTCGACAAGGTCAGCAGGCTCGAGGACCTGACCTGCTCGCCGGCGAGAAACTTCGCGGCATGGTCGGCGTAGTAGCTGATGAACTCGCACGATGCTGTCGTCTCCACCAGGGCGTCGGGACGCACCTTGCCTGTCTCGGCTTGCAACAAGTTGGTGAGCTCGTCGGTGTGATCAAGGATCCAGTCCCGCCAGCGATGCAGCCATTTGGCGCGTTGGCGTGGGCCGGCTTCGGCCCACCCGACCTGAGCGTCTCGAAGATCAGCAGCGACGAGACTTACTGTCTCGCGGTCGTCGACAGCGACGGTTGCGATGAGCCGACCGTCGGCGGGGTTGCGCACGTCCAAGACGCCCGCTGGGATCGTCGCGCTCATCGGACCTCCGTAGGTGAATGGGGATCGCGGGCGATCCCGTCGGGATGGGTGCGGTGGGCGGGTGTATCGGTGAAAGCGTCAGCGATCACCTGGGGCCGCTTGAAGATAAGAGGCCCATAGGTGCGGCGAAGTTCGGCCAGGATCGCGTTCAACGGCAAGTCGTCGTAGACGCCCCGCTCGCGGACGTACTCCATATGCTCGGCTCCGTCGGCAGAAAAGGCGTGCAGTAGTGCATCGCGATCGCCGTCGAAATCCACCGGCGGCACACCGAAACGCGCACACAACTCGGTGTTGAACGCGGGCGTCGCCTTCAACCACCGGCCGTCGATATTGAGGAGGCTGTAACCGTGATAGACGAACAGGTCTGTGCCACCCATGAGCGCTCGCAACGCGTCTGTCTGCAAGTGATTGCGGACGTCAGCGAAGCCAAGCACCGCAGGGATCCCCGCCGCACGGCACACCGCGGTCAAGAGCACCGCCTTCGGGACGCAATAGGCGCGCCCGGACTCGAGGACGAAGCTCGCGCGATAGTGGGCAGGGTCGTCAGACACCGTGTAGGGGTCATACCAGACCCGGTCGCGAACGGCGGCGAAGAGACGCTTCGCCTTCTCTCGGCCGGTGCTCGCGTCGCCGATCACAGTGGCGGTGAACTCCCGGACTAACTCGTGCTCGATGTCGAGGAAGTCGGTCGCTGCCAAGAATGTCATCCGGTCCGTTTTCATCTGTGCTCCAGGTCTATCGGCAATCCGTCGACGGGAATTGGGAGCGAGGTGTTGTCCCACCTGGCTTCATACTGGTCAGGGACCGTCCAAGTGTAGGTTCGCAGCATGTGATGCAGGATCGCCTTCACCTCGAGAGTGCCGAAATGCAGGCCGATGCACTTGTGCACGCCTCCTCCGAAGGGGATCCAACCGAGGCGATGATTCCGGTCCTCATGCCGCGGCTCGGTGAAGCGGTCAGGGTCAAAAGTGTCGGGATCGGTCCAGTACGACTCATCGAAGTGGTTCACCGCCGGAGCCACGGCTACCAGTGTGTTTTCGGGGATTTGGTGTCCGGCGATTTCGACATCCTCGATGGTCTTACGCATCATGATCGGCACGGGCGCCACCAGCCGCAGCGTCTCCTTGATCACCAGGTCGAGAGTCTTCAGCGCGTCCAGGTCGTCGATAGTTGGGCGACGTCCGCCCAGTTGGTCGGACTCGGCCCGAGCCCGTTCCTGCCAAGCTGGATGCTTGGCGAGGAAGTAGACGGCAGCGGTGCTGGTGATGGTCGAGGTGTCGTGTGCCGCCATCATCAAGAAGATCATGTGGTTGACGACGTCCTCATCGGTGAAAGCTTGACCGTCGGCCGTGCGGGCATGGCACAGCGCCGCAAAAAGGTCCTCTCCCTGGGCGCTCCGCGCCGCCGGCAGGTGGAAGGTGAAGTAGTCCTCCAGGAGCGCACGCCCACGGACTCCGGCCCGCCACCGAGTCCCCGGCAGCGGGAAACGGATGATCGAGCTGGCCGCACGCACGGCCGCCACGAAGGCATCGTTGATGGCGTCAGTGTCCTCACTGCCACCCCGATCCGCCATGAAGACCTTCGTTGCTACGTCAAGGGTCAGGCCCTTCAGCAGTGGATAGATGCGTGTGGACTGGCCCGCTGGCCACGCGGGAATACCGGTCTCGAGCGGCGGCCCGAGCTGGTCCACATAGGCGGTCAGGCGGTCGCGGGTGAACGCCTCCTGCATGATTCGTCGATGCATCCTGTGCTCGTCGAAGCTCATCAGCATCAGACCCCGGTGAAAAAAGGCGTCGATGAGATACGCCCACCCGTCCTGTGAGAACGATTTCGCCTTGACGGTCAGCGCCTCCTGCATGGCATCTGGACCGGCCACCATCACAATCTTCGTGCCGAAGGCGCCCATCCATGAGACGGGCCCGAATCGCTGGTACCTGGCCCGGGTGAAGCTGGATCCGAAACGGATGTAGTCCAGGGTGTGACCGAGCACAGGCAGACCAGCGGTCCCTCGGATCGGCTTGAGGCCCGACCCTGCGGGGGGCATTGCCAGCTCACGGACAGGCCACTGATCACTGGCCCGCAGGAGGGCCACATCGACCCGGCTCGGCAGTGGCGCCAGGAGGACTGACGAGAGTCGCTCCCGACTCTTCGCCAGCGGCAGATGGATGGCGTACGTCACTGACATTCCTTTCTGAATGCTGTTCGCACGCAGTCGTCGTGCGAGTCGCCCGAGAGTCGGTCACTCAGGGCGAGCCAGCGAGCACCAGTTCTGCCCGGCTTATGCGAAGCTGCTGGGTGATGGCCCGCTTGCTGAAGATGAAGTCACGGGGGCGATTGATGCAGTCGGCGGCAATCAGCTCGCCAGCACGGAGGTAGAAGCATGTGAATTCGCGGCCCCGGGTAGGATCCCCGCTGAGTACGACTTCGTCGTAGCCGGTGTTTAGACCGGCGATCTGGAGCTTGAGATCGTATTGATCCGACCAGAACCATGGAAGCGCAGCTATGTTCTTTGACTTCCCGCAGATGGTCGCGGCAGCGACCTTGGCCTGCTCGCCCGCGCTGGGTACAGATTCCAGGCGTATGCGACGGCCGTAACGGGCCATGTCGTGACTGGCGCAGTCCCCAGCGGCCATGATGTTGCGGTCGCTGGTCCGACTCTGGCCGTCGATCACGACCCCGTTGTCGACCAGCAGACCCGCGTCGGCGGCGAGTTCGGTATTCGGCTCCACGCCGATGCCGACAATGACGAGGTCGGCAGGAATTGATTCGCCGCTGGACAGGAATACCTCTCGGATCCTGACGTCTCCGGATAGGGCCTCGACTAGCGCGCCTGTTCGGATGTTCACGCCCTCCTGTCGGTGAATTCGGTCGAAGAACGCGGATACCTCGGGGGCTGTGACCCGTTCGAGGACGCGTTCGGTAGCCTCGAGCACAGTGACCTGCAGACCCAGCGCACGCAACGAGGCGGCCGTCTCCAGTCCGATATATCCGCCGCCGATGATCACGACCCGGCGCCCCGGGCTGCTTTCCTCTCGGATCATCTCGACGTCCGCCGCGGAGCGTAGGTAATAGACCCCGGCCAGGTCGACACCGGGCACGGGGAGTCGACGGGGGCGAGCGCCCGTGCACAGTGCGAGCTTGTCGTAGGGCACTTCGTCGCCGGTGCTCAGTGAGAGCAGGCCAGCCGAACGGTCGATCGCCTCCACCGTTGCATCCACGAGTTGGATTTCCTGCTTGTTATAGAACTCGGCGCTGCGAATCGCGAGCTCGTCGAGGGTTTGCTTCCCTGCCAGGTATGCCTTCGACAGCGGAGGGCGGTGGTATGGTAATACCGCCTCTTCTCCAATGATGGTGATCTCGTCGGTCCATCCTTCTTGGCGCAGACTGCCGGCGAGTTGGACCCCGGCGTGGCTGCCCCCGACGATGACGGCCCGCCGCGTGGTCATATGCTAGTTTTCGGGGTGAGACGGACCATCATCTTGCTGATGCCCCGCACAAAGTTGGACTGCACGTACTCGGGCTCCTCGACAACCTCGATACTTTCGAAGCGAGGAAGTAGCTCCTCCCAGAGGATCCGCAGCTGCAGCTCGGCGAGCCGGTTGCCCATACAGCGGTGAACACCGAAGCCGAAGGCTATGTGGTTGCGGGCGTTTGACCGGTCGATGATGAAATCGTCGGGGCGTTCGAATACTCGCTCGTCGCGGTTTCCCGAGGCGTACCACATCACTACCTTGTCGCCCTTGCGGATGAACTGCCCGTTAAGAACGGTGTCAGCTCTGGCGACACGGCGCATGTAGGCAAGCGGAGTTTGCCATCGGATGATCTCCGAGCACATGTTGGGGATCAGGTCGGGGTTCGCTTTCAGCTTCGCGAACTGTTCAGGGAAGCGGTTGAGCGCAAGAACGCCGCCGCTCATCGAGTTCCGGGTCGTGTCGTTCCCTCCGACGATCAGCAATACGAGGTTGCCCAAGAACTCCATCGGGCGGTCGATCAGGTCCTTGGTATTTTCATTGCTTTGCAACATCGTGATCAGATCGAATCCGGGCTGCTCCCCAGCGGCTGTCCGGGCCGCTTTGTCGTGCCAGAGAGCGCTGAGACCTCTCGCCATGTCGCGCATGCCGGGGAACACCTCGTCGTTGTCCGATGGCCCACCGTTGGCCTGCTCCAGCGAGGTTGCGAGATCCGACCAGTAGACGAGCTTGTGACGTTGCTCGTACGGGAAATCCAGCAGGGTCGCAAGCATCCGCGCGGTCAGTTCGATCGAGACGTTCTGCACCCAGTCGAACGGCTTATCTACGGGTAGATCGTCGAGCACCTCTTGGACGCGCGATCGAATCAGGCCCTCCATCTCGCGCAGGTTCTTCGGCGCGACCACGCCTTGAACAGCGGCCCGCTGTGCGTCGTGTCGTGGCGGGTCCATCGCGATGAACATCTCGATATCGAGGAAACGGGGCGGAGCCCCGATAACGATGAACGGCTCAGCGGAGAAGAGTTCGTGGTTCTTGTCGACGGCCACGATGTCAGCATGCCGCGTCACGGACCAGAACGGACCGAACGGACTGTCTGGCTGATAGTGGACCGGGGCCTCGTTTCGCAGGCGCGCGAAGTAGGACTGCCAGCGTCCCTGGCGGTACAGGAAAGGGTTGCTGAGGTCGATGTCGGCGAGCGCGACTTCTTCGACTGGCGGGATGGGCCTCTCGACGAAGAGCTTCTCCCCGTTCGTTCCGGTCATCCATCGGCGAGTCTTGTCATATAGGTGTGCACCCTGGATCTGTAGATCCATCGGGATGGTCGACTGAACCTTGGCGGTGATTGCTCCGGGAATCTTCATCGCGTCGTATCCGTTTCTCGCCGTTACATCTGGAACTCGGGTAGGTGGACGATCAAGCCGTCCCAGGCCGTCGATGCCATCATCTGGCACGACAGCCGGGAGGTCGGCTGGCGCTCGGGGTTCATCGCGAGCATCTCCTCCTCATCGGCGCCGGAACGTCCGACCTGCTCGATCCACTGCGGATCGACAACCACATGGCAGGTGCCGCAGGCAGCTTCGCCTCCGCAGTCCCCGTCGACGCCGGGCACAGCGTTGTTGGTCGCGACCTGCATCAGCGACTGGTCTTCCTCGATCGGCGCCTCGTGCTTCTCGCCGTCGTGGGAGACAAAAGTGACAACTGCCATAGCCAACTCCTCGATGCGTTGTCCTCAATGTGACTTGGTCCAAGTGTTGTCGAACACGGGTTCGGAGGCTATGTTCGGCAGAGTCAGAAATTTGTGAATTCGGCTCAGAGAGACCATGGTGAACCTCAACGACGAGGGCGTGCCTCCGCTCATGTTCGTGCAACTGCTCGAGAGCCAAGCGCTCGACCCGGACGCCGCCGCTCGGCTTCGCGACATCATGGCTCGCGAAGGAATTGACGAGACGACGTTGATCCAACGCAATATCCAGGCCCCGATACGGTGGTTTCGCGAGGTCTACCCTGCACTCGATGTCGACCAGGCAACTTCGCTCGGCTTCGCGTTCGCCGAACAAGCTCAGTTGACATCCTTCGGCCCATTGAGTTTTCCGCTGGTCAGCGCAGGCTCGGTAGCTGAGATCGTGGAGCTGCTCACCTATCTGCCTTTGATCTCGACGGCTCTCAGTCCGCAGTTCCACCCAAGTGACGAGGGACTCACCGTCGGGCTCGCCGCGCACACAGGCGATTCGGCGCTGAACTGCCTGGTCGTCGCGTATGGCGGGTCGGCACTCCTGCGCCTGCTCGACATGCTGGCCGGCGATATGCCGACCGTGACACTCCATCTGAGCTGGTCAGCGCCGAACTTTCTAGCCGATAATGAGGACGCCCTAGCTGGGCGGTTGTTCTTCGACGCTCCGACGTCATTCCTTAGTGTCCCGGCGGACACTCTCAACGAGGTATGCAGGTTCTCCGATCCGGTCGCCTATCGACTTGCCATCGTGGATCTGCAACGAACCCTCGACCAGCGAAGTAAAACCATGTCTTTCTCGGAGAAGGTACGACGGCTGCTGGAGGAAGATCCTGGAAAGCGGAGTAAAGACTGGGTCGCGCACGAGCTGTCGATATCGACGAGCACACTCAAGCGGCGTCTATCCGGGGAGGGGACCACCTTTCGCGAGTTGCGCGAATCATTTCTGCGTGACCGTGCGATGCTGCGGCTACTCGACCGATCGATGTCGGTGAGTGAGATAGCTGCCGATCTCGGATATAGCGACCTCGCGAACTTCTCGCACGCCTTCAAGCGATGGACCGGTCGCTCTCCCAGCGAATTTCGACACGAATAGGACCACCCGTCCCGTCGTTGGTGGATGGAGTCTGCGCGAACTGGTGCAGATCGGTTGGGGCTGGCCCCAGGCAGGAACCCGCTGCGGCATACGACAAAAACTCGCGACTTTGCCGAAACCGTGCAGAACTTTGCCGAACTCGTTGCTGCAGCCAGCGGCTATCAGCGGTGTAGCCAACACCTAACACGGCGAGTAGTGAGTCGGCACCGGTCTGAATGATCTCAGCGCGTTGCCACCAGGATCCTGTCGGTGACGGCTGCGCATGAGATGGACGGAGTCGAGTCTCTCAATCGTGAAGCACATCGACTCGGTTAGCCAGCCCTAACTGGTCCAGTTGCGATGCGATGCAGGACTGCAGCACGAATCGATCGTGCCCCGCATCCAGGGCCGGTGTTGACGAGAAGGCGACGATCGGTGCCGAACCGACAGTCTTACCCGCTAGGTGGAGGGGATCGCCGGTGAGCTGGGTACTTGATCTTGTCGGCCTGCTTCGAAGCGGCTCACCCGTTATCCACGGGCGGGTATTCGGTCACTGGCACTGATCGGCGGTCGGTCCGTTTCCGACCGCGACCCTTGGGTGGGTAGCGAGAAAGTTGTCGACCAGTTGGGTGCAGTCGTCATGATCGATGGTGCGTAGTCCGGTGAGGCGCGCGAACACGATCGGGCCGAGGAGTTCGATGATGGCGAACGTGGTGTCGAACTCGCCGAGCATCGCCCGCGCGTCGGGGCCGGTGAGGATCCGGTCGAACGGCTGGCGATATTGCTCGATGACGCGGGCACGCAGCGAGGTTACCGCTGCCGGGTCGGTGTGGTCGTCGCCGATCGATCCCATCGCCAGCCAGGCCAGCGTGGTCATCTGCACTGGGGCTTGTTCTACGAGGTCCGCCTGAGTAGTGAGTAGCGCGATGAGTTGATCGCGCACGGGCCCGTCGCCGGTCGGTGTGTCGACATGGGGAAGCAACCGTTCGAAAGTTGCCGCGAGCAGTTGGGTGGTGCTGCCGAAGTGTCGATAGAGAGTGGCGCGCGCGACCTTCGACACGCGGGTGACGGCATCGACTGTGACCGCTTCGACCCCGCCGGTGGACAGCAGATGACTGGCCGCGTCGAGCAACCGGTTGCGGGACCGCGCCAGCCGAGGATCGGCCTGCTCGTCGGCTACGGTGCGCGGATCGGCCGCGGCAGAGTCCGGCTCTGTCATGGCCGCCCCTTCCTCGATTCGTATCGCTCAATTTGATCGTGCGTGGACGTCATCTCGCTCGCCGACCCACTATGATACTAATAGTCTCACACAGAGACTATCGATCTACAACGGCGGGAGGTGCACCGGTGAACACTTCCCGGACGGGCGCTGTCGAGATCGCCCGGTGGACCAGGGCCCAATACTGGGTGCTGGCAGTATCGTGCCTGGGGGTGGCGCTGGTCGTCGCGGCCATGGCGGCGTTGTACTCGGCGTTGCCTCAGATTGCAGTCGCGACCGGGGCGACCCAAGCCCAGCTCACCTGGATCGTTGACGGCTACACACTGGTGCTGGCGTGTCTGGTGTTGCCCGCCGGAGCCATCGGTGACCGCTATGGGCGCCGCGCGGTGCTGGTGGCGGGACTGGCGGTGTTCGCGGCCGCCTCGGCGTTGCCGCTGGTGCTGACCGACCCGGTGTGGCTCATCGCGGCACGCGCACTCGCCGGTGCTGGCGCAGCGTTAGTGATGCCATCGACCCTGTCGATTCTGACCGCAGGCTTCGCACTAGCTCATCGCGGCCGAGCGGTGGGGGTATGGGCGGGCGTCGCCGGATCCGGAGCTGTTCTGGGGATTCTCGGTGCCGGGATGCTGCTTGAGCGGTGGTCGTGGCAATCGGTATTTGTCGGGCTGACCGTGGCGGGGATTGTGCTGGCCGGGTTGGCTTGCACGATCGCGGAGTCTCGCCAACCCGAGCATCCGCCGGTGGACGGAATTGGCGCGGCGACGGTGGCTGTCGCGATCGCGGCGATCGTGTTCGCCGCGGTCGAGGTTCCCGCACGCGGCTGGGCCGACCCGCTCGTCGCTGTCACCGCCGGTGTCGGAGTCGTGGCGGCGGTGGCGTTCGTGGCCGTGGAGCTACGGATCTCGGCACCACTGTTAGACGTGCGGTTGTTCGGACGCCGAGGCTTCGGTGCTGGCTCCCTGTCCGTGACCATTCAGTTCCTGGTCACCTTTGGGGTGTTCCTACTGCTGGTCCAGTACCTACAGCTGATTCTCGGATACGGGCCGCTGGCGTCGGCCCTGGCGCTGGCGCCGATGGTGGCGCCGCTGGCCATGATTTCCGTGATCGCGCCTTGGCTCTCGAGCATGGTGGGATTGCGGGTGATGACCGTGACTGGCCTTCTCACCATCGCTGCCGGGCTGGTGCTGGTGAGCCGGTTGGACCTCGCCGCGAACTACCTCGACCTACTGTGGCCGCTGCTGATCATGAGCGCGGGCCTGGGATTGTGTACCGCCCCGGCGACTTACGCCATCGTCGCCGACACCCCCGAGGCCAAACACGGGGTCGCCGCGGCGGTGAATGATGCCGCCCGCGAGATCGGCGCCGCGATCGGGATCGCCGTGGCCGGCAGCGTGCTGGCCGCCGGCTATACTCAGCGTATCCAGCCCGCCCTACCCCGCCTGCCCGAGTCCGCTCGCGAACCCGTTGCCGATTCCCTGGCCGCCGCCCTGCAGGTCGCCGAGAAGGGCGGACCAGCGGCCCAGCCGCTAGCCGAGTACGCCAAGGCCGCGTTCGTGCACGGCAGCGGCGAGGCCGCGCTGGTGTTGGCTGCTATTACCGCCGCAGGCGCGATCGTGCTGGCTGTGCTTGCACCCGGGCCCACCACTCGCCGATGCCGCGCACAACCCTCGTGCACGATGGCTCCTGCCTCTCGCACGTCCCCTACCCGCGAAGGACGCCCGGCATGACGGCCTATCGCACGATCCTTGTGGATACCGATGGATCCGATCGCTCCTACCGCGTGGTCGATCGCGCCGCCGAATTGGCCCACGCCACCCACGCCCGACTGGTTATCGTCGGCGTCCGCCACCACATCGACGAACGCACACTCGGAGTTGACCTCGACCGGCTGGGACCCGAGGCCTACCGGCTGCGCGGCACCAACCCGGTCGAAGCGATATTGCGCACGGCCTGCCAGCACGCCCTAGCGCACGGCGCCATCGACATCGACACCCGCATCTTGTCCGAACCCACTTTGCGTGCCCTATTGCGCCTTGCCGCCACTGCGGCGCCGGACCTCATCATCACCGCCGACTTGTGCCGGTCGAGTCCGCTGGCCCGGCTGCTGTCCAATACACCGACCGAGCTCGCACGCAGAGCTCACTGCGACATCCTTATCGCCACCACCCAATGACACACATATGCAGAAAGCACCCATGAGCCGCACATCCGATACCATAAGATCCGTATCGTCCGAGGCCGAGGAGAGTACGCCCCTCTTCCCTGTGGTTCCGCCGGAATGCCAAGACTTGCCGCCCCATCATGATCATTGCCTCGGTTGTGGGCCAGCCAATCCGCACGGCCACCAGTTGAGCGTCCGACGTGACGCGGAAGGTGTCTACGCCCGTCACACGTTTGACTCCCGCCACGTTGGCGCCCCAGCGATCGCCCATGGCGGCGCAGTCGCCACCGTCCTCGACGACCTGTTCGGGTTCCTCCTCTACACCGTGGGAGAACCCGCCGTCACCCGCCACCTCTCCATCGACTACCTCTCCCCGGTTCTACTCGACACCCCGTATATCGCCCGCGCCCATCTTCATTCCCGCCAGGGTCGCAAACTGAACCTTCGGGCCACCATCGAAGACGACCATGGCCACATGGTTACAACCGCTACTGCCCTCTTTCTCGTCGTCAACATCGACCACTTCTTCCTGGCCTCACAGCGTGCCACCTCTTCAGACGTGCCACCAACGGCCTAAGCGGCGATCACGTACTGTGGCCGGCGCGATCAGGCGATGAGGACGACTTGGGTCGGGACCGCTATGCCGCCAGCGCACTCTGGGGTGCAGGCTGCTGTGGGACGGTGACCTACGGGCTTCGCTCACGAGTATGCGCTGTCTGACACGATCCGCCAAAACACTACGCACAGGATGCGGCTGTTATGACTCTAATGGGCACGCACGGTCCGGAAATCCCGGAAACGCCAAGCTTCGGTGGCCTCGTGACCACCGATGACATGGTCGCTGCTCGGAAACGATTAATGGAATTCACCGATGAAGACGAGGCATTGCTGCGGCAGTTTAGCGGAGTCGCGACACCCGGTATGGCTGAGATCGTCGACGAACTCCGCGCCTACCTAAACGAACACCGGGACACTGCCGCACTTCTTTCTGGGCGCGACACTGAGGAACAGATCGAACATCTTCGAAGCGATCACCTTTCCGGTTTGACGGCGGGAACCGTCGATGCTGACTATCTCATCGAGCGTATGCGTATGGCCGCGCGTCACGAGCGACTCGGCGTGAAGCCGACATGGCTTCTCGGCGCGTACAATCGGTTTCTTTGCTCTGCTGCGAGCCGGATCTGTGAATCCAGCTCATCTTCCGATCCCGAGCGTGCGTTGGCGACGCTGCTGGCGCTACAAAGGCTGGTGTTCCTCGATATCGGCCTCGCCGCCGACATCTACCTCGCCAAACGCGAGCACTCGAATCGCGAGCAGCAGAGGGCGGTGAGCGAACTCCCGACTCCGGTACTGCAGTTGATCCCAGGGCTTCTGGTGGTCCCGATCGTAGGAGAATTGGACGATCGCCGGGCTCTCAATTTGACCAATCAGCTGATGGCGCATATCCGCAATTCGAGGGCGCAGGCCGCCGTCGTCGATATCACCGGACTGCCGTCGATCGATCTCGACGTTGCTGCCCATCTGATCACAGCAGTAAAAGCATGTGCGCTTTTGGGTGCGGAGGTTATTTTCACTGGGCTTTCCGCCGAAGTCGCCCGGACGCTTGTCGACATCAGTCCACAGAAAACTACGCTCATTACATTTGTCGACTTGCAGAGTGGGGTCGAGCATGCCACACAGACACTTGGGTACGAGATGGTGATGACGTGGCCATTACGCAATACCTGATTTGGCGAAGTGCTTGGCCAGTTGCGCAGTCCCGGCTGCGGTGGGCGATCCGGCTCACCAGCCTGTGTACGTGCCGACGCGGTGCTGATTGCGAAGTAAGTCCGCCGTCGGTGAAGATGCTCAACAGCAACGTTCGCGCGCACCGCCAAACATGCCGCGCGCAGTATCTGCGGTGGGCCACCGCTGGTATCGTACGGAGCTTCGGCGGCATTCGAGTTCGGGTACCGGTCCTCATAGCTCCTAGCGTGAATCTGCATGTGTCACCGAGACACGTTGCGATGCAGGAAGTTTCGCAGCGGACCTATGTGACGGATGATTGTGGTGGTTAGCGAACCGCAACTCCCAGTGAAGCCGCCGGGAATAGCCAGCCCTCACCACACAGCCCGAGGTTGGTGTTCAAGGGGGAGTGGGGGAGGGCTGTACGTGCTGTCGGGGGCCGCTCATTCTCGGGTTCGTGTCCGGATGACCTTCTGGCGCAGGCTAATAGCTTCTGTCGGTGCGGTTGCTGTGCCGTCGCCATCAGATCAGTGCGGCATCGAGATTCAGGAATCCGTAATGGATGTCGATGCGGCGTGCCCACCGGATGGCCAGGCGCCGGTACCGGGGGAGCGGGCGCAAGTCTGCTCCACGATCCACCGGCCGCAGTGACTTTGTCCCGGGTTCCGCGGCGGGATGTAATTCGACGCAGTAAATCCCCTTGCCTGGACGGCCGAGGCCACTGGGACGGCGGATCGATAAAACTATCACCGACACGGGTTGCGAGCATGTAGTCTGTACGCCGACCTGCGACAGCGCCGGGATCGACGGCCCATTCCCATCGCGGAACCCGAGACAAAGGTCACCGCCAGTCGGCTAGTCGTGGAACAAACCATGGCCCGACCCCACCAATATCGGCGAACGGTGATCGATGGAACGCCGCATCGACATCCACTATCGATTCCTGAATGTCGGTGCCGCAGTATCAGACCGCGACGACTCAGCAACTGAACCTGACAGGAGCTCCTAGGGCACAGCGTGGTAGTCGGATAGGGCGAACTGAGTCATTTGGCTACGGAATTGTCGAGCCAAGCCCGGGAAAGCCGCGGGATTAAAACCATCTTCCCCGACAGGCCAAGTAACGCATCCAGAGTTCCAAGTCGTGCGAGCCAAGTGCCGTTGAACAACCGCGTTGAATCGGTCCTGCGCTGACTTTCGTACATCAATATATCGGAGCCCCCATCGCTCCAGCGTCCGCACCGACTCTACGATGTAATCTATCTGCGCCTCCAGATAGGCTAGGGCTGTGTAGAAATACGGACCGGAGTTCGGTCCGAAAGTGAAATGTAGGTTGGGATACCCAGAAACATGTATGCTCTTGTACGCGTAAACTCCTTCGACCCATTCTTCCTGGAGGAGTCGTGCGCCACAACCACGAACCGGGAATGGTACTCCAGCCTCGCCGGGTGCATCGAAAACGATCGTATCGAAGCGGCGCTCGACGCCATCAACCGTGAGGATTCCGTGCTCCGTAAGCCGAATGATCGGGAAGGTGAGGAGTCTGCAGTTGTCCCGATCTAGAGCCGGTAAGAAATCATTTGAGATGAGCAATCGCGGACGGCACGCCCGGTTGTCCGGTGCGAGCTGCCGTCGCGCCCATCTATCTTTGACCTGAAGCCTCAACTGGATTTTAGATACCTGTTCCAGCGCGGTGGTGAGACCTGTTGTTCGAACCAAACCGTATCCGATAGACTCGTACGCCCAGAAGTGGGCACTCCGGGCTAGATCCTCGGCCAGCGGTAGTTTCTCGAATAGCGAACGTCTCCACCCTGCCGTCCCGTACTGCGGGTGGGGAAGAACCCATCGCGGTGCACTCTGAAATACGGTGACGTGGCGGGCTCGGTCCACCAACTCCGGGATCATCTGGACTGCATTGGTGCCGGTACCGACGACTGCCACCGTCAGTCCGGTGACATCGATACCGGCGTCCCATCGGGTACCGTCTATCTTGTGGCCACGAAAGTCGTCGGCGCCCACGATCTCGCGCCTGCTTGCGTTCGAGAACGGCACAGTCGCCACCACGACCGAGCGGGCAGTGATGCTCTCCTCCTCGCCACTGCTGGTCGAGACACGCACATGCCAGGTCCCTCGAGCCTCGTCGAAGTCGAGTCCGTTTACGTTGTACCCGTAGCGAATCCGTCCATCGAGACCATGCCGGGTGATCACGCCGCGCATGTAGGCGCGGACGTCTACGCCCGGCGTATACCTATGGCTCCAGGCGGGATCCCGCGTGAACCAGAACGACCGCAGTACTGACGGACGACCGCAGGATGCGTCCGGATGAACGCTGTCGCGCCACTCACCGCCGGGCTCAGGTGCGCGCTCGAGAACCACGACGTCCTCGATCCCCGCGCACCGTAATCGGATCGCGGTGCCGATTCCCGAGAACCCGGCACCTATGATCACGACTCGTGTGGGACCGGGAATTGTTTGCCCGGGGTCATCGTCTGTCGGCCGCCCCTCGTCGATCATGCTGCGGCCACCGGTTGGTAAGTGAGCTCGTTGATCCAGGAAGGAGTCGAACCGAGCCATTGTTTAGGGTAGTGCTCAGTGATCGTCAACAGGGCATTGCCGAGTAGTCGATGATAAGGGTGCGACTGGTCCATGACCATTTCACCGTAGTACTTGACGAGTTGGTAGATCGGATTGCGGCGGGTGGCGACGCTCCGGTCACCGATAATGCCGAACTTCCGAATCGCGTCGAAGAGCTTCTGTTCGTCGAGTCCCATCGCGATGATGCTGTCGTGCATACGGGTCAGCAGGGGCAACCCGGTGAGGATGCCGATGAGTAGGGATGGGCGCAGCGCGGCGCCGGCGGCTTCGATCAGCAGTCGGTGTATCGGCCCCGCTCCAATCATGTCCAGCACATGGAAATCCACAGCTAGGTGACGGGACTCATCGGCATTGATCCGCTGAAAGACCTTGTGGCACAGGGGATCCTGGATCTCCTCAAGTAGGAACTTCAACAGTGCTCCGTCGAGTGCCACCTCGAGCATCGGAATCGCTGAGCCTAGTACGGACAGCGGCAGATCATCTGCGTAGCTGTCCAGCCATTCTATGGCTAGTCGGATATTGATATTCGGTTCTGGGATCTCGTCGTCATCGAGCATTCCCCAACGGCGCATGAGGGCCAGCTCGGCGTTTGCGTGCTTTTGTTCCTCGGCCTGGAAGTAGCGGTAGATCTCAGCTAGCGTACTGTCCTTGGTTTGACGGCCGAGCGCGACGAAGGCGCGCGAGCCGACCTGCTCGATCCAGACCAGATCGGACATGAATTGCTTGACCTGCGGGAGCTGCTCGGCCGTTATCGTGTCCGCGCCGGGCTCCGCCCAGTCGAAGTCGCCGAGTGCCCATTGGCGTTGTTTTATGATTTCCAAGGTGTGCGGCAAATCGATTGACATCGCTCTACTCCTTCGCGAATATGGACACAAAATCTTGGCCTGGTGTCCGGAGGCCGTGCATTTCGCAGCGGTAGCCGCTCACGTGTGGCATTGTCGGACAAAACTCTTGGAACTCGTTCCAGTAGACGAAAACGCTCGTCGCTGGCGCATGCTGGCCGTGAGTAATCCGGCGCCGGGCGAAGGCCGCGGCGCAGCGGGGTCTCCTGAAATCGCGGGCCCGTGCGCGCCATTTGCGTCCGTTAGCGAGGTCGAGGCCGGCGAGGGGGGAGGTGTCAGGCGATCGCAGCTGCGATTAGGCGTACGTCCTGGCCATGAATCGACGGGCAGAGGCCCCGCCTCGGGTACTCCGCGATGGCGATTTGAAAGCCGTCTAATCGCGTGGCCGACCACCGACAGGCACGCCATCCATGGTCGTGCGCACCAGGAGAGCGACACCGTCGGGGCGTTCGGCGCACGACCGAGGGCACCGGGAAACGCAGATCGTGCGGAGAGCTCAGACGTCAGTCTGCTGTGGGCGGGCAGTGAACAAGCCGCGAGCGTAGCGGCGTGAACGCAGGGGAGTGTAGGTCCGCAATGCTTGACACCGGGAGCGTGAACTGAGCCACCAAGTGAGCAAGCAGCCCCGAAACACGTGCGCACAAGCGAGACCGCCGACGCCCACACCGCACTTCGGACACCGCTTCCAATGATGACTGTTGCAAGGCCAGAGCACTCCCTCTCCGATAGGGCCAGTCCCGAGGCGACGACATCCGACGATGAGGACCCGCGCGTGTTGGTCCTCATCCATTCGTTCGTCGTCAGCCCGGACTTGCACCGGGGCGCCCCGTTGCGTACCACAGGAACGATGGTACTCACCTAGTATGATCGTTTCAATGCCCACGTCAGGGGTTTGAAAGTATGGCGTACGGAGGTTCATTGGGTGCATACTCAACGGTCGACCAACGACCCCTGCCCACATGACACCCGGCGACGTTGCCCGGCTCGAAGGATCCGATCACGACGATGAACTACACCAGGTTGCTTCTGAAGGCCATCGCGGTGATCCGGACGCCGTCGCCGTCTGGGACCTCGGAACGTATCCTCGACGCCGGGCTAAGGCAATTCGAGGTTGTCGGGATCAGCCGCACACGTATCGAAGACATCGCTCGTCGCGCACGGCTGGCACGTGTGACGCTGTACCGACACTTCCCGAGCAAGGGGCGCATTGTCGAGGCGGTGATTCTGCGAGAACTCGCCAGGTTCCTCGTTGAGTTGGAAGCAGAGGTGTCAAATCATCAGGATCTCGAGGAGAAGATCGTCGAAGGATTCGTTTTCACGCTGAAGGCAGTACGGGGGCACGCCCTGCTCAACAGGCTGTTGGAGACCGAGCCGGAGTCACTACTGCCGTTTCTCACGATCGAGGCAGGGGGTCTTGTCGCGACCGCGTCGAACTTTCTGGCCGACCAACTCGCGCAAGAAGTTGATGCTGCCCGCACGGATGTCGAACTTCACGTGGTTTCCGAGCTGACTGTCCGCGTGATCCTGTCGTTCGTGCTGACCCCATCGACCCGCATATCCCTCGATACCCCTGAGGGTGCGCGCCGATTCGCGCGCCGCCACCTCCTGCCTCAGCTGCGTGACGACTCAGTTGGCGGTAGCGCGACATAATGTCAGATCTGTATCGCTGCCCGGCCGCAGAGATGCGCACCGGTAGAGGACAGAGGGGGATGCGCTCCTCGACGAAGTAGCGGCATACTCGTTGTGGTGACGACGAAATCTGCACGTCGCGGCGCGCGATTCTCGGCCCTGGGTAGCACCCGGGATGCCCTACTTGATGCCGCAGAGTTCTGCTTCGAAGAGGTCGGATTCTCGGCGACGACGATGGAGGACATCGCTCGGCAGGCCGGCGTCTCTCGGGCCACCGTGTACCGGCACTTCGCGAACCGTGAATCGGTGGTCTCGGGCGTCGTCCTGCGGACGGCCGGCCGCTACCTCGACGGGATTGGCGGGCCACTCGCCGGACAGCCTGATCTCGCATCTGCCGTGCTGGTCTTCGTAGAGACCACTGTTCACGCCGCCAGCCGAGAGAAGTCGATTTCCGCTCTGTTCGTCAGCGATGATCGCCTCGCTGGAATCGGTCTGACAGAGTCCACATCGGTCGCCCTCTTCGAACTCGTCACCGAGTTCCTGCGACCGGTATTCACCCGTCACCGCGATGACCTGCAGCCGGGGATCTCAGTGGACGACGCCGCGGAGTGGATCCTGCGGACGATCCTCAGCCTGCTCACCGTGCGCGGCCCGAGACGGCGCAGCCCTGAGGGCCTACGCGCGTACCTTTGCCGCTGCCTCCTTCCTGCCATCGTCGTACCAGGGTCTACCGAATTGGATCGGCACCGCGGTCATGACGAGCGTGCAGATCGCAATCCAGGTGACACAAATCTGCAGTAGTGTCACCTTGGGGCAGGTCAACGCAGAGACGGAGGAGGCTCCGATGGAATTCCCGCAGTTCGACCCCCAAGTTGCTGGGCAGGTGCTCGGCGCGGCAACGGATGTGGGCGGCATCTCGGCATATCTCGGATTTCGTCATGCTGAACTGAGCGCCGGTCGGTTGATCGCCGAGATGGAGGTGCGAGACGAGCTCCTTACCCCCTTCCGTACATTGCACGGTGGCTGCCTGTCAGCCATGGTCGACCATTGCCTGGGTGTTGTCTTTTATCCGGTGATCCCGACCGGCTGCTGGGTCGCGACAACCGAGTTCAAGATCAATCTTCTGCGGCCGGTCACGGCTGGGGTATGCATCGCCACGGCAGATATCATTGCCCTGACCAGGCGATCGGGCGTCGCACGCATCGACATCACCAACGACGGCAGGCCAGTGTGTGCCGCTCAGGGGACCGTTACGATCGTCAGCGACGGGGGCGGCAGCTCGTGACGGAGGGCATGATCGAGATGCAGGTGCTGGCTCGTGACGGAATCACGCTGGCAGCCGACTACTATCCCCATGGTTCCAACCATCAGGTTGTGATCCTGTTGCATGGAGGTGGGCAGAGTCGTCACGCCTGGACCACCTCAGCGCTCCGCCTGCGCGATCGCGGCTACACAGTAGTTGCATACGATGCACGTGGGCACGGCGACAGTGACTGGGCCCCCGACGGACGATACGACGTCGAGCACCTTGTCGATGACCTGCTCATGGTGCGAGAACGATTCTGCACCGAGGACGCGCCCGCGGTCGTCGGAGCATCGTTGGGCGGGATGACCGTTCTTGCCGCGCACCTGCTTGCGCCACCCGAGTTGTGGGGAGCGGTGGTGCTGGTCGACGTGACCCCACGGATGGAATTCGATGGCGCTCGACGCATCGTCTCGTTTATGTCTGCGCATCCTGACGGATTCGCGAACCTCGAAAACGCTGCCGACGTCATCGCGGCATACAACCCGCACCGCGAACGACCGGTGCGGCTTGAAGGCCTTCACAAGGTACTGCGGCAACGAGCCGACGGTCGATGGGTGTGGCGATGGGATCCCGCCTTCATCACCAGTCGTTTCCAGGCGTTGCAACAGGACGCGTCCGCCGGTGCCGAGCAATTCGAGACGCTTGTAGAATTGCTCGTCGCGGGTGCGGGTCGAGTCGTCGCGCCGACTCTGCTCGTGCGCGGTGCCCTGTCCGATCTGGTATCGCATGAGACCGTTGCAGAATTCCTGGAAATTGTGCCGCACGCGGAGACGACCGATGTCTCCGGAACTGGCCACATGGTGGCAGGAGATGACAATGACGCATTCACGCAGGTTGTCACCGACTTCCTCGGACGCACCCTATAGGCCCGATCGCCTCCGGGAGTTGGGTGCTGGTCATGGCGTCTTTGCGCGACACCATTGCCAAGGGATCGACTGCTGACGGGCTGTTCTCTGATTGCAAGAAGGCACACCGCGACTTGCAAGGCCAGGCGGCTGAAGGGTGAGAGGCCCATCGGCCGCATATGACACCGGCCAGAGATAACGGGAGAGGCGCGGACTCCAGGTCGCTAGCGATGGCCAACTGGCGATACCGCGCGGCCTGGGCAGCATTGAATGTGCTCTCCGTTCGTGCTACTTGTGCTGGCACTAGCCTTGCCCGTTTAAGCCCAGTTCGGGCAGTTTATAGACCAATCTCAACTGTGTCACAGAATGATGCAGGGCCGGCGGCGAACCGCCCCGGGTTGAGTACCGCTTTGGGCTGTCTCGGAATTCTGTCCGCTGAGTTGTGAGATTCCAACCGTTCGATGGAAGGATCTCCGCTCGTGCCGATGATGTACTCACCGCAGTTCCGTGAAAGCGCTGTCGCTCTGGTCGTCGATGAAGGAAGCAGGGTCGCCGACGTCGCCCATGATCTGGGAGTCACCGAGGCCACGCTGTAGCGGTGGAAACATCAGGCCCGCGGTGAGGCCCACGGGACGTCCACGGTCGAATCGGCGCAACTGAGGGATGCGCTGAACAGGATCAAGCAACTCGAGGAGGAGCTGCGAGCGACTCGGCTGGCCGCGAAGGTTTTCGACGACACCACGCTCGGCTCAAAAGGCGGTTCCCGGCTGTCACGACCTTGACCGGGCAAGGAATCAGCATCCGCACCGCCTGCCGTGTGCTCGGCGTGTCCGAGCGCGGCTACCGCCATCACGGCAACCGATTACCCAGCCAACGCCGACTGCGCCACGAGATGCTCGCCGAAACGATCCGGTCTATCCATGCGGCCTCGCGCGGCTGCTACGGCGTGCGCCGCATGCACCCCGAGCTCACCATCGGCATGGGTATCGAGGTTGGCTCTGGACGGGTGCGCTCGATCAAAGCAGCCAAACGTTGGGCTGGTGTGTCGCAGTCGAGAATTTTTGTGGACGGCCGGTGAGCTCCTCAGCGACCTCGCAGTGCGCATTTGGATTGTAGATGCGTAAGTCTATTCGTCGCGGCAGGTTCTGCCGCAGAGTACCATTGGTGTCTTCGTTGCTGTCGCGCTGTCGCGCTGTCGCGCTGCCGTGCTGCGCCGGGATCGGCGAAGTAGACGCGAATGTCGGTGGCCATGGGAAAGGATCGGTGCTCGGCTATCTCGGCATCCTGGTCCCGAGTCGCGGTGCGGTGGAGGGTCGCGGGTAGTTCGGTGCCGGCGGCGATGAGGCTGTCGCGGACGACTTCGGCGGTCCGTTCGGCGCCGAGGTGTCCGAGGACGAGATAGCGCTTCAAAGTTTCTGGATCGAGGAGCCACGAACCGGGCCCTGCCGCGGCCGCGGGAGTTTCGCCTGATGTCGGCTATCGGTGGGTTCACCGGGCTGGAGGCTCGACGCCGCGCCCGACGCCACGGGTGTGTATGCGGAGCAAGACGCGATGTTCGATACCTCGAGCTCTTCCGCAACCCTGTCAGCGGCGTCACAGCGGCATCGGAATGCTGACCTCGATGGAGTACGAGAACGCAACCATCGTGGCGTGAGGTCCACGACTCCGTGAAACCAGGGTAAGACCAGACCTAGAAGACCGGCCGAGCCAGATTCCAACATGGCTGGCGGAAGCACTCGCGTCAGCCATGCAGTTAACTGTGGTGTTGCTGCCACTATCTCGGTCACCTTGTGCGAGTGGTGATGGGCCAGGTCTTCCCCGGACCGCTCTCCCGGCAGATTCTGTTGTGTATGCATGGAGACGGCCCGAAAATGGAGTTACGGGAAGGCTTCGAGACGGTCGGGCGGCGACGAAGGGGCATATCGCGGTCGGTCAGACCGCGCTGATGGGTCTGGCGTGTCGGCGAGCTTGCATCCGGTGGAGGTCGCGAGCGACTCGAAATCCATCGCCAAGCGGCGATCGTCGGATCGAATCGCGAGTTTGCGGATCAATTGCTGTCACGCATCCGTTGGAGTCTGATGGTCTATTGACAGGGTGTGACCCAGGACGCATACTCGTACCTCAAGTATCTAGTACTTGCCGTAGCACACATGGAGGTGTCGTGGTCGTGATGGCGCACTTGGTCACAACTCAGCAAGGCACAGCTTTCCGGCCAGCACCAGCCGAGCACGTCGAGTGCAAGATCAGCCGAACCGATGCGTTCTTTGCGCCCGCCGCGACGTCGGGCAACGATGCGAGAGACGAGATGGGAATCTGCCGTGGTGCCTGCGCGTAGTGAGTTGTCGGCGTCGGCCCGAGTAATTCGCGAGAATTTATCCGGAACAGTGGTCTCTGGCCTCCGAACGTTTGGTCGGACTACGCGGATGGCGTATTCAGCCGTGCTGGGTGCCGCGAGTGACATTGCCGGATCTAAGTTTCAATGGCGTGAGGCGCTGTATCAATCCTGGTACTTGATTACTGTTACCGCAATTCCGGCAATCCTAATGGCCGTGCCATTCGGGGTTATCGTCTCGGTTCAGGTCGGGAATCTGATCCATCAAATCGGCGCAGATTCACTGCTCGGTGCAGCTGGCGGTTTGGGGGTAATTAAACAGGGTGCCCCCATGGCGACAGGATTGTTGCTGGGCGCGGCTGGCGCGGCCGCGATCGCGGCCGACTTGGGCGCCCGCAACATCCGTGAAGAGATCGACGCCATGCGAACAATGGGCATAAGTCCTATGCATCGCCTCGTAATTCCTCGGATGGTGGCGATGATTCTCGTTGCACCGATGCTCAATGTCTTGATCATCTTCGTAGGGGTCGTGGCGGGATATGCAGTCGCGGTCGGTCCTCAGGGGGTGACGCCCGGAAGCTATTGGGGAACCTTCGGATCCTTCACCGTAATGGCGGATATCGGCGTGTCGATTGTCAAGTCTGTCCTGTTCGGCTTCATCGTCGTGATGATCGCGTGCCAGCGGGGTCTTGAGGCCAAAGGTGGTCCACGTGGAGTAGCGGATGGCGTGAACGCGGCGGTTGTTCTCTCCGTCGTCTCTGTCGCTGTCGTGAATCTATTGGTCACTCAGTTGGTCTCAATGTTCCTTCCAACAAGGCTGGCATAGATGTCGGAGATGAAGTACACCCCCCCGCGGCTAGTGAAGGCCCGGCGAACTGCGACGTCACTCGGGCACCGTGTCGTTCCGGTGGAGCTCCTAGGTTTCGTCCTCAATTTCATCTGGCAGGCATTGTCGGCGATACCGTTCACGCTCAAACGATATCGAGCGGAGACAATGCGCGCGATCACGGATATGACGTGGGGGCAAGGCTCGATCATCGTGGGCGGTGGAACGGTCCCGATGCTGGTGGTGCTGGGACTGGTCATCGGCGGCTCGGTCGGCGTCGAGTCATTCGCGACTCTAGATCTCATCAGTATGGGGCCAGTGTCAGGCATTGTCTCAGCCTTCGCCAACACCCGAGAGCTGGCGCCGATCGCGGCAGGAGTCGGATTCGCCGCACAAGCTGGGTGTCGTATAACAGCGCAAATTGGATCGATGCGGATCTCAGAGGAGATCGACGCCATCGAATCGCTTGGATTGCGATCGATACCTTTCGTGGTAACGACCAGGATTATTGCCGGCGCGGTCGCCATCGTTCCGACTTTTCTTATTGCTCTAATCCTCAGCTATGCGGCGTGCCGGACTGTGATCGTCCAGCTGCACGGCCAGGCCGCAGGTGTCTACGATCACTACTTCTATCAATTCATCAGCGGGTGGGATATCACTGCTGCGGTGATCAAGGTTCTTGTATTCGGAACGGCTGTAATTTTGATTCACAGCTATCAAGGGTTCTTCGCGACAGGCGGTCCGGAAGGCGTCGGAATTGCGTCCGGCCGCGCCGTCCGGGCAAGTTTTGTGGCGATCATCAGTCTGGACATGGTATTGACCATGCTCTTGTGGGGTGTCAACTCCGCGATCGAATTCACAGGGTGAGCGCCGATGTCTCGATATGAAATGCCGGGAGTATCGGCAACAAAGCGATCGTCGATTATTGTCGGTATGGTCGCCGTGCTGACGGCACTGTCAGTAGCGGCCGCTTGGACAGTTGGCAACGCGGCCCGCGGCGACAACCGAATGCTTGTGGTGTTGCGCACCGAGAAAATCGGAGACGGCGTCGGGGTGGGTACGCCGGTGCAGTTCGACGGTGTCGGCATCGGTGCCGTCACTGCCATCGGTTCAGGTGATGGGGCGAAACAGGTGACTTTGATGCTTGATCGAGCAAACTCGAGCGGGCTCACCGACAGCCTTCTCGTAGACTACTCGCCGTCTAATCTTTTCGGTATCAGCGAGGTTGCGCTGAAACCGGGCGTTGGGGGCGCGCCCCTGCGAGACGGCGTTGTTATCGACCTGACGGGTCCTCGATCTGACAGGCAGCGAGATGCGACCATGGGTGTACTGATTCGGACAGTCGCCGAGACCACGGGAAGCCTTCTTACCCCGGAACTCACCGACGTGCTGGTGCGGGTTGCTACAGCGGCCCGCCAATTCACGCCACTCATGGAGGCGATTGTGGTATCCGGCCGGAACGTTGCTGAGACACGCTCTGTGCCGGTATCGGAGTTGCTGGAACAGTATGGCTCGATGCTTGTCGGCAGCGCATCGATGATCGACGGCACGGTAGGCCTGATATATCGGCTCACCACCATCGAGATTCTGAATAGCCAACGCGAGCTATTCGACGCCACAGTCAGTGTTGTAGGCCAACGCTTCTTCCCCGCCCTCGCAGGAACGCTATTCACGGCGCAGGCTCATCTGTCAGAGTACGCGGTAATGCTCACGCCGGTTCTTGCAAGTGGCAGCCGAATGGTTTCGACGCCTGGTGTTTCGAGCATGCAACTCTCCGAGATACTGTCGCGTCTGGATCGGTCGTTCACGTCGACACCTAGTGGCCCGGCACTGAGTATCAAACTGATTCTCGATCTAGTGCCCGCGATTGCGGCGTCCTCGCCGGGAACGTTCGTTCCGTCACCGTATTCCGGAGGTGGTCGATGAACAGGCATGGCAGCCTATTGGTGGTAGTCGCGAAGCTCGCGGTTTCTGTAGTCGTGATCGCAGTGCTGCTCGCAGCAATCGCGCAGACTGTGCAACGCCCCGTCTCAGGAGGGACTAAGCAGTTCTCATCGGAATTCGTCGATGCGAACGGTCTCAAGTCCGGAGACGATGTTCGGATGAACGGTGTCCGCATAGGCAAAGTGCTTTCGATCTCACTTGAGGATGGTCGCGCAATCGTTACGTTCATGGTCGAACGCGATCGGAATTTATACGAGAACACCGTCCTGGCGATACGATATCAGAGTCTGGTGGGCCAGCGTTACGTCGATGTTCAACAATCATCGCCAGTCACGGCGGAGTTGGCGGCAGGCAGTAGGATCGGGGCTTCCAGAACCATCCCGTCATTCGACATCACAGCCCTATTCAACGGGCTGAAACCGGTTCTGAGCGAGTTGTCGCCAGCAGCAGTAAATAAGTTCGCTACTAACATGATCGCCGCTATAGAAGGAGACGGCTCGGGTATCGGTTCGGTTCTCGACTCTATCCAGACGTTGTCCAGCTATACGATGGACCGACAGGCAGTGATTACCGCATTGGTGGCTAATCTGAAAAAGATATCTGACCATCTCGGCGGTCGATCCTCACATCTGGTGCAGCTTGTTTCGGAGCTGTCGGTGGTTGTCTCAACGCTACGTAGCAAGGTGGATGGAATCGTCGAATTCGCTCTTATGGCTCCAGACGTGATCGCGCCGCTGAACAGCCTCCTCGACGCGATTGGGTTGACTCCTGGTAGCAATCCGGACGCCGATACGCTGCTGCGGGCGATATTTCCAGATCCTCAACAGGCAGTCGAAGTACTCCGAAAACTGCCAGCGATGCTCCAGACCCTGAATAGTTGGATTCCGTCCGATAGTCCTGTCGTGAACCGAAACTGTTCGAACGGGAACGTAGACAGTCCGGATCCTTTCCAGGTGATGATCACGGGACAAAGGATATCGATATGCAAAGGATGATAGCCAAACTAGTAAGGATAGCCGGGAGATTCGCTGGCTGGGCGCCAACGGCCGCCTCATCACGTGATTTGCGGGAATTGCGATGGGGCTTCGTCGGAGCGTTCCTGATGGGTGTCGCGTTGCTAGCGAGCGTTTTGGTGTACGTGGTGCCATTCGGCCAGTCGACGTACTGGGCCGAGATGTCGGAACTCGGGTCCATAAAGGTCGGCGATGACGTCCGTATCGCCGGTGTTCCGGTCGGTGCCGTGAAATCGATTGAGCTGCGTCGGAAGGACGTCCGCGTGAGCTTTACGATTGACGATGATATTTTCATAGGCGATCAGACAAGTCTCGACGTCCGAATGTTGACTCTGATCGGTGGGCACTATCTCGCCGTGACATCAGCAGGGACTTCATCGCTTCGCGCCCCGATACCTTCTGACAGAGTGCATCTCCCATACAGCCTCGGTCGGACCTTTCAAGATGCAGCACAGCCGATCGCGGATATCGAGGGCGACACCTTACGGCAGAACTTGACTAACATGAATCGCGCGATTGCCTCCGGGCCGGCAGGGATCCAGCGAGCAGTCGATGCGTTCACATCGCTCGTCGAAATTCTCGACCGTCAGAGTCGGGACGTGTCGGAAACGCTTGCGATGGCCGACGAGTACATCAGTGCGATCAATAACTCGAAGGCGATCCTCGGGGAACTAATCGCAAGTGTCAACCTTATGGAGACGGTGGGGCTCGGCAAAAGGGCTGAGATTTTCGAGGCAGTCCGGTTGATGGAACAGCTTCTGTCTCGGATCGCGGCACTCGAGCCGGTGTACCGGTCAAGGCTGGATTCCATCGCCCGAAGTCTGGCCGAGGTCATACCCGAACTGAACCGTCTGGGCGAAGGTATGGGGCAGATCATCACAAGCACTCGGGACTTGATGTCGAGACTGCAGCCGATCGCTTCCTCAGAAGATGGCGTCGTTGTTGACCAGTCTGCATCAGTTGTCGTTGCGCAATCGGTTTGTATTCCCGTCCCTGGAAAGGACTGCTAAGGATGAATAGGATTCTGGCCTCCCGCGGTCTCATATCCGTCCTGGGCGTCGGGGCTATGTGCACGATATTGGTTGCTGGGTACTTCGCGGTACTCAATCCGCCCAAGATGATGCGGCACTACTGTGCAACGATGCCGGACGCAATTGGGCTGTACACCGGAAACCACGTCACCATTCGTGGCGTCAGAGTTGGCACGGTGACGCACATCGAACCCCGTGGTGATGCGGTGCAGGTTGGTTTCGAGGTGGACGCCAACTATTCGCCGCGTGGTGAGGTATCGGCCACTACCCTGTCAGACACCATCGTTGCTGATCGCTCCCTTGCTATTCTCGACAACAGCGAATCCGATGCTGAATGGGATCCCCGGAAGTGCATTTCCCGTACATTGACTCCGAAGAGCATGACACAGACACTCGATGCGTTGGGTGCCCTCGCAGCAGAAATCGACAATGGGAGTGATCCGGCACAGCGAGGGCAGCTATCCGAGGAAATCGCCGCACTCGACAGCTCGTTGTCCGGCACCGGTCCGAGAATGAACGAAATAATCCGCACACTCGATCGAGCGCTCGGCTCTTCCAGCGCTGCCGCCGGACACCTCGGGGCACTCATAGATTCGCTGCACATCTTGATGAATAGTGTCGCGCGTGGATGGGGAGATATCGAATCCATGATCACCCGTTTGGCGCCGGGGCTGGCGGTGATCGACCACGGAATCTTCGCGCGAACAGTCTCGATCATCGACTCATTGCGAATTATCGTGCCATGGCTGAACGAAATCACCACCATGTTCGGTGACCAAATCCTCCAAGGTCTCGATGCGACAGTTCCCCTCGCTCGCCTCGCTAGCGCGAATATCGGTACAATGAGGGACATTGTCGACATGGCGCCGCCGCTGCTGCAAGCCTTCGTGGACGTAACCGACGCGCACAGCGGTCGACCCGTTCTGACGTATGCAGCACCTAGGGTGGCCATGCCCCAAGCTGATGCTGACCGAATATGTGCTGCGATCGGCCTTGTCGCACAGGGCCGTTGCGATACTGCCGAGGACGGGTTGACGAATGTGTCTCTGATTCCCTTGGTGCTCGGAGTGGCAGGTGCGCGATGATTAATCTGAGAGTACATGCGGTGGCCATTCCTTCCCGGACCTGCCTGACGCAATTCGTGACCGCGGCCGCTGTGGCACTTGTATGCCTTGTCCCCGGCTGCGGATTCGATCCAGCTGCGATTCCTGTCCCTGGGACTGGGATATCGGGGGACCGCTATGGTATCCGAATCGAGTTCGCCAATACGCTAAACCTGCCGTCACAAGCACGAGTGACGGTCGACGGTCTACGTGCCGGAATTGTCCGCGATGTTGCGGTGATCGATGCCGGGAAAGATAACGACGGATACGTCGTGGTCGACGTGGAAATCATCGAATCGGTGCGGTTGCCTGTTGGAACTACGGCTGAGCTCCGCCAGCCGACCATATTGGGTGACGTCTCCATAGCGTTGATCACGCCGGAGGCCGACGGAGGTGGCCTCATCGCGCCGGGCTCCACAATCGATCGAGGACAAACTAAGCCGTTGCTTCAGGTTGAGGACACCATGAACGTCTTGGCGACCTTTGTCCAAGGGGGTGGAATACAGCAGGCTCAGGAGATCATCAACCGCGTGAACTCGGTGCTTCCGGCGGATACACGGGAGACTGCCTCGATCTCGGAGGTGCTGGGTGCCGATATCGAAGACTTGGCACAGCACCTGGATGCTGTCGACGCCTTGCTGGGTGGACTGCGGGCCAGTACCGATGCTGTGCTGAGCCGAACACCCGAGTTGGAGTATCTGCTTACAGATTCTGGAGTGGATCAGGCGGCTGCGTCGATGACGTCCATGATCGGTTTGATCTCACTGTACGATGGATTCACGCTACTGGCAGATTCCCTCCGATGGATCGGTCCACTGGCGCAGTCAGGCGACGCGGCTGCCCGTGCCTTTATACCACTCCTTTTCACGTCCCGGCCGTTGGACCTCTCAGCCCCGTCGAACTTGAACAAGATCATTGCGTTGTTGCGCGAAAAGGTCATTCCATTCGTGGAGCACGGACCGAAGGTTAATGTTATCGGCCTTGAGACTGCCGAAGGCTCTCCCGGATCCGAAGCCGACCGGATCGCTGGGATTTTATCGGCATTGCGTATGATCGGAGCAGTGCGATGAAACTGAGTTCGGCACTATCCCTCGTTGCGATCATGTCGGTTTTGACTCTGGGCGTCGGTTATCTCGCATTCGGTGTATTGCGAATAGATGTCTTCAGCGACTCGATCAACGTGACGTTGCGTGTTCCCCAGGCGGGAAGTCTGCTGGTGGGTTCACCGATACTTCTACGTGGTGTGAAGGTGGGAGAGATCGCGTCGATAGAGAAAGTCGAACGTGGTGTCGAAATGCAACTAGCCCTCGAGTCGAGATACCGAATTCCGGCAACGGGGACCGCGACAGTCGAAGACCTATCAGGTCTCGGTGAGCCGTATATCGAGTTCGTGCCCAAGAACGGCGCCGGTCCCTACCTAACCGATGGCCAGCGCCTCGACGCGGTACAAGTAGTACTGCCCCGTTCGATTCCAGACGTGGCGCAGACTGTTACGGGGCTGCTTGAACAACTGAATCCACAGGCGATCAGCAACATCGTCAAGACGTTGGATCAAGCGCTGACGGGAACAGACACCGTTATGCCGAGGCTGGCAGCCTCGACGACACTGTTGTCGGAGACGATTCTGAGTAGGTCGCCCGCCATCCGCAGCATCCTCGTCGATCTACAGACGATGGGCGCGGACATGGCTTGGGCCGGGCCCGGGATGGAAGCCGCTGGTCCCTTGTGGGACGAGGCAGGAATGTGGGGTGCTCTCATCGCCGATTCCATCGCCCGGCTGGCCCGTATCGGCACCATGCCGGACGACTACTTGCAAGGCAACGGCGTCGTACCTTTCCTCGGCGAGGTCACGGAATATCTCAGCCGCATTGGACCCGACTTGCAAGAATTGGCACCAGCCGTTCAGCCGCTGGCGGACAGCGCGGCGATGTCCATACCACAGATAGACATAAGCGATTTGATATCACGTGCTCTCAGCGCGACTGGAGACAGTGCATTAAATGTGCGTATCGGCATCAAATAGGACTGAAACACGCTATCCGAGGAGATATTCATGCCCATAGAAACCGCTGACAACATCGACGGCCGAACGGAGAGCGTATCCAGTAAGTTGGATATGCCGCCAGAGTCGGTCGTAGAGATCAGGAACCGGTTTGGTCCGGGAAGAACGCTGTCGGTGGACTTGCGCTCGATCATTGTCGGGGTGATAGTGGTAACACTTGTCGTTGGGATGTCTGTTAGCTTTTTGTTGTGGCTCTCGACGAGGAATGAGCTGCGAGAAACTGACTCCATTGCGTCCGCGGAAGAAAGGGCTGAAGAAGTAGCCTCCGAGTACGCTGTTGGCGCGTCCAATATTGATTATCAGAACTTCGATGGATGGGTACGTAATCTGAAATCGAATACTTCCCCCGCCCTAACGAACAAGTTCGACCTCACTGCCCCTCAACTCAAAGACATAGTACTTCCGCTTAAGTGGAGTTCGAACGCGACCCCCATCGCCGCGAAAGTGAAATCGGAAGACGCTGGTGTTTATGTTGTGAACGTCTTCTTGAGTGTGACATCGACCAGTGTGCAGACCCCGGAGGGTGCGCAAACAACCGTCACCTACACGGTGACGCTAGACAAGAACGCGGATTGGAAGATCACGGATGTCGGCGGTGTTGACATGGCCCTTCCGATCAAGTAGCCGGCGACACTGTCAGTAGCAGGGAACTGAAATAATGACCTCGAAATCTACGATCTTTGTTGCTCCCCGAAACTACACGCTGGAGCGGGACTCTGGGCCTGCTTTACATATCGCCGAGTGGGGATCGACGAGCCCGAGAGTGACAATCATCCTGGCACACGGGTTGGCTCTTTCTCATGGGAGTTGGGAAGACGTCGCACAACTGGTCGTCACGGCGGATCCCACCGTACGTGTACGCGCCTACGACCATCGAGGACACGGGCAGTCGCAATCTGCTCCAGCGAGCCTGGAGCTTCTCGCCGACGATCTCGCTGCAGTCATCTCCGCATATGCACCCGTCGGCCCGATCGTGCTCGGCGGTCATTCCATGGGCGGAATGACATTGATGGCGTTGGCCGAACGCGACAGCATGGTGCTCGAAGCGCGAGTCGTCGGCGTCGCGTTCGTGGCGACTGGAGCCGGAGATATCCTCGGACGACTGATGCGCCGCGGGTTCTGGTCATGGTTGGTATCGCTGGCGTTGACTGTGGCACCGCTTCTCGTGATCCCTTCCCGGCCGCTGCTCATCGTGCGACAGCTGACACGCGCCGTCTTGTTCGGGTACCGACCATTCCGCCACGACCTGAACCGAGCGGTAGGGCAGCTGGCGAGCAGCAATCCTCGCAGCGTCGCACAGCTGACTCGTTCGATCCTGTCCCATGATCGGTACTCGGCACTGGATCGATTCGACTGCCGTGTCGTCGTATTCGCAGGTTCGCGAGATCTGTTGACTCCCGTTTATCACGCTCGTGCGATACACCGTCGCGTACCAAGGAGCGGCCTGGTCATCTTCCCGAACTCCGGACACTTCCTACCCTATGAACGTTGCGGTGAGATTGCGGCCCACCTACTGGGATTGACAATGCCAATGGCGTACTCGGACAGCGACGTTGCATAGCGGCATGGAGGCTCGAGTTCGTCGTAGGCCCAGCCGGTGTCGCCGGACAGCTCTTAGGTCTTGCCCTGATGCTCCTCGGTGGTGACCACAACGGCGATGATTTCAGCCAGATTCCGGCGCGACGCCGAAGCGACCACACCGTCGCCGGTGCTCGACAGCGGCACCGGTCTCGCGAACGGTGGGGATGATGTCGCGGCCGTAGTTCTCGCTGTACCAGCCGCTGCGCAGGATCGTGAACGACACCCCGCTGGCACGCACGCGTCTTCTGTGGGCAGGTGCATGGCCGCGGTCGACAGCGCGGTGTCGTCGGCTTTGAGGCCGCTGGTGTAGATGATCCGCGCGGCACCGGCTTTGGCGACGGCAGCGATCTCCTCGGTGTGCTGGCGGTCGCGGTTGGCCAGGGCGGTGCCCGAGATCAGCACGAACATATACACCGGCGTAATGGTGGTGGGGTCGTCGTAGTCGATGACCGCGGTGTGCACCCCTCGGGCGGCGTGGTCAATGATCTTGGCCAGGTCGCGGGCACCGGCGATTACCTCGGCGGGGTCGGTGCTGCGGTCGAGGACGGCTTCGACGGCTGCTCGGCCGAGGTGACCGCAGGTAACGGTGATGACGATGGACACAGGTCTCCGTTCAGGTTTCGACGGTGGTCAGTTGCTGATGGCGGCTGCGCGATGCAGGTAGCGACTCTCGCCGATCTGATCGGCGGTGAAGGCGGCGATGCCGGCGCGGGTGATCGCGAAGCCGAGCTTGTCGGTGCCGAAGAACCTGACCGGATATGGCCCTTCGGTGCACAGTCCTTGGGGGGCGATGAACCGCACGATCGTCCTATCCAGCCCCGAGGGCATGATCTTGTTCGACATGCCGGTGATCTCCTCGTAGGCGCGGGGCATGAACGTGCGCGGCATGAACTCGATCAACCCGGTGATCAAGGTCGGGGACCCCCGCGGGTCCAGTACCGCAGGAGTGGCGTGGCCGATGAAGCGGCCCACACCGTGACGCTTCATCGCCGCCAGGATGTGGCTGGTGCCCTCGATCAGCGGGGTCCCGGTTGGCTTTGCGGTCCATGCTCGGGCCCAACGCGCTGATCACTGCATCGGAAACCTCGCCGACCACGACTTTCACCTGCTCACCCCAGCGAGAAGGGATCTTGGCGGGTTGTGGGCGTAGGCGGTCACGGTGTGCCCGGCCGCGAGCAGCCGTTCCACCATCAGCGAACCGGTGGCCCGAAAACAGTGACATTCATACGAGTCCTCCTTCGGGAATCGGGGTGGTCAGGAGGCGTAGGGGCCGAAACGTCCCCAAGCGACGAACACCGCGGCTTCCAGCAGGGCAAGGTTGAACACGATCGCGGCGGGCTCCTTCCAGCGCGCGTGGGCCACCATTGCCAGCGCCATGATCACCGCGAGGCCGACCGCGGCGCTGAGACGTCGATGCCTTCAGCTTCTACCGCCGCAATACTCCGTTCGTTTTCCTCGACACCACCGCCGAGCGGCTACGGTTCGATGCACCTCACGACCTCGGGCACCTGTGTATTCACGGCATTCATGCTGTGCCGCACGGGTGCGAGGCAGAAGCTGCGGCGATCAGTTCGCTAACGCGTTGCTCAAGTCGCCATGATGTTCTATCGGTGGGACTGCGAAACCCTAGCGTGGCGCAGGTCATCCGTGCCAAGGCTCGATGGAACGTGTCCGCGACAGCGCTGGCGAACCGGCTGCATGCGCTGGGTTTGATAGCTGACTGGACGTATCGCGCAGCGTTGGTGGAATTGAGCAAGCGCGGAGTCCGCTCCGCGCGCCCAGGCTCGGCGCTTGTCCACGAATCGTCACAGGTGCTGGGTAAAGTGCTCGCCGGCCTGCATGGGCAAGGGATGACGGTGCGCGACATTGCCAAGGAGTTCGGTCTCACTCCCCAAGGGGTGACCGAGTACCTGTTCGGACTGACGACGACCCAGCACGAAGGTAACGGGTCCGGACGGTCGCGGATGGATCGCTTCGCCCGTGCCTCCCTGTCGTGCGAGATTACGTATCTGCTGGGTGCAGCGCCGAGAACATTGCGTTGCAGGGTGTGCGCACGGCAGAATTTCTCGGACTTCTCGGCGTGCGCACCGGTCGAGTGCGGGTGCACACGGTCAGTTGCACTGTGCGCACGGCTGAACGAGCGTGCGCACAGTGTCGATCTTGGGGGTTAACGTGCGTATGCACCCTGATCGGGGGAGCACAGGATCAGCTGTGGTGGGGCGGGTGAATCCAATCGCGCGAGAAATGGCTGTTGTCCCAGCTCTCGATGTCGTCGGGCGGGCGTCGGCCACCTCACGTTGCGTGCTCTGAAGGCGCCTGCCGCGCAGGCGTGGCCTGGCGGGGATCGTGGGGGTCGGCGCCACGGCATTAGCGTCAATCGGTCTGCGATCGTGGCTCACGTGATCTTGGCCCCGCTCGCCGGAGTAAGAGCTTTCGTCCCTCGATCTGCTCCCCGTACAGAGGACGATCGTCGAGAGCCGTTGATGCCGTGTAGACGGCTCCTGCATGTGAGCCATTCGGGAACTCAGCTCGACTTCTCTGCTTGTCCGCACGGCGTCTTTCGAGAAGGTCGTGAGTGCGATGCTCGGGTGTGTGACGCGCGATCGCTGGGTGCTAGTGGCTGTCGGCGATGCGGCGTTGCGGCGAGATACACGGCTCGGCCAGAAGGTGGTGTGTTGATCATCACGTGTGGATCGGGTCGGGCGGGGCCGTGCCGATCGCTCGTATGGCTTGGCACACTCTCAGGCGGCCTCGATCTGGGGTGCGCGATCGTCGATCTCGACGCAGGGCGAGTGGCTCTCCAACGCGGTGGCAGCGGGCGGGGACCCCACTATGTCACCACTAATTTGGCTGGACACGCCGTTGTCGAGCGTTGTCCAGCGTTGTCGATAGTTGTCGTATCGGAGCGTATTTCCCCAGGTAGGCATGCTGATTTGGTAGACGATGGTTGCCCAGAGTGGGCCACGGTTGTCTATGCCGCGCGCTCCGAGAAGGTCAGGGGTTCGATTCCCCTTAGCTCCACAACGAAGGGCCCGGTCGGCAGACCGGGCCCTTCTGCTTTTCCGGCCGTCGGCCGTGCCCGGCAGCGGGTGGATCCTACGCGGCGGGCCCCGTGCGAACATGCCCATAAAAATATGGTTTGCGCCGTTTACCGCGCGGGTACTTCGTTTCTGTCGGACCGATGAATAGTTACCGACGCGTATGCGAATGACTCGTTCTGCGTTCCGCATTTCGAATGGCCCGATATGAGGGCTGGGTCGTATAGACTCACCTGGAATTTATTACCCAGGTCACAATTTCACGGCCACCTCGTCCTGCTCACTTACAGCGAACCGCTATCGGTGTGCGGTGTATTTGCGGACCCTGCCGGCAGGCATTAACGTTTTCGGAAACTGGATAATCCGAGCAGGACCGCGAGCGCTCGCGCTCATCAAGTTCGCTGCCGGGGAGGAATCGGTTCATCAGCGAACAGAGGTGACGGCACCAGCGGGAGAGGTGCCGAACGCGTCTGTCGGAGTATCAGGGGCAATTCATGACAGCGGTCGTCGCGGTTCGCGCCGTGCCGGAGGAAATTCCGAATACCAACCCGTCGTTCGCTTTTCGCGGGGTCGCGGTGCTCGCCACGATCGCCGCGATCGCGCTGACCGTGACGGCGGGACGCTACGAGTTCTTCGGCGACGAGCTCTACTTCCTCTCCGCGGGCAGGCGGCTCGACTACACCTACGCCGATCAGGGCGTGGTGGTGCCGCTGTTCGCCTGGATCGCCGACCTGCTCGCGCCGGGATCGACGACGGCGCTGCGGTTCCCCGCGGTCGTGATGGGCGTCGGCTCGGTCGTCGTGTCGGCGCTGATCGCCTACGAACTGCGGGGCAGCCACCGTGTGCAGCTGCTGGCCGCCGGCACCTACGCGACGTCGTATCTGGTGGCCACGCAGGTCGTGCTGAGCACCTTCTCCTTCGACGCCACCTTCACCGCCGTGATCACCTGGCTGTTCATCCGCTGGGTGCGGACCCGGCAGGACCGGCTGCTGATCATCGCCGGACTCGTTGCCGCCCTGGACATGCAGGTGAAGTGGATGATCCCGCTGGTCTGGGCGTGCCTCGGGCTGGCCGTCGTGCTGTGCGGCCCCCGCGAGATCCTGCGCAGGCCCGCGCTGTGGGTGGCGACCGGTATCCTCGCCGCCTCCCTGATCCCGATCCTGATCTGGCAGTCCCAGCACAACTGGCCGCAGCTGGCCATGGGCTCGATCATCGGCGCGGAGCAGGACGCGACCGGCTACGGTCCGCCGGGATTCTTTCCGCAGTGGCTCGGCTTGGCGGGCGTACTCGGCGCGTTGTTGCTCGCCTTCGGATTTTGGGCGGTGTACAAGCAGGAATCGCTGCGCCCGTATCGGTTCATCGCGGTGGCGCTGGTGATCATGACCGTATTCGTCGTCGTCACGCACGGTCGGCCTTATTACCCGACGGGCTTCTTTCCCGCCGTGTTCGCCCTCGGTGCCGTCGGCCTCTGGCAGTTCGACCGTAAACGGTGGATGAACTTGGCATTGATTCCGCTGGCTGGAATCTCGGTGGTGACATTCATTGCCATGATCACCGTGACGCCGCTGCCACCGAGTTGGCGCATTCAGGCCGAGGACGCCATCGATCTCGGCTTCCGCTCGGCATTCTGGGGAACCACCAATTGGTCGGAAATGGTGTCCGCCGTCGGCACCGGCTATCACACGCTGACGCCCGCGGAAAAGGCGAACTCCGCGGTGGTCGTGCAGGGGTACTGGCAGGCGGGTGCCGTCGAGCAGTTCGGGGCGCGGTACGGGCTGCCCGCCACGTACAGCCCGAGCCGGGGCTTCGGCTTCTTCGGCCCGCCGCCGGACTCGGCCACCTCGGTGATCTACCTCGGGCTCGACACCGCCGAGGCAGACCTGCGCGCCCGGTTCACCGAGGTGGAGCGCGTCGCACACCTCGACGATCCGATGGGGATCCCCGGCATCGACCGGATGGTCGCGGTCTGGCGCTGCAAGGGACCGAAGCAGCCGTGGTCGGTCATGTGGGACGACATGACGACCCTGTACTTCGACCTCGGGCTCTGGCGCGACCCCAGGGCCACCACCCGGCCCACCCGCTGAGCGGCGGGCGGCTCAGAACACCAGGCCGCGCAGGGCCAGGAAACGCAGGCCGCCGACCAGCGCCATCACGACGAGCACGGCACCCGCCTGCGTCGTCTGACCGAGGCCCGGCGCCAGTGATTCCAGCCCGGCCAGGGCGGCGGAGCTGGTCAGCAGGCCGATGAGGGCCAGACCGCCGCCCTGGCATTGCGCGGTGAGCCGGCCCACCCGGTCGGCCGCCCGGAAGGTGAGCTGACGGTGTAGCTCGTTGGCGATCACGGTGCTCACGAGCGAGCCCGCGATGTTGGCGACCAGCGGTCCCAGTCCAGCGCAGGCCACGAACAGCGCGACGTAGGCGATATTGCTGGCACCGCCGACGAGCGCGAAGCGGATCAGCTGCGCGAGGGGGTGATCGCCGCGCAGGAACGGCCACGCGCGGCCGGACCGGTCGCCGCGCGGCAGCACGACGAGGGTGGGACGCAGGGGCGAGGCGGCGAAGGCGGTGCTGTTCACGAGGACTACCGTCGCCGTCCGCGCTGACGCCGACCTGACGCCGGACTGACATGCCGCTGGCGCGGCGCGCGGCGGCGGCGTCAGCGGGGGTGTCAGGGCGGTGTCAGCCCGGTATCAGGTCCACCGGCGACGGTGATCACCATGAACAACACAGCAATCGCGGCCTCCGGGCTGCGCAAGGCGTACGGGGACAAGACGGTCCTCGACGGCATCGACCTCCACGTCGACGCGGGCACGATCTTCTCGCTGCTCGGCCCGAACGGCGCGGGCAAGACCACCACGGTGAACGTGCTGACCACCCTGCTGACCGCCGACGGCGGCACCGCGCGGGTGGCGGGCCACGACCTCGCGACCGACACCAAGGCCGTCCGCAAGGCGATCGGCGTCACCGGCCAGTTCGCCGCCGTCGACGACCTGCTCACCGGCGAGGAGAACCTGCGGCTGATGGCCGACCTGCACCGCCTGCGCGGGCAGGCGGGCAAGCGGGTGATCACCGGACTGCTGGAACGCTTCGACCTGGTCGAGTCCGCGCGTAAGCCGGCCGCGAGCTACTCCGGCGGGATGCGCCGGAAGCTGGATCTGGCGATGACCCTGGTGACCAGGCCCGAGATCGTCTTCCTCGACGAGCCGACCACCGGCCTCGACCCGCGCAGCAGGCGCACCATGTGGGACATCGTGCGCGAGCTGACCGCCGACGGCGTGACAATCTTCCTCACCACCCAGTACCTCGAAGAGGCAGATCAGCTGGCCGACCGGATCGCCGTGCTGGACCAGGGCCGCATCGTCGCCGAGGGCACCGCCGAGGAACTCAAGCGCCGCATCCCCGGCAGCCACATCCGGCTGCGCTTCGCTGACGCCACGGAATTGGCGACCGCGGCGCGGATCCTGCCGGGCGCCACTCCCGACGAGGACGCGCTGGCCCTGAACGTCCCCGGTGACGGTGACTCGACATCCCTGCGGGCCCTGCTGGATCAGCTGGCCGCGCACGCGCTGGAGGCCGAGCAGGTCTCCCTGCGCACCCCTGACCTCGACGACGTCTTTCTCGCCCTGACCGGGCACCCCACCACGGAGGCCGAAGCACGATGAGCACCCGCACCGCACCCAGCACCCTGTCCGTCGCGCTGTTCGACGCCTCGGTCATGTTGCGCCGCAACTTCACCCACATCACCCGCTCGCCGGTCACCATCTTCAACGCGGCGCTGATGCCGGTGATGATGATGCTGATCTTCGTCTATGTCTTCGGCGACGCCTTCGACGTCGGCGAGAACTACATCGACTACGCGGTGCCCGGCATGCTCATGCTGGCCATCAGCTACGGGCTGTCCGGCACCGCGGTGTCGGTGAGCTCCGATATGACCAAGGGCGTCATCAACCGGTTCAAGGTCATGGACGTGTCCCGGGGTGCCGTGCTGACCGGGCACGTGGCCGCGAGCATGCTGACCAATGTCGTCGCGATCACCGCCGTGCTCGGGGTCGGTTTCGCGCTGGGGTTCCGCTCGCCGGCGACCGCGGTGCAGTGGCTCGGCGCGCTCGGGGTGCTGCTGGCGACGGCCTTCGCCGCCGCCTGGCTGACCGTCGCGCTCGGCATGGCCGCGAAGACCCCGGAGGCGGCCGGGATGTCGGTGGTGCCGTTGATCATGCTGCCCTTCCTGAGCAGCGCGATCGTGCCTGCCGACAAGATGGGCCAGGGCATCCGGCAGTTCGCCCAGTATCAGCCCTTCACCCCGATCATCGAGTCGGTGCGCGGCTTCCTGACCGGGCAGCCCTCCGGCGGCCACACCGTCGCGGCACTGGCCTGGTGCGCCGGGTTCGCCGTCGTCGGTTACCTGTGGTCGCGGGCGAGCTTCACGAAGCGAGCGTGATCGCGACCAGCTCGGCCGGATCAGCACCCGCACCCACCCGCATCGCCTCGGTGAACTCCTTGTCACCGAGGCGATCTCGTGCGGTCGCCTCGATGCGGGCCGCGTCCGGGTGGGACAGATCGGGGACGCCGCGCGTGGCGGTGCTCGCCGCCAGTAGCCGCGCGGCCTGCTCGTATTGCTCGGACCGCAAGGCCAGGTCGGCGACGCCGATGAGGACGTGGGCCATCAGGGGAGCGTGGCCGGCCAGGGTCGCCGCCCGCACGGCCGAGGCGTGTCGGGCACGCGCCTCGTCGAGGTCGACGGCCAGGTAGCCGAGCAGGACATGCAGCAGCGCACTGACATTCGGCTGGTCGGCATCGCTGCCGAGCAGGCCGCGCGCGAGGTCGATCTGCTGATGCGCCGGTTCGGTCTCGCCGTTCCAACGGGCCAGTTCCGCCCGGGTCAGGGCGACTTCGGCCAGCGCGGTCGGCCAGCCCGCCCGGTCCGCGCAGCGCTGCGCGTCGGCCAGCGCCGCCGCGCTCGCCTCGGCGTCGCCGAGCCGCCAGTACAGCTGGGCCTGCCGGGTCCGCATGCCGACCACGTCCTCGATCGCGCCGACCTCGGTGACCACCGCGATCGCCTGCTCGTAGAGCTCACTCGCGGCGGCGAATTCGCCGCGCATGGCGGTCCGGCTCGCCAGTTCGGTCAGCGCGAACGACATCCCCCAGCGCTCACCCAGCGCGCGGAACTCGGTCAGCGCCTGCTCGAGGTACTCGTCGGCTTCCGGGCCGTCGTGGCCGAGCACGGTGCGCAGCTTGCCCAGTTGCAGCCGCGCCAGGGCGCGGGCCCAGGGGTCCTCGTCGGTGAGCACCGCTTCGAAGGCGGGGAGATAGGCGTCGGGGCCCTGGAGCATGTGTTTCAGCGCGGCGGTGAAGCGCAGCGCCGGATGGCCGCCCCGGCTGTCGCGGCCGTACTCGTAGGCCTTGTCGATCCATTCGGCCACCTGGTGCTCGTCATTGCGTCCCGAGGTCACGAAGTGCACGACCAGGCCGTAGACGGTGGCCCTGGTCTCGTCGTCGACCTCACCGGACAGTTCGGCGGCCGCGATGACCAGCTCGGTGCCCTCGGCCTTGTGCCCGCCCAGCCACCAGTACCAGCCCGCGGCTGCCGCGAGCCCCATCGCCCCGGCGGTGTCGGCGGCCGCGAGCGCGCCGCGCATCGCGGCCGCGATGTTGTCGTGTTCGGCGTCGAGCACGGCGAGCCACTCCAGCTGTTCGGCGCGGCGCAGGTGCGGTTCGGCGGTGGCGGCCAGGCCGGCGAAGTACGCCTGGTGGGCCCGGCGGGCCGACTCGGCGTCGCCGGCTTCGACCAGGCGGTCGGTGGCGTACTGCTTGATCGTCTCGAGCAGGCGATAGCGCGGGGCGGGGTCCTCGGTGACGACCAGCAGCGACTTCTCGGCCAGCGCGGTGAGCAGGTCGAGCACCTCCCACTGCTCGACCTGCGCACCGGCGCACACCTGTTCGGCCGCTTCCAGACTCGCGCCACCGGCGAACACCGACAGCCGCGACAGTACCCGGCGTTCGGCGTCGCTGAGCAGCTCCCAGCTCCAGTCGACCACCGCGCGCAGCGTCCGGTGCTGCGCGATCGCGGTGCGGCTGCCACCGGTCAGCAGCCGGAACCGGTCGTCGAGCCGGTGGGCGAGCTGATCGAGGGACATGGTGCGCAAGCGCGCCGCGGCCAGCTCGATCGCCAGCGGAATGCCGTCGAGCGCCCGGCAGACGCGCGCCATGGTCGCCCAGGTGTCCGGATCGGTGCCGAGGTCGGTGCGCACCGCGCTCGCCCGGTCGCGCAGCAGGGCGACGGCGGGGGAGGACTCGATCTCGCGCGGCTGCGCCACGGCGGCGGGCAGGCTCAGCGGCCGCACCTGCCACAGCGCCTCGCCGGTGATGCCGAGCGGTTCCCGGCTCGTGGCCAGGATGCGCAGCCGGGTGCACTCGCCGAGGATCCGATGGGCGAAGGTCGCCGCCGCCTCGATCACGTGCTCGCAGTTGTCCAGGATCAGCAGGGTCTCGCGGTCGCGGATCGCCGCGACGAGCCGGTCCATCGGGTCGGCGGTGGAGGCGCTGCCCAGCAACGCGTCCCGGAGACCGAGGGCGGCCAGCGCCGTCTGCGCCAGGTCGCCGTCGCTGTCGGCGGCGGCCAGTTCCACCAGCCAGGCGCCGTCGGGCAGGTCACCGAGCATGGTCCGGGCGGTCTCCACGGCGAGCCGGGTCTTGCCCGATCCGCCCGGACCGGTGAGCGTGGTGAGCCGGTGCGCCGCGATGAGTTCGCGGACCACGGCGATATCGGCCTCCTTGCCGACGAAACTCGTCAGCTCCGCCCGCAGGTTGGTCGTGCGCTCCTGGGGCCGCGCGCCGACCTCGCCGCGCAACAGCGCGACGTGCAGTGCCGAGAGCTCCGGGGAGGGATCGACCCCGAGTTCGTCGGCCAGCGCTTCCCTGGCGCGCTGGTACACGATCAGCGCCTCCGGTGCCCGGCCCGCCGCGCCGAGGGCGCGCATCAGCGCGGCGACCAGCCGCTCCCGCACCGGGTGCCTGGCCACGAGCTCGGTCAACTCGGCGACCAGGTCGGCGCCCTCGCCCAGCTGGATCTGCGCCTCGTAGCGGTCCTCCAGGGCGGCCAGGTACAGGCCGTCGAAGCGGGTGATCACCGCGTCCACGGCCGCGCTGTCGCCGAGGTCGCGCAGCGGGTCCCCGCGCCACAGGCCGGTGGCTTCGCGGAGCAGCCGGGCCCGGTGCGCGACCTCGCCGCCGCGCGCCCGATCGACGAGCTGCTCGAAGCGCACGGCGTCGACGGCGTCGGGTGCCACCGTGAGCCGGTAGCCGCCGGTCTGCACGTCGATGGCGCCGTCGGGCAGGACCCGGCGCAGTCGCGAGACCAGCGCTTGCAGGGCGTTCGCCGCGTCGGCGGGCGGCTGCTCGCCCCAGATCCAGTCGACCAGGCGCTCTTTCGAGACGGCGCGGCCCGGTTCGAGAGCCAGAGCGACGAGCAGCGCCCGCAGCCGGGCGCCCGGTACCGCTATCGATCCGCCGTCTTTCGTCCGGATCTCCAGCGGCCCCAATATCCCGATCTGCACCCGGCCCATTGTGCCTCGCGCGTCAATCGGTCGCCGGTCCGGATATCGCGTCAGCGCGGGCGTCAGCGCGGTGTCAGGTCGGTGTCAGGCGGGCTCGCGACAGTAGTGCCATCAACAACGCAGCCCCCGGAAACCGGGCGGCCCGATCTCCAGGAGACACCCATGAACACCTTCCCGACCCCGCAGCCGATCGCCGTCACCGTCGACGTCCTGTCGGCCGGCGTCACCGTCGTCGCCTCGGATCGCCACGACACCGTCGTCGCGGTCCGGCCCGCCGACGCGGCCAAGAAGGCCGACGTGCGCGCCGCCGAGCAGACCAGGGTCGAGTTCACCGACGGCGTGCTGACCGTGACGACGCCGAAGAACTGGCGCACCTACACCCCGTTCGGCGGCAACCCGTCGATCGAGGTGTCCATCGAGGTCCCGACCGGCTCCCGGCTGACCGGCACCGCGGGCGTCGGCAGGCTGCTGGGCGCGGGCGAACTCGGCGAGTGCGACCTGACGGTCTCCCTGGGCGACATCGTCGTCGAGCGTCCGCTGGGCTCGGTCACCGCGAAGACCGCCAAGGGCGACATCCGCATCGGCGAGGCCACCCGTGGCGAGCTCCGGCTGGAGACCTCGGTGGGCGAGCTGGAGGTGGGCATCCGTCCCGGCAGCGGGGTACGGCTGGAGACCGCCGCCACGGTGGGCACCGTGCGGAATCTGCTGGCGCCGGTCGCGCCGTCGGGCGACACCGTCGCGGTGTACGCGCGTAACTCCCTGGGCAACATCGTCATCCGGCACACCGCCGCCGTCTGAGCGCCGAATCGCGAATCCTCCTACCCGACAAGGAAATGACCATGAGTGACACCGATTCGATCCCACACGGCCTGCCGCTGGACCGCGACGCCGGCCCCTTCGACCCGCCCGGCGAGATCACCCGGCTGCGCGCGGTGCGGCCGGTCAGCCCACTGATCTTCCCCGACGGGCACGAGGGCTGGCTGGTGACCGGGTACGAGGCGGTGCGCAGGCTGATGGCCGACACCCGGTTCAGCTCCCGCCAGGACCTCGGCGTCGTGCACGTGCCCTACGAGACGCCCGGGATGCCCGTCCCGACCGAGCCGTCCCCGCAGATCCCGGGCCTGTTCGTCGCCATGGACCCGCCGGACCACACCCGCCTGCGCCGCAAGCTCACCGGCGCCTTCACGGTCAAGCGCATGCGGGAGCTCGAGGAGCGCATCGTCGAGATCACCGAGCGACAGCTCGACGAGATGGCGCGGCTGACCCCGCCGGTCGACCTGGTCCAGGCCTTCGCGCTGCCGGTGCCCTCGCTGGTGATCTGCGAATTGCTCGGCGTCCCGTACGAAGACCGGGCGACCTTCCAGCTCAACTCCGCCCAGTTCCTGGTCAAGGATCAGGAACTGGCGCAGAAGATGGCCGCGTTCGGCGCGATGAACAGCTATCTGGCCGAGTTGGTGCAGCGCAAGCGGGCCGAGCCCGGCGAGGACATCCTCTCCGACCTGGCCCGCCACGACGACCTGAGCATCGAGGAGCTGACCGGCGTGGCCTTCCTGCTGCTGCTCGCCGGTCACGAGACCACGGTGAACATGCTGGCGCTGGGCACTTTCGCGCTGCTGGAGCACCCCGAGCAGCTGGCCTTGCTGCACGCCGATCCGGAGCTGATCCCCGACGCCGTCGAGGAACTGCTGCGCTACCTCTCGGTCGCCGACATCTTCTACCGCTACGCCACCGAGGACATCGAGCTGTGCGGCGAGACGATTCCCGCCGGGTCGACCGTCGTCGTCTCACTGTTGGCCGCCAACCGCGATCCGCTGCGCTTCGACGATCCCGACACCCTGGACGTGCACCGGAAAGCGCGGGGCCACCTGACCTTCGGCCACGGCATCCACCTGTGCCTGGGCCAGCAGCTGGCCCGCATCGAGTTGCGCGCCGGCTTCGCGGGCCTGCTGCGCCGCTTCCCGGCCCTGGAACTCGCTGTGCCCGCCGAGGAGGTGAGACTGCGGACCGACATGAACATCTACGGCGTGCACGCGCTGCCGGTCCGCTGGACAGACCGCTAGCGTTGCCGGGGCGTCCGAGCCCGCAGCAGCGGTTGGGCCGAGCAGCGGAAGGCCCGCCGACAGCATCGGATCGGGGTACGCAACGCCGGGCCGACCCAAGCAAGCCCCCGGCCGCGCGAGGCGACCGGGGGCTTGCTACCAGTGACGACTCAGTTCTTGACCAGCTCCGGCGTCTCCGGCTCGTCGACCGGCTCCGGCGCGTGGGCACCGCCGTGCGGGTCGCCCGCGGCGCGGTTCGGCAGCAGGACCGCCATGGCGATCACGATCAGGGCCAGGCCCGCCGAGACCGCGAAGGCCAGGCGCATGCCGTCGAGGCTCGCGGTGACCGGGTCGGTGCCCTCGGCGATGAGCGAGGTGCTGCGGGCGGACATGATCGTCACCACGAGCGCGGTGCCGAAGGCCGCGGCCACCTGCTGCAGGGTGCCCAGCATCGAGCTGCCGTGCGAGTACAGGTGCATCGGCAGCGCGCCCAGACCCAGCGTGAACACCGGGGTGAAGGCGGCGGCCAGCGAGATCATCAGCAGGATGTGCAGGCCGAGCAGCTGCCAGTACGGCATCGTCAGCGAGATCTGGGTGAAGCCGGCCAGCGAGACGGCGATGCCGATCGAGCCGGGGACCACCAGCAGTCGCCCGCCGAACTTGTCGAACAGGCGGCCGACCGTCGGGCCGAGCAGGCCCATCGCCAGACCACCGGGCATCACCAGCAGTCCGGTCTCCAGCGGGCTCAGGTGCCGCAGGTTCTGCAGGTACAGCGGCAGCAGGATCATCGAGCCCATCATCGCCAGGAAGGCGATGGCCATCAGCACCAGCGCCTTGGCGTAGGTGCCCGACAGCAGGACCCGCAGGTCCAGCAGCGGGGTGCCGGTGCGCTGCAGCCGGATCTGACGCCAGGCGAACGTGGCGATCAGCAGAGCGCCACCGGCGACGATCAGCGCCGGGGTGGTGTAGTTGCCGCTGTGGAACTTGCTCAGGCCGAACACGAGTCCACCGAAGCCGAGGGCGGCCAGCGCCACGCTGGGCAGGTCGAGCACGCCCGGCTGCGGTTCGCCGACGTTCTCGAGCTGCCGCAGCCCCAGCCAGGTGACCACACCGGCGATCGGCAGCATCACCACGAACAGCAGCCGCCACGAGTCGATCGCGGGGACATCGATCTGCAGGATGAGGCCGGAGATGACCGGGCCCATGGCGGGTGCGACCGAGATGGCCAGGGTGACGTTGCCCATCACCCGGCCGCGGTCCTGCTCGGCCACGACGGTCATCAGGGTGGTCATCAGCAGCGGCATCATCACCGCGGTGCCGCCCGCCTGGATGATGCGGCCGATCAGCAGCACCGCGAACGTCGGCGCGAGCGCGGACAGCACGGTGCCGGTGATGAAGACGCCCATCGCGATCGCGTAGGCCTGACGGGTGGTGACCCGCTGCAGGAACCAGCCGGTGGTCGGGATGATCGCGGCCATCGTCAGCATGAACGCGGTGGAGACCCACTGCGCGGCCACCTCGGTGACGTGCAGATCGCTCATCAGCCGCGGGATGGCGTTGATCATGATGGTCTCGTTGAGGATCACCACGAACGTCGCGAGCACCAGCACCCGGATGACGGTCGGCGTCCCGCCTTTCGTCGTCGGCGGGGATAGTTCGGCGGGCATCGGGGTACCTCCAGGAGCGGGGATCGGCTGGGCGAGCGGTGGCCCGATGCCGGGTCTACTGTGTCCCGGCACCACGTGAGAGAAGACGGAGTCCGTCGGTCCAACTCATCGGGCGCGGGCCAGTATTCCGCTCACCTACGACACAAATCACCTCGTTTTCGCCGTTCACGGCTCTATGGTCGGGAACGAAACCGCAGCTGAGAGCCGAATCTGGACTGTCGATCAGATCATGGGTGACCCTCGTCACTCCCGGGAACTTGTGACGGGTGGGGCGCATGTGGTCCGGTGTGTGCGCCGATCCGGCGGGGTATACCGGAAGGGTGACTGCATCGAGACTGTGGCTTGCTGTGGTGTGCGCGATCGTCGCTTCGCTGGGGAGTGTGCAGGCGAAGGCCGATCCGGGGGCGTACGTGGCGGGGGAGACGCCGCTGGGCGGGCGGGCCGCCCAATTCGATGTGTACTCGCCGGCGATGGGCCGGGTGATCCAGAACAGGGTGCTCAGGGCGGCGGGCGCGGGCGCGCCGACGCTGTACCTGCTGACCGGCGCGGGCGGCGGGGCCGACGGCATCTCCTGGTGGGACAACACCGATGTGCGGGACTTCTTCGCCGACAAGTTCGTCAACGTGGTGATGCCGGTCGGTGGGGCGTTCACGCTCTATACCGACTGGATCGCCGACGATCCCGGCGTCGGCCGGGTCCGCTGGGAGACCTACCTGACCGAGGAACTGCCGGGCGTGATCGACGGCGCGCTCGGCACCAGCGGGCGCAACGCCATCGCGGGGGTGTCGATGAGCGCGTCGTCGGCGCTGGACCTGACCATCCGCGGCGGGCCCCGCTTCGCCGCGGTGGCCGCGCTGAGCGGCTGCCCCTGGGCGGCGGATCCGTGGGGCATCGCGATGGTCAGCGCGCAGGCCGTCCGCGGCGGCGGCAATCCCGGCAACATGTGGGGCGTGCCCGGCGGCGCGGTCTGGCGCGAGCACGACGTCTTCGCCAACGCGGGCGCGCTGGCGGGCAAGACCATCTTCCTGTCGGCCGCCACCGGTCTGCCGGGCGCGAGCGATCGCGGTCTGCCCATGCCGCCGCTGGAAACGATCGCGGGGACGTGCACAGCGGCCTTCGCGGGGCGGCTGGGTCAGCTCGGTATCCCGGCCACCTACGTCCACCGGCCGACCGGCGCGCACACCTGGGGCCAGTTCCAGGCCGACCTGCACGAGGCGTGGCCGCACCTGGCCGCCGCCATCGGCGCCTGAGCGGGGCTCAGGCCTCGACGGCGACCGGGCGCTGCACCTCGGGTGTGGTGTCGGCGGCCGTGGTGTCGGCGGGCACGACCGGGGCCGGCTCGGGCACGCGCCTGCCACGCCGGAACCACCACTGCAGCAACCCGATCCCGAGCACGGCCAGCACCGCGCTGGTCAGGCTGATCGGCAGGCCCGGCGGTCGCCAGGTGACGGTGAGCCGCGCGTTGTGCGTGCCGGGCGGGATGTCGACGGCGACGAAGGTGCCCGCGACGGCGCGCACGGGGATCTCGCGGTCGCCCAGGGTCGCGGTGTAGCCGGGCCAGGCCAGGCGCGAGAGCACGATCCGGCCGCCGGTGCCGGAGGAGACGGTGGCGCGGTTGGTCAGGCCCGCCTCCGGCATCACGGTGGCGTGCACGCCCGACTCGTGCGCGATCAGGTCGCCGGGGGAGGGCAGCGGATTGACCCGCTCGAGCACCCAGATCTGTTGTTCGTGCCCCGGGTAGTGGACGAACTTCCAGCCCAGCGGCGCCGGCTTCGTCCCCGCGTCGGGGTACTGGGCCCGTTGCAGGACAACACGATCCAGCCGCATCAGGTCGACGATCGGGGTGTCGGTCGACGGCTCGACCGCGAAGACCTTGCGATACGCCTCGGGGCAGGTGCCGCCGTCCCAGGCCATGCACAGCAGCCCGGCGAAGGCCGCGTGCCCGACAGGGGTGTAGCCGTTCACGTACTGCAGCCCGAGGTTCTTGGCGTAGCTGCCGAGCGCGATCGAGCCGTAGGTCGCCGCGAGCGTGCGGTCCTCGTCGCGCACCATGATCCGGTCGGCCAGTTGCAGGGTGCGGCCGCCGAAGTCGGGGAACGCGGCGGTCATCTCGGAGCGCCGCTCGGGGAAGCCGTACGACAGCGGTGTCGTGGGGGCGACGGCCACCTGGACGAACGCGATCGGGAACGTCGCGAGGATGGTCAGCGCGGCGGCGGCGCCGATCCCGCGGGTGCGCGCCAGCCAGAGGACGCCCGCGCCGAGCGCGACGACGAAGACCACCGCGATCAGGTGCCGTTCGAGCAGTTTCGGCGCGGCCGAGAACGACCGGATGAACAGCAGGCCGATCAGCACGCCCGCCGCCGCGTACCGCCGCCGCGACGAGGCGAACGCTCCGTGGCGGCTCAGCAGCACGCAGACCAGTACCAGCAGGGCGATGGCCAGCATCGGCAGCACCCGGGCCGGCCAGCGCAGCGGGCCGATCGCGCCCGGCCCGGCGGTCCACATCAGCGCGGCGACGGCGAACAGCGCGATCCCGCTCCATTCGGCGGCGGCGCGCGCGGCGGCCTTCCAGTCGATGAACGCCAGCGCCGGGATCACGAACCAGGCGATGTAGACCATCGGCAGCGGCTGCACATGGCCCCACCACGCGGTGAACGCGGGCACCGTGCTCGGCAGACTGGCATTGAGCGATTCCGACCACGGCACGGTCAGGAACGGGTCGTTGTGGATGGTGGAGACGTCGCCGCGCCAGGTGGCCTGCGAGGAGAGCAGGATCGGCAGGTTGGCCACCATCGAGGCCGCCACCGCGAGACCGGACGCGGTGAGCAACCGCAGCACCGGCGCCCAGCGGCGCTGGTAGAGGTACTCACCGGCGGCGACCGCGGCGATCATCAGGCCGGATTCGACCGCGGGGAAGGCGTATTGGATGGTCAGCGCCAGATACAGGAACACGAACAGCGGGATCGGTCCCGAACGTCCCCTGGCGTAGAGCACGGCCGAGGCCCACGCGTGTACGAGCCAGGCGGTGCCGGTGTGCGAGGTGAACCAGCTGGCCGAGTCGAAGAACAGGAACCAGCCGCTGAACGGGAACGCCACGCCGGCCACCGCCGCCCAGGGGGCGCGGGCGCCGTAGGCCAGGCAGATCCGGAACACGCCGAGCGCCGCGATCGTGGAGAACACCAGCTTGACCGCGGTCGCGTAGAGCGCGAGATCGTCGAAGGAGGGCGCGAGCAGGTAGACCAGCAACTGCGGCGGGTTGTAGAGCCCGGCTTCCTCGAGGCTGTAGTTGCCCGCCATCCATTCCCACGGCACCATCGCCGGGAATCGGCCCGCCCTGAGTTCGGTACCGAGCAGCTGCCACATCGGCACGTACTGCGCCTCGGTGTCGTCGGTGTAGAAGTGCCGTGAGTCGCCGAGCAAGACCGCGACATAGCCGGCCAGCACCGCGATCACGACGACGATCGCCCACTGCACCACTTGTTTTCGCGGTTCGAGCGCCGCGCGTACCCACACGAGCGCGGGAGCATAGGGCATCCAGGTGAATCCGACAATACGTCGGGGTGTCGCGGCGTGGTGGTGGACGTTTGTCCAGCTCAGGTGTGGTTAGGTTGGGGTAAGAACAACTCGGTGTGTCATGGCTGTCGAGCGCGAAGTTGGTAGCATGGCCGGACCGAGCCGACCCTTCGAGAGAGTCTTCAATGCAGTTCGAAATCGTCGAGCGGGACGAGACATGGGTGGCCGGTCTGCCGGTCCGCAGTCCCAAGCGTGCGCTCGGAGAGCTGCGCGACCGGGATCTCGAAGCCGCGTGGTCTGCCGTCCTGCATCAGGATCTGGGCGGCCCGCTGGCCAGTGCCTACACCGACTACACCGGTGAGCTGAGCACCTACAACACCCAGATCGTCGGGTACCAGTGCGCGTCGCTGGATCAGGTCACCCGCGGACATCTGGCGGCCCGGCTGCCGCGCGGCACCTACGCGCGCTTCTCCTCGGTCGGTAACTTTCCCCAGGTGATGACGGATCTGTGGACCCAGATCGCCTACGCCGAAGAACACAACCAGATCAAGCGCACCTTCACCGGCGATTTCGAGTGCTACCCGCACGCGTACAAGATCGACCTGTACCTGGCGGTCGATCCGCGATGAGCTACACGATCGTGGTGCGCGGTGGCGCACTGTACGGCGGTCTGGCCGTGCCGCGGGTCCATCCGAGCTTCAAGGTGAGCAACAGCGATCTGATCGAGTTCCTCAAGGACCGGCTGCGCGACCGGCCCGGCGGGCGCGAGCCGCTGCACACCGTCTACGTCCCGGATCCGGCGGGCAACTGGAACGCGCTGGTGGCCCGCGAGTACGCGACGCCCGACGAGGTGCCGGTCGGCGATCTGATGGTGCGGGTGCCCAAGGGCATCTACGCCCGCTTCGCCCCCAACGGTGATTACCACGATCCGGTCGAGGATGTTTGGGCTCAGGTCGACGACGCGACGGCGTCGGCGGAGATCTCGCGCGCCTATCGCGAGGAGATCGAGGTCTGGCACGGTCCGGACACCGTAGAATTGTTCGTTTCGATCACGGTAGATAGCTGATAGTTAGCCGAATTCGAACCGATCGGTCTGGAATCCGGGGCTTCCCGTGCGTTCATGCCGTTTGACCTGGGCATAGTTCACCCGCGGCCGGTGGTTATCGGAATATTAGCCACTCGCCTGGTGCAAACGTTCGGGATGACGGATACTGCACCAGTCGGCCTCGGTAGGACGCCGACCGCGCGCGGGCGCGTAGCACGGAGCTAGGAACACGATGGCTGTCGAAGCAGCGCGCAACGAGAACAGGTTGCGGCGCGTTCACCGTCGCGTCGGCCGGAACGCGATGGCGCGATTCGTGGGTCGGATCCGTTGATGAGCGAACCGGACCCGCCGGCGGCGGACTACCGCCCCCTCGTACTCGATCCGGCCGACCCCACCGACGCGGCAACTCTGCGGCAGCTCGCCGCGGCCCCCGGCGTCAGCACGCACGACCTGCGTGCGGGCCTGCGCGCCGAATTGGACCGGCTCACCGGACTCCCGCCGGGTCTCGACCCGGCCGCGGAACGCTGGGTGTACTACCCGTGGCGACACGCGCTGGTCGTGATCCTCGGCCCCGACGCGTTCCGGGTGATCCGCTCCGATCGCAACCGCAACAAGCTCACCAGGGCCGAACAGGAACGCCTCGGCGGGCTGACGGTCGGCGTGGTCGGGCAGAGCGTCGGCCATTCGGTCGCCTACACCCTGGCGTTGGAAGGCGCGTGCGGGCTGCTGCGGCTGGCCGACTTCGACACCATCGAGCTGTCGAACCTGAACCGGGTGCCGGGCGGGCTCTTCGACATCGGTGTCAACAAGGCCGTGGTCACCGCGCGCCGGATCGCCGAACTCGACCCCTTCCTGCCGGTGGAGATCTGGCCCGCCGGCGTGCTGGCCGACACCGCCGACGACTTCCTCGACGGGCTCTCGGTGATCGTCGAGGAATGCGATTCGCTCGACATCAAGTTCGCGGTCCGCGAGGCCGCGCGCAGGCACCGGATCCCGCTGCTGATGGACACCAGCGACCGCGGGCTCTTCGACGTCGAGCGCTACGACCTGGAACCGGGCCGCGAGCCCTTCCACGGGCTGCTCGGCGCGACCACCGGCGCCCAACTGGCCGACCTGGACACCAGGGCGAAGGCGCCGCACGTGCTGCGCATCCTCGATCCGGGCCAGCTGTCCTCGCGGATGGCGGCCAGCATGGCCGAGATCGGGGAAACGATCACCACCTGGCCGCAATTGGGCAGCGACGTGCAATTGGGCGCCGCCATCGTGACCGCGGCGGTGCGCCGGATCGGGCTCGGCGCCAAGCTGTCCTCCGGCCGGACCCGCGTCGACCTGGAGGCGGCGCTGGATTCCCTCGCCGAGCCCGGCTACCTCGACGAGGGCGTCGAGACCGCGCCCGAACCGACCGCCGACGAACCGCCGCCCGCCGACCCGGTCGCCGCGATCCTGGCCTGCGCCCAGCGCGCGCCCTCGGGCGGCAACGTGCAGCCCTGGCGGTTGCGCGGCAGCACGGAATTGATCGAGATCGCCCTGGACCCGGCCGGTTCGACCGCGATGGACATCGCCCTGCGCGGCAGTGCCGTCGCGGTGGGGGCCGCGCTGTACAACGCCCGCGCCGCCGCGGCCGCGCACGGCCTGCTCGGCGAGCCGGAGCTGCGCGTCGACGACCCGGCCGCGCCCCTGGTGGCCCGGCTGCGGCTGCGCGAGGGCACCGACGCCGACCTGGCCGCCGACTACCCGCTCGCGCTGGCCAGGCACACCAATCGCCGGCTCGGCGACGTCGCGCCGCTGCCCGGCACCGTGCTGCCCGCGCTGAGCACCGCCGCCGCGGCCGAGGGCGCGACCGTGCACGCGGTCACCGGGATCGAGGCGCTGGCCGAGGCCGCGGCGCTGCTCGGCGCCAGCGACCGGGTCCGCTACCTGACCCCGCAGCTGCACGCGCAACTCTACGGCGAATTGCGCTGGCCGGGAGAGGATGTCCGCACCGGTATCGACGTGCGCACCCTCGACCCGGCGCCCGACGAACTGGCCAAACTCCAGGTCGGCAGGCGCACCGATGTGATGGATCGGCTGCGCGAGTGGTCGGCGGGCAACGCGCTGGGCGAATTCACCGTCGATCGGGTGCGTTCTAGCTCGGCGTTGGTGGCGATCGGTTTCCGCGCGCGAGCAGCGGGTACACCTGATCTGGCCGACTACGCGAGGGCTGGTGCCGCAGTGGAAAGGGTGTGGCTACGGGCGCAACTACTGGGGCTGGCGGTGCAGCCGGTGTCCCCGGTGTTCCTCTATGCCGACCGGCGCGAGGATTTGCGCATCGTTTCTTCCGAGTTCACAGATACACTTGCCAACATTCAGAGGCTTTTCCAGGACCTGCTGGGGATCCCTGAGGATGAGAACGTGGCATTGGTTCTTCGTCTGAGCTACGCCGCGGCTGCGAGCGTTCGCAGTCGACGGTTGCCGGTGCCCGGCGGTAGGAACGACGGATAGCGCGGATCGGAGACAACGTGCCTCGGCAAACGCTCGACTCACTGGTGACCCAGGTCGCCTCCGAGTTGATGGGTGTCGACGCCACGACCATGGTGTCGGCGAGCGAGCGGGTGCTCGCCTCCCTCGTCGAGCATTTCGACGTCGACGTCAGCTATCTGCGCCACACCGATCGCGCCAAGCGCGCGACCGTGCTGGTCGCCGAATGGCCGCGCCGCCCCGACGTCCCCGATCCCGACCCGCTGCACACGGTCGAGTTCGAGCACGCGGATTCGGTGTTCCGTGCCCTCGAGTTCGCCACCGAACCGCTGATCGTGCGGCCCGGCGCCGACAGCGACGACTACCAGGAGACGATCCGCAAGTCCTCGGGCATTCCCGAGGTGGCCATGGCCTGCGTGCCGCTGGTCTCGCGCGGCGAGTCGACCGGCGTGCTCGGTTTCGTGAAGATGGGCGACCGGGCCTGGTCCAAGCGGGAACTCAACGTGCTCAAGGCCATCGCCGCGCTGTTCGCCCAGTTGCAGGCGCGCGTGGTCGCCGAGGAGAAGCTGCGCTACATCGCGCTGCACGACGATCTGACCGGGCTGGCCAACCGCCGCGCCCTGCTCGAATACATGGAGGAGCGGCTGCGCGCGGGCGAAGCGGGTCCGGTCGCCACCTTCTTCCTCGACCTGGACCGGCTCAAGGCGCTCAACGACTTCCTCGGCCACAGCGCGGGAGACAACTTCATCCGCACCCTCGCGCGCCGGCTCAAACAGAACCTGGAACCCGGCGACATGATCGCCCGGCTCGGCGGCGACGAGTTCGTCATCGTGCCCGCCGCGCCGATGGACGCGGTCGCCGCCGAACTGGAGGCCACCCGGATCCAGCAGCTCATCGGCCGGCGGGTCTCGGTCGGGCAGGAATCGGTCAGTCGCGGGGTGAGCGTCGGTGTGGCGCTGGGCATTCCGGGGGAGACCTCGGTGTCGGACGTGCTGCGCCGCGCCGATCACGCCCTGCTGTCGGCGAAGTCCGGCGGCGGCAACGGCGTCGCGGTGTTCACCGACGCCATGCGCGCGCAGTTCGAACTCCAGGACGACGTCGAGCTCAACCTGCGCAGCGCGGTGTCCGACGGCTCGCTGGTGCTGCACTACCAGCCCGAGGTCGACCTGCGCACCGGCCGGATCGTGGCCCTGGAAGCGCTGGTCCGCTGGCAGCACCCCACCCGCGGGTTGTTGCCGCCCGGCGCCTTCGTCTCGGTGGCCGAGGCCACCAACCTGGCCGGTGAGCTCGGCCGCTGGGTGATCCGGTCGGCCTGTTCGCAGTTCGCCGACTGGCGCCGCCGCGGGCTGGCCGCCAATGTGGTGATCCGGATCAATGTGTCGCCGGTGCAGCTGGTGAGCGCCGATTTCGTGGAGCGCATCGAGGACATCCTGCGACTGTTCGGGATCGACGGCAGTTCGGTCTGCCTGGAGATCACCGAGCATGTCGTCGTGCAGGATCTCGTGCGCACCAGGCTCACCCTGCGCGGACTCAAGCGGATGGGCGTGCAGATCGCCATCGACGACTTCGGCACCGGCTACAGCTCGCTCTCGCACCTCAAGGCACTGCCGGTCGACGCGGTGAAGATCGACCGCGGTTTCGTGCAGCGCCTCGGCGACAGCAACGACGACCTGGCGATCGTGAAGTCGATCATCGGCCTGGCCGGCTCCTTCGGGCTCGGCGTGGTCGGTGAGGGCGTCGAGACGCCGATGGCGGCCAGGACCCTGGTCGGGCTCGGCTGTTACCGCGCGCAGGGCTTCCTCATCGCCCGGCCGATGCCCGCCGAGGAAGTCGAAGCGCAACTGCGGGAAGGGCGCATTCCCCTCGACCTCGATCTGCCACGCGCGGGACGCGGCGTGGCACCGAACTGATCGTGACGATATCGGCAGGCGGATGGCTGCTGGTGGAGACCCTCGCCGGGGAGCTCGCGCCGACGCTGGTCGCGGTGGACGCGCACGCGCGCGACTGGCTCCCGCCGTCGCGGTGGTCGCGCGCGCTCGGCCCGACCCGCGCCCGGCTGCTGCGCGAGGCGGTGGACCGGTGCTGGGACCGCGGCGAATCCACCCGTGAGGTCGTCGGTGCGACGCTGGTGCTCGCCGAACCGGTGCGCTGCGCGTTCGGCGGCATCCACGGCGTGCAGGTCTGGACCGGCCCTGCCGACGCGCCGGTGCGGCCCCGCCGCCGGGTCGCGGCCTGGGATTGGGACGCCATCACCGAACTGGCCCATCACGGTCCCGGCCTGGAGGAACTCGTCTTCGCCAGGGCACCCGAGCACGTGCGGGTGATCCGCACCCCGCCCGACGCGTTCGGCCGGATGGTCCGCTTCGACGGCCGGGTCGAGTACTTCGCGATGGCCACCGAGCTGGCGCCGGGCGGCCGGTGGCAGGGCCAGGTCGACATGCTCGGCGACGACGAGTGTCCTCGCCGGTTCCAGATGATCACCAGGGCCAACCCCGGCGCGCGCCGGGTGAGCGCGCTCATGCACGCGATCCCCGAACTCGACGACGACGCCGCGGCGGTCGACCCCGACATCACGATGCTGCGCGCGGTCTCCCAGCGCAGCGGCGTCGGCGTCGGCCTGATCCTGCTGTCGTCGGCCCTCATCTACGAATGGGCGGGCGACCCACCACCCCCACTGGACCGCTGGGCGGTGGAACGCCCCACCGTCGACCCGATCGACCTCGCCGCCCTGCAAGCCGCCTGCTCCGACGCCGCCCTGCGCCCCGGCACCTCCCGTCGCCTCGCGCTGCGCGTCCGCTTCGCCGAGTCCGAATGGATCCGCGCCCACGCCGAACTGGTCACCATCACCACCGCCGCCACCGGCCACGGCCTGCTCCGCGTCTGGTCCGACGACTCGCCGGGATCGGTGTAGCCGGTTACCGTCGTCGGCGGGCTTCCTACCTGATCGGCTGGGGTGGCTGCTGAATGTAGGGGTCCGGCCGGAACGGTTCGCAGGAGCGGCGGGCATCCTCACCCATGATCGGATCGTTGTCGACGACGAGCAATCGCGGTGAATCCGAGGTCTTGCCGGCGCCGTCGGGTTCCGTCGTCAGAGCCACTGTCGATCTGAATGCGATGAATGTTTCGGCTGGTGTGCTCAGTTCCAATTGACCGTTGGCGCCGATGCTGTAAGCGCCAGGTGTATCGTACCTGCAGGAAACGACCTCCCATCGGGCGGGAGAAATTTCATTCACCCCCACTGCGCGGTAGAGTTTCCCCCCTGTTTCAGGGATAGGGGTGATGGACAGCCAATGATTTCGATTCTCATAGCTGACGGCGGCTAGAATGTCAGGTGGGGTGACCGGGTCCTGGCGGCGTATCCATTTTCGGATCAGTATTTCTGTTTCGATGGCTGCTTTCGCTGCTGCTTGTTTTTCTGCGCTCAGCGGTGCGCTGGTATCCCAGTCGAACTGAATTGGTGGGTAGGGAAAGTCTTTATCTGTAGAAACTGAAGCGGAAGTCGAAGTATTCGAGGGGGTGACGTTCATGTTGTCGCCGGTGCAGGAGGACGCCGCGACGGCGACGGTCACAAGGATTGCGATGATCAGACTTCTCGCCTTATGCGCAGAGTGGTTCATGTTCGCTTACTTTTGCTCCTGGGTTCCGGTTCGAGTCGCTTCTAGTTTGTAGTAGTCTGTGCCCAAGCCCAGTGCTGTTTGCGTACCATTCGTATTCATGTAGTTGGTTATCGACTGCTGGAGCCCGCGATCCTGCATGTATTGATCCACCAGCTTCGCGGTATCTTCTGATACGCCATTGCTCAAGTTGAATGGTTGGCAATCCGCGAGTCGGCGTTGCGCAGCGCCGTGGTGATATCGCGAATCTCGATGGCCAGCCTGCGACCTTGGTCGTTCTCCTCGTGGAAACGGTCGTAGGCGGCCAGGGTGGCGAAGAAGTCCATGACCTCGAGCCGGTTCTTGAATTCCTGGTCGGTGGTCTGGACGTTGTCGGCGCACTGATTGACGATGCCCGCCAGCTTTCGCATCCGCTCGGCGATCCGCAGCCACGCACCCTCGGAGTACTCGCCTGCCTTCGCGCACGCAGCCCCGATCTCGACAAGCAATCCCCCTCCGGCCAAACAAGCCTGAACTTTCAGTCGGTCGACCCTACAAGATTCGTCCAGTTCCTCTGGGCGCCCGAGTGCCGATCTCTTTCCCCGGTGTTCACGTACCGTTCCACGGCCCGGTTCCGGAGTGCACCCGTGTCGCTGAACGATCGGGAGGGTGCGCATCGTGCAGCTCGCCAACTTCTACGGCCCGCGATCGGGCGGGTTGCGTACCGCGCTGCATCACCTCGGGGAGGGGTATGTGGCGGCGGGGCACGAAGTGGTGTTGATCGTGCCGGGGGCGCGGCGCAGTGAGGAAATGCTGCCGACCGGGGCATTGCGCATCACCTTGCCCGCCGTGGCTATCCCGTGCACCGGCGGGTATCGGGCGGCCGATCCACGTCGGGTCGCCGATGTGCTCGGTGGGTTGCGGCCCGACGTGCTCGAGGTCTCCGACCGGCTCACGCTGCGCGGATTCGGGCGCTGGGCCGGGCGGCGCGGGGTGGCGAGCGTGATGATCTCGCACGAGCGGCTCGATCGGCTGCTCGGTCAGTTCCTGCCGGGGCCCGCCGCGCGCCGGTGCGCCGATGTCGCCAACCGCCGCACCGCCGACGACTACGACATGGTGGTGTGCACGACGGATTTCGCGCGCGAGGAGTTCCAGCGCATCGGCGCGCCCAATGTGGAACTGGTGCCGCTGGGTGTCGACCTGGACCTGTTCAGTCCGCGTCGTCGGGACCGTAGGCTGCGCGCCGACCTCGGGGTCGACGGGTATCCGCTGCTGGTGCATTGCGGGCGGTTGTCGGTGGAGAAGCGGGTCGACCGCAGTATCGAGGCGGTGGGCGCGCTGCATCGGGCCGGGCTGCCCGCGCGATTGGTCGTCGCCGGTGACGGTCCCCGCCGCGAATCGCTCGAACGCCGCGCCCGCACCCTGCCGACCCTGCCCGGCGGCGCGCCGTCGGTCCACTTCACCGGCTTCATCAGCGACCGGTCGATGGTCGCGAAACTGCTTGCCACAGCGGATGTCTCACTCGCTCCCGGCCCGCACGAGACCTTCGGCCTCGCCGCGCTGGAAGCCCTGGCCGCGGGCACCCCGGTCGTCGCCAGCCGCTCCTCGGCGCTGGCCGACATCGTCACCGCCGAATGCGGCGCCATCGCCGCCGACCGCCCCCGCGCCTTCGCGCAGGCCGTCACCGATGTCCTGGCCATGCCGACCTCGGGCCGCCGCAAGGCCGCCCGCACCCGCGCCGAACAGTTCACCTGGCCGCGCGCCGTCGCGGGCATGCTCGCCGTCCTCGACCGCTGACCCGGACCGGCGGGCCACCCGGTCGGCTGGGCCGGACCGGCGCGCAACCTGGTCGGCTGGGCTGTGCTGTGATCGCCGCCCGGCGGACTGGGCCGGTGCCGTGATGCCACCTGGCCGACTGGGCCGTGCCGTGATCGCCACCCGACGGACAGGGCCGTGCGGTGATCGCCACCCGCCGACCAGGGTGGAACCGCGCGTGCTGACACCCCCGAACGCCGTGCAGTGCGGCGGATCAGCTCTCGCTGCGGGCGGCCAGAACCGCTTCGTACAGGTCTTTCCTGGAGGCGCCGCGCCCGGCCGACACCTCGGCGCAGGCGTCCTTGAGCCGCAACCCGGACTCGACCAGGGCCTCCACCTCGGCGACCAGGTCGGCGGGGTCGGCCGAGACCGGCTGCGCTCCGGCGAGCACCACGGTGATCTCGCCGCGCGCGCCCTCGACGGCCCAGGCGGCCAGCTCGCCGAGCGTGCCGCGCACGACTTCCTCATAGGTCTTGGTGAGTTCGCGGCAGACGGCCGCGCGCCGGTCGGGGCCGAGCACGGTGACGGCGTCGGCCAGGCAGTCGGCCAGCCGGTGCGGCGCTTCGAAGAAGACGCAGGCGCGCTGTTCGGAGGCCAAGGTGCGCAGCCACTCGCGGCGCTGGCCGCCCTTGCGCGGGGCGAAACCGTCGAAGCAGAACCGTTCGACCGGCAGCCCGGACAGCGCGAGCGCGGTGGTGACCGCGGACGGGCCGGGCAGGCAGGTGACCGGCAGATCGCGCTCGACGGCGGCCGCGACCAGACGATAGCCGGGGTCGCTGACCGACGGCATGCCCGCGTCGGTCACCAGCAGCACGGTCAGCCCGCTCGCGAGGTCGTCGAGCAGGGCGGGGATGCGGGCGGTTTCGACATGGTCGTAGAAGCTGACCACCCGGCCGGTGATCTCCACGCCGAGCGCCTTGGCCAGGGCCTTGGTCCGGCGGGTGTCCTCGGCGGCGACCACATCGGCCGAGCCGAGCGCGTCGCGCAGTCGCTGGGACGCGTCGCCGATGTCGCCCATCGGTGTAGCCGCTAAGACCAACACAGTGTCGCCCAGCCTCTCCGGTAGTTTGGGTCATTCTGTCAGGCGAGCGGGTCGCGCCGGTTCGCGCGTCGGAGGAGGGGGACAAGTGTCGGGTCGGACATCGCTGGGCGCACCGCCTACGATCGGGGCGTGATCCCGGTGACCGAAACGCGTGCGCTGCCACCGTCACGGCCCGCCTCGGCGCTGGTCGGTCCGGCTCCGCTGCGACCCGCCCCCGATTTCGGCCCGCTCGACACCGCGCGCGGCTGGGCGGTCACCCTGGTCCTCACCGCGATCGCCGCGATCACCCGCTTCGCGAACCTGAACTATCCGACCGACGCGCGCACGCCCGTCTTCGACGAGAAGCACTACGCGCCGCAGGCCTGGCAGATGGTCACCGGCGGCGGCGTGGAGGACAACCCCGCCTATGGCCTGGTGGTGCACCCGCCGGTCGGCAAGCAGTTCATCGCGATCAGCGAGGCCCTGTTCGGCTACAACGCGTGGGGCTGGCGCGGCACCGCGGCGCTGGCGGGCACCGTGCTGGTGCTGCTGGTGATCCGGATCGTGCGGCGCATGTCGCGCTCGACGCTGATCGGCGCCTTCGCCGGCATCCTGCTCATCGCCGACGGGCTGACCTTCGTCTCCTCCCGCATCGGCATGCTCGACATCTTCATGGCGCTGCTGGTGACCGCCGCGTTCGGCTGTCTCATCGTCGATCGCGACGACGTGCGCGAACGCCTGGCCCGCGCGGATCTGGCGGGCCGGGTGGGGATCACCGACTGGGGACCGCGACTCGGCGTGCGCTGGTGGCGCTTCGGCGCGGGCGTACTGCTCGGACTGGCGTGCGGCACCAAGTGGTCGGGCATCTACTTCATCATGTTCTTCGGCCTGCTCAGCGTGGCCTTCGATGTGCGTGCCCGGCGCGCGTACGGGGTGCGCAGACCGTGGGTCGGCACGCTGGTCCGCGATGTCGGGCCCGCGCTGTACGCGCTGGTCGTCATCCCGCTGGTGGTGTACCTGTCCTCGTACTGGGCCTGGTTCGCCAGCGAGTCCGGGGTGTACCGGTACGCGGTCGGCAATCAGATCGGCACCGACGGCCCGTTCGCGTTCTTGCCCGACGCGCTGCGCTCGCTCTGGTACTACCAGGGCGAGACCCTCGACTTCCATTCCAGCCTGACCAATTCCGCGGGCAACCACCATCCGTGGGAATCCAAGCCGTGGACCTGGCCGATGGGCCTGCGCCCGATGCTCTACTACTACGCCGACGGCACGGTGACCGGCTGTGGCGAGGCGCAGTGCGTCAAGGCCGTGATGGCCGTCGGCACGCCGGCGCTGTGGTGGCTGGCGCTGCCCGCCCTCGGCTGGATGCTGTGGCGCTCGGTCGTGCGCAGGGACTGGCGCTACGCGGCGGTGCTGGTGGGCTACGGTGCGGGCCTGCTGCCGTGGTTCCTGACCCTGGACCGGCAGATGTACTTCTTCTACGCGGTGGTGCTCGCGCCGTTCCTGGCGATGGGCGTCGCGCTGATCCTCGGCGACATCCTCGGGTCGGCCCGGCCCGCCGGGATACCGCGTAGTCCCACCGGCACCTATCTCCCGGCCCCGGTCAACGAGCGCTACGCCCTGGGGCTGCTGATCGTCAGTATCTACCTGGGCCTGGTGATCGCGAACTTCGTCTGGTTGTGGCCGATTCTCACCGCCCAGCCGATCAGTCCCGCCAGCTGGCAGGACCACCTCTGGCTCCCGAGCTGGCGCTAGGGGCGTGGGTCAGCTGTCCAGCGCGCGTCGGACGAAGTCGACCGCGTCGGAGTCGGGCAGGCCGAGCCGCCGGATGGTCGCGACGTAGTCCACGGCCGCGCGACCGGCGATATCGCGGGTGGGGTCACCCGAGGAGGCGATGAAAGAGCCCTGGCGGCCCCGGGTTTCGAGGACGCCGTCGGCCTCGAGCTCCCGGTAGGCGCGGGCGACGGTGTTCGGCGCGATGCCGAGATCGGCGGCCAGCGCGCGCACGGTCGGGATCTTGGTGCCCGCGCTGAGCGTGCCCGCGCGGACCTGTTCGATCACCGCCATGCGTAACTGCTCGTAGGGCGGTTGAGCGGAATCGGTGGACAGCTCGACGTGGAACACGCTCGCTCACACCTCGTCTCGGGCCAGGGGGCAGGACATGCAGCGCGGACCGCCACGGCCGGAGCCCAGCTCCGAACCCTGGATGGTGAGCACCTCGACACCGGCGTCGGTCAGCCGCGAATTGGTCATCTCGTTGCGTTCGTAGGCCACCACCACGCCCGGCGCCAGCGCCAGGGTGTTGTTGCCGTCGTCCCACTGCTCGCGTTCGGCGGTCGGCCCGTCGCGGCCGGTGTCGATCACCCGCAGCTTCGCGATGCCCATCGCGGCGGCCGCGGCGGGCAGGAACGGTTCGGGTCCGGAGATGCTGATCCGGTCCAGGTCGCCGCGCCCGGAGAAGCCGTCCTCGCGGCGGATCGTGAACGCCTGCAAGGTTTCCCGCACACCCGGGTACATCACCACCGCGTCGGTGTCGACCATCGTGCACACGGTGTCCAGGTGCATGGTGGCGCGGTTCTGCGCGATCGGCACCACCAGCACGGTGTGCGCGAGATCGTCGTCGAAGAGGCTGCGCGCCAGCGCTTCCGCGCCCGCCGGCGTGGTCCGCTCGCCGACGCCGACCGCGACCACCCCCGGCGCCAGCAGCAGCACGTCACCGCCCTCGATCGGCGCGGTGTGCGATTCGTAGGCGCGGCGCACGCCGAGGAAGCGGGGGTGGAAGGCGTAGACGAGATCGGTGATCGAGGTCTCGCGGATGCGGGCGGGCAGCGCGAGGGAGGTGATCGCCACCTTCGGGCCGACCCAGAACGAGGAGTCGCGGGTGAACAGCAGGTTGGGCAGCGGATCGATGACGAAATCGCCGCCGTGGTGCATCCGGCGCACCAGCGAGGTGGTGTCGGGGCCGAACGGCAGCTCGTCGAAGGTCATGCCCGCCATCAGGATGTCGGCGAGCTCGCGGGCCTCGACCTTGCGCAGCTCGGCCGCGAGCTGATCGGCCAGGCCGTGGCCCAGCCGACGGGCGTCGACGGCGGCGGAGATACCCTGGATCCTGGCCGCCCCGCTCACCGCGAGCGTCTCGGCGAGCAGGTCCGACAGCAGCAGTACTTCCACGCCGCGTTCGCGGAGCAGGGCGGCGAAGGAATCGTGCTCGGCTTGGGCGCGTTCCACCCACGGGATGCCGTCGAAGAGCAGCTGATCGTTGTTGCTCGGGGTGAGCCTGCGCAGTTCGTCGCCGGGCCGGTGCAGCAGCACCGTCCGGAGCGTGCCGACCTCGGAGGTGACGGCCAAGCGCGAGTCGGGGGCGGTTCCCATGCGGAAACCGTAATCCGCCGAGCGCGCCTCGGCACGGAAGACCCGCAGACCCGGCGGGTGCGGAGTCCAGCCGTTTTCGTACACGACACGAAAACCTCAAGTATTGTTGAGGGCGAAAACGGGAGGAGCGCAGATGACGACGGCCGATTGGCAAACGAAGGAGCTGACCCCCGGGCAGCTTTCCGATCGTAGTGGAGTTGCAGTGTCCGCGTTGCACTTCTACGAACGTGAAGGTCTCATATCGAGTCGTCGAACCAGTGGCAATCAACGGCGCTACGCTCGCGAAACGCTGCGCCGAGTGGCCTTCATCCGCATCTCCCAGCGCGTCGGCATCCCACTCAGTGAGATTCGCTCGGCGCTGGACCGGCTCCCCGAAGGGCGCACCCCCACCCGCCGCGATTGGGAGACACTGTCCACCACCTGGCGCGAGGATCTCGACGATCGCATCACCCAGCTCACCCGCCTGCGCGACAACCTCACCGGCTGTATCGGCTGCGGCTGCCTGTCACTGGGCTCGTGCAAGCTCGTCAACGAGCACGACCGGCTCGGCGCGGAGGGGCCGGGCGCGCGTGTGCTCGACGTTCAGCTGAACTGCCCGCCGCGCTCCGGCTGCGTCTAGCCGGGTCCGCGGCGCGCGCGCCCGCGGTGCGGCATCATCGCGGGTATGACCTCTCTGGACGCGAAAGCCAAGACTCTGCTCGAACTGCACCAGCCCGGAAATCCGGTGGTGCTGCCGACCGTGTGGGACGCCTGGTCGGCGAATGTCGCTGTGGCCGCCGGTTTTTCGGGGCTGACGCTGGGTAGTCACCCGGTGGCCGATTCGGTCGGGCGCAGTGACGGCGAAGGAATGACCTACGACGAACTGCTCGCGCGGGTCACCCAGGTGACCGGGGCGGTGGACGTGCCGGTGTCGGTCGACATCGAGTCGGGCTACGGGCTCGAGCCCGCGCGGCTCATCGAGGGACTGCTCGCGGCCGGCGCGGTCGGGCTCAATATCGAGGACACCGTGCACAGCGAGGGCAAGCGGCTGCGCAGCCCCGAAGAGCACGCCGAGCTGGTGGGCGGGCTGCGCGCGGCCGCCGACGCGGCGGGCGTGCACGTGGTGGTGAACGCGCGCACCGATCTGTTCCTGCGTCAGGACGGGGACGAGGCCGACCGGGTCGATCGGGTGATCGCCCGGCTGCGACTGGCCGCCGACGCGGGCGCGGACTCGCTGTATCCGGTGGGCTGGCACGCCGACGACGTCCAGCGCAGGCTCACCGCCGAACTGCCGTTGCCGGTCAACGCGATCGCGCAGCCGGGGACCCCGGCCAAGGAGCACCTCGCCGGACTCGGCGTCGGCCGGATCAGCTTCGGTCCGCTGTTGCAGGCGGCGCTGGGCGTGGAAGCGGGCAAGCTGCTGGCCGCCTGGACCTGAGTCACGCCGGTGGCGCACGGCGAGCGGCCGTGCGCCACGGCGTCCTACTCCTTGGGCTCGACGTAACGCGGGAACACCGGTTCCGGCGCGGGCAGGTCGATCCCGGGCACCAGCGGCGTGGCGATATCGGCGAAGGCGCGGCCGTCCTGGGCCAGCAGGTCCAGGATCTTGGCGGCCGAACCCGGCATCACCGGCTGCACCAGGATCGCCACGATCCGGACCACCTCGAGGGTGACGTAGAGGACGGTGGCCATCCTGGCCAGGTCTTCCTCGGTACCCGACTTGCGCAGCGCCCACGGGGCATTGGCGGAGAAGTACCGGTTGGTCTCGCCGAGAGTCAGCCAGATGGCCTCCAGCGCGAGGTGCATCTGCTGGGCGTCGAAATCGGCGCGGCAGCGCTCCAGCAGGGCATTGGCGCGATCGAGCAGCGCCTGGTCGTCCGCGGTGAACGCGCCCGGAGCCGGCGCCTTGGCGTCGCAGTTCTTGTTGACCATGGTCAGGCTGCGCTGGACCAGGTTGCCGAACTCGTTGGCCAGGTCGGCGTTGATCCGGCCCGCGATGGCGTCGTTGCTGTAGCTGCCGTCCTGGCCGTAGGAGATCTCGCGCAGCAGGAAGAAGCGCACCTGGTCCAGGCCGTAGGTCGACACCAGGGCGAGCGGGTCGACGACATTGCCCGTCGACTTCGACATCTTCTCGCCCTTGTTGTACAGGAACCCGTGCACGAAGACGCGGTCCGGCAGTTCGATCCCGGCCGACATCAGGAACGCGGGCCAGTACACCGTGTGGAACCGGGTGATGTCCTTGCCGATGATGTGCACGTTGGCGGGCCAGAACTTCTGGAACGCCGCCGAATCGGTATGCGGGAAGCCGACGCCGGTGAGGTAGTTGGTGAGCGCGTCGACCCACACGTACATCACGTGATCGGGGTGGCCGGGCACGGGGACGCCCCAGTCGAAGGTGGTCCGCGAGATCGACAGATCCTTCAGGCCGGCCTTGACGTAGCTCACGATCTCGTTGCGCCGGGTCGCGGGCGCGATGAACTCGGGCCGCTCCTCGTAGAGCGCCAGCAACCTGTCCTGGTACTCGGAGAGCTTGAAGAAGTAGTTCGACTCCTCGGTCCAGGTGACCGGGGTCTGGGTCTCGGTCGAGACGCGGGTCCCGTCGTCGAGGAGGGTGGTCTCCTCCTCGGTGTAGAAGGCCTCGTCGCGCACCGAGTACCAGCCCGAGTAGTTGCCCAGGTAGATGTCGCCGTTGGCGAGCATCTTCTCCCAGAGCGCGACGCTGGCGGCCTTGTGGTCGGCGTCGGTGGTGCGGATGAAGCGGTCGAAGGAGATGTCGAGCGCCTTGTCCATCGCCTCGAAGACGTCGGAGTTGCGGGCCGCGAGCTCCTGCACCGGGATGCCCTCGGTGGCCGCGGTCTGCTGCATCTTCTGACCGTGCTCGTCGGTGCCGGTCATGAAGAACACGTCGTAGCCGTCGAGTCGCTTGAACCGGGCCAGCGCGTCGGTCGAGATGTACTCGTACGCGTGCCCGATATGCGGCGCACCGTTCGGGTACGCGATGGCCGTCGTGATGTAGAAGGCGGGCGCCTCGGCGCCGTCGGGTGCGCTCACGACTGAGCCTCGCTGGCGCTCAGCTCAGTCCTGACCGCAGATGCGGCTGTGCTCGTCCGCTCGCTTCGCTCGCTCATGATGCGAACTACTGTAATCCGCGTGGCAAACCAGAATCGTCCGGCTCCGCCCCTTCCGCCGCCGCTCGCGCCCCTGATCGACGCGCACACCCACCTCGACGCGTGTGGCGCGACCGATGCCGCCTCGACCACGGCGATCGTGGATCGCGCGGCCTCGGTCGGTGTCGGGCACGTGGTGACGGTGGCCGACGATCTCGCCGCCGCGCAGTGGGCCGTGCGGGCCGCGCAGTGGGACCCGCGCGTCTACGCCGCGGTCGCGCTGCATCCGACCAGGGCCAACGCCCTCGACCACAAGGCCAAGGCCGAGCTCGAGTACCTGGCCACCGACCCGCGGGTGGTCGCGATCGGTGAGACCGGCCTGGACTACTACTGGCCCGGCAAGCTCGACGGGTGCGCCGACATCGAGACCCAGATCGAGGGTTTCCGCTGGCACATCGATCTGGCCAAGCGCGTCCGCAAGCCGCTGATGATCCACAATCGCGAGGCCGACCACGACCTGCTCACGGTGCTGCTCGACGAGGGCGCTCCGGACACCGTGATCTTCCACTGCTTCTCCTCCGACGCCACCATGGCGCAGGCGTGCGTGGCCGAGGGGTATGTGCTCAGCTTCTCCGGCACGGTCAGTTTCAAGAACGCGCACGAGCTGCGCGAGGCGGCCCAGCTGGTGCCCGACGATCAGATCCTGGTCGAGACCGACGCGCCGTACCTGACGCCGCACCCGTATCGCGGTGCGCCGAACGAGTCGTACTGCCTGCCCTATACGGTGCGCGCACTGGCCGAGGTACGCGAGCAGGACCCGGACGAACTGGCGGAGATCACCACCGCGAACGCGCGCAGGCTCTACCGGATCCGCTGAGTCCGTTTCGTCCGGCCGGAAGGGGGCTGGACATCAAACGTGTTTCGGGTCACATTCGCCGGTCATAGTCGTTATCTACCAGCGACGTCTATATCGAATCGTGACCTGCGATCCCGCTGATCGGGGCGCTCGGTGTTGTCCGAGGCAAACCTACTCGTTATCGTTCTGTAACCATGTCGGCTTTTGCGCGGATCAACTCGTCTCGCTCGCCGCTGCTGTACGCGGCGGTGGCGGCCATGCTGCTGATTCTCATGGTCGGTGCCTCCTTGGCCATCGTGAACCACAAGACGGTCGCCCTGGTCGTCGACGGTGAGCGGACCGAGCTGACCACCATGTCCCGCGACGTGCGCGCCGTCCTGGCCGACGCGGGCTACGAGCTCTCCGAGCACGACGCCGTGACCCCGGCCGCCGGGAGCAAGGTCGCCGACGGCGCCACCATCACGCTCAATCGCGGCCGCGAGATCACCGTCTCCGTCGACGGCGCCGAGCGCAAGGTGTGGACCACGGGTTTGACCGCGGGCGACGCGCTGGCGCAGATGCAGATCCCGGCCGACACCCATGTCGTGCCGACCCGCACCGAGAAGCTGCCGCTGGCCGGCGCCGCGCTCAGCGTGTACACCCCGCGCACGGTCTCGCTCGCCGACGGCGGCGCCGCCCCCGTCGACGTGCGCCTGGCCGCCGCCACCATCGGCGAATTCCTCACCGCCGCGGGCATTCCGCTCGAGAATCAGGACTTCACCGAGCCGGCCGCCGATACACCGCTCACCGAGGGTATGAAGGTCACCGTCACCCGGCAGCGCGTCGAACAGCGCACCGAGACCCTGCCGCTCGATCCCACCGAGCTGGTGATCGAGGACCCGACCATGAACATGAGCCGCACGGTCGTGGAGAACCCGGGCGTGGCCGGGCTGCACGAGGCGACCTTCGCCGTCACCCTGACCAACGGCGTCGAGTCCAGCCGCGTGCAGACCAACTCCAATGTCATCACCCCCGCCCAGCCCAAGACCATCCGCAAGGGCGCCAAGCCGGGCACCGAGGTGCCGCCGGTGCGCGACGGCGCGATCTGGGACGCGCTCGCGCGCTGCGAGTCGACCGGCAACTGGGCCATCAACACCGGCAACGGCTACTACGGCGGCATCCAGTTCGACCAGAGCACCTGGGAGCGCCAGGGCGGCCTGAAGTACGCCCCCCGCGCCGACCTGGCCACCCGCGAAGAGCAGATCGCCATCGCCGAGGTCACCCGCGCCCGCCAGGGCTGGGGCGCCTGGCCCGCGTGCACAGGACGCCTCGGCCTGAGCTGATTTGTCGGAGCGCTGGCGCGCTCGAGTCGCGGCCCCTTGTGTCCCGTCGATCAGGCACCGTTGCTTGCTCCTTCGTCGCGGACGCAACGGCGCCTGATCGACGGGACGGCCGCGACGGCCGACTTCGTCGGCCTGCCCCTCCCCGGGGTCGGGGCAGGTGGGGCTGGGTGGGTGGGATGGGTATCTATCCGTAGTTGTTCGGCGGGTCGGGTTGACCCGGGGAGTTGGCACGGTAGGTTGCACTCGTTTCGCCGGGTCTGTGTCTCGTGCGTTGTCCCGGCTCGTCGAGTCGAGGGTGGTTGTGATGCGTGGGGTTTCGGCCTGGCGGCGGGCGGCTGTCGCGATCGTGTTGGCGGCCGGTGCCGGGGTGTGCGTGCCGATGACGCCAGCGCACGCGCAGACGCCGGGGACGGTGATCGCGGTGATTCCGCAGGCCGACGGATTCCACGGGATGTCCGGCGCACAGGTCGTCGACTACTGGACCCGGGGTGTCGGCGGGGTGACGCAGCCGGCGAGCGGGGCGCTGTATCTGCCCGAGGGTGACGCGCCCGCCGGCGGCTGGCCGGTAGTCGCCTTCGACCACGGGACGACCGGGCTCGGCGCGGGCTGCGGTGGGCAGTCCGATCCGGCGGGCGCGCCCTGGCCGGAGTCGCAGGCGCCGCAGGACGAGTTCCTGTGGCATCTGGTGGCGCAGGGGTATGCCGTCGTCGCGCCGGATTACCTGGGGCTCGGGCGGTTCGACACGGGGCCGCATCCGTATCTGGGCATCGACACCGAGGCCACCGCCACTCTGGACCTGCTGCGGGCGGCGCGTTCGGTGCGCTCGGATCTGTCGCCGGTGTGGGTGGCGGCGGGCATGTCGCAGGGCGGGCAGGCCGCGCTCGGCACCGGCCACCGGCAGGCGAGTTACGCGCCGGAGCTGGACTTCCGCGGAACCATCGCCATCGACCCGGAATCCGATGTCGAGAAGGTGGCCACCCTGCTCGGGCCGGGTAATCCGGATCGGGTCAGCGGCGGCATCCTCGGTTTCTCGGTGAGTATTCTGGCCGGTCTGCGCGCGGCCAGGCCGGATGCGCAGGTCGACAGCTACCTCAGCCCGCTGGGACGCCAGGTCCTCGACGAGATCGGCACGCTGTGCCAGGACGCGATCGACGAGCGGGTCGCCGATCTCACGCTCGGTCAGTTGCTCACCCGCTCGCTCGGCGAGGAGCCGTTGCGCTCGGTGATGACCGACTACATGGCCGTCCCGACCAGCGGCTACGACGCCCCGATCCTGCTGCTCGTCAACGCCACCGACCGCACGGTGCCCTCGCCGCTGCACGCCGCGCTGGCCGCCCAGTTCACCGCGAACGGTGTCGACTACACATCTGTCGTCGGTACCGGCAAACACTGTGAGCTGAACCCGGCGATGATCGCCGCGGTCGACGAATTCCTGGCCCGGGCGCGCTGACCTGCCCACGCTCGCTCCATCGCAGGTCCTGAGCGGTGTCCTGGCTACCGATCGGCGAACTGTGCGATCGTCCAGTTCGTTGCTCCCGATCGGCCGGAAAGGTCACCCCCTGATGCCGAAGACCCTGAGCCGCGCTGCCATCGCAGCCGCCGTCACCGCCGCCGCGCTGGTGAGCGCCACCCACGCGCCCGCTTCGGCGGAACCGGGCGGAGTGCTCGCTGTCGAACCGCGACCCGTCGGATGGCACGGGATGTCGCGTGGCTCGGTCGTCGAATACACGACCCTGGACTCGGCCGGCGTCGAGCGTCCCGCCAGCGGTGCGCTGTTCCTGCCCGAGGGCGACGCGCCCGCCACCGGCTGGCCGATCATCGCCTACGACCACGGCACCCTCGGCTCCGGGCCCGGTTGCGGCGGCCAGGCCGATCCCGATCTCGCGCCACTTCCGGTGAACCGCGCCGCCGAGGACGCGCTGATCCAGGGCCTGGTCGAGCAGGGCTTCGCCGTCGTCGCGCCGGACTACCTGGGGCTGGGCCGCTTCGACACCGGTCCGCACCCGTACCTCGAGGTGCGCAGCGAGGCCACGGCCACGATCGACCTGGTACGCGCCGCCCGGGCGGCCACGCCCGAACTCTCGCGCACCTGGAGCGTCGTCGGCGCCTCGCAGGGCGGCCACGCCGCGCTCGGCACGGCGCACCTGCAGGCGAGCTACGCACCCGAACTCGACTTCCGCGGCACCGTCGCCGTCGACCCGGCCTCCGATGTCGAGAAGGCGCTGCCGCTGCTCGGCCCGTGGTTCCCCGAGGCCGAGGGCGCCGCGGGTCTGTCGGCGTTCACCGTCAGCATCCTGGCCGGGCTGCGCGCCACCCATCCCGAGGCGGAGGTGGACTCCTACCTCACGCCCAAGGGCAAGGAGATCGTCGATGCCGCGGGCGGGCAGTGCATCGATGGGATCGTGGCCGATCTCGCCGGGCTCGGTCTGGGCGAGTTGTTCGCGCGGCCGCTGTCGGAGGGCCCGCTGCGGACCGCGCTCGCCGCGTACATGACCGTGCCGACCAGCGGATACGACGCCCCGATCCTGTTGCTGATCAACGCGACCGACGCGGTGGTGCCCTCGCCGCTGCACGCCGCGCTGGTCGCCCAATTCGCGGCCGGTGGTGTGGACTTCGAGGCGGTCACCGGTTTCGGTCAGCACACCGTGCTCAACCAGCAGATGAAGGACGCGCTCGCCGATTTCGTCGACCGCGTCCACCAGGCGCCGCCGCAGCGCTGAATCCCGGGACCGATCCGGGCCCGAACCGCCTCGGCGACATCGGGTTCGGATCGACGGGCGCACCGGGCGTGAATCTGTACACTCGTCCAGGTCCTGGTCGCCGGTGGAGAGATGGATCCGTGCTGAAGAACCCGATCCGCGCGACGGTGGTCGCCGCAGTCACGGCGTGCGCGCTCACCGCCGCCACCTTCGCCCCCGCCGCGGCGCAGTCGCCCGGCTCGCTCATCGCCGTCGAGCCGAAACCGGCGGGCTGGCACGGCCTCGCGCGCGGCTCGGTCGTCGAGTACTGGATGACCGACTCGGCCGGCGTCGCGCGCCCGGCCAGCGGCGCGGTCTATCTCCCGGACGGTGAGGCCCCGGCCACCGGCTGGCCGATCCTGGCCTACGACCACGGCACCTCGGGCTCGGGTCCCGGCTGCGGCGGCCAGGCCGACCCCGAACTGGCGGCGCTGCCGCAGCATCGCGCCGCCGAGGACGCGCTGATCAAGCGATTCGTCGATCAGGGCTACGCCGTGGTCGCCCCGGACTACCTGGGCCTCGGCCGTTTCGAGACCGGCCCGCACCCGTATCTCGAGGTGCGCAGCGAGGCGACCGCCACCATCGATCTGGTCCGGGCCGCCCGCGCCGCCGATCCCGGCCTGTCGCGCACCTGGAGCGTGCTCGGCGTCTCGCAGGGCGGGCACGCCGCCCTGAGCACCGGGCACGTGCAGCAGAGCTACGCCCCCGAGCTGGATTTCCGCGGCACCATCGCGGTCGACGCTGCCTCCGACGTGGAGAAGGTGCTGCCGTTCATCGGCCCCGAACTGCCGGAGATCCCGGTGCTGTCGGCGGCGACCTCGTTCGTCGTCAGCATCCTGGCCGGGCTGCGCGCCACCCACCCCGAGGCCGACGTCGACTCCTATCTGACGCCGCTGGGCAAGTCGCTCGTCGACGCCGCGGGTGAGCGCTGCCTGGACGAGATCATCGCCTCGGTCAAGGGCTTGTCGGCGCGCGAGCTGCTCGCCCGCCCGCTGACCGGCCTGCGCGATGTCCTCGCCGCCTACATGACTCTGCCGACCAGCGGCTACGACGCCCCTATCCTGCTGACCATGAACGTCACCGACACGATCGTGCCGTCCCCGCTGCACGCGGCGCTGGTCGCGCAGTTCGCCGCCAACGGCGTCGACCAGCAGGTGATCCCCGGCACGGGCACGCACGGCTCGGTCTCGGCGGAGCAGCGCGCGGCGATGGACGCCTTCCTCGCGCGTGTCCACGCCGCCCCGCCGCAGCGCTGAGCTGCTCGATCGGCCGGGTTGGTAGGTTCTAGCGGTGCCCGAACCAGAGATTCCCGCGCGCGGTAGCGCCGCATTGCTCGGTCCCGCCGAGGTGCGGACGCTGGCCGAACGTTTCGGCGTCCGGCCGACCAAACAGCTCGGGCAGAACTTCGTGCACGACGCGAACACGGTGCGCCGCATCGTCACCGCCGCGGGCGTCGGTCCGCGCGACACCGTGCTCGAGGTCGGTCCCGGTCTGGGCTCGCTGACCCTGGCGCTGCTCGACGTCGTCGACCAAGTGGTTGCCGTCGAGATCGACCCGGTGCTGGCCAACTACCTGCCCGAGACCGTCGCCGATCGCGCTCCCGGCCTGGTCGATCGCCTGCGGGTCGTCGAGGCCGACGCGCTGCGCGTGCGTCCCGACCAGCTGCCCGCCGAGCCGACCGCGCTGGTCGCGAATCTGCCCTACAACGTGGCGGTCCCGGTGCTGTTGCACCTGCTCGCGGTGCTGCCGAGCATCCAGGTGTCGCTGGTGATGGTGCAGGCCGAGGTGGCCGACCGGCTGGCCGCCGAACCGGGCAACCGGGTCTACGGCGTGCCGAGCGTCAAGGCCGGCTTCTTCGGCAAGGTGCGGCGCGCCGGCGCGGTCGGCACGCAGGTCTTCTGGCCGGTGCCGCGCGTCGAATCGGGCCTGGTCCGTATCGATCGCTACGCCGAGCCGCCGTGGCCGATGGACGAGGCGCATCGCCGTCGCGTGTTCGAGGTGATCGACGCCGCGTTCGCGCAGCGCCGAAAGACGTTGCGCTCGGCGCTGTCCGGCTGGGCGGGCTCGCCCACGGAGTCCGAGCGCAGGTTGGTGGCGGCCGGCATCGATCCGACCGCCCGCGGTGAGACGCTCGACACCGCGGCGTTCGTCCGCCTGGCCGCCCAGGGCTGATCCGCGAATCGCGGGCGCGCGCAGCCGAACCTCCAGTACACCGGCTGTTCATCGGGACTCGCGCGCGCACCCTGTGAAAGCAATTGTGGACAACCGGTTTTCGCCGCCGCCGGAGTTGATCATGATGCACGAACGACGTCACCGGTCCGGGACGAAAACCACCGACGGCACGCCGCCGGACGCAGATGTGGATGACGCTGTGGATGATTCATGGCGTCCAGCCCCCGAATGAACCATCGGTAAACGCGCCCTCCGCACCACCACGTTTTCGGCCGCCTCGCGTCCGAGGAGCGAGACGTAACGCCGAAGGCGCAGTATCGCCCCTCGGACGCGAGGTCACGAGGCCGAAAACCCGCGGCGCCAGCCGCCTTCTACTCAGCCAGCGCGTAGCCCGCCTCGTCGACGGCGGCGGCGACCTCGGACTCGGTCAGCTCGTTCGTGCTGTCGACCTTGACGAGACCGCTGGCCAGGTCGACATCGACGCTGGTGACACCATCGATCTTGCCGATCTCCTGCTTGACCGAGCTCACGCAGTGTCCGCAGGTCATCCCCGTGACGGTGTAGGTGGTGGTGGCCATGGCCGACTCCTTCGCTCTTCGATCATACGGTCCAGGGGTATGTCCCCGACACGAACGAACATACCCCCCATGGGTATTAGGCGCAAGCCCCCGCCCGGCCACCTGCTGTGGCGTGGCTCTCCCTGCCCGGTGGGGCGCGGATTCAGCGCGGGTACTCGTCGGGGTAACCCGTTACGCTTGGTGATCGTGCTGTCAGTTGTGCCCAGCCCGGTCGTCGTGCGCGCCCCTTCGAAGGTGAACCTGCATCTCGGAGTCGGTGATCTGCGTCCGGATGGCTACCACGACCTGACCACGGTCTTCCAGGCGTTGTCGCTGGCCGACGAGCTCGAACTCGCCCCGTCGGCGTCGCTGGCGGTGCGGGTCACCGGCGAGGGTGCGGCCGAGGTGCCGACCGATCGGGAGAACCTGGTCTGGAAGGCCGCGGTTCGCCTGGCGCATCTGGCCGGACGCGCGCCGCTGGTGGAGATCGCCATCGCCAAGGGTATTCCGGTCGCCGGCGGCATGGCGGGCGGCAGCGCCGACGCGGCCGCCGCGCTGGTCGGTTTGAACGAACTGTGGGATCTGGGGCTGGGCCGCGACGAGCTGTCCGCGGTGGCCGCCGAACTCGGCAGCGACGTCCCGTTCGCGCTGCATGGTGGCACCGCGCTCGGCACCGGCCGCGGCGAGCGGCTGCTTCCGGTGCTCTCGCGCAACACCTTTCACTGGGTCCTGGCGCTGGCCAAGGACGGCCTGTCCACCCCGTCGGTCTTCCGGGAACTCGATCGACTGCGTGCCGAGGGCGACCCGCCGCGGCTGGGCGATCCGCAGAAACTCATGCAGGCGCTGGCCGCGGGCGACGCGCGCACGCTGGCGCCGCTGCTCGGCAACGATCTGCAAGCCGCGGCGCTGTCGCTGAAGCCGGAGCTGCGGCGCACCCTGCGCGCCGGGGTCGGGGCGGGTGCGCTCGCCGGACTGGTCTCGGGGTCCGGCCCCACCTGCGCGTTCCTGTGCGAGACCGAGGAGGCGGCGATCGCGGTGGCGGCCGAACTGGCCGGTGCCGGCGTCTGCCGCAGTGTGCGCACGGCCAGCGGTCCGGTGCCGGGGGCGCGGGTGCTCGACACCGAGGCGCACGGGAAGCACTGAGCGTCAGCCGATGACGTCGGCGAGCCGGTCGACCTGGTCGGCGTCGCGGCCGTAGCAGTAGAGCATCACCTCGTCGGCGCCGAGCTCGTCGAATCGCGCGATGGTCGAGCGGATGGCGTCGGGTGTGGTGAGCAGCCCGTCGAGCATGAACTTCGAGCGATCACCGGCGAAGGCGTAGTAGGCGCCCATGGCCGCGCGGGCGTCGGCGATCAGGTCGTCGTCACCGACGGCCACATTGACCTGGGCGACGATCCGCGGCGCGCCGATGCGGCCGTGGTCTTTCCAGGAGCGGCGCACGGTGTCGAACAGGTTGCCCGCCCACGACGGCGGCGCGGCGGCGAGGAACCCGCCGCCCCAGCGGCCGACGCGGTCGAGCGCGGCGGGCTGGAAGCCGCCGAACAGCAGCTCGGGACCGGCGGGGGAGCGCGGGACGGGGCCGATCGGTCCGCACTCGGGGCCGAACGATTCGCCGGCCCAGAGGCGGTGGAGCAGGCCGATCTGCTCGTCGAGGCGGCGCCCGCGAGTCCGCAGCTCGGTGCCCGCGGCGAGGTGGTCGTCGGCGCGTCCGCCGACGCCGACGCCGAGGACGAACCGGCCGCCCGACAGTACGTCGAGGGTGGCGGCCTGCTTGGCCAGCAGCGCGGTCTCGCGCAGCGGGGCCAGCAGCACCTCGGTCTGCAATCGGATGCGGCGGGTGGCGCCGGCCAGAGCGGCCAGGGTGACGAGCGGTTCGGGGTTGTCGTAGACCAGCCGGTCGAGCAGGCCGAGGGTGGAGAAGGGGCCGTCGTCGGCGCGGCGGGCCCAGTCGAACAGGGCGGGCGGATCGGAAATGGGGAGGCCGAGGCCGATATGCATGGAATCCTCCGGGGAAAGAACGTCGTTCGTGTCGAACGTTGTTCGCTACGAACGACGTTAAACGAACATCGTTCGTAGCGCAAGGTGGCGCGGCTCGGACGGCCGACGACCGGGCAAGTAGGCTCGTCACGGCCCCACAGTCGCGCGGAAGGCGGGCGAGCAACACCTATGTCCAACCTGATCAACCTCGAACAGGTCTCCAAGAGCTTCGGCATCAAGCCGCTGCTGGACGACGTCTCGCTCGGTGTGCACGCGGGAGAGCGGATCGGGGTGGTCGGTCTCAACGGCGGCGGCAAGACGACGCTGCTCGAGGTGCTGACCGGTCTGGAGCAGCCCGACAGCGGCCGGGTGAGCCGGGTCGGCGGACTGCGGATGGCCGTGGTCACCCAGCGCGGCGTGCTGCCCGACGGCGCCACCATCGGTTCCATCGTGCTCGCCGGACTCTCCGACGATCTGTCCACCGTCGACATCGCCGAACACGAATGGGCCGCCGACGCGCGCATCCGCTCGGTGCTCGACGGCATCGGCATCGCCGATCTCGGCCTGGACACCCCGGTCACGAACCTCTCCGGTGGCGAGCGCCGCCGCGTCGCGCTGGCCGCCGCGCTGGTGCGCGACCTGGACCTGCTCGTCCTCGACGAGCCGACCAACCACCTCGACATCGAGGGCGTGCAGTGGCTGGCCGAGCACCTGGTCGCCCGGCGCACCGCGCTCGTCGTCGTCACCCACGATCGCTGGTTCCTCGACACCGTCGCCACCCGCACCTGGGAGGTCGTCGGCGGCAAGGTGGAGACCTACGAGGGCGGCTACGGCGACTGGATCTTCGCCCGCGCCGAACGCGCCCGTCAGGCCGACGCCACCGAGTCCCGCCGCCAGAACCTGGCCCGCAAGGAACTGGCCTGGCTACGTCGCGGCGCCAAGGCCCGTACCTCCAAGCCGCGCTACCGCGTGGAAGCCGCCGAGGCGCTGATCGCCGACGTGCCGCCGCCGCGCGACTCGGTCTCGCTGGCCGCGTTCGCGCGCAAGCGCCTGGGCCGCGTGGTGATCGAACTCGAGGACGCCACGCTCACCACCCCCGACGGCCGCGTGCTGGTCGACGATCTGACCTGGCGGCTCGCGCCGGGTGAGCGGGTCGGTCTGGTCGGGGTCAACGGCTCGGGCAAGACCACGCTGCTGCGCGCCCTGGCCGGCGACGCCGAACCCGCCGCGGGCAAGCGCATCCAGGGCCAGACTGTTCAGATCGGCTGGCTGCGCCAGGAACTCGACGACCTGCCCACCGACATGCGGGTGCTCGAGGCCGTGCAGCAGGTCGCCCAGCGAATCATGCTCGGCGACAAGGAGATCTCGGCCGGTCAGCTGGCCGAGCGACTCGGCTTCACTCCCGCCCGGCAGCGGACTCCGGTCGGCGACCTGTCCGGTGGCGAGCGCCGCCGCCTGCAGCTGACCCGCATCCTGATGGCGGAGCCGAACGTCCTGCTGCTCGACGAGCCGACCAACGACCTCGATATCGATACCCTGCAGCAGCTGGAGGACCTGCTCGACAACTGGGCGGGCACGCTGGTCGTCATCAGCCACGACCGCTACCTGGTCGAGCGCATCTGCGACACCACCTGGGCGCTGTTCGGCGACGGCAAGCTGACCAACTTGCCCGGTGGCATCGACCAGTACCTCACCAAGCGGGCCACGCTGGCCGCCCCGGCCAAGCCCGCCGCCGCGAAACCGTCCGCCGCGACCACGGATTCGGCCGACCGCCGCGCCGCCCGCAAGGAGCTGTCGCGGCTCGAGCGCAGCATCGCCAAACTCGACGAGCGCGAACAGAAACTGCACGTCGCCTTGGCCGATGCCGCCACCGACCCGGACAAGCTGGTCAAGCTCGGCGCCGAACTCAAAGAGGTCGTCGCGGAAAAGGAAGCCGCCGAAGAACGATGGCTGGAACTGGCCGAGGACCACTGATCACGGAGGGACAGGGGTAACTCGCCGGGCACGGGCTGACCGGTCCGGCGAGCGACGGTCAGCCGCCGACGCGTCGTGACCCAGCGCCTGAGTCCGGCCCGAAATCGCCGGGAGGCGGGACAGTCTCGCGCCCATCGGCGATGACGACAGGCAGGCAGGTCTGTACGAAGTCGGCGCCGAATTCGGTGAGGATGATGCTGCGGTAGCTCACCTTGGTGCCGAAGCCGCGCTTGAGCGCGTCGCGTACCTGCTCCTGCGCCTCGATGAGCTGGTAGCGGCTCGGATTGCCGACCGGTTCGCGGGTGGACTCGATGAGCCCGAGCCTGCGCAGGTTGGGCAGGTATTGCGGCACCCGGTTCGGGAAGCGCAGACCGGCATGTTCGCCGATCAGGGTGAGGCCGCTGATCAGGCGCTCACCGCCGAATGCCCGCTGGCGTCCGGTGCGCACATCGAGCGCGGGCTGCGGTCCGTCGACGTGCATGAACCGCAGGATCCGGGCCTCGTCGGGGGTGATCTCGGCGAGGATGCCGGGGTAGGCGGGGTGGGTATCGGGCTGGGCCGCGTGCGTGCTGGCCGACAGCCGCAGCAGCTCGGCGCCCTGTTCGCGCAGCGTCGGCATGCCGCCGTCGCCGGAGTGCTCGGTGCCGACGGGCAGGCCGAGCGCGTGCCGGAGCCGGTCGCGCACTTCGCCTTCGGCTTCGGCGAGGACATCCTTGGGCGGGGTGCCCGCCATGCTGCCGCGCAGGACGGTGACCGTCACGCCGAGGGCGGTGTCGAGGGTCCACAGGGTCATCCCCGAGGCCGCGGTGAGCGCGACCCGCGCGACCCCGGTCGCCGCCCGTACCGTGCGCACCGGCGAGACGGGCAGCACGCCGCGCCGGTCACCGATGGCTTCGATCGGCGGTACCGCGCGTCGCACCAGTTCGGTGGACGGGGTCCCGTCGTCTATATCCATGTAGTCGCCACTCCAGTTCCGAAGACCAGGATATGAGCGTATCCGGCGAGCAGCCCCAGCGCGCCGCCATGGACGAAAAGCAACCATTCGTCCTGTTTGATGGCCGAACGCAGCATGTCCACGAAGTCGTGTGGGGAAAGTGCGGACATTTGCCGGGCGATGTATTCGTTGACCTGCCTGCCCTGTTGGACGTTGAACGCCGGGTCGGCGAAGGCCATCGGCGCGATCGTCATCGCCTCGGCGGTGAGGGTGGACTGTAGCGAGTCGTACTCGCGGCTGCCGAGCATGAACTTCACCGCGGGCCGGGCCGGGCCGAGCGCGCGGTCGGCGGCCGGACGCAGGGTGTCCTCGAGCATCTGCAGGGTGCGGTCCGAGCGCGGGCCGTTGAGCAGCTCGTCGCCGATATTGGCGACGGTGACCACCTCGGTGGAGACGAGTTCGGCGTAGCCGGCGGTGATCTCGGGCTGGCGCTTGATCAGCAGACCCTGCCGCCACGGGCACCACCACTTGGGCGTCGCGGGCGCGAAGATCATGTTGATGCCGACCCAGTTGACCACCCAGCCGATGATGATCCCGCCGATGGGCAGCACGATCAGCGGCGAGAGGCCGGTGGTGTGCAGCGCGAGCACCAGCAGCAGACCGCAGGGCGCGCCGAAATAGAAGCCGAAGTTCTGCATGAACCGCAGTTCCTTGGCGCCGAGCACCTGGAACAACTGGTTGAGCAATTGCGGCCGCGCCTGGAAATATCGGATGACCATCTGCTTCACATCGAGCAGCTGATCGATATTGGTGCCGAGTTCGATGGTGAGTTCGCGCAGGATCTCCGGCAGTTGCGAGCGCACCCGCTGATGCACCATCTCGCGCACCTGGGTGGGCAGGTTGTACCAGAGCTGCGGGTGCTCGCGGCGCAGGATCACCTCGACGATATCGCTGATCTGGGCGTCGGCGACCTCGGCCAGATGTTCGGCCAGCTTCTCCGGATCGAGCTCGCGGTAGAAGTCGGACACGCTGCCGAGTTTGGACAGCCCCTTGTCGACCGCGATGCTGGCCATCTTGTCGGCGCGCGAGGGCACGATGCCCTGCCAGCCGATCCGCCCGTCATAGCTGAGCAGCGGCAACACCTGGATCCGCTTGGGCAGATACGGGAAGATCGCGCGCAAACCGGGCAGCTTCACGCCGTGGAACTTGATCGGCTGGAACAGCATCAGAATGCCGGTCCAGTTCGTGATGTAGCCGATTATTCCTGTGAAAAGAGGAATGGTCAGAATTTCTAGCAGGAGTGTCGGATGTAACCCGAACACACTCTCCAACACGACACCCTCCTGCCGTAACCCGGTGATCACCGCCTCACCGGCACCCAAAATTAGCACCCCCGTGCCGCGGTGACCCTACTGTGAGGTGCGGAACTGGGTCCATTCGTCGTGCGCCAGGCCACAGGGTAGTGTCTGAGACATCAGTCACAGAACCTGTCCCGAATGCCGTATTCGCCCAGGCGAGTCGGAACAATGAGCACCACCACATTTGGTGACAGGCCACAACCAGCGCGTACAGGGGGCGCGCTGCGTACGCACTGTGCTTGGAGCGTGGTCGGGCAATAATCTGTGGGCGATCGTTCCCATGCGAGACTTCGGAGTAGGACGTGACAGACGACAGGACCGGACAGGACCTGGCCCGTGCCGGTACCCGCGCCGTCGAGCGCAGCTCGGATGTCGAGCAGCGACAGATCAGTAATGAAGCCCGGTTGATCCGCGGGGTGTTCCGCGCCGCCGGATTGGCGGCGGGCACCGCGGTGCGCGGCAGCCAATGGGCGGTCGGCACCACCTACGAGGTGACCAAGGAACTGGCCCAGGCGGCCCTGGATGGCGAGTCCTCGGCCGACATCGCCGAGCGCACGGGCAACGCCCTGCGCTCGATCGCGCGCAGCGCGCTCGGTGTCACCGAGGGGTCGGTGCGCGAGATCGTCAGCTACGTGCCGACGCCCAACGGGTCCACCCAGCAGGCCATCACCGTCGGTCCCTACCTGCGCTCGGCCAGCACCGAGGACCTGCGTCGCCGCGGCGACGCGCTGCTGGCCCGCTCGGCCGACGTCTACTTCACCGAGGACGTGCACCCGGCCTATGACCGCATCCTCGACGAGATCGCGCCCGACGAGGCCCGCATCCTGCGGTTCATGGCGCTCAACGGTCCGCAGCCCTCGGTCGACGTGCGCACCAACCGCCCGCTCGGTATCGGCTCGGAGCTGGTGCAGGGCGATCTGACCTCGGTGCCCGAGCAGGCCGGCGTGCGCTACCCCGATCGGGCCCGCTCCTATCTGATCAACCTCAACCGCCTCGGCCTGACGTTCACCTCCGAGGATCCGGTGGTGCTGAGCCGCTACATGGTGCTCGAAGTGCAGCCGGTGGTCGAGGAGGCGCTCAAGAAGGCCGGCCGCGCGCCGAAGATCGTCCGCAAGAGTCTGCGCCTGTCGGAATTCGGCGAGGACTTCTGCCGCACCTGCTTCACCATCGGGTAGCTGAGACAGCGCGGGCAGGCGGCGCCGGAGGTCACGCTCCGGTGTCGGCAGTGATAGCGATCAGATACAGATCCGGCACTGCGCTCGTTTCAGTGGGATCGTGGAGGGATGGAGCAGGGTCCCGGATCTCCGAGCGTGCGCGTCGACGATCCCGTCGCGCCCACCTCGGCGCGGCCCGGTCCGCTGCTGCCCGGTGACGACGCTCCACTGGTCGCCGGGATGGAGACGGGGGAGGATCGGATGGCCGAGATGCCGCCCGCGGACGCGATGGACGAACAGCAGCCCGAACCGGTCCAGCGCCCGCCCGATCACCCTGACGACCTCATCGCGATCAGCCGGCTCAAATTCCGCTATCTGCGGGCCCTCGATACCAAGTCCTGGGACGAGTTCGCCGACACCCTGATCCCCGAGGCGACCGCCACTTACAGCGAATACCTGCAGTTCGAGTCGCGCGAGGCCTTCCTGGCCTTCCTGCGCAACACCCTCGGCCCGCACGTCATCACCGAGCATCGCTGCGACCATCCGGAGATCGATGTCGACGGCGACACCGCGACCGGCACCTGGTACCTGGCCGACACGGTGATCATCCCCGAGCACAACATGTGCCTGCGCGGCGCGGCTTTCTATACCGACCGCTACGTCCGCTGCGAGGACGGTCACTGGCGCATCGCGCACACCGGGTACGAGCGCACCTACGAGGTGGTGCTCTCGCTCAGTGATCTGCCCAGTCTGCGGCTGACCGCGAGCCGCTGGGGGATGATCGCCCAGGAGAATCACATCTCCTCGGTGGAGCGCAACCCCGGACCGGCCGCCTGACGCCGACTCAGACAGTCGACCAGTTAGTCCGCGGTCGCGACCAGTGGCTCGAGCGTGAGCTTCGGATGCTCTTTCTCGATGTACTGCAGCCGCCATTTGTCGCTGAACAGCGCGAGAATCGCGCCGTCGGTCCGAGTGAACACCTCGACGCCGCGCTGGCGATCCAATTCCGGCGCCGATTCCGCGTCGGTGCGCCTGGCCAAAGTGAAGGGCAGGAAATCCAGCTGGGTTTCCACATTGAACTCCGCCTGCATGCGAGCGGTGACGACCTCGAACTGCATCGGGCCGACCGCCGCCAGCACCGGCGAGGCGTCGCCGCGGGCGTCGTTGCGCAGCACCTGCACCACGCCCTCGGAGTCGAGCTGGTCGATGGCCTTGCGGAACTGCTTGTACTTGCCCGCGCTCTGCGCGCGCAGCGTCGCGAAATGTTCGGGGGCGAAGCTCGGGATCGGCGGGAACTCCACCTTCTTGTCCACGAACAGGGTGTGGCCCGGCGCGAGCGCGGTGGCGTTCACCAAGCCGACCACGTCGCCCGGGTAGGCGGTGTCGACGGTGGTGCGCTCGCGGCCGAACACGGTCAGCGCGTACTTGGTGGCGAACGGACGACCGGTCTGCGCGTGCGTGACGACCATGCCGCGCTCGAACTCACCGGAGACGATCCGCATGAACGCCAACCGGTCGCGGTGCGCGGTGTCCATGCCCGCCTGCACCTTGAAGACCACCGCGCTGAACGGATCGCCGGTCGCGCGGTCCTTGCCCGCCACATCGGCGCGCGGGCCGGGAGCGGGGGCCAGCGCCACCAGCGTCTCCAGCAGCTGGCGCACACCGAAGTTCAGCATCGCCGAGGCGTAGATGACCGGTGAGGTCTGCCCGGCCAGGAACAGTTCCTGGTCGTGGTCCTGCCCGGTGGCCGAGAGCAGTTCGCTCTCCTCGGCGGCGGTCGTCCAGGCCTCGCCCTCGCGCGCCTCGGCCTCGGCCGGGGTCAGCGATTCCTCGGGGGCGATGGTCGCGCCGCCCGCGGTTCGGGTGAAGTGGATGTACTCGCTCGCTTCGCCCTCGGGGCCGCGCCGCAGCAGGCCGCGGAAGTCGCCGGCGATGCCGACCGGCAGGAACAGCGGGGTGGGGGTGAGGCCGATGCGCTCGCTGATCTCGTCGAGCAGCTCCAGCGGCGCCTGACCGGGGCGGTCCCACTTGTTGATGACGGTGATGACCGGGATGCCCCGGTGGCGGCAGACCTGGAACAGCTTCAGCGTCTGCGGCTCGAGACCCTTGGCCGCGTCGATCAGCATGACCGCGGCGTCGACCGCGGTGAGCACGCGGTAGGTGTCCTCGGAGAAGTCGGAGTGGCCGGGGGTATCGACCAGGTTGATGACATTGTCGACGTCGGACCCGGCGGCGCGGTAGTTGAACTGCAGCGCGGTCGAGCTCACCGAGATGCCGCGCGCCTTCTCCATCTCCATCCAGTCCGACACGGTCGACTTGCGCCCGGCCTTACCGTGGATGGCGCCCGCCTCGGAGATCATCTTGGCGTGTAGTGCCAGCGCCTCGGTCAGCGTCGACTTACCCGCGTCGGGGTGCGAGATCACGGCGAAGGTGCGGCGGCGCGCGACCTCGGCGGGTAGTCCGCGCGGGGTGGGGGCGGCGCTCTCTCCGGACTCGGTCAACGCAGAACCTCACTGTGTTTATGGCGGCTGGTGCCGCGGGGTTTGCGGCCCTTCGGGCCTCGCATCCGAGGCTCGAGACTACGCCTTCGGCGTTACGCTTCGAGCCTCGGATGCGAGGCGGCCGCAAACCCGTGGTCGTCGCGGTGGATGGTGTCGCGCGGCTTCGCGGCGGCAGGTGGGGCCGTTTTTCTGTGGATATGCCGATGCGGTATGGTGGTCGGGTTGTCTCGGCGAGGGTGAGTTGCCCCTAGTGGTTGTACTCACCGTGATCGACGCGGCTCGGCCTTCCCGGTCGTCCTCGTTCGTTCTTCGTCCGACGAGTAGACGTTGACCCCGCAGATGGGTCGCCCCACCTGACCAGCCCGGAAGAGCCGTAGGAGCGCATTCAGTCATGTCCGACGTGAACCAGATCGAAGCCGCCGTCCGCACCGAATTCGGTAAGGGCGCCGCTCGCCGTACCCGTCGCGACGGCAACGTGCCCGCCGTGCTGTACGGCCACCAGGCCGAGCCGCAGCACCTGAGCCTGGACGCCAAGGCCTTCGCCGCCATCCTGCGTACCCACGGCACCAACGCCATCCTGAACCTCGTCGTCGACGGCAAGCAGCAGCTCGCGATGACCAAGTCGGTCGTGGTCCACCCGATCCGCCGCTACATCGAGCACGCCGACCTGCTGATCGTCAAGCGTGGCGAGCGCGTCACCACCGACGTCAATGTCGTGGTCACCGGCGACGCCGCCTCCGGCACCCTGATCACCCAGGAAGCCACCACCCTGTCCATCGAGGCCGATGCGCTGAAGCTGCCCGAGTCCATCGAGATCTCGGTCGAGGGCATCGAGCCGGGCACCCAGATCCTGGCCGGCAGCATCGAGCTGCCCGCGGGCGTGACCCTCGCCGGTGACCCGGAGGCCCTGATCGTCAACGTCATCGCCGCGCCGTCGGCCGCGCAGCTCGACGAAGAGGGCGAAGGCACCGCCGCCGCCGAGGAGACCGCCGAGTCGGCTCCCGAGTCCGAGTAAGACTCCTGCACTACGGTTCGGCGCATGACCGAATCCTCCGGGCCCGCACTCGTGGTGGGGCTGGGTAACCCCGGCCCCGAATACGAGCGCACCCGCCACAATGTGGGCTTCCTGGTCGCCGACGTGCTCGCCGAGCGCGTCGGCGGCCGTTTTGCCGTGCACAAGAAGTCCGGCGCGGATCTGCTGCAGGCCCGCCTGGACGGGCGCCAGATCCTGATCGCCAAGCCGCGCACCTACATGAACCTGTCCGGTCGGCCGGTGGCCGCGCTGGCCAAGTTCTTCTCGGTGCCCGTCGACCAGGTCATCGTGGTCCACGACGAGCTCGATCTGCCGTTCGGCACCATCCGGCTCAAGCAAGGCGGCGGCGAGGGCGGCCACAACGGCCTGCGCTCGATCTCCCAGGCCCTGACCACCAAGGACTACCTGCGCACCAGGATCGGCATCGGCCGCCCGCCCGGTCGTCAGGACCCGGCCGACTACGTGCTCAAGCCGTTCGCGGCCCCGGAGCGCAAAGAGGTCCCGGTGATCGTCGAGCAGGCCGCCGACGCGGTCGAGCTCTTGCTGAAGGTCGGGCTGGAAACCGCCCAGAACCAATTACATTGAGCGCTGGTGCGCTCGAGTTCGCGGCCCTTCCGGTCCCGCCGGTCAGGCACCGTTGCTTGCTCCTACGTCGCCTGCGCAACGGCGCCTGACCGGCGGGACGGCCGCGAACCGCCGCTGCGCGGCGGCCCCTCCTCGAGGTCGGGGCGTGCGTGGCCGGCAGCGACGGGTCGGTCCTATCTCAGGTGTACCGCGGTGGCGGCTCGGCGCAGTTTGCCCGACGACGTCTTCGGCAGGGCACCGGGGCCGAGGACCGCGACCGTGCGTGGGCGGGCGCCGACCTCGGCGAACACCTCGTGCACGATCTCGCGCTCGATTCGCTTCACCTCGTCGGGATCCTGATAGTCGTTGGATTCCACTACCACGGCGAAGCTTTCGCGCTTCTCGCCCGCGTCCAGGCGCACGGCCACCGCGTTGCCGGGGCGCACGCCGGGCACCCGCATCGCGGCCCGCTCGATGTCGGTCGGGTAGATGTTGCGCCCGCCCATGATGATGACGTCCTTCATCCGCCCGCAGACCACGACCAGCCCGGCCTCGGTGAGGTAGCCGATGTCGCCGGTGTCGAGCCAGCCCTCCTCGTCCTGCGCGGGCCGGAATCCATCGACGGTCACGTAGCCCGAAGTCACCGCGGGGCCGCGTAATTCGATGACGCCGACCGTGCGCACCGGCAGCGGCTGCCGCTCGGCGTCGACCACCCGGCCCTCGAGGTCGTCGACGAGGTGGCCGAGCGTCGGCAACCTGCGCGGGGTGCCGTGGTGGCCGTCCTCGGCCACCGGCACCGCCTTGCCGACGGCTTCGAGCAGATCGGCGTCGATGACGTCGAGCACCATGCCGTGGCCGGGGTCGGGGATCGAGACGGCCAGGGTGGTCTCGGCCATGCCGTAGACCGGGGTCAGCGCCATCGGGTTGAGCCCGAAGTGCTTGCCCGCGTCCGCGAGCGCGATCATGGTGTCGGGGTCGACTGGTTCGGCTCCGTTCCACATGTACCGCACGCTGGACAGATCCATCGAGCCCGGCTCGGCCTGGCGCAGCCGCCGGGCCAGCAGCGAGTAGGCGAAGTTCGGTGCCGCGGTGACGGTTCCGCGATACTTGTCGATCAGCTCGGCCCACAGCAGCGGCCTGGCCAAGAAATCCAGCGGGGTCACGCAGACCACCTCGGCGCCGAATTGCATGGGTACGCTGAGGAATCCGACCATGCCCATGTCGTGGAACAGCGGCAGCCAGCTGATCATCACGTCGTCGTCGAGCTGGAACTTCACACGATTGAACATCGCGTGCGCGTTGACGTTGAAGTTGCCGTGGGTGATCCGGACGGCCTTGGGTGATCCGGTCGATCCGGAGGTCAACTGCTGCAGCGCGATATCGGATTCGGCGGTCGGCACCGGGTCGGTGTCGGGGCCCTCGTGCAGGTCCTCGATCTTGACCACGGTGATCCCGCGCTCGAGCAGCACGGGTTCGGCGGCGGCGAACGGCGCGCCGAGCACGACGGCCTTGGCCTCGATCATGTCGAGCACCGTCTCGGTGTCGCGTACCCAGACCGCGAGGTCGGTCCGCGGAGTCGGCTGGTGCAGCATGGTGATCGAAGCACCACGCATCCAGATGCCCTGGCAGACAGGGGCGATGTCGACGGGCAGGCCGGCCAGGACGCCCACCGCGTCACCGTGCTCGATCCCGGCGGCCGCCAGGCCACCCGCCATCCGCCGCGCCACGCGGTGGATATCCCCCCAGGTCTGCCGCAACGGCGCCTCCGGCTCCCCGGTGACCAGCCCCCTGTGGCTGGTCAGCGCTGTGGCAAACATTTCGTCGGTGAACCTGCTCAACGTCGGACTCCCTTTACGCCAACGATCGGTTACGGCCGTGCTCCCAACAGAAAATCCCGCCCCGCCCACCCGGTGTTAACCCCGACTGACAACCGAGCGTCCTCGCCGATCAACGTTCGGCGGCAAAGGAGGCAGCGTAGCGGTCCACATATGGTCTACCCGATTGCATCGCAATTTCCCGCATCAGCTGGTCAGTTGCCACTCTGACCTGGGCGCGGTGCACCGCTGCCGGATACCGCCGCGCCGGCTGGACGCTGATGCGCACCTTGGTGAAACGCAACAGTTTCCGACCGCGGGGGTTCATGCGGTCGGTTCCCTCCAGCACCACGGGCACCACCGGCGCCCCTGTAGCCATGGCAACGCGCAGCGCCCCGGTGCGACCACGATAGACCCTGCCGTCCACCGACCGGGTGCCCTCCGGGTGAATTGCCCAGACGCCGCCCGCTTCGAGGATCCGGGTGGCAGCCGCGAGGGCGTCGGCGGCGGCGTCACCCCCGGTGCGGTCCACCGGTACCTGTCCGGCGGCGGTGAAGAACCACCGCTTGGCCCGTCCGCGCAGGCCGGTGCCGGCGAAGTACTCCTGTTTGGCGAGAAAGGTGAGCGGGCGCGGGATCACCAGCGCCAGGTAGAGCGAGTCGATGAAGGCCAGGTGATTGGCCGCGATGATCACCGGCCCGGTGCGCGGCACGTGCTCGAGACCCTCCACGCGCGGGCGGCCGAGCAATCGCAGCAGCGGGCCGATCAGGACGTGTTTGCACAGCTGGTACCACATGGGACCTCCAGAGTAGACAGTGTCTACGCGACGATAGTAGACATTGTCTACGCAGGCGAGGGCGCGCGTGGCCCACCGGGTGTGCAGAATTGCCCCTATGCCCGAATCGCTGCGTGAGCGCCTGATCGACACCGGTGTCGACCTGCTCGAACGCGACGGCGTCGGCGAACTCGGGCTCCGGGCCATCGCCAGGGCGGCCGGCGTCTCGCACGGTGCCCCGCGCCGCTGGTTCCCCACCCATGCCGCCCTGCTGGCCGCGATCGCCGCGCGGGGCTTCGCCGACCTGATCGACCGCTTCGGCGCGCTCGCCACGATCGCCGACCCACGCGAACGGCTGCGCCGGATGGCGATCGACTACGTCGACTTCGCGCTCACCCGGCCCGAGATGTTCACCCTGATGTTCCGGCACGACCTGCTGGCGGGCTCGGGTGAGAACCTCCGGGCGACGACCCGGCCGCTGTACGGGCAGATCGTCGCGCTGGTCGCCGCCGCAGCCCGGCCGGGCGCCGATGCCACCGCCACGGCCCTGCTGCTGTGGACGAATGTGCACGGCCTGGCCACCGTCGCAGCCAACCGGACACTCGAAGTCGTTGCCCCGGAAGCGGACCCGCGCGTGCTCGCCGACCGCATCGTCGGCGAGCACCTCACGGGTTAACGGGTGACCTCCGCCAGCGCGGCGACGAAGCGATCGAGGTCGTCGGTGTCGACGAAGTAGTGCGGGGAGGCCCGCACGATCGCGGGCAGGCCGCGCGTGGTCATGTCCAGCAGGGTGGAGCCCGCGTGGCTGACGGTCACGGTGACGGCGTGCTCGGCGAGCCGGTCGCGCAGCGCGAGCGGGTCGTGACCGTCGACGGTGAACGAGACGATCCCGCTGTGCTCGGTGCCGAGGTCGCGCACTGTCACCCCGGGCACGCCGGGCAGGGCTTTGCGCAGGTAACCCGCTCGGTCGGCCACGGCGGCGTAGACCTCGTCCGGCCCGAGGGCGAGTAGGTAGTCCACGGCGGCCCCGAGTCCGAGCCGGGCGGCGACATCGCATTCCCAGAACTCGAAGCGAGACGCGTCGGGGGCGAGCCGGTATTCGTTCGGGCTCACCCACTGCGCGCTGTGCAGATCGAGCCGTCCCGGTTCCATCGTGCGCGCCAGTTCGTCTCGGACGTAGAGGAATCCGGTGCCGCGCGGCCCGCGCAGCCACTTGCGCCCGGTGGCCGAGAGCGCGTCGACGCCGAGCGCGCCGACGTCGATGGGCAACTGCCCGATCGACTGGCAGGCGTCGAGCAGCACCAGCGCGCCCGCCTCGTGGGCGACCCGGGTGGCCTCGCCGACCGGATTCACCAGGCCGCCGTTGGTCGGCGCGTGCTGCAGCGAGACCAGCTTCACCCGCTCGTCGAGCATGGCCGCGAGGGCGTCGGTGTCGAGACGGCCGGTGTCGTCGCTGGGAATGTGCTCGACCACGGCACCGGTCCGCCCGGCCCGCTGGAGCGCGGCGATGGCGTTGCTGGCGTAGTCGGCGCCGGAGATCAGGATGCGGTCGCCGGGACGCAGCGCCACCGCATAGGCGAAATCGGCCCATGACCGGCTCGCACTGTCGCTGAGCGCGATGGTCTCCGGGGTGGCACCGATCAGGCTCGCGATCGAGGTCTTCACCGCGGCCAGGTCGTCGAGTCGTTCGTTAGCCGCACGGTAGCCACCGATCTCCGCTTCCCGGCGCAGGTGGGCGATCACGGTGTCGGTGACCACCCGCGGCGACAGCGACGATCCGGCGCTGTCGAGGAATACCTGCCCGGACGCGAGTCCGGGAGTGTCGGCTCTGATCGCGGCGAGGTCCATCATGGCGACGACCCTACCGCCGCCGAGCTGTTCCCCATTTCGTCACTTTTTCTGTCGGTACTCGTCGCTACTCTGGAATGAGTCGGTTGCACGAGCACGCGGTTTCCACGGCGGCACCCAGTACGCGGAGGTTGGCATGGCGGTCACTCTGGAACGTTCTTCGTGGCCCGATTCCGCCACTGACCAGGGCGAACTATCGTCCAGGGCGGCGGCGGAGGCCTATGTCGGCGGGGTCTGCTTCAAACTCGGGCCACCGGCGCTGATCGGTGCGGAACTGGAGTGGCTCACCGCGGGGCCCACCGGTGCGCGCCCCTCGCTCGAGCTGATGGCAGCGGCCCTCGGGCCCCACGCACCCACCTCGATCGCCCCGGCCTCGGCCGCGGCCCCCCTGCCCGGCGGAAGCAGGGTCACCATCGAACCCGGTGGTCAGATAGAACTATCCAGCGCACCGTTCGCCGATCCGGCGGCGCTGACGCAGCAGCTGGCGGCTGATGCGGCCCGTTTGCGGGACCTGCTCGCCGCCCACGGAATCGGTATCGAATCGGCCGCCGCCGACGCTCGTCGCCCGGCCGAACGGCTCCTTTGCCTACCCCGCTACGCGGCCATGGAACGCCGGTTCGCCGGCGTCGGGCCGTTCGGGGCGCTCATGATGTGCAATACCGCGGCCACCCAGGTCAGCGTCGATGCGGGCGCCGATCCCGACGAGGTCAGGGCCCGCTGGACGGCGCTCTACGTCCTCGGACCGGCACTGATCGCCGCCTTCGCCTGCTCGCCCCGGCTCTACGGCGCACCGCAGGGCGCGTGGGCATCCCAGCGCATGCGCACCTGGCTGCGACTGGACCCCTCGCGCACCCGCCCGCCGGTGGCCGACTGGTCCGATCCGATCACCGCCTACGCGCACTGGGCGCTGGACGTGCCGCTGCTGTGCGTGCGCTGCACCGAGCACGACGCCGACTGGTCACCGCCGCCCGGCGCCACCTTCGCCGACTGGCTGGCGGGCGCGCTCGACGACGAGGTCGGCCGCCGCCCCGGCACCGCCGACCTGGACTATCACCTGACCACCCTGTTCCCGCCGGTCCGGGCCGCGGGCCACCTCGAGGTGCGCTACCTCGACACCCAGCCCGGCGACACCTGGACCACCCCGATCCACCTGTTCGACGCGCTGTTGTCCACGCCCGCGGTCGTCGCCGAGGCGACCGCCCTGGCCGCGCCGACCGCGGGGGAGTGGCTTGGCGCGGCCCGCACCGGCCTGCTCGATCCGCAGGTCCGCCGGGTCGCGGTCGACCTGCTCGAACTCGCCGCCCAGCACGCCCGATCCGCCCCGGCCGCACAGGAATTGGCCCTGGCCGCGCGCCGATGTCGGTCCGGCGACAGTCCCCTCACCGTGGCGCGTGCGCGCAACGGGTCGGGCGGTTCGTGACAGGTACCGCTCCCACCGGCCCGATGACGTTGTCGCCCACACCCTTCCGGAGTTGATCCCGTGACCCTTTCCGCCCCCGCCGATCACCGCGACCGCGACCGCATGCGCGAGCGGATCGCCGAGGTGCTGCAGCGGGCCCGCCGCCGCACCGCCGTTCTCACCGACAGCGTCGACGAGGCCGACCTCATCGCCCAGCATTCGCCGCTGATGAGCCCGCTGGTCTGGGACCTCGCCCACATCGGCAATCAGGAAGAGCTCTGGCTGGTCCGCGATGTCGGTGGCCGCGAGGCGGTCCGGGCCGACATCGACGAGCTCTACGACGCGTTCAAACACGCCCGCGCGAACCGCCCCGCGCTGCCGCTGCTCGATCCCGATCAGGCCCGCGGCTATGTCGGCACCGTCCGCGAGAAGGTCTGGGACGTGCTGGGTTCCAGCGCGCTGTCCGGTGATCCGCTGGTGGACAACGGTTTCGCCTTCGGCATGATCGCCCAGCACGAACAGCAGCACGACGAGACCATGCTCGCCACCCATCAGCTGCGCCTCGGCGCCCCGGTGCTGTCGGCACCGCCCGCGCCCACCGCGCCGAGTCCGGTCACCGGCGAAGTGGTCGTTCCCGGGGGCGAATTCCTGATGGGCACCTCGGCCGACCCGTGGGCCCTGGACAACGAACGCCCCGCGCATCCGGTGCACGTGCCCGGCTTCGCCATCGACATCGCGCCGGTGACCAACGAGCAGTACCTGGCGTTCATCGACGACGGCGGCTACGAACGCCCCGAACTGTGGTCGGAGCGGGGCTGGGCGCACCGGCAGGAGGCCGGGCTCGTCGCGCCGCAGTTCTGGGAGCGCGACGGCGCCCGGTGGACGCGGGTGGCCTTCGGAGTGCGCACCCCGCTCCGGCCGCGGCAGCCGGTCGTGCACGTGTGCTGGTTCGAGGCGCAGGCGTACGCGCGCTGGGCGGGTAAGCGCCTGCCGACCGAGGCCGAGTGGGAGAAGGCGGCCCGGTTCGATCCGGCCACCGGCGGCTCGCGCCGCTATCCGTGGGGCGAGGACACCCCCGACGAGCACCGGGCCAACCTCGGCCAGCGGCACCTGGAACCCGCCGAGGTCGGCGCCTATCCGGCCGGCGTCTCGGCGACCGGCGTGCACCAGCTGATCGGTGACGTCTGGGAGTGGTGCTCCTCGGGCTTCGAGGCCTACCCGGGCTTCCGCGCCTTCCCGTACCGGGAGTACTCGGAGGTCTTCTTCGGCGGCGACTACCGGATTCTGCGCGGCGGCTCGTTCGGCACCGACGAGGTCGCCTGCCGCGGCACCTTCCGCAACTGGGACCACCCGATCCGCAGACAGATCTTCGCCGGGTTCCGGCTGGCCCGCGACCTGCGAGCGGACGAGATCTGATGCGCGGCGGTGACTTCACCGTTCGGCGCCCGGAACCGGCCCGCCGAACGGCAGTGGGCGCGTGTCCGGCGCGTTCTGGGGCCGGCGCACCGACGCGGGTTCCGCCGGAGTCCGGCCATGCCCGGCTCGTACCGGGGGCGGGCTGCTGATGTGCCGTCATCTGGGTTACGTGGGCCCACCGGTCGCGGTCGGTGAGCTGGTCGTGCGTGGCCCCCATTCGCTGTACACGCAGTCCTGGGCGCCCACCGACATGCGGGCGGGCGGCACCATCAACGCCGACGGGTTCGGCGTGGCCTGGTGGCGCCGGGCCGATATCGGCGTCGAGGGGGAACGCGACGCCGCCAGCCGATACCGCAACGCCGCGCCGATCTGGACCGACCCGGCGGTGGTCGAGGTGCTCGGTCAGCTGGAATCGCGCGCCGTGCTCGCCGCCGTGCGGTCGGCCACGGTGGGCATGCCGGTCGAGCGGGCGGCCTGCGCGCCGTTCGTCGACGAGCACTGGGCCTTCAGCCACAACGGCGTCGTCCCCGCGTGGCGGACGACGCTGGCGCGAGTCCGCGCCGACCTGGACGAACTGTTCGCCGCAGGTCCGCTGTTCGGTTCCGCCGAGGTGCTGTTGCGGGCCGAGGCGCTCACCGACTCCGCCGCCCTGTGGGTGCTGTTGCGCGGCCTGCTCGGCGCGATCAACCCCGACGGCCCGATCACCTCGCCCGCCGACGCGCTACGCCTGCTGGTCGCCGCCGTCCTGCGTCACCAGCCCACCGCCCGGCTGAATCTGTTGCTCGGCAACGGGACCGAGCTGTGGGCCACGACCTGCTGGCACGCCCTGTCGGTCCTGGTAGCCGACGACTACACCGTGCTCTGTTCCGAACCGTACGACGCCGATCCACGGTGGCAGCCGATCGCCGATCACCAGCTGGTGATCGCCACGCCCGGCCACTGCACCGTCACCGCCCTCGAGCTTCCCGTCACCGAAAGGGTCCGTTCATGACCGCGCCGCTGCTGGACATCCATCTCACCGACGACGATCTCACCGCGGCCTTGCGCACCGACGCCCGCGCCGGTCTCACCGCCACTCCGAAGTCGCTGCCGCCCAAGTGGTTCTACGACGCCCGGGGCAGCGAGCTGTTCGAGCGGATCACCGAACTGCCCGAGTACTACCCGACCCGCACCGAGCGGGCCCTGCTGGCGCGCGTCGTCGGCGAGATCGCCGCGGCGGCCCGTCCCGAGGTCCTGGTGGAGCTGGGGTCCGGCTCGGCTGCCAAGACCCGGCTGCTGCTGGACGCGCTCACCGCCGAAGGGTCACTGAAGACCTATGTCCCGCAGGATGTCTCGGCATCGGCCCTGCGTGGCGCCGCCGCCGAGATCGCGGCCGAGTACCCGCAGCTGAGCGTGCACGGTGTCGTCAGCGACTTCACCGACACCTTGCACAACCTGCCGCGCGGCGGCCGCCGGATGATCGCTTTCCTCGGCGGCACCATCGGTAACCTGGTACCCGCCGAACGGACCGAGTTCCTGGCGGGCATCAACGACGTCCTCGAACCCGGGGAACTGCTATTGCTCGGCGCGGGTCTGGTGATCGATCCGGCGGTCCTGGTCCCGGCCTACGACGACGCCGCGGGCGTCACCGCCGAGTTCAACCGCAATGTGCTGCACGTGCTCAACCACCGCCTCGGTGCCGACTTCGCCCCGGACAAGTTCGAGCACGTCGCGCTGTGGGACGCCGAGAACGAGTGGATCGAGATGCGCCTGCGCGCCACCGAGGCGATGACGGCCACCGTCACCGACCTGCACCTGACCGTCGACTTCGCGGCCGGTGAGCAGATGCGCACCGAGATCTCGGCCAAGTTCCGGCCCGAGGGCCTGCGTGCCGAACTCGACGCCGCCGGTTTCGCCACCCTGCGCACCTGGACCGACCAGGACAACCGTTTCGCCCTGGTGCTGGCCGAACGACGCTGAGTTACAGATCGAGTTCGTCGGCGAGGTACTCGCCGTCGGTCAGGTTCTCGTCGCCCTCGAGGTCGCGTTCGACGCCCTCCTCGCCGTCGATCGCGTCGTCGTCGTAGAGGTCGCCGTCGACGGCGTCGTCACCGACCACCCGGACCGCCGAGACCTCGGCGGGGCGTTCGTCCTCGGCGACGGCCTCGCGTTCGGCGCCGGACTCGGACCACTCCTCGTCGGTTTCCTCGGTGATGCCGAGGAAACCGTCGGCGTCGGCCTCGTGATTGCGGATGACGTAGTCCTGCGGCGGGTCCTCGACGTACCGCTCGTATTCGACGATGTCGTCGGCCTGATCGTCGTCGCCCATGTCCATGTCCAGCGGTTCACGGCTCATGGGTCCAGTATCGGCCTCCGGTCGGCGTCCGTCACCGGTGCCACGCCCGCCGGGTCAGTGAGCGACGCCCTCGAGGACGCCGGTGAACCATTCGACCAGCGGCCGCAGCTCGGTCCACGCGCGCCGGATCTCGGCGGCAGCCGCCGGGGTGCTCAGCCAGTCGGGCGCGCCGAACTCGCGGTGCGCGGTCAGCGACTTGTGCCGCAGCAGCTCGATGCGGGGATGGTCGGCGGAGTAGCCCTTCGGTTTGGTCTTGAGGCGGTCGCCGCCGATGGTGAAGCCCGCCGCGGTGGCGTCGGCCAGGATCGACTCCAGTTCGGCGCCGCGCACGTCGTCGTCGATGGTGGCGCGGAGCGTGGCCAGGGCGGCGGGCGACATCATGTAGCAGCCGCCCGCCACGAACAGCCCCGCCGCGCCGATCTGCACGTACCAGCCGACGCCTGGCGCGGTGGCCGCGACGGCGCCCTGATGGTTCTTGTAGGGCACCTTGTCGGCGGAGAACCGGACGTCGCGATACGGCCGGAAGATCTTGGCGGGCCCGAACTCCGCCTCCAGCTCAGCGGTCAGCGCGGCCATCGGCGCGCGCACCGCCTCGTCGTAGGTCTGCTTGTGCGCGGTCCAGAAGGCCTTGGAGTTGTCGGCTTCCAGGTCCTCGTAGAAGTCGAGGGCCGCCAGCGGAAAACCAGTGAAAGCGTCCATGGTGGGAGTGCGTCTCAGTTCTGTGCGGGGATCAGGTCGGCATCGAAGAAGAACACCCGGAGGGCCACTCCGGCAAGCAGCGCGGTCAGCACATCGGGGCGACCACCGGGCTGTCTGCGGTCGGTCTCCCGCCCGTGGCGGGCGCGTCGTCGGTCTCGCGGGAGTACGACACCGGGGGCCTGCCCTACGTGTCGTCCCGGTTCGACGGCCCGGTCTCCGCGGATGTTTCCGGCTCGGCGTGAGGCGATCCTGCGGCTACCGATACCAGTATCGCCCGCCGCGGGTCAGGATCCGCCGATCGCCGCGACGAACAGCACGAACACTAGAACGGCGAGGGCGGCTACGGCGCCGTTGGCGATCGCCGCCCATTTGCCCATCTGCTCGCCCTTGGCGTGGCCGACGACGCCGAGCACGATCCCGGTCGGCGCGGTGACCAGCACGGGCAACCCGCACAGCAGCAGTCCGCCCAGGACCGAGGCGGCGACGCAGCAGAAGCTGAGGATCGACCAGATGGGCGTGCTGTCGACATAGCCGTAGCGCGGAGTCAGCGGCTGGGGCGGGCCGTAAGCGGGCCGGGCATACCCCGGATAGCCCACGGCGGGCGGATACGCCGGGCGCGGGAACATCGGGCCGGCGACCGGTGGCGGCGGAGGATACGGCGGCAGCTCCACCGGCGGCGCGGGCCGCTCGACCCCGGCCCACGGCGCCTCGGCGTGCGGCGGTGCCGGGGCGGGCGGCGGTGCCGGGGCGGGCGGAACGGCTGCCTGGTCCGGGTGCGGCGGCAACTCAGCGGGCGGCGTGCCGTCGTTCCACATCCGCTCGGTGGGCGCCGGAGCGTCCTGCACCCGCGGCACCACCCGGTCCTTACCCAGCTCGACCGGCCTTTCCGGTTCGGTACTCATGTTCCCCCTGCCACGTCCCGCATTACAGGACCCACCATGCCCGAAGAGCAGTCGGTGCGCCACGTCCGAAGACAAGGCGCACCGACTGCTCTCGCTAGCGCATGGGTAACTCACCGGGTGCGGGCGAACCCCCCACTCCGAAATTCTGGCCGCGTCCCCAGCTCACCCCGCACCTGAGTCCGGCCAGAATGTGCGGAGAGGCGGACCAGCCTAGGCGTTGCCGTTGAACAGGCCGGTGACCGAGCCGTTCTCGAAGACCTCGCGGATCGTGCGGGCCAGCAGCGGCGCGATGGACAGCACGGTCAGCGTGGGGAACTTCTTGTCCTCGCTGATCGGCAGGGTGTTGGTGATGACGACTTCCCTGGCGCCGCAGTTGGCGAGGCGCTCGGCGGCCGGATCGCTCAGCACGCCGTGGGTGGCGGCGATGATGACATCGCCCGCGCCGGCTTCCTTGAGCACCTTGACCGCGCCGGCGATGGTGCCACCGGTGTCGATCATGTCGTCGATCAGCACGCAGGTGCGGCCCTCGACGTCACCGACGACGCGGTTGGACTTCACCTGGTTGGGCACCAGCGGGTCGCGGGTCTTGTGGATGAACGCCAGCGGGGTGCCGCCGAGCGAGTCGGCCCACTTCTCGGCGACCTTCACGCGGCCCGCGTCGGGCGAGACCACGGCCAGGTTGTCGGACGGGTAGTTGGTGCGGATGTACTCCGAGAGCTGCACCAGCGCGTGCATGTGATCGACGGGGCCGTCGAAGAAGCCCTGGATCTGGTCGGTGTGCAGGTCGACGGTGATGATGCGGTCGGCGCCCGCGGTCTTGAGCAGGTCGGCGACGAGGCGGGCCGAGATCGGCTCGCGGCCGCGGTGCTTCTTGTCCTGGCGGGCGTACGGGTAGAACGGCAGCACCGCGGTGATCCGCTTGGCCGAGCCGCGCTTGAGCGCGTCGATCATGATGAGCTGTTCCATCAGCCACTGGTTCAGCGGGGCCGGGAAGCTCTGCAGCACGAAGGCGTCGGAACCGCGCACCGACTCCTCGAACCGCACGAAGATCTCGCCGTTGGCGAAGTCGCGCGCGGTCTGCGGCGTGATGTCGACGTCCAGTTCCTTGGCGACCTGCTCGGCCAGCTCAGGATGTGACCGGCCGGCGAAGAGCATCAAGTTCTTCTGGTTGTCGATCGAGAACGCGGTCACTGCTGGTTGCCATCCTTTTGCTCGATTGTCTGATCAGACGTCTCGTTTGCCGCGATGGCATCCGCCGCCGCGCGCGCCGCAGCGGTTCCTGGACGGTAACGCTGCACCCAGTTCTCAATGATGCGCTGTGGTCCACCCGACACCGCAAGTGCCCCCGGTGGAACGCTTCTACGCAGCACAGTACCCGCTCCCGTATAGGCGCCGTCACCCACGGTGACGGGAGCGATGAACATGGTGTCGCTACCGGTCCGCACATGGGAACCGACCACAGTGTGGTGTTTGTTGACGCCGTCATAGTTCACGAAAACGCTGGAAGCGCCGATGTTGCTGTACTCGCCGATGGTCGCGTCACCGACGTAGGTCAGGTGCGGCACCTTCGAGTGCGCTCCGATCGAGGCGTTCTTGGTTTCGACGAAGGCGCCGAGCTTGCCCCGCTCGCCGACGACGGTGCCCGGCCGCAGGTAGCTGAAGGGACCGATGGTCGCGCTGTCGCCGATCTCGGCGCGCTCACCATGGGAACGGACCACACTCGCGCCCGCGCCGACGACGACGTCGGTCAGCGTGGTGTCCGGCCCGATCTCGGCGTCCTCGCCGATGTGGGTCTCGCCGAAGAGCTGGGTGCCCGGCCGCAGCACGGCGTCGCGCCCGATCCGCACGCCGGCGTCGACCCAGGTCGTCGCCGGATCGATGATCGTCACGCCGGCCCGCATGTGCCGTTCGAGGATGTAGCGGTTGAGGGTGGCGCCCGCCTGCGAGAGCTGCACCCGGTCGTTGACCCCGGTGACCTTGTTCGCGTCGACCAGGCGCGCGCCGTGCACCGGGTGCCCAGCCTCGCGGGCCAGGCGCAGCACGTCGGTGAGGTAGAGCTCGTGCTGGGCGTTGGCGGTGGACAGCCGCCCGATCATGGTGCGCAGCACCGAGGCGTCGAAGGCGTAGACGCCGGAGTTGACCTCTTTGATCTTGGTCTGTTCCGGGGTGGCGTCGGCGTGCTCGACGATCTCGGCGACCTGGCCGTCGGCGTCGCGCACGATCCGGCCGTAGCCGTTGGCGTCGTCGGGGACGAAGGTCAGCACGGTGACCGCCGGGCGTTCGGCGTAGCTGCGGTGCTCGTCGAGCAGCGCGGCGAGGGTGTGCCCGTCCAGCAGCGGGACGTCGGCCGAGGTGACGAGCAGGTCGCCGTCGAAGTCCGTCGGCACCGAGTCCAGTGCGCACTGCACCGCGTGGCCGGTACCGAGCTGCTCCTCCTGTACCGCGCAGACGATCTCGCGGCCGAGCTCCTTGCCCACCTCGGCGACGGCGGCGCCGACCTTGTCGCGGTCGTGGCCGACCACGGTGATCAGGTGGGTCGGGTCGATCTCGTCGGCGGCGTGCAGCGCGTGCGAGAGCATCGACCGACCGGCCAATGGGTGCAGCACTTTCGGGGTCTTCGACCGCATTCGCGTCCCGGCACCAGCGGCGAGAACGACGACGGCGGTCTGCGGTGGCATGGATCTCCCTCGGCTGCCTGTCAGCGAGTGTGCTGTGGCGGGTTCGGTCGGTGATGGTGCGGGCCGACGATACGTCACTGTGTCCGTGTGCTCCGCCGCCAGGACTCGAACCTGAACTATCTGAACCAAAATCAGAGGTGCTGCCATTACACTACGGCGGATCGCCACACCAGTGGGCCGTGAGAGCCCACCACTGTGCTACGGCACGGCCATGATCCTCGCACAGTTCCGCCTCTCCGTAAATTTTGGCCGGACCTAGGTGCGGGGTGAGTCGTGAACGCGGCAAGCCTTGCCGAGGTGGCAGGTCGGCCCGTCCCCGGTGAGTTACCCCTGTGCTCGCGAAATCAGTTGGTCGGCGGGCGGGGTGGGGTCTGTGGACGGGTGGGGCGGTCTGAGACAGTTGGGGGGACTGTCGGGCGGTAGGAGAGGCGGGATCTGGTGAGTGATGCGGGGCGGCCCAGTAGACCGAGGATGACCGGTACGCAACGACGGCAGCAGCTGATCGAGATCGGTCGCGCGTTGTTCGCCGAGCGGGGATATGACGCGACATCGATCGAGGAGATCGCCCAGCGTGCCCAGGTGTCCAAGCCCGTGGTCTACGAGCACTTCGGTGGCAAGGAAGGGCTCTACGCGGTCGTGGTCGACCGCGAGATGTCGATGCTGCTGGACATGATCACCTCCTCGCTGACCCAGAACCGCTCGCGGGTCCGGCTCGAACAGGTGGCGCTGGCCCTGCTGGCCTACATCGAGGAGCGCACCGACGGGTTCCGGATCCTGGTGCGCGACCAGCCCGCCGTGAACGCCGACGGTCGCTACTCGAGCCTGCTCAACGAGGCGGTCAACCAGGTCGCGCATCTGCTCGCCGGTGATTTCGCGCGGCGCGATCTGGACCCGAGCCTGGCTCCGCTCTACGCGCAGGCGCTCGTCGGTATGGTCTCGACCGCGGCGACCTGGTGGCTCGACGAGCGCACGCCTTCGAAAGAAGTGGTCGCGGCCCATCTGGTCAACCTGTGCTGGAACGGATTGAGCCACTTGGAAGCCGAACCGGGGCTCAGCTCCGAATGGAATACGGGACAGGCAGGCGGATCGGCGGGGTAACCGGACGATAGCGCCCGCGGCCACAGCGAATCCAGGATTCGGCTGCCGCGTAGCCGCCTGGTGGTACGGTTCACCCATCCTTTTGGGTGCTGCCGGGCGGTAAGTCGATCAAACTTCGGGATGTCGGTCTACTTCAGGATGGCTGGATTATTGGATGACAGGCGGATCTGATGGCTAGGCAAGCGCGCGCGGAGATCACCCGCGACTCCGTCCTTGCTGGCGCTGCCGATGTCTTTCTCCGTTTGGGCTACGCCAACGCGAGCCTCAGCGAAATCATCGCGCAGTCCAATGTGACCAAGGGCGCCTTGTACTTTCACTTCGGCTCCAAGGAGGAGCTGGCCAGGGCGGTGGTCGATCAGGGCAACGAGCGCCTGGTCGGTTCGTGCCAGGGATTCTTCGATTCCCGGGTGCCCGCGCTGGAGGCGTGCATCGGCATCACCTACGTGGTGGCCGATCTGTCGATGAACGATCCGATGGTGGGGGCGATGCTCAAGCTCACCCACCAGATCGGCGACTATCGCGGCGCCCAGGGCGACAACATCGCCAAGGTCTGGAGTGAGACCTACCGGGTGCTGGCCGAGCGGGCCATCGCCCAGGGCGACCTGCACGCCGACCTCGATCCCGAGGTGGTCGGGCTGCTGCTGCACGAGCTGACGGCGGGCGTGCACATCGTCGCGGTCGGAACCGAGTCGATGGATCAGATGGCGTCCAGGATGGAACGCGCCTGGTACTTCCTGCTGCCCTCGATCGTGCCGACGGAGAAGTTGTCGTACTTCCGCGAGTTCGCCGCCCGCCGCCTGCGTCGCTACGTGCTCTAGCCGGTGGCCTAGACGCTGCGGTCGGTGCCGAGCACCGCCCGCACGTCGGCCTCGGCGCCGGTGGTCTCGATCCTGACCTCGTCGCGCCCGAACGCGTGCAGCAGCAGCTCCGACGGCTTGCCGGTGAGCACGACCTCGGTGCCCGCCGCGCGATGCGCGGTCACCCGGTCGCCGTCCGGCGTCGCGAGCACCACGGCGACCGGCGACTTGCGGTAGGCGGTGCGCGCCACCATGCGTAGCGCCGACCACAGCCGCGCCTCGTCGGAGGCCACGAATTCCCGTGGCGTCCAACCGGGTTCGGCCCGGCGGACGTCCTCGTGGTGGACGAACATCTCGGACAGGTTGGCGAACGCGTCGACCGGGCGCAGCGGCGACCACCACGGCGGCCCGGTGCGCACCAGCTCGGCCAGTTCGGCGAACGGCCGCTGCGCGATCTTGTCCTGGGTCGCGTCCAGGTAGCCGGCCAGCGGCCGGATCAGGATGCCGAGGGAGGCGTCGGGCCTGCGCTCCCGGACCACCAGGTGGGCGGCCAGGTCGTGCACCGTCCACGTACCGCACAGGGTCGGCGCCGACGGCCCCGCTTCGATCATTGTCGCCACCAGGGCGTGGCGTTCCCGCTGAGCCAGACTCACGATCTCGACGGTACGCCCGCGCGGCGGAAAACGCCTCGTCGGATGTGCCCCCGGACCGCACCGGCGCCGGTCAGGAGGCGTGCGCCGACGGTGTCGGGGCCGGTGATTAGACTCGACGCGGAACATCCCGTCTGCGTATTCAGGAGCGTTCATGTCCTCCCTTCGTCCTCCGCTCGCCGGTCTGGCCGAGGCGGCTGGGGGTGACGCCGCGCTGCGGACGGTTGCCGACCTGGTCGGCAAGTCCGGGGTGGAACTGGTCGCCCCGTCGGCCGTGCGGCCGTTCGTCGCCGCGACGATCGCGGCCCAGCAGCCGCTGGTGGTGGTCACCGCCACCGGGCGCGAGGCCGACGACCTCACCGTCGAGCTGGCCGAGATGCTCGGGCCCTCGGTGGCCATGTTCCCGTCCTGGGAGACGCTGCCGCACGAGCGGCTCTCGCCCGGCCCCGACACCGTCGGCCGCAGGCTCGAGGTGCTGCGCAGGCTGGCCCACCCCGAGGACCCGGTGTATCCGGAGCCGCTGCGCGTCGTCGTGACCACCGTGCGCTCGCTGATGCAGCCGATGACGGCGGGCCTGGGCGACATCGAACCGATCGTGCTGCGCACCGGCGCCGACTACGACTTCGACGAATTGCTCACCCGCCTGGTCGAATTCGCCTACACCCGGGTCGACATGGTCGGCAAGCGCGGCGAGTTCGCGGTGCGCGGCGGCATCCTCGACCTGTTCCCGCCGACCGCCGATCATCCGGTGCGCGTGGAGTTCTGGGGCGACGAGATCACCGAGCTGCGCCCGTTCTCGGTCGCCGACCAGCGCTCGCTGGGCGAGCACACCGTCGACACCGTGGTCGCGCCGCCGTGCCGGGAGCTGCTGCTCACCGCGCCGGTGCGGGAACGCGCCGCCGCCGTGGCGGTCGACAACGCCGCCGACGCCGCCCTGGTCGAAATGCTCGACAAGATCGCCGAGGGTATCCCGGTCGACGGCATGGAGGCGCTGCTGCCGGTCCTCGCGCCCGGCAAGCTGAGCCTGCTCACCGAGGCCCTGCCCGCGGGCACCCACCTGCTGCTGTGCGATCCGGAGAAGATCCGCACCCGCGCCGCCGATCTCGTACGCACCGGCGAGGAATTCCTCGAAGCCTCCTGGACCGCCGCCTCGTTCGGCAGCGACGCGCCGTTGGGCGCGCACGGTCTGGATCTGGCCGCCTCCGGCTACCGCAGCCTGCCGGAATTGCACACCAGCGCCGACGAACTCGGGCTGCCGTGGTGGTCGCTGAGCCCGCTCAGCTCCGGTGATCCGGTCGAGGTGAACCTGCCCGTGCTGGCCGGTCCGACCGCACGCGGGTCCGAGGAACTGGTCGCCACCATCTTCGCCTCGCTGCGCGCGCACGTCGCCACCGGCGGTCGTGCCGTCGTCGTGGTCACCGGACACGGGACGGCGCAACGCATTCTGGAACGCCTCGCCGACGCCGAGGTGCCCGCGACCGCGCTGGCGGCGGGCGCGGTGCCGGACGCGGGCGTGGTCGGGGTGCTGTGCGGCTCGCTGCACGACGGCCTGATATTCGACGACGCGGGCCTGGTCGTCGTCGCCGAGTCCGACCTCACCGGCAACCGGGTCACCGCGCCCACCGAGGGCAAGCGGCTGCCCGCCAAGCGCCGCAACCAGGTCGACCCGCTGGCGCTGTCGGCCGGCGACATGGTGGTGCACGACCAGCACGGCATCGGCCGCTTCGTCGAGATGATCGAGCGCACCATCGGCGGGGCCCGGCGCGAGTACCTGGTCATCGAGTACGCGCCCAGCAAGCGCGGCCAGCCCGGCGACCGGCTGTTCGTGCCGATGGAGTCGCTCGATCAGCTCTCCCGCTACGTCGGCGGCGAACTGCCCAGCCTGTCCAAGCTCGGCGGGTCGGACTGGGCGAACACGAAACGCAAGGCGCGCAAGGCCGTTCGCGAGATCGCGGGCGAGCTGGTGCAGCTCTACGCGGCGCGGCAGGCCGCGCCCGGGCACGCCTTCGCCCCGGACACGCCGTGGCAGCAGGAGATGGAGGACGCGTTCGCGTTCACCGAGACCGTCGATCAGATGACCGCCATCACCGACGTCAAGGCCGACATGGAGAAGGCGGTCCCGATGGACCGCGTGGTGTGTGGTGACGTCGGCTACGGCAAGACCGAGATCGCCGTGCGCGCCGCGTTCAAGGCGGTCCAGGACGGCAAGCAGGTCGTCGTGCTGGTGCCGACGACGCTGCTGGCCCAGCAGCACCTGCAGACCTTCACCGAACGGGTCGCCGGGTTCCCGGTGAAGGTGAAGGGCCTGTCGCGCTTCACCGACGCCGCCGAGTCCAAGGAGATCCTGGCCGGGATGGCCGACGGTGAGGTCGACATCGTGGTCGGCACCCACCGGCTGCTGCAGACCGGCGTGCGCTGGAAGGACCTGGGTCTGGTCATCGTCGACGAGGAACAGCGCTTCGGTGTCGAGCACAAGGAGCACATCAAGGCGCTGCGCACCCACGTCGACGTGCTCACCATGTCGGCCACCCCGATCCCGCGCACCCTGGAGATGAGCCTGGCGGGCATCCGCGAGATGTCGACCATCCTGACCCCGCCGGAGGAACGGCACCCGGTGCTCACCTACGTCGGCGCCTACAACGACAAGCAGGTCACCGCCGCCATCCGTCGCGAGCTGATGCGCGACGGCCAGGTCTTCTACGTGCACAACCGGGTCTCCTCGATCGACAAGGCGGCCAAGAAGATTCGCGAGCTGGTGCCCGAGGCCAGGGTCGTCGTCGCGCACGGGCAGATGAACGAGGACCAGCTCGAGCGCACCGTGCAGGGCTTCTGGGAGCGCGAATACGACGTGCTGGTCTGCACCACGATCATCGAGACCGGCCTCGACATCTCCAACGCCAACACCCTGATCGTGGAACGCGCCGACTCCCTGGGCCTGTCGCAGCTGCACCAGCTGCGTGGCCGCGTCGGGCGCTCCCGCGAGCGCGGCTACGCCTACTTCCTGTACCCGCCGGAGAAGCCCCTGACCGAGACCGCCTACGACCGGCTCGCCACCATCGCGCAGAACTCGGATCTGGGCGCGGGCATGGCCGTGGCCATGAAGGACCTCGAGATCCGCGGCGCGGGCAACGTGCTCGGCGCCGAGCAGTCCGGTCACGTCGCCGGCGTCGGCTTCGACCTGTACGTGCGGCTGGTCGGCGAGGCCGTGGAGGCCTATCGCGCGGCCGCCGACGGCAAGCCGATCGTCACCGAGGAGACCAAGGAGGTGCGCATCGACCTGCCGGTGGACGCGCACATCCCGCCCGACTACGTCGCCAGCGACCGGCTGCGGCTCGAGGCCTACCGCAAGCTCGCCGCCGCCCAGGACGACGCGGCGCTGGCCGCGGTGGTGGAGGAACTCGTCGACCGGTACGGCCCGCTGCCGGTGGAGGTCGGCAGGCTCGTCTCGGTCGCCAAGCTGCGGCTGCTGGCCCGCGCCTACGACGTGTCCGAGATCGTGGTCACCGGAACAACACTCAAGATCGCGCCGCTGACGCTGCCCGATTCCAAACAGCTCCGGCTCAAGCGGCTCTACCCGAGCGCCACCTACCGCGCGGCCAGCGGCCTGGTGCAGCTGCCGCTGCCCCGGATCACCGACAGCGTCGGCGCCGACCGGGTGCGCGATGTGGCCGTGCTGCAGTTCGTCGCCGATCTGCTGCTCGCGCTGGACGGCAAACCCCAAGGCATGGTGGATCTCTCGGTGCCGACCGAAGCGACTCCGGTCTGATGGGCGGCGAGGTCCGCGCGCAGGAGGCGGCCGACGCCGCGGTGGTCGCGGCCGGCCTGGCAGGCGCGGTCGAGGTGATGGACCGGCTGTGGCATTTCGGCGGCTGGGAGACCACCCAGACCCACGACTCGCTGCGCCCGTACCTGCTCGAGGAGACCTACGAGCTGCTCGACGCGATCCAGACGGGCGACTACGAGACGATCAAGGAGGAACTCGGCGACCTGCTGCTGCAGGTGCTGTTCCACTCCCGGATCGCCGAGGCCGCGGGCGAATTCACCGTCGACGAGGTGGCGGCGACGCTGGTGGGCAAGCTCGTGCACCGCAGCCCGCACCTGATCGATGCCGACCTGCCCGCGGGCACCTCGGTCGCCGACAAGATCGCCGCGCAGGAAAAGGCCTGGGAGGAACGCAAATCCGCGGAGAAGTCGCGGCGTTCCTGCCTCGACGGGATCGCGATGGCCCAGCCCGCGCTGGCCCTGGCCGAGAAGGTGCGCTCGCGCAGCGCCAGAGCGGGCCTGCCCGACGATCTGGTGCCGCGCGCGCTGCGGGTGGTCGAGCTCGGCGGGCCCGATTCCGCCGAGGAGCGGCTGCGCAAGGCCACCATCGATTTCGCCGCCGCGATCCGGGCCGCCGAGGACGCGGCCGAAGCCGCGCGGGGCGAGCGGGCCGCGCTGACGGCGGCGCAGTGGCGCGCGTTCTGGCCGCACGAGTTATCGGTCAGCTAATCGGATCGTTCGCGCAGGTGGCGGCTGAGACGTTGCTGAGATCTGCCGGACAATCCGGCGCGAGCCAGCGAGCAAGGGGCACACCGATTTAGACTCGGGGGTGGCTCGCCGTCCGCGGTGGGCGCAGCGGTGTCCGACGATCGTCGAGGTGAGGTAGATGGCAACAGAAGTCGATCCGGCAGGGCAGGACTACATGACCGATCACCCCGAGCTCGACGTGTTGCCGGTATGGCCGCAGGAGACGATCGCCGTGCTGGTCACGACCGATCCGGCGCCGCACGCGATTCCCGTCTCGTGGCCGGTGCGCGCGGGCGACCGCCGGATCCTGATCAGCCTGAAGTCCGATCGCGGTTCGCTGGCCCGGTTGCGGGCGCGGCCGGAGGTGGCCCTGCTGATCCTGGGCGGCGGCAATGTCGCGCTGTGCGCGCGCGGGCGGGCGAAGGTGATCGCCGAGCAGATGCCCTCGGCCGAGGACTACACCGCCGTGCAACTCGACGTCGAGGTGATCGACGACCATCGCCAGTCGGCTTTCGCGGTGGATCGGGGCATCCAGCGCACCGTGCTCGACGAGACCGAACTGCGCGCGCTGGAAGGCCGGGTCGAGACGTTGCGGACCTGGGCCGAGGACTGACACACATCATCAGATAGAAGGGTTTCCATGAGCGTCACACTCGCCAAGGGCGGCAATGTCTCGCTGTCGAAGCAGACCGACAACCTCACCAAGGTCGCGGTTGGTCTGGGCTGGGACGTGCGCACCACGACCGGCGCCGACCACGATCTCGACGCCAGCGCGCTGGCGACCGGCGCCAACCTGAAGGTGCTTTCCGACCAGCACTTCGTCTTCTACAACAACCTGCGCTCGCCGGAAGGCACCATCGAGCACACCGGTGACAATTTGACCGGCGCCGGCGACGGCGACGACGAGGTGATCAACGTCGACCTGGCGGCCACGCCGCCGACGATCACCAACATCTTCTTCCCGGTCTCGATCCACGACGCCCAGGCCCGCGGCCAGTCCTTCGGCCAGATCCGCAACGCCTACATTCGCGTCACCGACGCGATCACCGGTGTCGAACTGGCCCGCTACGACCTCTCCGAAGACGCCTCCACCGAGACCGCCATGGTCTTCGGCGAGCTCTACCGCCACAACAACGAGTGGAAATTCCGCGCCATCGGCCAGGGCTACGCCTCCGGCCTGGCCGGCATCGCCAGAGACTACGGCGTGAATATTTGAGCGCTGGCGCGCTCGAGGTCGCGGCCCCTCCTGTCCCGTCGCCCTGCCTCTCCTCGAGGTCGGGGCGGGGGGCTCGTCAATGCGATTGTCTGGCAGGCACACGCACGGTTTGCGCCGTACTCGCCTGAGCGAGCAGGGCGAAGTACTTGCGCAGCATCAGCACGGCTGTGGTGGCCAGGCCGGCCGTGAGGCCCCACCAGACGCCTGCCGCGCCCAGGTGGAGCGGGAAGGCGAACAGGAGGGCGGCAGGGAGGCCGACGCCCCAGTAGCCGATCAGCGACAGCCGGAAGCCCGCCGAGGTTTCCTTCAGGCCGCGCAGCAGGCCGGTGCCGATGTTCTGGGCGGCGTCGAAGAATTGCAGGACGATGCCGATGAGCAGCAGGGTGTGGGCGATCGCGATGGTGTCGGTGTCGCCGGAGTCCAGGAACGGGGCCAGCACCAGGTTCGGGGCGACCACGTAGACCGCGCCGGTGACGGCGGCGACTACGCCCGCGTGGCGCAGCGCCAGCCAGGCCAGTGCCCTGGCGTGGCTGTACTCGTCGCGCGCAACGGCATGGCTGACCAGGATCGACGCGCCGTGGGAGATGCCGATCGCGACCTGGAACACGATGTAGATGATCTGGTAGACCACATTGTGCGCGGCCAGCGCGGCGGGCCCGAAACTGCCCATGACCAGGGCCAGCACGGAGAACATCCCCGCCTCGGACCCGTAGGTCAGCGCGATCGGGGTGCCCAGGCGTAGTTCCTCGCGCACGATCGACCAGCGCACCGGCCACGGGGTGCGCGGCAGTGTCGGGCCGAGGCGATGGTCGCGAGCGACCATGGCCCAGAACACGCCGAAGGTGATCAGGAAGACCAGCGAGGTCGCGATGCCGACGCCGGTCAGGCCCGACGCGGGGACGCCGGCCCAGCCGTGGATGAAGGTCAGCGCGAGCACCAGGTTCAGCGCCACCGAGCCGAGGGTCACCAGCAGCAGCGCCTGCGGGCGCTGCATGCCGACGGTGTACTGCCGCAAGACCTGGAACCACAGGCAGGGCAGCAGTCCGGGGGCGAGCGCGATCATCATCGGCCGGGCCAGGGCGAGCACGCCCTCGTCCTGCCCGAGCCAGGGCAGTATCCACCCCAGCCCGATCAGCAGGGCGCCGCCGAGCAGACCGGCGATGGTGGCGATGACGAACGCGGCGCGCACCACCCCGCGGATCTCGTCGTCGGCGGAGTCGCCGCGTTTGCCCGCGGCGCCGAGCGCACCCGCGATCTGATTACCGGTGCCGGTGATCAACCCGACGCACATCGTGCGGATCTGGTTGAACAGCACCAGCGCCAGGCCGCCCGCGGCGACTTCGCGCACGCCGAGGGTGCCCATCAACGCCAAGTTGGTGGTCGAGACCGCGATCTGCGCCAGCTGGGTGAGCGCGATCGGCGTCGCCAGCCTCGCCAGCGCGCTGCTGTCGGTGGGCCGCGTACTCACCCACCCACTCCGCGGTTCGTTCCGCGCGCGTTCGCGCTCACCTGACCTCCATCAGTTCGTCGTGTCGCCGCAGCGGCGAGTAGCGGCGCAGCAGGGTGGTGACCTCGCATTCGGCGGCGGGGTCGAGCAGATCGCGCGCGGCCATCCAATCGTCGTCGAACACGGTATCGAGATACTTCTCGCCACCGTCACACACGATGGTCACCACGGTCGACCCAGCCGGGAATTCCGCGAGCCGCGCCAAGGCATTGTGCACCGAACCGCCCGCGGAACCGCCGATCAGCAGACCGTGTGTCCTGGCGACAGCGCGCGCGGTGGCGAAGGCGTCGGTATCGCTGACCTTCACGCCTTCGTCGAGCTGGGCGTAGTCCACGGCGGTGCCGATGGTCGCGCCGGGCGGGGTGCCCGTGCCCGACTGCCAGTACGGCCCGCCCTCGCCACCGAAGGCGATGGAGCCGACCGGTTCCACGCCGATCACCCGGGCGGGCTTGCCGAGTTCGCGCAACCGGGTGGCGGTGCCGAACAGTGAGCCGCCGGTGCCGACCGCGGAGAGCAGGATGTCGACCCGCTCGACCTCGGCCAGCAATTCCTCGGCCACCGCGTAGTAGCCGACCGCGTTGGCGTCGTTGTTGTGCTGTTCGGTGAAGTAGGCGTCGTCGCGGGCGGCCGCCATCGCCTCGGCGAGATCCTCCCGGGCCGAGGTGGCCAGCTCGTCGTCACCGTCGTCGGCGACGAACACCAGGTCGGTGCCCATGGCCCGCATCGCGCGCAACTTGTCCTTACAGGCGTGGTTGTCGACCACGGCGGTGAATCGATAGCCACGTTCGGCCGCGACCACCGCCAAGCCGAGTCCGGTGTTCCCGGACGTCGACTCGATGATATGCCCGCCATCGCGCAGCAAACCTCGCCGCTCCGCGTCGAGCACCATCGAGCGGGCCATTCTGATCTTGGCGGCGCCGGTCGGGTTGAACTGCTCGAGCTTGAGCAGCAGCCGGGTTCCGGAGTCGGTGACGGCGAGTTCGAACAGCGGAGTGCGGCCGATCAGATCCGTCACGCGCGTGACGAGAGCCATGGGGTGTTCCTCCATCGGATTGGGAGCTCGGGTGGATCAGCGGGCGTCCATACTCCAGCGCAGCCGGTCGCCGCGAGCGCGCAGCACGACCTTCGGCGGGAGCGGGAGTTCGTGGAACGGGGACTCGTTGGAGTCCATCTGGTACCCGGCGGTGTTCGGGTAGACGAGCAGATCGCCGACGCGGGCGCGGCGAGGCAGCGGGATGCGCCGCCTGCTCAGCAGGTCGGACTCCAGACAGGTGGTGGCGCCGACACAGGTGGGCGTGCGGTCGCCGGGGTGGGCGGGCCACAGCACGGGATCGGGCAGGTATTCGCTGGCGAACCACTGCTCGGACAGGCTCAGGCTGGTGCCGTCGACGGTGAGGATGTCGTACGGATCGCCGTGCGCGGTACGCCTTTTCACGCCCTGCACCCGGAAGACCGAACTGCCCGCCCGGTCCAGCAGCGCGCGGCCGGGTTCGACCGCGAGCCGGATGCCGTTGTCGCGCACCAGCCCGGCCAGATCGTGGTGGGCCAGGACTGCGGTGAGCATGTCCGCGCCGGGGACCGGGAAGTGGTACGGGTAGTAGCCACCGGCGGGCGGGTCGGCGTGGAACCAGCTCTCGCTCAGGGTGTCCCGGAACTCCGCCCAGGTTTCGGCGGCCAGATAGTCGACCCCGAAGCCGCCGCCGATCGAGATCGTGTCGGCCGGATGCCCGTGCGCCCTGGCCCGCAGGCAGTGTCCGACCAGGGTGATCGCTTGCTCGGCCCGGGCCGTCGCGTCGTAGCCGGACAGGTGGAAGCTGAAGCCGGACAAGGTGATCCGGCCGTCGACCACCTGCATGGCCTGTTCCAGCTCGGCCGGGTCGAGTCCGAAGCGACTCGTCGAGCCCTCGGGCAGCGCCCGCAGCAGGATGCGGGCGGGCAGCGCGAGGGCGCGCAGCCGGTCGAGTTCGTCGAGCGCGTCGACGGCGATCAGCGCCCGGTGCCGCGCCGCCAGCCACAGCAGCTCGTCGGACTTCGCGGGCCCGGTCACCATCAGGTCCTCGCCGCGCACGCCCTGCGCCAGGGCCGCGACCAGCTCGCCGGTGCTGGCGACATCGATGCCGGCCCCGTTCTCGGCGCAGGCCCGGGCCACGCACGCGGCCTTGTTCGCCTTCTTCCCGAAGTACACGAATCCGTCGACCCCGGCGCGGGTGAACGCGGTGTGGAAAGCGGTGATATTCAGCGCGACCCGGTCGGGGTACAGCACGTGGAACGGTCCGCCGACGGCGTCGGCGAGGTCACCGAGCAGCTGCGGATCGTCGATCAGCCGCTGTTCCAGCGCGTCGATCGGCGCGGGCATCGGTGGCGCGCAGTGACTCGGCCGGTCGGCGGTCGTGCCGGGACGGGCGGTGGCCGGTGCGTCCACCCGACGCGGGACGGCGACGTCGACGGCAGAACCGCCGACGCCGCCACCGGACGCTGTGTCCGTCAGTCCCACAACGGCACCTCGACACCCCGTCCCTCGGCGATGGCACGGGCCGCCAGCGCGTGCGCGACCGCGATATCGGTGAGCACCAGCCCGCTGTTGTAGACGAAGATCTTCTCGTCCTCGCTGCGCCGCGCGGGCGCGCTGCGGGTGAGGATCTGCGGCAGTTCGGCGTCGACGCTGCGCAGGGTGCCGTCCGGTCCGACCATGTCGGTGCCGGTCAGTGCCATCTGCGCGGCGCTGGTCGCGACCACCCGATCGGCGTCGACCAGCGTGGAGGGCGCGAGCCCGTAGCCGACCAGCACCGCCACCGAACCCGGTGCCAGATGGGCGGATTCGAGCGCCACCTCGGTGCCGGGTCCGGCCGTCGCCAGCACCACATCGGCGTTGGCCGCGGCCGCGTACGGATCGTCGACGACCTCGAGCAGCGCGTGCGGCACCGCGTCGGCGAGGTGCGCGTGCACCGCCGCCAGCCCCTCGGGGTGGGTGCCGAACACCATCAGCTTGCGCAGCTGCGGATTCACCGCCAGCAGATGCGGCAGGGCGTTGCGGCCCTGGGTGCCGGTGCCGATGAGCAGCGCGCTCTCCGCGCCGCGCCGCACGGTCTCGCGCACCAGCAACGCCGAGACCGCGGGCGTGCGTAACGCGCCGACCCGAGCGCAGTCCATCATCGCGATGGGTGCGCCGGTGGTGTCGTCGTAGAGCGTGATGGTGGTGTAGTACCGCTTGGTGCTGCGGTCGTGGCCGGGATCGAACTTGTAGGAGGTCTTCATGGCCACCACCCGGCGCCTGCCGTCGCGACCCAGCATCGCGTAGGACACCGAGGAGCCGCCGGGATCGGCGACGCTCAGCTTGCGCGGGTTGTCGGATTCGCCTGCCGCGAAGGCGAGATACGCCTCCTCCACGGCCCGGACCACCTCGGCGGGGGTGATCGGCACGTCGGCCAGGTCGCTGCGGGAGAGCACCCGCAGCGGGATGCTCCGGTCACGGTTGTTCAACGGATCCTCGTTCATCTGTGCTGCCCCGCTCTGCCGTCCGATCGGTGCTCGCCCGGAACGGCGCGACCAACCTTTGCCCATACCCATTCTCGGACGACTCCTGCGCGCGCCTGCGACGTTCGGGCAACCGGATGTTGACGCGCTTGAGCCAGCGATCGGTGCCGTCGTAGCGCGCGCGGAACGGGACCCGCCCGTGCACGGCGACGTCGTTGTCCACCAGCAGGATCTCCCCGGGTGCCAGCGCGGGCGCGTGGCAGACCCTGGCGAGCTCGGCGGTGAGCCGGGCATAGGCCGCCCGGAACGTCGGGTCGGCGTCGTCGAGCGGGGTGTAGGCCGGATCGTAACGCAGTGTGGCACTGCCGGATTCGTCGAACCACACGGTCGGCAGCGCCGGGGCGGGTTGATCGAAGCCGGTGCCGTAGGACACGTCGGGCAGGATCGGCACCGTCGGCGCGGCCAGGGTCCGCAGGTCGTCCTCGGCCAGGCGGACCTGACCGACCGACGACACCGTGGTGGCCACCCGGTCGGGGTTGCGCAGGCAGGTCAGCATCAGCAGATTGGCGCGGGCGGCGTGGAAGGCGTCCTCGGTGTGCGGGCTGAGCAGGGTGGAGCTACTCGCGCCCGACTGCTCGTCCTCGTGGCCGACGGCGGGCAGGATGTTGTTGACCAGTCTGCCGTTCTGCTGGCCCGCCCACCCGAACGGCTCGCCCGCGCACCGCGCCAGCAGCAGCATGGCGATGTCGAGGTCCAGCGAGCCGGTGTGTCCGGGATCGGCGGCGGCGGTGGCCGCGGCCTGCCAGTGCGGCGGCGTCGGGCCGAATTCGGCGTCGTCGACGGGCAGCCCGCGCACCACGGTGGCGCCCGCGGCGGTGGCGGGTGGCCGCACGGCGTGGCGCACGGCGGCGGGGAGTTCGCCGACCCGCTCCTCGATCTGGGCCAGCAGCACCGGGTCGTGCAGGGTGTCGGTGTGGGGTTCGTCACCTAATCGGTGGCGGATGTCGGTGGCGAGCGCACGGACGGCCGAGGCGGCGTCGGGGGGTAGCTCGCGATGTTCGATGTCGTGCAGGTGAAGCGTCATACGTTCGGACAGAACGCTTTTCACCGGCCATCCCTTCTTCGCATCGGTCGAACGCGGGTGAACTTCAGACTCGATGTGCGAAGGTAGTGCCTGTGCTTTGATTAGGCAAGACTTACCTAATGTGTTGTCCGAGAAATAGCTGATTCATATAACGCAGAGTTCTACCGGAACGGACGAAACGGAGATCATCCGGGGTCCCGGGACGGGCTGCGGTTCGATGACGGTCGCCGGGAAGCTCCCCAGCCGGCGATTGTTTTAGGCTAGCCTCGCCTAGTTTGCGGCGCCAGGAGAAGTGGTGCGGCGCACGCGGTTCGAGGGAGGAACACGATGGGTTTCACGCGCAGGCAGCTCCTGCAATCCGGGCTCGGCGTCACCGCACTACTTCTGGTAGCCGCGTGCACGAGCGACGACGAGGCCGACGGGCCCGCGAAGCAGGGCGGCACGCTGCGGGTCGGCGCGCTCGGCACGACCGCCCGCGCCGAACGCGACCCGCACGCCAATCTCAGCAACGACAGCGACTTCCTGATCGCCTCGCTCGTCTACGACGCGCTGACCGTCCCCGGCGCCGACCCGACCGTCGCGCCGCGACTGGCCTCGCGCTGGGAGGCTTCCGCCGACAACCGGCGCTGGACCTTCACGATCGCCGAGGGCGCGAAGTTCCACAACGGCGCGCCCGTCACCGCCGACGACGTCGTGTGGTCGATGCGCAGGCTGCGTTCGGTCGGTGGCGCGTCGAAGATGCCGGTGGCCGAGAACGACATCGTCGCCGACGGGCCGAACCGCGTCGTGTTCACCGTCGCCGCGCCCAATGCCCAACTGCCGCTGCTGCTGCGGCTGATGACCTTCACCGTGCCGCAGGGCACCACCGACTTCGCCGCCGCGATCGGCACCGGCCCGTTCCGGCTCGAGTCCTACCAGGGCGGCAACGCCCGGCTGGTCCGCAACGAGCAGTGGCACGGCACCCCGCCGCTGCTCGACGCGATCGAGGTGACCATGTTCGACAGCGTCACCGCGCTGGGCAACGCCGCGCTGGCCGGGCAGATCGACCTCGCCTCCAATGTCGGCGCCATCGCGGGCCGCACCGCCGCGACCCGGGGCGACCTGCAGGTGGTCCGGCGCGCGAACGACACCATGCTCGGCGTGGCCATGCGCGCCGCCGACGGACCGTTCGCCGACGCGCGGGTGCGCACCGCGCTGCGTCTCGGCGTCGACCGGACCGCGCTGGTCAACCAGGTGCATTCCGGCTACGGCACCGTGGCAGGCGATGTCCTCGGCACCGCCGACCCGCTCTACGACGCCGCGCTCGCGCGCCGCGATCGGGATGTCGAGCGTGCCAAGACCCTGTTGCGCGAGGCGAACTTCGACACCGGCCGCAGCTACCCGTTCGTCACCAAGGCCGAGGTGCCGGGCGAGGTGGAGTCGGCGAAGGTGATCGCCGCCCAGCTCGCCGACATCGGTGTCCGGCTCGACGTGCAGGTGGTCGAACCCGCCGCCTTCTATGACACGACCTGGCTCAACGCCCCGCTGTACACGGTGTCGTGGGGGACCAACGATTCGGTGCTCTTCTTCGCCGACAAGCTGATGACCTCCACGACCAACCGCAACGAAACCGCGTTCCGCGACCCGGAATTCGATGCCGCGACCGCGAAGGCGCTGGCGTCCTCGGGCGCGGAGTTCACCAAGGCCTGCCATGACATCCAGCGCATCGAGTTCGAGCGCGGCGGCTATCTGGTGTGGGGCATGGCCGACGGCGTCGACATCGCCGCCGCACCGGTGCGCGGCCTGCCGACCCTCGGCGGCTTCGCTCGCGTGCAGCTGGAACGCGCCTGGCTGGCGTGACCGTCGTGCGGACCTTCGCCCTGCCGCTGCTCCGGCGGATCGCGCTGCTCGTGGCGCTGCTGGCCATCGTGTTCGTCGCGGTGGACCTGCTGCCCGGCAGCGCGGCCCGGTCGGCGCTGGGCCGCGATGCCGGGCAGGGCGAGCTGGCCGCGAAGGAACACGAACTCGGCCTGGATCGCGCGCTGCCGGTGCAGTTCTGGCACTGGCTCACCGGCGTGCTGACCGGTGACTTCGGGCAGACCGCGCGCGGCACCTCGGTCGGGGATCTGCTGGCCGACAAGTTCCCGCAGACGCTGCTGCTCGGTGGCATCGCGCTGGCGCTCACCGTCACGGTGTCGCTGGCGCTGGGCTGCTGGTGGGCGCTGCGACCGACCGCGTTCGGGGCGCGGCTGCTGCAACCGGCCAGCACCGTCGCCGTCGCCGTGCCCGAATTCGTCTGCGGCACACTGCTGATCCTGGTGTTCTCACTGGCCACCGGCTGGCTGCCCGCCGTCACCATCACCGATCGTTCGGGGTTCCCCGCCGGACCGGAGATGCTGGTCCTGCCGGTGCTGGCGCTGGCGATACCGCAGATCGGCTGGAACGCCCGCGTCGTGCGCTCGGCGCTGCTCGATGTCGCCACGGCGCCCCACGTGGAGAACGCCGTGCTGGAGGGCCTTGCGCCGCGCACCGTGCTGCTGCGGCACATGCTGCCCTTCGCGGCTCCCGCCATCGTCGCCGGCTACGCCACCTCCGTCGGCATGCTCTTCGGCGGCGCGCTGGTCGTGGAGACCCTGTTCAACTATCCCGGCGTCGGTGCGGTCCTCGCCGGTTCGGTCGCCGACCGCGACACCGCGACCGTCGCCGCGGTCGTCGCCCTCACGGCCATCGTGATCATGATGCTGCTCGCTGTCGCCGACTTCGTGCGCACCTGGGCGTCGGGCGGCACGCGATGAGCCACGGGGAGCGGATGTTTCGGCCACCACGCCTCGTGGTGGTGCGCGAACCACAGGAGGCGCCGGTGAACCGCGGCGAACGCGAGATCCCGCACCGTGGCAGTCCTCGAGCGCAGGAGGTGTGGTGAGTTCTCGCGAGCAAGATTCCGGGTCGGGCGATGCGCGGCCGGTGCCAACGCCGCGTGGGTCCCGATGGTGGCGGTGGTCGGCGGCGGCCGGGGTGGGGCTGGTGGTGCTCGTCGCGGTGGTGGGACCACTGCTCGCGCCCTACCCGGCGGAGCGAGCGGTGGGGATGCCGTTCGCTCCGCCGGGTGGGGGAGCGGTGCTCGGGACCGATCGGCTCGGACGGGATGTGCTCAGCCATCTGCTCACCGGCGGCACCGAGCTGCTGGTGGTCGCGGCGGTGATCGCGGGTGCGGTGACCGTGCTGTCCGCGGTGCTCGGCGCGATCGCCGCGGTCCGGCCCCGCGCGGGTGCGGTGATCGAGCTCGGCGGCGATCTGGTGATCCTGTTGCCCGCGGTGCTGGGCATCCTGCTCGTCCTCACCGCGTGGCCGCAGGGCGGCGTGGCCGCGCTGATCGGGGTCTCGCTGCTCTTCGGCGTCCCGTACTGCGCCCGGATCTTCGCCGCCGCGGCGGCCACCATCGCCGCCGGTGGCTATGTGGAGGCCGCGATCGCCAGCGGAGAGTCGCTGTCACACCTGGTCTTCCGCGAAATCCTGCCCAATCTGCGCTCGGTCCTCACCACCCAGCTCGGCCTGCGCTTCGTCGTCGCCATCTACCTCGTCAGCACCGTCTCCTTCCTCGGCCTGCCCGCCCTCGACGCCGACAACTGGGCGAACATGGTGCGCGACAACGCCTCCGGACTGTTGCTCAACCCCTGGGCGGTGCTCGCGCCCAGCGCGGCCATCGCCGTCGTCGCGGTCGGCGTGAACCTGGTGGTCACGGGTGGGGGAGCGCGCAAACCCGGCCGCCGGACCGCGATCGGTGCGCAGGTGAGCCGTACGTCGTCCACCGATTCCGCGGACCGCGCGCCGGGACAGCGGCGTGGAGGGGGTCAGGAGTGTGGGATCTCGGTGGTCGACGCCGGGGACGCCGCGGTCGTCGAGGGGCTGACGGTGATCGCCGAGACCGGTGCCATCCTGCTGGCGCCGTTGTCCTTCCGGCTCGAGGCCGGGACGGTGACCGCGCTGACCGGGCCGTCGGGTGCGGGCAAGTCGACCGCGATGCGCGCGCTGCTCGGTCATCTTCCCGCCGGTGCCAGGCAGGAAGGGGCGGTGCTGGTCGCCGGGCACGACGTGTTCACGCTCGATTCCGGTGCGCTGCGGAAGTTCCGGCGCACGCGCGTCGCCTACGTCGGCCAAGATCCCGGTTCCGAACTGAACCCGCTCCTGCGCGTGCGCGCCCTGCTCGCCGAGGCCGCGCCCACCGCCACCGACGCCGAGCGCCGCGCCGCCCTCGAACTCGTCGGCCTCGACGCCACCCACCTGCGCCGCCGCTGCGCCCGCCTGTCCGGGGGCCAGCAACGCCGGGTCGCACTCGCCCGCGCCCTGCTGCGCAAACCCCAGGTCCTCGTCCTCGACGAACCTCTCGCCGGCCTGCACGGCGCCCTTCGCACCGACATCGCCCGCCTCATCGCCGATCTGGCCGCCCGTGCGTCCACCGCAGTCCTGCTGTCCGGCCATGACACGACCACCGTGCACGCCATCGCCGACACCGTGGTCGAGGTGCACCCGCCGGGGGGTGCGCCAGTCCTCGACGGCGCGTCGCCGGTCGACACGGCACCCGGGCACCACGGCAACCCGGCAGCTGATCGGGTGAGCCGCTCCGGGCGCAGCCCCGCACCCGTGGCCGTCGCCGCGTCGGCAGGCCAGGACTCGTCGCCGGACGTTCCCGGCGACGCCGACCTCGCCGTGGCCGGGGCCGACCGCGTCGAGGCACCACAGGAGCCCGTGCTCTCGGGCGTAGGGTCCGGCGGTGCGCCGGTGTCGCGGTACCGGGGGCTGGAACCGATCGAGCGCCCGAGGGCGGATCAGCCCGGTCCGTCAGGGTCCGCCGGCATCGGTCGGGTGACCGCCGTAGCGGCCGCGGGAACCGAGCCGCCGACCCTGCGCGTCGAGGGAATCGGCGCGGTCGCCGACGGACATCAGATCCTCGCCGGTGTCGACTTCACCGTCCGCGCCGGGGAAGCGCTCGCGGTGGTCGGTCCGTCGGGTGCGGGCAAGACGACGCTCGCCCGGGTGATCGCGGGACTGCACGTGGGTGCGGGCTCGCTCGAAGTGGCCGGAGCCCGCGTCACCGTCGATCGCCGACGCCGAATCACGGCGGCTCCCCGGGGTATTCAACTGGTCACCCAGAACCCGCTCGCGGCACTGAATCCCCGCCGCACGGTCGAACAGACCCTCGCGCGTCCGCTGCGCCGGATCGCCCGGGTGCCGAAGACGCAGCTGCGCGGCCGCGTCGAATGCCTGCTCACCGCGGTCGAACTCCCCACCGAGCTGGCCGCCCGACATCCGCACGAACTCTCCGGCGGACAACGTCAACGCGTCGCCCTGGCCCGTGCCCTGGCCGCCGACCCGGCCGTCCTGATCTGCGACGAGATCACCACCGCCCTGGACGGCGCCACCGCCGCCGCGATCATGACCCTGCTCGACCACCTGCGGGCCGCGCGCGGCACCGCCCTCGTGCTGATCAGCCACGACCTGGCGCTGATCACCACGCACTGCACCGAACTCGTGGTGCTCGACCACGGCCGGGTCGTCGAATCCGGCACCCCAGCCGCCGTTTTCGCTGATCCGGCCCACCCCGCGACCGCGGCACTGCTGGGCTGAACCGCTCGCGAGCAGGCGTTTTCGCGCGGGAGGGTGCGACGAGGCGGTCCCACCGCACTCTGAGAAGTCGCTGTGAGAGGTGCCAGAGGTGTCGGTGACCTGGATGATGGGTGGGGTGTCTGTGCAGAAAGTCGGCGTGCTCGCCGCCGTGGCGGTGACCGCGCTGCTCGCGGGGTGTAGCTCGCTCGCGTCGATTCCCGGTGACATGCCGCCCGGTCCCGGTGCCGCGCTGCCCGCGATCGACGTCGACGCGCCGGGGCGGGCGGCCGAACAGTTGCGTGGCTGGGCCGACGAGCAGTCGGGGTCGGTCGGGATCGAGCCGGTGGCGCTGGAGGCCTACGGGTACGCGGCGGCGGTGCTGGCCCGGTCCAAGCCCGAGTGCGGGATCGCCTGGACCACGCTGGCCGGGATCGCCAGCGTCGAGAGCGGGCACGGCACACACCGCGGCGCCGGCGTCGACGCCGACGGGACGGTGCGTCCGGCGATCATCGGGGTCGCCCTGGACGGCACCAGGGGCAATGCCGACATCCGCGACACCGACGGCGGCACCCTCGACGGCGACACCACCTACGACCGGGCGGTCGGTCCGTTGCAGTTCATCCCCGAGACGTGGCGGCGCTGGGGTGTCGACGCCAACGGCGACGGGGTCATCGACCCCCAGAACATCGACGACGCGGCCCTCACCGCCGCGCGGTACCTGTGCGTCCGCGGCGGCGACCTGACCTCGGCCGACGGCTGGCAGCGCGCCCTGTTCGCCTACAACCAGTCGAACAAGTACATGCGGGTCGTGCGCGACCGGGCCGCGACCTACAGCATCGGCCGCCGCGTGTAGTTACCGGCCGGCCGGAGTGCCGGTTACTCCACGTCACGCCGAGACGATAGGCTCGGCACCGCACGGACCATCCCGTGAGACCTACCGTGCCTTTCAGTCGTAAGGAGTCGTTTTCGTGGCCATCATCGAACAGGTCGGAGCGCGCGAGATTCTGGATTCGCGCGGCAATCCCACTGTCGAGGTCGAGATCGCCCTCGACGACGGCACCCTGACCAGGGCGGACGTTCCGTCCGGCGCGTCCACCGGTGAGCACGAGGCCGTCGAACTGCGTGACGGCGGCGACCGCTACAACGGCAAGGGTGTCACCAAGGCCGTCGAGGGCGTCCTCGACGAGATCGCGCCCGCCATCATCGGCCTCGACGCCGTCGAGCAGCGCACCGTCGACCAGGTCCTGCTGGATCTGGACGGCACCCCCGACAAGTCCCGCCTCGGCGCGAACGCCCTGCTCGGCGTCTCGCTGGCCGTGGCCCGCGGCGCGGCCGAGTCCTCGGGCCTGGAGCTGTTCCGCTACCTGGGCGGCCCGAACGCCCACGTGCTGCCCGTGCCCATGATGAACATCCTCAACGGTGGCGCGCACGCCGACACCGGCGTCGATGTCCAGGAGTTCATGGTCGCCCCGATCGGCGCCCCGACCTTCCGTGAGGCGCTGCGCTGGGGCACCGAGGTCTACCACTCGCTCAAGGCCGTGCTCAAGGAGAAGGGCCTGTCCACCGGTCTCGGTGACGAGGGTGGCTTCGCCCCCGATGTCGCGGGCACCGTGGAGGCGCTGGACCTGATCAGCCTGGCCATCCAGCGCGCGGGCTACAAGCTCGGCACCGACGTCGCGCTCGCGCTCGACGTGGCCGCCACCGAGTTCTACACCCCCGGCGAGGGCTACAAGTTCGAGGGCAAGGTCCGCACCGCCGCCGAGATGGGCGAGTTCTACACCGACCTGCTCACCCGCTACCCGCTGGTCTCCATCGAGGACCCGCTGTCGGAAGACGACTGGGACGGCTGGGTCGCGCTGACCGACTCGATCGGCGACAAGGTGCAGCTGGTCGGCGACGACCTGTTCGTCACCAACCCGGAGCGCCTGGAAGAGGGCATCGCCAAGGGCGCGGCCAACGCGCTGCTGGTGAAGGTCAACCAGATCGGCACCCTGACCGAGACCCTCGACGCCGTCGAGCTGGCGCACCGCAACGGCTACAAGACCATGATGTCGCACCGTTCGGGCGAGACCGAGGACACCACCATCGCCGACCTCGCGGTCGCGGTGGGCTCGGGCCAGATCAAGACCGGCGCCCCCGCCCGTTCCGAGCGGGTCGCCAAGTACAACCAGCTGCTGCGCATCGAGGACGCCCTCGGCGACTCGGCACGCTACGCGGGTGACGTGGCCTTCCCGCGGTTCACCGGCGAGTTCTGAGCAGCAGCAGTACCGCAAGACAGGCAGTGAGATGACGGGGCGGTAGCGAATGACCGAGCGACGTGCGCGTGGAACCAGTCCGGGTGGACGAGGCGACCGCCGCACGTCGCGGGCCGCTCGCTCCCGCCCCAGTCATCTCGACGCCCCCGGCCGCCCCGCCGCGGCCAAACGCACCACCCGGCGCCGCCCCGAGTCCGCTACCGGCGCGACGACGGGCAAGCGCAAGCCCACCGGCAAGCTCGAGCGCAGCGAGCACACCATCCTCGGTCTCTCGACCGGCAAGGCGGTGATCCTCGCGGCCGTGCTGTGCGGGCTGGCGCTGACCCTGGCCGTGCCGACCCGCACCTACTTCAGTCAGCGGGCCGAGGCGGCCGCGCTGGCCCAGCAGCGCGCGGAACTCGACGCCGATCTGGCCGCCCTGCGTGACCGCCGGGCCCAGCAGCAGGACCCGGCCTACATCCGCTCCGAGGCCCGCGACCGGTTGCGCCTGGTGATGCCCGGCGAAACCCCCTACATCGTGCAGATTCCCGGCATCGAAGCACCGGCGCCGCCGCCGATGAGCACCCGCACAGCGGCGCCCGACCCCTGGTACACCGACCTGTGGCGCAGCATCTCCGAACCGGCCCCGGAAGGACCAAGGTGACCGCACCGAACGAGCGCGACCTCGAGATCATCGCCCAGCAGCTGGGCCGCGAGCCGCGCGGTGTCCTCGCCGTCGCCTACCGCACTCCCGACGGCCTGCCCGCCGTGGTGAAGACCGCGCCGCGACTGCCCGACGGCACCCCGTTCCCCACCCTCTACTACCTGACCGACCCCCGGCTGACCGCCGAGGCGAGCAGGCAGGAGTCGGCCGGGGTGATGCGCGAGATGACCGAACGCCTCGCCGCCGATCCCGAGCTGGCCGCGGCCTACCGTGCCGCGCACGAGAGCTACCTGGCCGAACGCGACGAGATCGAGTCGCTCGGCACCGATTTCACCGGTGGCGGCATGCCCGACCGGGTGAAGTGCCTGCACGTGCTGATCGCGCACTCGCTGGCCAAGGGCCCCGGCGTGAACCCCTTCGGCGACGAGGCCGTCGCCCTGGCCGCCGACGCGGGCCTCCGCGGCACCGCCATTCCCGCCGACTGGCCCGCCGCACGCACGCCCGAAGAATCGGCATAATCGCGGACAGCGCGTGGCGCCGGTATCGCACCGGCGCCGGGCGACCGGCCCGACCAGGAGGAACCTCATGACCGAGCGCATCGCCGCGGTGGACTGCGGCACCAACTCGATTCGCCTGCTGATCTCCGAGGTCGGCGCCGACGGCAGCCTCACCGACGTGCACCGCGAGATGCGCATCGTGCGGCTCGGCCAGGGTGTCGACGCGACCGGCCGGCTCGCGCCCGAGGCGATCGAGCGCACCCGCGTCGCGCTGGCCGACTACGTCGATGTGATGCTCGCCCAGGGTGTTTCGCGGGTCCGCATGGTCGCCACCTCCGCCACCCGCGACGCCGCCAACCGGGACGACTTCTTCGACATGACCCGCACCGAACTGGGCCGGGTCGTGCCGGGCGCGGTCGCCGAGGTGATCACCGGCGACGAGGAGGCCCGGCTGTCCTTCGCGGGCGCGGTCGGCGAATTGTCCGCCGACGCCGGGCCTTTCGTGGTGGTCGACCTCGGCGGCGGCTCGACCGAACTGGTCGTCGGCGACGGTGACGGCGTGCAGGCGGCCTACTCCGCCGACATCGGCTGCGTGCGGATCACCGAGCGCTGTCTGGCGGGCAACCCGCCGACGGCCGAGCAGGTCGCCGCGGCCCGGGAATTCGCGCAGACCAAGCTGGACGAGGCGTTCGCCGAGGTCCCGGTCGACCGGGTGCACACCTGGGTCGGCGTCGCGGGCACCATGACCACCATCACCGCCGTCGCCCTGGACCTGCCCGAATACGATTCGACCCGGGTCCACCTGACCCGGCTGAGCCTGGCCGAGGTCCACGACGTCTGCGACCGGCTGATCGGCATGGACCACGACCAGCGCGCGGCGTTGGGCCCGATGCACCCCGGCCGGGTCGACGTCATCGGCGGCGGCGCGGTCATCACCGAGGTGCTGGCCGACGAACTGGCCCGGCGCGCCGGGGTTTCCGAACTGGTCGTCAGCGAACACGACATCCTCGACGGCATCGCCATGTCGATCCTCGCCTGAGCCGGGCACACCGGGGCACGACCTGACGCGAGCTGTTCTCCGCCGCGCTGTCGGTGTGCCGCCGACTAAACGACAGCGCCGCGCACCGGAACGTTCTCCGGCGCGCGGCGACCCAGCGGGTGTCGGATCAGGGCAGCACCTGCGGGATGACGTCGGGCGCCACGGCACCGACGGCCGCGCCGATGAGCGCACCGACCAGGGCGTTGGGCAGGCCGATCAGCCCGACGCACGGCAGGTACAGAATCATGGTCGTGATCATCGGCACGCACACCACCGCGGCGGCGATCAGGCCGACGCCCGCGCCGATCGCGGCGGCGTTGTGCACCGGATCGGAGTACTGCGCGGCCGGATTGGTGGCGATGGTCTTCAGCTCGGTGGCCGCGCCCTGGGACACCTGCGGCGTCGCCTTCAGGGTGCGCCCGTCGGCGGAGATCTCGGTGGCCACGGTGATGGTGTTGCCGCCGACGGTGCCGAAACTGGTCGGCACCTGCGCGATCGGGCTGCCGGTCGCCGATTCGACCGTCAGCGTGCCGTCCTGGCCGAGGACGAATCGCCCGTCGTCGACGGTCGCCGACACGGTCCGCATGTCCGGCGTGACTTCCGTGCGGTAGCCGATGCCCTCGGCCTGCCCCTGCGAGGCCAGGCCCTGGACGAACCGGGCCTGCTGATCGGCATCGACATCGGCCGAGGCCACCCCGGCGCACGCGACGGCGACGGCGAACGGCAGCGCGCCGGCGAGCAGACGCCGGCCGAGGCCGGAACTCGAGTTCTGGAACATATCGGAGAAACTCCCTCTTCCGAATTCGCCCGAAGAAATCGGCCCCCGGTGAATCCGAAATATCGTGGTCGATGAACACAGATGATTCGGATTGCCCTGCCGCCTTGGATGGAATTCCCCGCCCGCTCTATTCATCCCGGGCGTGGCGCGGAGTGGTCAGCGCGGACGCGGCCGGACCGGCGCGCGATAGCGCGGGCGCGACACCCGCTCGGGGCGGGGCGGCGGACCGAGGGCGGAGACCAATTCCCGGCGCCGCTGCGGCTCGATGAACCGCGGGTCGCGATAGGTGAGCGCGCCCTCCATCGCCCAGAGCATTTCCAGATTCAGGCCGCGCACGTCCGCCGCGCGCAATCGCCGATAGGTTTCCACCGCGCCGAGTTCGGCGAGTTCGTCGAGCGAATGCACGTCGGCGTGCGCGAGCATCGCCGCCGCCGCGTCGCCGAGTTCGGCACCGCGTCCGCGATAGACGCGAATGCGCACATGGGCGTCGCCTCGGACGATTTCGGCCGTGCGCCACACGGCGGCGCGCAACTCGTCGGGGGAGGACGGTATTTCGCCGCCGGCGAGAACCCGAGCCCGCGCCCGCCGGGCGATACCGACCATCGGGCGAAATGCCCGGAAGATCTGGATCTCGCCGTCGTGGCCGCGCCGCCATTCGTCCAGATACACGTGATCGCTCCCGAATCCGGCGGAGTCGAGCCGCGCCGCGTCCAGCGCCCACCGGCGGCAATCGTCGGGCGTGCGCGCGCTCAGCACGAGCATCCCGCGGCGGCGCGTGATCTCGCCGCCTGCCCATCTGTACCGCTGCTGTGCCCAGCGCTCCATCGCTCGCGGCTCCATCGTCCGATCAAGTCCGAAGGTCCGCCAGCGCACCGTCCCCGTCGAAGCGGCCGCGTGCCCCCCGGTGTCGCAGGGCGGTGAGGGACTGATCGTCGAGGTGGGTGTGCCAGCCCGGCACCAGCACGATGGGATCGGCCGGGTCGGCGTCGAACGGCGTCGGCACCAGGAACTCCCGGTCGAGCAGGATCACCGTCCCAGGGCGGGATTGATACGACAGCCCCCACAGCAGCCGGGCCAGCAGCTTCGCGCCGTGATCGTCCGACAGCACATGCCATGTCTCGTGGAACCGATTGGTGCTGAACCGGGCACGCGTACCCGGTCGCGGCACGATCACCGTCCGCACGCCACGACCTCCCCGCACCGCGTACCGGTGCAGTTTCAACCCGTCCCCGATATCCCGGGCGTTCCCCGGTCGTTGTCTTTTCATCCCTCCAAGCAGGCCACATCGCCGGGCGGGCGGGCAATCGCTTTTCCGCCCGCCCTCGGCGTCCTGGCGCCGCCGGAAACCGATGTTAGACATATGGTGGAAGATGTCTTACCGTGGAGGCATGAGTTCAACGACGTCTCATGCGGTCGGGTTCGAGTTGCGGTCCGGGGAAACCTGGCGCGATCCCTGGTCCATGTACTCCGCGCTGCGTGACCAGGACCCGGTTCACCGGGTGATTCCCGAGGGGCGGGAAGCCGACGACTTCTACGTGCTGTCCCGCCATGCCGACGTCTGGGCTGCCGCCAAGGAGCCCGAAACCTTCTCCTCCGCAGCGGGATTGACCGTCGACTACGTGGACCTGGCGGCCGCGGGGTTCGGCGCCGTCAAGCCGTTCGTCTTCATGGACCCGCCCGAGCACACCGACTTCCGTCGCCGGGTCGCGCCAGGATTCACCCCGCGCCAGGTGAATTCGGTGGAACCGGCGGTGCGGCGGTTCGTCGTCGAGCGGATCGAGCGGCTGCGCGCGGCGGGGGCGGGTGACATCGTCGAGCAGCTGTTCAAGCCGCTGCCCACCATGGTCGTCGCGCACTATCTCGGTGTGCCGGAACAGGATCACGGCAAGTTCGACGAGTGGACCGAGAACATCGTCGGCGGCGCGGTCGCCGGGGCCGGGCTGGCCGCGGGAGACCAGAACGCCTTCACCGCGGTCGGTGAGCTGGTCGGCTACTTCTCCGAACTGATCGCCCGCCGCCGGGTCGAACCGGGCGACGACACCATCTCGCACCTGCTGGCCTCCGGCCTCGGCGCCGACGGCGACAACGAGGGCCTGATCGCGATTCTCGGCTTCGCCTTCACCATGATCACCGGCGGCAACGACACCACCACCGGCAACCTGGGCGGCGCGGTCCAGCTCCTCACCGCCTACCCCGCCCAGCGCCGACTGCTCGTCGAGGACCCGTCGCTCATCCCCGACGCCATCGAGGAATTCCTGCGGATGACCTCGCCGGTGCAGGGCCTGGCCCGCACCACCACCCGCGACGTCGAACTGCACGACACCACCATCCCCGCGGGCAGGCGCGTGCTGCTGCTCTACGGCTCGGCCAACCGCGACGAGCGCGAGTTCGGCGTGACCGCCGCCGAACTCGACATCCGGCGCAACCCCAAGCGCATCCTCACCTTCAGCCACGGGCATCACCACTGCCTCGGCGCGGCCGCCGCCCGGATGCAGGCGCGCGTCGCGCTCGAGGAGCTGCTGGCCCGCTGCCCCGACTTCACCGTCGACCTCGACGGCGTGCGCTGGTCGCAGGGCAACTACGTGCGCTGGCCGGTCGCGGTGCCGTTCCGGGCCGTGGCATGAGCGGCGACTGGCTGGCCACCGACCGCGCCGACCTGGCCGCCGAGCGCATTCTCGACGCGGCCGCCGAACTGTTCGCCGAACGAGGGGTGGCCGCGGTCGGCATGCGCGATATCGCCGCGGCGGCCGGGTGCTCGCGAGCCACGCTGTATCGCTACTTCGACAATCGCCAGGCCGTGCGGATCGCGTTCGTACACCGCGAGACCCGGCGCATCGTCGCCGGGCTCACCGATCAGATTCGTGACATCGCCGACCCGGGGGAGCGGATCGTCGCCGCGATGCTCGGCGCGATCGCCGCGGTGCGCGCCGACCCGCTGCTCATCGCCTGGTTCCGCCCCGGCGATTCCGGCACGGCCGGTCGGATCAGCCAGGACTCCGACGTCATCGAGTCCCTGGCCGCGACCATCTTCGCCGACATCGACCTGAGCGATCCCGAACGCAGCAGGCTGGCCCGCTGGCTGACCCGCGTCATCGTCTCGTTCCTGGCCACCCCCGGCCGCGACGACGCCGACGAACGCGCGATGCTGCGGGAGTACGTCGCCCCGATCATCACCCGCGCCGCCCCGACCCTGACCGACCACTGAATCACCGGCCGGGGCCGATCACCCGCGCTTGTCCGCGAGGTGGGCGACGCGCGGCTCCGGCATCGCGCACACCATGCCGTCGGCCATGCCAGTCGGCTGCACCCCGAGGCCCTGGTTGAGCCGCGCCCGCTGATTCTCCCACGCGATGGTCGCGGCCAGCTCGGTCAGCTGGGCCTTGGACAGGTGGGTGAGCAGGGTGGTGCGCAGCTCCTCGAGGTCGACCGCCGGCGTCGCCGTCATCGCCTCGGCGAACGCGATGACCAGCTTCTCCAGCTCGGTGTAGGCGTCGCTGGTCCGGTAGCGGGGCAGCTCGGTGATCTGTTCCCGCGTCAGTCCGGAAGTGTGCGCCAGCGCCGACCCGATGTCGAGGCAGAACTGGCAGGCGACCAGTCCCGCCGTCTTGAGCTCGGCGAGTTCTTTGAGCCGGGGATCGAGCTTGTTGCTGAAGAGCAAGGCCGTCTCATAGGCCATGGTCGCCGCCCCGATCTGCGGCCGGTGTCCCAGCCATCCGGCCAGATCGCCGCGATGACGTCGCGCCTGTCCGATCACGGTCGCGTATCCCCTGATCCGTTCGACCACTCGCATCGTTCACACCCCTTCGTGTCGACGATTCCCCTGCCTCCGAACCTACGCCCCCGAGTCGACTAGAACGTGTTCTATATTCGAGTCAAAGTTCCGGCTATCCCTCGGGAGTCCAGAGATGTACCAGTGGTCCGACGAAGACCTGATGTTCCGCGACGCCGTGCGCGGGTTCATCGCCAAGGAGATCACCCCGCACGTCGACCAGCTGGAGAGCGGCGCGCTGCCGCCGTTCGACATCATCCGCAAGCTCTACGCCACCTTCGGGCTGGACGAGATGGCGCGCGAGGGGCTGGAGAAGGCGCTCGCCCGTGAGGAGTCCGGCACCACCGGTTCGGGCAAGTCGGGCGGCGGTTTCAGCGGCGCGGGCAGCATGGGCGTCATCCTCAACAGCGAGCTGGCCGGGGTCAGCCTGGGCCTGGTGGCGTCCATGGGGGTGAGCCTCGGCCTCACCGCGGGCACCATCCGCAGCCGCGGCACCCTCGCGCAGAAGAAGCGCTGGCTGCCCGAGCTGGTCACCATGGCCAAGGTCGGCGCCTGGGCCATCACCGAGCCGGACTCGGGCTCCGACGCCTTCGGCGGGATGAAATCCTATGTCCGCCGCGACGGCGCGGACTACATCCTCAACGGCCGCAAGACGTTCATCACCAACGGCCCGTACGCCGACGTCACCGTCGTCTACGCCAAGCTGGACGAAGGCGACGGCACCGACCGCCGCGACCGCAAGGTGCTCGCGTTCGTGCTGGACAAGGACATGCCCGGCTTCGTGCAGAGCCCGCCGTTCAAGAAGATGGGCATGAACTCCTCGCCCACCGGCGAACTGTTCTTCGAGAACGTCCGCATCACCCCCGACCGGCTGCTCGGCGAAACCGAGAACCCCGCCAAGGGCGACGGAAAGGACAGTGCCAAGGAGTCTTTCGCGGCCGAACGCATCGGCATCGCGTCGCTGGCACTGGGCATCATCAACGAATGTCACCGCCTGTGCGTCGATTACGCCAAGTCGCGCACGCTGTGGGGCAAGGAGATCGCGCAGTTCCAGCTCATCCAGCTCAAGCTGGCCGAGATGGAGATCGCGCGAATCAATGTGCAGAACATGGTCTTCAACGCCATCGAGCGCACCGCCGCCGGTGACAAGGTGACCCTCGCCGAAGCCTCGGCGATGAAGCTCTACTCCTCGCGCGCCGCCACCGAGGTGGCGATGGAGGCCGTGCAGCTGTTCGGCGGCAACGGCTACATGGCCGAGTACAAGGTCGAGCAGCTCGCCCGCGACGCCAAGTCGCTGATGATCTACGCGGGCAGCAACGAAATCCAGGTCACCCACATCGCGAAGGGGCTGGTCGCGGGGTAGAAACAGCGGGTCGGTCCGGTGGTCGCGCTCGTATACTACGAAGATGCGAAACCACCGGAATGCCCTCGCCGGCGCCGTGGTCGCCACCGCGATCGTCGCTCTCGCGCCCTCGACGTCGGCCACCCCGCCCTCGGGCCTGACTGTCGAACAACTGACCGAGGTCGATGTGAGCGGATTCGGTCCGTTCGCCGAACTGCCGAGCGTGTTCACCTTCCGGCGTATCACCATCGCGCCGGGCGGCACCCTCGGCTGGCACTATCACGACGGCACTGTGCTGGCCCTCGTGACCAGGGGCGAGGTGACGCGCTACGAGTCGGACTGCGTGCCGACGACGTACGCGGCGGGTCAGGGGCTGTCCGAGACCGTCGGCCCCGACCATGTCCACGTCGGCCGCAATCTCGGGACCGGGCCCGCCGAGCTGTACGTCGCCTACATCAACCGGGCGAACGAACCGCTCTTCGTCGACGCCGCGGCGCCGGACTGCGCGTAGCCGCGGGCCGAAACGGCCTCCGTAGACGCGGCGACCGGTCGACGCTCCAGCCCGTCCGCCGATTTCGCCGCGACCGTCGAAATGGCTCGCCCGCCCGACTGGCTACCAGGCGATTTCAGGCGAGGCAGGCGTCGGCGCCGCCGGCGGAGAACGTCTCGGCGCTGCAATAGGCGGCGTGCGGGTAATACGGACCCATCGTGATGGCCGGGTCGCTGCCGGAGTCCTGGGAGGCCTGGACCGAGTCCGGGTAGAACGCCGCGCTCGGGGTCATGTTCCGCAGGAACAGCACCTTGTCCACGTCGGTGCTGCCCCACGCAATCGTGGTGACGGTCGGCGGGAGGTTCGCCGGCAGGTCCGCGGGGGCGGCGAGAACGTAGGTGTAGTAGCCGGACGCGTCGAGCGCGGTCTGGAAGTCGGCGGCGCAGGCGACGACGGGGTAGGGGGTGCGCAGGTCGTTCTGGCACATCGACCAGTACCGCAGTTGGGTCGGCGCGGTCGGTGACTGCCCGGCCCGGGTATCCGGAAACGTCGGGGCTTTGCCGCGCACCACCAGCAGGCGGCCCGGCTGATAGCTGACGCGGGTCCCGACGTACTTGTTGTCACCGTTCGGGAACAGCCCGGCGGTGCTGGCCGGATTGCCGAAGGTGGCCTCCGGGGCGCCTCCGGGGAAGGCGCCGGAGGCGGCCGCGGCGATCCCCTGATCGAAGGCCGCTTTCGCGGCGTCGGCGACGGGGCCGGTGTAGCCGGCCGGGTCGAAGGGCTGCGCGCACGGCTGCGCCGGAACCTCGCTGCCCGCCAGGGTGAGTTTCACCTCCGGCAGCGGCACACCACCACTGAGTGAGGCCGGGTCGGTCGGCACGTAGACCCGGACGATGACGAACCCGATCGGGGCGCGCTGCCCACTCGCGACCGCCTGGATCTCGTTGCGGCTGTGGTCGGCCGGGCCATTGACCAGCTTGGCGTGCCACCGCTGCTGCGCCGTGGGCAGCGTGGCGGCGGAGGCGTCGGTGTACGGGTTCCCGCTACCCGGATCCGGCGCGATCTGGTTGTCGCGCAACGTGTCCACGGTGTCGAGATTCGTCCCGTAGGTGTTCAGCGAGAAGTACCGCGCGGCCGGATAGGTCCCCGACAACTCGATCGAGTCACCCGGTCCCAGCGCGTACGGCATCAGCCAGTACGTCGAGTTCGCATCGGGGAAAGCCACATTCAACACGGTGTCGTTCGACATGAACCGCCACGCGCACAACGCCGAGTCCGGCGGCCCCGCCACGGCCGACCCGCCGAACCCCACCGCGGCCAGCACGGTCGCCACCACACATCCGACACGAACGATCAAAGCCACAACCGACTGCATGACGATCCCTTCGCTGCGCTCGAACTGCCGAACTGCCGAAGAATCCGCCCGTCCACGTCACCGTGGTCGGCCCGCGACCAACATAGACCACCCCATGCCGGCGATCGGCCACCGGTTGTTCGTGGGGAGAGCGGGCGGTAGCCTTCGGGCGGGGGATTCGGGCAATCGGCGTGCGCTGTGAATGCCGTTCTCGCCTGCCATTTCACTTGTCACACGGGGGTTTTCGAATGTCTCAGACCAATGCGATGCGGGCGGGTGTGCCATCGCCGTACGCGAACGAGCCCGCGGTTCGGCGGGTGACCCGCCTTGCCGGATTCGCTGGAATCGCGCTGGGTGTCGTGCTGGTGGCCTGCGCTGCCGGGCTCGTGGTGGCCGGGCTGGTCGATACCCGATACCTGATCGTCGTCTGCGTGGTCGCGCTGTTGCCCGGCATCCCCGGCCTCAGCCTGCTCGCGGCGTCGCGGCGGATTCTGCGGGGTGAGATCAACGGAACGACCAGGGCGATCACGATGTTGGTCACCATCAGTGGCCTCGTTCTGCTGGCAACGGTGGGCGCCCTCATCGAAGGGCCCTGGCCCGCGAAGATTCTGATGGTCGCGCTCACCATCGGCACGTTCACGACCGCCGCCTTCGTCAATCGCGCCGATCGCGCGTTGAAGGGCCGATAGCGCGGGCTCGGTGGGGCGACAGGGCGTCCACCAGCCCCGATGGAGTGCCCCCACTGGGACTCGAACCCAGACTGCGCGGATTTTAAGTCCGCTGCCTCTGCCAATTGGGCTATAGGGGCGTCCGGGACAGCCTAGCGACTCGTACGGGTGTACCGGAATCGTGTCGGTAGACAAGGTCGGCCCGGCGTGTCGTCGATGACAGCGCCGAACCGACCTTATCGCCGATGGGGCTGGTCAGCCGGTCGGCGGGCGATTACCGAGGACGGAGTGGCGGCGGCCGTAAGCGAAGTAGACGGCGAAGCCGAGGACCATCCAGACGATGAAACGCAGCCAGGTCTCCACCGAGAGGTTGACCATCAGCCACAGGCACGACAGCACCGCCAGGATGGGGATCAGCGGGACCAGCGGGACGCGGAAGCCGCGGGGCAGGTCGGGGCGGGTGCGGCGCAGCACGATCACGCCGACCGAGACCAGTACGAAGGCGAACAGGGTGCCGATGTTCACCATTTCCTCGAGCGTGCCGAAATCGACGAAGCCGGCCAGCACGCAGCAGACGATGCCGACGATGACGGTCAGCCGGACCGGCGTGCCACGCGAACCGGTGTGGGCCAGCCAGCGCGGCAGCAGTCCGTCGCGCGACATCGCGAACAGCACGCGGGTCTGGCCGAGGAACAGCACCATCACGACGGTGGTCAGACCGGCCAGCGCGCCGATGGAGATGACGTTCTTGGCCCAGTCGACGCCGTGGATGGCGAAGGCGGTGGCCAGCGTGGCGTTCTCGCCCGCCAGATCGGTGTAGGGCACCATGCCGGTGAGCACCAGCGACACCGCCACGTAGAGCACGGTCACGATGAGCAGCGAGCCCAGGATGCCGCGCGGCACCGCCTTCTGCGGGTTCTTGGTCTCCTCGGCGGCGGTGGCGACGACGTCGAAACCGATGAACGCGAAGAACACCAGGCTGGCCGCGGCGAGCAGGCCGTACCAGCCGAAGGTGCTGTTGCCCGCGCCGGTGAGGAACGAGAACAGCGACTGGTGCAGGCCGCCGGCGCCCTCTTCGGTGGGCTGCGACGGCGGGATGTAGGGGCTCAGGTTGGACGCCTTGAAATAGGTGATGCCCAGGACCAGCACCAGCGCGATGACGGCGAGCTTGATCGCGACCGCGATCGCCGACACCCGCGAGGACACCTTGGTGCCGACGGCCAGCAGCACGCCGAGCACCGCGATCAGCGTGACCGCACCCCAGTCGAAGGTGATCGACCCGAGTTGCACGGTGGCGGACTCGAATCCGAAGACGGTGCCCAGATATTGCGACCAGCCCTTGGCGACCACCGACGCGGCGAGCGCGAATTCCAGAATGAGGTCCCAGCCGATGATCCAGGCCACCAATTCACCGAAGGTCGCGTACGAATAGGTGTAGGCGCTGCCGGCGACCGGCACGGTCGAGGCGAATTCGGCGTAACAGAACGCGGTCAGGCCACACGCGATGGCGGCGAACACGAACGCCAGCGAGACCGACGGCCCGGCCACATTGCCCGCCGTGCGCGCGGTCAGCGTGAAGATACCGGCGCCGACCACCACGGCGACACCGAAGATCGTCAGATCCCAGGCCGTCAGGTCCTTGCGGAGTTTGGAATCGGGCTCGTCGGTGTCGAGGATCGATTGCTCGACCGACTTGGTGCGGAACAATCCGCTCTGTCGGCCGGTTGGTCGGCCTGCCTCTGGCGTGGCGTCCGGTGTCGGCACGGTCTTCTCCTTCTGTGCGAACGTCTTCGGGGGATACCCGCAGGCAGGTCAGTGCACGCCCTGCATATGGCGCTTGATCCACGGCGCGAACCCGGCCACCACGAGACCGGCCACGATGGCCGCGGCACCGCTGATGCCGAAGTACGCGGCCTCGTTGTCGGGGTTGTAGTAGCGGGCCAGGGTGCCCGCCATGGACGTGCCGATACCGACCGAGAAGAAGTACAGGGCCATCATCTGCGAGCGGTACGCGGCGGGGGCGAGATGGGTGGTCACCGCGAGACCGATCGGCGAGAGCAGCAGCTCGGAGACGGCGAAGCCACCGAGGATCGCGAACACCGCCAGCACCGGGACGGTCTTGTCCTCGAAGCCGCTCAGCAGCGCGAACATCCAGAAGGCGATGCCCATGCCGATGACGCCGAGCGCGAACTTGATCGGAGTGCTCGGCGCCCGGTTGCCCAGCTTGGTCCACATCAGCGCGAACAGCGGCGAGAGCGCGATGATCCACACCGGCTCCACCGAGCCGATCCAGCTGGCCGGCGCCTCCCAGCCGAAGATGTGCCAGTCGATGCGCTCGTCGGAGTACACCGCGAGCATGGTGAACATCTGCTGGAACAGCGACCAGAACACGGCGTTGGCGATGAACAGCGGAATGAACGCGCGTACCCTCGTGCGCTCGACCGGGGTCACCTTGGCGCTGGTGAGCAGCACGGCGAAGTAGACGATCGAGGCGACCACGATGACGCCGGTGGTGACATCGGACAGATTGTCCAGGGTGAGCAACCCGGCCAGTACCGCCACCAGCACCGCGACCGCGGCGACGGCGACGCCGATGAGCACCGGGTTGAGCTCGCGGCGGGTGAGCGGATTGGGCACATCGCGGCCGTGCGTGCCGAGGTTGCGCCGGAACACCACGTACTGGGTCAGGCCCAGGGCCATGCCGACCGCGGCGGCGGCGAAACCGGCGTGGAAGCCCCATTCGCGCTGCAGCAGACCGGTCAGCAGCGGGCCGGTGAAGGCGCCGAGATTGATGCCGAGATAGAAGAGGGTGAAGCCGCCGTCGACGCGCGCGTCGCTCGGCGAGTACAGCGTGCCGAGCAGCGATGAGGCGTTCGCCTTCAGCGCGCCGCTGCCGAACGCGACCAGCACCAGGCCGACCCCGACCCCGGCCAGCCCGGGCAGCACGGCCAGCGCGATGTGGCCCGCCATGACCACGACGCCACCGTAGAAGACGGTGCGTTCCATGCCCAGCACCCGGTCGGCAATCCAGCCGCCGAGCACGGTGGACAGATACACCAGGCCGCCATAGGCGCCGACGATGCCGAGCGCCGTGCTCTGGTCCAGGCCGAGGCCGCCCTCGGTGGTGGAGTAGTAGAGGTAATACCCCAGGATCGTGAGCATGCCGTAGAAGGAGAAACGCTCCCACAGCTCGACACCGAACAGATTGGTGAGTCCGATCGGGTGGCCGAACAGGGTACGTTCGGCGGCCTCGTCGGCGGGGCCGGGCGGGTCGCCGAGCCGCGTTTCTTCGGTGGACATAGGGGAACGATCCCATGTCCGAACGGTGTACAGCAATTTTCCCGCATCATGGCGGGTTCGGCGCGCCGCACCGTCTCGGGTGGGTGTTCTCACCGCGCGACGGGCCCGCGCGCGAATTACCCTTGGAGTGGCCGGATTCCCGCGACGGACGAGGAAATCAGACATGCTGACTGCCGAGGTGACCGTGCCGGTCGACCCTACGGCGGCCTTCGCGACCTTGGCCGACGGCTGGCTGTACGCGAGCTGGGTGGTCGGCGCCTCGCATATCGGCCGGGTCGATCCCGAGTGGCCGGCCGTCGGCAGCCGCATCCAGTACCGATTCGGGCTCTGGCCGGTGCTGATCAGCGACACCACGGTGGTCCGCGCCGTGGATCCGCCGCATCGGCTGGAGCTGGAGGCGCGGCTGTGGTCGGTCGGGTCGGCCTGGATCCGGCTGACCCTGACCGAGGCGTCGCCGGGGTGCACCACCATCCGGATGACCGAGCGCGCGTCGAGCGGTCCCGCGCAGCTGATTCCGGGGGTGGCGCAGGATCTGGTGTTCGCCGCGCGTAATCAGGAGTCGCTGGATCGGCTGGCGGATTTGATCCGGGCACGGGCGCAGAACTCCTGAGCACAGGGTCGCGACCGGTCGGTTCGAATTGAATGCCCCTATTTCCAGGGGCGCGGTTTTCGATGTTCGCACATTGCTGGCTCCGAATCGACAATGGCGAAATAGAATGTGCTGGAACAGAATTCGAATCACGAATATCGAACTGTCGTTATCGCCGGAATTGTCGGGCCGAGTGGTCTAGTCTCTAGCCATCGCGCATGCGGAAAATGATCGACCCCGGGGGACAACGTGCTGCAGATCGAGCACTTCAACAATGGCTGGATGAATCCGGTTCTCGCGTTCAGTTTGTCGTTCATCGGCTCGGTATTGGGGTTGCGCTGCGCGGTGCACGCGAAAACCTCGACCACGCCGATCGGGTGGTTGATCGCCGCGGCGGTCGCGATCGGCGGGGCCGCGATCTGGGTCATGCATTTCACGGCCATGCTCGGCTTCAGCATCGATGGCGCGCCGATTCGCTACGACGTGCCGACCACCTTGCTCAGCGCGGTCATCTCGATCGGCGTCGTGCTGATCGGGCTGACCATCGTCATCCGGGGGCGGCGGGAATGGCTCACCCTGCCGCTGGGCGGTGCGGTCACGGGCTTCGGCGTGGCCGCCATGCACTACCTGGGGATGCGGGCGATGCGCAGCGGAGCCGTCATCGCCTATCGGCCGCCGCTGGTGGCGCTCTCGATCGTCATCGCGGTGGTCGCGGCGACGACGGCGCTGTGGTTCATGCTGCATGTGCGCGGTCTGGTCCGGACGGCGGGCGCGGCGCTGGTCATGGGCATCGCCGTGTGCGGCATGCACTACACCGCGATGGCCGCGATGAGCGCGCACCACAGCGGCGCCGAGCGGCCGGTCGGTGGGGTGGCGCCGGTGCAGTTGCTGTTGCCGTTGATCGCGAGCGTCTCGCTGGTGGTCACCGGACTGGTGATCGTGGTCGGGTTGGCCGAACTGGAGAACAATGCCGAGGACCGGGCGCGGCCGGAACCGGTGCGCGCGACGAGCGGAGTCGTGCGCAGCACCGATCCGGCCACGTTGTCCCACAGTGGCAGGCAATGGCCCCGTCAGGGCTGAGCCTGCTTACTGGCTGGGCTGGGGCAGGGCGCAGTCGTCGACCTTGGGGTTGACGCCCGCGTAGTTCAACGGCCCGGCCAGCACCGTCACCGCGATGGTGCCCAGGGTCGCGCAGTTCTGCTCACGATCGGTGAAGTAGCCACGCTGAGCCGCGGCTACGACGCCGATCACCAGCCACACCAGCACCAGGATCGAAACTATTCGGGGCAGATTCGCCGACATGTTGTTCCTCCTCGAGAAGGGTCCGGCGGGGATCAGTAGTAGTGACGCCTGCCGCCGACCGGGCGGCCGACGCTGCCGGCCAGGGCGAGGACGACGCCGACCACCAGCAGGACGACACCCACGGTGGACAGCAGGGAAATGCCGAAAACGAGTCCGGCGATGAGGAGTACTGCGCCTAGAAGAATCATTGGAGCTCACCTGTTCGGTACGGGTACTACGTCGTGACGTGCCGGATCGCACGTCACAGGGGGCGTATGCCCCGTTCTGCCGATCGGAAACAGGTATCGGTTGCGCGGGAACGGATCTGCGGGTCAGTGGGTGGGCGGCGGGGTGGTGCCGCGCCGGGCGGCCGACTCGTTGTCGGCGGTCATCCGGTAGACGGTGCGTTCGAGGGTCGGCAGAATGCCGGTGATCGGCAGGGTGCCCGCGGCGAATCGCCCGATCAGGGCCAGTGCCATATTGCCCAGGATCAGGCCCAGGTCGTCGAGGTAGCCGGGGTCGAGATCGCGCAGGGCGATCTCGGCAACCGGCAGGACCGCGGTCAGGCCCTGGGTATCGAGGCGTTCGCCGCCGGGGCCGGTGCGGGCGTGGTGGTAGGCCTCGAGCATCTTGGGGTTGCGCTCCCAGGGCTCGAAGACGGTGCGCAGCACGCGGATCAGGCTGTCGCGCACGGATTCGTCGGGCGTCGGCGGGGTCACGTCGGCGTAGGCGTTGGTCGCCATCCACTGCTCCAGCGCGGCGATGATCAACTCGTCCCTGGTCCGGAAGAGCCGGTAGATCTTGGCCAGCGAGACGTGGGCCTCGGCGGCGACGGCGCGTAGCTGCACGGCCTCGTAGCCCTCGGTGTTCAGCAGACCCAGCACCACCGCGATGATCTTCGCCGATGCGTCCGATTCCGTTCCGCTGCTCACGGGTGAAATGGTAGCGTCGCCCAGCGGTAACTCAGTTACCGCTGGATGAGGTCGGTGCACGCCTCGTCCGCACGACGCGATACCCGACCACTCCCGAGCCCCGGCGCCGCTGTCGCCGCGGGCTCGCTGGACACAGGAAGGCGGCCCCGTTCGCGGGGCCGACGACAACTCCATGACTCGTTTGTTCCCCCGTGCGGCCCGCCGCTGCGGTCTCGTCGCGGTGGCGATGCTGCTGCTGCCGCTCGGCGCCGCCGCCCCGACGGCGACCGGTGCACCCACCCGCCAGACCGCCTGCCTGCCCGGCTCCCTGCCCGAGACCGGCTTGCAGGGCGACGTCCCCGCCGGCGACCGCGACAGCGGCCGATCCCGCGACGGATTCCGCTGCAATATGCGGCTGCTCGGCAGTTCGCCGGGCCGCGGCGGCGGCATCACCTCGGTCACCTTCGACCACTGCGCCTACATCGGCACGTTCTTCCCCGGCAATCTGCTCGGCCCGGACGAGGGGGTGCGGGTGCTCGATATCGCCGACCCGTCCGCGCCGGTCCACACCACCACCCTCACCGAGCCGGCGATGCTGGCCGGAACCTGGGAAAGCCTCAAGGTCAATGCCGCGCGCAAACTCCTTGTCGGCGCGGGTGTTCCGGCGTTGACCGGGGCCGGCCTGCTCTCGGTCTACGACATCTCCGACTGCGCGCACCCCCGGCTGCTCAATCCGGGACCCGGTACCGATCTCGCCCTGCCGGTGCCGATCACGGCGCACGAGGGCGGCTTCTCCCCGGACGGCCGGACCTACTGGGCCTCGGGAACGGCGCCGGGCCTGCTCAGCGCGGTCGACCTCACCGACCCCGCGAATCCCCGAGTCCTCTGGCAGGGCCTGCCGGGTCTGTCCATGCACGGGTTCGGCTTCTCGCCCGACGGCAACCGCATGTACCTGGCGAACAACATGGGTGGCCTGAAGATCCTCGATGTCGCCGCCGTCCAGCGCCGCGACCCGCGACCGCACGTCGCCGAACTCGCCGATCTGCCCTGGACCGACGGCTGGGCCACCCAGCACGCCGTCCCGGTGACCTATCAGGGCACGCCCTACGTGTTCGCCGTCGACGAGGCGGGCTCGGGCGGGGTCAAGCTCATCGACGTCTCCGACGAGCGCGATCCCCGGATCGCGCGCTCGATCAAGCTCGCGATCAATCTGCCCGAGAACCAGGACAGCATGCTCGCCTCGGCCTCGGGTGGTTCGCTGTTCGCCTACGACGCGCACTACTGCGCGGCCGACCGCCCGGCGGACCCGACCGCGCTGGCGTGCAGCTGGACCTCCTCCGGTATCCGGGTCTTCGACGTGCGCGACCCGGCCGCCATCCGGGAGATCGGCTACTTCAACCCGCCCGCCCGCACCGGCGCGAACAGCGAGCTGTGGAACTCCCCGCACGCGCTCGCCTCGATCATCGGTCCGCCGCTGCTGGCGACGCCGACCGTCGCGCAGGCGGTGTTGCAGGGCGCCTTCGATCCCGAACAGGCGCTCAGCGCGCGCACCGGCACCCTGGCCTTCGGTGATCTGTCGACCGACTGGTGCTTCTCGCCGCCGGAATGGCGCGGCAACCAACTGTGGACCACCTGCGCGGACAACGGATTCCTCGCCCTGGAACTGGCCCCCGAGGTCTACACCCCACCCGCGGGGCAGACCTCGACGACCGGATCATGATCGGGCACAGGGGAATCCGGGCGGGCGCGCTGGCCTGCGGTGCGGTGCTGCTGCTCGCGATGGGTGCGGCACTGCGCCCACTGCTGCCCGCGCCCGCCGCGTCGCCGGTGCTCACCGCGACCGAGATCGGTTTCGTCCAGGACATGGTCGCCCACCACAGCCAGGCGCTCGTCCTGGTCCAGCGCCTCGATCGGGGTGTCGATCCCGCGGTCCTCGTGCTGGCCGGACAGATCGCCGACACCCAGCGCACCGAACTGGGCATGCTGCTCGGCTGGCTGCGGCTGGCGGGCGCGCCGGTCGCGGGCGCCGACCCGATGGCCTGGATGCGGCCGCCCGGCGCGCATCGGCACGCCGGTACCGCTGCCGCGCACCACGACTCGGTGATGCCGGGCATGGCGACCGCCGGCGAACTGGACGAACTCGCCGCCGCGACCGGTTCGCGGGCCGAGGTGCTGTTCCTGCGGCTCATGCGGCGCCACCACTACGGCGGCATCGAGATGGCCGCCACCGCCGACGCGCTGCTCGACGGCGGCGAGGTCGAGCGCGCCGCCCGCGACATGATCACCGGCCAGGGTCGCGAGGCCGGACTGCTCGGCCTGCTGCTCGACCGTCGCGCGTGAGCGGACACCCGAAAATCCCTACCCCGATGAAGGTTTGCCGAATGTCGAAGTTCTCCCGCCGTACCCTGCTGACCGGTGCGGCCGCCGCGGGTCTGACCCTGGCCGCCGCGGGCACCGCCGGGGCGCGGCCCGTCGCCGCCCGCACCGGCGCCATCCCGCTCACCACCGAGGACCGCCGGGTCGTCGTGATCGGCTCGGGCTTCGGCGGCGGGGTGACCGCGCTGCGCCTGGCCGAAGCGGGCGTCCCGGTCCTGCTGCTCGAGCGCGGCAGGCGCTGGGCGACGGGCCCGAACTCCCAGACGTTCCCACTGGCCACCCGCCCGGACAAGCGGATGCTCTGGTACCGCTCCGATCCGATGGTGTTCGGCCGACCGCTGGTGTTCGAGCCGTATGCCGGTCTGCTGGAAGCGGTTCCGGGCGCCGGGATGACCGCGCTGTGCGCCGCCGGACTCGGCGGCGGTTCCCTGATCTACCAGGGCATGTCGCTGCAACCCGCGCGCGAGGTGTTCGAGACGCACTTCCCGGCGGGACTGGACTGGGGCCGGATGGACCAGGTCCACTATCCCCGGGTGGCCCGCATGCTCGGGCTCGCCACCGCCCCGGACGAGTTGGTCGCCCATGAGAACTACGCCGCCGCGAGAATCTTCGCCGACCGCGTGCGTGGCGCGGGCCTGCCGCTGTCGAAGATCCCGATGCCGATCGACTGGAACTACGCCCTCGCCGAACTGCGTGGGGAGATGACGCCGTCCTATACCAACGGCGACGGCGCGCTCGGTGTGAACAACGGCGGCAAACACTCCGTCGACGTCACCTATGTCGCCGCGGCGGAAGCGACCGGCCTGGTCGAGGTACGCACCCTGCACGAGGTGACCGGGATCGAGCGCGCCGCCGACGGGCGCTGGGTGGTGCGCGTCGACCGGGTCGACACCGCGGGCACCGTACTGGAGAACAAGGTCATCACCACCGGCGCGCTGGTGCTGGCGGCGGGCAGCCTCAACACCACCCGGATGCTCGTGCGGGCCCAGGCGCTGGGCCACATCCCCGATCTGCCCGACGAGCTCGGCCGGGGCTGGGGGACCAATGCCGACCGGATCTACGTGTGGCGCGACGGATCGGCGGGATTCGGTGCGGCACAGGGTGGTCCGGTGGTCTACGGCAGCAAGAACTGGGACGACCCGCGGGCCGCCTTCACCGTCATCCAGGCGTCGATCCCGTCGCTGCCGGTCGACCCGGGCGCCACCATGCTGGTCGGCTACGGCGTCAGTTCCGGGCGGGGCGAGTTCGGCTACGACGCGGGCGCCGATACCGCGACCCTGCGCTGGCCCGGCGACGGTGACCGGGCGATCCAGGACGGTCACATCGATCCGGCGGTGCGGCGCATCGCGGGCCCGGGCAGCACGCTCATCGACACCAACGCCCTGTTCCCCTCGACCTGGCATCCCCTCGGCGGGGCGAATATGGGCGCGGTCTGCGATCTCGACGGTCGCGTCCTCGGGCAGCGTGGGCTCTACGTTCTCGACGGGGCGCTCATGCCGGGCAATACCGCGGCGTGCAATCCGTCGATGACCATCGCCGCGGTCGCCGAGCGCGCGCTGGAGAATCTGGTCCGCACCGACGTGGGCACGCTGATCTGAGCGGGGATCGGCGCGCCACCGAGGTGGCGCGCCGACCGTCGATCAGCCCGCGGAACCGGGGAGCACCGCGGAGCCCGTCGAGGGCGGACGCGGTCCGGCCGAGCCGAGGTCGGCGTCGAAGGAACCGGTGCCGCTGCCGAAGTCGGCGTCGACCGAGCCCATCGAACTTCCTGTCGGCGGACCGATTTCGACCGAGCCCGAGGGCCACAGGTCCCAATCGAGACCGCCGGCGGCGTTGGCGGTGCCGCCCGCACCGAGCAGGGTTCCCGCGGCGAGCACGGCCAGCAGGCCCGCCCGGGTGGTGGACTTACGAATGGACATGGGGTGATACCTCCGAGCACTTCGCTGTGATAGCGCTCATACAGTATCTGAAATATGACAGTTTCATACCTGTGATCGACGGCCGACTTCCATCTGCACGCGATAGCGGTCGGCGCGATACCAGCTGTGGGTGTGCTCGATCGGCACCTCCGCGCTGAACGACACCCGGTCGAAATGCAGGACGGGAGCGCCCTTCTTGACGCCGAGCAGCATCGCGACGCCGGACTCGGCGCCCTGGGCGTCGACGGTCTGTTCGGCCCTCTCGATCGGCCTGCCGTAGCGATCGGCGGTCGTCCGGTAGATCGAACCGGTGAGGTCGTGCGAGATCAGGCCGGGCAGCAGCTCGGGGTTGAACCAGGCGTCGTCGACGCTCACCGGCTCCTCGTCGGCCAGCCGCAGCCTGCGCACGTGGTAGGCGTCCGTGTCCGGCGGCAGCCGCAGCGCGCGGGCGGTGGCCTCCGGCGGCACCGCTTCCTCGGCGACCAGCACCAGGGTGGTCGGCTGATGTCCGAGCGCGCGCATCTCCTCGGTGAACGAGGCCAGATGCAGCCGCGACTGCACCGGCCGGTGCGCGACGAAGGTGCCCTTGCCACGCACCCGGACCAGATAGCCCTCGTTGACCAGCTGCCCGATCGCCTCGCGTACGGTGATCCGGCTGACGCCGTAATCCTGCATGAGGTTGCGTTCGCTGGTCATCAGATCGCCCGGCTGTAGCTCGCGCGTGCATTTCTGCAGCAGGATCGCGCGCAGCTGTTCGTGTTTGGGCACTGCGCTGTCGCGCAGCGGTGCGGGCATGAAGGTGGCTCCTTCGGTGAGGGTGCACCGGTCCCTACTGGTCCTGTCCGGTGTGTTCGAGAATACGCGACGGCGACCCCTCGGCCCAGGGAATTCTCCTCCGGAACGCCGAAAGCCCCGCTGACCGAGGGTATCGGTGCGGGGCTGCGGTGGAACGGGTGATCAGGACAGCGCTTTGGCCTTGAGCTGTTCGTATTCGGCCTGGGTGATCGAGCCTTCGTCGAGCAGCCGCTTGGCGTCGGCGATCTGCGCCGCGGGATTGGTGCCCGCGGTCTCCTTGATGTAGGAATCCTGCGCCTGCTGGATCTTCGCGGCCTCGGCGTTCGAGCGCTCGGCCATGCCCTGACCGCGCACGATCAGGTACACCAGCGCGGTGAGGAACGGGAAGATGAGCAAGCAGACGATCCAGATCGCCTTCACCCAGCCCGAGGTCTTGTGATCGCGGAAGAGGTCTCCGATGATCATGAAGAGCATGAGCAGGTAGGCGACGAACGCGAAGCTCACAATGATGAGCCAGATGACTTCCCAGAATGACATGGCACACCTCGAGGGGGAGAGGGATCGATCGTCTGTTGTGGGGCGATCGATTGAAGCACGCTTCTTGCTGGAAAATTGCCGGTCGTCGGGTGTTTCGTTGACCCTGTTCAGGGTGGGTACCAGTCAGCGTACGCGTCAGGACCCGGACGGCACAGGTGGCGGCGCGTCGCCGCCACCCGCGGGTCAGCGGATGCCGGGGGTGGCCGGGTTGTTGCCGACGCAGCCGAGGACGACGCAACCGGGCGGCCAGTCGGAGAACGGCGGCTTCGGGGTCTCGCCCAGGCAGTCGAGGAAACTGCACCCCGGGTAGGCGTAGGGACCGATCCCGAAGGTGCCCAGCAGCGCGTCGGGACGCGCGATCATCGGATCGGTGACGCTCACGTCCGGGCGTTCCCGGTACGGTCCGGGATCGGGGAGTTGCTGGTCGACGAAGGCCGAGACCAGCGTGCGCATCACATTGTGGGTGTAGGTGGACGAGGCACCCGGCGTCGCGACGCCGGTCCAGTTCAGCATCAGGCCCAGGCTGGGCACGATGTAGCTGTCGTTGCGCAGCATGCCCGACATCTTCACCGCGTCCAGCGGCAGGCCGGGGAATTCGAGGACGCACGGCGCGCCGTTGATCACGAACAGGAAGCCGTAGCAGGGCATGCTCGCCGAGGGTGACAGCGCCGCGCGCATGTAGTCGTCCGAGATCACCTGCTGATCGTTCCAGCGACCCCGATTGCCCACGAGCAGGCCGAGTTTGGCGAAGTCGTCCGGTGGCAGGATCAGATGCGCGTGGCCGTAGGTGTTCCCGGCGCGGTCGCGGGCCCAGAAGTAGTCGCCGCGGGCGATGCCCAACGGGTCGAACAGTTTTCGCTGCGCGAAGCTCTGGAAGTCCTCGCCGACGGACTGCCCGATGACGTAGACCAGCAGGTCCACCGCGCGCTGGCTGTAGCGGAACATGGTGCCCTGCGGGCGCTCGATCGGCATCGCCAGCGCCTGGGCGACGACGTTCGGATCCAGTGCGGCCAGCCCGGTCGCGCCCTCGGCGGCGACGGCGACCTCCATCCCGGAGGACTCGGTGAGCAGGTTGCGCACGGTGATCGACCGGTGCGCCTCGTCGCCGAGACCCGCGGGCAGATAGCGCCCGATCGGCTCGTCGATGTCCAGCCTGCCCTCGTCCACGGCCAGCCCCGCGACCAGCGCGACCACGCTCTTGGTCCCGCTCCACAGATTCCAGGCCACGCCGCCGGATTCGGCATTGCGCGGCCCCGTGGCGACCAGGCAGTTGTTCCGGTACAGCTGGATGTTGAACCGGGTGGTGTCGATCGCCAGATTCATGGCGTCGGCGAGCCGCGCGGGGTCGAAGGCGGCCTCGGCGGGCGTCGCGGTCTGCGGCGTGCGCCCCGAGCTGACCTCACACTGCTTGGCGGTCACCGGTTCGGCCTGCGCCACCGTGGGCAGCAGTGCACCCGACGTCAGCGTCAGCGCCGTAACCGCCGCTGCCACAACATGTTTCAGATAGCTGCGCACTCCACCCTCCAGAAAGAGATTCCGGAGGTGAATCGTGAACAGTCACGTTCTTGTTACGGGTGCTCAGTTTCCGTACGGCTTGCACACGTCGATCGCGGTGTCCTTGGCGGCGTTGAACGTGTCGATCACGCCGTTGAGTTCGTCGGTCGGCGCGCGGCGCTCGAGCGTGTCGGCGAGGGTATTGGTGTTGTCGCGGTAGGAGCGCAGCGGCGTGGCCAGGGTCGAGATCACGTCGTTGGTGATCTTGCGGCCCAGGTCCTTGGCGTTGTTGCGCAGCGTGGTGACCGCGTCGTTGGCCTTGGCGTCGGTGTCGGCCGCCCTGGTGTTGCTGGCGTCGATATAGGCGTTGAACGCGGTCACCGAGCTCTTGTTGGCCGCGCGCAGGCCGTCGCAGGCCGCGTCGTTGGCCTTGGCCACCCGCGCCGCCGACGAGGCGGCGACCTCGGAAGTGTAAGAGGCGAGGTCGGTCTGGTTGGCCTGCGCGTCGCCGGGCACCTGCTTGGTGCAGGCGACCAGGACCAGGCCGGTCGCCACGGCCACGAGCGCCGTGCCGACCCCCATTCGTTCCCGTTGTCTCATGTCTCCCTCTCCTCCCTCGGGACCGTCGGCCCGCGGATTGCGCCGGAGCCGAACATATCGACCGTACTGGCTGGAGGCGGGTGACGTCAGCTCGCGGTGGCGATTTCGATGACCAACCGAGACGTCGACCGGTCGCGGCGCCGGGACCGGCTGCCCCGGCGCCGCTCCCGCTCAGCTCTGGCCGAGCATGCCGCGCATGGTGGCGATCTCGGCCTGCTGATCGGCCACGATCGCCGTCGCCAGCTGCCGCGATTCCGGGTTGACGCCGCCGGCGAGCTCGGTCTGGGCCATGGCGACCGCGCCCTCGTGGTGGTCGATCATCATCTCCAGCCACTGCTTGTCGAAATCGGCGCCCTGGGCGGATTGCAGCGCGCTCATCTGCGCGTCGGTCATCATGCCGGGCATGGCGTGCCCGTCGTGGCCGCCGCTCGCGCTGGGCGCCGGCTTGCCGAAGCCGGCCAGCAAACCGGTGATCTGCTGCATCTCCGGCGCCTGAGCCTTCTCCACCTGCGCGGCCAAGGCGATCAGCTGCGCGTTCTGGGTGTGCGTCGGCACCATCTTCGCCATGTCGACGGCCTGCGCGTGGTGCGGGTACATCATCTGCAGGAAGGTGACGTCGGCATCGTTGAAGTCGGTGCGGGCAGCGGCCGACGGCGCGGCCGAGCTGGTGGTGCTCGTCGCGGAGTGGGTGTCGTGCGTGGCCGTGTCGTTGTCGTCGCTACAGCCCGCGGCGAGCAGCAGGGCGCTCGCGGCGGTGACGGCGAGAACGGTGGCGCGGGTACGGCTGATGGACATGGTGATCCTCCTGGGGATTCGATGTGGATGTGATTCGGTCCCGCCACCGGCGAAGCCGGGGCGGTGGACCTGTCAGATCCGCAGAATCGCCAGTTGGGACAGGGTCAGGACGGTCCACGGCGGCGGGCGCTCGCGCCTGCCCCGCCAGGGCCGGGCGGCGGCGCCGCCACCGGTCGAGTCGTCGTCGGTGAGCCGGTAGAGCAGGACCAGGGTCAGGGCGGCGGCGAGCGCGGCCAAGACGAAGACACAGCCGTGGATACCCGCGCGCTCGTCGCACCCCGATGCCCCGCAGCCGGATCCCATCGCGTGCTTGTCGTCGCCGGGGCGGGCGATGTGGGTGGCGTCGGACCCTGCGGCGGCGGCCGCGAGCCGGCTGTCGCCGGGGGGTGCGATGTCGGTGTCCGTGAGCTGGTCCTCGCCGGGGAAAGCGAGGTGCGCGGCGGCGTCGACTGAGCCGGTGGCGGCGAGTGGGTCGTCGCTGGGGAGGGCGGCCGCGAGCAGGCCGTGGTTCGGCGGGCCGTCGGCGAGACCGGAGGTCGTGGTGTTCGCGCTGTCGCTCGGTGCCGGAGCGGCGTGCCTCACCGCGGCGGTGTCGAGCGTGGCCGGGAGGGCATGCGACTCGGACGCGGTGTCGTGGGCGTGGGCGGTGCCGAAGACCGCCGAGTGCATGGCGACGATTCCGGCCAGCAGCGCCAACACCGCGAGCACCCTGGCGATGCCGGGTGCGCGCACGCGCGAATGCTGGTCGGTCACGACGCCCAGTCTAACCAGCGCGATCGGGGGACCCGGAATACCCGCACACGGTAGGGGTAGCGGCTACGGGCTCGCGATGTCGACGACCAGGCGCGGCGGGTCGGTCAGCGTGGTGACCGCGAACGCGGGCGCGTCGGCGTCGACACCGATGAACGACTGGGTGGTGCCCTCGTACACGATCTTCTTGTAGACGCCGGTGATGTTCGGGACGTTCGGGTCGGTCACCGGGTCGGGCCCGGCGAAGGGCGGCACCGGGGAATCGAACGGATAGGCCGATCCGAGAATGCGCACCTCGAGAATCGAGCGACCGGCCACATCGACGGTCTTGCCGCTGCCGTCCTGAACCGCGCGATCGGTGTACTCGACCTGCCAGCCGGGGGTGCCGGTGCCGCCGAGCTCGAAGACCACCCGGTCGAAGCCGGGCTGCTTGCCGATCCTGATGTCGGTCACGGTCAGGGCCGCGCCCGCCGAGGCCGCGCCGGACTTGGGGGCGTTGTCGCTGGGCGCCGCGCCGGTGGCATCGGCGAAGGTGCTGGTGGTGCTCGTCGGAGGTGGCGTAGCCGCCGGCGCGTCGTCGGTGCCGCAGCCGGGCAGTGTCAGCGCGGCGAGGGCGACCAATCCGAACACGAGAGCGTTACGCATGAGGCTGATGGTACGCAGGGCAGGCGCCGTGACGAGGGCACGAACGTGGGTGTGTTCGGGCTACGGTGAGTTTGCTGGAGTGCCGAACCGCGCGCGGAGCGGCCCGATCGCCGCTGGTGCCGTGCTCGGCCCGCGGTGGCGACGGATTCGCCCGCCCGCCCGGCCGCCGTCACCGCGATGTTCGGGGCCGGTCTCTGTTCGTTCATCTGGCCGAAACATTGGGGAACAACGGGATTCGTGAGATCGGCCGGCTCGCGCCGGTCTGCAAGGGTGTCGCAAATCGGCGGAAGCTGTTCGTGCCCATCGGAATACCCACTCCCATTACGCACTGTGAGCAAGGCCACCGGCGGATATCAGGGCCGGATGTGACGGTGGGGCAACGATCTAGCACACTTGTCGCGTGGACAGAGTCGAGGACGTATTCACCCGGCTGCGCCGGTATCCGGACGTGGAGGCGCCGAACCTCTATGCCGTCGACGCCGCCGACCGTTTGCTCCTCGACACCGCGTCCGAGGCCCTGACGGCGGTGGGTAGCGGCGAGGTTGCGGTGATCGGCGACGCCTACGGCGCACTCACCATCGGCGCGGCCACCCGCCACGACCTCACCGGTGTGCGGGTGCATCAGGACCTGCTCACCGGGGAACTCGCGCTCGCGGGCAACGCCAAGAACCTCGGCCTGACCGACCGCTACACCGCGCACGGCCTCGACGCCGAGTTGCTGACCGGTGCGCGGGTGGTGCTGATGCGCCTGCCCCGGATGCTGTCGGGGCTGGCCGAGATCGCCGAGGCCGTCGCCAGGTACGCCGCGCCGGAGGTCGTCGTGTTCGCGGGCGGCCGCGACAAGTACCTCACCCCGGCCATGAACGAGGTGTTCGCCGAATCCTTCGGGCAGGTGCGCGCGGGCCGGGGCAGGCAGAAGTCCCGGGTGCTGGTCGTCGCGGAGCCGAAGCCGGTCGGCGAGTCGCGGTTCCCGGTGGCCGAGCGCATCGCCGAGATCGACGGTGACGTGCTCGCCTACGGCGCCGCCTTCTCCGGGCCCCGCCTCGATATCGGCACCCGCTTCCTGCTCGAGCATCTGGACCGGATGAAGCCCGACGCGCGCGAGGCCATCGACCTCGGTTGCGGCACCGGCATCCTCGCGGTGGCGCTGGCCAAGTCGCGGCCGCACCTGCGGGTCGTCGGTACCGATCAGTCCGCCGCGGCGGTCGCCTCGGCCCGGGCGACCGCGGCCGCCAACGGTGTCGCCGACCGGGTGACGGTGGTGCGCGACGACGCCATGTCCTCTGCCGCCGACAACAGCGCCGACCTGGTGCTGTGCAATCCGCCGTTCCACGTCGGCGCGGCCGTGCACACCGGCTCGGCGATCAAGATGTTCGCCGAGACCGGCCGGGTGCTGCGGCCGGGCGGGGAGCTGTGGACGGTCTACAACTCGCACCTGAACTATCGCGGCGTGGTCGAGCGGATGGTCGGGCACACCGATGTGATCGGCCGGAACCAGAAGTTCACGGTGACGCGGTCCGTTCGTGGTCTGCGCGACGTACAACGATAGAGCCGGTCGGACGCGGTAGAGTCCGATTTGTCCGGTCGGGCGGTGCGGCGATCCGCTGGGAACTATGTCCGATCACGACGCGTTGTACAGGGCAGTTGGAGCTGTTGCCCGCCGTCAGGCGAACAGCGACTATTCACTCCAAGAAAGGCGCACGGTGCGTACCTCATCGAATCCGGTGTTCAAGAACTTACCTCGCCAGGAGGGTGTCGGCGGTTACGCGAACTTCGGTTCGGGCGTGGCCGGCGCGGGTCAGCTGGGCAACCAGCAGCAGTACGGCGAGTACGGGCAGCAGTACGGCCAGCAATTCCAGCAGGCCCCCGCCACCCGCGCGATGACCATCGACGACGTGGTCACCAAGACCGGCATCACCCTCGCGGTGCTGACCGTCGCGGCGATCGCCTCGTTCGCGCTGTCCTCGGCCAACCCCTCGCTGGCTCCGCTGTTCGTCATCGGCGGCGGCCTGATCGGCTTCGTGCTGGTGATGGTCGCGAGCTTCGGCCGCAAGATGGACAACCCCGCCATCGTGCTGTCCTACGCGGCGTTCGAGGGCCTGTTCCTCGGCGCGCTGTCGCTGATGTTCACCGACGTGACCTTCGGCGGCGTGGGCGGTAGCGCGCTGATCGGCCAGACGGTGCTCGGCACCTTCGGCGTGTTCTTCGGCATGCTGGTCGTCTACAAGACGGGCGCGATCCGGGTCACCCCGCGCTTCACCCGCATGCTGCTCGGCGCCATGGTCGGCGTGCTGGTGCTGATGGTGGGCAACCTGATCGCGAGCTTCTTCACCGACGGCGGCTTCGGCCTGCGCGACGGTGGCGCCCTGGCGATCGTGTTCAGCCTGGTCTGCATCGCCATCGCCGCGTTCAGCTTCCTGCTGGACTTCGACGCCGCCGATCAGCTGATCCGCGCCCAGGCCCCCGAGAAGGCCGCCTGGGGCGTCGCCCTCGGCCTGACCGTCACCCTGGTCTGGCTCTACGTCGAGATCCTGCGCCTGCTGAGCTACTTCCAGCGGGATTGACAGCCGAGACATAAAAGAGCGGCCCACCGAATTCGGTGGGCCGCTCTTTTCGTGCTATCTCAGCTGAGGCGCTCGATCACGAGGGCCATGCCCTGGCCGCCGCCGACGCACATGGTCTCGACACCGAACTGCTTGTCGTAGGTCTGCAGGTTGTTCAGCAGGGTCGCGGTGATGCGGGCACCGGTCATGCCGAACGGGTGGCCCAGCGCGATGGCGCCACCGGAGACGTTGAGCTTGTCCTCGTCGATCTTCAGCTCACGAGCCGAGCCGAGCACCTGCACGGCGAAGGCCTCGTTGATCTCGAACAGGTCGATGTCGGAGACCGACTTGCCCGCCAGCGCCAGCGCGCGCTGCACGGCCTCGACCGGGCCCAGGCCCATGATCTCGGGGGACAGGCCGGACACGCCGGTGGAGACGATGCGGGCCAGCGGGGTCAGGCCCAGCTCCTTGGCCTTGGTGTCGCTCATGATGACCAGCGCGGCCGCGCCGTCGTTGAGCGGGCAGCAGTTGCCCGCGGTGACGGTGCCGTCGGGACGGAAGACCGGCTTGAGCTGGCTGACCGCCTCGTAGGTGACGCCGGCGCGCGGGCCGTCGTCCTTGCTGACGACCGAGCCGTCGGGCAGGGTCACCGGGGTGATCTCGCGCTCGAAGAAGCCGTTCTTGATGGCCTCCTCGGCGCGGTTCTGCGAACGCACGCCCCAGTGGTCCTGGTCCTCGCGGGAGATGCCGGTCAGCGTCGCGACGTTCTCGGCGGTCTGGCCCATCGGGATGTAGACGTCGGGGAGCAGGTTGTCCTCGCGCGGGTCGTGCCACTGACCCGCGCCGCCCTCGGCGGTCTTCTTGGTGCGGGCCTCGGCCTCGGCGAACTCGGGGTTCTTGGTGTCGGGCCAGCTGTCGGCCGAGCCCTTGGCGTAGCGGGAGACGGTCTCCACACCGGCGGAGATGAACACGTCACCCTCGCCGGCCTTGATCGCGTGGAAGGCCATCCGGGTGGTCTGCAGCGACGACGCACAGTAGCGCTGGACGGTGGTGCCCGGCACGGTGTCGAGGCCCAGCTGCACGGCGACGTTGCGAGCCATGCCGAAGCCGCCCTCACCCGCGGGGGAGCCGGTGCCGAGCATGATGTCGTTGATCGTGCTCGGGTCGAGCGCGGGGACCTTGGCCAACGCGGCGCGCACCATCTGGGCGGTCAGGTCATCCGGACGCATACCCGCCAGGGACCCCTTGACGGCACGGCCGATGGGGGAGCGGGCGATGGAGACGATAACGGCCTCGGGCATGAGGACTCCTTTTCGGATGGTTCTGTGAACGGCTGTTTACCTTGCCGGTCTTTCGTGAATCTACGTCTCGCCGTGCGCGACGGGAAGGGCAGGTCGGCTGCGCACCGCCTCGACGAGGACCGGAAGCAGCTGGGCGGCGGCCAATTCGTACCCCGCCGCGGAGGGGTGGAATCCGTCGGTGGCGAACAGTATTTCCGGGGCGGCGCGGAACTCGGAGGCGACCAGTGGTGAACCCATCGGCACCGGGGTACCACCTGCCAGCGTGGTGGCGACGGTCTGCGCCTTGGCCAGACGCACGCTCCAGTTCGCCACCACCGTGCGCAGCGGCTGCTGGATCGCGGTGACGGTGCCCAGGTTCGGGCAGGTGCCGACGACGACCAGCGCGTCGGCCGCGCGCAGCCGCGACACCGCGGCGGCCAGCCTGCGCGCCGAGGCCCGGATGGAGTGCTTCTTGGTGATGTCGTTGGCACCGACCAGGATGACGGCGGCGTCCGGCGGCGGCCCCGCGACGAACATCGCGTCCACCTGCCCGGCCAGGCCCTTGGAGGTGGCGCCGGAGATCGCCTTGGTGCTGAGCCGGATGCGCGAGCCGGTGGCGTCGGCGAGCCCGCGCGCCAGCCGCACGCCCGGGACGTCGGCCGCGCTCAGGCAGCCGAGTCCGGCGGCGGTCGAGTCACCGAAGATCATCAGGTGCAGGTCGCTGGGTACGCCCTTGCGCCACGGTTCGGGCAGCTGCGCGCCGGGAGCGTAGACGCCGTCGGCCTCCGGTGGTTTGGAGGTGTCGCGCCCGATGACCGCGCGCGCCGCCCCGGCCTGCGTCATCAGCAGTCGATACGTCGCCCAGGAGACGGTGCCCGCACTCGATCCGGCGAGCACGGTGGTGGCCCCGGTGACGACAGCGGTCCGCCAGCTGATTCGAGGTGCGCTCACATCCGAAAATTCTACGGCGCGAATCGGCCGCGCAGCAGCTGCCGGACCGGCCGAGCGCGGCGCCGCCGGTGGTGCCACTGCTCACAGGATCCGACCAGGTCGCGACGTCGAGCTACGGCTCTGCAACGATGGGGGTATGCGTATCGCGGATCATGTCGTCGACCTCATCGGCAACACCCCTCTGGTTCGGCTGAACTCGGTGGTCGGCCCGAACGCGGGCCTGGTCGCCGCCAAGATCGAATACCTCAACCCGGGCGGCAGCTCCAAGGACCGGATCGCGGTCAAGATGATCGACGCCGCCGAAGAGGAAGGGCTGCTGAAGCCGGGCGGCACCATCGTCGAGCCCACCTCGGGTAACACCGGTGTCGGCCTCGCGCTGGTCGCCCAGCAGCGCGGCTACAAGTGCGTGTTCGTCTGCCCGGACAAGGTCAGCGAGGACAAGCGCAACGTCCTGCGTGCCTACGGCGCCGAGGTCGTGGTCTGCCCGACCGCCGTGCCGCCGGAGCACCCGGACAGTTACTACAACGTCTCCGATCGCCTGGTCCGCGAGATCGAGGGCGCCTGGAAGCCCAACCAGTACGCCAACCCGGGCGGCCCGGACAGCCACTACGAGACCACCGGTCCGGAGATCTGGCGCGACACCGAAGGCAAGGTCACCCACTTCGTCGCCGGCGTCGGTACCGGCGGCACCATCACCGGCACCGGCCGCTACCTCAAGGAGGTCTCGGGCGGCAAGGTGAAGATCATCGGCGCCGATCCCGAGGGCTCGGTGTACTCCGGCGGCACCGGCCGCCCGTACCTGGTCGAGGGTGTCGGCGAGGACTTCTGGCCCTCGGCCTACGACCCGAGCGTTCCCGACGAGATCATCGCCGTCTCCGACGCCGACTCCTTCGAGATGACCCGCCGCCTGGCCCGCGAGGAGGGCCTGCTGGTCGGTGGCTCCTGCGGCATGGCCGTGGTCGCCGCGATCGAGGTCGCCCGGCGCGATCCCGACGCCGTGGTCGTGGTGCTGCTGCCCGACGGTGGCCGCGGCTACCTGTCGAAGATCTTCAACGACAAGTGGATGAGCTCCTACGGCTTCCTCACCACCCCGCTGGAGGCCGGGCCCGAACCGCTCGTCGGCGACGTGCTGCGCGGCAAGTCCGGCGCGCTGCCCGACCTGGTGCACACCCACCCGTCGGAGACCCTGCGCGACGCGATCGAGATCCTGCGCGAGTACGGCGTCTCGCAGATGCCGGTCGTGGGCGCCGAGCCGCCGGTGATGGCGGGCGAGGTCGCCGGCAGTGTCACCGAGCGCGACCTGCTCTCGGCCGTCTTCGAGGGCCGGGCACAGCTGACCGACTCGGTGGCCCAGCACATGAGCCCGTCGTTCCCGCTGATCGGCTCGGGCGAACCGCTGTCCACCGCCACCAAGGCGCTGTCCGACTCCGACGCCCTGATGGTCGTCGAGGACGGCAAGCCGGTCGGCGTCATCACCCGCCACGACCTGCTCGGCTTCCTCAGCACCGGCTCCATCGGCCACTGAGCCCGCTGCCGCCCCGCGCGCCGGGGCGGCAGCGGTGCCCGGCTAGCGGGTGAGCGCGGAATGCAGGGCGACCCACTGTTCCGGGTGGACGTAGGCGACCACGGTGTCAGCGGCGATGCCCGCCTCGGCCAGGGCCGCGTCCACGCCCTGGTATCGGGCGCGCAGCGAGGCGCGCACCGTGCCGCCGACCCCGGAGAATCCGGTGCGCACCAGTTCGGTGTAGGAGTCCCGGTGCGCGACAAGCGGTTCCGGACGCCGGTCGATCCGCAGGATGGCGGAGTCGACGGCGGGGACCGGCCGGAAGCTGGTGCGGTGCACCTGTCCGTGCAGCCGCCAGCCGAACCACGGCCAGCTCGTCGCGGTCAGCAGACTCCACCGCCCGTAGTCGCCGGTGCGTTTGCGCGCGTATTCCCGCTGAGTGAGCAGGGTCGCCGAGGTGAGCGCCGGTGCGGCCAGGCACCAGTCGACGATCTCGGAGGTCACCGAGAACGGGATGTTGCCGACCACCGCGAACGGCGTGCGCGGCGCCTTGGCCTTGGTGAAATCGCCACGCACCACGCGGATTCCGCGCTCGGCCCTGGTCTGCGCCGAGAGCTTCGCCGCCAGCAGCGGATCGATCTCGTAGGCCGTGACCCGCGCGCCCCGGCCGGCCAGCGCCCGCGTGAGGACGCCTTCCCCCGCGCCGGGTTCGAGTATCTCGCCCGCCGGATCGGCGACCGTCAGCATCGCGTCGACGGCCGTCCGGTCCACCAGAAAGTTCTGCGAGAGCGTCCTTCTCGCCAGATCGCGCGGCGTCCGGCCGCCGCCGCGCCCGGTGACCTTGCGCTGAGTGTGTGAGTAGTTTCGGTGTGCAAAATCCTGCGCCACGGCAGTTGCCCCTTCGGGTCATCGAGTAGGTGAGAGCTCGATGGGCCCTGGGCGCGCCGGTGGACGCCGATGAGGTATCCGCGTCCGCTAGCGGGCCAGAGCCCGGGCGGAGCGGATGCGAATGAACACGTTGCACGCGAACATGGAAGACGACATGTGGCTCACCCTAGGAATCGGGTGGCGAGCGGCGCAACCGAATTTCGGCCCGACCCGACCGACATCGGGAATCGTCGATCGGATCGGTCACCGACGGCTAGGCGGGGTCGGTGCCCGGCACAGCGCTGGACGCCGTACGCAGGCCGGCGACGGCCGACGCGGCGGCGGTCAGGGCGCTGTTGATGGCGATCTCGCCGCGCATTCCCGGTGCCGCGACCATGTCGCCCACCAGGTACACCCCGTCGCCGCGATCGATGGCGGGCCGGTCGCGCCAGGTGGTGCCGGGCAGGTCGAGAGCGCCCGTGCGGCCCTTCGCCGTCGCCGTTCGGTGGAAGGTGGTGCGCGAGCGCCACTCCGGGACGGTGGCGTCGGCGAAGGCTTCCAGGCGGCGGTGTGCCTCGGCGCGGGACTCGTTGTCGCGCACCGGCATCTGGAGCTGGAACAGTGATTCGCCCGTCGGCGCGATGGTGTCGTCCTGCATCGTGTAGCTCTCGTGGAAGCCGCCCGCGTCCAGGTCGAAGACCAGGTTGCGGTCGCGGCGGTCCTTCGTCACGCCGAGGTCGAGCAGGGCGGTGAAACCGCTGACGCCGCGCAGGGAGTCGTCGCCGAGCAGCCGTCGTGCGGAGTCCAGGTCGGTGGCGACGATGACCGGCCCGCCGGTGGGCACCGCGTCCACGCGCGAACCGGTATCGATCGCCACGCCCAGTTCGGTGGCGCGGGTGACCATCCGGTCGATGGTCTGCTGCCAGCCGCCCCGCACCCAGCGGACCGCGGGCACGGCGGGCCCGAGTACCCGCTGGAACAGGTCCCAGACGAAGGCGGCCGAGAGCCTGCCGGTGTTCGCGTCGTAGGTGACCACGCTGATCGCGTTGGCGATCTGCGTGGCGGTGCGTTCGCCCCAGCGCTCGGCGGCCCAGCGGTGGAAGTCGACGTCGACCGGGGCCTGGAGCCACTTGCGTGACTGGGCGCGCAGCATCCCCAGCGGCGGCGCCTTCCGGATCCGGTCGTCGGCGCGGAAACCAATCTTCACCGCCTCCCCGATCGACGGGAAGCCGAGGCCGGCGACGAAACCGCGTTCCTTCAACCAGCGGTAATGCGGTCCGTCGGCGTAGAACACGTGGGCGCCCTCGTGCGCCACGTACGGCGCCGGGGTGGCCCGCCCGCGACCGCCGAGCGTGCGGTGCGCCTCGTGCAGCACGACCGGTGCTCCGGTCTCGGCCGCGGCGATCGCGGCGGTCAGGCCGGCCAGTCCGCCCCCGACAACGGTGATGGGTGTACGCATCAGCTGTCCTCTCCCTCGGTTCCCGCCCGGTCGAGCCGGGCGGCGATCAGCTCTGCGGTGGCTCGCAGATAGCGGTCGGCGTCGACATTCGCCGGGTGTCCGCCGTCGAAGATGTCGCGCATCATCCAGAAGTGCGCGAGCGCGCCGACCAGGACGGCGGCGGTGGCATCCCAATCCCGAACACGCGCACCGGGACCGGCGAGTTCGATCAAGCCGCGGGTGACCGCCGACATGACCACCGCGTACTCCTGCTGCCGGAACACCTCCAGCAGTTCGCCGGGGATCGAGTTGTCCCGCAACAGGATCCGGGTCACGTCCCGGTCGTGGTCGAGGCGTGCCAGGCCGATCCGGCACAGCGCGACGAGCTTCTCGACCAGCTCGCCCCCGGCGGTGAGCGAATCCAGCGCCGCGGCGATGGAGAACTCCGGCGACAGGAAACGATTCCACTCGCCGCGATCCTCGAGCCGGGTCGCCACGGCGCGCACCAGCAGTTCGTCCTTGGACGTGAAATGCCGGTAGAGCGCCCCCGACCCGCCGGACAGTCCGGCCGCCTGCTCGATCTGGGCGACCGAGGTCTTGGCGAACCCCTGTTCCCCGAACAGGCGCAAGGCCTCGGTCATGATCCGGTCCCGCGATGTCGGCGTCACATGCCCTCCGTCGTAAGTAACCACTTACTTACACGATGACCGAGAAGACCACGGGGCGCAAGACCCCGTCCGACCAGCCGTCGACACCCGATTCCGGCAAGAGCAAATTTCTCGCAAATTGACGATTCGGCTCCGGGAACCCGGGTACCCACCGAAGGACGGCATCCGGGTGGGACGAGCGAAAGGACGTGTTGTGGACAACTCCGTAATCGCGATCGACTTCCAGCAAGGTTTCACCGATGCCTGGAGTTCGGTAGCGCAATTCCTCCCCAAATTGGCCGCGTTCGTCGCCATCCTGGTGATCGGCTGGATCATCGCGAAAGTGGTCGCCAAGATCGTCGACGCGGTGCTCGAGCGCGTCGGATTCGATCGGCTGGTCGAGCGCGGGCAGCTCCAGAAGATGATGTCCCGCAGTAAATACGACGCCTCCGATCTCCTCGCGAAGATCGCCTACTACGCCATCCTGCTGATCGCGCTGCAGATCGGTTTCGGTGTCTTCGGACCCAACCCGGTCAGCGATCTGCTCACCGGCATCGTGGCCTGGCTGCCGAAGGCGGCGGTGGCGATCGTGATCGTGGTGATCGCGGCGGCCATCGCGCACGCGGTGAGCGAGCTGGTCACCTCCGTGCTCGGCGGGCTGTCCTACGGCCGGATGCTCGGCCGCATCGCCTCGGTGTTCATCTGGGGAATCGGCATCATCGCCGCGCTGAACCAGATCGGCGTCGCGACCTCGGTGACCACGCCGATCCTGATCGCGGTGCTCGCGACCATCGGCGGCATCCTGGTGGTCGGTGTCGGCGGCGGCCTGGTCCGGCCCATGGAGCAGCGCTGGAACAGCTGGCTCGGCAATCTCGAGGCGGAGATGCCCGCCATGAAGGGTCATGCCGAGGCCTACCAGCGTGGCCGTGAGGACGCGGCGCGCGCGGGTGGGCAGGTCGCGGCGCGCGCCGAAGGCGCGCAGCAGTGGGTCACCCCCGGCGCGGGCTACCCGGAGCCGGGTCGCCCGGAGTGGGGCGGCGACACGGCACGCTGACCGACCGGCGCCGGCGTTCCGTCACCGTCACGGTGGCGGAGCGCCGATTCCGGTGTTCAGGCCGGTTCGGCGTGCAGGCAGACCGCGGCCAAGCGCAGCTGCCACCAGTCGGCCGTGTGCCAGGAGTGCGGGGCCGCGGGGAGCAGCGCCTCGGCGACCTGGTCGAGCAGCCCGCGCGCATACCCCGACAGCAGAATGGCGATCGGAATACGTGCCGATCCGCCGACGCCGAAAGCGAGAATGTCCCGCACGGCCGCGCCGTGCTGGTCGAGCTGAGCCGACAGGCCGGGGGCCTGCGCGGCAGCGGCCGCCGCGGGAACTCCGTACATGGTATTCAGTTGTCGCAGATTTCGACGTGCCGATAATTCGAGCAACGCGGGGCCGGGCGCAAACACCACCAAATGGTAACAATCCCGAATATCCGGCCGACGGCTAACTCGGCGCTATCGCGCATTCCGCTCGAATTGTGTTGAGCGCAACCATGGTCGGGCCCGCCGCCGCTCTGCTGGACTGGCCGGCATGGGCACCGAACGCCGCAAGTTGAAGACCGTCACGGGCGTGAGCGGGTCGCGTGATGTCTACGCCGCCGCACTCGATCCGACTCGCTCCACCCTCGACGAGGCCCAGCGCATCGCCCGGATCGCCGAGGACAACAAGATCGGCGCGGTATTCGCGGCCGACCTGCTCGCCTTCGGCGCCCAGGGCGCGATCGGCGCGCAGGAACCGCTGATCCAGCTGGCCGCGCTGAGCGCGGTGACCACCCATGTCGGCCTCATCGCGACGGTCACCACGACCTTCCAGCACCCGTTCAACCTGGCTCGGCTGTTCGGCACCCTCGATCACGTCAGCAACGGCCGCGCGGCCTGGAACGCGGTGACCTCCTCCCTCGGCGAGGAGAACTACGGCGACCAGGATCTGCCGCGCCCGGAGGAGCGCTACGCTCGCGCGACCGAGGTGCTGACCGTGGTCAACGCGCTGTTCGACAGCTGGCGGCCCGGCGCGCTGCGGCCCGACGGTCACGGCGGCGCGACGCTCGACGAATCGCGGGTGCGGCCGATCGAGCATGCGGGACAGTACTTCTCGGTGCGTGGACCGCTGAACATCCCGCCGCTGCCGCAGGGCAGGCCGGTGCAGTTCCAGGCCGGGCAGTCGGCGGGCGGCATCGAACTCGGCGCGCGGTTCGCCGAGGTGGTGTTCACCTCGCTGCCGACGCTGGAAGACGCGGTCACCTATACGAAGAAGATCCGGACCCGCGCCGCGGAACTGGGCAGGGCGCACGGCCTGCCGTTGATCTTCAGTTCCTTCCACGCGACCTACGGCGCCACCGAAGCCGAGGCCCGCAGACTCGTCCGCGAGGCGGCCGAGGCCACCGACTTCGACGCGGGCCGCCGTCAGCTGGCGGACATGCTCGGCGGCGACATCGACCTGTCCGACCTCCCGCTGGACAAGCCGCTGCCGGAAAGCCTGCTCCCGCAGCTGGATACGGTGCATCGCCGACGCGGCCGGGTGGAGATCTTCAGCAAGCTCGCCGCCACCGGCGCCACCGTGCGCGAACTCGTCGTCGCCGCCAAGGACACCGGCCACTGGGCCGCCGCGGGCACCCCGGAACAGCTCGCCGACGCCATCGAGGAGCGCTACCGGGCCGACGTGCTCGACGTGATCTCCCTGGGCGGCCTGGCGCAGGAGCGCACCCGCGACTTCGTCGTCAACGGCCTGCTTCCCGAACTGCGCCGCCGCGGGTTGGTCGACTCCGACTACCTGGCGGGCACCTATCGGGAGAACCTGGAGCTGCCCGCGATCGGCTAGCGGTTCAGAACGGCACCTCGGTGGTGAGCAGCCCGGAGCCGCTCGCGCGGCCGGAAAGGATGCGGCAGAACTCGATCGCGTCCAGCTCGAGCATCGGGCCATCGGCCGCGCCGCTCGCCCAGGTACCGCCCGCCGGGCCGTGCAGGGTGAGCCGGTACGGGGCGCCGTGGCGCTGGGCCCACTCGCGGACGACATCGTCGACGACGCGGCCGTCGTGCTCGGCGGTGAGTTCGAGCGGCCGCCCGGTCGCCCGGCTCAGATCGATCCGGTGCATCCACGGGTCGCGGGTGAGGATCACCTCGGTCAGGTAGCCGACCGTCCATCGCTCGTCGACACCGTTGACCCGCTCGGACCCTGGCATCGCCAGCTTGCGCAGGAAGCCGGGCAGCCTGCGCCGGGCGGCCGCGGCGCGCGGACCGAGGCGGGCGAGCAGGGCGGTGAGCTCGGCGGGGGAGCGGACGCCGTAGCGGGTGACCTGGAAGGCGGTCAGCGCGTCGATGCGCTGTTCCTCGCCGTTCGGCCGTCGATCGGCGACCCGGTTCTGCCGGATCATCTCGGTGATCGACGCGGTCATCGCGGCCATCCCGACGACGTGCGAGATCAACTGGTGCACAGTCCAGTCCGGGCAATCGGTGGGCCGATCCCAGTCGGCGGGGTCGAGCGCCGCGACGGCGCCGGCGATGCGGGCGTATTCGGTCGCGGCCAGAGTCATCGACTCGGGGCGGGGCAGGGCGCTGCGGCGCGGTGTGGTCGGCGCCGGGGTTGTCGTGGTCATGGGGGATCCCTCGGTTCCGGGGGCAGGCCGACGCTGTCGGCCCACATGGTCATCGCGCGTTCGATCAGCCTGCGTCTGCTGTCGCCGGCCGGATCGTTGGCGAGTTGCTGGTCGATGAGGCCGCCGATCAGGCTGAACCAGATCTCGATGTCACCCCGATCGGTGACACCTGCCTCGGCGAACATGGCGACGGCCGCGCGCACCACCCGCACCGACGGTGCGAACGCCGCGGGCGAGGGCTCGAACCCGGGCACCGTGCGCTGATTCATCAGCTGGTAGCGGGCCAGGTCCGCGACCGCGAAATCGAAGAAGCCGTAGGCGAGGGCGAGCAGCCGGGCCCGCGGCGCGGTGGGCAGGGTGGCGGTCACCCGGACCGCGTACTGCTCGTATTCGGTCCACGCCTGCTCGAACATCGCGTCGTAGATCGCGAGTTTGGCCGGGAAATGGGTGTACAGCGAGGGCGCGCGCATGCCGACCCTGGCGGCGACATCGCGCAGGGTGATCTGCGCCAGCCCGTTCTCCCTGGCGAGTTCCCACGCGACCTGCAGGATCTCCCGCCGTGTCGCCTCACGGCGTTCGGCCTGCCTATCGCGAGTAGTTTCACCTAACACAGTTAGAATTGTGACGCATATCACAACTCTCGTCAAGGGTTTATCGTAGGTCTCGGGGTGCGGCGAAGTTGCGTCAACGGGGCGCCGGGTGGATTCTGAGCGGGTAGCACCGACTCGAGACAACTTTCGGCTAACCAGCACGGCGAGCGAAGGGGCCCGTAGTGGACGTCACCGAACCGGCCATTCAGCTGCTCGGCATGACCCCTGTATTTCCTGCTGTCGCAGGGTATTTGGCGCGCGAGGGCGTCGTCCGCTCGTTGCGCCGGTCGCCGTATGCCCCGCTGCTCGGCAGGCTCGTCGCCGCGTTCGCGTGGGGCTGCGGCGGTTTGGCGTCGCTCACGGTGCTCGGCATCCCGGCAGCGATCACCGTCCCGATCGCGCTCACGGTGCTGACCGTCGTGGTCTCGATGCTGGGGATCGCCTTCGCGGGCGGCCTGATTCGGCCCGCGCCGGTAGCCGGGCGCGGGCCGGGGGTGCCCACCGGGCGCTGACCCCGACCGGCCGGGTTCCGGCTAGCGGAAGGCGTTCGCGTCGGTCAGCGCCTTGCCGATCACCAGCTGGTGCACCTCGGCGGTGCCTTCGTAGGTGAGCACCGACTCCAGGTTGTTCGCGTGCCGCAGCACCGGGTAGTCCAGCGTGATCCCGTTGGCGCCCAAGATGGTTCGGCACTCTCGGGCGATCGCGATGGCCTCGCGGGTGCTGTTGAGCTTGCCCGCGCTGATCTGCTCGCCGGTGATCTCGTGCCGGTCCTTCAACCGGCCCAGGTGCAGCGCCAGCAACTGGCCCTTGCCGAGCTCCAGGGCCATATCGGCGAGCTTGGCCTGGGTGAGCTGGTAGGCGGCCAGCGGCTTGTCGAACACCTCGCGGGTGCGCGCGTAGTCGATCGCCGAGGCCAGACAGTCCCGCGCGGCGCCCAGCGCGCCGAAGACGATGCCGAAGCGGGCCTCGCTCAGACACGCCAGTGGGGAGCTCAGCCCGCCCGATGCGGGCAGCACCGCGTCGGCGGGCAGTCGCACATCGTCGAAATCCAATGCGGCGGTGAGCGAAGCGCGCAGCGACAGCTTGCGGTGGATCTCGCGGGTGGTGAAGCCGGGAGTGCCGGCGGGCACCAGGAAGCCGCGCACCCGCGGCTTGGCCTCGCCCGGCTCCTCGGCGTAGGCCCAGACGACGGCGATGTCGGCGACCGAGCCGTTGGTGATCCACATCTTGGACCCGTTGAGCACCCAGTCGTCCCCGTCGCGCTTGGCCCTGGTGCGCATCCCGCCGGGGTTGGAGCCGTAGTCGGGTTCGGTGAGCCCGAAACAGCCGATCACCTCGCCCGCCGCCATCGCGGGCAGGTACCGCTGCTTCTGTTCCTCGGAGCCGAAGAAGTGGATCGCGGTCATCGCCAGCGAGCCCTGCACCGAGACCATGCTGCGCACGCCGGAGTCGACGGCCTCGAGTTCCTGGCACGCCAGGCCGTAGGCGGTCGCCGAGGCCCCGGCGCAGCCGTAGCCCTCCAGGTGCATGCCGAGCAGTCCGAGCTTGCCGAGTTCGGGCGCGATCTCCCTGGCCGGGAACGTGCCTGCCTCGAACCAGTCGGCGATGTGCGGGCGCAGCCTGCGCTCGCCGAAACGGGCCACCGTGTCGCGAATCTCGCGCTCCTCCGGGGAGAGCAACGGGTCGATCGCGAACAACTCTTCGACAGTCACCATGGCGCCAGCGTAGCCGCACGGTCGGCGGGGAATCCGGCACTCGGTACACCGCGAATACCCCTGCGCACGGCCCGGAAACCGGCCAACTAGTCTGAGGCCATGAGTGAGCTGGGATTCTCGACCAGGGCCATCCACGCCGGATATGAACCCGATCCTCAGACCGGTGCGGTCAACGTGCCCATCTACGCGAGCTCCACCTTCGCCCAGGACGGCGTCGGCGGCATGCGCGGCGGCTACGAATACGCGCGCACCGGCAACCCGACGCGCACCGCGCTGGAAGGCAACCTCGCCGCCCTCGAATCGGGCAGTTTCGCGCGGGCTTTCGCCTCCGGCATGGCGGCCACCGACTGCGCGCTGCGCGCCACCCTGCGCCCCGGCGATCACATCGTGATCCCCGACGACGCCTACGGCGGCACCTTCCGGCTCATCGACAAGGTCTTCAGCCAGTGGGGCATCGAGCACTCGCCCGCGCACATCGCCGATCTCGACCAGGTGCGCGCGGCCATCCGCCCCAACACCAAGCTGGTGTGGATCGAGACCCCGACCAACCCGCTGCTGAGCATCGGTGACATCCCGGCGCTGGCCGACATCGCGCATGAGGCCGACGCCAAGCTGGTCGTCGACAACACCTTCGCCACCCCGTACCTGCAGCAGCCGCTGCTGCTCGGCGCCGACATCGTCGTGCACTCGACCACCAAGTACCTGGGTGGGCACTCCGACGTCGTCGGCGGCGCCCTGATCACCAACAGCGAGGAGCTCGACACCGCGTTCGCGTTCCTGCAGAACGGCGCGGGCGCGGTGCCCGGCCCGTTCGACGCCTTCCTCACCCTGCGCGGCATCAAGACCCTGGCCGTGCGGATGGAGAAGCACTGCGACAACGCTGAGGTGATCGCGGAGTTCCTGACCAACCACCCGGCCATCTCGCAGGTGATCTACCCGGGCCTGCCGACCCATCCGGGCTACCAGATCGCGCAGAAGCAGATGCGCCGCAGCGGCGGCATGATCTCGGTGCGACTGGCAGGCGGCCGGGAGGCCGCGCTGAAGTTCTGCTCGCGCACCGAGATCTTCACCCTGGCCGAGTCGCTGGGCGGTATCGAGTCGCTCATCGAGCACCCGGGCGCGATGACCCACGCCAGCACCGAGGGTTCGGCGCTGGAGGTCCCCGCCGATCTGGTGCGCCTCTCGGTCGGCATCGAGGACATCAGCGACCTGCTCGCCGATGTCGAGCAGGCTCTGAGCTGACCGGGACCCCACAGATGACGAAGCGGCCGCATCCGATGTTCGGGTGCGGCCGCTCGCGTTCGGGTTCGGTTGGTGCGGGCTCGGTCAGGCCAGGATCAGCCGTGGTACGGCTCGGCGCTGACCAGCGTCACCTTCATGGTGTTGCCGTTGGGCAGCGTGTACTCGCGGGTCTCGCCCACCTTGGCGTCGATCAGCGCGCCGCCCAGCGGGGAGTTCGGCGAGTAGGTCTCGAGGTTGGTGGCGCCCAGGCCCTCTTCGCGAGTCGCGATCAGGAAGGTCTCGGTATCGTCTTCGTCGCCGTCGTAGTAGACCGTGACGACCGAACCCGGCAGGGCGACGCCGGACTTGGTGGGGGCGACGCCGACCTTGGCGTTGTTCAGCAGCTCCTGCAGCTGGCGGATCCGCGCCTCCTGCTGGCCCTGCTCCTCGCGCGCGGCGTGGTAGCCGCCGTTCTCCTTGAGGTCGCCCTCTTCGCGGCGCTCGTTGATCTCGGCGGCAATGACCGGACGATTGGCAATGAGCGAGTCCAGCTCGCCCTTGAGCCTGTCGTGCGACTCCTGGGTAAGCCAGGTCACATTCTCGGTCATCTCGATCACTCCCTAGTAGTTGTTCCCGGCGCACCGGGATTCCCTGAAACCGGCGCTGTACCCTCCGGAGGAGGGCATGCACCAGCCCGACGGCTGGAGCGATCCTGGGGGTGAACCCGTAACCCGGAAACAGCACCGCTGGCCGCCAATGCAGCAAACACGGCTCCGAGCCCCGGAACCGTGTATCAGGCCATTTTAGCATGTCTCATAAATATGCAGGTCAGGCTAGGCGAGCCTGCTATTCGGCGCGCAAATAGCCCGGGACCTGGTCGGTGCAGCCGTAGATATCGCCCGCCGACGGGCGCGCGGAGGACCTGACCGTGGTGGTCACCTGGACGCTGGTGGAATCGGAGCCGGGCACGAGCACCTCCCGCCTGCCGACCTCGGCGCTGTCGCGATCCATGGCACGCACGAAGCAGACGACGGGCTGCCGCGGGTCGTCGCGGGTGACCTTCATCCGCACCGTCAGCGTGGCGTCGTCGACGACCACGTAGCCGAGTTGCTCGGTCTCGATCGCCTTCGGGCCGTACTTCTGGAACCCCAGAAAGGCGACGCCGACCCCGGCGACCAGCACACCGATCCCGAGAACGACCAGCACCCACGTCCGGCGCGCCGGTGGTTTTGTGCCGTAACGGTCGGCGTGTCGGGCTGCGGCGGCGGCCGAGGTCGCCGCGGAGTCCGGTGCGGGCTCGGTCATCGGTTTCTCGCTCCCGGGGGTGGTCGGAACAAACGGGGGGTCGGATGGAACTATAGGGAACGAAGTTCTGACACCCGCGAGCGAGAGCGATGGTGAACGAGACGTGAGTGGCCTTCGCCTCATGGCGGTGCACGCACACCCCGACGACGAATCGAGCAAGGGCGCCGCGACCATGGCCAGGTACGCGGCCGAGGGCGTCGACGTCCTGGTCGTGACGTTGACCGGTGGTGAACGCGGCAGCATCCTCAACCCCGCGATGGACACCCCCGGTGTCCTGGACCGGATCGAGGAGGTCCGGCGCGAGGAGATGGCCGCGGCCGCCCACGCGCTGGGCGTGCGCCAGCACTGGCTCGGCTTCGTCGACTCCGGCCTGCCCGAGGGCGACCCGCTGCCGCCGCTGCCCGAGGGCTGCTTCGCGCTGGTGCCGCTCGAGGAGTCGACCGAGGCACTGGTGCGCGTCGTGCGCGATTTCAAGCCGCACGTGATCACCACCTACGACGAGAACGGCGGCTACCCGCACCCGGATCACATCCGGTGCCACGAGGTGTCGGTCGCCGCGTACGAGACGGCGGGCGATCCGGCGAAGTTCCCCGCGGCGGGCGAGCCGTGGACGCCGCTCAAGCTGTACTACGACCACGGTTTCAGCATGAAGCGCCTGGAGGCCTTCGCCGAGGAGTACGAGCGCATCGGCGAACCGTTCCCGCTGCAGGAGTGGCTGGACCGGATGAAGCAGTTCAAGCGCGGCGATTCGTGGGGCAGGGTCACCACCCAGATCGAATGCTCCAAATACTTCCCCCAGCGTGACGACGCCCTGCGCGCGCACGCGACCCAGATCGATCCGAACGGGGCGTTCTTCGCGATCCCGTTGGAGATGCAGCAGCGGCTCTGGCCGACCGAGGAGTTCGAATTGGCCAAGACGAGGGTGAGCACCGCCATCCCGGAGACCGACCTGTTCGCCGGCATCGAGGACGCCGACCGGTGATGTTGGTCTACCTCGCTCAGAACACCCCGACCGGACCCGAGTTCGGCAAGGCGTCGCCGCTTGGCCTGCTGGTCATCCTGATCCTGCTCGCGGGCACCGTGCTGCTCGTGCGCTCGATGAACAAGCATCTCAAGGGCCTGCCCGAGACGTTCGAGCCCGAGCACCCGGAACCGGACCAGAAGGCGGACGAGGGCACCGAGCCGGGCGCCATCGAGCCGGAAGCCGGCGACAGCACCCCGCCGGCCCCGAAGACCGACTGAGCTAGGGCAGCTGCGCCATATCGGTCACCAGCTCGCCGACCAGATCCCTGGCGGCGGCCGCGTGCTCGGCCAGCTGCCGCGGCGCACCGGTCGCGCTGAGCTCGATCATCTTGTTCATCAACCCGAAGATGACCACGAGCCTGCGGAGCGCGGCTCTGCGCTCGGCCGCGGTCAACTCCGTGCTCTGTAGTGCCTCTGTCCCCGTCACGAGAGTGTGATCGTCGCACCGGCGCGCAATGTTTCGCCGAAACGCCTGGTACTCACCAATCGATGAGGTCGAGCTCGTGGAGGCGGCGGAAGACCATCATGGAGCCGGGCGCCACGTGGTCCATGGCGGCGTATTCGCTGACGGTGAAGTAGCGGAATTCGGCGATTTCGCCGGTGGCGTGGGGTTCGCCGGTGAAGTCGGCGAGGAAACAGGTCATGTGCAGGCCGGTGTTCTTGCCGTGACCGAAGGCCTCGGCCTCGAAGATGCCGAGTTCGGCGACGCCGGAGAGCCCGACGCCGAGTTCCTCCTCGATCTCGCGATGGAGCGCCTCCAGGGGGGTTTCGCCCGGATCGATCTTGCCGCCCGCCATGTAGAAGACGTCCTTGCCTTCCGGGCGCGTCTGGATCAGCCTGCGGTCGCGGACATGGGCGAGGGCGGCGGTGCGGATCATGGAGATCACTCTAGGGTGACTCGCCACCTCGTCGACCGGTGATCCGGCTCTCACCCGAACACGAGGTCCTGCTGATCGGGGATCACGCTGCCGTCGGGACGGTGCAACGGCGCGCCGCCGCCCGAGGGGGTGATGTAACCCGCCGTCGCGCAAGGGTACGGATCGGACTTGCGCGGCTTGGGGCCGAGGAACATCGGGTTCACCACCCACGTGCCGTCCGCCGAGCCGTAGGCATTGCACATCAGTTCGGTCTTGTTGCGGTTGATGACCAGGCGCAGGCCGGTCGCGTCGCCGAGGAAGACCACGTCGGTGTCGGAATCACCCGCGGCGAAGGCGGCGCGCCGGTCGGCGGGCAGCTGCTGGAAGGCCGCGGCGCCCCGGACGCCGAACACCTGCTCGTTGATCCGGCACCGCTTGCCGTCGATGTAGGTGATCACCTGGTCGGTCCCGGCATCGCCACAGCCGGGGAGGTGCCCGGTGTAGACGCCGTTGTCGGCCAGCAGGGGAACGCCCATGACCCGGTCACCGGGGATGTTCAGTTCCTCGGCCCAGACCTTGACCACCGGTTCGGCCGAGGCGGAGATGATGCGTACGTCGAACCCGTTGTCCCGCAGCACCCGGATGAGGTCCGTCATCTGCGGGTAGTAGCGCACCCAGCCGTCGACCTTCGTGGTGCCGACGGTCTGCTTGGCTCCTTCGGCCGCGGCGAGGTTCTGCGCGCGGGCGGCGCGGGCGAAGTCGGTGATCTGGGCCTCGGTGTAGCCGCGCATCAGCTGAACGACCAACGCGTAGCCGGGTTCGGTGCGGCGGTGATCGTACTGCGTGAAGGCGGCTTTGCCCGACGTGGTCTTGGCGCTGTCGGCCACCGCGACCAGCTCGTCGGCGCAGGCGGTGTTCGTCGAGGTGGGCAGCGGGGTGTTCGGGTCGGCGGCACCGCAGGCCGCGGCGAGCGCGCCCGCGGCGTCCGGGCTCAGATGCGCGCCGACCGTGGCCCAGTTCCGGTCGACGGGCTGCAATACCTTGTCGTTGGCCAGCATCCAATAGAACGTGGCGACGCCGATATCGTTCTTCACGACCGTGTTGTCCCAATCGAACAGCGCCAGCGGCGCCGCGCCGGTACCGCCCGCGCCGCACCGCCCGGTCTCCTCGATGAACCGCGCGATCCGTTCCTTGTTGTCCCCGTACCAGACCTGGCTCGCGTCGAGGGTCGAACAGGCCTCCGACACCGAGCGTGATTCGTCGGTTCCGCAGGCGGTCGCGGTCATCAGGGCAGCCGTCATCGCCACCGCCGCGAGGGCGGAGATCTTCGTCATGTCAGTGGTCCTTGTTCTCCAGCGCCGCGGCGATGGTCGAGGTATCTGCGCCCAGACTGTCGGCGCGGGAGGTGTCCTTGAGGTCGACGCCCGAGCGTCCGAGCCTGCGCGCGCCCGCGACCAGTCCCGCCACGACGCGGGCGGCGTCGAGGTAGGTGAGTCCGTCGGGCGGGTGGATGTTGGAGATGCAGTTGCGCTCGGCGTCGGCGCGGCCGGGACGCGGGGCGTGGGTCAGATAGATGCCCAGACTGTCGGCGACCGAGAGGCCGGGGCGTTCTCCGATGATCACCAGGACCGTCCGCACGCCCATCGCCGCGGCGATGTGGTCGCCCAGGGCCACGCGCGCCTGGGTGGCGATCACCGGCGGGGCCAGGGTGTAGCGGTCGGCGAGTTCGTCGGCCAGCGCGCCCAGCAGACCCGCGCCGTGGTCGGTGAGCGCGCGCGGGGACAACCCGTCGGCGAGCACGAAACCGATATCGGCACCGTGGTTGTCGATGCCGGACAGGTCGGCGGGCAGCCTGCCGAGGTCGGGACGGCGCAGATATTCCGAGCGGTCGGCGGCCTTGCTGGTCACCGTCACCGGCTCACCCAGGCCCATGCTCGCGATCTGCTCGGTGAAGATCTCCACGTCGAGCGGGACGTGCACCGCGTCGCGGGCGGCGGCGTGCGCGGCCCGCAGGGCCAGGACCTCGGTGGTGGGCAGGGCGTCACCGGTGCGGCCGAGCCCGATCCTGGCCTGGGTGTTGCGCCGCAGATCGCGCCAGAACTCCTGGGCCACAGCGGCTTCGGCGCGCTCGTCCGGTGTCGACTCGCCCACGACGTGTCCTCTCGGCTCGGTATTCGATCGCACGATGCGCAGCACGGGCTTGGTCGCGATGGGTTTCATCGGTTCGCCGCCAGGGCGCGCAGCGGTGACGACAGCGGTGCCACCTGGCGGATCCGGCCGTTGGCGTCGAGCATGCCGAGCCCGGACAGCCACGCCTCGAATTCCGGTGCGGGGCGCAGGTTCAGCACCTGCCGCGCGTAGAGCGCGTCGTGGAAACTCAGGCTCTGGTAGCCCAGCATCACGTCGTCGGCGCCCGGCACGGCGATGACGAAGGCGCAGCCCGCCGCCCCCAGCAGGGTGAGCAGGGTGTCCATGTCGTCCTGGTCGGCTTCGGCGTGGTTGGTGTAGCAGACGTCCACGCCCATCGGCAGGCCGAGCAGCTTGCCGCAGAAGTGGTCCTCTAGCCCGGCCCGGATGATCTGCTTGCCGTCGTAGAGGTACTCGGGTCCGATGAACCCGACGACCGTGTTCACCAGCAGCGGCCGCAGCTCCCGGGCGACGGCGTAGGCGCGTGCTTCCAGCGTCTGCTGATCCACCGGCCGATCACCCACGCCCAGATGAGCGTTCGCGCTCAGCGCCGAGCCCTGCCCGGTTTCCAGGTACATCACGTTGTCGCCGACGGTGCCGCGCGCGAGTGAGCGTCCGGCCTCGTTGCCCTCGCGCAGCAGCGCGAGGTTCACGCCGAAGCCGGCGTTCGCGCCCTCGGTGCCCGCCACCGACTGGAACACCAGATCCACCGGCGCGCCCGCCTCGATCAGCCCGATGGTCGTGGTGACGTGGGAGAGCACGCACGACTGGGTCGGGATGTCGAAGCGCAGCCGGACCTCGTCGAGCAGGTGCAGCAGGTCGGCGGTGGCCTGGGGCGAGTCGGTGGCCGGGTTGATGCCGATCACCGCGTCACCGCAGCCGAGCAGGAGCCCGTCCAGGGTGGCGGCGGCGATCCCGCGCGGATCGTCGGTCGGATGGTTGGGTTGCAGCCGGGTGCTCAACCGGCCGGGCAGGCCGATGGTGGTGCGGAAGCCCGCGGTCACCACGGTCGCCTTGGCCACCGCGATCAGATCCTGATTGCGCATGATCTTGCTGACCGCCGCCACCATCTCCGGCGTCAGTCCGGGCGACACCGCGGCCAGCGTCGTCGCGGCGTCGTCGGTGGCGGCGACCGCGAGCAGCCAGTCGCGCAGCCCGCCCACGGTGAGGTGGGCGATCGGGCCGAACGCGGTGCGGTCGTGGCTGTCGATGATCAGCCGGGTGACCTCGTCGGTCTCGTACGGCACGACCACTTCGTCGAGGAAGGTGGTCAGTGGCACGTCGGCCAGCGCCCACTGCGCGGCCGCCCGTTCGGCGTCGGTCGCGGCGGCGCAGCCGGCGAGCTGGTCGCCGCTGCGTTCGGGGGTGGCCTTGGCCAGGAGATCGACCAGGCCGTCGAACGTATAGGTCGTGGTGCCGGCGGAACTGCGGTACACGGTCATCGGGTGCCGCCTCCTTTCGCGGGATCGGTGACCCGGCGGCGATCGCGTCGCCGCCGGGTGCCTGGGGTGCGGTTACTCGAGTTCTTGTTCGGCCTTGGCCAGCGCGGCGAATTCCTCGTCGGGCGACTTGGCGACCAGGTGTTTGCGACTGTAGAGGCCGAAGTAGGCCATGAAGGCGCAGAACACACCGAGGGTGAACAGTGCCGCCTTCGGGTCGACCAGGAAGGTCGCCGCGACCGATGCCGCCGCGATGACCAGGGCGAACGAGGTGGTCGCGATGCCGCCGGGGGTGCGGTAGGGGCGCGGCATGTTCGGCTCGCGGACCCGGAGCACGATGTGGCTCACCATCATCAGCACGTAGCTCACGGCCGCGCCGAACACGGCCATGTTCAGCAGCATCGCGCCCTCGCCGGTCAGCGAGAGGGCGAAGCCGATGACACCCGGCACGATCAGCGCCAGCACCGGCGCCTTGCGGGAGTTGGTCACCGACAGGCTGGTGGGCAGATAGCCGGCCCGCGAGAGCGCGAAGGTCTGCCGGGAGTAGGCGTAGACGATGGAGAAGAAGCTGGCCACCAGACCGGCCAGGCCGATGTAGTTGACCACCTTGGCCGCCGGGCTGTCGCCGAGCGCCTCGACCAGCGGGTTGCCCGAGGACGACGCGCCCTGGGCGCCGAGCGCGCCGGTCACCAGGAACAGCACCACCGCGCCGGTGACCACCAGCAGCAGCATCGCGACGATGATGCCCTTGGGCACGTTCTTCTCCGGCTCGGTGGCCTCCTCGGCCGCCAGTGGCACGCCTTCGACGGCCAGGAAGAACCAGATGGCGAAGGGGATCGCTGCCCAGACACCCAGGTAGCCGAACGGCAGGAACGACGAGGAACCGGCGGCGTCGGGGTCGGGCGCGATGTTGGTCAGGTTGGCCACGTCGAACTTGCCGAGCGCGGCGATCGCGAAGATGACCAGGCCGACCAGCGCGATCGCGGTGATCACGAACATCGCCTTGAGCGCCTCGCCCGCGCCCCCGAGGTGGATGCCGATGAACAGCGCGTACACCGCCAGATACACCCACCAGCCGTCGGTGATCCCGAACAGGTTCAGCGATTCCACGTAGGCGCCGATGAAGGTGGCGATGGCGGCGGGCGCGATCGCGTACTCGATGAGAACCGCTGTGCCGGTGGCGAATCCGCCCCACGGTCCGAGCGCGCGCCGGGCGAAGGTGTAGCCGCCGCCTGCCGCGGGCAGTGCCGAGGACAGCTCGGCCATGCCGAGCACCATGGCCAGATACATGGCCGCGATGACGATCGCGGCGATCAGCAGACCACCGAAACCGCCCTCGGCGAGGCCGAAATTCCAGCCGGAGTAGTCACCGGAGATCACATAGCTCACGCCGAGGCCGGCCAGCAGCACCCAGCCGGCCGAGCCGGAGCGCAGGGTGCGTTTGGCGAGATAGTCGTCGGCGGGGGTGTCCGACCCCGCGGCGGGAATCGCGTCGGTACTCACAGGGAAATCTCCTCATCAACAAACAAGCGCGTAGCGACGGCAACGGTGATCGTCGAGGGTTGAAGAATGGTTGACGACTGTTACGGCCGTGGAACCCGCAGGTCAGCGGCGCGTATCGAGCGCCGCCGACCTGCGGAAACGATGTGATTGCGCGTGTTTCACATCACTGTTGAACGGTGTCACCGGTGGGTGGCGGCGGCTGGGATTCCAGCGCGGCCACCTCGTCGTCGGTGAGCAGGCGCGAGCGGATCAGGAACCGCACGCCTTCGGGGGCTTCCAGCGAGAAGCCGCTGCCCCGGCCGGGCACCACGTCGACGGTGAGATGGGTGTGCTTCCAGTACTCGAACTGGTCGGCACTCATCCAGAACGGGGTCTCGCCCGGCAGATATCCCAGCAGCACGTCCGAGGCGCCCACGCGGAACTCGCCGCGTGGGTAACACATCGGGGAACTGCCGTCGCAGCAGCCGCCGGATTGGTGGAACATGACCGGGCCGTGCTGCCCGGTCAGTTCCCGCAGCAGCGTCGCCGCCTGGTCGGTGAGGTCTACTCGCCCTACCATCAGCGTCGCGCCATCAGAAGAAGCCGAGCTTCTGCGGCGAGTAGCTGACCAGCAGGTTCTTGGTCTGCTGGTAGTGGTCGAGCATCATCTTGTGATTCTCGCGGCCGATGCCGGACTTCTTGTAGCCGCCGAACGCCGCGTGCGCCGGGTAGGCGTGGTAGCAGTTGGTCCACACCCGGCCCGCCTTGATCCCGCGGCCCAGCCGGTAGGCGGTGTTCATATCGCGGGTCCACACGCCGGCGCCGAGGCCGTAGAGGGTGTCGTTGGCGATCTTCAGCGCCTCGTCGGTGGAGTCGAAGGTGGTCACCGCGACGACCGGACCGAAGATCTCCTCCTGGAACACGCGCATGTCGTTGCTGCCCTTGAAGATGGTCGGCTCGATGTAGAAGCCCCCGGCCAGCCCGTCGACGGCGCGCACCGAGCCACCGGTGAGGACCTCGGCGCCTTCCTTCTTGCCGATGTCGATGTAGGACAGGATCTTCTCGAACTGATCGTTGCTGGCCTGCGCGCCGATCATGGTGGCCTCGTCGAGCGGATTGCCGCTGACGATCGCCTTGGTGCGCTCCACGCAGCGGGCCATGAACTCGTCGTAGATCGAGGACGCGATCAGCGCGCGCGAGGGACAGGTGCAGACCTCGCCCTGGTTGAGCGCGAACATCACGAAGCCCTCGACGGCCTTGTCCAGGAAGTCGTCGTCGGCGGCCATCACGTCGGGCAGGAAGATGTTGGGGCTCTTGCCGCCCAGCTCCAGCGTCACCGGGATGATGTTCTCGCTGGCGTACTGCATGATCAGCCGGCCGGTGGTGGTCTCACCGGTGAAGGCGACCTTGGCCACGCGCGGGCTCGACGCCAGCGGCTTGCCCGCCTCGACACCGAAGCCGTTGACCACGGTGAGCACACCCGGCGGCAGCAGATCCGCGACGAGTTCGACCACCTTCATGATCGAGGCCGGGGTCTGTTCGGCGGGCTTGAGCACCACGGCGTTGCCCGCCGCGAGCGCGGGCGCCAGCTTCCAGGTCGCCATCAGGATCGGGAAGTTCCACGGGATGATCTGGGCGACCACGCCGAGCGGCTCGTGGAAGTGGTAGGCGATGGTGTCGGCGTCGACCTCGCTGATCCCGCCCTCCTGCGCCCGCAGCACGCCGGCGAAGTAGCGGAAGTGATCGACCGCCAGCGGCAGGTCGGCGGCCAGGGTCTCGCGGACCGGCTTGCCGTTGTCCCAGGTCTCGGCGACGGCCAGCGCCTCGAGGTTCGCCTCGATCCGGTCGGCGATCTTGTTCAGGATGTTGGCGCGCTCGGCGGCGGAGGTCGCACCCCAGGCGTCGGCGGCGCGGTGGGCGGCGTCGAGGGCCAGTTCGATGTCGGCCGCGGTCGAGCGGGCGATCTCGCAGAACGGCTGCCCGTCCACCGGCGAGGTGTTCTCGAAGTACCGGCCCTCGACGGGCGGGACCCACTTGCCGTCGATGAAATTGTCGTACCGCGGCGCGTAGCTGACGATGCTGCCCTCGGTGCCCGGCTTGGCGTAGATCATGTGCGGAGGCTCCTCGCTGATTCCGGTGAAGCGTGACGCCCATCACTATCCGCCGCGAGGGTTGATGAAACGTTGAAGCCGGACCGATCAGGCGCGAAGTGCGCTGTGCAGGCGGGCCGCGGCGACGGCGCGGCGCGCGTCACGCGGGGGCAGCAGGGCCAGGGCGTGTTCGTGCACCGCGATGTCGTCGGGGGCGGCCTCGCCGTAGGTGAGCGCGTGGTCGGCGTCGGGGCTGGCCAGCACGGCATTGCGCATGGCGACCTCGAGGTAGTCGCGCCATTCGCTGATGCCCGGCGTGTCCGAATCCGGCAGCAGCGGACCGTGATACAGCCGGACGGCCGTGTCGAGGTCGCCGGTCTCGAGCGCGCGCACGACGTCGACGGCGTCGCAGGACAGGGCCGTGGTGAAGCGGTAGACGCGGCTGGTGATGTCGCCGCCGGTCGCGCGGCGCAGGTAGGACATCTCCGATTTCAGCGTGCTCGCGCCGACCGCTCGATCGCCGTAGACGGCGTAGTGCAGGCGTTCATGGCTGTAGCCGTCGTCGTCGAGGGCGAGCAGAGTGAGGATCTCGAGCTGGCGCGGGCGCAGCCGGATCGGGGTGCCGTCGCGCATCAACCGGCCGGTGCCCAGGCAGGTCAGCCGCATGCCCGCCGGCGCGGGCAGCGCCGCGTGCAGTTTGGATTCGATGGCCGTGGTCATGGTGCGCACGGTCGCCATCGCCAGCGGATGGGAGCGCTTCCATGTGGTCGACAGGTCGAGCACGCCGAGCAGGGTGCCGTCGGCGGCGCGGATCGGCGCGCAGTAGCAGACCCAGCCGTGCAGGGCGGCGACCAGATGCTCGGCCGAGAACACGGTGTGCGGCTGATCGGTGCGCAACGCCAGCGACAGGGCGTTGGTGCCCATGTGCGCCTCGTCCCAACGGCCCCCTGGCGCGAAGTTGACCTGCTCGGCCCGCCTGCGCATGACCGGTCCGCCGTAGGTCCACAGGATGGTGCCCGACGCGTCGGTCACCGCGGCGACGTATCCGGCGTCGTCGGCGACGCTGTGCAGTTGTTCCTTGAGTTCGGTCACCGGCCCGCGCAGCGGCGACTCCGCCCACCGCGGCCCGATGTCGGTCTCGCTCTCCGGGGCGCAGTCCCGCCCCGGATCCACCGTCCGCAACGACCGCAGCCACGATTGCGCCACCTCGGTCCGCACGGCCGAACTCCGCCCGAGCGCCGATTCCCCCGCGGGCACCCACTGCGCCCACTCCCGCTCCAGCGCAGCGCGCTGTGCCGAGAGTGTCAGCTGCGATGCCATCAGCGGTTTCGCGTCTTCCTGTTCGATTGCACGATACGGTCTGCACCTCTCATCATGCCCCACCTCCGCCCGCTGAGCAGCACTTTCGAGGGCGGACGACGGCCTCGTCGACCGCTCGTCCGATGGCGGTGTGCCTGTCGAGCCGGTTCGGATCGCCGGGGCCGCGGTGGATGTCGCGGTCCCGGGGTCGTCGCTGCCGGGGGTGGCGATGGCGGGGTTCGCCGGGCGGGCCACGACGGATGTCGAGCTGCGGCTGGTGCCGTATCCGGCGGTGACGGTCTTCCTCGATTTCGGGGACGGGTTTCTCGTCGACGCCGGTGATGAGGCGGGGCTTTCACCGGGCCGACACCGGCGGCGCCGGCGAGCGCGCCGTGGCTCTCGGTCGACGATGTCGCGTGGGCCGGTCGGCCGTACGCGACCGCGACCGTCGGTTGATCCGCTGGGCGGCGACATCGCTGATCGATCGTCGCGCCGCGAACGAGTGCGTCCGCCGGAGGCGACAGGTCCCGGTACACCTGGACGTGGCACGGGATCCGCGACGGGAATATTTGTCCAATACCTCGATCGGCCTACGGCCGATGCTGTGTGTCGTATCCGAAACCGCGTCATCGGTGACGCGGCGTGAGCGAGGAGGATCGATATGACCGCACGCGAACGAGCGCCCCGGGGCGTACGGCTGCTGCACGCCTTACAGAAGGAGCCGGACTGGCCGTCGCTCACGCCCGAGGAGCTGGTCGTCGTCCGGGATGCCGCCAACCGCAAGGCCTCCGCCCGTCTCGCCCGCGTGATCACCGGTTCTCCCGATCGTGGCGCCGCGATCGATTGGCGGGAAGTGGTCCTGCCCGATCGCGTGCTCCCGGTGCGGGTGTACCGGCCGGTGCGCGACGGTGCCACGCCCCTGCCGCTGATCGTGCACGTCCACGGTGGTGGATTCGTCGGCACCGCGACCCAATGCGACTGGGCCAACAGTCATCTCGCCGCCCGTCTGCCCGCGCTCGTCGTCTCGGTCGAGCATCGGCTGCTCGCGCCGGGCACTCCGCTGGCCGCGGCCGTCGACGACGGCTGGGATGTGTTGCGCCACGTGGTCGCGCACGCCGAGGACTGGGGCATCGATCCGGCACGGGTCGCCGTGGCCGGGGAGAGCACCGGCGGCCTGATCGCCGCCATGGCCGCGATCCGGGCCGCGGCCACCGAATTCCCGCTCCGGGCGCAGATCCTGGTCAATCCGGCCGTCGACCTCACCGCGACGATGTTCGACTATCCCTCGATGACCGAGCATGCCGACAGCCCCATGCTGACCCGCCCACGCCTCGATCTGTTCCAGCGGCTGGCCGTTCCGCCGGGCTCGGATGCCTGCGCGGTCTCGCCGCTCTACGCCGAGCTGGCAGGGCTGGCCCCGGCACTCGTCCTGATCCCGACGGTCGATCCGGTCGCCGACCAAGGCCGCCGCTACGCCGAGCGGCTGCGCGAATCCGGGACCCCGGTGCGGCTCGCCGAACATCCCGGCGCGCCGCACGCCTTCATCACCCTGCCCGGACTGGTTTCCCAGGCGAAGGCCGCGCGGGCCCAGATGGTCGAGTTCCTCACCGATCGTCTTGTGGCGCACCGATCTCCGCGGCAACGCCGTTGAGGATCAGTTCGAGACCGAAGACGAAGTCGCTGTCGGCGGGCTGGTCCGACGGCGACCGGAAGACCGGCGCTGCGAAGAGTCCGGCCGCCTCCGGGAATCGCTCCGCGTCGACGAGCCGGGCCAGCGCGGCGCCGTAGTTCTGGTTGACCTGGGACTCACTCAGGCCGGATTCCGCTCTGCCGTCGGTCAATTGCTGGGTGAGCAGGCTCGCCTGCCGGACGTGCATGCTCACCAGCATCACGACGCCCACCTTGGTCGCCCAGTCGAGCCGGGTCGCCGCGAGGGGGCGCAGCGCGGCATCCATCCAGCTGATCGCGTGGGGTCCGCGCGGCGGCCCGGCGATCGGCAGCTGCGGCACCCACGGGTGCGCGGCGTAGGCCGCGAGCAGGGCGTGGGCCCAGCGGCGGAGTCCCTCGCGCCACTGGGCCGGGGTCGTCCACGTCGGCGCGGGACCGAGCGCGAAGTCGGCCATCAGCTCGAACAGCTCGTCCTTCGAGCCGACGTGGCGGTAGAGCGCCATCTTCGTAAAGCCCAGGGCCGCCGCGACTTTGGTCAGCGTCACCTCGTCCAGGCCGCCCCGGTCGGCCAGGTCCACCGCGGTGCGCACGACCGTGTCGACATCGAGTTCGGCCGGTCGTCCGAGCCGGGCCGGGGTGGGTAGTCGCCAGAGCCTGGCCAGGTCGGCGGGGATCGCCTCGTCGGCCGTCACGGCAACTACCTCCTCGGAGTTCGGCGGCGTCGGCTCGGCCGCTGCGGGAATACTATCGCCATAGTTAGTCTCCCTGAGATACTATCTCCTAGACACTATCTACGAGACGGGCAATCTCATGACCGATCAACTGGTCGCTCCCGGGTCCCGGGTGCACGATGTGGACGCCCTGCGCGGCTTCGCGCTGCTGGGGATCTTCGTCGTCAACATCACCTTCATGGCCTCGGGGTATCCGGGCAATCTGGTCGTCGACCCGCAGTTCACCTCGCGTCTCGACGAGGTCGTGCGCGGCGTGTCGTCGGTGTTCGTCGACATGAAGTTCTATGTGCTGTTCTCCTTCCTGTTCGGCTACTCCTTCACCTTGCAGATGGAATCGGCGGCCGCGGCCGGGGCCGCCTTCGAGCCGCGCATGCTGCGCCGGATCGCGGGGTTGTTCCTGCTCGGCGTGCTGCACATCGTGTTCCTGTACGGCGGGGATGTGCTGACGACCTACGCGGTGGCCGGTCTGGTCCTGTTCTGGATGCGGGGGTGCGCGGACCGCACCGCGCTGCGGGTGGCCGCCGCGCTGTACGGCGTCGTGCTGGTGGGCCTCGTGTCGAGCGGGCTGTTCCTCGACGCGTCGGCCGTGCTGCCGTCGGCGGAGCAGGCGCGTGCCGCCGCCGAGCAGTCGACCGCGGCGATGCTGGGTGGCTGGGGCGAGATCATCGGCCGGCACCTCGACGGCCTGTGGCTGCTGATCCTGCAAGCGCTCACTCTGCAGGGGCCGACCGCGCTCGCGATGTTCCTGCTCGGCCTGGTCGCGGGTCGGCGGAAGGTGCTCGCGCGGGTGCGTGGCGACGAACCGATCCTGCGGCGCGTCCAGTGGATCGGCTTTCCGGTGGGTGTGGCCGGTGGTCTGGCGTACACCTTCGGTGGCGGCAATGGGCATACGGTGGCCGTCGCCGTCAGCGTGGCCACCGCGCCGCTGCTCGCCGCCGCGTATGTCGCGACGCTGCTGCGTCTGATGCACAGTCCGCGCACCGCGTGGATCCGCTCGGCGCTGGCGCCGGCGGGACGGATTGCCCTGACCAATTACCTCGGCCAGTCCGCGATCGGGCTGATCCTGTTCACCGGAGTCGGGTTCGGCCTGGCCGGGCGCTTGTCTCCGCTCGAGACGATGACGCTGGCCGCGGTGATCTTCGCGGTGCAGCTGTGGGTGAGCGCGCTGTGGCTGCGCGGGTATCGATACGGGCCCGCCGAGTGGCTGCTGCGCTGGGTGACCATCGGGCGCAGGCCGGCCTGGCGAGCGCCGCTGTCCCCGGTCGGCTGAGATTCGCGAGGAGATCCTTGCCGCCCGACGGCTCCCGTGGCACCGCTGCCCGCTGCCCGCCCGCCTCGGCCGCGCGGCCGTCGCCACCATCGCCGGCGGCCTCCTGCTCCGCGGGTCCCTGGGTCCGGTCTACTCGGGGTCGCTCGCCGAGCGCACCCTGTTCACCCGATGGGACCTGGCGGTGTACTCCCCGTTCCGCCTGACCGTCGGCGCCATCGCGGCCCATGTCGCGATCGCTGGGGAAGTGTGAGACCTGTTCGTGTTCACCAGGATTCGATCAGCGGGGCGTCGCGCGGGCGCTGTCGCCATCGCTCGGTGAGTCGACCGAGCCGGGTCTGGGCGGAGACACTGCCGACGCCGGCGATCTTGCCGTCCCGGATCTCCAGGATCGCCACCCCGAGAACGCGATCGTCGAGCGTGAACAGCATGGCCGGGCACCTGTTGACGACGGCCGCATGGATCGACGGCGAGCCGCCGACGAGTTCGTGCTTGGCGGGCGTCGGCGTGAAGCCGATCCGCACCGCGGCGGCGAGCCGGGCCGGGGTCGAGTACCGGATCAGCGTGCCGGCCAGGCCGAGCGCGCCGTCGGAGACGCCGGTCGCGTCGTCGGTCAGCAGGGCCACCAGGCGCTCGGTCCGGCCCGACGTCGCGGCCGCGACGAACGCCTCGACGATCCGCCGTGCGGCCGCCTGGTCGGTGCCGGTCTCGTTGCCCGCGGCGGTGATTCGGCGCCGGGCCCGGTGGGCATGCTGCTGACTCGCGGACTCGGTGATGCCGAGAATCCCGGCGATCTCGGCATGACTGTGGGAAAAGGCTTCGCGCAGTACGTAGACGGCCCGTTCGACCGGCGAGAGCCGCTCCATCAGCAGCAGCACCGCCAGCGTCACGGATTCGCGTTGTACGGCGGTCTCGGCCGGACCCAGCATGGGATCGCCGTCGAGCAGCGGCTCGGGCAGCCACGCGCCGACCGAACGTTCGTGGCGTACCCGGGCCGAGCGGAGGCGATCGATCGCCAGGTTGGTGACGATCTTGGTCAACCACGCCTCCGGCACGTCGACGTACTCCCGGTCGGCGTCCTGCCACCGCAGGAACGCGTCCTGCACCGTGTCCTCGGCGTCGGCGGCCGAACCCAGGAGGCGGTACGCCAACGAGGCCAGCCGGTTCCGGCTGGCCTCGAAGTGCTCCACGGCGACGAGGTCCATGCGCACGACCCTAGGCGGGGACCACCCGGGGCGAGACCGCGCGGTCGGTGGCCAAGCGGTATCGGTGATTCGGCCTACCGAAGGTCGGGCGGCTGATCGCCCAGGCGCTGGTCGCCACGATCGCCGCCTTGACCCGCGCCGCCGGTCGCCCGCGCAGGGCACCGGACTTGGCGCGTGCCCGGCCGTCGACCAGCTGGAAGATGCCGTCCTCGCGCCCGAGACTGACATGGTTGCCGACATAGGACAGCTTGGTCGCCTTGATCTTGCGCCCGGTCAGGTCACCGATGATCGCCGCCGCCGCCTGCGCGCCGGTGAATCCCGCCGACGCGCACGACATCGGCAGGGGCAGCCCGTTCTCGCCGAGGACGAAGACGCTGTCGCCGGCCACGTACACCTCCGGGTGCGAGATCGACCGCATCTGCCGGTCGACCGTGATCCGGCCGTCGGGCTCGACCGCCAGCGCACTGGCGGCGGCGATCGGCCCGACGGCGAACCCGGCGGCCCACACGGTCGCGTCGGCGGCGAGCACGGTTCCGTCGACGGCGACGGCTCCGTGCTGTTCGACCCGCGCTATCTCGGTGTGCTCGTGGACCGTGATGCCGAACCGGTCGAAGGCGCGCCGCAGGTGCGCGCGCGCCTTCGGCCCCAGCCAGCCGCCCAGCTCACCGCTGGTGGCCAGACCGACGCGGAGCCCCGGACGGGCTTCGGCGATCTCGGTGGCCGTCTCGATCGCGGTCAGATTGCCGCCGACCACCAGGACCTGCCCGTCCTCGGTCAGTTCGTCCAAGCGGGCCCGCAGGCGCAGTGCGGACTGCCGGGCGGCTACGTGGAAGGCATGTTCGGCGACGCCGGGAACCCCGTGCTCGGCGACGGTGCTGCCGAGCGTGTAGAGCAGGGTGTCGTAGCCGAGGCGGTCGGTACCCACGTCGTCGGTGATCGTCACCGTCCGGCGGTCCACGTCGACGCCGGTCACCCGGGCCACGCGGAGCTCGATGCCGGTGCCGGCGAAGATCTCGGTCAGCGGCCGGTGCGGAAGATCGTGCCCGGCGGCGAGCTGATGCAGACGCAGCCGCTCGACGAAGTCGGGTGCGGCATTGACGACGGTGATCTCGACGTCGGCGGTGTGCAGCTGACGGGCCAGATACCCGGCGGTGAAGGCCCCGGCGTAACCGGCTCCGAGGACGACGATGCGGTGCTTCATGATTGGCTCCCTGTCTGCTTCGTGTGCTCCTTGAACGAGACAGCTCCGGATTTCCTGACAGGGTCCACCAGTGGCATGGGTCACTCTCCGGGAAACGGGGCAGCACTAGGCTGAGGTCTCACCGATCTGGAAGGCTGGCACTGTGAACCGGTTGGGTAGCGCGACTTCGCCGTATCTGCGTCAGCATGCCGACAATCCGGTGCATTGGCGGGAGTGGGATGCCGATGCGCTCGCGGAAGCGGCCGAGCGGGATGTGCCGATCCTGCTGTCGATCGGCTACGCGTCGTGTCACTGGTGCCATGTGATGGCGCACGAGTCGTTCGAGGACGCGGCCACGGCCGAGCAGATGAACGCCGACTTCGTGTGCGTGAAGGTGGATCGGGAGGAACGGCCCGACCTGGACGCGGTGTACATGAACGCGACCGTCGCCATGACCGGGCAGGGCGGGTGGCCGATGACCTGCTTCCTCACCCCTGACGGCGCGCCGTTCTACTGCGGCACCTACTACCCGAAACAGCCGCGCGGCGGGATGCCGTCGTTCACCCAGCTGCTCAGCGCCATCACCGACACCTGGCGCAACCGGCGCGAGGACGTGGACAAGGCGGCCGAGCAGGTCACCGACGCGCTGCGGGCGCAGGCGACCGGGCTGCCCGACGCCGAATTCGCCGTCGTACCGGAACTTCTCGACAAGGCGGTGCTGGCGATCGCCGCCGACGAGGACCGCGAGCACGGCGGTTTCGGTGGGGCGCCGAAGTTTCCACCGTCGGCGCTGCTGGAAGGTCTCCTGCGGCACTGGGAGCGCACCGGTGATCAGGCCGTGTTCGACCTGGTCGAGCGCACCGCCGAGGCGATGGCCCGCGGCGGCATCTACGACCAGTTGCGCGGCGGCTTCTCCCGCTACTCGGTCGACGCGGGCTGGCTCATCCCGCACTTCGAGAAGATGCTCTACGACAACGCCCTGCTGCTGCGCGCCTACGCTCATCTCGCCCGCCGCGTGCCCCCGACGCCGCTGGAGTCGTTGCCGCACCGCGTGACTCGCGAGACGGTCGAATTCCTGCTCGCCGATCTCGGCACCGCGGACGGCGCGTTCGCCTCGGCGCTCGACGCCGACACCCACCTGGAACCGGGCGGCCCCGGGGTCGAGGGCGCCACCTATGTGTGGACGCCCTCGGAACTGATCGGCGACCTCGGCCCGCTCGACGGCGTCTGGGCGGCAGAGGCTTTCGGCGTCAGCACGGGCGGCAATTTCGAACAGGGCACCTCGGTGCTCACCCGCCGCAGCGATCCCGTCGACGCCGAACAGTCGGCCCGCTTCGACCGCCTGCGCACCCGGCTGCTGGAACTGCGCGCCCAGCGTCCGCAGCCCGCCCGCGACGACAAGGTGGTCACCGCCTGGAACGGCATGGTGATCACCGCGCTCGCCGAAGCCGGTGCGGCACTGGAGGAACCGTCGTGGGTGGCGGCCGCGGTCCGCTGCGCGCGCTTCCTGCTCGATATCCACCTGGTCGACGGCAGGCTGCGCCGCGCCTCGCTCGACGGCGTCGCGGGCACCCCGCCCGGCGTCCTCGAGGACTACGCCTGGCTCACCACCGGCCTGCTCGCCCTCTACCAGGCCACCGGCGAGCCCGACTGGCTCGCCGCCGCACAGGTGTTGCTGGACAGCGCGATCGACCACTTCGCCGATCCGGAACGCCCCGGCAGCTGGTTCGACACCGCCGACGACGCCGAGACCCTCGTCGCCCGTCCGCGCGACCCGGTCGACGGCGCCACCCCGGCGGGTTCCTCGGCCCTCGCCGAAGCCCTGCTGACCGCCTCCGCCGTCGCCGAGACCGAGCGCGCCGTCCGCTACCGCGAGCTCGCCGAGCACACCCTCGCCCGCGGCGCGGTCCTGCTCGCCCGCGCCCCGCGCACCGCCGGTCACTGGCTCTCGGTCGCCGAAGCCGCGCTGCGTGGCCCCCTTCAGGTGGCGATCACCGCCACCGAGAAGTCCTCCGCCGCCACCGAACTCCTCGCGGCCGCGCGCACCTCGGCTCCCGGTGGCGCGATCGTGCTCGCCGGCCCGCCCGACTCCGCGCCGCTGCTGGCCGACCGCCCGTTGGTCGAGGACGCTCCCGCCGCCTACGTCTGCCGCGGCTCGGTCTGCGACCTCCCGGTCACCGACCCGACCGCGCTGACCGCCGCCCTGCGCGGCTGACGCCTCGGGCTACCGTCCCGGCTTGATATCGGTCCAGGTGCGGGTGCGGCCGGGGATGCCGCGCAGGCGCAGGTCCTTGTAGCGCTTCCAGCGGGCGCGCTCGGTGGCGGTCGCGGCCTGCAGGACCGCGTCGCTGACCAGGACGCGGCGGTCGACGTTCTTGGCCATGGTGGTGAGCCGGGCGGCCTCGTTGACCGCGTCGCCGATGACGGTGAACTCGAGGCGGGTGTCGGCGCCGACGTCACCGGCGAAGACCTGGCCGCGGGCGACGCCGATGCCGACGTCGAGTTCGCCGGTAGCCACGACCTCGTCGCGGATGCGGCGGGCGGCGCGCAGGGCGGGCGTGGCGTTGTCGTCGAGGGCGGAGGGGGCGCCGAAGATGCACAGGGCGGCGTCGCCGGCGAATTTGTTGACCAGGCCGCCGTTGTCCTCGGTGGCGGCCACCACGGTCGCGAGCAGCCGGTTGAGCTTGTGTACGAACTGTTCCGGCGCCATCTCGGCCGACAGCTGCACCGATCCGGTGACATCGACGAACAGCGCCGACACGATCCGCACGTCGCCGGTCAGGCCGGAACCGCCCGACAGCGCGCGTTCGGCGACGGTCGAGCCGACGTGCCTGCCGAAGATGTCCTCGGTGTGCTGCTGGTCCTGCAGGGTCGCGGCCAGCTCGTTGACGGAGTGTTCCAGCCTGCCGATCTCGCTGGCGCTGCCGACGGGCACCCGGACGTCGAGTTCGCCCCGAGTGATCCGGTCCAGCGCCCGGTACATCGTGCGCATCGGGGTGGCGACCGAGCGGGCGAGCAGCGCGGTGGCGAGTGCACCGACGGCGAGGGCGACCAGCGTGAAGATCCAGGCGGCGCGCACCCGGTCCTCGGCCGGGGTGGCCGGGTCGTTGAGCACCGTGATGATGATCAGGCCGGGCAGCGCGCTCGACACCGCCCAGGTGACCAGCACCCGCACGAGCACGGTCGAGCTCGGATGCACGGTGGGTCCGAGCACCGCGGTGATGATGGGGACGGCGGGCCGGATCAGCCGGTCCAGGATCAAGTACGTCGCGCCCGCCGATTCCAGGGCGCCCAGCGCGAATCCGGCGATCACGACCGCTTTGTTGTCGTAGTCGGTGAACCGGTCGACCAGCCAGACCGTGAGCGCGATGCCCGGGATCCACAGCACGACCGCGCGCACCGTGATCGCCGCGGGCAGCGCGATCAGGCGCCGCGCCTCCTCCGGGGTCGGCTTACGGCCGTCGTCGAGCCAGCGTAGATAGCGGCGCCGGTCGTAGATGGCCATCGCGATGCCGACGCCGACGGCGAAGGTGGGATAGATGGCCAGCAGCGAGGCCGCTTCCTGCCAGTTCGGCCCGACCCGGCTGAAGACGCCGTCGGCCCAGGCGATGAGGAAGATGGCCGCGAGGCCGACGATATTGGCGGTGATGACGACCAGCGCCAGGCCCCAGTAGCTGCGCAGCGCCCAGCGGACCAGCCGGTTCATCGCGCACGCCCGGGTCCGGCGCGCCGAAACGCCCGGCTATCACGAGCTGCGCTGACGGGTGACACGAATATCGAGCATAGAAGGCTCCGCCGCGCCCACCGCGCGCACGCGCCGTTCAGCCCAGCACGACCAGCCAGATCGCGACGTAATGACACAGCGCCGCGACCACGGTGGCGGCGTGGAAGAACTCGTGATGCCCGAAGTGCGTCGGCCACGGGTTCGGCCACTTCGTCGCGTAGAGGATCGCGCCGACGCTGTAGATCACCCCGCCCACGGCCAGCAGGACCAGCGGCAAGACACCCACATTGTGCAGCAGTTCGGGCGCCACCGGCACGATCGCCCACCCCAGCAGCAGGTACAGCGGTACCCCGACCCAGCGCGGCGCCGTCGGCCACAACAGCTTCAGCGCCACCCCGGCGAGCGCGCCCGCCCACACGACGGCCAGCAAGGTCAGCCCGGTCGACCCGGGCAGCCCGAGCAGCGCGAACGGCGTGTAGCTCCCGGCGATGAACAGGAAGATCATCGAGTGATCGGCCCGCTTCATCCGCACCCGCGCCCGCACGCTGCGCCAGGTCACCCGGTGATAGACCGCGCTGATCCCGAACAGCGCGCACACCGAGACCCCGTAGAGCAGCGTCGACCAGCCCGCGGTCGGCGACTCCCGGAACCCGAACACCACGAGCACCGTCACCGCGACAGCGGCGACCCCCACCGCCCACGTGTGAATCCACCCCCGCAGCAGCGGTTTGCCGAGCACGACCGGCTCCTCGACTCCAGCCCGCACAGCCTCCACGCATCCTCCAAGGTCCAAACCTACGGTACCGTAAGTTATCGTCCACAGTACGTCAGAACCCACCCCCACCACCACAAACGTGCCCACCCCCACAGCGATCCACGTCCCCCTCGCGACCGGCGAAATACCCGCAGAGGCGGTCCAGGCGTAGGGTGCGGGCGTGGAGTTTCTCGGTCGGGTGCGTGGTCTGCCGTACCGCATCTACGAAGCCAGGCTGTCCAAGCAGCTGGCGGACAAGCAGCATCCTCGCCATGTCGCCGTGATGTGTGACGGCAATCGCCGCTGGGCGCGCGAGAACGGGTTCACCGATGTCAGCCACGGTCATCGGGTCGGCGCGCTGAAGATCGCCGAGCTGGTCGGCTGGTGCTCGGACGAGGGCATCGAGATGGTGACCGTCTATCTGCTGTCGACGGAGAATCTGCGCCGGGATCCGGACGAGCTGGAGACGCTGTTCGAGGTCATCACCGATGTGGTGGAGGAGTTGTCGGCGCCGGAGCAGAACTGGAGCGTGCGGATCGTCGGCTCGCTGGCGGGGTTCCCCGAGCTGATCGCGAAGCGGCTGCGGGTGGCGGCCGAGCGCACGAGCGGTCGCGACGGTGTGCACGTGAATGTGGCGGTCGGGTACGGCGGGCGCCAGGAGATCACCGACGCGGTGCGTTCGCTGGTGCGCCAGGAGATCGCCGCCGGCGAGTCGGGTGAGGACCTCGTGCAGTCGATCACGGTCGACGCGATCGGGCAGCATCTCTACACCTCGGGTCAGCCGGATCCGGACCTCGTCATCAGAACCTCGGGTGAGCAGCGGCTTTCGGGATTCCTGCTGTGGCAGAGCGCCTATTCGGAGATCTGGTTCACCGAGGCGTATTGGCCGGAGTTCCGCCGGGTCGACTTCTTGCGCGCGCTGCGTGATTACGCCGCGCGGCACCGTCGCTTCGGCGTGTGAGGTCCTCGGGCTCGCGCACCACGACCAGCGGATCGACGCGGTCCGGGAGTTGTAGGAGAGTCGCCCCGATCCCCGGCGCGCGCGGGCTACGCTGCTGCGCGAGACCAGGCCCGACGACACGTGCAGGGGTGAGCTGTGGGAGTTGTGACCAAGCCGGGATCGAGTCGGCGCGCGCGGATCGCGGCGCTCGGCGCGGTGGCCAGTGCCGTGCTGCTCGTCGCGGGCTGCGGCGCCGACCGGACGGCACCGCCCCGGATCACGCCCGAGGACCAGCCACAGGCGTCGGGCGCGGTGTTCGCCTATCGCACCGAGGCCGAGCTGGCGGTGGTGCGCGGGGCCGACACCTTCCGCGCGCCGGGCAGCTTCGGCTATTCGTCGGCCGCGGTGAACTTCACCAGGAACGGCGAGTTCGCGTTCGCGGTGGAGTCGGGGTCGAAGACGCTGGTGACGGTCCGGGCCGCCGACGGGGCGGTGTCGCGGGTCGAGTGCGACTGCACCGACGCCGTCGCGGTGCGCGGCTCGGTGCTGGCGTGGTGGCGGGAACCGGGGCAGATCATGACCATGGACCTGTCCGGCACCGCGCCCCCGGCACCGGAACAGGATGTGACACTGCCGGATTCGCCGAGTCCGCTCTCGGGCGGCTCGTGGGACGGGGCCAGGCTGGTCGCGGCGACCGACGAGTTCCTGCTGCTGGCCCGGGTCGAGTCGCGCGGCCTGTGGTGGGAGAAGAGCCACCTCTACGCGATCGGCACCGAGGCGATCCTGCCGCTGGGTCGCGTGCCCGGTCTCGACGCCAACCTGTCGGCCGCCGCCGGACCCGACGGCCATACCTTCGTGCTGGCGGGCACGACCGCACGCAGCGCGTCCTGCGGCACCGGCCACGTGGCGACCATCGACGCCCGCTCCAACGCCGTGCAGGCGCTGCCGGCGCTGCCGGGCGAGTGCTCGTCGGCCTACAGCCCGCGCTGGGGCGGCGACGGCACGATTACCGTCGCCACCAGGAAGTGGGCCGACCTGGCCGGCGCGCCGAGCGCCGTCGACCGGTTGCAGTCGGCGGCCCAGGGCTGGGCGCCGGTCGGCGAGCAGCCGGTGGTCGACATGCTGCCGCGCGCGCAGGAATCGGTGATCCAGGTCGTCGCGGGTGATCCGACGGCGGCACGCGACACCCCACGCGGGGTGCTCGTCGTCGAAAAGGACGGCACGCGTACCGAACTCGCCACCCAGGTGGTATCGCTGGGCGCGCCTGCCGCGACCCGAAGGTAGATCGGCCCCACGATCCGCCGCTGGCTCGACCGATCCGGGTGGCTCCGCGCCGTCACGGCCTCGGCCGTGGTGATCGACCGCGACCCCGGCGGGCGGTTCCGCCGCGCTGCCGGGTAGTGCTGGAGCGCGACGGCGACCGATTACCGGGCACGAGTCCCGGCTTCGGAAGCCGATCGAACCACTGCGGCGTCGGGTCCGTATACCCGCGCGCCGGGCACAGCGCCCGGCCGATCGGCGCTGCACGGTGGCGCCGAGGCGGGGGAGCGCCGGAGGTAGTGATGCGGATCAGTGGGTTACGGATGGTCGTCGCCGCGGCGGCGGTCGCGGTCCTCGGGGCGGGATGCGCGCCCGCCACGCCGCAGGGGCCGCAGATCGTGACGGCGGCACCGCAATCGGCGCCGCTGTTCGCGGTGCGCACGACAACCGGGATGGGGATCGCCGATGCCTCGGGGATGCGCGGCGACCGGGTCGGCGACTATCGCGATATCGGTTTCAGCCAGGACAATTCGCTGGCCTACGCGGTCGACGGGGCCGGTGTGGTGAGCGCGCTGGAGGTCGCCGAGCTGCTGGTCGCCTCGGGCCGCATCGACTGCCGGTGCGCCCGGGTGTTCCCGCTGCACGACGCGGTGGTCGGCTGGTGGCGCGACGGCGCGATCATGCAGGCCGACCTGCGCACCCCCGATCCCACTGTGCTGCGGTCGATCTCGCTGCCCACGCCGCGTGATCCGCTGGGGGAGGGCGCCGCCCTCACCGGCACCGAGCTGATCGCCCTGGACCGCGACCGCGCCGTGCTCACCCGGATCGAATCCGTCCCCGGCGCGAACTGGGGCATCAATCACCTCTATGTCGTCGACCTGAATTCCGGTGCGGTGCGGCAGTTCGGCCGCATCGCCGAGGTGAACACGCCGTTCCGGCAGGCGGCGATCGCGCCCGGCGGACGCTCGGTCGTCGTGGCGGGCTACAGCCGCGACAATGTCGCCTGCGGTACCGCCTCGGTGCACCGGCTCGATCTCGCCACCGGGACAGTGGATTCCGTGGGCCCGCCGTTCCCGTCGTGCAGCTCGATCGCCGACATCCGCGGCGACGGCACGGATGTCGTGCTGACCCGCCTGGTCTGGAACCGCGACGAACCGCAGCAGCTCGGGTCCTCGACGGTGTGGCGCTACCGCGACGGCTGGACCCAGGCCGGCGCCGACCCGGCCCTGCGCGTCCTCACCGATCCGCTCGCCGTCGAGCTGCGCCACACCGGCGCGGCGGCGCCGTTCGGCACCATCGCCGGGGACCTGACCGTCGACGGGAAGACGGTGCTGCGCGACGTGATCGAGGTGCGGGCGACGCACCGCTGATCAGAGCTTGCGCAGCCGCAACCGGTTGATGGTGTGGTCGGCGTCCTTGCGCAGCACCAGGGTCGCGCGCGGGCGGGTCGGCAGGATGTTCTCCACCAGGTTGGGCCGGTTGGTGGAGTTCCAGATGTCGCGCGCCGCCGCGGTGGCCTGCTCGTCGCTGAACCCGGCGTAGTGGTGGAAGTGCGCGTCGGGGTCGGCGAAGCCGGTCTCGCGCAGCGCGAGAAAGCGCTGCACGTACCAGTTCTCGATGTCCTCGATCCTGGCGTCGACGTAGATGGAGAAGTCGAACAGGTCCGACACCATCAGCCGCGGACCGGTCTGCAGCACGTTGAGGCCCTCCACGATGAGGATGTCGGGCTGGCGCACACAGTGCTTCTCGTCGGGCACGATGTCGTAGGACTTGTGCGAATAGACCGGCGCGCACACCTCTTCGGCGCCGGACTTCACCTCGGTGACGAACCGCAGCAGCTTGCGCCGGTCGTAGCTCTCGGGGAAACCCTTGCGGTGCATGATGCCGCGGCGGGTGAGTTCGGCGGTGGGGTAGAGGAAACCGTCGGTGGTCACCAGGTCGACCCGGGGATGGTGGTCCCAGCGGGCCAGCAGCGCCTGCAGCACACGCGCGGTGGTCGACTTGCCGACCGCGACACTGCCCGCGACGCCGATCACGAACGGCACCTGCTTGTCGGGATGCTTCTCCCCGAGGAAGGTCGCGGTGGCGGCGAACAGCCGCTGGCGGGCCGCGACCTGCAGGTGGATGAGACGGGCGAGCGGCAGGTAGACCTCGGCCACTTCCTCGAGATCGATCTGCTCGCCGAGACCACGTAGGCCGGTCAGTTCCTCCTCGGTCAGGACCAGGGGAGTCGACTTGCGCAGGGTGCGCCACTGCTTCCGGTCGAACTCCACATACGGGCTCGGCTCGCTCATCCGTGCCACCTACCCGACGCTCCGTCCGGGCGCACACGCACAGCTGGGCTGCCCGTCCAGTGAGATCCGGGATAACTCTGACCGCATGCCGCGATTGTGCTCCGTCCCGGCCGTCGGCGCGCAACAGGGGGTTTGGCTACCCGTCGGTAACGAGCGACAACACCGAGGTAGGACCCACTTTTCCGAATTACCCCGTAAGGTCGGACGGCATGGGGTCACATCCACTCGTCACTGAATACCTGCGGCTCGGACTGGCTTTCGACCGGCTCGAAGAAGGCTTCGTCGACGCCTACACCGGCGACCCGCAGCTGCGTCGCGACATCGAGAACGCGCCGGTCCCCGACCCGGCGGAGCTGGTGAAGCGGGCCGTCGACCTGCGCGCCGGCCTGGCCGATGCGGGGCTGTCGGCACGGCGCACCGAATTCCTCGACGCCCACCTGGTCGCGATGGAGTGCTCGGCGCGCAAGTTCGCCGGGGAGGAGATCGGGTTCGTCGACGAGGTCCGCGCCTACTTCGATGTCGACATCGCGCCCGGCGACCCCGACGACTACCGCGAGGCACACCGCCGGATGGACGAGGTGCTCGGCGGGGAGGGCCCGCTGGCCGAGCGCGCCGCCGCCTACCGGCGCGGCGACGAGATCCCGCCGGACAAGCTCGCGGTCTGCGTCGAGGCGTTCTCCAGCGCGCTGCGCGAGCGGGTCCGCGAGCGCTACCCGCTGCCCGACCACGAGACCGTCACCTACGAGGTGGTCGGTGACAAGCCGTGGTCCGGATTCAACTACTACCTGGGCAACTTCCACTCCAAGGTCGCGATCAACTCCGACCTCAAGCAGCACATGGCGCACCTGCCCGCGCTCATCGCGCACGAGGCCTACCCGGGCCATCACACCGAACACTGCCGCAAGGAAGCCGGGCTGGTCGCCGCGGGCGAGGACGAACAGACGCTGTTCCTGGTCAACACCCCGCAGTGCCTGATGGCCGAGGGCCTGGCCGACCTGGCGCTGCAGTCGATCATCGGGCCGGGCTGGGGACTGTGGGCCCAGGAGATCTACGCCGACCTGGGGCTGCGCTTCGACGGTGAACGGGCCGAGCGCTTCTCGACCGCGTCGGCGAAACTGCTGAGCGTGCGCCAGGACGCGGCGCTGCTGCTGCACGATCAGCGGCGCGGCGAGGACGAGGTCGCGGCCTTCCTGCAGCGGTGGAGCCTGGCCACGCCGGAGCGGGCGCGCCAATCGCTGCGGTTCCTGTCCTCGCCGCTGTGGCGGGCCTACATCAGCACCTACGTGGAGGGCTACCGCCTGCTCGGCGGCTGGCTCGACGGCGCGGTCGACGCGCAGGATCGGGTCGAGCGGTTCGGCCGTCTGCTCGACGAGCCGCTCACCCCGGGCGCGATCCGGCGGATGCCGGTGTGAACTACAGGATGACGGCGCAGCCGCCCGGGTTGAACAGCGAGCAGATCAGGTAACTCACCTGGAGCAGCAGCGCTTCGATCGGGTTGGACGGTGCGATGGCCGGTGTCACGGGGAGGAGGTCCACGACTGTGTCATCGGTCACCGGCGGGGCGGCTGTTACGGCCGCCGGTGCTGCTCGATGGGGGTCGTCGGCGCGGCCGCAGGGCTGTGAGCTGCGTCTCCCGGGTGGCGGCTCCGTCGGTGTTGCGCTATCCCCGTGCTCGGGCGTCCGCGCGCGGCCCATAGACTGAGGGTCGTGACGCAGACGACCGCTTCGGTGAATACCCAGTCTCTCGGTGAGCTCGATCCCGAGTTGGCCGCCGCGATGGCGGGCGAGCTCGCCCGCGAACGCGACACCCTCGAGATGATCGCCTCGGAGAACTTCGTGCCGCGTGCGGTCCTGCAGGCGCAGGGTTCCGTGCTCACCAACAAGTACGCCGAGGGCTACCCGGGCCGCCGCTACTACGGCGGCTGCGAGGCCGTCGACGTGGTGGAGACCCTGGCGCGCGACCGCGCCAAGGAGCTCTTCGGCGCCGAGTTCGCCAACGTGCAGCCCCACTCCGGCGCCCAGGCCAACGCCGCGGTGCTGATGGCGCTGATGAACCCGGGCGAGACCCTGCTGGGCCTGGACCTGGCCCACGGCGGTCACCTCACCCACGGCATGCGCCTGAACTTCTCGGGCAAGCTCTACGACGTCCACTCCTACGGTGTGTCGAAGGAAGACCACCGCATCGACATGGACGAGGTGCGCGACATCGCCAAGGCGTCCAAGCCGAAGGTGATCGTGGCCGGCTGGTCGGCCTACCCGCGCCACCAGGACTTCGCCAAGTTCCGGGAGATCGCCGACGAGGTCGGCGCCTACCTGTGGGTCGACATGGCGCACTTCGCCGGTCTGGTCGCCGCCGGTCTGCACCCCTCGCCGGTCCCGTACGCCGACGTGGTGTCCTCCACCGTGCACAAGACCCTCGGCGGCCCCCGCTCCGGCCTGATCCTGGCAAAGCAGGAATTCGCCAAGAAGCTGAACTCGGCGGTCTTCCCGGGTCAGCAGGGCGGCCCGCTGATGCACGTGATCGCCGCCAAGGCCGCCGCCTTCAAGATCGCCGCGACCGAGGAGTTCAGGGACCGCCAGGTGCGCACCCTGTCCGGTTCCCGGATCCTCGCCGAGCGTCTGACCGGCGCCGACGTCAAGGACAAGGGCGTGTCCGTCCTCACCGGCGGCACCGACGTGCACCTGGTCCTGGTCGACCTGCGCAACTCCGAGCTCGACGGCCAGCAGGCCGAGGATCTCCTGCACGAGGTCGGCATCACGGTCAACCGCAACGCCGTCCCGTTCGACCCGCGCCCGCCGATGGTTACCTCCGGCCTGCGTATCGGCACCGCCGCGCTGGCCACCCGTGGCTTCGGCGACGCCGAGTTCACCGAGGTCGCCGACATCATCGCCGCCGCTCTCGCCGGCACCTCCGACACCGACTCGCTGCGCGCCCGCGTCGCCAAGCTGGCCCAGAGCGTCCCGCTCTACCAGGGCCTGGAGGACTGGCGCCTGCTCGGCTGAGCCGATACCTGACCGAGGGCCCCCGCCTGCTGAGTCATTCAGCCGGCGAGGGCTTTTCGTCGTTTCAGGCAGCCTGCCTGATCACCCGGCGGGCATCGGTGCGGCGCACCGCCGGGAGCAGGTAGCGCTCGGGGCGCTCCGGGACGGAGCTGTCTCCCAGGACCAGCAGCGGCATGATCACCCCGATCAGCCAGGCCGCGAGCAGTCGGCGCGCACGGGGAGCGCGGCCCGTGTCGCGGTCGATGATGACCAGCCCGAACACGGCTTTGCCGAGCGTCGTCCTCGTCACGGCTTGGAAGACGACCCGGTCGACGAACGAGGCGAGCAGGAAGCATCCGATCATCGTCCACCACTTGATCTGGGGACTGTTCCACTCCTGGTGTGTCACGGCATGACGCGTCGCCTCGTCGGTGAAGAACACGACACCGACACCGATCGCCAGATGCAGGGCGACGTCGAGCGGGTAGGCCAGCGTTCGACGAAGCTTGCGCGGTGAGGGGAACGCGGGATCGTCCCATCCACCGTGCTTGCCGGGAGGTTCGGAGGTTGTCGCCGGAGAAGCGCTGCGCGGCTGCGGAATCGGAGCCGATGGCTCGCTCTTGACGAACAGCGAGGTGCCGAAGCGCGGCGGCGTGTAGAAGAGCGATCGGTAGGCCAGCTGTGTGCGGGTGCCGCCCGGTTTCGCGATGAGGCCTGCCTTGTTCGGCACCCCGGCGAACCACACCAGTTCGTCGTCGCCGCTGAACGTGCGCGATGTCCACTTGCGCAGCACCACGGTGCCGGCGATGGTTCCCCGGTCGTCTATCAGATGGACCCATTCCTGGATGCCGGTTCGCAGCGTCTCGATGCGCCACACCTGCCAGCGATGCCGCGCCGACAACCATCGCCGAAACGCGGTTCGGGTCATGACGATTCCCGTCACGGTGAGTGGCAAGACCGCGAAGAAGCACAGCAGCGCCATCCGGTCGGCGTCCTGCGCCGTCCGTCCTGTCTCCGTCTGCGACACCTCGACGAAGTGGACGAACGCCACTGCGCACGCCACGCCGAGCCCGAGCACGACCAGCGCGCGCACAGTCGTCCAGAGAAGCGTCCACAAGGTGCGCGGTGTGCTCCAGGCCCGCGCCGTCCGGACGTCGGTTCCGTTCACAGCGCGAGCGTGAATTGTGGATGGACAACGGTGTCGAAGGTGATCGAGCCGGCCAGCAGCACCATCATCGCCCCGAAATCGGACCCGTACGCCACATCGGCGGTCGACAGCACGGCGACGGCGATCCGGGCGCCGTCGTCGGCGACGACGATCGCCTCGATCTGATGGACGGCGCGACCGGGAGACTCCGCCCGCGATGAATCGTCGACGACGGCATAGGTTGTCGTCGATTCGATGAACAGGACAGTGCGCCCGCCGAGTTCGACCGGCTCGATGTGTGCGTCGCGGCCGTCGGTCGCCTTCTCCGCGGCCAGCTCGGCGATGGTCACCCGGGGGTTCTGGGCGCGACCGCGATCCAGCAGCGAGATGGTCAGCCACGAGGTCACCGGTGTGCCGTCCGCGGCGGCGTGCTGACCGATCGCGCAGTAACAGGCGTTGTTGGCGCGCAGGACGGTCAGCAGGTCGGCGATGGCCGTCGCCACTTCGGGAAAGACGTCGGCGACCTCGGTCGGCAGGAACTCGACGATGCTCTCGGCCGACTCGACCGCTTCATGAATCGTGTCCAGCGGTAATTCGTAGTAGCCGCGCGGCAGGACGACCGACAGCGAGGTGGTCGACCCGCCAGGCGTGGTGTGGGCTGTCAATCTCCAACTCCCTGGGACAGATCGATCGACTTGTACGAGGCGCCGGTCATCCGCTGCAGCACCGCCAGCGCGGTCGCCGGACTCTCCTGCATGAAGTGCTTGCCTTCGGCTCCGGTGAGCTGCAGCAGCGAATGCACACCGGTCGTCGCGCCGGAGGAGGTGAGCTTGTCCGACACGCCGAAGACGTTCTTGTCGGTGAAGACGCGGGCGACGAGACCCGGATCATTCGCCGCTTCCCCCCAGGTCTGCGCCATCATCCCGAATCTGCCGAGATCATCGGCGCCGCCCCCCATCAGGCCCACCTTGCCCGCCTTGAACACCCCCGAGGCGCCGGGCACCACGCTCAGCAGGTCACCGCCGACGGTCGCGGCGGCGCCGAGCCTCTCGGTCCAGCTGCCGTTGACCAGGTCGTCGCGCAGTTCGTCGTTGGTGGCGGTCAGGGCCAGCGCCCCCGCGCCCGCGGCCAACGAGATGCCCAATGCGATCGCGCTGATCGGCGGCGGGGTGACCAGCGCCAGGATGCCGCCGATCGCGGAGGTGGTGGACAGCACCTCGTGAATCGCGTCGCGGTTCTCATCGATCCAATCGGTGAGACTGTCCCACCAGCTCTTGTCCGGTTCGCTGGGTGCGAAGTTCGCGGCGGACTCCAGTTCGCTCGCCGTGGTGGTGGCCTTGGCGTTGTGCGCGATCTCCAGATCTTTCGCGCGAGCGATGATCGCGTCGATCGCGGCCTGACAGTTGTCGACCGCGGTCGACGCCGAGGTCACCTGGGCGTTGGCGGCGTTGAGCCGGGACTGGGCGTCGGCCAGCTCGGACGCGTCGGAGAAGGTCTTGTTGGCCAGGCCGAGGTCGGGATTGGCCTTGGCCTGCTGGAGCGCGGTGACCGCTTGGGCGTGGTTGGCCCTGGCGGTGGCGGCTTCGGTCTCCAGACCTTTCGCGGTGTCCTGGAAGGCCACGAGATCGGTGTGCCAGGCCGCGATCGCGGTGTTGGCCTGCTGCAGCGAGGATTGGGCGAGTCCGAGGTCCTGGGCGAGCGTGGCGTCGAAGCCGGCGCGGAAGGCATCGCCCGCCTCGCCTTTCCACACCTCGTCGTTGCTGTTGCGAATGCTGGTGAGCAGCGTGTTGGTCTCGGTGACGGCGTCGGCAGCGGTCTTGACCTTCGTGCCGAGGGCGGCGACTTCGGTGGCGTCCCCCGGGGTGGGGTTGAAACCGAGATTCGGGTAGGGGTTGTCGGTCAATTCGGGGTCCCCGGAGTGACCGCCTGTGGATCGGTCTGCGCGCCCGCCTGGGCGAGTGCCTGCGCGACCGCGGTATCGAGCTGCTGGTAGGCGGTGTGGCACTGCGCGATTCCGTCGGCGGTGACGGTCGCGGACTCGCAGATCCGTTCGATGCCGTACTTCCACTTGCTCTGGAAGTTGTCGGCGGCGTCGTTCAGCTTGGCGGTTCCGATGTCGGAATTCCCGTCCTTGGACAGCGCGTTCATGGCGTCGGTGAGCACCTGCTCCGTGCCGCGCAGCAACTGGACGGTCTTGCCCAGGACATCGATGTCCACCTGGAGAATCCCGGTCATCTACCCTCCCCGTTTCCTCGTTCTGTTGATTGGACGCACGAAGCGACGATTCGGTTCCATCGCGTTGCGGCGACGGACCGACGGGTCACGTGATCCAGGGAGTCAACATAGCGGGAACCCGCGGTACCGGCTGCCGGTGCCGCGGGTGGACAACCCGTCGAACGAGGAGAGGGAACTCAGCCGACCAGGGGCTTCAGCGCCCGGCCCGCCGCTTCGATGACCCCCGGCTCGTGCCCGTTGGTGATCATGTTGACGATGACACCGTCGATGCCGTGGTCGAGGACACGGGTCTGGATCTGTTCGGCGACTTCGTCCGGGGTGCCGACGAATTGGCGGTCGGCGGGACTGTTGCGGATTTCCTCGGGTGACAGCGCGGACAGGTCGATGCCGGCGCGGGCGAGCATATCGGACTGGAGTTTGCGGGCGCGGTCGCCGTCTTCGTCGGCGATGACGAAGGCGAGGAAGCTGGTCTCGAGGGAGGCCGGGTCGCGGTCGGCCTCGGCGCAGCGCTGGTGCAGGGCGGCGATCTTCTGGGGCAGCAGCGAGGCGTTGCTGATGATGTTGAGGTGGTCGGCGAAGCGGGCCGCCAGCGCGAAGGTCTTCTTCTCGCCGCCGCCGCCGAGCATGATCGGCAGGTCGTCGCGCACGCGCGGCTCGTTCATGGCGTTCTCGGTGTGGTACCAGGCGCCGTCGACGGTGGGGCGCTGTCCGTGCAGCATCGGGGAGATGATGCGCAGCGCTTCCTCCAGCCGCTGGAAGCGCTCGGTGAAGGTGCCGAACTCGAAGCCGTACTGCTGGTGTTCGAGCTCGAACCAGCCCGCGCCGATGCCGAGCACGGCCCGCCCGCCGCTGACCACGTCGAGGGTGGTGACGGTCTTGGCGAGCAGGGCCGGATTGCGGTAGGTGTTGCCGGTGACCAAGGCGGACAACTGGATTCGCTCGGTCGCGGTGGCCAGCGCGCCGAGCGCCGTGTAGGCCTCCAGCATCGGCTCGTCCGGGGCGCCGATACCGGGTAGCTGGTAGAAGTGGTCCATCACGAACGCGGCGTCGAAGCCGGCCGCTTCCGCCGCTCTGGCCTGCGCGATCACCGTGGGAAACAGCTCGCGCACCGAGGACGTGTTGCTGAAGTTGGGCATCTGGTAACCGAGACGAATGCTCATAGCAGCGACGATAGGACTTGGAGTGCACTCCAAGTCAAGGCCGGATTCAGGGCGTCTCGGCGACCGCCACCCGCGCCTGGTAGTCGATCAGATCGATGTCGTTGGCGGCCTTGTCGCCGTACTTCAGCATCAGCGAAAAGGCACGTGAACCGAGGAACCGGTTGCGGACCCCGATGCCGAGCGCGGTCTTCGGGGCGAGGAACGGCCCGGCATTGCTGTTACCCGCGATCTTGGCGTAGCGCTTCATGATTCGGTCGTAGGCGGCGAACGCGGTGACATGGTCGCCGTCGGCGAGGGCCAGTTCACCGGCGAGCACGTACGCGCCGACGACGGCCAGGCCGGTGCCGAATCCGCCGAGGGTGTTGCCGTAGGCGGAGTCGCCGACCAGGGCGACGCGGCCGCGTGTGTAGGCGCCCTTCATCCGCACCTGGCTGATCGAGTCGAGGTAGATGTCGTCGAAGTCGGCCAGCTCGGCCAGCATGCGGGGAACGTGCCAGCCGAGGCCGGCGTAGGTCTGCTCGATGATGCGCCGCTGGGCGGCGGTGTCCTCGCGGGAGTAGGCCAGCGGCGCGGACGCGAACATGTACAACTGCTGGGCCTTGGAGCCGCCGTCGATCGCGAGCTTGCCGGGGGAGTTGTACGCGACACCGCGGGCTCGCTCGCGCGGACGGTCGGCATCGCTCCACGGACTCGCCCCCGCCACGCAGTAGTAGTAGCCGAGATGGCGGACGAACTCGGCCTCGGGACCGAACGCCAATTTCCGTACCCGCGAGTGGATTCCGTCGGCACCCAGGACGAGATCGAAGGTGCGCGGCGCCGCGTGCTCGAACTCCACCCGTACGCCGTCGGCGGTGTCGGTGAGCGCGGTGACGGTGTCGCCGAAGACGTATTCGCAGTGCTGCTCGGTCCGCCGGTAGATGACCTCGGCCAGGTCGCCGCGCAGGATCTCGATGTCGCCGCCGGTGAAGTCGCCGGACAGGAAGGCCAGTTCGCGTTCGTGCTCGTCGACGAAGGCGACATCGGTGGTGCCGGTGCGGCGGGCGCGCACCTCGTCGAGGATGCCCATCCGCTCGAGCACGGCCAGATGCGTCGTGCCCTTGAAGTCGACGGCCTGGCCGCCGGGACGCAGCGCGGGTGCGCGCTCGACCACGGTGACGGTGAAGCCGTAGTGATGCAGCCAGTAGGCCAGCGCGGGGCCCGCGATGCTCGCGCCGGAGATGAGAACGGTCTGGTTGCGCATGGTCTGCTCCTCGGATCGGAATCTGTGTCCGGCGGAATCTGTATCCGATGGACACGAATAAGAGTATGGTAGACACAGTTCTGCGTCAACCGGAATTCTCGAGAGGATGGACCGATGCCGCCGCCGACCACCGTCGAACTGTTGTGGGGCACCGCCCAGCGCCCCAAGCGCGGCCCCAAGCCGGCGCTCACCCTGGACGGGATCGTCGCCGAGGCGATCGCGCTGGCCGACGCCGAAGGGCTGTCCGCGCTGTCGATGCAGCGGCTGGCCGAACGGTTGGGCTTCACCAAGATGTCGCTGTACCGGTACGTGCCGGGAAAAGAGCAGCTCACGGCTCTGATGCTCGACGCGGCGATGGGTGACCCGCCCGCTCCGGGCGCCGCGCCGGCGCACTGGCGCACCGGCTTACGCGCCTGGGTGGAGGCCATCTTCGAGCGCTACCGCGCCCATCCCTGGGCCATCGAACTGACCCTGGGTGTCCGGCCGATCGGCCCCAACGAGATGAGCTGGACCGAGGCCGCGCTCACCGCCCTCGACGGCACCGGGCTGACCGGCCCCGAGCGGCTCGACACCATCGTGCTGCTCAACGGGCACGCGCGCAGCCTGGCGCAGCTGGTCGAATCGGTCGGCGGCGAGGCGGCGCAGCGGTTCACCGACCAGTTCACCGCCATGATGTCCGCCGCGGGTGATCGCTTCCCCGCCGTCACGACGGCCTTCGCCGAGGAAGTCGCGACGGGCGCCGGTGCCTCGGCCGCGCCCGGTGCCGCCTTCGAATACGGCGTCGACCGCATCCTCGACGGCCTCGAAGTGCTCATCGCGCAGCGGATCGATCGGTAGCGCCGGGGTCTGGTCCGGGAACCGCGAACCCCCTAGGCTCGCCTCATGACCGACGAACCGGGACTGCCGGACAATGCTGTCACCGTCGTGCGCGAGTTCTTCGGCGCGCTCGAACTCGACGCCGTCGACGAGGCGCTCGAGCTGCTCGATCCGGCGATCGTCTGGAAGAACACCGGCCTGCCGTCGGTCCGCGGCAAGGACCGGGTCGCCGCGGTGTTGCGCGGCCTGAACCGGCCGCAGCTGGGGTTCTCGGCGGACATGCACCACATCGCCGCGGACGGTGACATCGTGCTCACCGACCGCACCGACTACCTGCGCGCGGGACCGGTGAAGATCGGCTTCTGGGTGAGCGGCACCTTCGAACTGCGCGCGGGCCGGATCGTGCTGTGGGACGACCACTTCAGCATGGGCAACGTGCTGCGCGGCACGGTCGTCGGCGCGGCGCGGGCGGTGCTGCGCCGCTGAGTCCCAGCCGGGGCTACCCGTGCTTGCTCAGGTAGTCCAGGTAGGTCGGGCGCAAAACGTCGGCCAGTTTGCCGTCGCCCGCGTGGATGTAGTCGTCGATCATCGGCAGCACGTACTTGATGTCGGCCTCGCTCTCGCCGAGGTCGCCCGCTTCGGCCTGGGCCGCCGGGATCGACTTGAGCAGGTTCCACAGGAACTTCACGTCGCCGCGCCGCACGGCCGTCTTCACCGCGCGATCGTGCAGTTCCTTCGACGACAGTTTCTCCAGATCCTGGTCTTCGGCCATGTCTCGACTCTAGCGCTCGGCGACTCACCTGGCGCGGATCCGTCGCGTCGGTGCCGGTTAACGACAAATTCACGGACACGTCCGGCTGTCCGGCAGCGCGGCCGGGAGTTGGACGGTAGCGTCGGTGATGCGGGTCGCGTCGGTGTGACTCGTACGGGAGGTCCTGACCGTGACTGAGCAACTCAGTGCGAGAGGGCCGGCACCCGGCCCTCGTGGCGGTTGACCAGCGCGTCACCGCCTACCAGGACGGACCGGTCCAGCGAGATCGTTCGCGCGGGTGCCGTGCGAACACATAAGGAGCCCACCGTGACTGCTGCACGCTCCGTTTCCGCCCCCGCGATGCACACGGCCTCGGCCTCGAAGAAGGGGGTCCGCCCCTCGCGTTCCGGTCGCAAGACTTTCATCGTCGACACCTCGGTTCTGCTCTCGGATCCCTGGGCCGTCACCAGGTTCGGCGAACACAAGGTGGTTCTACCGCTGGTCGTGATCAGTGAATTGGAGGCCAAGCGACACCACCACGAACTCGGCTGGTTCGCCAGGGAAGCTCTGCGGATGCTCGACGACCTGCGGGTCAACCACGGCAGGCTCGACCAGGCACTGCCGATCGGCACCGAGGGCGGCACCCTGCAGGTGGAGCTCAACCACACCGATCCGTCGGTGTTGCCCGCCGGATTCCGTTCGGAAACCAACGATTCCCGCATCCTGGCCTGCGCGCTGAACTTCTCGGCCGAGGGCGAGGACGTGGTGCTGGTGTCCAAGGACATCCCGCTGCGGGTCAAGGCCAGCGCGGTCGGCCTGTCCGCCGACGAGTACCACGCCCAGGACGTGGTGACCTCGGGGTGGAGCGGCATGGTCGAACTCGACGTCGCGGGCTCCCAGATCGACCAGCTCTACGCCGATTCGGTGATCGACCTGGACGAGGCGCGGGAACTGCCCTGCCACACCGGGATCCGGCTGTTGGGCAGCAGCTCCAGCGCGCTGGGCCGGGTCACCGCCGACAAGCGGGTCCAGCTGGTCCGTGAGCGAGAGGCGTTCGGCCTGCACGGCCGCTCGGCCGAACAGCGGATCGCGCTCGATCTGCTGCTCGACGAGAGCATCGGCATCGTGTCGATGGGCGGCCGGGCGGGCACCGGCAAGTCGGCGCTGGCGCTGACCGCCGGTCTGGAGGCCGTGCTGGAGCGGCGGACCCAGCGCAAGGTGGTCGTGTTCCGGCCGCTGTACGCGGTGGGCGGCCAGGAACTGGGGTACCTGCCCGGTTCGGAGAGCGAGAAGATGGGCCCGTGGGCTCAGGCCGTCTTCGACACGCTCGACGGGTTGGCCAGCCGCGAGGTGATGGAGGAGGTGCTCAGCCGCGACATGCTCGAAGTGTTGCCGCTGACCCACATCCGGGGGCGCTCGCTGCACGATTCCTTCGTGATCGTCGACGAGGCGCAGTCGCTCGAGCGCAACGTGCTGCTGACGGTGCTGAGCCGGCTGGGCACCGGTTCGCGCGTCGTGCTCACCCACGATGTCGCCCAGCGCGACAACCTGCGGGTCGGCAGGCACGACGGCGTCGCCGCGGTGATCGAGAAGCTCAAGGGACACCCGCTTTTCGCGCACATCACGCTCACCCGTTCCGAGCGCTCGCCGATCGCGGCGCTGGTGACCGAGATGCTCGAGGAGTACGGACCGAACGCCTGATCCGCCGGCAATCGGGCCGCGTCACGGCCTGAATCCGTTTGATTACGGCGAACTGTGGGTATTATCCGCGGCGACACCAATCCAGCAACGGCTCGGCGAACAACGTTCCGCCGGGCCGTTGCGGATGTCGGCCAGGCTCCATTCCGGGGGCGTGCCCCCGGGGGGCCACTCGCGAGAGGATGGATATGAACCACTTCGCTCGACGTACTGCCGCCGGAAGCGCCGCGATCCTCGCCGCCGCCGGACTGTTGCTCGCCGCGGGTTGCAGCGACGACGACAAGGACAAGGCCAACGACACCGTCGGCACCGTGACCTCGGTCATGGGCGGCGCCGGGACGACCACCACCGCCGGGGAAGGCGGGATGACCACCACGCCCGGCGAAGGCGGGATGACCACGACGCCCGAGGCGGGCTCGCCCAGCACCTCCGCGACGGCTGCCGGTGGCTCGACCACCATCTCCACCCCGAACGGCGACATCACCGTCTCCGGCGAGGTCTACAAGAAGTATGTCGCCGCGGGCGGCGCGAGCAGCCCGCTCGGGATGCCGGAAGAAGCCCAGGAGAGCGGCCCGAACGGCGGCCAGTACCAGGACTTCACCGGTGGCACGATCTACTGGAGCAGCGACTCCGGCGCCCACATCGTCTGGGGCGACATCCGGGAGACCTGGGAGGACGAGGGCGGCGCCAACGGTCCGCTCGGCTACCCGACCACCGACGAGACCAACACCGCCAACGGCGGCAAGCAGAGCGAGTTCACCGGTGGCACCATCGTCTGGGTCAACGGTGAGACCACGGTGACCAAGAAGTAGCTCGTGCGTCCGGCCCGGCGTGGGGACCCGATCGCCCCGTAGGTCCCCGCGCCGACGGCCGAACCACTATGTTGTCGGGGTGCAGAAAACTTTGACCGACCGTGAGCTGCTGGATTCGCTCGCGGACGTGGTGGAAACCAACCTGGCGCGGCACATCGAGGCGGCCGAGGGCTGGCAGCCGCACGACATGGTGCCCTGGGCGGACGGCCGCAACTTCGCCTTCCTCGGCGGCACCGACTGGACCCCCGAGCAGTCCGAGCTGAGCGACACCGCCAAGCTCGCGCTGACGGTGAGCGTCCTGGTCGCCGACAACCTGCCGTCCTACCACCGGGAGCTCGGCAAGCATCTGCGCACCGGTCCGTGGTGGCGCTGGGTCGGCCGCTGGACAGCCGAGGAGAACCGCCACGAGATCCTGATCCGCAACTACCTGATGGTGACTCGCGCGGTGGACCCGGTCGCGCTCGAGCGGGCCCGCATGGCGCACATGACCGAGGGCTTCAACCGCCCGCCGCTGCACCTGATCGAGGTGCTGGCCACCTGCGCGTTCGAAGAGCTCGCCGCCGCCGTCCGGCATCGCAACACCGCCGCGCTCGGCGAGAACCCGATCGTCACCGCGCTGGCCGAGAAGCTGGCCGCCGACGACGAACTGCAGGCCGAGTTCTTCGCCGTCCTCGTCGGCGCCGCCCTCGACCTGGTCCCCGACCAGGGCGTGCGCGCGATCGCCGACCAGGTCGCCGCGTTCCGGGTCCCGCACGTCGACCTGCCCGGCGGCGGTTCCAGCGACGAGGCGCTGGCCGAAGCGGGCATCTACGACCCCGCCAAGGAAGGCGAGCTGGTGTTCAAGCCGCTGCTGCAGCGCTGGAGCATCTTCACCCGCACCGACTTGAGCGAAGAAGGCGAGAAGGCCCGCGCCGAACTGGCGCACCTGGCCTGATCTTTCGGACGAAGGGCCGTCACCTCGACGAGGTGACGGCCCTTCGCCGTGTCAGGAGTCGCGATCCACGTTCGCCATCGCCAGCACGTCGAGCTTGCTGTCGAGTTCCTCGACCGAGAGCTTGTCCGGCGTCAGGCCGCGGTCGATGACGGTCTGGCGGATCGTCTTCTTCTCGCGCAGCGCCTGTTTGGCGACGGCGGCGGCCTCCTCGTAGCCGATGGCCGAGTTGAGCGGGGTGACGATCGACGGGGACGATTCGGCCAGGGTGCGCAGGTGCTCCTCGTTCGCGACCAGGCCGACGACGCACTTGTCGGCGAACAACCGAGAGACGTTGGCCAGCAGGCGAATCGACTCCAGCAGGTTGCGCGCCATCACCGGGATGTAGACATTGAGCTCGAAGGCCCCGCTCGCGCCGCCGAAGGCGATGGCGGCATCGTTGCCGACGACCTGCACCGCGACCTGCGTCACCGCTTCGGGCAGCACGGGATTCACCTTGCCGGGCATGATCGAGCTACCCGGCTGCAGGTCCGGCAGCTGGAGTTCGCCGAGCCCGGTCAGCGGACCCGACCCCATCCAGCGGATGTCGTTGGCGATCTTGGTCAGGCTGACCGCGATGGTGCGCAGCGCGCCGGAGGCCTCGACCAGCCCGTCGCGCGCCGCCTGCGCCTCGAAGTGGTCCTTCGCCTCCCGCAGGGCGTCGATTCCGGTGCTGCGCACCAGTTCCGCGACCACCTTCGCGCCGAAACCGGCGGGCGCGTTGAGCCCGGTGCCGACCGCGGTACCGCCGATCGGCAATTCGCCCAGCCGTGGCAGTGTGGCCAGCGCCCGCTCGATCCCCGCCTCGATCTGCCGGGTGTACCCGCCGAACTCCTGCCCCAGCGTCACCGGCACCGCGTCCATCAGATGCGTGCGGCCCGACTTCACCACCGTGCGCCACTGATCCGACTTGTCCAGCAGCGCCAGCCGCAGATGCTCCAGCGCGGGCACGAGATCGGTGATGACGGCCTCGGTGGCGGCCAGATGCGTGGCGGTGGGGAAGGTGTCGTTGGACGACTGCGACATGTTCACGTCGTCGTTGGGATGCACGGTCACCCCGTTGCGCGCCGCGATCGAGGCGATCACCTCGTTGGCGTTCATATTGGAACTGGTCCCCGACCCCGTCTGGAACACATCGATCGGGAACTGATCATCGTGGCGCCCCGCGGCGATCTCGTTCGCCGCCGCGATGATCGCCTCCGCCTTCCCCGGATCCAGCAACCCCAGATCCTTGTTGACCTGCGCACAAGCGGCCTTCAACAGCCCCAGCGCCCGGATCTGCGCCCGCTCCAACCCCCGCCCACTGATCGGGAAGTTCTCCACGGCCCGCTGCGTCTGCGCCCGCCACAGCGCGTCGACCGGAACCCGAACCTCACCCATCGTGTCGTGCTCGATGCGGTACTGCACGTCGTCATCAGCCATGCCTCGACCCTAGGACGAGATCAGTGCGAATGGTGTCGGCACACCAGCGGAAAATCCCACACACCTGTGCGGAATATCCGGTGGGCGATGCTGGTCCAGGCGCGAGATCGGCCGCGCATTGCAGCTCGGTACATGGCCAGCTTTGACGTAATGATCGCGTCAATGCATCATTGAGTGATGTTGTTCCCCACGCCGCAGCTGAACGACCAGGACAAGAAGGTGCTGGCCGAGGTCGACAGCATGCGGGAACGACTGCGGCACCAGGTGCAGGCCGTTCCGGCGAAGTGGACCGGCGGGCTGCGGAAATTCCTCACCGCTGACGCGGTGGCGGCATCGAACTCGATCGAGGGATTCAAGGTCTCCACCGTAGACGTCGAGGACCTGATGGCCGGTGAGCAGGACGTCGATGTGTCCGACGAGAATCGCGAGGAGACGCTCGCTTACCAGCGGATGATGACCTACCTGCAAACGCTGCATGATGCCCCGGACTTCCGTTTCAGTAAGGGGCAGCTGAACGCACTGCACTGGATCCTGCAGGGCCACCGGCACACTTCACGCAAGCCCGCCGGTCAGTGGCGTTCCGGTCCGGTCTATGTCACCGACGCGCGGGACCCCGGTATCGCGGCTTACACCGCTCCCGATGCCGTCGAGGTACCTGCTCTTGCGGATGAACTGGTGGCGTGGCTGAACAGCCCTGACGACACGCACGCCCTCGTGCGCGCCGCCATGGCGCACCTCAACCTGGTATCGATTCACCCCTGGTGTGACGGCAACGGCCGGATGTCGCGGTCCCTGCAAACCTTGCTGATCGCACGGGAAGGTGTACTTGCGCCGGAATTCTCGTCGATCGAGGCGTGGCTCGGCCGCCCGGGAAACACCTGGGAGTACTACCAGGTGCTGGACCGCCGCGGGGCGCGCTACCGACCGGATCAGGACGTCTCCGAATGGATCACCTTCAATCTGCTCGCCTATCACCAGCAGGCACAAACCGTGCACGCGAGGTTCGAGCGATCAGGGAGGGTGTGGGAACAATCGTCGGAGTTCGCGGCGAAAACCGGACTCGACGAACGGACCCTGTCCGCGCTCCATGATGTGGCGATGGCAGGCCGAGTTCGCAGGTCGCGGTACGGACTGAGTGAAGGGCTGAGCGTGCAGCAGGCCCAGCGAGATCTGAAGGCATTGGCGCAGCGCGGCATCTTGCAGCCAGTCGGGCGTACGAGGGCACGCTATTACATTGCAGGGGAAAGCTTTCCGCAGAACGTACTGGAGACGGCCCGAACCCCGATCAGTCTGGTGGACCCGTATCGGTCGTAAGAGTTCTGCCTGTGCGGTGGAGGGTCTGCATGCTCCTCCCCCCATGGTCACGTCATAGAGGCGTTCGGTGAAGACCCGCTTCACTCTGTGAGATCGACTGTGCATTAGATGTTTCTGCTATCTAGTGGTCTGATCGCCAATTAGATTCGACCATCGTTTTTCCAGCTCGTCTATCACGGAATGGGAGAGTGCTTGGTTGCTGTCGAACCCCATTGTGAGTGTACCGATATCCCAAGCGTCGATTGACGCCGCGCCCGACAGAAGTATCCTAAGGAACCGAATATTCAATGAGAATGGAACATCTTTTGAAACCGTGTCGATGATGCGACTCAAAGAAGCACCATCTCCGATCATGGAAGTAACGGAATCTGTATGCTCTCGCATGAGCTCGACTCGAGTTTCTATCGGTATGTCACCTTTGGGGCGGACCGCGTATCGGTTGGTAGCGGTGTGGAATCCTGTGACGATTACTGCAATCTCTTCACCAGGTTGCGACGAGAAAGTGTCCAGGTATGGGGGTCGAATCTCGCCGGCTCCGTCGGAATTTAGGTCGATGATGGCCTTCATGTCTGTGAGTGATTCCACTTTCCCGTTGAGCTCGGCTCCGACTGGATGCCTGTAACCCGGTCCTTCGCTCATTCTTACTCCTCTTCGTCGGTGAAGTGTGCGTCGTGCTGCAAAACTTAGCTGTATCTGCGTGATCGGCTACTTAGAATTGGCCCAAAACCACTCTGTGAGCTTTAGTGTGTTCATTCCGTCGGGAATGCTCAATCCACCTGCGCGGAGAACATTTGCGCAGTAGGTGACGCAGCTCTGATAGTCTAAGTCATATGGTGGATACGTGCCTTTTCCTACGCTTCGCGTCATCATCGTTTCGGCGTATGCCATGGCGCCGCTCGGGCTATCGAGCTCGAATCTGAGGTGGATGGAGGAACCCAAGCTGTTGATGTCAAACTCGCCAACTCCGTTGTCGGGATTTCTCACGCCACCCCACTGCTCGGTGCGAAGAAGCGTGCCGTCGCTGTCGGTCACGGAGATCAGGGCGTGTTTGTTATCGGTGTCCAGGTGGACGACAGCTTCTCCGGGTCTCGGTGTCGCTGGGTCGTAGGGAGTGAGGCCCAACGGATCGACCCAACGAGTCGGATTTCGTGGATATGAGTAGCTATTCGTATCGGGAGCGAGCCCGAGTGGGTCTCCGCATGTAAATCGACCTGTTCCTGGATCGTAGTATCGATAGTGATTTTGGTAGAAGCCTGTTTCGTGGTCGAAGTACTGTCCAGCGAAACCGAGCGGTGTTTCCCGATCGTTGAGAAGCTGTCGTTCGCCCCAGAGTTTTAACTTCGTCGTTGCAATTGACTCGCCGGTGTGGTGGTTGATCAATTCAACGGGTGATCCGTTTGGTTGACATACAGTAAGGGAGGATTGCTTCGATTCGGCTCGCTTATCTGTCTGTACTATTGGCGAGTGGGAGTTCGGATGGTAGTGCCAAAGTCGATGATTTTCGCGATTAATCGATTCGACAAGGATAGTTCCATCCCATGTGAAGGTAGTTTTCTCTTCCGTCTTGGATGGCGATATTCGGCGAAGTTTCCACACTCTACGACCCGCGGGATCGTAACTGTATTCCCACCACTGCTGCTGCGGTGTGTAGATGTCGGTCAGCTGGTCGAACGCATTGTAGCGATAGTGCCATACCTCCGGTTGTCGGGAGAGTCCGGTGGAGACTTTGCGGATGAGCCGACCAGAGGAGTCGTAGTAGTAGTGGTTTCGACCGTCGCGCACAAGGAGGTTGTTGCGATATTCGCGGCGGTCGGTCGTGGCAGGGCCGTTGGGTGAGGGTGGGGTGAGAGCAGAGGTGATGTTGGAGTGGGAGTCGTAGGTATAGGCCTCGGAGATGGCGCCGTTCTCGGTGATAGTGGTGACTCGGCCGATTAGGTCGAGGTCGTAGCGACAGCGAGTTGGAGGGGCGTCGGAAGTTGCGGTCATTTGGGTGGTGAGGAAGCCGTCGGTGCGGTAGGCGTATTCGTCGTGGCGGATGACGAAGGGGTCTGGTCGTGGGGGTGTGTTGCCGAGGTCGAGGTTCAGGCCCATGGAGGGGAAGCCGGTGACGGTTTGGGTGGCGAGTTGGTTGGTCGGTGTGAACGTGCGGTCGATCTGTACTTCGCCGATGCGCCAGCCGGTGAGGCGGCTTGCTGGGTCGTAGTCGAAGGTGATGCGTTCGCCGTCGGCGTCGAGGCTGGCGACGCGGTTGAGGGTGTCGTGGTTCCAGGTGGTGACGGCGCCGCTGGGGGTGGTTCGGCGGATGCGGCGGCTGCGGTGGTCGTAGTCGTTGCGCATCGGGGGCTGGTCGTCGAGTTGTTCGGTGGCGACCTGGCCGGTGGGGGTGTAGGTGAAGCGGAGGGTGTGGGTGATGGCTTCGGTGGTGCCGTTGACGGCGGTGAGGACGCGGCCCGCGGGGTCGTAGGTGTTGCGGATGTATTCGCCGGTGTCGGCGGTGATGTCGAGGAGGTTGCCGAGGTTGTCGTAGGTGTGGTGGCGGGTGACGCCGGTGGCCGGGGTGACCGTCGCGACCCGGCCCGTGGGGGTGTACGTGTAGCGGGTGGTGGCGCCGGTGTAGTCGGTTTCGGCTTCGAGGCGGCCGGCGAGGTCGTACTCGTAGGTCCAGCGTTGGCCGAGGGGGTTGATGACGGCGGTGAGGGCTCGTTCGGTGTTGTAGAGGTAGCGGTGGACCGAGCCGTCGGGGTCGGTGCGGGTGGCTACCTTGTCGAAGCCGCCGTAGGTGTATGACGTGACGTGGCCGGCTCGGTTGGTGTGGGTGAGGAGGTTGTTCTCTCCGTCGTAGGTCCAGGATTCGGAGTAGCCGTCGGGGTCGATGCGGCGGGCGGGCCGGCCCTCGGGTGTCCATTCGTAGCGGGTGACGGCGCCGAGCTGGTCGGTGACCTGGATGGGGCGGCCGAAGGCGTCGCGGTGGATTTCGGTGGATGCGCCGTAGGGGTCGGTCACCTTGATCGGCAGGCCAGCGGGGTCGACGTCGATCTGGGTGCGGGCACCGTCGGGGTCGCGGATTTCGGCGACCGCGCCGCCTTCGTGGTGGCGGTACTCGGTTCGCGCGCCGGCGGGGTCGATGACCGCGACGAGGTTGCCTGCCTTGTCCCACTCGCGGTGCTGTGTCGTGCCGTCGGCGTTGGTGATGGTCGACGGGCGGTTGGGATAGGCGTACTCGATGGTGATCTGGCGGCCGTCGGGGCGAATGATGGCCGCTACATCGCCGTCGGAAGTGTAGTTGTAAGTGGTTGTCGCGCCGTCCGGTTCGGTCACCGAGAGCGGCTTTCGGGCCGCGTTGTAGTCGATGTGCCGGTGGCCGCCGTCTGGTGCGCGGAGATCGCGCAGACGGAGGTCGCGGTCGAATCCGTAGCCCGTGACCGCGCCTCGGGAGTCGGTCATGCGGGTCAGACGGCCGGTGCCGTTGCCGAATTCCAGGTATTCGTATTCGGCGTCGAAGACTCCGTTGGTGCCGCGCTGGGAGACCACCCGACCGAATTCGTCGTAGGTGTTGGTGACCCAACTGCCGTTGGAATCGGTCCACGACAGCATGCGGTGCTCGTCGTCGTAGTCGAAGCGGGTGACGCCACCGATGCCGTTGGTGACGGTGGTCAGGTCGCCGTTGTCGTACGCGAATTCGCGGACCAGAGTCGAGCTTTCGACGCCGTCGAGCTCGCCGACGACGGACATCGCGGTGACCCTGCCATCGGCGGAGTCGAGGGCGACGCGATAGCCGCCGGAGTGGGTGACCTCGACCGGCTCGCCATTGTCGTTGTAGTGGAAGCGGATCCGGTTGTGGTGACGGTCGGTGATCGCGGAGATGGCGAAATTGCCGAGCAGCGTATCGAGACCGTCGAGCGTGGGTTCGGGGGCGAAATGCCAGACCAGTTCGCGATCCGGATCCCAGAGCCGGTACCCGCCGGTGTCGGTGCGGGTGAGTTTCCAGCGCTGTCCACCGGTGATCGGTTCGACCCCGACGCCGACTTCCGCGTGCGGATAGGCGAGCAGCATGCCGTCTTCGAAAACGACCGTCACGCAGTCGTCGTCGACGACGACGCGCATGTCCAGAGTGGCGGACCACGAAGGGCCGAACCAGCGGCCGAACCGGTAGTTGGAGTGGTGTGCTCGTTTGAGGGCCAGCCGCAGAACACCGGGGAGATCGATGTCGGTCAAGGGGAGGAGGAAATCGCCGGTGGCGATCTTGACCGGGTCGCCGGCCTTCGGTGTCTGGTCGTCGGTGGCGGTCTTCGCGGGTCCGTCGGTCTGGGCGTCGTCGCCCACACTCGGCTTTCCCTCTCCGCCTCGGTCATTGCCGTCCCGGTCGATCAGGGTGTCGGAATTGTGCGGGGCGCCGCCGTCGGGACCATTGTGCGCACCGGGCTGGGTATCGCCGTCGGTGTCACCCGGACGATTTCCTGCGTCGTCGGGGTGGGGGGCCGCGTTGTCGGGGTTTGCGGGCGGAGGCGCGTTGTCGGGATCCGGGGATGTCGCTCCCGGCGAATCCGAATCGGGCTTGGGACCGTTGTCCGCATCGCCGTTGTGCGGAGTGCCATCCTCGCGCACGGGCGGCGCGTCGGGGTTCGTCCCAGCTCCCGGGTTATCCGGCGACGTCGCGGGTGACTCGGGTGAGCCGTCGCGGGGGACGGGCGCGCTGTCGTCGAGTTTCGGGGAATCCGGATCGTCGGCGCGCAGGTTGTCCGGTGATTCGGGACTGGCAGGGCCGGCCGGGTCGCCGTCTCGTGCAGGCACATCCGGGTCACCGCCGTGCCCGGCGGGGTTGGTCGGTGCTTCCGGGCCGGGGTTCGCCGCCGGGGCGTCGTTCGCCGGAGCCGCGGGGTTCTCGGGGGCACGGGCCGCGGGCTGGGTCTTGGGTGACTCGGGAACGTTGTGCGGCGCGTTTCGGGAAGCAGCACCGGCGGTGTCGTCGATGACATTGCGGCCCGCATTGCCGAGGCGCGCGGCCTCGGAAGCCTTGTCGACCACACTCGCGCCGGCTTTGGCGGCACCGCCGGCACCACCCGTCGCGACGGTCATCAGCGCGTCACCGGTCAGTGCGCCCAGCGCTTCGGACGGGTTGGTCTTGAACCCGGACAGCATGGCCGAGGCGGTCGCTTTGGGGTCGGCGGCGGCCAGCACCATGCCGGTGCCCAGGTCCGACATCTTCGACAGGTACTCGGCGGGATGGGTGACGTTGTAGGCGTCGATCGGTGAGATCGATCGCACGAACTGGACCATGCCGGTCAGTGAGGTCAGCAGGCCGGACGAGAAGTTCAGTTTCGCCTGGTCCAGTGCCGCGCCGAGGTCTTCGAAATTGCTGCCCCAGCGGGACAGGAATGGTGGTTCGGTGGGCGCGGTCTCGGTCGCCGCGGCGATCGCGGTCACGGCGGTGTTCGCGGCGTTGTCGCGTTGGGTGCGGGCGCCGGTCAGGATCGCGCGGGCCTCGTTGCGGAGATCGGTCCAGGTGTCGGTGAGGTTCTTGCCCTTGCGGTCCTCGTCGGATTTCGCGTTCCACTCGTTCTTGCGGTCGCGTTCCTCGCGGTCGGCGGCTTCCCACTTCGCGATGGCGTCGGAGGCTTTGGCTTGCGCGGCGGTGACCTCGGCCGACCAGGCGGCCAACGCGGTCTTGGCCTTGCCCATCGCGTCCGCGCCGTCCCACCACAACTTGGGCTGCTTGGAGTATTCGTCGTGGAAGGCGGAGGCCGCCGAACCCGACCAGTCGGCGACATCGATCTTGCGCAGCGCGTCGCCGGTCTGATCGATCGCGGTGCCGATGGTGCCAAGATGCTCGGCGACCTCGTTGATCTTGGCTACGTCACCGCGGATCAGCTCCTTGGGATCGGTGGTCTCGCCGAGTTCCTTCTCGGGTACCGCCCCGCCGGTCGCATCGACGATCTTGTCGCCCAAGTCGTCGAGGAAGTTCGACAACCCATCGGCGCCAACGGCTTTCGCGACCTTGGACTCGGCATCGAGGACGGTGTTGTAGGCCTGACCGACCTTCTCGGTCGCGGTTTCCAGCCCGTCTTCGATCTTGTCACCGAGGTCGTTGAGGAAATCGCCGATACCCATGAACTACTGCCCCCCGGCCTTCTGCCTGTCTTCGTTGATCTGGGTGACCTTGGCCGCCACGCCCGTGTCGAGGGAGTACGCCTTGTCCGGATTGGTCGCCAGATACTGCCCGACCTGGCCCAATGTCGATACGTTGTCACCCATGTGGGAAAACGCTTCGGAGAACGAGGCTCCGCTGTAGTTGGGATCGGCGGCGAGGTTCCAGGTGTTCTCGCTGAGGACCTGGTCCCAGGACTTCTTGTCGATCTCCTCATCGGTGAGGTGTGGATTACCGGCGAGGTGGGTGAACATCTCTTTGAGCGTGTTCGAGGCCTGCTGGTCCATCAGGTAGTAGCGGCCCGCGGACAGGTCGAGCACCTCGGCGATCGCGTTGCCGGATTGCACCAGCGCGCGGATGCCCCACGACCAGCGCTCGGTGAAGGTCTCGAACGTGGCCTGCACGTTCGCTTTTCCCGCTTCCATGGCCGACATCGTCAACTGCGAGAACCCTCGGCCGACCGCGCCGGTCTCGCCGACGCCCAGTTCCGAGAGCTCGCTGATGATGCTCGTGATGCCGGCCGCGGCCTGGTTCAACAGGGCCGGATCGACATTCAGGTCCGACATCAGCCGTGCCCGTGCCGGGTCGTCGATTCTTCGGATGCCGGCGGCGGGAAGACCATGGGTGCCGCGGAGAGCATGTCGATCGCGACGCCGGTCGGGGCCGTTCGAGCTGCGGCGAAATCACGCAGGCGGCTGCCGAGGAAAGTGTGGAATCGGTATTCCTGCTCGGCGAGGACGCCGCGAGTCGTCAGGAAATGCGCGTATTCGGCGACGCCGGTGAAGGCGCACAACCACTGCAACCCACCGGACTCGAGTGTGTAGACCCGATCGTCGGGGCCGATCAACGGCACGAGCAGGGCCGAGGATTCGAAGGCTGCCGTCAGCTCGGCCGGTGCCCCGAAACCGGCGTAGAACGCGGCGATCTCCGAGCGTAATCGCCCCGAATCCACGTCGATGACACTCATGTCGGTTCCCCCATCCCCTGGTACCCCTGCGAGCCACCGTAGTGAACCGTGCAGGGATCGATCAAGGACGGGGCCGCGCACCGGGGTGCGCGGCCCGTCACATCACGGGAGGGGCGGGTTGGCGCTGTCGTCGCCGTCGAAGTCGACGGAGGAGTATTCGCGGAGCTTGGTGAGGCGGTGGTAGGCGTCGATCATGCGGACGGTGCCGGACTTGGAGCGCATGACGATCGACTGGGTGGAGGCGCCGCCGCCGAAGTAGCGGACGCCGCGCAGGAGGTCGCCGTCGGTGACGCCGGTGGCGCAGAAGAAGACGTTCTCGCCCGCGACCAGGTCGGTGGTGGACAGGACGCGGTCCAGGTCGTGGCCCGCGTCGATGGCCTTCTGGCGCTCCTCGTCGTCCTTGGGGGCGAGCATGCCCTGGAGCTCACCGCCGAGGCAGCGGAGCGCGGCGGCGGCGATGATGCCCTCGGGGGTGCCGCCGATGCCGACCAGGATGTCGACGCCGGACTCGGGGCGCGCGGCCGCGATGGCGCCGGCGACGTCACCGTCGGAGATGAGCCGGATGCGGGCGCCCGCGTCGCGGGTCTGCTGGATGATCTCGGCGTGGCGGGGGCGGTCCAGGATGCAGACCGTGAGGTCGGAGACCGAGGACCGCTTGGCCTTGGCGACGCGGCGGATGTTCTCGCCGATCGGGGCGGTGATGTCGATCGAACCGGCGGCGTCGGGGCCGACGGCGATCTTGTGCATGTAGAACACGGCCGACGGGTCGAACATGGCGCCGCGCTCGGCGACCGCGAGCACCGAGATGGCGCCGGGGGAGCCCTTCGACATCAGCGTGGTGCCGTCGATCGGGTCGACGGCGAAGTCGACGTCGGGACCGGTGCCGTCACCGACCGCCTCGCCGTTGTACAGCATCGGCGCTTCGTCCTTCTCGCCTTCGCCGATGACGACGACGCCCTTCATGGAGACGGAGCTGACGAGCTGGCGCATGGCGTCGACGGCCGCGCCGTCGCCACCTTCCTTGTCTCCGCGGCCGACCCAGCGGCCCGCTGCCATCGCGCCTGCCTCGGTGACTCGGACCAGCTCGAGTGCGAGGTTACGGTCGGGTGCCTCGCGGCGGCTGGGGGCGGGCGATGATGCCGTCATTGCGAAGTGCCTCCTTGGGCGTTGGTGTACGGGGGCAATTGTCGCATTAGGATCGGCACGCCCGTGCACGACCTGCGCTGCCCCGTCGGCGGCCTGGTCAGAGCCCGAGTGGATACTGGTAGCCGTGGCCCAGCAGAAGCACCGGATCTTCAACGACTATCGCGACCTGTTCTGGTCGCTGATTCCGCTGGTGCTGATCGCGATCGTGCTGGCGGGCGCGGCGAGCCAGTGCACGGTCGCGACGAATGGTCCGACCCAAGGTCAGGTGCCGCATTTCGACGTCGACGCGGCGCTGAAGTCCGATGCCAAGACCCTGCCGTTCGCGATCCGCAAGCCGGACCTGCCGCAGGACTGGGTGTCCAACTCGGGCAGCCGCGACACGATCGTCACCGCGGGCGGCGGCCCGGTCAGCACCGTCGGCTTCCTGACCCCGCAGGGCGCCTACATGCGGTACTCGCAGACCTCCGCTTCCGAGGAAGCCCTGTCCCGGCATGTGCTCGGCTCGCGCTACGCCACCGGCACCCAGGACGTCGACGGGCAGAAGTGGGTCGTCTACACCGAGCCGACCGAGGAGACCGCCTGGATCACAGATCTGGGCGGCGTCCGGATCCTGATCACCGGCGCGGGCAACGAGGCCGCGTTCACCACGCTGGCGCGGGCCATCACCGCCGCGCAGCCGCTGTCGAAGTAGCTCAGCGGCGGGAGGTGTCGCTGAGCCGATAGGTCCAGCCGGAGGTGGGCAGGGCCGTCGAGGTCGTGATGACATCGGTGGCGAGCACGTCGTCGACCTTGCCCTGGGCGAGCAGGCCGTGCGGGTCGAAGGCGCGTTTGGTCGCGATCTCCCGCGGTCCCCACGGCTTCATGCCGCCCGCGCCGAGCACCGGCGTGTGCGGGTTGGCGATCGAGAGCCCGGCCCGTTGCAACCGCTCGGTGATCGCGGCGAGTTGCGCCCGGCTCTCGTACTCGAACACCGGCGAGCCCTGGCAGGACAGGCCGCCGTCGATCCGCTTCATCTCCACGTGCAGCGGTCCGAGGTCGGCGAACTCGCGGTGCACCCGCACGATCGATTCGTAGAGGTCCGCGGGCGGGAACAGCGCCATCAACCCGGTGAGCTTCGGGTTGCGGCGCTGGTAGTGCAGCATCGAATGGCCCCAGGTGAACTCGTAGAGCGGCACGCCGTAGACGCCCTTGCCCTCGAGGCAGCGGTAGCGGATCTGCCCGCCGCACGCGTGCACCAGATCCTCCACGTTCGGCACCGACTGCACCGCGGCCAGCACCAGCACCATCGCCGCGCCGTCGGGGACCAGCCCGGCCAGGCCGGGGAAGTACTGCGGGAGCGGGTGCGCGTGCGGGGAGACGACCTTCTTGAGCACGCCGTCGCTGGTGCCCAGGTCGACCGAGAACCGGGCGGCCTGCTCGAATTCCGGGAACGAGATCACCAGCTCGTGCCATTCCCAGGCGGGCGCGACGGGAAGTTCGACCTCGGTGATGATGCCGTTGGCGCCGTAGGCGTGGTGCACGGTGTTGACCTCGCGGCCACGCAGCTCGACCAGTCGAGGCTGTTCCTCCACCGTCATCACCTCGAGCGCGGTGATATTGCCCGCGTCGCGCAGGATGCCCCACTGGCAGCTGCCGACACCCGCGTGGCCGCCGGCGATGTAGCCGCCGATCGTGGCCTGCTGGGCGGTCGACGGGTGCATGCGCAGCTCCCAGCCGGATGGGCGGATCGTCGCGTCGATGTCGGCGACGACGGTGCCTGTCAGCGCGCGCACGCTGCGGGGTGGCTGCCTGGCCCGGTCACCGTGCCAGCCGACGACACCGGCGATGGCGGTCACATCGATCACCGCGCCGCCGGACAGCGGCACGCCCTGACCGAACTGGCCCGATCCCGCGCCGCGCACCGTGATCGGGACCCGATGCCGCGCGCACGCCGCGACGGCGACGCGCAGTTCCTCCTTGGTGCGCGGGGCGATGAAGATCTCGGCATTGCGCCCGCGCAGCAGATCCCGCAGGACCGGGCTCTGGGCGAACCGGTCCCGGCTCTTGGTGCGCAGCCTGCGCGTGTCGACGGAATGGTCGACCGCGCCGAGTTCGGTGCGCAGTCGGGCCAGCGCTTCGGTGCGTGACATCGCGGTGCCTCCCAGTGCTGTCGAGACGTGCGCACCAGGGTGCCCGCACCGTGTTTCGTCGCCGTAAAGGCGGCGTTGCCCGGCTACTCGCTCGCGTCGTCGGCGTGCGAGATGGCGTCTTCGACGCGCTTGCGGGCGCCGGCCAGGTGCTGTTCGCAGCGGGTGGCCAGGGCCTCGCCGCGCTCCCAGAGGGCGAGTGAGTCGTCGAGATCGAGACCGCCCTGCTCGAGCATCTTGACCACGTTGACGAGTTCGTCTCGGGCGCGTTCGTAGCCGAAGGCGGCGATCTCGGCGAGGGTGTCGGTGGGCTCGGTTCCGGCGTCGGGCACGATCATTTCCCCTTGTCGTCGGTGGCGGGTGTCAGGCGCTGGGTGCCGAGCGCGGCGGCGGTGACCGCGCCGTCGGCGACGCGGATGCGGAGCTGGCTGCCCGCGGGGGCGTCCTCGATCGCGCGAACCACGTGACGTTCCGGTCCGGCGACGCGTTGCACGACAGCGTAGCCACGGGCCAGCGTCGCGGCCGGGCCGACGGCGGTGAGCTTCTCGCGCAGGTGCGCGGTGGCGGTCGACTCGGTGCGCAGCGTCTGCTCGACGGTGCGCCGGGCCGCGACCCGCAGCCGCTCCACCTCGTCGTGGCGGTGCCGCAGCTCGCGCAGGGGATCGGCGAGCACCGGCCGCGAACGCAACTGGGCGATGATGTGGGTCTCGCGTTGCACCCAGCCGCGCAGCGCGGCGGCCGAGCGGGCCCGCATCTCGCGCACACCGGCGAGTTCGGCGGCGGCGTCGGGGACGATCCGCTTGGCGGCGTCGGTCGGGGTCGCGGCGCGCACGTCGGCGACGAGATCGCTCAGCGGAGCGTCGGGTTCGTGCCCGATCGCGCTCACGATCGGGGTCTTCGCGGCCGCGATGGCCCGGCACAGCGCCTCGTCGGAGAACGGCAGCAGGTCCTCGGTGCTGCCACCGCCGCGGGCGAGCACGATCACGTCGACGGCCGGATCGCGATCCAGGGCGGCCAGCGCCTCCAGCATCTGCGGTACCGCCGTCGGCCCCTGCACCGCCGTGTTCTTCACGACGAATCGCACTGCGGGCCAGCGGGTCTGGGCGACGGTCAGCACATCGCGCTCGGCCGCGCTCGCGCGCCCGGTGATCAGCCCGACGGTGCCGGGCAGAAACGGCAACGGCCGCTTGAGTCGGGGATCGAAGAGCCCCTCGGCCGACAGCAGCGCCTTGAGTCGCTCGATCCGGGCGAGCAGTTCGCCGATGCCGACCGGCCGGATCTCGGTGACCCGCAGCGACAGCGTGCCCCGCCCGGTGAAGAACTGCAGCTTGCCGTAGACCACCACCCGGCTGCCCTCGGTGAGCGGAACGGGACTGCGCCGCAACAACTCCGGATCACACGTCACCGACAGCGACATATCCGCCGAGGTGTCGCGCAGCACCAGGAACGCTGTCCGGGTGCCGGGGCGCAGGCTGATCTGGGTGACCTGGCCCTCCACCCACACGCTGCCGAGCCGGTCGATCCACTGGGCGACCTTCACCGCGATCGAGCGCACCGGCCAGGGCTGGTCGGCCGAACTGCCCGGTGCGCCCTCGGCGGAGCCCGCCGGAGCGGAAGCGCCGGAGCCGTCCTCAGTCATACGTCAGGTATACGCGGCGCTACCGACACAAACAAAAGCGACCGCAACCGGCGCGTCGGCGCGGATTGCGGTCGCTGCGGAGGCGGGAGCGGCTACTGGGCCTGGACCGTCGCGATCCGGTTGGTCAGCATGGTGACGAACGGGGCGCGGGCGCGGGTCTGCTGCTCGAACGCCAGCAGCTGGGCCAGTTCCTCGACGGTCAGCATGCGCAGCCGGGCGCGCAGCTGGGCCAGCGTCATCGCCGGGTAGTCGTAGCGGATGGCGACCTCGGGGGCCTGCACCTCCGCGGGCTCCGGCTCGGCCGCGGGCTCCTCGGCGGGCTCCTCGGACTCGAGCACCAGCAGCGACGCGGGCGTGACCTTGCCGTTGGCCTGCTCGGCCGGGAGCTCCTCGGCGAACAGATCGAAGCGGCTGGCGTGGCCGTTGGTGGCCACGGTCGGCTCGGGCGCGACGTCCTCGTCGAAGGTGGCCCACGCGGGCTGCTCCTGCGGGGCCGAACCCAGACGTTCGAACAGGCCGTCGCCCTTGAGCGCGAGGCTGGTGACGAACTGCTGCACGTGCATGGTGGTCTGCAGCACGCGGCTCAGCGCGGTGATCGGGAAGTTGACCGCGGCGACGGGCAGCCGCCGGGTCTCTTCTAAGGCGTAGACAGCGGCACCGGCGGCGACCCGGGCCAGGTACGGAGGACGGAACATGGTCCCAGCCTGCCGCAAACCGCCTGTGATGCAAAGGTCCAGACCGCCCTGATGTGACTTTCGCCCCTCCATCCGCCCTGATCCCGCCCGCGCGGCGCACGTAAGCTGTGGACTATGACCTCGGCAATTCCCTTGAACGTCGGTATCACGCGCTCCGCGGGCGCGTCCGCTGCCGGTGGCAAGCGCGTGCTGCTGGCCGAGCCGCGCGGCTACTGCGCAGGCGTCGACCGCGCCGTCGAGACCGTGGAGAAGGCGCTGGAAAAGCACGGCGCGCCGATCTACGTACGCAAGGAGATCGTGCACAACCGGCACGTGGTGGAGACGCTACGTGAGCGCGGCGTCGTCTTCGTCGACGAGACCGACGAGGTGCCCGAGGGCGCGCTGGTCGTGTTCTCCGCCCACGGTGTCGCGCCGATCGTGCACGAGACCGCCGCCGAGCGGAACCTGCGGACCATCGACGCCACCTGCCCGCTGGTCACCAAGGTGCACCAGGAGGCCAAGCGCTTCGCCCGCGACGACTACGACATCCTGCTGATCGGCCACGAAGGCCACGAGGAGGTCGAGGGCACCGCGGGCGAGGCACCCGAGCACGTGCAGCTGGTCGACGGTCCCGACTCGGTGGACAAGGTCACCGTGCGTGATCCGTCGAAGGTGATCTGGCTCTCGCAGACCACGCTGTCGGTCGACGAGACCATGGAGACGGTCCAGCGGCTGCGCGAACGCTTCCCGACGCTGCAGGATCCGCCCAGCGACGACATCTGCTACGCCACCTCCAACCGGCAGACCGCGGTGAAGGCGATGGCGCCCGAATGCGATCTGGTGATCGTGGTCGGCTCGCGCAACTCCTCCAACTCGGTGCGGCTGGTCGAGGTCGCCCTCGGCGCCGGCGCGCGGGCCGCGTACCTGGTCGACTACGCCCGCGAGGTCGACCTCGCCTGGCTCGAGGGTGTGCGCACGATCGGCATCACCTCGGGCGCGTCGGTCCCGGAGATTCTGGTGACCGGTGTCCTCGATCTGCTGGCCGAGCACGGCTTCGGCGAGGTGCAGCCGGTGACCACGGCCAACGAGACCCTGGTGTTCGCGCTGCCGCGTGAGCTGCGCGCGTCGCGTCGCGACGCCGCGACCCAGGACTGACCCGAGGACCGATAGACAAAAGGAATCCCCCGTCGCGTGGTCGCGGCGGGGGATTCCTTTCTACTCACACGTTGTCGGGCCTGCGCCGTTCGGTGCGGCCGGTGTCGGCGCGATCGCGGTAGCGCACCGTGGGCTGGGGGTGCGGCTGCGGGTCGGGCCTGCGTCGGGGGGTGCGCGCGGGTTCGGCCTCGCGCGGGGCGGCGTTGCGGCCGCCGCGGGGTTCCCTGGTCCGGGACGCGGCGGGCGCGCGCTTGGGCTCGGCCGGGCGGGGGGCGCGGCGGGCCGGGCTGGCCAGGTCGACCTCGGTGGCCGGGTCGTCCAGGACGGCGGTGGCGCGGCGGGCGCGCTGGCGGCCGGTGTCGCCCGCGGTCTCGGGGCGGCGGCGCTTGGCCGGCTTGCGCTCGGCCTTGCGTTCGGTCCGGCGCTCGGCGGACAGTGGCTGGGCGGTGGCGGGGGTGCGCTTGGCGATCGCGATCCGCGCGCCGCCGACGGCCAGCACCAGCACGGTGGCCAGCATCATCGTCGGGAACCGCTCCACCAGCGGGATGATCAGGTTCATCAGCACGTCTTTGATGGAGGTGGTGGCGCGCCCACCCAGCAGCTGACAGGCCACCGGCACCGCGACGAACAGCAGCAGCGGCGGCATGACCATGGTGGAGAACAGCCCGCGGAACCGCACGGCGCACACCGCCAGCACACAGCCGAGCACATACAGCGCCGAGAAGGTGCCCGTCGGGTAGGTCTCGCCGCCGATCGCGTCGATCACGAACCCGAACATCGTCATGCCCGCGGCAAGCAGAATCGCGGCCCAGGCGGGGATGCCGGGCACCGAGGGCAGGATCGAACGTTGCGGCGCGGGCACCCGGGGTCGCGCACGTTGGGAAGCAGCCACACTATGACACTAACCGCACAACGCGCCGTCAGGCGCTGCGGCACGGGGATCTCAGCGGCGATCCTCGGCGTCGGCGAACGCCACGGCCCGCGGTCTGGCCTCGGTCAACCGGATTGCCGGGAGCTCCTGATCGCCGATGCCGAGATCGTGCATCCGGCGCGCGGTGACCATCACCCGCGACTCGACCGAGCCGACGGTGGCGTTGAAAGCCGCTACTGCCTTACCGAGATTCACCCCGAGATTGTCCAGGTGATCGGCCACCTTGCCGACCCGGGTGTAGAGCTCCTTGCCCAATTGCTGCACCGTTGCCATATCGCGCGACAGCGCTTCCTGCCGCCAACTGAACGCGACCGTCCGCAGCAGCGCGATGAGCGTAGTGGGGGTTGCCAGGATCACGTTCCGCCCGAACGCGTACTCCAGCAGCCCCGCGTCGGTGGTGAGCGCGGCGTCGAGGAAGGGATCGCCCGGCACGAACAGCACGACGAACTCCGGCGCCGGATCGAACGCCGCCCAGTACGCCTTGTCGGCCAGCTGGTCGACGTGGGCGCGCAGGTGCTTGGCGTGCCGGGCCAGCAGCTGGTCGCGGGCCGTGGGGTCGTCGGTGGTCGCCGCGTCGAGGTAGGCGGCGAACGGGACCTTCGCGTCGACGACGATGTGCCTGCCGCCCGCCAGCCGCACCACCAGGTCCGGCCGCACCCCGCCGCGGTCGTCGGCGCCCGCCCGGTGCACCTGGGTGTCGAAATCGCAGTGCCTGGTCATGCCCGCGAGCTCGACGACCCGCTCCAGCTGGATCTCCCCCCAGCGGCCGCGGATCTGCGGCGCGCGCAGCGCCGCGACCAGCTGCCCGGTCTGGTCGGAGAGCCGGTGCGAGGTGCGCTGCATCCCGGCGACCTGCTCGCGCAGCCCCGAGTACGCGTCGATCCGGTGGTGCTCGACCTGGCGGATCTGCTGTTCGAGCGCGTCGACGGCATCCCGCAGCGGATCGACCATCGCGCCGATCGCGGCCGAATGCCTGCGCGCCGCATCCTCGTTCGCCGCGTGCAGCGATTGCTGCAGCAACCGTTGATTGTCCCCGGCCGCGGCGAGCCTGGCCTCCGCCGCGGCGGCACGCTGCCCGCCCCGGGCGGAATGCCCCAACCAGCCGAGACCGAATCCGGCGGCGAATACCAAGACGAGCGCGACGAGCATCGAGGCGGTCATAGCGGCGATAGTGCCGCAAGCCACCGACAAACTCGCAATCACCGAGCAACCCGGGCGTGGTGACGCGCCGGTGCGCGACGCCCGTGGGGTGCGTCGATTGAATTCTGTCGGGGGTGTGGCCTAAGTTTCGCGGCATGCGGATCCTGCACACCTCCGACTGGCACATCGGGCGCACCTTCCACGGCGTCGACCTGCTAGCCGACCAGGCGGCGGTGCTGGCATCGATCGCGGAGCTGGTCGCGGCGGAGTCGGTCGACGTGGTCGTCGTGCCGGGTGACGTCTACGACCGGTCCATCCCCAACGCCGACGCGATCGCGGTCTGCAACCGGGGGTTCGAGGCGATCCGGGCCGCGGGCGCGGTGATCGTCGCGACCTCGGGCAACCACGATTCGCCCGCCCGGCTCGGCGCGGGCGCCAGTTTCGCGGCGGCGGGCGGGCTGCATCTGTGCACCCGGGTCGCCGATGCCGATCGGCCGGTGCTGCTGGCTGACGACGACGGCGAGGTGGCGTTCTACGGGATCCCGTATCTGGAGCCCGAGATCACCCGCGTCGAACTCGGTGTGCCGCAGGCCCGCTCGCACGCGGAGATCCTCGACGCCGCGATGGGCCGCATCCGCGCCGATCTCGCCGGCCGTCCCGGCACGCGCACCGTCGTGCTCGCGCACGCCTTCGTCGTCGGCGGGGAGGCGACGGGTTCGGAGCGGTCGATCTCGGTCGGTGGGGTGGAGACGGTGTCGATGTCGGCGTTCGACGGCATCGACTATGTGGCGCTGGGCCACCTGCATTCGCCGCAGACCCTCTCGGAATCGGTGCGCTACAGCGGTTCTCCGCTGCCGTACTCCTTCGCCGAGAACTCCCATCGCAAGGCGGTCTGGATCGTCGACCTCGACGCCGACGGCCTGGCCGCGGTGCACCGCCACGACCTGCCGCTGGTGCGCGGGCTCAGCAAGCTCACCGGCACCCTCGACGAGCTGCTCACCGAGCCCGGATTCGCCGACGCCGAAGCGCATTATGTCTCCGCCACGCTCACCGACAGCGCTCGCCCGGTCGACCCGATGCGTAAGCTGCGCGAGCGGTTTCCGCACGCGGTCCACGTGGAATGGGTACGCCCCGAGGGCAATCCGGAACTGCACTACCGCGAGCGGGTGCACGGCCGCCGCGATGTCGAAGTCGCGGCGAGTTTTCTGACCGATGTGCGTGGGGAACCGACGGGAGGCGAGATGAGGTGGGTGGAGCGCGCGCTGGCCGCCGCCGTGCGCGAACCCGATGCCGGACGGGCCGAGACCCGGCGCGCCGCGGACGAATTCGACGCCATGGACGTGACCGCGTGAGTTCGGTGCCCGGCGGCGTGCTCGGCGGTGCCGCGTGAGACTGCATCGCCTGGAGATGGTCGCGTTCGGTCCCTTCGCCGAGTCCACCGTCGTCGATTTCGATGTGCTCGGCGCGGACGGCCTGTTTCTGCTGCACGGTCACACCGGCGCGGGCAAGACCAGCATCCTCGACGCGATCGCCTTCGCGCTGTACGGGCGGGTGCCCGGCGCGCGCGGGGAGGGCAAGCGGCTGCATTCCGATCACGCCGACCCGCAGACGCCGCCGAAGGTGATCCTCGACGCGACCCTGGGCGGTCGCCGCCTGCGCTTGACCCGCAGCCCGGCGTTCGAGCGGCCGAGCAGCCGCGACAGCACCCGGTTCACGGAGGTGCAGGCCAAGGGCACCCTGGAATGGCTCGACGGGTCCGGCGAGAATCTGTCCCGGCTCACCGATATCGGCGACGAGGTCGTGCGCCTGCTCGGCATGAGCGCCGACCAGTTCTTCCAGGTGGTGCTGTTGCCCCAGGGCGATTTCGCCAAGTTCCTGCGCGCCGAGAACGAGGACCGGGAGAAGCTGCTCGAAAAGCTCTTCGACACGCAGCGATTCGGCACCGCGGAGACCTGGCTGGCGGACCGGCGCCGGGCCGCGGAGGCCGACCTCACCGCGCGCACGCAGGGCATCGATCGGCTGATCACCAAGGTCGGCATGGCGGCGGGCTACGGCGGCGCGGAATCGGTCGGGCTGCCCGACGCGGTGGCGTGGTCCCAGGACCTGCTGGCCACCGCGCGCACCGAGCTGGCCGAGGCGAACGCGAATGCCGAACACCGCCAGAAGGACTCGACCGAAGCGCGCGCCGAGGCCGAAGAGCAGCGTCGCGTGGCCGGGCTGCACGTCCGGATGGCGGCGGCCCGCGCGGAACTGGCCGACTACGCCGCCGACGCCGCGCGCCGGGGCGAACTGGAGCGCGAACTCGAACAGGCGCGCCGGGCCGAGCCGGTGGTGCACGCCATCGACGAGGCGCGCTCGGCGGTGCGCGCGCTGCGTCGCGCGGAGGCGTCGACCCGGGCCGTCGCCGGTGAGCTCGCCGTTCAGCTGGGTGCCGAGGCGGCCGCGGATATCGCCGGACTCGACTTGCTGACGGTGGTCTTCGACGCCGCCGATGACGCACCTGTCGTGGAGTCCGGTGCGAGGTCGAATTCCGCTGATGGCGTCGCGGATACGCGACCGGACGACGTTGCCGGCGCCGACAGTCGATCGTTGGAGAGCACCCGGCGACGTGGTGTGCGGCGTGCCGATCTCGGCCGTGTGCGCGATGTCGAGGGTGACCTCGACGGTGCGGTCAGTCAGTGGAACGCCCTGCTCGGTGTGCTCGGCGAAGTCCGAGCCGACGCCGAGATCGCTCGTCAGCTCGCCGCCGATCTCACCGAACACGAGACCGAAGCCGCGCGGCTGACCCAGCGCGCGGGCGAATTCGCCCGGCGCCGTGCCGATCTGCCCGCCGTGATCGCCGGGGCGGGGGAGCAGTTGCGCGAGGCCACCGATGCCGCCGCCGCGCTGCCCGGGCTGCGGACCGAGCTCGGCAAGTGGCAGGAGTCCGCGGCGGCCGCCGTCGAATTGGCCGAGCAGCGACCGGCGTTGGACCGGGCACAGACCGAGTTCGACGCGGCGCGCCGGACCCATCTCGACGCCAGGGAGCGCGTGCTCGATCTGCGCACGCGCCGCTTGGCGGGCATGGCCGCCGAACTCGCTGGTGCGCTGTCGGCAGGCGCGCCGTGCGCGGTGTGCGGCTCCGCCGAGCACCCCGACCCCGCGCGCCCCACCGACGACGCGGTGTCCAAGGACGCCGAGGACGCCGCCACCGCCGCCGAGCAGGCGGCCGAGGCGGCGCGCGACCGGATCGCCGAGCGCATCGGCGTCATCGAACGCGAGATCGAGGCGCTGATCGCCCGTGGCGGCGACGCCGACCCGGTCACCCTGGCCGATGCCGTCCGCACCGCCACCCACCGCTTCGACGACGCCGCCGACAGCGCCGCCCGTGTCACCGCCCTCACCGCGCGCCTCGACACCCTGCGTGCCGAGGAAGCCGCCCTGCACGAGCAGTCCCGCGACCTCGACGCCCGCCTCGGCACCGTCACCGCGACGATCGCGGCCACCCGCACCCGCCTCGACGAACTCACCCTCCGCCTGCGCACCGCCGCGGGCGCCGACGATTCGGTCGACGCCCGCACCACCCGCCTCGAATCCCTCATCGCGGCCGCCACCGCCCTGCGCGCCGCCCGCGCCGAGGAGACCACCGCCCGCGACGCCGTCCGCCATATCGCCACCCGCGTCGAAAACCTCGCCCAGGCAGCTGGTTTCGTGCCCGAGGGCGACGAACGGACGGGCACTGGGCCGGCCACCGTGCCGCACGACGCGACGGCCGATGGCGCGGCCACCGCCGTAGTCGGTGACGGTAGTGCCACGGCTGTGACCGCCGACGGCAGCGTCACACCTGCGGCGGCTGACGCCGCCGCCACCGCGGGGACTGTTGACAGCAGCGCCACAGCTGCGACTGCTGGTGGCGCCGGCACGGCCCCGACCGGCGACGGCGGCACCACAGCCGCGCGTGCCCCGGCTGCCGACGGTTCCGGTGCGAGTTCGACGGCCTTCGACACTGTGGGGCCGGAGACGAAGTCGTCGACCGCCGATGATGCTCGAGAGTTGGCATCCGACGACGGTGTGGTGGCTCCGGCACCCGCGAACGGTGCAGTCGACGGCGGTGGATCTTCGCCGGCCGACAGTGGAGGCGGGGCGGGGGAGTCGTCGGGCGACGTCGACGTGCGGGCCGATGACGAATCCGCCGACAGCGCGGACAAACCGCGATCTCGTCCCGAACGAGCCGCGCGCCCGGTGCGCGTCGAGCCCGAGATGCCCACCCTGTTCGACCTTTTCGACGACGACCCGATCGACGACGAACCCGAACCCGCGCCCGAGCCCGCACCGCAGCGCGACGACATCGCCCTGCTCACGGCGTACGCCCAGCTCGTCACCGCCGTCGCCCGCACCGCGGCGCAGCAGTCGGCGATCGAGGCCGAACTCACCGCGGCCGACCGGGCCCGCGCTCACGCCGAGGCCGTCCTCGCCGAACCGCAGATCCGGGCGGTGGCCGAGCAGGTCCCGGCCGACCTGGCCGCGCTGGAGCAGCGCTTCGCCGACGCCCAGTCCGCGCTCACCGCGGCGGTGGCGGCCCAGTCGGCGGCCGCCGAGCGGGTCGCGCAGCTCGAACAGCTGGGGACTCAGCTCTGGGGCGAGGTCGAGCGGATCGCGCCCAAGCAGCGCGATTTCGACGAGCTGGCCACGCTGGCCGACGTGGTCGCGGGGCGGGGCGAGAACAATCGCCGGATGTCGTTGCGCTCCTATGTGCTCGCCGCGCGGCTCGAGGAGGTCGCGGTCGCGGGGTCGCTGCGGTTGCGCCGGATGTCGGGCGGCCGGTACGAATTCGTGCACTCCGACAAGGCGGGCCCGCGGGGCCGGCGCGGTGGTCTCGGCCTCGACGTCCGCGACGACTACACCGGCGCGGTCCGCTCCGCGAAAACGCTCTCCGGTGGTGAGACCTTCATGGCCTCACTGGCGTTGGCGCTGGGATTGGCGGATGTGGTCGCTGCCGAGGCGGGCGGCCTGGTCCTGGACACCCTGTTCATCGACGAGGGCTTCGGCAGTCTCGACGCCGACACCCTCGACGCGGTAATGGGTGTCCTGGACGAACTGCGGGCAGGCGGTCGCGTGGTCGGCGTGGTCAGCCATGTCGACGAGATGCGCCAGCGCATTCCCAGCCGACTGCACGTCGTGCGCGGCCGGACCGGCTCGCACCTCCAAGCAACTGTTGCCTGACGCCCGGAGCGCGGCTCACCCTGGGTAGCTGCTGATCCGGCGGTGGCTCCGCCCCGGACCCGCGCCGATCAGACGGTCGGTTCGGGCACCGGATCGGCCCGGACCTGGCCACCGGCCTTCGGTGCGAACCCCGGCAACCACCCGTCGACATACGGGATCATCAGCTGGATCAGCGGCCCGATGCCGAAGGCGTAGACCAGCGTGCCGATCCCGACGCTGCCGCCGAGCAGCCACCCGGTGGTCAAGACCGTCGCCTCGATGCCGGTGCGGACCGACCAGACCGGCCACCCGGTCCGGGCGACCAGTCCAGTCATCAGTCCATCGCGGGGACCTGGACCCATTCCCGCGCCGATGTAGAGCACGGTCGCCGCGGCGTTCACGATCACGGCGAGCACCATCGCCGCCACCCGTGTCCACAGGGCGTCGGCCGCGGGGATCAGCCACAGTCCGGCGTCGACCGACACCCCGATCACGATCACGTTGCTGACCGTGCCGAGGCCGGGCCGCTGCCGGAGCGGAATCCACGCGAGCAGCACGACGACGCCCGTCACCGCGGTGACGGCACCGAAACTGAGTGGCACGTGCGCGGCGACACCCTGGTGGAAGACGTCCCACGGATCGAGCCCGAGACCGGCCCGGATCATCACCGCCATCGACGTCCCGTACAACCACAGACCGGTGTAGAGCGCGATCAGGCGACGAGTGAGCATGGGTATCAGCATCCAGGCCAACTGGACCGCCCAAAAGAGCCAATTGCGAGGTACTGGCCTTATTCATCACCAGCCCGGCAATCCAGTGGTCTACTCGGTGTGCGCGCCCACTGTCCGTCCGGCCGCGCGCTCGGCCCGGTGCGCCCCCGCCTCAGGATTCGTGCGCGAGCAACCACCGCTTGACGTCCAGTCCCCAGCGGAACCCGCCCAGCGCGCCACCGATCCGCAGCACCCGATGGCACGGCACGAACAGCGCCGCCGCATTGCGCGCGCAGGCGTTCGCGGCCGCCCTGGTCGCGTCCGGTCGACCGGACAGCCCGGCGTACTCGGTGTAGGTGATCGGCTCGCCAGCGGGCACCTTGCGCAGGACATCCCACGCATGGGTGAGGAACTCGCCCGAGCGCTGCCGGACGGGGATCGCATCGATCGCGGTGAGCTCACCCGCGTGATAGTCGGTCACCGCCCGGGTGACCGCGCCGAGCGAATCCCGCTGTCGCAGCTCGGCGGGACGCAACGTGGGGTGGATGACGCGGGTCAGCTCGGCCGGATCAGCGGTCCAGCCCGAGGCGAGCACCGCGCCGTCGGCATCGACGACGGCGGTGAACGGGCCGATGCGGGTGGCGACGGTCGCGACGTCGGCGCGTCGAATGCTGGTGTCGGTCATGATGCTTCGCTTCCGTTGACGGGTCGGGTACGGCGGGGCGCGGCGATCACACCGCGATGTTCGAGCGCCGTCTTCCACAGGTGCATGGACAGGTAGGAGCGCCAGGGCGCCCAGCGGGTGGTGTGGTCGAGATCGAGGCCGGCCAGGGTCGCGCCCTGGCGCACGACCAGGTCGGTGCCGAGCAGGATGTCGGGATCGGCGAGCAGGCGCATGGTGACGTAGTCGGCCGTCCACGGCCCGACGCCGGCCAGCGCGAGCAGGTCGCGGCGAAGCTCGGCCGCCGTGCGGCCCGCGTGCAGGACCAGGTCGCCGTCGGCGATCGCCCGCGCGGCCGCCACGATGGCCGCCACCCGGCGGGCGGGTCCGGTCAGCACGTCCGCGCCGCGCTCGGCGACCGCCTCGGGGGTGGGGAACAGCCGGGGGGCCGGGCCGTCGATCCGTTCGCCGAGCGCGGCGACCAGTCGCGCGGTGTGCGTCGCCGCGGCTTGGACCGAGATCTGCTGACCGATCATGGTGCGCAGTAACAACTCCGGGCCGTCGAGGCAACCGGGCACGCGAATGCCGGGACCGAACCGATCGCCGGGCACCGCCGTCGCGACATCGCGCAGTCCGGTGTTCGCGGGCGGGACGGCGATGCCGAGACCCTCGTCGATGCCCTCCGGATCGGCGTCCAGGTCGAGCAGGTGTCGCACCCGCGCCACCGTCGGCGCCAGATCGCGCATGTCCCGCAGGGCCAGTTCGGCGCGCACGTGCCCGGACTGGAACGACAACCGAATGGTGGCGTGCCCGTGCGGAGTTCGCAGGCCGCGCGTGTAGACGCCGTCTTCCCACAGTTCCATGCCGGGCACGGTGTGCGCCGACAGGAACCACGACAGCCACCCGGTGTCGATCGGCTCCCGGTACGGCAGTCGCAGCGTGAGCAAACCTGGCGCGGCGGGCGCGACCACATCCGAACGCGGTGAGCGCCGCGACTCGGCGCGCATGGCCGTCGGGCTGACCGCGAACACCTCGCGGACGGTGTCGTTGAACTGGCGGATGCTGGCGAACCCCGCCGCGAAGGCGATGTCGGACATCGGCATCTCGGTGGTCTGGATCAACAGCCGGGCGGTGTGCGCGCGATGCGCCCTGGCCAGGGCCAGCGGGCCGGCGCCGAGCTCGGTGGTGAGCACCCGGGTGAGCTGTCGCTGGGAATAGCCGAGGGTCGAGGCGAGTGCCGGAACGCCGCCGCGCTCGATCACCCCGTCCCCGATCAGCCGCATCGCCCGCGCGGCCAGATCGGCCCGGACATTCCACAGCGGCGAGCCCGGCGCCGCGTCGGGTAGACACCGGCGGCAGGCGCGATACCCGGCCTGCTGCGCCGCTGCGGCGGTGGGGAGGAACGAGACATTGGCCCGCTTGGGCGTGATCGCGGGGCAGGAGGGTCTGCAGTAGATGCCGGTCGTGCGCACCGCGGTGAAGAACTGCCCGTCGAAGCGGGAATCCCGGGTCGAGACCGCCCGGTAGCAGCGCTCGAAGTCCAAAGCCGTGATCGTCACGGATTCCACAATGCCCGCAGACCGGACGGGCTGCTAGCGGAAATCGGCCACTTACCCCGGGCCTCGGCGGTCGGAAATTCGCGCGCCGCGCGGCGGCCTCAACAGCAGCGGGTGGTGGGGTTTCGCTCGGCCTCGGCATAGCGGTCGCGCCAGTACTGGCGCTCGCTGGGGACCGCGCAGCCGGGATGGTCGCGTCGCAGGTGATCGACGTAGCGCTGGTAGTCCTGACCGCCGTTGATCGCGCTGTACCACCGGGCGACCCCGCGCGCGCCCGCCCACACCCGCGACAGCAGCACTCGCGCGGTCGGGCGCGGCGCCGTGGCCGCAGGGCGGGGGGCGGCCGATCCGGTGAACCGGCCGTCCCCGTCCCGCGACACACTCACGACACGTGCGCCGATCCGGGTGCGGTCACCTTGCCCTCGGCGATCAGCGCGTCCCACTCCTTCTGCACGTCCTTCTCCGCGGCGGTCGAGACGAAACCGCTGGGCGCGAAGATCTTCGACGGCTGCTCCTCGGACTCGGTGCTCGACACCGTGCCCGAGCGAACGGCCCTGGCACACACGATCGCGCCGACCACGGTGACGATCAGCACCAGCACCGCGAACACGATCGAGAGCGTGCCCTGGATGAAGGTGTTGCGGATGGCGATGTCGACCTGCTCGGGCGTCTTCGCCGTCAGGCAGCCCGTGCCCGCCTCCTTGGCGGCCTGGCACAGGCTGTGCTGCTTCCAGTAGCCGAGCTTGGGGTCGGCGGAGAAGATCTTCTGCCAGGACGCGGTCATCGTGACGAGCAGATCCCAGACCAGCGGAACGCCGGGAATCCAGGCCCATTTCAGCAGTCCGCGCTTGATGATGATGGTCAGCACCACCGTCAGGGCGATCGCGGCGAGCAGCTGGTTGGCGATGCCGAACAGCGGGTAGAGCGCGTTGATGCCGCCGAACGGATCGTTGACGCCCATCAGCAGCACACTGCCCCAGCCCGCGACGACCAGCAGCGAGCACAGCCACGCGCCGACCCGCCACGACGGATCACGGAACTTCCTGAACCCGCCGCCGAAGTTGCCGAGCGCGTCCGAGACCAGGAACCGCGCGACCCGGGTGCCCGCGTCGATCGTGGTGAGGATGAACAGCGCCTCGAACATGATCGCGAAGTGGTACCAGAAGGCCTTCATCGATTCGCCGCCGAGGAACTTGTGGAAGACCTCGGAGATGCCGACCGCCAGCGTCGGCGCGCCACCGGTGCGCGAGATGATCGACTTCTCACCCACGTCGGCGGCCGCGTCGGCGAACAGCTCCGGCGTCGCCGGCGGGCCGGACAGGCCGAGCGTATTCGTGTACGCCGCGGCCTTTTCCGGGGTGCCGCCGGTGAGACCGAGCGGCGCGTTCATGCCGAAGTACAGGTGCTGATCGATGATCGAGGCCGTGATGATCGCCATCACCGCGACGAACGACTCCATCAGCATGCCGCCGTAGCCGATCATCCTGGCGTTGGATTCCTTGGCCAGCAGCTTGGGCGTGGTGCCCGAGGAGACCAGGGCGTGGAAGCCCGACAGCGCGCCACAGGCGATGGTGATGAACAGGAACGGGAACAGGCTGCCTGCGAACGCCGGACCCGTTCCGGTGTGCGCGAATTCGGAGACCGCGGGCGCCTTCAGCACCGGCATCGTGATCAGGATGCCCGCCGCGAGCAGCACGATGGTGCCGACCTTCATGAACGTCGACAGATAGTCGCGCGGGGCCAGCAGCAGCCACACCGGCAGCACCGAGGCGAAGAAGCCGTAGGCAATCAGGCACCAGGCGATGGTGGTGCGCGACAGCGTGAACCAGTCGGCGCCCCACTCGGTCTCCGACACCCAGCCGCCGCCGACGATCGCCGCCAGCAGCAGCACGATGCCGATCGCGGAGACCTCTCCGACCTTGCCCGGCCGCAGATACCGCAGGTACACACCCATGAACAGGGCGATCGGGATGGTCATCGCGATGGAGAACACGCCCCACGGGCTCTCCCCGAGCGCGTTGACGACGACCAGCGCCAGCACGGCGAGCAGGATCGTCATGATGGCCAGGATCGCCACGATCGCGGCGACACCACCGACCGCGCCCAGCTCGTCGCGCGCCATCTGCCCGAGGCTGCGCCCGCGCCTGCGCGTCGAGGCCCACAGCACCAGGTAGTCCTGCACCGCGCCGGCGAACACCACGCCGACGACGATCCAGATCGTGCCGGGCAGGTAACCCATCTGCGCGGCGAGCACCGGGCCGACCAGCGGCCCGGCGCCCGCGATGGCGGCGAAATGGTGACCGTAGAGCACCCGCCGGTCCATCGGCATGAAGTCTTTGCCGTTGTCGTAGAGCTCGGCGGGCGTGGCGACATCGTCGCGCGGCTTGGTGATCTTCCATTCGATGAACCGCGCGTAGAACCGGTACGCGATGATGTAGGTACAGACCGCCGCGATGACGATCCACACCGCGTTGACCGACTCGCCGCGTACGAACGCGACAATCGCCCACGCGATCGCGCCGAGCACGGCGATCCCCGCGAACACGGCCTTCTTGGCGGTCGTGATCGGCGTGCGATCGACGACACCGACCGGAGGCAAGTCCGGGTCGGTCCGCAGATATTCGATGGTCGCCATGTGCCAACTCTCCTGGTATAACGCGCAGAGCCTCGGGTGAAACATCGACAACGTAGCCGATCGGCCCAGCGCGCCGGACAGGATCACCCACCGTCGCGGCCAAGATGAAATTTTGTTCAGAGTTGGATGGAGCGCTGGCGCGCTCGAGGTCGCGGCCCCGGGACGGCCGCGACCCGCCGCTGCGCGGCGGGCCCCTCCTCGAGGTCGGGGCGTGCGTGGCTGGGAGCGCGGTTACTCGCCCCGGTAGGTGCCGAAGCTCCAGAGGTTGCCCTCCGGGTCGGCGGCGCTGAAACCGCGGGAGCCGTAGTCCTCGTCGCGCAGGTCGCGGATGAGGCGCGCGCCGGCCGCGGTGGCCCGCGCGTGCAGTGCGTCGGGTTCGTCGGTGACCAGGTAGAGCGAGGCGACGCCGGCCGGGCGGGTGCCGAAGGGGCTGTCGTCGCGGCCGGTGGAGCCGAACATGATGCCGCCGCCGCCCGGCCAGCGCAGTTCGCCGTGTTCGACGACGGAAGCGTCGTCGTCCCTGGCGTAGACGGCGACCTCTTCGAAACCGAAGGCGGTGGTGAGGAATTCGATCATGGCGCGAGCGTCGTCGAAGGCGAGGCAGGGCCAGACCGTGGTCTGGGTATTGGTTGAAGTGTCCATGTGTTCAGCCTCCCGCCGCGGGGGCGTTCGGGTCTTGGACGGATGGAATCTCCTCGGCCAGCCAGGTCGTCGGGGCGCAGCCGGCCAGCTCGGCGAAGTCGCGGTTCAGGTGCGCCTGGTCGTAGTAGCCGCAGGCAGCGGCGACCTGGGCGATGGAGACATACGACGGCGTATTCGCCAGCATCCGGCGCGCCCGCTCGAACCGGATGATCCGCGCGGCCAGCTTCGGGCTCGCGCCGAACTCGGCGGTGAACCTGCGGGTCAGATGCTGACGGCTCCAGCCGATCCGCTCGGCCAGCGGAGTGATCTCGCAGGTGCCGCCGGTGCCGACGAGAGTGCGCCATGCCCAGGACAATTCGGGACCGGCGAGGGTGTCGGTGCGGGCGGCGGCGGTGAGCGCGCGGTCGCAGGCGACGAAGCGGCTCGGCCAATCCGCGTGCGATTGCACGGCATCGGCGAGCTGATCGCCCAACGGGCCACCGGCGTCGGCGCATTCGATCGAGATGTCCCACAGTTCACTGGCCGGCATCCCGAACAGGACCCGGCTGCCCAGCGGGGTCAGTTCGATCGCGATGCCCTCCTGGAAACCGGTGTGCGCGATGGTCGCCGGGCTCGCTTGCAGGCCGCTCAGGACACAGCGGTAGCTGCCCGGCGCCTGGTGCGGGTCGGTGTGCTCGACCACGTCGATCGTCGGGCCGATGGCGACGATGAAGGTCATGTGCCGTGACGGCAGGCCCCGGTGCAGGCCGGGTTCGAATCCCGCGAGCCGGTAGCCGATATAGCGGTCGATGAATGCCGCCAATATCGGCGCGGGGGTCGCGGTCACCACCTCCGTGGTCGCCTCCATACGGTCACGCTACGCCGGGGGCGGTGCCGGCGACCAGGGCTGTGGGGCGGCGCGCTGATCGCCACGGCAGGGAGCGCACGGGCTTGGTGGCGCGCAGTGGGTCCGAGGAGCGGGGGCGCGAGGGTGCGGACTCGTGTGGCGCAGTGGGCCCGAGGTACGGCGGGCGGATGGCGATCGCGAGAGTGCGTGCTCGGCGCAAGAGCTCGGGCGGCGGGCGATCCGGCCGGTGTGGCGTGACGCACGCGTCTGCTGCGCCGTCGCGGGGTAATCGTGCTGTGAAGGTGCTCTCCGTGCCGTGCGCACGGCGGTGAGATTTAGCACTCACAGGTCCGTGAGCTGTGGTTACGCGCACTCAGCCGGTTACCGTTGCGCCTTCGCCCAATCTCAGGAGGTGTCATGCGGCGAGTTCGGTACGAGCGCAGCGGTGGTCCGGAGGTGCTCGAGGTCGTCGCGGCCGAGGTGCCGGTGGCCGGTCCCGGTGAGCTGCTGGTCAAGGTCGAGGCCATCGGGGTCACCCTCTCGGCCATCCGGCGCATCAACGGTCCGCAGGAGTTGCGGGCCGAGGTGGCCGGTGAGGTCGTCGCGGTCGGTGACGGAGTGGACGACTACGCGGAGGGGTACCGCGTCGTCGGTCTGTGCGCCGACGCCTACGCCGAGTACGTCGTGCTCCCCGCCGACCAGGCCTCGGCCATTCCCGACGGCGCGTCCGCGGTCGACGCCGTCGCGCTGATGCGCAGCGGTCTGGTCGCGCTCGGCGCGCTCGACACCGCGGCGCCGCGGGAGGGCGAGACCGCCCTGATCACCGCCGCCGCCGGTGGCGTCGGCCACCTCGCCGTGCAGCTGGCCCGCGTCCGTGGCGCGGGCTGGGTCGTCGCGGCGGTGTCCGACGAGGCCAAGGCCGAATTCGTGGCCGGGCTCGGCGCGGACGAGGTCGTCACCTACGACCGGCTGCAGGCCGCCAAGCAGGCCGACTTCGGCCTCGACGGCGTCGGCGGCACCGGTCTGGGCGCCGCGATCGGCGCGCTCGCCGAGGGCGGCCGGGTCGTCACCTACGGCACCGGCGGCGGACTCATCGACACCGAGGACCTGCTGGCCGGCGGCAAGACGCTGTCCGGTTTCCGGATCGGCCGCCTCGCCCAGCGCGACCCCGCCCGCTACGAGGACCTGCGCCAGCAGGTCTGGCAGTTCTACGCCTCCGGCCTGCTGCACCCGGTCGTGCACGCCGAGTTCGCCCTCGACGACGCCGCCGCCGCGCACGCCGTCATCGAGCAGCGCGCCAACCTGGGCAAGGTCGTCCTGGTCCCGTGATCGCTGTCGGCCCGCCCCGCCCGTGCGGGGCGGGTTCCGGTGGTTCGGCGACAGGTCGCACCGCGTAGACTCTGCTCCTCGTGAGCCTCACCCTCGGAATCGTCGGCCTGCCCAACGTCGGAAAGTCGACGCTGTTCAACGCGCTGACCAAGAACGACGTGCTGGCCGCGAACTACCCGTTCGCGACCATCGAGCCCAACGTCGGCGTGGTCCCGCTGCCGGACCCGCGCCTGGACAAGCTGGCCGAGATCTTCGGTTCCGAGAAGACCGTGCCCGCCGTGGTGTCCTTCGTCGACATCGCCGGCATCGTGAAGGGTGCCTCCGAGGGCGCGGGCCTGGGCAACAAGTTCCTGGCCAACATCCGTGAGGCCGACGCCATCTGCCAGGTGGTGCGCGTGTTCGCCGACGACGACGTGGTGCACGTCGACGGTCGCGTCGATCCCACCGCCGACATCGAGGTCATCGAGACCGAGCTGATCCTGGCCGACCTGCAGACCCTCGAGAAGGCCATCCCGCGCCTCGAGAAGGAAGCCAAGGTCAAGAAGGACCGCAAGCCGCTGCTCGACGCCGCCAAGGTCGCCCAGGAGTTCCTCAACGAGGGCACCACCCTGTTCGCCGCGGGCAAGAAGGTCGACGGCGAGCTGCTGCGCGAACTGTCGCTGCTCACCATCAAGCCCTTCCTCTACGTCTTCAACGCCGACGAATCGGTGCTCACCGACGAGGCCAAGGTCGCCGAACTCAAGGCCGCCGTGGCCCCCGCCGACGCCGTCTTCCTCGACGCCAAGGTCGAAGCCGAACTCCTCGAACTCGACGACGAGTCCGCCCTCGAACTGCTCGAGTCCATCGGCCAGACCGAACCCGGCCTGCACGCCCTGGCCCGCGCCGGCTTCCACACCCTCGGCCTGCAGACCTACCTCACCGCAGGCCCCAAGGAAGCCCGGGCCTGGACCATCCACCAGGGCGACACGGCCCCCAAGGCCGCCGGCGTCATCCACACCGACTTCGAACGCGGCTTCATCAAGGCCGAACTCGTCGCCTTCACCGACTTGGTCGAGGCCGGCTCCATGGCGGCCGCCAAGGCCGCGGGCAAGGTCCGCATGGAAGGCAAGGACTACGTCATGGCCGACGGCGACGTCGTCGAGTTCCGCAGCGGACTAACCACTAAGAAGGCGTAGTTCAGCACTCGGCACGGTACAGGTCGTCGCGCGGAGTGCTCGGGTAGCATCCGGGGCGGGATTCACAGATGCGCGCGGGCGGCCTGCAGGGTGCGGATTGATACATCGCGTCCGATTGCTACAGAAGCCGACACCAGGATCGATTACGCTGCCCGGCATACATTTCTGCTAGGGAAGAGGGAGATCGGCATGGCGAGAGTGCCATGGGCGGCGCTAAGTGGAGACGAGGTCGAAGCGGTTGTATCGATACTGCTCTACAATGAGTACCCAAGGGCGCAACGCATTCGCCCGTCGCAAGGTGACTTTGGCATTGATGTAATCGTACCTCGTTCGGCACCGCCGCATGAGGTGTGGGATGTTTATCAAGTTAAGAAGTTCGCAACGAACCTGGACTCTTCTCAGAAAACGCAGATAGAGAAGTCGTTTCGTCGGCTGATGATCGGCCTAGTACGTAAGAAGATACCGGTTGGAGACTGGTATCTTGTGATGCCATTGGATCCGACGATTGAGAACAAGCTAGACGAGTGGTTTTCGGATATGCCCGAAAGGGTTATTGCCGACATGTTCTCCGAAGACCCGAAACTTAAGAGATCGGCAGAGGAAAAAGATGATCCGCTGACAGAAGCTGATCGCGCGATCATTGAGGAATGGTTCAATCAGCCAGGCCGGATCATCGAATGGAAGGGCCTTAATGCATGTGAGGCTTGGATCTCGAAGCACTGGTATGTTAAGGACTATTATCTGGAAGGTGGCGCGGAGCGGCTGAGGAACGCGATTGCAGATGTAGGTAAAATCCTGCAGCGTGACCGAGAGCTGTTCGACCTCGCAAACGAGACTTCTGTGCTTACGCCAGCGGAGGTCGCCGAACATCTAGGTCGTCTGCAAAGGGTTCTCGATGGCGATCCGCACTTTCGCTATGGTGTAAGTATCGACCCGTTCACGCCCTCGATCTCTCGCGATGAACCTGGACTTGTAGCTGCTACTCAGCTGGTCTCGCCGGACGGCTCGTGCCTTACTTTTCGTATCTATAAGCGATTCGATGAGGCGCTTGCTGAACGTCCGATCCCGCTAAAGCTGCACTTCGCGATAGAGGATCCGGAGTTTGATCAGGACGCCTTCGACCGCTGGCGGAAGTTTGGCACCCCCCTAGATGCCCGGGCGTCCGTCGAAATGGACCTTCCTGGGGGACTTGGTGGAAATATTGATACGGCATGGGTGTCGATATTGCCGTCGGAATCGGAAGTGCGTGAAATCCGAATCAGGGCCGTGGCTCCGGATGGTGAGGAACTGGCAGCCCCGGTTACATTCACAGTAACCTCTTCGATCGGTCCAGATAGGACGGGGGTTCGGACCACGGGTTCGGATCCATCAGGCCGAATGCACACCGAAGGTGAGTTTGACGGCGAGACGGCGAGCGGTGACATTTCTTTTAGATTGTCACGGTTGGAAGGAGCTGAGATCGGTGACGCATGGCCTGCGATCGCGCTAACTGCTGCAATGGTCTATCCGAATACTATCCAGGTCGGAGGCAAGTATGGGCCGTTTCGTGATATTCGGCAAGTATCCGAGGGATTTCAAGCTTTCGATCTTCGTGTAATCGAATATCTGCGGGCGCTGCAGGTCGTACAATCGCACGTAGCCGTGCCAATTTTGATTCCGAAACTTGATGATGTTACCTTTTCCGAAATGTGGGACGTGCTGCACGCGGCGGCAATGATCGAAGGGCGCGTAGCGATCGCGAAATGGCATCCGGTTGAACTGGCTCCAGAAATCGCTGTGCAACTGGATTCTGAGAGCTACTACGAGCTTGTTGTTATTGGCGCATATGAGTTCAGTGTGGGCGAACAGAGAATTGAGCTAGCCCAGCCGACCACAATGCGAATGCTATCTGTTCGGCTGGAGAAGCTCGACAATGGTCGACTCCGGGCTTTGCCGCATCTAAACGACACCAGCCACCATTGGATCGGCGACGACCCAAGCCCGCCGCCGGGGCAAAGTCAGTGGTTCAGCCGTGAAATTCAGCAGGACGAGGCTGCTGGAGGCACCAGCACCATCTCGGAGCTGCCGCCGGGCTAGGAGTGTCTGGATCGACTGTGAGACAAGTCGATCCGATCACCTCTAGCTGGCTCGATCTGCACAATGGTCTGATGACTGCTTTCATGCTGTCCCCGGATCGTCGCGACCAACTAGCCACGCTCCTCGCGGATGAGGTGAGGTTGCAGACCGAGTATCCGAAGGTCGCCGAGTACCTCGATACAGCTGCAGGGCTGCCAGGTGGCCCGGATCCGGAGCAGGACCGGCTGCTTGACCTGCGGATGCTGCATTTCCTGTCGGGCGGTGAGAGTTCGAATCCGTACTGGGACGTTGTGCAGCCGCTGATGGGCGAGAGTGCCGACGACCATCGGATCCCCGGAGGCGGTGCGGGAACAGCCCGGATGGGGTATGCGCAGACGGTTCTGCAGGAGACGTACGCCTACGCGATCCCTTCGCCGGGCACGCTCGACTGGATGGTCGAGGTCGCGGGTGGTCGCGGGATCTGTGAGGTCGGCGCCGGGCGTGGGTATTGGGCGGCGATGCTGGCCGCCCGCGGCGTCGAGGTCGCGGCGTATGACTCCGAGCCACCTGAGGCCGCTGCGAATCCGTCGTTCCCGAACGCAGCCGGGCGGCGCGCCGAGTGGTACCCGGTGGCCGGCCTTCCGGATCTTGAGGCGGCCGGATTCGGCGATCGCGTTCTGTTCTTGTGCTGGCCGCCCGGATGGGGCGATCCGATGTCGGCCCGCGTGCTGCAGGACTACGTCGCCGCCGGCGGTGACCGGCTGATCTTCGTGGGCGAGCCGAAGGGCGGCAAAACTGGCTGCGACGAGTTCTTCGACGAGCTGTCGGCACGGTGGACACTCGACTCCGTTGACGGCTCGTTTGTCTCCTGGTGGAACCTGGGCGATGTCGCCCAGTGTTGGCAACTGCGCTGACGACGTACGACATGGCCGAGGCCACAGCGCTATCGGTGTGTCGCCGTAGGCGGGGTACATTCTCTGCGTATACGCAGGTACTTGCCTGCGTTCAGTGACCGAGAGGGGTGCTCGATGCCGGAACCCAAATACGTGGCTATCGCGAACAAGTACGCCGTCGATATCCGGAAGGGTGTGATCCCGCCGAACGTTTGGCTACCCAGCCATGCCGAAATCGCCCGAGAGTTCGGGGTGTCCGAGATCGTGGCGAGGAAGGCGACAGGGCAGTTGCGACGGTGGGGGCTCGTCAAGACCGTCGAGCGCCGCGGCACGTTGGTCCTTGCGCAGTCGGACGACACCCGGATCTCGCCCGAGCGGCAGATGGAAAGCCCCGAGACGACGTACAACACGGAGTCGAGCGAGGGGGAGGAGGTGGTGGTCGACCGCGAGGTCCGAGAGATCGCGGCAGATCAAGAGCTGGCCGACGCCTTCGGGCTCGACGTCGGGGCGCCGCTCGTGCACGTCGTCACCAGGGCGTCCGAGGGTGGGCGGCCGATTTCGATCTCCGATACCTACCATCTCCCGGGGCAGTCGCCGCCCGAGGCGGACTTCCTTGAGGAGGAGCTGGCCGAGCGGGTGCCGTCTGACAATCATGCCGAATGGCTGGGGACTCCGGCGGGGGAGCCTTTGATCACCATCAAGCAGCGTTACGTCACATCGGGCGACAAGCTCCTCATGGTCTCCGACGTGTCGTACATCCCGGGCCGCTATCGGGCCTTCTCGTTCCGGATGGCGTTGAACACCCAGTAGTTCGTCGGCGGACCGTGTGGTCCTAAGCGCCTGTCAAGAGCCCTGATCAGTCCACTGATCAGGGCTTTTTCATGCCTTCAGCGGGCTGCGTATACGCAACATTTGTGCGTATACGCAGCTGCGTATACGCTCGTGTGTATACACAAGCCGCACGAGCTGAAGGAGCTGCACATATGCACACGGGAGATTCCTCAACTACCGCGCGCGACCTGATCGGGCTGCGCGATGCCGGCGTTCTCGCCGGTGGCGTTCACCCGACCACCGTCCGACGGTGGATCCGGGCAGGGCTGCTGGAGGCGTTCCAGATCGGACCCCGACTGATCAAGGTCGACCGCAACCAGGTGCTGGCGCTCAGGCGTCCGCTGACCGACGGCGGTGTCAAGTGAGCGCGCCGATTCGACAGAAGCAGCGGAAGGTCACCGGATCTGCACGGCCGCAGGGCGTTGCCCGTTGCGCGGGCAGCGTCGACGAGGGCGATGGCCCGACCCGGCGCAAGCCGCGAGAGGTGACGCTGGCGCCAGAGGTTGCCGACTACCTCGACGAAATCGTCGCCCAGGCACCCCCGATGTCGGCCCATGCGCGAGCGCAGCTCGCTGCTCTGCTCGGCCGGTCAGTCCGGAGGGCGGCCTGATGCGCGGGAATGGCTTTGTGACCGCAGTGGCGCTGCTGTCGGTGGGCTCGATGATCTTGATCGCGCCGGACGTACTCGGCTTCGTCTTGATAGTCGTCGCTGCGGTCTGGTTGTGGCGGGCGTCGAAGCGTGTGGGGGTGCGTCGATGAGCGCCGAACCTGCCCGCGAGTCGATCAACGACCCGGTCGATCTGTACGACGAGCTGGACTCGATCATCCGCCAGCAAGAAGTACTGCGGAGCCGGATGGTCGCCCTGAGTACCCGCTACGCCGCGTTGGAGCCTTACGCCGACCGATTCGATGAGCCCAACCCCGAGTATCCGTGGTGGCCCTCCACATACGGAAGCATGAATGTCGAGTCTGCGAAGAACCGCCTCGAATATGCCGCACGTGATTCCGTTTCGACTTCCGAGTGGCTGTCGATGGCGCACGAGGTCGCGGTCAAGATTCGCGAATATCCGCAGCCGGAACGTGACGATGCGGTGCGCGCATCGGGCAACGCGATCGCAGATGCGATGGTCTGGGCTGCCGAGCACGACGGTGTCGAGCGATGAACGGGCGGGGGAGTGCCGCACCGCAGCGCTACGGCCGTGGCGATGACCGCGACCAGGTTGGTCGTCACGCGTTTCAGTCGATGGGTGGTGCCGAGTTCACGGGCGTCGGTGCGGTTTACGCGCCGCTGAATCACCTGCCTGCGGGGCTGCGGCTGATCGCGCTGGTGGTGTTGGTGTTCGTCGGGATGGTCGGCTGCTCGGTCGCTTGGATTGATCAGCAGTCCTACGTCGAGTCGCCGAACATTTGCCGGGCGCATGAGGTCCAGCGCACCGATTGCGTGCACGTGCAGCGTGTCCAGCCGACGCAGGTGCCGCGATGAGCGAGGGAATCCCGACCTACGACTGGCGGACCGCGCCTGATCATCTGCGGACCCGCCGCCAGCTGGCCGCACAGGGCTTGCGTCCTAACGGGCAGGACATCGCGGGACGGGTCGTCCGCTCGCGTGGCAGTCGTCGAGAGCCGTTGGTGGCGCATCTGTTCGACATCAACCAGGCCGCGCCGAAGCGGACCCCGACTCAGGCTCAGCTCGCCGCGCTGGCGAAGGCGACCCGCGCCCATCAGGAACGTGCCGCCGAGCGCCGTGGCGTCGAGATTGACCAGGCCCCGGGCGATCCGGGCCCGGCCTGGGCCGAGGCGCCGGTCAACGCCTTCCGCGACACCGCCCCGGTGAACGCATTTGCCGCGGCCGAGCTGGATCGAGAAGAAGGGATGGAGCGGTGAATCTGACCTCTCGCGAGATGCTGCTGCTGACGCTGCTGTCAGACATGTACGGCGCGCCACTGGATCTGGTGGCCCAGGTACTGGGCGTGAGCGAGTCGCGCGCGTACCGGATCGTGCGCAAGCTGCGCAAGGCCAAGGTGGTCTCGGAGCTGGGGATGCGCCCGGTGCCGGGCCCGTCGTGGATCACCCCGACCCGCTCGACCGCCGACGCGATGCTGGGCCGCAGCACGAAGTACTGGATGCCGTCGCCGAAGATGGCCGACCACACCCGCACTGTCTTCGAGGTTCGGCTGGCGCTGGTCGGTTTGGACCTGGACCGCTGGATCTCCGAGCGGCAGCTGCGCGCGCAGGTCCCGCCCGCCAAGCCAGGTGAGACTCGTCCGCACATCCACGACGGCCGCTACATCAACAACAACGGTGAGCTGATCGCGGTCGAGGTCGAGCTGACCGACAAGAACCTCAAGGCAGCCAAAACCGCGGTCTCGCAGGCATTCCAGACCGCGCGGGCCGCCGACTGCGCTGGGCTCATCTACTACTACCGCGGTGAGCGCGTGAAGACGGTCATCAACAAGGCCGCCGGCGAACTCAAGGCCGCGGGGCTATTCGAGAACTCGCCGCTGCGAATGCGGCTCGCCGATCTCGACGAGCTCATCCCGCCCAAGAAGAAGTCCCCGTCTTCGCCCGATCTGCGACCCGGTCTCCGGGTGATCGCGGGCGGATCCGCTGATCACAACACCCAGGTCACAGACCCGAACGGAGAGGCGGTGTCGTCATGACCTGCACGCCGATGATCACCCCGAAAGACTGCGCCCCCTACGCCCCGACCCCGGTGCTGTCGGCCCAGCCGACCCCGACCGAGGCACCGCAGATCGACGTCGATCCGACGATGCCGCCGATCGGCCTGGATCACGACCCGATCGGGTGGCTGCCCAAGCTGTCGGAAGTCTCGCTCGACGGCGTCACTGACGCGGCGCTGCTGGCCGGTACGTGCCTGCTCGCGGTGCTGGTGATGACCGTGATGATCCTGGTTCCGGCCACGCTGCACGCGTGGAAGCCGACCAAGCTGCGTAACTGGCTGCTCGGGTCGCTGGCGGTGATTCCGGGCGCGACCGCGTTGTGGCACTGGGATGTGCTGGCGCCGGGCACGATGGCGACCGAGGCGTCGCAGCAGTTCATGGCCGGGGATCACGTGGCGGGTCTGCTCGGTATGGCCGTGGTCCTGGTCCCGGCCGCGTGGCTGGCCGCGACTCTGGCTTACACGCACTTCCGTGTGAAGCTGTCCACGGTCGGTTTGCAGTCGCCGGCGCGTACCGAGCGGGCGCTGTGGGCGCAGTCGCAGCGTGAGCAGCGCGCCGCAGCCCGGCTGGCGCAGCGTCGTCTGCCGTTCCACACCGGAGGGTTCAACCCGGATGTGGTGATCGGGCGGCTGGCCAACGAGCAGACGCAGGCTCCGGCGAAGTCGATGCTGCGGACTCTGCTGGGCCGTAACGAGACCCGCCTAATCGTGCCGTGGATCGCGCTCGCTGAGCACATGACCACCGTCGCGTCGTCCGGATCGGGCAAGACCACGCTGATGCGCCGGGTGCTCGTGGCGTGGTTCGTGACGACGTGGATGCGTCACCGCCAGTGGTGGAACCGCAATCGCCCCGGCCGCCCGCAGGTGCTGGTCCTGGACTGCAACGGCGGCCCGCAGTCGATTGCGGTCGCCGAGGGCATGGCCGAGTGGTTCCGTGCGATGGGCGTGCCCGAGGAGCGGGTCGGAATCTTCCCCAAGACCCCGTTGAACTTGTGGGGGGTCGAGAAGCGCGACGATCTGCGGTCGATCCTGTCGTCGATGATCTCGGGCGGTTCCACACCGACGTCGGATACCGAGAAGTACTTCTACGAAATCCGCGAGACCCTGATTCACCTGGTCGTGGACGCGCCAGAGCGGGTGGATCTCGTCGACGGCGTGCCGACCGCAGTCGGGGAGAATCCGCCCCGGGACTGGTTCGAGTTCCTGAGCCGGTTCAACGAGCGCGTTCTCGCGCAGCTGTGGGGCGGAGTCTACGACCAGGACGTCCCGTGGGCCGGTGTCCCCGGTGTGGATATGGAGATCGCGTCCACGGTCGCGGGCAAGCAGAAGGTGATGCACTCCGCCCGCGCGGAGTTCGCCAACCTGTGCCGGTCGCTGGGTGATGCGTTCGACGGCGGCAAGGCCATCACCGACTACGACTTCCTCTACATCGTGCTGGAAGGCGTGAAGACTCCCGACCGGGCTCGCGCCCAGTTCGGCGCGATCGGCTGCATGTTGGAGCAGCTGGCCGATGTCGCCCACGGCCGCCAGATCCTGATGGCCGTTGACGAATTCAGCGCGGTCGCCGATGGCAAGACCCGCGCGGTGAAGTGGGTCGAGCGCCTGCGTAAAGCCGGTGTCGGGTCGTGGTGGATCGCCCAGACCTGGCAGGGCCTCGGCTACGACGACGACGCCCGGACCGGCCTGGTCTCTGCGGCTTCGGGTGGTTCGCTGCTGGGCCGCACGACCAACCCCGAGCAGATCGCCAACATCTACGGCACCCGCCGCAAGTTCGACCTGTCGCGGAAGTTGATCGGCGGCTCGAAGGTCGGCGACGAGGGCAACGTGCAGGCCAACGACGAGTACATCGCCCCGCCGAACAAGCTGCGCGCCATGCAGAAGGGCGACGTGGTGTGGGTCGCCGGCGGCCGGACCCGGTGGGGCCGTGTCTCGATGCTCGACGACGCCGCCCGCGAGCGGCAGCGCCCGCTGCCGGGCATGGCCGCCTCTTTGGCCCCGGTTCCGGGTGAGCCGGACACCACCGCGCTGGCGCCGGTGATCCCCATGACCAAGCGCCGTCCGGCCTGACACCGACTGACCTGCAAGGAGATTCATCATGGCTATCCCGAACCCGCTACCCGATCCGGAAGAGCACGGCGAGGACCTGCTCGGTGGCCTGACCGCCGCCGAGGAAGCCCAGCTCGCCGTCCTGGACGAGGACATGATCGGCAGCCCGGCGGCCAAGCTCGCCGCGCAGCTGGTGCCCGTCACCCACGACGGCGGCCAGCTCGGCCGCGCCGCCAAGCCGGTCGTGGACCGCGCCACCCGGGCCCGTGACTGGGCGCGGATCTGGGGTCCGGCCGTGGCCGGGACCGCCGTCGCCACCGCCGCGGTGACGGTGCTGCCGCTGCCAGGCCCGCTGTCGCTGTACGTGCTGGCCGTGGCCGCTTTCGGCTGGTGGCACTGCGCCGGTCGCCCCGGCGCCGTCGAGACCGTCCAGATGGCCTACTACGCCGTCGCCGACGCGGGCGCCTGGATTCGCCGCCACGTCGAGGCCCTGTCCGTCCGGCGGGCCCGCTACGAGACCCGACGCACCACCAATGACCCCCGCAAGAAGGAGTCCTGACCATGCCCGACACCACCAGCACCGCCGTCCCGGCACACGTGACACCCGTACAGATCACCGTCGCCCGCAACTTCCTGCGCGCGTGTGTCGAGCAGATCAGCGCCGACCCGGCCCGCCACGCCCGCATCGACGCCCTGGACGCCGCCGAGGTCTACGACCGGACCCTGCGGGTCTGGCCCCAGGGCTGGGACGACTTCTGCGAGTACTTCGCCGGCGACATCCGCAACGAGCTGGAACTGGCGGCCTGGGTCGCTGACCAGTCCGCCGACCACTGAGTTTCCGCAGTTCAACCACTCACACAAGGAGATCCGAATGTTCAACTTCACCGACAACGCGCACAACAGCTCCGGTCCGGCGGTCGAGGACGAGATCGTCCGCGACACCGGCCGGGCGCTGGGCCAGGTCATGGCCGCGGCGCGGTCATGGATCCACAATCACCGCGGCCGGCGCGGAGCCGAAGGCGTACCGAAGCTGACGCGCAAGGAGCGCCGCGACCTCGCCGAGTCGATCCGCGTGCAGGTCGGCGAGCAGCAGATCGCCGCGGCCTGGTTCACCAAGCGGGTCAACGACTACCACGCCGAGGTCGTCGCCGCCGGATTGCGCAGCCAGCAGCCGGGATTCACCGAGCAGGACGCCGCGCTGGACCGCGAGCGTCTGGCGGGTATCCGGTACTCGATCGAGTCGACCCTGCACGAGGGCCAGGCGCTGCCGCTGGAGCGGCGCGGACAGGTCGCGCTCGCACTGAGCGAGGCCGACCGCAATCCGTCTCAGCCGTACGGGGCGATCTTCAAGAACATGGACGCCGAGGCCGAGCGCACCGCCCGCGCGGTCGCGGTGCAGTCCGAGGGCTGGGTCGCGGCCCGGCGCGAGCACAACGCCCGCCTGGTCGCCGAGCAGCGCGCCAAGGCCGCCCAGCGGGCCGAGGCCCGCCGCGAGCTGCGTCCGCCGCGCGGCTACGACGAGCTCAACGACCGGCAGCGCAACGCGGTGCAGCGTCTGCGCAGCGCTCACCTGGGCGTGAACCGGTCCGGCAACGCCCTGGACCCCGAGGTCGCCGAGAAGGCCCGCGCGAGCACCGCCGAGGCGGCGTTCGCGGCGGGTCTGACGCGGCGGGAGATCGCTCACGAGATCGACTACATGGCCGAGCACACCGGCTACACCGCGACCTACGGTGTGCCCGGCAGCGTGCAGGTCCGTAACCACTACGGATTCCGTGAGGAGGCCATCGCCGAGACCCGCCGCGAGCTGGCCCGTGACCAGCGCCTGCCTCGGGACGGGAAGGTGTACGTCGACATCGAGGCGCGCCCCGACGGGCTCGCCATCGGCGATCCGGAGCGGCGCGGGGTGATGGGTCCGCGATACGAGGCGTTCCGGGCGCTGACGCGCTGGTCGCGTGATCGGCAGCCGGGTTACGTGGTCGCCGAGCCGCACGAGGTCGCGGTGGCGCGCATCGACCCGGCGACCGGCGAGGTCCTGGCCAGCGAGGTCTCCACGCTGGGCAGCGAGGCCGCCGCTCTGGACTACGCCCACGCCAGCGTGGACAGTGCGGATGCGGACACCGCTCGGATGCGGGTCGAGATCACCGACCCGAACTTCCCTGGGAACCCGCGGTTCGAGAGCTACGGGATGCCCAAGTCGCTGACCACGGCGCTGGCCGATCAGCGGGTCACCGCCCGCGAGCGGCTGCTCGGTGAGAACGACCTGGAGCGGCAGGACCTGGAGCAGGCGCACAGGGATCTGCGTCAGCGTCACGGCCTGTCGATCGAGCACAACGCCGACCTCACCGAGCGCAATGCCCGGCTCACTCAGCAGCTGACCGCGATGATCGCCGAGCGCGACCAGGCCCTCGCCACGGCGAAGACACTGCGTCAGGAACGCGACGAGGCGGTGTCGAAGGTCATCGAGACCACCCACCCGAGCCAGCGGTACGGCAGCGCCGAGCGCCAGGCCACCCAGGCCAGGAGGACTGCCCAGCCGGTCAATGCGTTCAGCGTCTCGGAGTCGGTGAACGCGTTCGCCGCCGCCGAGCGCGAGGACGGGATCGAACGATGAGCCCCGACGACGATCTCGACGATCCCTGGATCACTCGCTACGCCGACCGTGTCGACGACGAGGTCGAGGTGCTGTGGCGGTCGGACTTCGCCCGGCTCTTCGAGGACCCGGAGATCCGGCCGGCGCAGGCGAGCGCGATCCGGGACCGCTGGTCCACCGATCCGCAGGTCGCGCCGCGGTGGCGCGAGCTCGACGAGATCCGCGAGGCCTGGACCTTCGCGCCCGAGGCTATGCGCCACGCCCACGAGGTGACCATGCCAGGCGGATTGCGGCCGCCCGGCATGGACCAGCCACGCTGGGCCTCCCACATGCAGGCACGCGAGATGACCGGCCACGGCTACTGGCCCGGCTTTGAACCCACCTACTCAAGCAGTTTCGAAAGGCACGAACCGATGACGAACACTACCCCCGCTCACGTTCTGGATTCCGAGACCGAGAGCGACATCGAGCGCCAGATGCGCACCGACTACGAGCTGTCGGCCAAGAGTCACAACCGCGATCCGCAGGAGTACGACCCGGCCGACTCGATCGACGCCCACTCCTACGCGTCGCCGTGGATGGACAACCCCGATCACCGGTACATGCACGAGTGGATCGCCATCGGCGAGGCCGAAGAGCTATGGCGCCGCGACCCCGACGCTGCGGCCACCCAGCTGGCCGCCCCCGACACCGCGCCGTTGCAGCGCCGCCACCTGGAGCAGGGGCGGGACCTGGCTCGCGGGATCTACACCCGCGACGTCCAGGAGGTCGACTACGTCGCCGACCCGACCGACCCGGCGGACACGGCGCGGGCGGCGGACCCGTCGAGGCCGTACTACTGGCACGGCATCGACCAGGGGCAAACCTCGCGCGACTCCTCCCGCAATGCGCCGGGCAACCCGGTTCCTGCGTTCGGTGCCCGCGTCGCGGCCCGGACTCAGGCGATCAACGCCTTCCGCGATACCGCGTCGTCGGTGAACGCTTTCGCCGCGGTCGGCGCCGAGCGCGAGCGAGACGAGATGGAGCGGTGAGCACGGTGGCCGTCGAGTCGACGATGCCGGCGACGGCCGTCGCCGACGTCGACCAGGCCGACCTCGCCCCGGTGATCCCGCTGCGCCCGGTGCGGCCCGAGTTCACCATCGACCAGACCGATACGGCCGCGCGTATCGCGGCGCTGGAGGCCCGGATCGCGGACCTGAAAGACCGTAACCGAGAGCTTGCCAGCGACCTGGACGACGCCCTGGACCAGCTAGCCGGGCACGCCCTGCACGACCACCAGGAGCGCCTGGTGCGCACCCCTGTCAACGCGTTCGCCGCGATCGAGTGGGAAGGACACGATCGATGAACACCACCCGTACAGCCGCTGTACAGGCTGTCCACCCGGTGTCTACCGGCCGCAGCGACTGGGCCGAGAACACCGCACTGGTAATGACAATCGTGATCGCTTTGGGTGCGTTCGCGTGGAGCTTCGTGGCCCTGTCGGATCTGGCTGTCATGGCCGGGATCGACAGCCGTCTAGCGTGGGTCGGCCCGATCTTCGTCGACGGCGCGATCGTCCAGTCCGCCGTCGCGCTGGTCTCGCTCAAGCGCCGGGCCCGCCAGGACATCACCGTGCCGACCGGCACCACGGTGTTCTTCTGGGCCCAGCTCGCCGTCGCCGAGCTGGTCAGCATCGTCGGAAATGGTCTGCACGCTGCGGAATCGGGCGAGCGGCTGTTGCCCGCCACGATCGCGGCCGCGGTCGCCGGCGCGGCCCCGCTGGCCGGTCTGGCCGCCACACACGGCCTGACCGCGCTGATCGAGGTCCCGCGCAGCGCGCCGGAGCCGGTAGACGCGATCGCCGTGCGGGTAGACAGCGCCGCCGACCCAGTAGACGCGGAGTGGACAGAGGTGGACACCGCCCGTCCAGCACTGGACAGCGGCTCGACAGAGCCCGTGCAGGGGCTGGACAGCGGTGTCGAGTCCGACCCGAACGCCGCCCGTGACGCGGAGATCATGCGCCGCCGCGCGGCCGGTGAATCCATGCGCCAGATCGGCGGCGCGGTCGGCTTGTCGCACTCGCGTGTAGCCCAGATCGTGGCGTCCGCCGAGTCGGTGGACACCGGGGCGGAGGTGCTGACCCTGATTCGCTGATCGGTCGCTGACGGGGCAGGTGTCGAACCTGCCCCGTCCCAACTCCCTACTTCTCACCTCAACCAGCACACACGAACGAAGGACACATCATGACCAACGCATTGACCGACCTGGACCAGGTCAACGCCGAGCTGATGAGCCAGGGCGCGACGAATCCTTTCGGCAAGGACGTGCAGCCCGGTGACGGCGTGAGCGGCGAGATCGTCGCCGTGGTCCGGCGCCACCGCCACAACAGTCAGGGCCTGCCGCTGTTCTGGGTCAACCGCCGCCCGCAGGTCGCCACCGGCGGCGATCCGGTGATCGACTCGGCACTGATCGTCGAGATCGACGCTGCGGCCCGCGTCGACGACCAGGACGAAGGCCTGCGCGCGATCACCCTGGACCGCGACGTGCAGCGCGCCATCTCGGCGGGCGTGCGCCGGGCCCGCGCCGGCGGCGTCGCGATCGGCGGCCGGATCGTGGATCTGCTCTACGTCAGCCCGGTCGAGGGCGGCGGCTACGGCCGGGTCTACGACCTGGGCGCCTACGTCGCACCAGCCGCGTAACCGCAGCCCTCGAGGAAAGCCCCTGACCTACGGGTCGGGGGCCTTTTCGTGTCCTGGGCCGGTCGGTAGTCGTGGAACTACCCATCGGCTGCTGCTCTGCCCAACCATCCCCCTGGCCCTTCCTCCGAAGGCTTCGCCAGCCCGGTGGCCGGTCCGGTCAAGGGTGGCCGTAGGCCATCGCGCAGCGACGCGCAGCGCCCTTGAGGGGGCCGGGTGCCGGGCGCACAATCTCCGGCCGAGGAAGGGCCCGCCCGTCGTGGTTCGGCGGTTCGCCGAGTCGATCTTGGTGCAGGTCAGCAGTGCGAAAACCTAGCCAATGTCTCGGCAAACGCCGAGACAACATGTGTCACAACCGCTGGCTACCTTTTGGCGGTCCACCACCCACCACTCACCCTCCCTGACCAGCGCGTTCGCGCGCAGATTTTCGCTCGATTCCCCCCACCCCCTTCCACATCTCATACGCACTTCGTGGCATGAGATGTGGAAGGGGGTGGGGGGAATCAATCAAAAATCTGAAAATGAAGTCAGGGGGGTGAGTGGTGGGTGGTGGAAAAGAGAAAAGAAAAAGACATTGGTTGCGTTGGGAGTACCTCGGAAAGTTGGGTGCGTGGTGCTTTTGGGAGTCGGTGGCGGTGGCGGCGTCTGGTGCGCGTGGCTGCGGTCTAGAGCCGCGGCTGTCGCGGGTTGTGGTGGCGTAGCGCGTGTGCCGGGTAGGTCGGTGGTCGCTGGCTCGGGCAGCTGCTCGTCAAGGTCGAGGCGCGGCACGATCGGCGCGGGGTATCGCGAGCTGCGCTCGCGCGGGTCTTCGCTGGGGCGTGGTGTCTGTCCCTCTCGGTGTGGCCTGATCTGAGGGCTATCACCTCACCGCCCTCCAGCAAGGGCGCCTGCGGCGTCGCTACGCGATGGCTAAGCCACCCTTGCCTCCGGTCGGTGAGGTGATCGAGTCGCCCTCAGGCCACACCGAGAGGGACAGACACCACACAGGCCAGGCCATAGCTCAGACCCAGAGATCGCGCCCGAGGGCGCGGAAGGGCATCCGCTCGCCGCGGGGGCAGGCCGCCCAAAAGGGCGGGCAGGGCAAGGACCGATTGGCGGGTCTACCGCGGCCACAAGCAGGCGGCCCCGGTCGGCGACCGGCCGGGTACCGAGTCCGTCAGCAACCTTTCAGCGCAGGGTCCAGCTATCGGTGAGCGGGCTGCCGCCGCTCTGCCGATTGCCGCCGGGGAGGCGTGGCTGGCGGGGAGGCGTGGCTGGCGCCGGTTCGCGCTGCCGCCGCAGACGGGCACGGGCTGCCGGTCGGATCTATGCGTGCGCGTCGAACGAGCTGGCGGCCTCCGGTGCGGTTCCACCAGGGCCGACCACGTAGTCAGTCACGTGCCGAGCGTAGGTGCTGAACTGTCGCCGTCGAAGGGGCGCACCGATTTTCGGCCTGCACAAAGTGCATCGGCGACCATGCGCGCGTCATCGATGCGAGAACGGTGCTGGGCGGCGCCGAGCGCACCGAGCGCTTCCTCGCGCAGTTCGCGCAGCACCACGTGCCGCTCCTGATCGAGGCCGGTCTGAGCGACCTCATGATCGAGGCGACCAAGCTGGCGTTCGATCGCATCGAGTTCGGTCGCGTTCGGTGTGCTGCTGGTCAGCAGATCCGTATACGACCGATACCGGCACTCGAAGCTTTGGTCTTGCATCAGCACCCCCTGCTCATGTCGTTTGTCTAGAAAAAGAGCGGGTGAAGGACCCAACCCTCCACCCGCTCTGCCGATTCACACGGATCGGCTGATGTCGTTCAGTGCTTCAAATATGTCCACATGAAATCTCAATCGGAAAGCGTTGTGCCCAGGGTCAGTCGATGAGGACCACCTCGCGGATCCGCTCTTCGCCACCCGGCAGCGACTCCACGATGGCCAGCCGGTTTCCGTTGGCCTTCTCGGTCTCTATGAAGTTCCAGACGGCGATCGCACGGCGGACGGCCTCGGTCGCGCTGATGCGCTTCTTGCCTGCCCACTTGCGTAGAACATCTGCAACGTCTGGTGCCAGGTTGATCGACAGACGCACCACATCGGACTTGCCGGACGTGTCCCTAGTCGGGTTCTCGGTCCGGTCCTGAACACTCACGTGCGCGCTCCCCTCTTACTGGCAGTTCCGCGCGGACCCCACTTCGCGCACACGTCATCCTCGCTCCATGAATGCCGAGGAACTGCCGACGGCTTCTCTTCGGTATCGACTCTTGTCTTGCGATTTCGCGCGTAACGGTCCGCGCCTATCGCGGTCGTTCCCTTTCTACTTCGCCATGCAGCCCTGGCCGCAGGCGCTGCCCAATCCATCTCTGAGCAGCCCTTACGGCCAGGCTGACGCGTCGCCGCATGTCTTGACAGTAGGTAGTAGACCGTACTTAGTCAACCTGGTTTACGCACATTTGGCGTAACCAACACGCTTCTGTGACGCAATTGGTACGTATCCCACGTGGTAGGGTCGCGCAGTAGAACGTCAGTTCGGCGGCCAACCTCTCCCTGGGGTGGGGTTTCAGCAAAGGGGAAAGACCTTTGAGCTCGATCCGCGTTACTGGTGACGACATCCCCTGGGTGCCGCGCAAGGTTAGGGTGGTGAATCTCGCAGGTGGGGCAGACGGGTGGGAGAACAAGGTGGGCGCGTCGAAGAGCCAGCCGTTGGGTGACATCACCGAGGACTTCGCCCCACGTCATGGGCTAGAAGACGTCATCGCGCTGTCCTACGGCGCCGCGTGCCGCCGCTGCGACGGGGATCTGGCGTGCGTGTGCCAGCTGTGCGCCGCGGAGACGGCGTCGTGAGCAGCGCGACCCGGGACGACGCCGACGAGCTGCTGGGCAGAGTTGGTGAGCCACTGGTGATCTCGACTCCCGAGATCCGCGAAGACCTGGTCCCCCAGACCGGTGTCGTCGGCGCCACGGTCGGTGTGCCGTTGCATCGGCAGCGGTATCTGCTGGCGTCGCGACTGTTGATCCTGGTGGGGGTCATCTCCGTGATGCTGCTCGCGGCTGTGGTTTTCGCGCCTGCGGACCGCGTCGAAGGCGTCAAGACGATCGGCTCGGTGATCTACGGCCCGCTCATCACATTGTTGGGCACCAGCTTCGCCTTCTACTACGCGAGCAGGAGGGACTGACTGCGCGCTCTCGGGAGTCGTCCCCGGCCGGGCAGTCCGCCCGCTAGGTCTGTCCATCCTGCCGAGCGGCGGTTGACGGTTCTCGCGGCCGGGCTCCTCTGCCCGGCAAGGGTGGACGAGTCTCTAATGGCATGGGGCTCAGTTCGCGAAGCGGCAGTCGTCGTCGAAGGCCGGCCACACGATCCGGTGGCCGCAGGTGCAGCACTCGTAGGAGCGGTGGTGACCGTGGGCGGGCCCGCAGGGGATGGCGCCGACCAGGCAGTTGCCGTCGAGTGGGTGGCCGTTGCGGCAGGCCTGCGGGGCCGGTTCGGCCCAGTGTTCGCCGCGGACTGCGTAGAGCTGTCCGGGATCGACCACAGTGGAGCCGACCATCCAGACTGGTTCCCACTTATCGCTCATATGTTCGAGTATTCTCCACGGTATGGAGGTAGGCGACTTAGTGCGGATCCGGCCCGCCGGGACATCTCAGTTCCGGGTGCTGGAGATCACCGAGGGCCGGGCCCTGATCGAGTCCACGCTGGATGCTCCGGGCCGATACCCGTTCTCGCTGCGACTGTCCGAGCTGATGCCGGACCCGGGCGAGACCTTCCATGAATCCTGACCACGTCGTGGCGGATGAGCATCTGATGTCGGCGCTGCAGCAGCGGCTGGTACTAGTCGTCGTCGAGGCCCTCAACCGCGGTGGGGACGTTCGCGCGCATGTGAACGTCGCGATCAGTCCGCCGCCAGCTCCGGCCGACGTCGACACGGTGATGCGGATCGTCGCGCTCGATTGGGTCGGCTACACCGCCGGTGAGAAGCCCGCGGTCATCCTTGCGCGGTTGTTGGACCGTATCGAGGAGACCGTCGCCCCGGTCTACCAGTCGGGCCGGTAGCCGTAGCGGGCCCGCCTTGCTTCTACCTGGGGTTTTGTTGGACTGAAGCAGTCTGCACCCCCTGCTCGCGGTTCCCTCACCTGATCATGAGTCGGAGAGGAGCCGGTTGTGCTGATCGGAATCACCACCACCACGGTGCTGGTGGCATTCATTGGCGGAGTGTGGAAGTGGATCATCGATGAAGGGCCTGCGCGCCTGGTCGCGGTGCTTGCCAAGGACCCCGCTCGCCGCGAGGCCGCGCGGATGGTCCTGGAGGCCACCAAGCATCAGTTCGGCCCGGAACCCGGGATGGGAGTTGCGTCACCGCTGCGGCTGAGTCGCCGCGGGGCCGTGCGCGGCCGACGTCCCCGTCCGCCGGCGGTGAACAGTGCCGCAGCTGCGGCATGAGGCCGCTGAGGGTGGCCTGCATCCACGCGTAGGACAACTTCGTCACCGCCGCTGGTTATCCGCCGAGATCAGGGGCACTCATGTTCAGGGAGGATCGAATCGGCCCCGGGGCAATGCGGGACGCCGACTCTTCCACAGCATCCACCATCGCCGCCGACCCTCGGTGAGTTCGCGGAAGGACTTCACCAGGGCGGCGTGGCCGCCCAGCAGGGCGCTTTCATCGACCATCAGTTGCCCAATGTCGTCGACCGGGTTCTCGGTGTACTGGCGATCGCGTTCTTTCGTGATGTGCAGCTCGACCAGTTTTCCCGCAGCCTCGGCCACTGAGTCGTTGAGGATTCCGATCTGCACGACGATCAACTGCATTCGACGGGTCTGTTCGAATGACGACGTCCGGGCGCCCGAGCCGGCGCCCCACATGGTCCGGCGCTCGTACTCGTTCCCGAGGTCGACGTGCCGCGCGTACGAGAGCTCGACAAGTGAGCTGGTCAGCTTCAGTAGCTCCTCGCGCCGCCATTGCTCGATCTCGCGCCGGTCAGTCTTCCACTGGGTGTAGAAGAAGTTCGCGGCCGCCACAAGAATCGCTATGGCAGACAGAACGGTTGCCCACATTCCCGGGAATGTACTCGCCGAGTAGGGAAACGGCCTAGTCGGCGAACAGTTCGTCTGGTGGGACGACGGGCACGCCCGCGATGTCGACCCTGAGGCGCGCGCCGCTGCCGGGGATGTGGACGCACACGGTGCTCTACAGCGTGGCCGGTCGGTCCGCGGATCGTCTGACCACGTCGTACTCCTGCCATAGCCGGTTGGGGCAGGCCGACATAGCTGCTGTCGGGGCCCGACGCCCTGATCGCCCCCGACTTCGTCCCGTGGGAGCAGCTGGGCCGTCGTGCACGCCTAGGTGTGATGTCTCATGAGGTCGGTTCCACAAGACGGTTCGAAACGCGCAGGCGACCGCGAGCTTCCGATCGCCGTGGCGGACCTCGCTGATACTTGACGGATGAGCGGAGCGGGCGCTGGTGGCGGGATCCTGAGATGCACCCTTCAGCCTGAACGCGGGCTGCAGAGGCAGGCATGGGTGGCCGTGGACGACCAGGGCAACGCCTTGGCGGTGTTTGCCGTGATCCAGTTCCCCAACGATCTGCATCGGATGAGAGATCGTGCGATGTACACCACTCCATCACGACGGCGACAGAATCTGGCCACGAAGCTGTTTCTTCGAGCTCGCGCCGACTTTGCCTCCGCCGAGCCGCTGGTATCGCTGGAATGGAGCGGTGTCGCTACAACCGGCGGGTACCAGTTGGCAAAGCGGTTCGGGTTCAGTATCAGCGACGAGCGCTCGGCGGAACTAGGGGCGAAGCTCGACGAACTGCTCGCGGAAAATCCGGAGGACGAAGTCCTTCGGCTCTACGACGCAGTCCGTGACGAACACGGTGGGCGGCTACCCTTCAACCCACTCCGGCAGGAGAAGGCAGACCAGGAGGGCCGGGAAGCGCTTCGCGATGCTGCCCAGGTCCTGCAGCTGCAGGTGATCGAGGAAGAGTAGCGCGGCAAGGGCTTGAACGCTCACGACGCCGATGAGCCGCCGGCACGGCCAGAGACACCAACCTGACGAAACAGCACCGCTAGTTGTGCCATCTCATGAGGTTGGTTCCGCCGGCCGAGTCGGGAGTTCATCGGTGTCGTGCACGAGCCAGCGCAGGAACGCGACGAAGTGTGCGTTCAGATTCGAATCGACCGCAGCGACAGCTGCTTTCGATCCGACCGGAAACCGGTGCTCTAGGGTGACGGGGGCCGGCACCGTCAAGGCATGACCGAGCCAGCCATGCCGTGGCCAAGTTTCCGCGCGGCCTTCATGGCTGGCTCCGCTTCGGGTCAGAGACGCCGCGAATTGGCCGCCAAAGAACCGCCGTCGACACCGAGATAAAAGCGCTGTTCAGCATGTGAATCTGACTGCGCTGCACATGGCTATCGAGGTGTGATTATCACGGTCTGAGGATCGAACGTCTTCCGTCCACGAGGATGGGGAAGTAGTCGCACGGTGCACAGCAGATCGATGATCGAGCGCTGTGCGGCAAGGTCGGCGTTGTCGAACGCGTCAACCGGGGACGGTGCCAGCAGGATCGCTGCTGCCGACGGCCCCGCAGCGAGGTTCGCCTGTTTCGTATCGAGTTCGGCGAGTGTTGCGTTCGCTTCGTCGCGGATCTCCGCGTACAGAGCCCCGTCGATTAGTTCAGCTTTGTAATCGGCCCTGGCGCGGTGGATTCGATCGCGCAGCTCCTGCTGCTGCTGGGCCAACCGAGCGGCAGTCTCGTTGTGCTCGGGTACGAGCAAGCCGGAGAGGTCTGATTGCCGTAGCCGACGATGTACGAATCCTTCGACGAACTTGTCGATTTGTTCGCGCGACCTCATCACGTGGCCTGCGCATCGGTACCGCGTGCCGTGTGCGCGCACAGGTCTGTCGCAGCCGTCCACGCCGCAGAGGTACAGACCGGAGCCGAGGTGTCGGCGCTCAGTTCCTTTCCGGTTCGACGCGCGTTCGGGATCGTCGAGGCGCTGCTGGACTGCGAGCCACAGCCCGTCCGGCACAATTGCCGGCCACTCGCCCCGAACGGGTGCGCCTGCGGCGTCGCGGACGATTTCACCCTCGAACATGCTCCACCCGGCGTAGCGCGGATTGCGGAGGATTCCGAGCACCGAGGTCGGGTTCCACGGTCGACCGGATCGTGTCGGGAGTGTTGGCACAGAGGGCGGGAGGATCTGAAGGTGAGTCCGGTCTCCCGCTTCGCGCACGATCTGTTCGGCTCCCGAGAGAGCGGCCGCGAGAGCTTTTAGTGAAGTACCGGCCGCGAAGGCTTCGTAGACCTCGCGGACCGCGATGGCCTCGTGCTCGATCACCTCGCCGTCCAGGGTGTACCCCGTGGCGCGGATTCCGCGAGGCGGTCGGCCTTTGCTCGCTCGCTGCTGCTGGGCACGACTTTGCCGGGCGCCCTTTCGTTCCATCTCGGCACGGGCGACAGCCGCCTTGATCCGGGCGTACATCCGACCACCGTCGGTCTGCAGATCGGCCTCGCCGTTGGCGGTCACCATCCGCAGTCCACGGCTCTCCGCCGCATCAATCCAGTCCTCGAGCTGACGGGGCTGCCGGGTGAGACGGTCGAGATCCCACGTGATCAGCGCGTCGAAGTGGCCGGACTTGAAGTCTTCCACCATCCGGTCGTAGGCCGGGCGCTTCTTGGCCTTGCTGAACGCGGATACGCTGTTGTCGGTGTAGACCTCGACCACGTTCCAGCCGCGGTCGCGAGCGATCTTCTCGCAGTCTTCTCGCTGGCGCTCGACCGCGAGTCCCTCGCCGGTCTGATCGAGGCTCACACGCAGGTAGATGACGGCACGGACGGAATCGAAAGCCACACGTTATTCTACTACGGAACGCCGTCGAGTTCCGCTTCAACGTGTAAGTCGTTGCGCCTGGGGTGAATTGAAGGATCCCCGGGCGCATTGGTTGTTGCGAACGTGGCGCCGGGCGTTCCGGCCAGGTGGTCCGCTGATCGGTCCCGCGGATTCACGATGACAGGAACGCCGTAAGTCCCTCGATCGCTCGATGCGCCGCCGCGTGGTCAGGGCGCGTTCTCGACCGCTGACGCGCGAAGTACTCCACGAGTAGTTCCGGATTGCTCTGCCGCCAGGCTGCGGACAGCTCTTCCACTCGGCTGCTTCCGAGAACATCGGACACCTCCTCGCCGAGCAGGAGCAACGTCGCGACATCGAGGTCGAGGTCAGCCCTCAGAAGGAGATCGGTGCGCTGTGCGTACAGCGATGCATGGACTTCGCCGTCCTCCTGATACCAGCCACAGGCAATCGCGATATCGCCGGCGTCTTTGTATTCGCCGTGGCTGGATCGGTCACACCAAGCTTTCAACTTGAGCGCGGTGTATCCGGCGGGTGTGGGAATCCGAACGCGGTTCCCGCTCGGCAGGAGAACTTCCTGCGAGCACCCGAAAACCTCTCGAAAGCCGAAGACGTCGAGAGAATCCCGTCGGCTGGACAGGACGGTGGTTCCGGCCGGGTCTTCGATGTCACCGAACGGCACCACGTCGACCGAAACACCCGCGATCGTGTGGCGGATTTCGGTAGTGCCCGACCGGGGGAAGGACGAAACTATCTGTCGATACCGGGCATCGCCATCGACGGCGATACCGATATCGACGTCACTGGTTGCACGGAGTAGATCGGCGCGTCCGAACGATGCGTGCAGCAAGTCGCGACAGTGTGCGCCGATGACCATGATCGATGCGTCGTCCGCACCCGAGTTCGTCACCAATGCGTCGACCACCCTGCTGACCAGGTCCAGCGACTGCGTGGTGATGCGCTGGAGGTCAAACAAGCCGGTCCCTCCTCAGGGCGCTCGCTACTTCGGACAGCCGTGGTTCTCTCGAGGCCAGGAGGTCTGCGTACACCATCAGTGGTGGGGCTGACGATTCGGTGAAGGTGCCGTACCGGTCGGGTGCGGTGGACCACGGGGGCTCGGTCCAGAACTTTCGTCGGATCTCGATGGTGGGATTGTCGGATTTCCGCCATCCGTTCTGGATGGCAACGATCGGGTCGAAGTTCTTGACATAGATGGTCAGCGTCTCTGGCTGCCGGATCGATTCGATCGCGGATTCGCCACTGACGAGATGGCCCGGCGGCGGCGTCCAGTGCGCGATATCCCCGGTAAAGGAGGCCTCGCGGATCTTCGGCATCAAGGTGCCTCGATACGCCGCAGACCAGAGATCGATGAGCTCATCGCGCCGATGGAGCGATCTCCCGATGACATAGTCGGACTCCTTCATGATCTCCAGCGTCGATTGCGTGATCCCGACGGATGTCCCGGCGGTGTCGGCGATCATGCGCACCGGTTTGCTCGCCAGGTCTGGCCATGTCAGCAACGCGAACAGGACCTGCATCCTCCGGACGCTGAACAGGTTGGCTGCCGGGAGTGACCGACGCTTCTCGGAAGTGGTGCCGCGGCGTCCGCGGATGTCGATCAGGATCGGGCCGAAGGTCAGATGAGCGTTCCCCGCGTCGTCGATGTAGTCGATGCGCGCGTCGCGGAGTGCCTCCGCTGTTCTGCTGCTGATCAGTGGTCCTGCGACCAGGAGCCGGTGCGATTCGTCGTGCTGCTCGAGCTTCGAGAGTTCTGACAGAGTGGCGTGTGGTAGCCATGCCATCCGGTACTGGGTGTCGAAGCCGTTGCGGCTAACCGCGACGATCGCTGTGTTCTCCGATGTCCAGTGCTGCAGCTCGAACTCGATCGAAACCGCCGACATCGCCTGGGTCACCAGGTGCTCGATGTCGCGTTCACTCGTTCGGTCTTCCATAGTGTTCACTTTAGTTGAACATGTTGAAATATTGAACAAGGGTGAGAGTAAGGCAGGACCGGAAGGAGGCGTGCGTGTTGCTACCACGTCGCGAAGATCCAGACGAACGTCGCTGTGGTCAGCAGGGAACTCGTCGCTGCCGCGATCAGGGCTGGCCTGACCGTCGGGCGGGTGAACCAGAGGGTGGCTACGAGGCCGGAGGTCACCGCGAGGGGGACGAACCAGATGTCGAGCAGCCAGGGGAGTTCCCACTCGGCGGCGATCAGGAGGTTCAGAGTGCCGAGCAGGGTTGCCCAGTTGATCAGATAGCCGGCGCCGATGCCGAGGACTACTTGCGTTATGCCCGTGGCGATTCGGAAGGTTCGTGATCGCTGTCGTAGTGCGGTCGCGGCTGTCCGGTCGTTTGTCATGTGCCCCCTGGCTCCTGGTGATTCCGAGGGTAGCGGCGGTCAGGTGCCAGAGGCGGTCGGTTGCCAGGTGCTGGTCGGTGGGGGTGTCGAGCGGAGTTGCTGGGCGATGCCGTGGCGTAGGCCGCCGATGACGTAGGCGCCTGCGCTGTCGGGGTCGAGGGCGGCACGGGTGAGGAGGCTGGGGCCAGCGGGTCGGCGTAGTGATCGGCGACGAAGAGGTGGGTGCGTTCGGGTGGCCAAGTCGACGGCATGCGTCCGAAGCGGCGGGCCGCGCCGCGGTAGCCCCGGTGCACCAAGGTGGGGTTCTGTGCACCCTCGGGGGTTCGGCGCCAGCACTCGGGGACCTGATGACGGGGACGGATTCGGCGCAGAGTTGAACCTGTCACCGTCAGCGATCCGGAGGTTCCGATGTCGATCAGCATCACCGCCCACTCGGAGCGTCGGGTCACGGTCACGACCGGTGACGGAGTCGAGCTCGCGGTTCGCGAATACGGCAGCCGCTACGCCGAGCTCACCGTGGTCCTCATCCACGGGCACTGCCTGCGCACCGAGTCGTGGACCGATGTGCGCGACACCCTGCTGCGCGATCATCCCGGCGCGCGGGTCGTCTGCTACGACCATCGCGGCCACGGCGACTCGGCGACGGCGCCGCGCCAGACCTACACCCTCGAACAGCTCGGCCGCGACTTGCACGAGGTGCTCGACGCCGTCGCGCCGACCGGGCCGGTCGTGCTGGTCGGCCATTCGATGGGCGGCATGACCGTGTTGACCTACGCCGACCTGTACCGCGCGGAGATCGGCACCCGCATCGTCGGCGTCGGGCTGGTCGCGACCGCCGCGAACGGGCTCGCCGACGCGGGCTTCGGGCGGCTGCTGCGCAACCCGATCATCGCCGTCTTCCAGGCCGCCGTCCGGCGCGCGCCGCGGCTGATGCAGCAGGTGAAGGTGCTGGCATGCAAGGTTTTCGCGCCGGTCGTGCGGGCCGCCGAGTTCGGTGATCGCACGGTCAGCGCGCGGGTGCTGGCGCTGGCCGAGGCGATGCACAACGCCACGTCGATCGTCACGATGGCGACCTTCCTGAGCGCCTTCAAGGCGTTCGACCGCACTGACGCGCTGCCCGTGCTGTCGCAGATCCCCACCCTGGTGCTGTGCGGCTCGGCCGACCTGATGACGCCGCCGTCGCATTCGGTCGCCATGGCCGCCGCCGTCGACTTCGCGGATTTCGTCCTGATCGACGGCGCCGGCCACTCGGTGATCCTCGAGCAGCCCGCGCGGGTCGCCGAGGCCGTCGCGCGGCTGGTCGCCCGGGCGAGCGCCGACCGCCTCGATGTCGAGAGCCTGGCTCTGGCGGCCTGACCTCCGCGCCCGGCTACGCGGCCGGCCCCAGCGGCGGCCGGTGCAGGACGAGCTTGGTGGTGTGGGCTCGGTAGGCCTCGGGCGCGTCGTCCCAGTCCGCCAGCAGGGTCGTGACGGTCTCGGCGGGGAACTCGGTACCGGCGATGAAGTCGAGCAGGTCCGGCAGATGCGGACGGACATGGGACACACCGATTTTCAGCGTCGCGTCGTTGGCGTACATGTGCATCAGCGGCACCTTCGTGCCTGGTGCGAGGTAGTAGCCGACCGGGGTGCAGATTCCGCCCGGCCGGAGGGCGCGCAGGGCCGCGTCCACGCCGGCGGCGGTGGAGGTGGCCTCGACGGCGATGTCGTAGTGCCGGGCGGGAAGGTCGGTACGGCGGAGCTTGCCCGTGGCGATCGGATGCGCGCGGGCGCCGAGCTTTTCGGCGATCGCCAGGCGTTCCGGGCGGTGATCGACGTAGTCGACGACCTCGGCGCCGTGCGCGACCGCCAGCCCGGCCGCGTAGAGGCCGATGCTCTGCGCGGCGCCGGCCAGAACGAGCACGGAACCGCCGGGGCGCTCGGCGAGCGGGCCGACGACACAGCGCCAAGCATCGGTGAGATTGTCACTGGCGGCGGCGACGCGCAGTGGGTCGATCCCGCTGGGCACGCGCACGAGCATGTGGTCGGCGAACGGGACGCGCAGCAGATCGGCGACCATGCCGCCCCACGGTCCGCTGGCCGGTCCGAAACCGAACGCGGCCAGCGTGCCGGTGCGGGTCGTCGCGCACTTGGCGGTCAGCCCGCGCGCGCATTCCGGGCATGCCCCGCACGACACCGCCCACGGCACGACCACGACGTCACCGGGGGCCAGGCCGGTGACCTCGGGGCCCACCTCGACGACTTCCGCGACGCACTCGTGGCCGATGCCGAACGGACCACGGAACGGCACGTCACCGCAGATGCTCGCGACCACCGGGTCGATGAATCCGGCACGCAGGCCGAGCTGCATGGCCCGGGAGACGTGCCGGTGGATCGGCATGGTGTCGCCGTCGCACCTGGCGGCGACGAACGGACGGACGAGCGCGTCGCGTGGCCCCCGCAGGACCGGGTCGGGTCGTTCGCGCCAGGCGAGGTGATGAGCACGGACCAGGTGCAGTTCGCGCATCAGCCGCGAGCCTGGGCCGCGAGCGCTTTCAGCTCGGCGAAGCGGATGATGTTGCCCGCCGCGCCCCAGGTGCCCTCGGGCTGTTCGTGGATGAGGACCCAGACTCGGAGCGCGTCGGCCTCGGTGAGAGCGGCGGCGGCGAGGACATCGGCGGTCACCTGCTCGACCAGACCGGCTTTGCGGCGGTCCGACAGCGCGCCCTCCGGGACGGTGGCGTCGACCCGGAAGCGGGGCAACTCGTCTTCGGCGGTGCCGAAGGCGCCGGCAGGGACCTCGGTGATCAGGCACCAGGCCTGGGCCCGGAAGAACGCCGTGTCGGGAGCGCCCTCCCAGCTGAGCAGGGTGGCGGCGAGCGTCTTCTGCAACCGCTGCCGGGCCTCACCGGTCAGGACGCCCGCGGGCAGCGTGAGCTGGATCATCGGCATGGGAACACCTCCGTTATAACGACTGTTATAAATCATGGACGGTACGCTATGACGGTCGTTATGGGCAAGGAGGTGCGGGATGGCGCAGTCGGACGCGCGCGATCGACTGGTGGCCGGTGCCGCCGACATGCTGCGGCGGCGCGGGTTGAACGCGACGAGCGTGCGCGAGCTGGCCAAGCATTCCGGTGCGCCGCTGGGCTCGACCTATCACTATTTCCCCGGCGGGAAATCGCAACTGGCCGCCGAGGCGGTGCGCCTGGCCGACGCGCTGACCGTGCGCAAACTGACCGCCGAGTTGTCGGCCGGTCCGGTGTCCGGTCTGCGCGCGTTTGTCGCCATGTGGCGAAAGATCTTGGTGGACAGTGATTTCCAGGCGGGCTGCCCGGTGCTGGCGGTGTCGGTGGAGGATCAGCCCGACGAGGACGACGAGCCACGCCGCGCCGCCGCCGAGGCGTTCGGACACTGGACGGTCCTGCTCGCCGAATCGCTGCGCGCGCACGGGGCGACCGAGGACGCCGCCGAGCGGACCGCCACCTTGATCGTCGCCGCGCTCGAGGGCGCTGTCGCCCTGTGCCGGGCGCAGCGCGATATCCGGCCGCTCGACCGGACCGCCGAGGCGCTGGAAAGCGTCGTGCGCGGCGTCATCGGCGCTGCCGCGCACTAACGGAACTCGGCCGACTTTCTATTCAATTATTCGAATCAGTGGGTTCCGGGCGGGCCTTTTCGGAGCTCTTTCCGGTCCCTGACGGCAATTCCTTCGTATTTCGGACGATACGTCCGAAGGCGTCGGCGACGGTATCGAGCGCGGTGTCGGTGACGGGTTCGACGAAGTGGTCGCGGACTATTTTCTCGTGGCCGGGCAGGGCGGCGGCCACGGTGCGGGTGCCCGCGGGGGTGAGGTGGGCGACGACGCCACGGCGGTCGTGCGGGTCGGGCCGCCGCAGCACCAGGTCGCGGGACTCCAGGGCACGGACCAGGTGGGTGAGCTGGCCACGGGAGACGTGGACGCGGTCGGCGAGCACGCTCATGCGCAGGGCGCGATGGGGTGCGCGGTGCAGGGCGAGCAGAATCCGGAATTCGGGAAAGCTCAGGTTGTAGCCCTGTTCCAATTGGCGGTTGACGACCTCGTCGAGATCGGACTTTCCGGCGAGGTAGATACGCCAAGCCAGTCGCTCCCGTGGCGTCAGTTCGTTGTCGCTCTCGTTCGCCGAGCGGGAACGCTCGTCCGCCATGGCGCGGATATTACCGGGTTGATGTCGATCACATCGGGTGCGCCGAGGCTATTTGTCCGCACCGCGAACAGTGATGTCGGTGGGCTATTCGTTGAAGATTTTACTATCCCCGGAGAAGGCATTCCGGCCGCTCGGTTGGTGTGCGTCACCTTCGTCTGAAAACCTTTGGCGCAGAGGTGATCTCGAGGAAGAAATCTTCGAAAATCCGTTCAGGACGCGAAATGTGTCGGGTCAGGGGGAATCTGAGATGGGCGCTGATGAGGACTGGGTGCGCCGGGTATCGCAGGCTCTCGCCCCGGTTCGGGTGGAATACGGCACGGAGCCGCGCACGCCGGGGCGGATCGAATCACATCGATTCACCGGCTTCGAGCTGACGATCCTGCGGGCGGGACGCCAGACGCTGCTGCGGCGCGAGTCGGCCGCGCGGGGCGACGAGCTGCTGGTGAGCATTCAGCTCGACGGGACCGGGGAGATCCAGCAATCCGGGCGCAGGATCGCGTTCGGCCCCGGCGATCTCGTCGTCTACCGGGCGAGCGAGTCGTTCCGGTGGGCGATGCACGGCGACTGGGCCCAGGTCGTGCTGCGGCTGCCGGTCGAGGTGTTCGCCGCCAGTCCGGCGTTCTGGGCGGCGCTGCCGCTGCACGTCCCGGCCGCGGGCGCGGGCGAGGTGATCGCCCGGTTCTTCGCGGGTGTCGCGGCGCTGCCGCGGCCCGAGCAGGCCGGGCCGCTGGCGGCGGGCGGTCTGGACCTGGTGCGTTCGATCGTCGCCGCCTCGGCGCGCCGGACGGTCGTCACACAGGCGCGGGCGCTCTCGCGTGGACAGCTGCTGGTGTTCCTGCGCAGGCACTTCACCGATCCGCGGCTGACCGTCGACGGCATCGCGCGCGGGTGCCTGGTCTCCCGGCGCACCCTGCACCGCGCCTTCGAGACCCTGCTGGGCACCAGTCCGGCCGCCATGCTGCGCCGGATGCGGGTCCGCCATGCCCGTCAGCTGCTGTTGCGCGACCGGGCGCGGTCGGTGGCCAGGATCGCCGAGGCCAGCGGGTTCTCCTCGACGCGGCAGTTCTACCGGGTCTTCCAGCACGAGACCGGCATGACACCGGGGCAGTTCCGCGTGGTGCGGGCGACCTCGGTGCGACTGCCTGCCCCACCCGAACTACCGATGAGCGCGTGAGCAGGCGAGGGCGGCCACCGGGCGGATGTCACCCTCGGCCGGACGCTGCCGCCGTTCGAGTTCGGTGAAGCCGGCCGCGCGAAGCACCTCGGCCAGCTCGTCGACCGGCCAGCGATAGGCCGCGGTCACCTTGTGCGGGAACATCTCGACCTGTTCGGCGCTGTCGAAGAAGCCGAGCACCAGCCGGCCGCCGGGCCTCAGCACCCGGGCGAATTCCGCCAGGACGGCGGGCAACTCGGCCGGCGTGAAGTGGATCAGGGAGAACCACGCGAGGATGCCGCCCACCGAGGCGGTGGGCACGTCGATCGCGCGCAGGGAGCCGACGCGGAACGCCACGTCGGGGTAGTGCGAGCGGGCGTGGGCGATGAATTCGGGGACCAGGTCGACGCCGGTGACGGTGACGCCGGCGGCGTGCAGGAGCTGGGTGAAGTGGCCGGGGCCGCACCCCAGATCGAGGATCGGACCGGGCACGTCGGCGAGCCGGCGCAGGACCAGGTCGGCGTCGTCGGGATGCAGGTCGTCGGGGCTGCCGAACAGGTCGATGTAGAGCTCGTGGATCGCGGCGTAGGCCGTGCGGACGGTGGTGTCGGACACGGCGTCGACGGTAGCGGGCGGGTGTGACCGGATCGTTGTGTGGATCGTTTGTGGTGTGGGGTCCCGGGTAGTCGAATGGGGAGGAGCCGTTCTCCCCAGTCGTAGACGAAGGGATCAGACGATGCCGATGAAGCCAGTCCGCCGTGTTGCCCGCACTCTGTTGGCGACCACATTCGTCGCCGGTGGTGTCAACGCGTTGATGCACCCGAAACCGCGTGCCGCCGCGGCGACCGCACTCGCCGACCAGAGCAGGGCGACGCTGCCCGATTCGCTGGCCGCGCGGATACCCGACGACCCGGGCCGCCTGGTCAAGGTCAACGCCGTGGCCCAGATCGCGGGTGGTGTGCTGCTGGCCAGCGGCCGCGCGCCGCGACCGGCCGCCTTGGTGCTGGCCGCGACCGTGGTCCCCGGCACCGTCACCGAACAGGACTTCTGGGCCGAGCCGGACCCGGATCGCCGCGCGGCCAAGCTGGCGGGGTTCCTCAAGGATCTGGGGCTGCTCGGTGGATTGCTGATCGCTGCGTCCGATACCGCGGGCAAGCCGTCACTGGGCTGGCGGGCCAGGCAGGCGCTGTCGCGCCGGGAATCGCGGGTGGCGGCGGAGAGCGCGGCCCTCGTCGGCGCGGCCAAGGTGCGCGGCGCGCACCTCGCCGAGGTCGCCAACGAGCAGGGCGCGCAGCTGGCCGAGATCGCCCGCGATCGGGGCCCGCAGATCGCGGAGGCGGCGCGCGAGCGCGGCGTGCAGCTCGCCGAGGTCGCCAAGGAGCGCGGCCCGGTGCTGGCCGAGGTCGCCAAGGAGCGCGGCGCGCAGCTGGCCGAGGTCGCCAAGGACCGGGGGCCGGTGCTGGCCGAAGCCGCGAAGGAACGGGGAACGCAGCTGGCCGAGGTGGCCAGGGAGCGGGGGCCGGTGCTGGCCGAAGCCGCCAAGGAGCGCGGCGCGCACCTGCTCGATGTCGCCCTGACCCGGGGTGCGCACGCGGCCGACGTCGTGCGTGAGCGGGCGGAGCGATTCGAGGAGGCGGCGCGGGAACGCCGGGCCGCGACCCACTGACGGCCGGACCACGGTGCCGGGGCTGCCCCGAGATCCGTGGTCTGTCACCGGTGCCCGACCCGGCGGAGAATGAACACGGGTCGGGCCGTATCGCCGAAAAATGCACGCCGAGAACCGCGCGAAGTGGGCAATCCACGCGAATCGGGTTTGGCGGGCGCATTCGGCGTGAATACTGCATGTTCGCAGTGCTTTTCGGAGAGTGGGATTCAGCTGATGGTGTCCGGTCGTGAAACGTCCAAGTACGCAGTGCGCGCCGCGGTGGTCGGCGTCGCGATGACGATCGGGCTGCTCGGTGCCGCCGCGCCCGCGTCGGCGCTGCCGGGCTCGGGCTCGGCGACCGGATCGGCCACCGGGTCAGCGGATCTGGCCTCGGGCTCGGCCTCCGGGTCCTCGAGCGCGGGTGCCGCGGGCGCCGCCGGCGCCTACCTGACCTGGCAGTCGGCGCAGTTCATCCAGAAGGCGATCCAGATGCTGCTCGCCGTCCCGCGTAATCAGCTGTAGGGCGGTTACTTCCAGGCCCGTTCCCAGCGTTCCGCCGCCCAGTCCCGCACGTCGGGGCTGAGCGCGATCGCGGGTAGCAGCAGCGCGAAGCCGATGACGAGCACGGCGAGCCGGACCCAGACGCTGAGTTCGGCGACGGCGCGCAGCAGCGCGGGCAGCACGCAGATCGCGGCGAGGACGACCAGGACGACGGCCGCGAGATTGCGGCCGGGGCCGGCGATCAGCGCGGCGCAGGTGCCGAAGCACAGGCCGAGGACCAAGCCGCCGACGCCGACGAAGTAGTTGTCCCAGGCGAGCCAGCTCGGGCGGGCAGACCGTTGAGTGACCACGCGGCGGAGCTTAGCGCGCTCAGTCGTGCGCGCGCGGAGGTCTGGGCCACGGGTTTTCCTCGATCCGTTCGACCGAGTGGTTGAACTTCTGCATGAGCCTGCTCAATTCGGCCACGTCGTCGGGATCCCAGTCGGCGACGACGACGCCGATGCCCGCGGCCCGGTGCTTCTGATCGGCGGCCAGCGCGGCCTTGCCCTCGGCGGTCGCGCGCACCTTCCTGGCGACGCCGCCGTCCGGATCGGGCACCCGCTCCACCAGGTTCTGCTTCAACATCGCGCCGACCTGGCGGTTGATGGTGGAGATGTCCAGCTGGAACGCTTCCGACAGTTCGCGCAGGCTCAGCGGTTCGCCCAGGTCCAGGCGGGTGAGGATGAGGAACGCGGAGCGGTCCAGCGCGAACCCGGGCCTGCGCCGCGTCGTGGTGGGGAAGTGGCGCGAGATCAGGTTCAGCTCGAACACCAGGCGGGTGAACGGGGTGTCGTCGGCGGGGCCGGAATCGGACATATGCCAACTATGTCGCGTGGATCACCGCGAATCAAAATTGTGTACTATACACATGCTGTGTACGGTGCATAATGTGTCTGTTACCGCGGCCGACGTCACGCCGGCCTCTCCCGAAACCCGCGGCGTCACGCCGGCCGTGCTCATCGCTGTGCTCAGTACTGTCGGCGTCGTCGTCTCGCTCATGCAGACGCTCGTCATCCCGATCATCCCGTCGCTGCCCGGCCTGCTGAACACCTCGGCGTCCAACGCCTCCTGGGTGGTCACCGCCACGCTGCTGGCCGGCGCGGTCTCCACGCCCATCTCGGGCAAGCTCGGCGACATGTTCGGCAAGCGGCTGGTGCTCGTCGTCAATCTCGGCTTCATGATCGTCGGCTCGGTGATCTGCGCGAGCTTCTCCTCGCTGCTGCCCGAGATCGTCGGCCGCTCGCTGCAGGGCGCCGCGGTGGGCGCGATCCCGCTGGGGATCAGCATCATGCGCGACGAACTGCCCGCCGAGAAGGTCGGCGGCGCGATGGCCGTGATGAGCGCGACCCTCGGCGTCGGCGGCGCGATCGGCCTGCCGTTCGCGGCCGTGATCGCGCAGAACGCGAACTGGCACGTGCTGTTCTGGACCGCCGCCGGACTCGGCGCGGTGTGCGCGGTGCTGGTGTTCGTCTTCGTGCCGGAATCGCCGGTGCGCACGCCGTCGCGGTTCGACTTCGGCGGTGCGGTGGGCCTGTCGATCGCGCTGCTGACGCTGCTGATCGGCATCACCAAGGGCGCCGACTGGGGCTGGGCCAGCGCCTCCATCCTGATCCTGTTCGCCGTCTCGCTGGCGAGCTTCCTGCTCTGGGGTGTCTACGAACTGCGTCAGTCCGCGCCGCTGGTCGACCTGCGGGTCTCGGCGCGACCGCGGGTGCTGTTCACCAACCTGGCCTCGATCGCGGTCGGTTTCGCGCTCTACGGCATGTCGCTGACCTTCCCGCAGTTGCTGATGGCGCCCGAGGCGACCGGCTACGGCTTCGGCCTGTCGATGGTGGTCGCCGGTCTGGCGATGGCGCCGACCGGTCTGGTCATGATGCTGCTCTCGCCGGTCTCGGCGCGGCTGTCGGCGAAGAAGGGCCCCAAGCTGACGCTGGCCCTCGGCTCGGCGGTGATCGGCATCGGCTACCTGTGCGCGGTGGTGATGATGGACAGCGTCTGGCAGATCGTGCTGTCGGCGGTGATCGTCGCCGGTGGTGTCGGCCTGGCCTACGCCGCCATGCCCGCGCTGATCATGGGCGCGGTGCCGATCAGCGAGACCGCCGCGGCCAACGGCCTGAACTCGCTCATGCGCTCGATCGGCACCTCCACCTCCGCGGCCGTGATGAGCGTGGTGCTCGCGCACATGACCATGCAGCTCGGCCCGCACGTGCTGCCCTCGCGCGAGGGTTTCCACACCGCCTTCTTCATCGCGATGGCGGGCGCGGCGGTCGCGATCGTGCTGACCGCGCTCATCCCGATCCGCAAGGCCGACTGAGGGCTCAGTCCGCCGGGATCGGCGCGTAGACCACCAGCGACCAGTCCCGGCGCGGCACCAGCGACGAGCCGAGCGAATGCACGGTCATCGCGATCGTCGCGCCGGTCGCCGGATCGCGCAGATACATGCGCGGCCCGTCGAGGCTGTGCGCCCCGGCCGGGTCGCTGGTCCAGAACTTCGTCCACTCGGGCGCCTGCGCGCAGGTCTCGACGATCTCATCGATCCGCTGCTGCGGGGCCAGGCCCGGCCCCATCAGCCGGAACCCGTACACGCACAGGTGCGTCTGGGTGTCCCAGTCGACGAGCGCGGTCCTGGCGCGCGGGTCGAGCAGCATCCACTCCAGCATCGAGGCGCCCGCCTCCAGGCCGGGGAACCACTGCCGCCACGCGGCGTTGGTGGCTACCACGTCGAACGTCGGGTGCATCTGCAGGCTGGCCGGATGGGTGATCCCGTCGAGCAGGACCAGGTCGGTCGGTCGAACCAGCGGCAGCGGCACGGACTCGTAGCGCGCGGCGATCGCCAGCGAGATCAGGTGATCGCGCATCACGTCCGGGACGGTGAGCGCGTCGAACAGCGCGGTCAGCGCCTCGAGCGTCGGCGGCCGGGTGCCCTGTTCGATCTTCTGGATGAGCGCGGGCGAGATGCCGGCGACGGCGCTGAGCGCCGCCCGGGTCAGTCCCGCCGATTCGCGGCGTTCGCGCAGGTACCGAGCGATCGGCGGATGCGGGTTCTCCACGTCGGGTGCTCTTTCGGCTAGTCGGTCGTCTTCGGCGTGAACGTGATCATCGACCAGTTCCGCCGGGGCAGCGCGAAATCGAGATTGTGCATGGCCAGGATGGTCGGCTCGCCGGTCTCGGCGTGCACCACGGTCACTTCCGGGTCGTCGAGGGCGTGCGGCCCCGGCGGCTCGGTGGTCCAGAAATACTCCCATTCCGGCGCCGCGGACAGGATCGCGATCAATTCGTCGATTCGCGCCTGCGGCATCGAGCTGGGGCCCATCAGCCGGAAGGCGTAGACGCTCAGGTGGATGTGGCGCTCCCAGTCGTGGATCACCGCGCGCGACGTCGGGTGCAGCAGCATCCACTCGAGCACGGTGATGCCCGGCAGCAGGCCGGGGAACTGCTTGCGCCACGCCTCGTTCACGGCCAGCACGTCGAACGCCGGATACTCCTGCAGGCTGGCCGGATAGGGCAGGCTGTCGATCAGCAGCCGGTCCGCCGCCGGGACCGCCGGGGCGGTGGCGGGCAGCGGGCTGTCGAAGCGATGCGACAGCGACATCATGATGATGTGGCTGCGGAACAGCTCGGGGACGTCGAGCGCGTCGAACAGCGCCGCGAGGGCCTCCAGGGTCGGCGTGCGGGTGCCCTGTTCGATCTTCTGGATCAGGGCGGGGGAGATGCCCGCGGCCTGGCTCAATGCCGCCCTGGTCAGGCCCGACGATTCGCGACGTTCGCGGAGATATCGGGCGATCGAGACGTGGGCGTCCTCCACCTGGGCGATCCCGCCTTTCTGGCCGTACTGGGACAAACTGGGACAGTCGTCTAGCTTGACCGACAGTAAAGCGTTCGCAAAAATTCTCACAGCCGGACGGGACAGCGCCCGGCTGTCAGTCCATCGCGGCACGGTGATCCAGGCCGGAGTACGCGCTGGTCAAGACTGTGTGTTCCGGAGCGGTACGTGTTCGAAACCACGTCCGCGCCCCGCGCGTGGACGTCGCCGGAGGGGACGGCACGCACGCTGGATGCGCGCCGAGAGCGCGGTAGCGAGCCGATACCCGGGTGGCGCAGGGGTCCACCCGGTGATCGTCTCCCACCCGGCCCGCTCCGGAGCACGCAATATTCGCGGCCCGTTTCGGGAACCGCGGCCGTCTCCGGTTCGTCTTAGAGATCAGAAGACAGATCGAAAGCGGGGGGCGATGACGCTAGTGCAAGCCGAACGTACCGGTCGCCGGGGGCGCTGGGCGCTCGGCATCTCGGGATTGCTCGCGGTGACGGCCGTGGTCGTCGTCGGATTGGTGTGGTGGCAGCACGACTGGGGCGAGCAGTTCCCCGCGCTCGACAGCGAACACCTCGACGAACAGCAGATCGCCCTGGTCGACGTGCTGCGTCGCGAATACGACCGCCCCGGCGCCGGAACGAAGTACGCCGAGGGCGTCGAGGAGGCCTGGTGCGCCGATTTCGTCAGCTGGACGATGCGCGCGGCGGGCAGACCGCTGGCCAATCCGAATTCCGGCTCCTGGCGCATCCCCGGCGTCTACACCCTGATCGAGTACTACCAGCAGGTCGGTCGGTTCACCCCCGGTGACGTCGGCTACCGGCCCCGCACGGGCGACGTGGTGCTCTACGGCCCGGCCAGCCCGCTCGGCCAGCACACCAACATCGTGCTGAAAGCCGAGGGCGACACGATCACCACGATCGGCGGCAACGAGCTGGGCGGGGTACGGGTGCGCACCATCCGACCGGCCGAAACCGCTGATCTGGTCGGTTATGGACGTTTCTGAAATCGATTGTCGCTCAAGACAACTGCCATGAAGCTGGACGGCGGTACCACGCGGGTACCCGTACGATGGAAGCGGTGGCGCCCGGCAGCGCCCCGGCCGACCCCTCCGTCCTGCTTCCCCCTCATCGGCAGGACGGGGGTGTTGTGCCATCAACCGGGGGTTTCCCTGCGTCACGTACGGTGTCCGATGTGCGCGCGAAGGTGACCGAGCAGGCTCGACGAGACCCGAAGTGGATCGAGTACGCCGATTTCGGCGAGCGCTTCGTCACCTACGCGGTGACCGAGGAGCGCATCGCCGCCGCGGTGGCGGGCATGACCGGCCGCGGCGTGACGATCGGCCCGTTCTCCCTCGGCCCCGCCGGACTCGCCGGCTTCGTCGCCGAGGGCACCCTCGGGACACCCGTGGTCACCCGCAATCCCGGTGACGCGCTGGCCTTCGGCGTCCGGATACCGCTGACGCTGGCGGTGAACCTGGTGCTCGGCGGACGCAAGCTACGCCTGGCCGCCGTCGTCGAGATCGGGCTGACGCTGCACGCGCGCACCGCGCAACCGCTGCTGGTGGTGATCGACGTGGCCCCCGTGACCGCCAAGGACGTGAGCTTCACGCTGCGCGCCGAGGCCATCGACACCGCCTGGGAGATGCTGCTCGACCCGATCGCGGGCCTGGTGCAGCGCGAGGTCGCGAACCGGGTGAACGCCATCGTCGGCGACCCGAAGGTCCGCTCCGAGCGGGTCTTCGACATCGAGGCCATCCTCGACGGCTACCGCTCGCCGCATCGCAACGACACCGTCTTCGAGTGGATCGACTTCCGCGAGTTCGGCCTGCGCTTCTTCACCCACATCGTCACCAGGGAACGCGTGCACGATGTGGTCGCGCAGATGGCGGGCAGCGAGATCGTGGTCGGCCCGCTCTCGGAGGGTCCGCGCGGCGCGGCCACGGTGACCGTGCGCGGCGCGATCGAGCAGGCGCGCGTGATCGACCGCGGGATGGGCGCCCCGGGCGATCCCCGGGTGTTCGACATGACGCTGCCCGTCGGCCTCGACATCACCGTCGACGTGCTCAAGGCCAATCACTACCGCGCCGACCTGGAGATTCCGCTGGTCCTCACGGCCAGGGCCGCCGAGCCGCTGCAGATCGTCATCGACGTGCCGCCGCCCGCGCTCGAGGACATCTCGATGGAATTCACCGCCAAGGGGCTGCGCGCGGCCACCCTGGCCCGGCTGGCCGGGATCAAGAAGCAGGTGATGGCACAAGTCGTCGCCGTGGTCAGCACCGAGCTGGCCGATCCGTCGGGCCGCACCATCGACGTGGGCGCGGCCATCGACAGCGCCACCTGACCTGTGTGACAGCTGGGACGAAAGTGACCTTTGGTTCTGGCGGTTCCCCTGTGGTTGTGGTGAAATGAGTGCACGTTCGAGGCTCCCGGCGCGCGGGATTCGGGGAAGGCGCGCCGGGCACGCTGCCGGTTGAAGGTCGGGTTGCGCGAAGGAGCTCTGCGATGCGTTCTGTTCCGGTGACCCGGCGGGAGTTCTTCGGCTTCGCCGCCGCCGCGACCACGGTCGGGCTCGGCCTGGCCGCCACCTCCGCCGCACCCGCGGCCGCCCAATCCTTCGGCACCCTGGTCGATTACGCCGCGGGCGTGCCCTCGGCCGAGGCGATCAGGGACGCGGGGCACATCGGCGTGATCCGCTACGTCTCCGACCGCAGGCCCGGCGCGGAGTGGATGGCGGGCAAGCCGCTGCTGGCGGCCGAGGTCGAGCAATTGTGGGCGGCCGGGTTGTCGATCGTGTCGAACTATCAGTTCGGCAAGGGCCCGACGGCCGACTGGCGCGGCGGCCTGGAAGCGGGCAAGCAGCACGCCGAGCGCGGCTGGGAATTGCACACCGCCGCCGGTGGTCCCGACACCGCGCCGATCTACGCCTCGATCGACGACAACCCCTCCGAGGAGGAGTTCGACGAGATGATCGCGCCCTACATCGAAGGGTGGCAGTCGGTGCTCGGCGCCGATCTCGTCGGCATCTACGCCAACACCCCCACCATCGACCGCGCGCTCGACGCCGGGCTGGGTTCCTGGTTCTGGCAGCACAATTGGGGCACGCCGAAGGGCTATGTGCACCCGGCCGCCCAGCTGCACCAGTTCGAGATCGACAAGCGCGATATCGACGGCATCGGCGTCGATCTGAACCGGGTGCTGGCCACCGACTACGGCCAGTGGTGAGCTAGGTCTGGCAGTGGCAGGTCGGCGCGAGCCGGAGATCCGGCTCGTCGTCGGGGATGACCCGCAGCGCGGCCCGGCCTTCGGGTTCGGCGAGCACGCCGCGCCACGACAGCAACGACCAGCGCGACAGACCCGACAGCGCCGAACCCAGGCTCGCGAACGAGCCCGAGGAGATCGCCGACCCGAACGAGCCGACCGAGCCGATCGAGAGCACCGAGCCGACGCTGCCGATCGACAGGATCGAATAGGCCGAGCCGATCGACAGGATCGAACCCTCGGATCGGTAGGACAGGATGGAACGGCTGGACCGCCTGCTGCGGATCGACCGAGCGGCGCGGGATGAACCTTGCGTGGTCGCCATGGTTCTCGGTCTACCACATCGCGATGCCCGCGGGAACCCGCCGACAACGACAGAGCCCGGCCGGTTCCCGAGGGAACGGACCGGGCTCGGTGCGTCGCGGACCTAGACGGTGAAGAAGCCCAGGGTCGGCATGAAGGTGCAGGTGCGCGGGGCGGCGCCCTCGGCCTGCGTGGTCAGCGAGCCGGAGACGACGGCGACGACGCGACCGTGGCCGGTGCTGGCGATGGCCGAGAGGGTGGCCGGGCCGCCGGGGTTGATCTTGGCCTCGTCGGTCAGCGTCTGGATCGCGGACTGGCGGGTGTCGAGGTTGAGCCACTGCACCGTCATCGGCGGGTTCTGCTCGGCGGTCGGCGCCTTGGTGCCGAGCGCGGTGAACACGAAACCGGCCTGACCGGCGGCGACGCCGGGCGGGGGCAGCTGGGCCGGGCCCGCGACCGCGAGCGCGGTGCCGACCGAGTCGGCGCCGTCGCCGATGCAGCCCTTGCCGATCGTCGGGTACAGGAACTGCGCGATGACCGGGCCGTCCTGCGGGATCTCCGGGCCACCGCCGCCGCTGCCGTCGAGGAAGGTGATGATCCGCTCGAGCGTGGACTTGATGGCCGGCGGCAGGTTCAGGGTGGCCAGCAGGGCGCGCGCCTGATCGAGCAGCGCGGTCTGCGGGCTGGCGACGTCGGCGGGGCCGGCGATCAGGCCCGCGACGGCGGGGGCGAAGGCGGCCAGCGCGTCGACCGGGACGCCCTCGGGCACCATCGGAACGCTGATCGGCGCGGCCTGCGGAGCAGGTGCCGGAGCGGCGATGGTCGACGCCGGCGCGGCGAGCATGGCGCTTGCCGCAATGGCGAATGCGGTCGTTGCGATCCGCGATCCTCGGCTACGAAGCACTTGTCCAGCCGTCCTTACCTCGGTGTTGCGATGGGGCGAGGGGTATCGAGCCCTTCGATGTCGGGGTCACTCTAAGGACATCGCTGCCGTGTTGTACAGCCGCCCGGCCGCTGGCGGCGAACCGGCGGCCGTGTTCATCGACGCTAACCCCCGTTGGTGTTACAGCTGGGGATGTTGATGCAAATGTTACCGATGGTGTCGCGCGCCCTCGCGCGAACCCGTGCGCGCGGCTGTCCGTGGTCGCCCGGTTAAGGTGAGGAAAGCACCGCGACGCCGCCCACTCGACCGAAAGCCTGGCATTGAACCGACACCTCCGATGGGCTCTCGCGCTGCTCGGATTGTCCGTGCTCGCCAGGCTGGGCTGGATGCTGTTCGCGAAGAACGGCCTCAATGTCGTCGATCTGCACGTGTATGTGGACGGCTCGGCCGCGCTGCTCACCGATCGCCTCTACGACTTCACCTACGCGGAGAAGACGCCGGACTTCCCGCTGCCGTTCACCTATCCGCCGTTCGCCGCGCTGGTCTTCTTCCCGCTGCACTATCTGCCGTTCGCGGCGGTCGCCGTCGGCTGGATGCTGGCCACCGTCGCCGCGCTCTACGGCGTGATCCGGATCAGCTTCGAACTGCTGCTCGGCGCGGAGCGGGCCAAGCGGACGCGGTGGATCACGGCCGCGGTCGGCTGGACGGCGCTGGGCGTCTGGCTGGAGCCGGTGCGCACGACCATCGACTACGGCCAGGTCAATGTGTTCCTGGTGTTCGGCGCGATGCTGGCGGTGCGCAGTGCGCGGTGGTGGATCTCGGGCACGCTGGTCGGCGTGATCGCCGGCATCAAGCTGACGCCCGCGATCACCGGGCTGTATTTCGTGGCCCGCCGCCGCTGGGCGACGGTGCTGTGGTCGGCGGCTGCCTTCGGGCTGACCGTCGCTGTGAGCTTTCTCATCAACGCGCACGAGGCGAAGCGGTACTTCGGCACGCTGCTCGGGGACGCGGACCGGATCGGGCCGGTGGGGTCGGTGTGGAATCAGTCGCTGCGCGGCGCGCTGAGCCGGATCCTCGGCTACGACGTGCAGTCCGGGCCGTGGTGGCTCGCCGCGGTCCTGGTCACGGGGGTGCTGGCGGTCCTCGCCTGGCGCACGCTGGGCCCCGACGACCGGCTCGGCACCCTGGTGCTGGTGCAGCTGTTCGGCCTGATGATCTCGCCGATCTCCTGGTCGCACCACTGGGTCTGGCTGATCCCGACGGTGCTGTGGCTGCTCTACGGCCCGCTGCGGGAGCAGCGCGTCGCGCGGATCATCGCCGGATTCTGGGTGCTGACGATGCTGATCGGCGTGCCCTGGGTGCTGTCGTTCGCACAGCCGACCATCTGGACGATCCCCCGGCCGTGGCCGCTGGCCTGGCTCGGCGCGGTCGACGTGATCGGGGTGTTCGTGCTGCTCGGCTGGCTGATCTGGCACGGCCGCGACACCCTGCGCGCGCAGGCGCGTGGGCTGGGTCGCCGGGCCGAAGTGCCCGCCGCGAGCTGAGGATTCAGCCGCCGACGAGGTCGTCGATGGTGTGCGCCATGGTCGTGTCGTTGGCGGTGAGGCCGCCGGCCGAGTGTGTACTCAGGGTGAATCGCAGTGTGCGCCATCGGATATCGATGTCGGGATGATGATCGGCCGCCTCGGCCGCCGTGGCGACCTTGCGGACCAGTTCGATGCCGGCCGGAAACGACTCCGCCTGCACCGTGCGGGTGATCGCGTCGCCGTCGCGTGACCACTGCGGGAGGGTGGCCAGGGCGATGGTGATCTCGGGATCGGAGAGCAACGCCGGTTTCGGAGTACCCATACCTGCAGTTCTACGCCTGCTTCGGGCGGCACGCATCGCCCGTGGTCATCCGCCTCAGGCCGCACGCGCGTGTTTGAGCGCCTTTTTGAGATCTTTACCGCACACTCCGGCGGCCTCGGCCTTCTTCATGCGCATGATGACGACGGGGCATTTGAAGCAGCGCGTCTTCTTTCTGCAGCACTTTTTCTTCGGCTTCAGGCTCGACACCTTCTTCGCCTTCACCTTGCCCATGAGGGTTAGCGTACCCTAAGTACAATGCCTGACACGTGCGTGCCACTCCGGTACCGGTAGGGTGTAACAGGCCGCGATGCCAGATGAATGCGCGCCAATACACCAACAGCAGGAGGATTGAGGCGTGTCGTCTACACGCGATTTTCGCAACGTCGCCATCGTGGCCCACGTCGACCACGGCAAGACGACGCTGGTCGACGCCATGCTTCGTCAGTCGGGCGCGTTCGCTGAGCGAGCCGAACTGGTCGACCGGGTCATGGACTCCGGAGATCTGGAGCGCGAGAAGGGCATCACCATTCTCGCCAAGAACACGGCGGTCCACCGCCATCACCCCGACGGCTCCGTCACCGTCATCAACGTGATCGACACCCCCGGCCACGCCGACTTCGGCGGCGAGGTCGAGCGCGGCCTGTCCATGGTCGACGGTGTCGTGCTGCTCGTCGACGCGTCCGAGGGCCCGCTGCCGCAGACCCGGTTCGTGCTGCGCAAGGCGCTCGCGGCCAAGCTGCCGGTGATCCTGGTCGTCAACAAGACCGACCGCCCCGACGCCCGGATCGAGGAGGTCGTCGAGGAGTCGCACGACCTGCTGCTCGACCTGGCCTCCGACCTCGACGACGAGGCCGCCGAAGCCGCCGAGCTGGCGCTGGACCTGCCGGTCCTGTACGCCTCCGGCCGCGAGGGCAAGGCCTCCAAGGAGCGTCCCGAGAACGGCTCGGCGCCCGACGCCGAGAACCTCGACGCCCTGTTCGACGTGCTCATGGAGAACATCCCGGCGCCCAAGGGCAACCCGGAGGCGCCGCTGCAGGCCCACGTCACCAACCTCGACGCCTCGGCCTTCCTCGGCCGTCTCGCCCTGGTTCGCGTGCACAACGGTGAGCTGCGCAAGGGTCAGAACGTCACCTGGATCAACGCCGAGGGCGCCAAGCAGGTCAAGATCACCGAGCTGCTGCAGACCATCGGTGTCGAGCGTCAGCCGGGCGAGGTCGCCGTCGCCGGTGACATCGTCGCGATCGCCGGTATCCCGGACATCATGATCGGCGACACCCTCGCCGACACCGAGAACCCGGTCGCGCTGCCGCGTATCTCCGTCGACGAGCCCGCCATCTCGGTGGTCATCGGCACCAACACCTCGCCGCTGGTCGGCCGGGTGCAGGGCCACAAGCTGACCGCCCGCATGGTGAAGTCGCGCCTGGACCAGGAACTGATCGGCAACGTGTCGCTGCGCGTGCTCGATATCGGCCGTCCCGACGCCTGGGAGGTGCAGGGCCGTGGTGAGCTGGCGCTGGCCATCCTGGTCGAGCAGATGCGCCGCGAGGGCTTCGAGCTGACCGTCGGCAAGCCGCAGGTGGTCACCAAGACCGTCGACGGCAAGGTGCACGAGCCGTTCGAAGAGCTGACCATCGACTGCCCCGACGAGTACCTGGGCGCCATCACCCAGCTGCTGGCCGCCCGCAAGGGCAAGATGGTGCAGATGAGCAACCACGCCGCCGGCTGGGTGCGCATGGAGTTCATCGTCCCGTCGCGTGGCCTCATCGGCTTCCGGACCGTGTTCCTCACCGAGACCCGCGGCACCGGCATCGCCAACGCCGTCTCCCACGGCTACGCGCCGTGGGCCGGTGAGATCCGCGCCCGCCACACCGGTTCGCTGGTGTCGGACCGCGCGGGCACCGTCACCCCGTTCGCGATGATCCAGCTGGCCGACCGTGGTCAGTTCTTCGTCGAGCCGGGCTCGGACACCTACGAGGGCATGGTCGTCGGCATCAACCCGCGTGCCGAGGATCTCGACATCAACGTCACCCGCGAGAAGAAGCTGACCAACATGCGCAGCGCGACCGCGGACACGTTCGAGACCATGGCCAAGCCGTTGCAGCTCGACCTGGAGCTGGCGATGGAGTTCTGCGCCGGCGACGAGTGCGTGGAGGTCACCCCCGAGGTCGTCCGTGTGCGCAAGGTGGTGCTCGGCGCCAACGAGCGTGCGCGCGACCTGTCGCGCCGCAAGGCCCGCGACCGCGCGGTGAGCAACTCCTGATCAGGTTCTGACAGTGGGACGGTACTTCGGTACCGTCCCACTGTCGTTTCCGCAGAGACCGGTGCCGTGATCCGGACAGATGGGCGAGGTAGGGTGCCAGAGTGAGTTCGGGGGTCAGACGCGCGAGGTGGCGCGTGGCGGTGATGGTGATGACGGCCTCGACGGCGGTCCTCGCCGGTTGCACCGCGAATCCACCGCCGCCGATCGAGAGCACCGATTCGCCCAAGACCACCCAGGCCAAGCCGGGGAAGAACACGGTCGTGGTCGCGATCGACGACATCGGCATCGGGTTCAATCCGCATCTGCGCTCGGATCAGTCGCCCGCCACCAACGCGGTGAGTTCGATGGTGCTGCCGAGCCCGTTCCGGCCGGTGGCGGCGCAGGCGCATCCGGCCGTGGTCGACTGGGTGCCCGACGCCTCGCTCATCGAGTCGGCCGATGTCACCGCGCAGGAGCCGTTCACGATCACCTACACGCTGCGCAACCAGGCCAACTGGTCCGACGGCGCCCCGATCGCGGCCGAGGACTTCCGGTTCCTGTGGCAGCAGATGACGACCCAGCCCGGCGTGGTCGACCCGGCCGGCTACCGGCTGATCTCGGACGTGGCGTCGTCCGGGGGCGGCAAGACGGTGACCGTGACGTTGACCCAGCCGTATCCGGCCTGGCGCGAACTGTTCTCGAACCTGCTGCCCTCGCACCTGGTGAAGGACTCGCCGGGCGGGTTCACCAGCGGCCTGGTCGACCGGATTCCGGTCTCGGGCGGCAATTTCACGATCAAGTCGGTCGACCGCGGACGCGACGAGATCCTGCTCGAGCGCAACGACCGCTTCTGGGGCACCCCGGCCGCGCCGGACCAGATCCTGTTCCGCCGCGGCGGTACGCCTTCGCAGCTGGCCGAGTCGCTGCGCACCGGCGACGCGCAGATGGCGCTGGTGCACGGCGGCGTCGCGACCCAGGCCCAGCTCGCCGCGATCCCGTCGGTGCGGACCACGATCATGCCGCAGGCCCGCGAGCTGCAACTGGCGCTCAACGGCCGCTCGGGTGACCTCACCGACGTGCGCGTGCGCAAGGCGGTGCTCGCGCTGCTCGATCCCGCGCTGCTGGCCACCGTCGGCGCGCAGACCGGCGGCTGGGTGGAACCCGCACGCGCCCAGGTGCTCCCGCCGTCGAGTCCCGGCTACGTCCCGACCGCGCCGCCCCGGCTGAGCACCGAGGAAGCGTTCGCGCTGCTGGCCGAGGCCGGTTTCGGCCGCGCGCCGGAGACGCCGCAGACCGGCTCGCCGACCTCGCCCGCGCCGCGCCCGCGCTCGGTGGCGCGCAACGGCAAGGGTCTGTCGGTGCGGATCGGCGCCGTCAACGAGGACGCGGCCGCGCTGGCCGTGGCCAATACCGCCGCCGACCAATTGCGCAGCGCGGGCATCGATGCCACCGTGCGCGGCGTGCCCGCCGACGAGCTGTACGGCAAGGACCTCACCGAATCCGCGATCGACGCCATCGTCGGCTGGGAGCTGGCCGGGGACGACCCCGCGACGGTGCTGGCCTCGCGCTACGGTTGCGCCCCGCCGGAGCTTCCCGGCGCCGACAGCAAGGCGCTGGCGGCGGCCGAGGCCTACCGCAAGGCGCCCAGCAACATCGGCGGCGTGTGCGACCCGACCCTGCAACCCTCGATCGACGAGGCGTTGCGCGGGGTCGAGGTGCCGCGCGTGCTGGCCGAGGCAGAGCCCAAGCTGTGGGAACTGTCGACGGTGCTGCCGATCGTGCAGGACAACGTCGTCGCCGCGGCGGGCCCGCGGGTGGACGGCGTCTCGCTGGCCGGTGCGATCCAGGTCGGCATCTTCGCAGACACGGCGCAATGGCGGAGGATCCCGTGACGCATTCGACCCGCGAGACCGGCGGCCTGCTGCTGGTGCACGCCCACCCCGACGACGAAACCCTCACCACCGGTGGCACGATCGCGCACTATCGCAAGCGCGGCCGTCCGGTGACGGTGGTGACCTGCACCCTCGGCGAGGAGGGCGAGGTCATCGGTGCGCGCTGGGCGGGCCTGATCGCCGCCGAGGCCGACCAGCTCGGCGGCTACCGCATCGCCGAACTCACCGCGGCGCTGGACGCGCTGGACGCGGGCGCGCCGTGGTTCCTCGGCGGCGCGGGCCGCTGGCGCGATTCCGGCATGGCGGGCACGCCGTCGGCCGCGCATCCACGGGCCTTCGTGAACTCCGGCGACGCCGCGGTCGAGGCGCTCGTCGAGGTGCTGCTGGAGCTGAAGCCGAAGGTCGTGGTGACCTACGATCCGCGCGGCGGCTACGGCCACCCCGACCACATCCGCGCCCACGAGATCACCACCGCGGCCGTCGCGGCGGCGGCCGAGCGGGGCTGGGACGTGCCCAAGTTCTACTGGACCGTCACCGACGGCGACCTGCTGCGCCAGCACACCGCCGCGCTGGCCCGCCGCACCGTCGACGAGTTGCCCGGCGCGCTGCCCGCCGGTTGGCGGTTGCCGGTGGAGGCCGAGCTGGCCGCCATGTCGACGACGGGCGTGACCACCGTGGTCGACGTCTCCGACGCCGTCTCGGCCAAGCGCGCCGCGATGCGCGCGCACGCCACCCAGGTGACCGTCGCGCCCAGTGGCCGGGAGTTCGCCCTGTCCAACAACATCGCGTTGCCGGTGCTGCCGGAGGAACACTTCACGCTCGTGCGCGGTACGCGCGGCCAGGTGGGCGCCGACGGCTTCGAGCACGACCTGTTCGCCGGCCTCGACTGAGTCGCTAGCCACGGGGTTGCCGTGCCTGCCGGGTGGGTCGACCGGTAGGTTTCCGATGTCCGCGTATCCGGGTGTTCTCAGCACAAGGGGTGGCGTCATGACCGCAGTGGGTGATCGGCCGGAACTCGAAGACGAGGACGCGGGTTACCACAAGTCCCTGGGCAAACGGCAGCTGATGATGATCGCCATCGGCGGCGCGATCGGGACCGGGTTGTTCCTGAGTTCCGGTGGCAGGCTGGCCAGTGCGGGGCCGTCGCTGTGGATCGTCTACGCCGTCTGCGGTGTGTTCGTGTTCTTCATCCTGCGGGCGCTGGGCGAATTGGTGCTGCACCGGCCGACCTCGGGCTCCTTCGTCTCCTATGCCCGGGAATTCCTCGGGGAGAAGGCGGCTTTCGTGGCCGGCTGGATGTACTTCCTGAACTGGTCGATGACCGGCATCGCCGACTCCACCGCGATCGCGTTGTACTTCCACTACTGGTCGCCGCTGACGGTGGTGCCGCAGTGGCTGCTGGCGCTGATCGCGCTGGTGATCGTGCTCATCGTGAACCTGGTGAGCGTCAAGGCCTTCGGGGAGATGGAGTTCTGGGCGGCGCTGGTGAAGGTGACGGCGCTGTGCGCGTTCCTGGTCGTCGGCACGGTGTTCCTGCTCGGCCGGTTCACCGTCCGCGGCGAGCCGACCGGGCCGCCGATGATCGCCGAGTACGGCGGGCTGTTCCCGACCGGCATCCTGCCGCTGGTCACCGTCACCTCGGGGGTCGTGTTCGCCTACGCGGCGGTCGAGCTGGTGGGCACGGCGGCGGGAGAGACCAAGGACGCCGAGAAGCTGATGCCGCGGGCGATCAATTCGGTGATCCTGCGGATCGCGGTGTTCTACGTGGGGTCGCTGCTGCTGCTCGGACTCCTGTTGCCCTACACCGCCTATCACGCGGGCGAGAGCCCGTTCGTCACCTTCTTCGCCGCGCTCGGCGTGCCGGGAATCGGTTCGCTGATGAACATCGTGGTGCTCACCGCCGCCTTCTCCAGCCTCAACGCCGGGCTGTACTCGACCGGCCGAATCCTGCGCTCGATGTCGGTGCGCGGCAGCGCGCCCCGGTTCACGGCCGTGATGAGCAGCCACGGCGTGCCCTACGGCGGCATCCTGCTCACCTTCGGCATCGCCCTGCTCGGCGTGGTGCTCAACGGCGTCGTCCCCGATCAGGCGTTCGAGATCGTGCTGAACCTGGCCTCGCTGGGCATCCTGGCCTCCTGGGGCACCATCGTGCTGTGTCAGTTGCAGATGTGGCGGCTGTGGCGACAGGGCCGGATCGAGCGCCCCGCGTTCCGGATGATGGGCGCGCCCTACACCGGCCTGCTGACGTTGGCGTTCCTGTTCACCGTGCTGGTCCTGATGGCGATCGACCGGCCGGTGGGCACCTGGACGGTGGCGAGCCTGGTGCTCATCGTGCCCGCGTTGCTGATCGGCTGGCGCATCGCCGGGCCACGCGTGCGGGCGGCCCGGTCGACCGGTTCGGCCGAATAGACTCGCCCCCATGGTGACCGACTCCGCTCAGCCCGCAGGCACGCCGACCGCCGTGCTGCGGTCGGTGCGTCTGCCCGCCCGGTTCGACCCGGTGATCTCGGGGTTGATCGTGGTGCTGCTGCTCGTCGACGCGCTGATCACGCTGGCCGTCGAGGTGCTGTTCCTGCCGCTCTACGTCGGTGCCGTCGCGCTGCCGGTGGCGGCGCTGCTGGCCGCCCCGATCAATGTGGCGCTGGTCTACGGGATGGAATCGGTGACCTCCCGGCTCGGTTTCGCCTTCGCGCCGATCGTGGTGTGGGTCTTCGGATTCCTGGTGGCGGCCTCGCGGGGTCCCGGCGGCGACGTGCTGCTCGGCAGCGACGGTCGCACCCTGCTGCTGCTCGCCTGCGGGGTGCTCGCGCCGGCCGCTTACCTCTACTACCGCTCCAACGTGGGCCTGTTCCGGAGCTGAGGCGTCAGTGGCGCCGGGTCTCGGCGCCGTCCAGGATCAGATCGATCGCCTCGGAGAACTGACTCACCTTCCCGCCCGCCGCCTCGGCGACGACCTGCTCGCGCTGGGCGACATAGCGCCGGTGCAGGCGCGGGTACCGCTGCGACGCGGCGGCGCTGGCCGCCATCACCCGGTCGACCCACTGCTGCGGCGGCAGTCCGCTGCGGGCGATGGTCGTCAGCATCACGGCCTCGTTCGCGCACGAGCCGACGATGAATCGGAAGGCCGTGTTGGTGGTGACGTCGACGACGTCGTCGGGGAAGCCGCCCGCCTCCACGAGCGACAGCATCGAGTCGGTCAGCCGCATCATGTTGGGGCCGAGGTAGGTCAGCGCCGCGTTGCCGAACACGATGGTGACCCACGGGTGGGCCAGCAGGGTCGCGCGCAGGCCGTCGGCCTGTTCGTGCACCGTGGCCCGCCAGTTCGCCGGGTCCGGCTCCGGGAACGGGACCTCTCCGATGACCTGGTCGACGACCAGTTCGAGTAGCTCGTCCTTGTTCGCGACATGGGTGTAGAGCGAGGTCGCGCCCGCGCCGAGCCGGGCGCCCAGCTTGCGCATGCTCAGCGCGTCGAAGCCTTCTTCGTCGAGCAGCGCGATCGCTTCGGCGACGATCTGATCTCGGCTCAGCGCGGGCTGATCTCGGCGTTCGCGGGTCGGCCTGGTCCACACCGATGCGATCTCGGTCGAGTTCGTGCTGCCCGCGGCCATCGCTGCCTCCTGTGCTGGTGATGTGTCGGTCTCCACGTCGCGTGTGCGCACAGCATAGCTCGCTGTGAACACTGTACGGATTTCGAACGGCGTTCCTGTTGCGTACGACGTTCAGTGATCGTACAGTGTTCGACATGACCGCACAGTGTGCGGCGATAGTCGAGAGGAGAGCAGAATGGACGCGCTCGCAACACCTTCGGCGGACCCGGTGGTCCGCAACCCCCGCCGGTGGCTGATCCTGATCGTGCTGTGCCTGAGCTCGCTGGTGCTGGTGGTGGACAACATGGTCCTCACCGTCGCCATCCCGCAGATCGCCACCGATCTCGACGCGAGCGCACAGCAGATCCAGTGGATCATCGACGCCTACCTGCTGGTGTTCGCCGGCCTGCTGCTCACCTCGGGCAGCCTGTCGGATCGGTTCGGCCGCAAGCTGGTGATGGTGATCGGCCTGGTCCTCTTCGGCGGCGCGTCACTGCTGGCCGCCTACGCGGGCAGCGCCGAACTGCTGATCGCGGGCCGGGCGCTGATGGGCATCGGTGGTGTGCTGATCATGCCCAGCACGCTGTCGATCCTGATCACCGTCTTCGACGACGACGAACGACCCAAGGCGATCGGCGCGTGGAGCGCGGTGGCCACGGTCGGCATGGTCGGCGGCCCGATCGTCGGCGGCGTGCTGCTCGATCATTTCTGGTGGGGTTCGGTGTTCGTGATGAATGTGCCGATCGCGGCGGTCGCCATCGTGGCCGCGCTGGTGCTGATGCCCGAGTCCAAGGGGCCGTGGCGCAGGCCCGACCTGCCCGGCATGCTGACCTCGATCATCGGCATGACCGCGCTGGTGTGGACCATCATCTCGGTGCCGCACGCGGGCTGGACCGATCGCGACGTGCTGGTCGGCTTCGCCGTCACGGTCCTGGCCCTGGGCGCCTTCGTGATTCGCGAACTGCGCACCGACGAACCGATGGTGCCGCTGCAGCTGTTCGGCAACCGCACCTTCACCGGTTCCAGCTTCTCGCTGGTCCTGGTGACCTTCGCCAACGGCGGTCTGGTCCTGGTACTCACCCAGTACCTGCAGTTCGTGCTCGACTACTCGCCGATGCGGACCGCGCTGGCCTTCACCCCGATGGCGGTCACCCTGCTGATGGCCAACGGCATCGGCGCGGTGCTGGTCGGGAAGCTGGGCGCGCGGATCGTCACCATCGCCGGTCTGTTCGTCGTCGCCGCGGGCTTCGCGGTACTGGCCACCCTCGACGCCGGGGCGAGCTTCATCCTGCCCGCCGTCGCGATGGCCTTGCTCGGCGCCGGCGGCGGCCTGGCGATGCCCGCCGCGATCGGCGCGCTGATGAGCGCGGTACCCGAGGACCACGCCGGCGTCGGCTCGGCCCTCAACGACACCATTCAGCAGGCCGGTGCGGCGCTGGGTGTCGCGGTGCTCGGCGCGGTGCTGGCGGGCACCTTCGCCGGCGCCATGCCGGATTCGGCGCCCGCCGTGGCCAAGGAGTCGATCGCGGGCGCGCTCGGCACCGGAGACGGCACCGTCATCGGGCTGGCCCGCGATGCCTTCTGCACCGCCATGCAGGTCACCTTCGGCGTCGGTGCGCTGGCCTCGGTCGCCGCCGCCGTGCTCGCCGTCCTCCTGATGCGGGATGCGAAAGCCGATGCGGGGGAGCCGAAGCCGGAGCTCGAGGCGGCGGCCGTCTAGGTCACCGGGCGCGGAGTCGGCGCGTCCGCGGGTTGCGGTTGCTGCCACGGCCACCGGCCGGTGAGCTCGAGCTCCAGCGAATAGCTCAGGAACGTCCGGACCAGCACGATCAGCGCCAAGACCCCGACACTGGTGAACGTGGGTGCGATGGCGACGGTTCGGATGATGTCGGCGGCGACCAGGAATTCCAGCCCGAGCAGGATGGCTCGGCCGAGGCCGCGCCGGTAGACCCGGTAGGCGAGGTCGAACTCCGTGTGCCCGGCCAGCGCGCGGAGGAACTTGACGGTCCCGACGAGCCCGCCGATGACGATCGCCGCCACGCCGGCGCCGTCGAGCGCCTGACCCGCGGTCTCGATGATCTCGGTGAACTCCACACCAACCACCCTCCGTCCGCCCTACGGCTCCAGAGGAAACGCTACGCCGCGCGCGGGCGTGCGTGGGGGCCGACACTCGGTGCCGCCCGGGGTCGGCGGCAGCGCCGCGCCGGTCAGCGGCTGCCCTGCACCCCGGGCGTGACGGCCTCGATGAGGGCGACGGCCTGGTCGAACGGGATGTCGTCCACCAGGTAGGCCTTCTTGCCCGCCGCGGTCGCCGCGACGACGGTCGCCAGTCCGGCCCGCCGCTGCCAGTAGGTCCGGCGGATGGTCCAGCCGATGATGCCCGGTGCCTCCAGACAGTCGCGATTGCGGTCGAGGCTGCCGCGCCGGGTGATCAGCCAGGTCGGTCCGGTGCTGCCGGGCAGCACCCGATGGCCGAGGCTGCGGTAGCGGTCCTCGGCGAGCGCGGCCATGATCGCGGCGAACACCACCGGCAGGCCCCAGAGCCAGCCCGGCAGCGGGCCGAAACTCAGGGCGACGGCGAGCAGCACGACGACCAGCCCGCCGACCGGCCACGCCGCCTTGGTGTAGCGGCGCCGCCGCGCCGCCGGACCGTGCCGCATCAGCTCGATCGTGCCCAGGGCGGTGCCGGTGATCGGTTGCGGTGCCGCCTGTTTCGTCGACGACGGCGACGCGGCTGACGTGGGCCGGGACGGCTCGGCACCGGAATCCGGTGGTGCCGGGTCGGCGTCGAGCGGCCCGTCGGGCTTGCGGCGGGTGCGCAGCAGTTCGTCGAGGGTGCGTTCGACCGCGGTCCGCGGCGCCTGCGGCAGGATCTTCTGTCGTGGGTTCTCCCCGGTCATGATCATCTCCAGCTGCGCGGCCTTGGCGGCGCGCAGCAGCAGCGGATCGTTGAGCGTCGCGCCGCGGAACCGGGCCAGGTCCAGGGTGATCTGGCGGGTGGTGAACAGGCCGTGGCGCAGGTGCAGGGTGGCGCCGTTGTCGATGACCCTGAGCCCGAACCAGGTCGCGAGGTACTGGGCGCAGGCGGCCAGGCTCACCAGAGCCACCGACAGCAGCGTCAGTCCGGTGATGACGATCGCGACGATGGGCGGGCTGTCGTCGTCGAGGTGCTGCACGGCGGGTGATTCCGACAGGATGTCGATGAGCCCGTACTGCGCGCCGAGGCCCGCGATCGGCGCGACGACGGCCAGCCCGGTCAGCGACAGCGGCGCGTAGCGCACCCACGCGGCCCGCCAGTGCCCGATCTCGACCCCCGATTCGGCGGCGGCGTCGTGCGGGGCGACATGCGGGACGCCCGGTGACTCCGGCTGGTCGGTGGGGAATTGCCCGGTGTGCGAGAGCAATTCGGCCCGCAGCGCGGGGATACGGCTGGTGTCGAGCGCGTCGAGCTTGAACTCCTCGCCCTTGTCGGTCTGCTTGCCGGTGCCGATCGCCAGCACCGCCAGCCCGAGCGCGCGGTGCAGCAGCGGCGCTTCCACGTCCACCGAACGGATGCGCGGGCGCGGCACCGACAGGGTCCGGCGCTGCACGATCCCGCTGCGCAGCTGCACGTGATCGGCGTCGATGCGGTAGGAGGTGGTGAACCAGCGCGCGACGCCGAACCCCGCGACCAGGGTCACCGGGATCAGGCTCCAGAGCGGATTGCCGCTGGTGGTGCCGACGATGATCGAACCGAGCAGCACCGGAATGTATTTCATGATCTCGTTGATCGGATAGACCATGAGCATGCGCGGGTCGAGCCGCTGCCACTCGGCCTGCGGCGCGGGCGGGGTGCTCACGTGGCGTCCCCGCGATGCTGGGCGGCGATGGCGGCCAGCCGGGCCACGGTCTGTTCGGCGACCGGGAGATCCAGCGCGCTGATCTTCACCGCGCCCGCCGAGGACGCCGTGGTCACGGTGACGGTGGCCAGCCCGAGTATCCGCTCCAGCGGCCCGCGCTCGGTGTCGACGGTCTGCACCCGCGAGATCGGCGCGACCCGCGACTCCTGGTCCAGCCACCCGACCCGGGTGTACACGGCCTCGTCGGTGACCTCCCAGCGATGTACCGCGTAGCGCCACAGTGGCACCACGACCACCCCGAGCACCGCGCAGGCGACGACGAGCACGGCCGCGACCAGCTGCCACCCGCGCCGGTCGGCGTCGAGCAGCGCCCACCCGACGAGCACCACGCACAGCACCGCGACCGCGATCGCGTTCTCCAGCGCCCACAGCAGCTTGGCCTTGGCACTCGGACGCCAGGCCGGTTCGGCCAGAATGGTGGAACGCGGCAGCGACATGAGGCCATGGTTGCATGCGCGGCCGGTGAGTTCACCCCCTCGGGAATACGCGGGGTCGTGCGGAGGGTTGTCGTGCGACGAGGACGACAAACTCGTGCCCATCCGGGCCCGTGACCAGCCGACCGCACGTTCGGGAAAGAAGTAGCGCATGATCGACGGGGTGACCGAGCTTCCGAACCCGAGCGTTCCCCTGCCGCCGCCGAGTCCCGCCGCCATGCGCCGGGCGCTGCGCCGGGCACGCGACGGTGTCACCCTCAATGTCGACGAGGCCACCGTCCTGCTGCACGCGACCGGCGACGATCTCGCCGATCTGTGCGCCAGCGCGGCCAGGGTCCGCGACGCCGGCCTGGAGTCGGCGGGCAGGCCGCGCACGATCAGCTATTCGCGCAACGTCTTCATCCCGCTCACCAAGTTGTGCCGGGACAAGTGCCACTACTGCACGTTCGTGACGGTGCCGGGCAAGCTGCGCGCCGACGGCCACGGCATGTTCCTGGAACCGGACGAGGTGCTCGCGATCGCCCGCGAGGGCGCCGCGCTCGGCTGCAAGGAAGCCCTGTTCACCCTGGGCGACCGGCCCGAGGACCGCTGGCCCGAGGCCGCGCAGTGGCTCGACGAGCGCGGCTACGACTCCACCCTGGACTACCTGCGCGCCGTCTCCATCCTGGTGCTCGAGGAGACCGGCCTGCTGCCGCATCTGAACCCCGGCGTGATGAGCTGGGCCGAGATCGCCCGGCTCAAGCCGGTCGCGCAGTCGATGGGGATGATGCTCGAGACCACCTCGACGCGGCTGTTCACCGAGAAGGGCCAGTGCCACTACGGCAGCCCCGACAAGGACCCGGCCGTGCGGCTGCGCTCGATCACCGACGCGGGCAGGCTCTCGGTGCCCTACACCACCGGCATCCTGGTCGGCATCGGCGAGACGCTCACCGAGCGCGCCGAGTCGATCATGGCGATTCGCAAGCAGCACCGCGAGTTCGGGCACATCCAGGAAGTGATCGTGCAGAACTTCCGGGCCAAGGACGACACCGCCATGCGCGATGTCCCCGACGCCGATGTCGCCGAGTTCCTGGCCACCGTCGCGGTCACGAGACTGCTGCTGGGACCGGATGTTCCGGTACAGGCGCCGCCGAACCTGGTCTCGCACAGCGATTGCCGCGCCCTGATCGACGCGGGCATCGACGACTGGGGCGGGGTGTCGCCGGTGACGGTCGACCACGTGAATCCCGAACGCCCGTGGCCGAACCTGGACACCCTGCGCGAGATCACCGAGGCGGCCGGCTTCACGCTGGTGGAGCGCACCTCCGCGCACCCGAAATACGTGCGTGCCGGGCACCCGTGGATCGATCCGCGCATCGGCGCGCACGTCGCCGCGCTCACCGACCCGGCGACGGGGCTCGCCAGGCCCGACGCGCTGCCGGTCGGCCTGCCGTGGCAGGAGCCGGACGAATCGTGGGACTCGGTCGGGCGCGTCGACCTGAACACCGCCATCGACACCGAGGGCCGAAACACCGAGAGCCGCAGCGATTCCGGCCTCGGTCAGGAAGTCGTCGGCGCCTTCGGCGACTGGGAGACCATCCGCGAACACGCCCGCGACCTGGCCGTCACCGCGCCCGAGCGGCTCGATTCCGACGTCCTGGCCGCCCTGCGCGCCGCCGAGCGGGATCCGGCCGGCCTGACCGACGACCAGTATCTCGCGCTGGCCACCGCCGACGGCGTGAACATGGACGCCATTGCCGCACTGGCCGATTCGCTGCGCCGCACGGTCAACGGCGACGACGTCACCTATGTGGTGAACCGGAACATCAACTTCACCAACATCTGCTACACCGGCTGCCGGTTCTGCGCGTTCGCCCAGCGCAAGGGCGATGCCGACGCGTTCACGCTGAGCACCGACGAGGTCGCCGACCGCGCCTGGGAAGCGCACGTCGACGGGGCCACCGAGATCTGCATGCAGGGCGGCATCGATCCCGAGCTGCCGGTCACCGGGTACGCCGATCTGGTCCGCGCGATCAAGGCCCGCGTCCCGTCGATGCACGTGCACGCGTTCAGCCCGATGGAGATCGTCAACGGCGCCTCCCGCGGCGGCCAGAGCATCCGCGACTGGCTCGCGGCGCTGAAAGAGGCCGGGCTCGACTCGATTCCGGGCACCGCGGCCGAGATCCTCGACGACGAGGTGCGCTGGGTCCTCACCAAGGGCAAGCTGCCCACCTCGGCCTGGATCGAGGTGATCACCACCGCGCACCAGCTGGGCATCCGGTCCAGCTCGACGATGATGTACGGCCACGTCGACAACCCGAAGCACTGGGTGGGGCACCTGCGGGTGCTGCGCGGCATCCAGGACGAGACCGGCGGCTTCACCGAGTTCGTCCCGCTGCCGTTCGTGCACCAGAGCGCCCCGCTCTACCTGGCGGGCGCGGCCAGGCCGGGCCCGACCAACCGCGACAACCGCGCGGTGCACGCCCTGGCCCGGATCATGCTGCACGGCCGTATCGACAACATCCAGACCAGCTGGGTCAAGCTCGGCACCGTCGGCACCCAGGTGATGCTCACCGGCGGCGCCAACGACCTCGGCGGCACCCTGATGGAGGAGACCATCTCCCGGATGGCCGGCTCCCAGCACGGCTCGGCCAAGACTGTGGCCGAACTCACCGAGATCGCCGCGGGCATCGACCGGCCGGTGCGCGAACGCACCACCGTCTACGGACAGGTGCCACCCAAGCCGGTGGCGCTGCCGCTGTCGATCGGCTGATTCCGAATCCAGGGCCCGATACGCCGGAGGGAAAGAGTGATCGGCTGATCGAGAGTGTGAGTTAGGGCAGGCTGACCTGGGACTGAGGTGCGGTCTCGGGATAGGGTTTCGGTGGCGGAGTACCACCGCAGGTGAGGACAGACTAGGAGAACGGCAGTGCCGTACATCATCGCTGAACCGTGCGTTGACGTGAAGGACAAGGCGTGCATCGAGGAATGCCCCGTGGATTGCATCTACGAGGGTGGCCGCATGCTCTACATCCAACCCGACGAGTGCGTTGACTGTGGTGCGTGTGAGCCGGTCTGCCCGGTGGAGGCGATCTTCTACGAGGACGACACCCCGGACCAGTGGAGCGGCTACATCAACGCCAACGTCGACTTCTTCGACGAGCTCGGTTCCCCCGGCGGCGCCACCAAGGTGGGCAAGGTCGACTTCGACCCGGCCTTCATCAAGGCGCTGCCCCCCATGGCAGAAGAATGAGGGTCAGCAGCCTGCTGCCCGATTTTCCCTGGGACACGATCGCCGCGGTCAAGGAGAAGGCGGCCACGCATCCCGGCGGGCTCGTCGACCTCTCGGTCGGCACGCCGGTCGACCCGGTCGATCCGCTGATCCAGGCGGCGCTGGGGTCGGTGGCCGAGGTACCCGGATACCCGACCACGCACGGCACCCCTGAGCTGCGCGCCGCCGCCGTGGCGGCGCTGGCGCGCCGGTTCGGGATCACCGGCGTCGATCCGGCCGCCGTGCTGCCGGTGATCGGCACCAAGGAGCTCATCGCCGGTCTGCCGCGTCTGCTCGGGCTGGGCTCGGAGGATCTGGTCGTGATTCCCGAGATCGCGTACCCGACCTACGAGGTCGGCGTGCTGCTGGCGGGGGCGAAGCCGTGGCGCGCGGACGGGCTCACCCAGATCGGCCCGCAGAAGCCCGCGCTGATCTTCGTGAACTCGCCGTCGAACCCGACCGGCAAGGTGCTCGGGATCGAGCATCTGCGCAAGGTGGTCGCGTTCGCCCGCGAGCGCGGCGCGATCGTCGCCTCCGACGAGTGCTACCTGGGTCTGACCTGGGAGGGCGAGGCGGTCTCGATTCTCGACCCGCGCGTGTGCGACGGCGACCACACCGGTCTGCTGGCGATCCACTCGCTGTCGAAGACCTCGAATCTCGCCAGCTACCGCGCCGGCTTCGTCGCGGGCGATCCGGAGCTGGTCGCCGAACTGCTCGAGGTGCGCAAGCACTCGGGCATGATGCTGCCGTTCCCCATCCAGGCGGCGATGACCGCCGCGCTGAGCGACGACGAGCACGAGGCGCGCCAGCGCGAGCGCTACCGCGCCCGTCGCGAGATCCTGCGAAAGGCATTGCAGGAGGCCGGTTTCCGCATCGACTTCTCCGACGCCGGGCTGTACCTGTGGGTCACCCGCGGGGAGTCGTGCCGGCGCACCCTGGACTGGCTCGCCGAGCGTGGAATCCTCGCCGCGCCCGGTGATTTCTACGGCCCGCGCTCGCCGGAACATGTGCGCATCGCACTCACCGCGACCGACGAACGGGTGGCCGCCGCGGCCGAACGGCTGGCCTGACCCACCGCTTCCGCAAACCCCGGGCACCCACGTGCCCGGGGTTTCGTTTGTTCGAAACGCGGTTGTTTCACTGAAAGTCTCGGTATAACAGGTTCTCATTGCAGTCTCGATGAGGAGCCGCTCGGTGCGTGAATTCTTGTATGAAAAGCCAGGTCAGTACCAATACACCGGGGGTATTTCACGCCGCGGGTTCCTAGCTGCAACAGGTTTCACGCTAGGGGCGGCCGTGCTGGCGAGTCGCGCGGTCGCCGCAGCAGCGCCCGCGGCCGACGGCGACAAGGTGCCCGCCCTGGTGATCGGCAGCGGCTACGGCGGCTCGGTCGCCGCGCTGCGCCTGGCCCAGGCAGGCGTCGACGTCCTCGTCGCCGAGATGGGCATGTCCTGGACGAAACCCGGGCCCGACGGCGACATCTTCTGTCCGGTCCTGAAGCCCGACGGCCGGTCCTACTGGCTGCGCGAGACCACCGATCAGCCGGTGGGGTACTTCATGGGCGGGTCCTACAACAAGGACATCGACCGCTACACCGGCGTGCTCGACTCCGAGGGCTTCGGTGGCATCCGGGTCTACCAGGGCCGCGGCGTCGGCGGCGGCTCGCTGGTCAACGGCGGCATGGCGGTGACGCCCAAGCGGGAGAACTTCGGCGCCATCCTGCCCTCGGTGAATGCCGACGAGATGTACGCCACCTACTACCCACGCGCCAACAGCGCGCTCGGAGTCAACACCATCGACCAGAACTGGTTCGAGTCGGCCGAGTGCTACCAGTTCGCGCGGGTCGGCCGCAAACATGCCGAAAGATCCGGTTTCGGCTGGACTTTCGTGCCCAACGTCTACGACTTCGAGTACATGAAGAAGGAACAGGCGAACACGGTGCGCCGCTCCGCGCTGGCGGGTGAGGTGATCTACGGCAACAACGCGGGCAAGCGCTCGCTGGACAAGACCTACCTGGCGGCGGCCACCGGCACCGGCAAGGTGACCATCGCCGCCCAGCACATGGTCACCTCGGTGACGCCCAGCGGTAGCGGCTACGAGGTGGAGATGGCCGTGATCGACACCCAGGGCCGGACCACCTCGACCAAGAAGGTCGTCGCGGACCGCGTGTTCTTCGCGGCGGGCAGCGTCGGTACCAGCAAGCTGCTGGTCGCGCTGAAAGCCAAAGGGCAGCTGCGCAATCTGTCCGACGCGGTGGGGCAGAAGTGGGGCAACAACGGCAATGTCATGGTCGGCCGGGCCAACCACATGTGGGACGCCACCGGCAGTCTGCAGTCGGCCATGCCCTGCCTCGGCATCGACAACTGGGCCGACGCGGGCGGTCCGGCCTTCGCCGAGGTCGCGCCGTTCCCGTCCGGCATCGAGACCTATGTCAGCCTGTACCTGGCGATCACGAAGAACCCGAACCGGGGCAAATTCACCTTCAACTCCGGCACCGGCAAGGTGGATCTGAACTGGCAGACCGCCTGGAACCAGTCCTCGATCGACGCGGCCAAGCGGATCTTCGACAAGATCAACAAGAAGGAGGGCACGATCTACCGGACCGATCTGTTCGGCGTCTACAAGACCTGGGGTGACGACTTCACCTATCACCCGCTGGGCGGTTGCGTGCTCAACGAGGCCACCGACAATTACGGTCGCCTGCACGGCTATCCGGGCCTCTACGTCATCGACGGCGCGCTGATTCCCGGCAATACCAGCGTGAATCCGTTCGTCACCATCACCGCGCTGGCCGAGCGCAATATCGAGCGGATCATCGCCGACGATCTGCGCTGATCTCGCGTTCCGGCTGCCGGATCGGCTAGGGTCCGGCAGTCGGAGCGGTTTGGGATCGAAAGGCTCGTCACGGATGCACGGGGTGGAATTCGGCGCGGGTACGGTCTTCGCCGGGTATCGGATCGAACGGCTGCTCGGCCGGGGTGGGATGGGAACCGTCTACCTGGCGGCGCATCCGCGGCTGCCGCGTCAGGTGGCGCTGAAACTACTGAATCGCGAACTGTCGTCGGACCCGGAGGTGCGCGGGCGGTTCGAACGCGAGGCCGATGTGTCGGCGCACCTGGACCATCCCGGCATCGTGTCGGTGCTCGACCGCGGCGTCGAGGACGGGCTGATGTGGATCTCCATGCAGTACGTCGACGGCACCGACGCGTCGGTGTTCCGGAATTCGCCGGTGGAACCCGCGCGCGCGATCGACATCGTCGCCCAGACCGCCGAGGCGCTGGACTACGCCCACGAGCGCGGGGTCCTGCACCGGGATGTGAAGCCCGCCAACATCTTGCTGGCCGCCGCCCGCACCGGCGACCGTGTGCTGCTCACCGACTTCGGCATCGCCCGCCTGCGCGGTGACGCTCGCCAGCTGACCCGCACCGGGGCCTTCCTGGCCACCCTCGCCTATGCCTCCCCGGAGCAGCTCTCCGGCGCGCCGGTGGACCACCGTTCCGACCAGTACTCCCTGGGCTGCACTCTGTTCACCCTGCTGACCGGCGAAAGTCCGTTCCCCGCCGACAATCCCGGCGCGGTGGTGGCCGCGCACCTGAGCAAGCCGGTGCCGCGCGCGTCCGCGACGGTGCCGACCCTGCCGCCCGGGATCGATGCCGTGATCGCCCGGGCGCTCGCCAAGGACCCGGCCGAAAGGTTCGGCAGCTGTGCGGAGTTCGCGCAGGCGGCGGTGGATGCGCTGGGTGGTGTGACCGGCGCGTCGGCACAGCCGTCGGCCACGTCCGCGCCGAATCATCCAGTGCTGTCGGCCCTTGCGCCGGCGGCGCATGCGCCGGCATCGCAGGGGGTGCGCGCCCCCGGCCCGGGAGGCTCGGCGCCGCAGCGAGCCGGCGCATTGCCGACGTCGAGCTCGACGGCGACCCTGGTGACGGCGCCACCCTCTGGAGCCCGGCTGCCGATCGCCGGTGGCCCTGGCTGGAGCGCGGGACCGCCCGGCTACGGCTCGTATCCGGCCGCGCGATCCGCCGCGCCGCGCAAGGCGGTGTCGTCGCGCTGGCGCGCGCTCGCGGTCGCCCTGCTGGTCCTGGCCATGGTCGCCGGTATCGGCGTGGTCGGGATCGGCGCGATCTACTGGAAGTTCGTGCGACCCGGCCGGATCGCGCCGCCGCCGGTGGCGTCGTGGGGCGAGCACCGCTCGCTGCTCTACGACTTCTCCCAGATCCTGCCGAAGGACCCGACCGCCACCGGCTGGTCGGACTCGACGTGTTTCGCCACGGGCGCGCTGGTCGTGCACACCGGTGATCCGGTGCCGATCCGGCAGATCACCTGCACCGACTCCCAGGGCGTCACCTCCTGGTACACCCAGTACGCCACGTCCGCCGACGCGGACGCCTATCTCGACCGGCACGCCACGGCGGACCCCACGACCACCCGGGGCGCCGCCGTCGGCGCCAACGCCACCGTCACGGCCTGGCGTCCCCGCGCCGGTGAGCCGTTCACCCTCGCGGTGCGCCGTGCCGTCGACGGCGTCGGCCAGCCGGTCATCGTCGAGGTCGCCGCGCCCGGCGGCTCGTTCGAATCGACCCAGCTCAACTGGTACCTGTGGGCGCCGCTGTAGCCATCCGCCACGCGCCGAGCGACATCTCGATCCGGGCGATCTCGGGGCCGCGGCGATAGCCTCGGAGTATGGACGCTGTCACGGTGGTTCCGGTGCCCGCGAACGAGCCAGCGCAGTCGTACGCGCCGGGGACGGCGGGGCGGGAGCGGCTGCGGGCGCGGCTGGCCGAGATCGCGGGGGAGTGCGTCGACGTGCCGCTGGTGATCGGGGGACAGGAGCGGGGCGGCGACGGTGAGCGGCACGGGATCGTGGCGCCGCACCGGCGATCGCTGGTGCTGGGGACCTACACCGACACCACGCACGAGGAGGCGAGCGACGCGATCGAGGCGGCGGTGCTGGCGGCGCCGCAGTGGCGCGACCTGTCCTTCGACGAGCGGGCCGCGGTCTTCCTGCGCGCGGCCGATCTGATGTCGGGACCGTGGCGTGAGACCGTGGCGGCGGCGACCATGCTCGGGCAGTCCAAGTCGGCGGTGCAGGCCGAGATCGACGCGCCGTGCGAGCTGGTCGACTTCTGGCGGTTCAATGTCGCCTACGCGCGGCAGATCCTCGAGGAGCAGCCGCGATCGGGGCCCGGTGTCTGGAACCGGATGGACTACCGGCCGCTGGAGGGCTTCGTCTACGCGATCACCCCGTTCAACTTCAGCGCCATCGCGGGCAATCTGCCCACCGCGCCCGCGCTGATGGGCAATACCGTGATCTGGAAGCCCGCGCCCACCCAGACCTTGGCGGCGTGGGTCACGATGCGGATCTTGATCGCGGCGGGCCTGCCGCCCGGGGTGATCAATCTGGTCACCGGCGACGGCAGGAACCTCTCCGAGATCGCGCTGTCCGATCCGCGCCTGGCCGGTATCCATTTCACCGGCTCGACCCGCACCTTCCAGCACCTGTGGCAGCAGGTCGGCGCGAATATCGGTGGCTACCACAGCTATCCGCGCCTGGTCGGGGAGACCGGCGGCAAGGACTTCATTCTCGCCCACCCCTCCGCCGATCCGGAGGCGTTGTCCACGGCCATGATTCGCGGCGCCTTCGAGTATCAGGGCCAGAAGTGCTCGGCCGCCTCGCGCGCCTACGTGCCGCGATCGCTGTGGCGGACGATGGGCGAGAAGTTCCTGGCCGCGGTGGGGGAGCTGACCTACGGCGATGTCGCCGATCTCGCGAATTTCGGTGGGGCGCTGATCGATCAGCGCGCCTACGACAAGTCGGTGGCCGCCATCGAGCGCGCCAGGGACGCGGGGATCACCATCGCCGCGGGCGGCACCTACGACGACAGCGTGGGGTGGTTCGTCCGGCCGACGGTGCTGCTCGCCGACGATCCGCACGACGAGGCCTTCCGGACCGAGTACTTCGCGCCGATCCTCTCGGTGTACGTCTACGACGACGACGCGCCCGACGCCTTCGAGGTGCTGCTGGCCGAGGTGGATTCGACCTCGCCCTACGCGCTCACCGGCGCGGTCTTCGCCCGCGACCGCGCGGTGATCGAGAAGGCCGCCGCCGCACTGCGCTACGCGGCGGGCAACTTCTACATCAACGACAAGCCCACGGGCGCGGTGGTCGGTCAGCAGCCGTTCGGTGGCGCCAGGGCCTCCGGCACCGACGACAAGGCGGGCTCTCCGCTGAACCTGCTGCGCTGGGTCGCCCCGCGCGTGCTCAAGGAGACCTTCGTCCCGCCGACCGACTACCGCTATCCGCACATGGACTAGCGCCCGCTGACCAGCCGCAGGAGCACCGCGGGCAGCGCGTCGAGCACATCGGCGGACTGCTCGGCCGGGGTGCCGTAGGTGTGGGCGGCGACCGAGAACCCGGTGCCGAAGGACGCGGAGGCCACCTCGGGGGTGTCCAGGTCCGACCAGCCCCACTTGCTGCCCTGCACCCCGGGCAGCTGGGCGGTGCCCCAGTTCTGGGGCGTGCCGTCGGCGGCGGTGTTGCTCGCGCCCGCCATCCAGCCGAAGATCGGCGAGCCCGGATCGGTGCGCTGCTTGGTGACCAGGAACTCGGTGAGATCGGCGGTGCTCGTGCTGGACCGGCCCCAGTCGGCGCTGCCGTGCGTCGCGCGCAGCCCGTATTCGCTCGCGGTGGCCTCGATGGCCTGGGGATACTTGTTCGCCAGCTGGGTGGCCGCACCGTCGTCGGAGTCGCGGATCATCCGTTCCGCCAGCGCGCGGTCCTCCGGCGCGCCGTCGCCGTGGCGCAGGGCGTAGTCGACGATGTAGAGCTTCGACATCGACAGCGCCGACCGCGATTCGTGCTCGTTGGCGGTGCCCCAGGCGAATCCGCCGGGCGTCCGCACCGACAGCGCCGTCCGCGACGGCACGGTGGCCGGGTCCTCGTCGGCGTTGGCGGCGGGCGCGCCGATCAGCAGACCGGCGGCGGCCGCCGCCACGCACCACATGACTGTTCGCCTGCTCATGAGCGTCCTCCGGTTCTGTGCGACGGACCGATCGTGGGTATGAAACCCGAACGTCGCAGGTCGGCGCGGAAGGCGCGCGGCAGGACCGGTCAGATCAGTGGCTTGCCCCGGCGCTGTCTGCGGCGCATGTCGGCCAGAGTCAGGTTGAACGGAAAGTTGCGGATCACCCGCGGCAGCCGGCCCGTCACCCTGCCGCTCGCCCGCATCAGCCGGTTGAGCGTGCGTTCGTCGCGGTCGGTCCAGGTCATGCCCATCTCGTCGCGCAGGTGGGCGGGGAGCAGGCCGGTGGTGAACCAGCGATGGAACCGGGCGAACGGCAGCCGCAGGGCCGGGCTGATCATCTTCAGATCGAGCAGGTCGTCGAAGTAGGCCTTGATGGTGGCGTCGATGTGCGACTGCGGCAGATGTTCGGTCCAGTAGGCGTCGAAGGCGGCGCGATCGGCCGGCCACATCTGCCTCGGGACCTGCAAGGTGGTGCCCAGGTGGTGGGCGTATTCGTAGAAGGTGTCGGCGATGTCGTCGTCGGCGGGGCCGTAGATGCGGGCCATTACGTCGACCGCGCCCCAGTACAGGCACGCAGCCACCCACAGCTGCAGGTTCTTGTCGAAGGCGTTGTACTGCACCGGGCTGTCCGCGGTCGAGCGGACGTACTTGTGCGCGCCGTTGATCGCGGTCCGATAGGCGGCGCGATCGGCGTCATCGCCCATCAGGGCCACCGAGAGATAGGTCAGGGTGGTGCGTGTTCGTTTCACCGGATGCCGCATGATGCTGCCGCTGTGGACTCGGGATTCCGCGACGCCGTAGCCGACGGGCGCCAGGCTGAGTTGCATGATCACGTTCGCGGTCGCGCCCCAGAAGGCGGTCGAACCGTCCACGTAGTCCCGGATGTCGAATTCGGCCGGTTCGGTGCGACCCGAACGTGCGCGAGCAAGGATGGTCATCGTTGACCCCTTCATCGGTGAGAGAACTATATGATGAATGTCTCATCATGTCGTCGGGGAGTCAACGGACGGCGGCGCGCGCGGGCCGAACCGCGCCGCGTTAGCGTGGACGGATGCCCTACGGTCCGCCGCTGCTGCTCGCCTCGCTCGATCCGGTCGCCGTCGCCGCCGGTGCCGACATTCCCGACGCCGTCACCATCGATGATGCCACTCTGTCGCGCTCCGATCTGCTGGGTGCGGCGACCTCGGTGGCCGAGCGGATCGCGCGCGCCGACCGGGTCGCGGTGCTGGCCGAACCGACCGTGCGCACCGTGCTCGCCGTGGTCGGCTGTCTGATCGCCGGCGTGACGGTGGTGCCGGTGCCGCCCGATTCCGGTGCGGCTGAACTCGAGCACATCCTGCGCGATTCCGGTGCGCAGGCCTGGCTCGGCGCGGCGCCGGAGGGCACCGGGCTGCCGGTGGTGCCGGTGCGGCTGCACGCGCGGTCCTGGCACACCTACCCCGAACCCGATCCCGCGTCGACGGCCTTCATCCTCTACACCTCCGGGACCACCGGCGCGCCCAAGGGCGTGATGCTCAGCCGCGCTGCCATCGCGGCCGGCCTCGACGCGCTCGCCGAGGCGTGGGGCTGGACCTGGAAAGACACCCTCGTGCACGGGCTTCCGCTGTTCCACGTGCACGGGCTGATCCTGGGCCTGCTCGGGCCGCTGCGGGTCGGCAGCCCGGTGATCCACACCGGCAAGCCGACGCCCGAGGCCTACGCGGCGGCGGGCGGCAGCCTGTACTTCGGGGTGCCGACGGTGTGGTCACGGATCGTCGAAAAGCCCGATTCGGCACGGCAATTGGGCAAGGCGCGACTGCTGGTGTCGGGGAGCGCGCCACTGCCGGTGCCGGTGTTCGAGAAGCTGGCCGAGCTCACCGGGCAGCCGCCGGTGGAGCGCTACGGCATGAGCGAAACCATGATCACCCTGTCCACCCGCGCCGACGGCGAGCGCAGGCCGGGCTGGGTCGGCACGCCCGTGCGCGGCGTGGAAACCCGGCTGCGCGACGAATCCGACGCCGCCGTCCCGCATGACGGCGAGAGCATCGGCGCGCTCCAGGTGCGCGGCCCGATGCTGTTCGACGGTTACCTCAACCGTCCCGACGCCACCGCGGCGGACTGGACCGAGGACGGCTGGTTCCGCACCGGTGACGTGGCCGTCATCGACGCCGACGGATTCCACCGCATCGTCGGACGCGAGTCCATCGACCTGATCAAGTCCGGCGGCTACCGGATCGGCGCCGGCGAGATCGAGACCGCGCTGCTCGGCCATCCGGCGGTCGCCGAGGTCGCGGTGGTCGGCCTGCCCGACGACGACCTGGGCCAGCGCATCGTCGCCTTCGTGGTGCCGCGCGACGGCGGTTCCGCCGAGCTCGGCACCGAGCTGATCGCCCATGTGGGCGCCCAGGTCTCGGCGCACAAGCGGCCCCGCGAGGTCCGGTTCGTCGACGCGCTGCCGCGCAACGCCATGGGCAAGGTGCAGAAGAAGCTGCTCGGCTGACTCAGCGGGGCCGTGTGGTGCTCCCGCGCGCGCTGAGTTTCCGGATCGGTCCGATCAGCGCGTGATAGATGGGCCGTACCGCGCGGCCGGGCAGATAGCGATGCCGTTCCTCCGCCCACACCCGCGCCCTGCGGTGGGCCGCGAGCGGGGAGAACCGTTCGGGATCGGGCGGCTCGCTGACGTGGAACTCGATGCGGCACAGGTGTTTCGTATTGACGAAGCCGTACTGGCTCGGGCTCACCAGCCGGATCGGCGCGCCGTGGTCGCTGTCGAGCGGTTGTCCGTCGAGCCGGTCGGCGAGCAGGACGTCGCCGGTCAGGACGTCGTCGAGCAGCACGATCGACTGGTATCCGTCGAGCCCCGCGAAGACGACGTGGCTGATCCGCGCGTCCGGGCGCAGCAGTGGTTCGACCCGCAGCCGGTAGAAGGTCTCGAAGGGGATGCCCTCCCAGCGCAGCCCGGTCGCCGACCATCCGGCGACGCAGTGGAAGTCGGCCAGCATCTGCGTTCGGGGGAGCTCCGCGAGTGCGGCCGGCGACAGCGTGACGGTGTCGGTGAGCGCTCCGCCGAGCTCGATTCCCGGATCGGCGGGGATCGGTGGCGGCGGGTGGTGGAGGTGGGTGCCGAAGCGCGGGAAGCCCTCGACCGCGCGTTGACCAGGGGGAAGTGCCATGACGATCCTCCAGTTATACGGTTCCGTATAACTGGCAGCCTAGCGCGGGTCGGCGCCGTCGTCGAGAGCCGGGGATTGACCTCGAGTGCGGTTCAGGTCCTACGGTCGGGGCATGAGCGCAACGCTGACGCCCGAGCATCTCGACTACCTGGCCACCCAGAAATTGGGCAGGCTGGCGACCGTGCGGGCCGACGGGACCCCGCAGAACAACCCCGTCGGCTTCCGCTACAACGCCGAGCTCGGGACCATCGATATCGCGGGCTGGAACATGGCCGCCTCCAAGAAGTTCCGCAATCTCGCCGACAACGAGCACGTCGCGTTCGTCGTCGACGACATCGCCTCGGTGCGGCCGTGGCGGGTGCGCTGTCTGGAGATCCGCGGCACCGCCGAGGCGCTGACCGAGGTCGAGTCCTACATCACCGAGCGCCCCGACGCGCTCATCCGAATCCACCCGACCAGGGTCATCGCCTTCGGTCTCACCCCGGAATCCGTACCGCGCTGAGCTTTTCGGGGTTGCGCACGCAGTACACCGCCGTGACGACGCCGTCGGTGACCTCGATGGAGGTCACCTGGTCCAGGACGCCGTCGATCGTCACGGCCACGCCGGGCATCGCGTTGAAGACGCCGACGCGCACGCCCACCTCGCCCATTCGGTCGCCCTTGGCGAGCAGGCCGATGACCAAGCGCGCCACCTTGTCCGGGCCGAGGACCGGCCTGCGCACCGCGTTGACCACGCCGCCGCCGTCGCCGATATAGACCACATCGGGCGCGAGCACGTCCATCAGCGCCTGCACATCGCCGGTGGCCGCCGCGATGGAGAACCGTTCCACCACCGACTGCGCCTCGGCCGGGGTCGCGATCGCGGTGTGCCGCTTCTCGCGCACGCGATCCCTGGCCCGCTGATTCAGTTGCCGCACCGCGGTTTCGGACTTGCCGACCGCCGCGGCGATCTCGGCGTAGCTGAACGCGAAGACCTCGCGGAGCACGAAGACCGCGCGCTGTACCGGCGTCAGCGTCTCCAGCACGAGCAGCATCGCGGTGGTCACCGCCTCGCCGGTCAGTACATGCTCGACCCCACCCTCGGACTCCGCCGCCAGCGGCTCGGGCAGCCACGGCCCGATGTACTCCTCGCGCCTGCGCGCGGCCGAGCGCAGCACGCCGATCGCCTGCCTGGTGACGATCTGGGCCAGGTAGGCGCGCGGATTCTCGACGCTCGCGTGGTCGGCCTCGCGCCAGCGCAGGTAGCTGTCGTGCAGCACGTCCTCGGCGTCGACGACCGAGCCGAGGATCTCGTAGGCGATGGAGAACAGCAGTCTGCGGTTCTCGGCGAACACCCGCTCGGGCTCGGTGGTCACTGTTTCGGGCCGCTCAACCACACGCTGTTGCCGGTGCGCGCGGCCCACGCGGCGTAGCGGACGATGCGCTCCTTGGCGAACGCCGCGCCGCGACCGTCGAACGAGACCGGCAGCGGGCTGTCGTCGCGGCGCGAGGCCTGGACGACGGCGTCGCGCCTGCCGATACTCAGCGCCTGGCCGCCGTATCCCATCGAATACGGCTGCGGCTCGCGTTCTTCGATCATCCGGGCGAGCGTATCCACCGCGTGCGCGCCCTGCGGCGCCGCGGTCGCGCAGGCCATGCGCGCGCCGGGCACCGCGGCGCAGTCACCGACGACGAACACCCGCGGATCGGTCACGCTGCGCAGGTACGGATCCACCAGCGCCCTACCGCCCGCGTTCACCGCGAGCCCGCTGCGCGCGGCCAGGTCGGGCACGGCCGACACCACCGCCCACAGCGTCAGGTCCGACGCGAGCGCGCCGCCCGAGCTCAGCTCGATCGTGCCGTCGCCGACGCGCTCGACCGCGCCGGTGACGACCTCGACGCCCAGCCTGGCCAATCCGCGCCGCACCCGCCGCTGTCCGCCCGCCGACAAGCTCGCGCCGATCTCGGCCCCCACCAGCCGGATGCGCAGATCCGGTCGGGCCTGTCCGAGCTCAGCCGCGGTCTCGATGCCGGTGAGCCCACCCCCGACGACGGTGACGGTCCGGTCGGCGGGCAGCGCCGCCAGCGCCGTGCGGGCCTGTTCGGCGCCCTCCCACGTGCCGACCGGAATCGCGCCGGGCAGCGGCGCGGCCGTGCTGCCGACGGCGACGAACAGGTAGTCGAAATCGAGCTCGGTCCCGTCGTCGAGGGTCACGGTCCCGTCGCCGATCTTGTCCGCTCCCGCCACCCGGGTCGCGATGGTGGGCACGAGCATCTCGGCGAGGGGAATCGCGGCCGTGCCCGTGCCGGCCAGGTGCTCGTGCAGCCGCACCCGTTCGACGAAATCGGGCCGTGGATTGACCACGGTGATCCGGGCTGTCGGCACCTTCTTCGCCAGCCGGTTCGCCGCCCCTGTGCCCGCGTACCCTGCGCCGATCACCACGATGTCCATCGTCTGCCTCCTGCCGGAAAGAACTGGGTCGACCATGGGATGCGGGTGGACGCCCGGTTGTGATGGTGACGCTCGTCACTGTCGATCGGGCGGTCGCGGACATGGGTCCGGAAACAGCAGCGGCCCCGCACTCGCGCGAGTGCGGGGCCGCCGGAAAGCCTGGCTCAGTCGTTCGCGTGCAGCGCGGCGTTGAGCTCGATCCCGGTGCCCTTGCGCGGGACGACCTCGACCGCGCCGGTGGTGGAGTTGCGGCGGAACAGCAGGTTGTTCTGGCCGGACAGGGTCGCGGCCTTGACCACGGTGCCGTCCGGGCCGGTGACCTTGGTGCCCGCGGTGACGTAGAGGCCCGCCTCGATCACGCAGTCGTCGCCCAGCGAGATGCCCAGGCCGGAGTTGGCGCCGAGCAGCGAGCGCTCGCCCACCGAGATCACCTGGGTGCCGCCGCCGGACAGGGTGCCCATGATCGACGCGCCGCCGCCGACGTCGGTGCCGTCGCCGACCACGACACCGGCCGAGATGCGGCCCTCGACCATCGAATTGCCCAGGGTGCCCGCGTTGAAGTTGACGAAGCCCTCGTGCATGACGGTGGTGCCCGGGGCCAGGTGCGCGCCGAGGCGGACCCGGTCGGCGTCGCCGATGCGGACGCCCGAGGGCACCACGTAGTCGACCAGGCGGGGGAACTTGTCGACGCTGAGCACGGTGACCGGGCCGCGGGCGCGCAGCTTCAGCCGGGTCTGCTCGAAGCCGTCCACCGCGCACGGGCCGTGGTTGGTCCACACCACATTGCTGAGCAGGCCGAACTGGCCGTCGAGGCTCAGGCCGTGCGGCCGCACGAGGCGGTGCGAGAGCAGGTGCAGGCGCAGGTAGACGTCGTGCGCGTCGACCGGGGCGGCCGACAGGTCGGCGATCGTGGTGCGCACCGCGATCACCTCGACGCCGCGCGCCGCGTCGACACCGAGCAGCTCGGCGAACTCGCCCGCCTCGGCGGCGTCGACGCGCTTGGAGCCGGTCTCGGTGAATTCGCCCAGCTCGGGGCTGGGGTACCAGGTGTCGAGGACGGTGCCGTCCGAGGTCACGTTGGCGATACCGACTGCGGTTGCTCCCTGAATGCTCACGGAGTTCATTTTGCCGGGTCCGCGACGCTTTGTGTCGGCCACCCCCGGGCCGGACACCGAACCCGGGTGTGCGGACGGCGATCGTCCGCACACCCGGGCGTCCACCGGTTCAGGGCAGAGCGTCGGCAGTGGCCGCGTTCTCGGCTGCCCGACGTCGAGTGGCCGCTTCGTGCGAACGCGCCGCCCGGCGAACGCGGCGAGCCGGGGCGGCGTCCGTACTACTGTCGAGATGTGACTCTCGATTTGCGTGCCGATCCCGTCCAGCTGACCGCCGCCCTGGTCGACATTCCCAGTGTGTCGCGCGACGAGGCCAAGATCGCGGATCTGGTGGAGCAGGCATTGCGGGAGCAGACCACCGGGTTCGAGGTGCTGCGGCACGGGAACGTGGTGCTGGCGCGCACAAACCGCGGGCTGCCGACGCGGGTGATCCTGGCCGGTCATCTCGACACCGTGCCGATCGCCGACAACGTGCCGAGCCGGCCCGACGAGGTCGGTGGGGAGCCGGTGCTGTTCGGTTGCGGCACCGTCGACATGAAGTCCGGCGACGCGGTGTTCCTGCATCTGGCGGCCACTATCGCCGACCCGGCCCACGATCTGACGCTGATCTTCTACGACGGCGAGGAGATCGCCGCGGAATTCAACGGCCTCGGCCATATCGAGCGCGAGCTGCCCGAGTGGCTCGACGGCGACCTCGCGATTCTGGGTGAGCCCTCCGGCGGCTGGATCGAGGCGGGCTGCCAGGGCACGCTGCGGGTCCGGCTGACGACCTCCGGCGTGCGCGCGCACTCGGCCAGGGCCTGGCTGGGCGAGAACGCCATCCACGGGCTGGCGCCGGTACTGGCGCGGTTGTCGGCCTACGAGGCGCGCGAGGTCGACATCGACGGCTGCGTGTACCGCGAGGGGCTGTCGGCCGTGCGGGTCTCCGGTGGGGTCGCGGGCAATGTGGTGCCCGATGTCGCCGAGGTGGATGTGAACTTCCGTTTCGCGCCCGACCGGACCGTCGAGCAGGCCGTCGCGCACGTGCGCGAGGTCGTCGCCGGGCTCGACGTCGAGTTCGTGGTGACCGACTCCTCGCCCGGTGCCCTGCCCGGCCTCACCGCGCCCGCCGCGCGCACCCTGATCGACTCGGTCAACGCCCACGGCGGCGGTGGTGTCCGGGCCAAGTACGGCTGGACCGACGTCTCCCGCTTCGCGGCGCGCGGCATCCCCGCGGTCAACTTCGGCCCCGGCGATCCCAACCTCGCGCACAAGCGCGACGAGCACGTGCCGCTGAGCCAGATCACCGCCGTCACCGCGATGCTGCGCACCTACCTGTCAGCCCGCTGACGACTGGTGTTCGACCCGACCCAGTAGCGTGGGGGCATGTCTACCGATTCCGCTGATCAGGCTGGGAAGGTCAAATCGACGGCGAAGTTCCGTGGGCCGGTGATGTTTCGCCGCGAACGCAAGCAGGGTGTGCGGACCGCCGACCGGAATCTGCTCGACACCCGCCAGGACAGCGATTGGGTGCATACCGATCCGTGGCGGGTGCTGCGGATCCAGGCCGAGTTCGTCGAGGGTTTCGGCGCGCTCGCCGAGGTGCCGCCCGCGGTGACCGTGTTCGGTTCGGCGCGCACGTCCAAGGACCATCCCGAATACGCGGCGGGCATGGCGATCGGCGCCGCGCTCACCAAGGCCGGTTTCGCGGTGATCACCGGCGGCGGGCCCGGCGCGATGGAGGCCGCCAACCGCGGGTCCTCGGAGGCGGGCGGCTACTCGATCGGGCTCGGCATCGAGCTGCCGTTCGAGCAGGGCCTCAACGAGTGGGTCGATCTCGGTATCAACTTCCGGTACTTCTTCGTCCGCAAGACCATGTTCGTGAAGTACTCGCAGGCCTTCGTCTGCCTGCCCGGCGGGTTCGGCACCCTCGACGAGCTGTTCGAGGCGCTGACCCTGGTGCAGACCCGCAAGATCACCCGTTTCCCGATCATCCTGTTCGGCACCGCGTACTGGTCCGGCCTGGTCGACTGGCTGCGCGAGTCGCTGGCCGGCTCGGGCAAGATCGCCGCGGAAGACCTCGACCTGATCCAGCTCACCGACAGCGTCGAGGAGGTCGTGCGGATCATCCAGGGCGAGACCGGCGATCACGCGAACATCGAGCGGCTCGGCACCGAGGACGAGTGGTGAGCGCGCCGTACTCGATCTGCGTCTACTGCTCGGCCAGTACCACCGATCCCGACCTGATCAGCCTGGCCGCCCGCGTCGGCACCGAGATCGCCCGGCGCGGTTGGCAACTGGTCTCCGGCGGTGGCCATGTGTCGATGATGGGCGCGGTCGCCACCGCCGCCCGCGCGGGCGGGGCGCACACCATCGGGGTGATCCCGAAACACCTGGTGCACAAGGAAGTCGCCGATGTCGACGCCGACGAACTGCTGGTCACCGACACCATGCGTCAGCGCAAGCAGCTGATGGAGGCCCGCGCCGACGCCTTCCTCACCCTGCCCGGCGGGGTCGGCACGCTCGAGGAACTGTTCGAGACCTGGACCGGCGGCTACCTCGGCGAACACGCCAAACCGGTGGTGGTGCTGGACGCCGACGGCTTCTACGGCGGGCTCTTCCGCTGGATCGATGAACTGTACGAACGCAGAATCGTGACGCGGCAGGCGCGCGACCGCATCACCGTGGTCGCCGATCTGCCCGCCGCCTTCGCTGCGCTGGAACCGGCTCAGGGCTAGGAGAATTCGACGTGAGCAACGACGCCCGCTCGACCGTCAGCGTGTTCGATCTCGCCAAGGCGTTGCCCGCCATGGCGCTCGACGCGCCCGGCATGCTGCGCAACGCGCGCGGAATGCTGGTGGGGCCCAAGGACAAAGCCTCCATCGGCCTGTACTTCCAGCGCGTCGCGCACCGGCGGCCCGATCGGGTGTTCCTGCGGTTCGAGGGCCGCTCCTACACCTATCGCGCGGCCAACAGCGAGGTCAACCGGTACGCGTCGGTGCTGTCGGGGCGCGGGGTGCGCCGCGGCGACGTGGTCGGCGTGCTGATGACCAACCGTCCCGAGACGCTGTTCACCGTGCTCGCGGTGCTCAAGCTCGGCGGCACCGTCGGCCTGCTCAACTACAACCAGCGCGATCAGGTGCTCGCGCACAGCATCGGCCTGCTCGACAGCGTGCTCACCGTGGTCGGCGCCGAGTGCGGGGAGGCGCTGGCCTCGCTGCCCGCGCCCGCCGAGCACGTACTCGCCGCCGAGGAACTGGCCGAATCCGCCCGCACCGCACCGGATGCCGACCCGGCGGTGTGCGCGCGGGTGACCGCCGGCGAACGCGCGTTCCTGATCTTCACCTCCGGCACCACCGGCCTGCCCAAGGCCAGCGTGATGACCCACCACCGCTGGACCAAGAGCATGGCCGGGCTCGGCGGCCTCGGGGTCCGGCTGCGTGCCGACGACGGTCTGTACTGCTGTCTGCCGCTCTATCACAACAACGCGCTGACGGTCGCGCTGTCGGCGGTGCTGGCGGGCGAGTCGACCTACGTGCTCAGCCGCAAGTTCTCGGCCTCGGGCTTCTGGGACGAGATCGCCCGCGAGCGCGCGACCGCGTTCATCTACATCGGCGAACTGTGCCGCTACCTGCTCAACCAGCCGGTGCGGCAGGCCGAGCGCGACAACCGGGTGCGCCTGGCCGTCGGCAACGGCCTGCGCCCGGAACTGTGGGACGAGTTCCGCAGCCGGTTCGGGATCGGCCGGGTGGTCGAGTTCTACGGGTCCAGCGAGGCGCCGCTGGCCTTCGTCAACGCCTTCGGCCTCGATCGCACCGCCGGTCTGTGCCCGCTGCCCTACGCCGTCGTCGAGTACGACGACGAGACCGGCAAGGCCAAGCGCGGGCGCGACGGGAAGCTGCGCCGGGTGCGCTCGGGCGGCGTCGGTCTGCTGCTGGCGAAGGTGAACGATCGTCAGCCCTTCGACGGCTACACCGACAAGCGGGCCTCGGAGTCCAAGCTGGTCCGCGACGGCTTCAAGAAGGGCGACTGCTGGTTCGACACCGGCGACCTGGTCCGCGACCAGCATTTCTGGCACATCGCCTTCGTCGACCGGCTCGGCGACACCTTCCGCTGGAAGGGCGAGAACGTCGCGACCACCGAGGTCGAGGGCGCGCTCGACCACGACGAGAACATCGAGCAGGCCGTCGTCTACGGCGTCGACATCCCCGGCACCGACGGCAAGGCGGGCATGGCCGCGGTCACCCTGCGGCCCGGCGCGGAATTCGACGGCAAGTCGCTGGCCGCGACGGTCTACCAGCGTCTGCCGATCTACGCGATCCCGCTGTTCGTCCGGGTGGTGGCCGAACTGGAGCAGACCTCGACGTTCAAGAGCCGCAAAGTGGAGCTGCGCAAGCAGGGCTACACCCCGGACCCGGACAGTCGGCTCTACGTCCTGTCCGGCCCGGCCACCGGCTACGTCCCCGCCTACGACGGCTACGCGGCCGACGTCGCGGCCGGTCAGGCCCCGCGCTAGCAAGGTAACGTCTGAGCTCGCATGAACATGGGTACCTCGTCGGGCACGCCCGAACCCCGACCACACGAACAACCGCCTGCCCGCAGCGCCAGCAGTAGCGGTTCCGACCCGTCGGCGGAAATCGCGCGGGGGCGGCCCGGCCCCACCTTGTGCGGGCGGCCGGTGGAGACGGACCGGGCCCTGGTCATGGCGATCGTGAATCGCACGCCCGATTCCTTCTACGACCGCGGCGCGACGTTCAGCGACGAGGCCGCCATGGACCGGGTGGCCCGCGCGGTCGACGAGGGCGCCGACCTGGTCGATATCGGCGGGGTCAAGGCCGGACCTGGCGCCACGGTCGACGCCGCCGAGGAAACGCGGCGGGTGGTGCCGTTCGTGGCGGCGATCCGCGCGAAGTATCCCGACCTGTTGATCAGTGTGGACACCTGGCGCGGCGATGTCGCCCGCAGCGCGGTCGCGGCCGGGGCCGACCTCGTCAACGACACCTGGGCCGGAGCCGACCCCGAGCTGGTGCACGTGGCCGCCGAGACGGGCGCGGGCATCGTCTGCAGCCACACCGGCGGCGCGATTCCGCGCACCCGCCCGCACCGGGTCCGCTATGCCGATGTGGTCGCCGAGGTGACCGCGACCGTTGTCGCCGCGGCCGAAAACGCGGCGGCCGCGGGGGTGCGCCGCGATGGCATCGTGATCGATCCCACCCATGATTTCGGGAAAAACACCTATCACGGGCTCGAGTTGTTGCGCGGAATCGACGGTCTTGTAAAAACCGGATGGCCAGTCTTGATGGCACTGAGCAACAAGGATTTTATCGGGGAGACTTTAGGTGTCGGTCTGACCGAAAGGGTCGAGGGCACATTGGCGGCGACCGCGTGGTCGGCCGCCGCGGGCGCTCGAATCTTCCGGGTCCACGAGGTCGCCGAAACCCGGCGGGTGGTGGACATGATCGCCGCGATCCAGGGCATCCGGCCCCCCGCACGAACTCTGCGAGGTCTGGCATGAAAATCCAACACCGCGAGCCCGCCTGGGCCACTACCCACACCTGGGACACCCCTGACTGGACGGTCGGCGAACTGGTCGCCGCCAAGGCGGGTCGCACCGTCTCGGTGGTGCTGCCCGCGCTGAACGAGGAAGACACCGTCGCCGCGGTGGTGGCCAGCATCCGGCCGCTGCTCGGCACACTGGTCGATGAACTGATCGTGCTCGACTCCGGCTCCACCGACGCCACCGCCGAACGCGCTCGCGCGGCGGGCGCCGAGGTGATCACCCGTGAGGAAGCCGTTCCCGAGCTCGAACCGGTCCCCGGCAAGGGCGAGGTGCTGTGGCGCTCGCTGGCCTGTACCGCCGGCGATCTCATCGCCTTCGTCGACTCCGATCTGATCGACCCCGATCCCGACTTCGTGCCCAAGCTGCTGGGCCCGCTGCTGACCATGCCGGGCACGCATCTGTCCAAGGCCTACTACCGCCGTCCGCTGCGCCAGGGCGAGTCCGTCGACGCCAACGGCGGCGGCCGGGTCACCGAGCTCGTCGCCCGGCCGCTGCTGGCGGCCCTGCGGCCCGAACTGTCCCAGGTCTTGCAGCCACTCGGTGGGGAGTACGCGGGCACCCGCGAACTGCTCACCGCCGTCCCCTTCGCCCCCGGCTACGGTGTCGAGATCGGCTTGCTGCTCGACACCTACGACCAGATGGGCTTGGACGCCATCACCCAGGTCAACTTGGGCGTGCGCACCCACCGCAATCGCCCGTTGGCCGATCTCGGCGTGATGAGCCGCCAGATCCTCGGCACCGCCCTGGGCCGCAGCGGCGTCATCGACTCCGGCGCCGCGCTCACCCAGTTCCCGATGATCGGCGGCGAATTCATCGCCCACTCCACCGAGGTCTCCCTCGAAGACCGCCCCCCGATGAAAACCCTGCGCCCCGAACAGGTCGCCGCGTAATCTCCCACCCACCGGGCGCCTCGTCACGTCGACGGGGCGCCCGTCCACTGTCCGGATTGCGAGCGCGGTAGAGACCACCGAGGGACCGTTCTGCGGCTTCGTCCGCCGTTCGTCGTCACCCGCTGCGTCGGCCCGCGCAACCGGGCGAGTCCTCGCGGGCGACGAGCGTGGTGGCGACGGCCAGGACGATCAGCGCGACCACGGCCAGCAGGGCCTGGGGGTGCAGGCCCAGGGGCGCGGGATTGTGGAATTCGGGGTCTTGAATGGCGGTGCCGGGGAACAGAAAGGCGCCGAGCAGGCCCAGCCAGGGGGTGGCGAGCAGGGCGCAGGCGGTGCGGAGGCGGGAGCGGGTGACGTCGCCGCGCAGGAGGTAGAGGGCGAGCACGCCGAGCAGGATCGACATCACGATGTACTGGGCGTCATGGAATTTCGCGTGTGGCGGCCAGGCGTCGTTGGCCAGGTGCTGGTCGGCGCTCGCGGGGATGACGACATCGGCCAGGAGCGCACCGAAGACGGTGACGAGGGCGATCGAGGCGGCGAGCAGGCGTGGGGCGGAGCGGATTACGGGGGTGGTGCTCGTCATGTCACGAAGGTCCTTGCCGGGAGGGCGGATTCGTCGGGCGATGGCGCAGGAAGTCGTCGGCGACCGCCCGGACGTAGTCGAGGTCGAAGGTGCGGTGGGCGACCAGCCTGCGGAAGAACAGGGGGCCGTGCAGCTGGTCGACGGCGAGGTCGACATCGAGATCGGCGGGCAGCTCGCCGCGCTCGACCGCGGCGGTGAGGATTGTGCGCACCACCCGGGTGCCCGACCGGTACGCCGACTCCTTGACGGCCGCGAATTGCGGGTCCACAGCGGCTCTTTCGATCAGCACCCGTATCGCCTGTTCGCTGGCAGGCTCGTGCAACATCGCGTGGGTGCCCGCCAGTGCGGTCAGCAGGTCGGCGCGTAGGTTCCCGGTGGGCGGTGCCTGGGCGAGGGCGATGTGCCAGGTGATGGTGGCGCGCACCAGATCGGTCGGCTCCGGCCAGAGGCGGTACAGCGTGGCCCGGCTGATTCCGCTGCGTGCCGCGATCGCGCCGTGCGTCAGCCCGGCCAGGCCCTGCTCGACCAGTAGCTGCCTGGCCGTGACGAGCGCGGCCTCACGACTGCGCACGGTACGGGGATCGGGTGGTCGCACAGAACCTCCTTGCGAGACAGATTGTTTCGAATCTATGAAACAAACTGTATCGAAATTGGCGCGGCAAGAACAAGAGGGGCGACCCGATTCGAGTCAGGGGCGGTGGATCGGCCCGTCGAGGTCGGCGAGCGGGCGCGCCGACGCGCCACCGCGCTCGGCGAGGATCTGCGCGAGGACGGAGATCGCGGTCTCCTCGGGCGTGTGCGCGGCCAGGTCGAGGCCGAGCGGGCTACGGACGCGGGCGATCTCGGCCTCGGTGAGCCCCGCGTCGCGCAGGCGCGCGATGCGGTCGGCGTGGGCGCGGCGGGAGCCGAGCGCGCCGACGAAGGCGACGGCGGGCAGGCGCAGCGCGCTCGCCAGCATCGGGACGTCGAACTTGGCGTCGTGGGTGAGGACGCAGACGACGGTGCGTTCGTCGATCCGGCCCGCCCGCCGCTCCGCCTCCAGGTACCGGTGCGGCCAGTCGAGGACCACCGCGTCGGCCGCGGGGAAACGGGCCGGGGTGGTGAAGGTTTCGCGGGCGTCGACGACGGTGACGTGGTAGCCGAGCTGGGCCGCCGCCACGCCGAGCGCGCGGGTGTAGTCGTTGGCCCCGGCCAGGATCAGGCGCGCGGGGGAGCGGAAGACCTGGACGAAGGTGCGTGGCCTGTCGGCGGCGGCCGGGGTGCAGTCCTGCGCGCCGATGAGGCCGCTGCGGCCCGCGGCGAGGAGCGCGGCCGCGTCCCGGTCGAGCTCGCGCCACGGCTCCACGCGCCCGGGCCGCAGCAGCCGGCGATCCGGGGCGGATTCGAGGGTGGTCGCGTAGGCGACCGGCTCGTGCGCCGCGAGCGCGGCGACGAGCGCGCCGAACAGCGGGGCATCGGTGGCGTCGAGGCGTTCGACGAAGACCTCGATCTCGCCGCCACAGGGCAGGCCGACCGCGAACTCGTCGGCCGCGGCGAAGCGTTCGGTACTCGCGTGGCCGTCACGCAGGACCTGGCTCGCGGTGGTGACGACGGCCGCCTCGACACATCCGCCCGACAGCGACCCGACGACCCGCCCGTCGGCGGCCACCGCCATCGCGGCGCCGGTGTCGCGCGGTCCGGTGCCGGTCCGGTCGACGATTCTGGCCAGCGCCACCGGCTGGACGGCCAGTAGCGCGAGGATCTCGTCGAACAGCTCCCGCATCGCCCACCGGCCTCTCCACGGTCACCGAGGCGTTGTGACCGTTGTGACCAGCCTAGCTATCGCGCAGCACTGGCGCGCGGTGAGCGCCGGTCAGTCGAGGATCTCGCGGTGCTGCAGATCGTCGCCGATCGCGCCGTCGTGGAAGAAGCCACGGAAGACCGCGGCCGCGCGCTCGGCGGTGAACACCTCTTCGGGGTAGACGTAGGTGTCGTCGTCGCCGTGCGGCAGGTAGACCGTCGGCAGGCCCAGCCTGCCGCCGGGGAACCCGAGGGTGTAGCGGCGGGTGATGTGGTCGATCGTCACCCGTAGCTGGAGGGTCATCGCGTCGGCCGAGCCCGCGCAGCGCAGCGCGAGATCGCCACGGGCGCCACTCACCGCCGTGGTGACCTCCGTGGCGGGCATCGGCTCGGGCAGCACGGTCAGATCGAGCGCGTAACGCTGCCTGCCGTCCATCCGGCGCAGGGGGCGCAGGAAGCTGTCCACGTCCTCGTGCGGGCCGATGAAGACCTTCAGGCGGTCGCTGTAGGTGAGGCGATGGGTCGCGACGATCACGTCGGCGGCGGTCGACTCGGCCTCGAACGGGGGCACGGGTCGGGGATCCTGGGTGCCTGCCGCCCGCACGGGCAGGACCCGGCACGCGCTGGCCTCGGGAGACGAGAACATGTGACGCTCACCTACTCACATTCGGTTACTCGCTAGCAATCTAAACATCGTCGGTATTCTGTGCTGCATAACAATAGCGTGATGCAGATCACAAAGTGAGCTCAGTTTAGATCTAACTATGGACGAACCCGGGTCGTAGCCAACCTTGGGTCGGTTTCGTGCCGATAAACCGGGGTGAGAAGGTCGGCATCTACGGGCTCGCCCGACGTGCGGTCGTAACGGACCGCGATGAGTACCGAAAACAAGTGACTGCTCGCGCGTTCGTGCAGGGTGGCGAGCCGGGTGGCCAGCAATCGGATCGCACCCAGGGACCCCGGCGGGTGCAGTCCGTCGATCAGCATGACGCTGCCGCGCCGGTCGGGGCGGGGCAGCCGGGCCAGGTAGGCGATGTCGTGCGGCTCTGTGCCGCCGGGTCGGTAGACGCGCCGCGCGGCCCGGTCCTCGATGCCGCGACGGGTGTCGCCGGCGCGGGTGACGGTCCGGCGCAGGCGTGGATCGGCGACCACCAGCTGGCGCAGGCTGGGGGAGAGCTCGGGGCCGCCGAGGATCACCAGGCCGTCGCGATTGAGGTCGACCGGCCTGCCGGGCAGGAAGGTCTCCACATTCGCCACGAAACCCAGCTGACGCAGGAGCTCGGCCAGCCGCTGGGCCGCGGCCGGGTCCGGGGCGCCCAGTAGCCGCCCGGCGCGGACCTCGGGCGCGAGCACGGTCAGCGTGCCGTGCCCGAAGAACAGGCCCTCGGGGACCGGTCCCTGGGTGCTCACCTGGTGGATGCGCGCACGCGAGAGGCCGGCGGCGGCCCCGATCCGGGCGAACGTCCAGCCCTCGGCGTGGAGTTCGCGGATCACGGCGCGCCTGATCCTGGTGAGTTCGTTGATGGTCTGCTGGGCAGCCGCCACCCCGTCGGTGGCTGCTTTGAGTCTCTCGACCTTGTCCTCGATCGCGAAGACTCGTGCCACGTCATCGGCCGACATGTGCGAAGTCTAGACAGCTCGACAGCATTCCGTGTCTATATCGGTTGACATCGAACTGTATTGCGGCACAACGCGTATCATGTCCGACTTGTCGGCTATCACAATCTTTCGAGGTAGCCGCGGCTGTGTCCGGGGCGCGCGACCTCGTGGCAAATGCCGACCGTGCGGTGTGATCCGGGGGTCTAGGTCGCGTCGAAGTCGATCGGCGGGCGCTCGTTGTGGCCCAGCGGCTTCGACAGCGAGGGCGAGGACGACCCCGATCCGCCCGGCATCCCACTGCTCGTGCCGAACAATTGCTGCTTGTCGGGCACCGCGCTCTCCAGGCCGCGCAGCACCGAATCGTCACCGCCCAGCAGGTGCTTGGTGACCGCGGCGCGCGGACTCATGTTGCGCAGCTCGTTCAGCTCGGCCAGCGGCTTGCGCAGCTCGTCGAACTCCGGCCCCAGCTCCTGCTTGAGTTGCGAGGTGGCGCCGCTGGCGTAGTCGCGCACCTGGCGCAGGGAACGCGTGGTCCAGCGGACCGCGCCGGGGAGGCGCTCCGGGCCGAGGATCACGAGGGCGGCGACGAGCAGGATCATCATCTCGCTCCACCCGATGTTGCTGAACACGCAGTCCAGGCTACCTGGACGGCGCGGTCGCGGCTCAGTCGGATTCGAGCGTGACCGGGACGTCCACCTGCCTGCCATCGCGGATCAACTGCACGTTCACCGTCTCGCCGATCTTGCGCGCCTGCACCGCGACGACCAGCTCGTCCGGTCCGGTGACCTCGCGGTCGCCGATCTTCACGATGACATCCCCCTCGACGATGCCGGCCTTGGCGGCGGGGCTGCCTGGGCTCACATCGGCGACGGCGGCACCGCTCATCACCTCGTTGGCGACAGTCTTGGTGCGCGCGCTCAGGCCGATCACCGGGTGGTGCATCTGGCCGTCGCGGATCAGGGTCTGGGCGACGGTCTGCATGACGTCGACCGGGATGGCGAAGCCGAGGCCCACCGAACCGCCGGTCTCGCTGCGGATCGCGGTGTTGATGCCGATCACCCGGCCCTGCATGTCGACCAGCGCGCCGCCGGAGTTACCGGGGTTGATCGCGGCGTCGGTCTGCACGGCGTCGATGACGGCGTTGGTGTCGCTGCCCTCACCGGCCAGCTTCACCGGGCGGTGCTGGGCGCTGACGATGCCGGAGGTGACGGTCTTGCTCAGGCCCAGCGGCGAACCGACCGCCAGCACGTCGTCGCCGACCTGCACGTCGGAGGACTTGCCGAGGTTGGCCACGGTCAGGTTCTTGGCCTCGACCTTCAGCACGGCGAGGTCGGTCTTGGGATCGCGGCCGACGATCTCGGCGGGCACCCGGGTGCCGTCGGAGAACTGCACCTGGATGGCGGCGCGATCGGACTTGTCGGTCGCGGCCATCGAGATGACGTGATTGTTGGTGACGACGTAGCCCGCGCCGTCGATGACGACGCCCGAACCGGTCGCGCCGTTGTCGCCGACGGTGACCCGGATGGAGACCACCGAGGGCAGCACGGCGTTGGCCACCGCGGCGATGCGGCTGTGCGGTTCCTCGATGCCCGCGGTCTGGTCCAGGGTGACCTTGCGGGAGGTGAGGGTGGAGGCGGTCTCGGCGGTGATCCGCCCGACCAGGCCGCCGAGCACGGCGATCCCGAGCGCGAGCACGGCCAGCAGCGCCAGCGCCTTGGGCGCGACGCGGGAGCCGAACAGCACCTCGCGGGCGGTCAGCTTGGGGGCGGCGGGGAGGCGCTCGGGCGCGGGCGTCTCGACAGCAGGCGCGCCGAGGCGCGCGGTGGCGGCGGGATCGCGCCAGGGATCGACGGGGCCCGCGACGACGGTGCGCGGCTCCTCGGAGCCCGGTTCGCGCTGCAGCAGCTCGTCGGAACCTTCGGGGCGGGAGAATGCCTCGGCCAGCACGCCGTCCGGCGGGCGCTGGCTGACGAGCTGATCGGCGCCTGCGGCCGGGCCGGGCCGCTGCGGGTCGTGCGGCGCGAACGAGCCGGTCTGACCGTTCGGGCGACGGAACGCGCGCGCGGTATGACTGTCGATGTGCGGCCGGTATACCGGGCGCGGGCCGAGGTTCGGCGCGTCCGACGGCCGCAGGTTCCCCCGGTCGGCCGCCGAATCCGCGTGTTCGGTCGATCCGGAATTCGTCGATTCGCCTGTCACGCCCGTGACTCTACTTGCGCCGCCAGGTTGTCCACCGGGTCGCGGTGAAGGAATCGGTGATGAATCCGAGAAATGCCTCGTTACGGCGCGGCGGCTCGGCTGTGGTGCCGGGCAGTTCGGCCAGCGGGATCCTGGTCAGGCTGTCGTGCAGGCTGCGCGGCACGGCCACCTCGGCGGCCCGGCGCAGCGCGATGCGCGCCTGCTGCTGGGCATCGACCTCGGCCGCGCATTCCGGGCACACCGAAAGATGCTGGGCGGCGCGCAGGTACGCGTTCATGCGCAGCTCGCCGTCGACATAGGCCGCGATCGCCTCGCTGGCCAGGTGCTCGGTGGGCTGAAAGCGCGGGGTACGACCTGAGGCACTGGGGTCCACGCTCATGCGGAGTTCTTCCTTCCGACCGACATCAACCGAGAGGCCCGGTGACGCCGACAACTGCGTCACCCTGCGTAGGCGTCAGCGGAGTACCGCTGCTCAGTTCCATTATGCGCAAGGTATTCGCGCAGTGCCTGCCGCCCACGATGGATCCGGCTGCGCACGGTGCCCAGTTTCACGCCGAGCGTCGCGCCGATCTCCTCGTAGGACAGGCCCTCGATGTCACACAGGACCACGGCGGCACGGAACTCCGGCGCCAGTGAGTCCAGGGCCTTCTGCAGGTCGGGATCCAGACGGGCGTCGTGGTAGGACTCCTCGGGCGTCGGGCCCTCGGCGGGGACCCGGTCGTAGTCCTCCGGCAGCGCCTCCATGCGGATGCGGTTGCGGCGGCGGACCATGTCCAGGAACAGGTTCGTGGTGATGCGGTGTAACCAGCCCTCGAAGGTGCCCGGCTGATAGTTCTGCAGCGAGCGGAACACCCGGATGAAGGTCTCCTGGGTGAGGTCCTCGGCGTCCTGGGCGTCGCCGGAGAGGCGGTAGGCCAGGCGATACACCCGGTCGGCGTGTTCGCGGACGAGTTCGTCCCAGGAGGGCATGACCGTGCGGTCACCGGTCGCGTCGAAGGCGGCGGTGCCGGTGAGTTCGGCGTCGAGCTGCTCGCCGTCGGCGGCGAGGAGATCGGCGGGGAGAGTCTGATCGGTCGGTGTGGCGTGACGCGCCGTGTCTACCATCGGGATGGGACACCTCCTACTCGGGACCGCTGGCACGAAACCACGCCGGTCCGGGTCAGCGAACCTTGCTATCGGAATCAACCAGCAACTGTGTGAGGTTGTTCCCGCGTCTCGTACCCGCCGCGATCGGCTGGTCTTGCGTAGGGCAACTATTTCCTGCCCCGATATGGGTCAGATGTGGAGATCCTGAGTGTGTCCTGAGAATCCTTATCGATGCCGACCCTAGTCCCGCCGGCACGCGGAAAGCAGCAGTTCCAGCCCCTTCGTGACCTTTCCGCAAACTTGCGGCAATTGTTCGATCGGTGCGCGACACTCGGGGCGATCGGCGCATTCGCTGAATACACAGACCCCTCCGGTGCCCTAGCCTCATAGCTGTGGCATCGAACGTGGAGCGGAACCTGGCCTATGTGGAGGAGTCCGTCGTCGAGGACGAAATCCTCCTCGACGCGCGCGAGCGGGCCACCGAGCTGGGCGCGGTGCCCGTGCCCGCCTCCGTCGGCGCCCTGCTGAGCATGTACGCGCAGATGTTGGGCGCCCGCGCGGTCGTCGAGGTGGGCACCGGCGCCGGGGTGAGCGGATTATGGCTGCTCGACGGCATGCGCGAGGACGGCACGCTCACCACGATCGACTCCGAGCCCGAGCATCAGCGCGCGGCCAAGGAGGCCTTCCGCACCGCGGAGATCCCGCCCGCGCGCACCCGGCTGATCAACGGCCGCGCTCTCGACGTCCTACCTCGGCTCGCCGACGGCGCCTACGACCTCGTCTTCGTCGACGCGGCCCCCATGGAACACCCGCACTACGTCGAACAGGGCGTCCGGCTGCTGCGCGAAGGCGGCGCGTTCATCCTGCACAACGCGTTGCTCGGCGGTCGCGTGCCCGACCAATCCCAGCGCGACCCGGCCACGCAGGCGGTGCGGGCGGCCACCAGGGCCATCGCGGAGAACCCCGACCTCACCAGCGTGCTGATCCCGATCGGTGACGGGCTGCTCTGCGCTTCGCGCTGCTAGCCGACCCAGATCCCCTTGCCGACGGTGACCACCCCGCCGTGGCTGACCGCGAACCGCTCCCGGTCGCGATCCAGGTCGACACCGATGATCTCGCCCTCGCCGACCACGACGTTCTTGTCCAGGATCGCGTGCCGCACGACCGCGCCCTTCCCGATCCGCACCCCCGGCATCAGCACGCTGCCCTCGACGGTGGCGCCGTCGTCGATCATCACGTTCGAACTGAGCACCGAATTGCGGACGGTGGCCGCCGACAGGATCGAGCCGGCCCCCACGATCGACTCCTGCGCCAGCCCGCCCCTGGCGAACTTGGCGGGCGGCAGGTTCTCGGCGGCGCCGCGGATCGGCCAGTGCTTGTTGTAGAGGTTGAACACCGGGTGCACCGAGACCAGGTCCATGTGCGCGTCGTAGAAGGCGTCGATGGTCCCGACGTCACGCCAGTACCCGCGGTCGCGCTCGGTGGCGCCGGGCACCTCGTTGTCGGCGAAGTCGTAGACCGCGGCCTTCCCCGCGGCGACCAGCGCGGGAATGATGTCGCCGCCCATGTCGTGGTCGGAGTCGGAGTTCTCGGCGTCGGCGCGGATCGCGTCGACCAGTACCCGGGTGGTGAACACGTAGTTGCCCATCGACGCGAACGTCACGTTCGGGTCGTCGGGGGTACCGGGCGGATGCGCGGGCTTCTCCAGGAACTGGGTGATCCGGCCGGACTCGTCGGAGTCGATGCAGCCGAACGCGCTAGCCTCGCTGCGCGGCACCCGGATGCCCGCGACGGTCACCCCGGCGCCGGAGGCGATGTGGCTGGCGACCATCTGCTCCGGGTCCATCCGGTACACGTGGTCGGCGCCGAAGACGACGATGTAGTCGGGGTCCTCGTCGTAGATCAGGTTGAGCGACTGCATGATCGCGTCGGCGCTGCCGGTGTACCAGCGCGGCCCGAGGCGCTGCTGGGCAGGCACCGGGGTGATGTACTCGCCGGTGAAACCGGACAGCCGCCAGGTCTGCGAGATGTGGCGATCCAGCGAATGCGACTTGTACTGGGTGAGCACGCACAGGCGCAGGTATCCCGCGTTGACGAGATTGCTCAGGACGAAATCGATCAGCCGGTACGCGCCGCCGAACGGAACCGCGGGCTTGGCCCTGTCTGCGGTGAGCGGAAACAGTCGTTTGCCCTCGCCACCGGCGAGCACGATCCCGAGTACGTGCGGCTGGCTCCTCACCCTGCTCAAAGTACAGGCTGGGCGGCACAACGGTGGCTCATGTCGACCCGAGGGTCTAATTTGGACCAGTGAGTTATGGCACCGACAGCGACCAGGAGCCGGCGCAACAGCTGCGGGTCGCCATGCTGACCCGGGAATACCCGCCCGAGGTCTACGGCGGTGCGGGAGTTCATGTCACCGAACTCACCGCCCGGCTGCGCGCGCTGGCCGAGGTGACCGTGCACTGTATGGGCGCGCCGCGCACCGGCGCCGTCGTGCATCGGCCCGACCCCGAGCTCTACGCCGCCAACGCCGCGTTGCAGATGATGTCGGCGCAGCTGCGGATGGCCGACGCGGTCGGCGCCGTCGACGTGGTCCACTCGCACACCTGGTACGCGGGGCTCGCGGGCCATCTCGCCGGCGCGCTCTATGGCATTCCGCACATCCTCACCGCGCATTCGCTGGAACCGCGCAGGCCGTGGAAGGCCGAGCAGCTCGGCGGCGGGTACCGGCTCTCGTCCTGGTCGGAACGCAACGCGATGGAGTACGCCGACGCCGTGATCGCGGTGAGCGAGGGCATGCGCCACGACGTGCTCGACGCCTATTCGGCGATCGACCCGGGCCGGGTCCACGTGGTGCACAACGGCATCGACGCCACGGTCTGGCATCCGGGCGCACCCGCCGGCGACGAGGCCCCCGTGCTGGAACGGCTCGGGGTGCGTGCCGAGCTGCCGATCGTGTCCTTCGTCGGGCGGATCACCCGGCAGAAGGGGGTCGGCCACCTGCTCGCCGCGGCCGCCGATTTCGATCCCGACATCCAGCTGGTCCTGTGCGCCGGTGCGGCCGATACCAGGGAACTCGAACTCGAGATCGCCGCCGCCGTCGACGGGCTGCAGCGCGAGCGCGGCAACGTGTTCTGGGTCAAGGAGATGCTGCCGACCGAGCAGGTCCGCCAGATCCTCACCGCCTCCGCGGTGTTCGTCTGTCCCTCGGTCTACGAACCGCTCGGCATCGTCAACCTGGAGGCCATGGCCTGTGCCACCGCGGTCGTCGCCTCCGATGTGGGCGGCATCCCGGAGGTCGTCGACGACGGGGTCACCGGTCGGCTCGTGCACTACGACGCGGGGTCGACGGCGGAGTACGAACGCGGACTGGCCGCCGCCGTCAACGCGGTGGCGGGCGATCCGGAGCTGGCGCGGCGCTACGGTGACGCCGGGCGGGCGCGCGCCATCGCGGAATTCGATTGGGCGCGAATCGCCGAGCAGACCGTCGAGGTGTATCGCAGCGTGCTGAAGTAGCCGCGGCGCGGTTCGTCGCGCAGCGGTCGCGATCCCGGGCGGTCGGCCCGTCGAGTGCGGTCAGCTCGCCGGACGGTAGGTCGAGACCGTGACCGCGGCGGTGACCTCGGTGACGTCGGGGAGCGCCGCGATGCGGGGATCGTCGGCCGGGGTGCCGTGGAAGGCCGAGGGGCCCATCGCGATGACGTCGGTGACGTCGCGCCGGGACAGCTTCATCCCGAACTCGACCCGGGTGTGCGCGGAGCGGGTGAACAGCCCCGCGAGCGAATCGGCGAGCCTGCGCTCCTTGTCGGGGTCGACGCGGACCATGCCGAGCGGGCCGACGAGCTCGTTCAGGTGGTCGACGGTGGGCGTGACCACCACGAAGCTGCCGCCGGGCGCGAGCACCCGGGCGACCTCGGTGGGGTTGCGCGGGGCGAACACCGACAGCACGCCGGCCAGGGAGTGGTCGCGGATCGGCAGACCGCGCCAGGCGTCGGCCAGCACCGAGGCCAAGCGCGGGTGCGCGCGAGCGGCCCGGCGCGCGGCGGGCTTGGCGACATCGAGCGCGATGCCGGCGAACCCGGGCTCGGCGGCCAGGATCGTGGCGAGGTAGTAGCCGGTGCCGGCGCCGACCTCGAGGATCACCTGGGCGTCGGGCAGGTCGGGCGCGGGTGCCGCGGTGAAAGCGTGCGTCGCGGCCGCGGCGATGGGGGCGAAGTGTCCCGCGCCCTGGAAAGCGGCGCGGGCGTCGAGCATATCGGCGGTGTCGCCGGTCATCTTCGTCGCTGCGCCGGTCAGCAGCCCGACATAGCCCTGTCGGGCGATGTCGAAGCTGTGGCCGGTACCGCAGCGCAGCGCGCGATCGCGCGGTTGCAGTTCGTCACCGCACTCCGGGCAGGCCAGGAGTGCGGCCACCTCGGTGAGTGCCGTCAGCTGGTGACGCTCTTCAATTCGTCACCGAGCGCCGCAGCCTCGTCCGGTGTGAGTTCGACGACCAGACGCCCGCCACCCTCGAGTGGAACCCGCATGACGATTCCACGACCTTCCTTGGTTGCCTCGAGGGGACCGTCCCCGGTACGGGGCTTCATGGCCGCCATCCTCTGCTCCCTCCAGATCTGCGCGGTCTGTCTGCGCACTGATTCTCGTCTGCCGGTTGTCGCCAACCAGCGGGCTCGCCGGGTGTTCGGCGGGCCACACCGGTCCTATTCTTCCCTATTGCCGTCTCGGACGGACACCTGAGTACGAAATGTGACTCGCGAGTCGGTTCCGTTCGCGGCCTGGCGCACCCAGCAAACCTCCAGGTGATCGTCGACCATCCCGGTCGCCTGCATGAGGGCATACGCCGTCGTCGGGCCGACGAAGACGAAGCCTCGGCGCTTCAATTCCTTTGCCAGAGCAATGGATTCGGGTGTGGTGGCGGGCACATCCGCGATCGTCGCCGGCCGCGGGCGTGGCGCGGGGGCGAAGGACCACAGCAGCTCGTCCAAGCCCACCGGCAGGTCCCGAGCAACCCGAGCGTTGGCGATCACCGCGTCGATCTTGGCGCGGTTGCGGACGATGCCCGCGTCGGCCAGCAGTCGCTCGCGGTCGGCGTCGCCGAACTCGGCGACCTTCGCGATCTCGAAGTCGGCGAACGCCGCGCGGAACGCGGGCCGCTTCCGCAAGATGGTGATCCAGGCCAGGCCGGACTGGAAGGCCTCGAGGCACAGCCGTTCGAACAGTGCGTCGTCGCCGTGCAGGGGCTTGCCCCACTCGGTGTCGTGGTAGTCGCGATACAGCGCCGAGCCGGTCGACCAGGGGCAGCGCTCGTACCCGTCGTCGGCGAGCTCGGTCACGGGCGGTCCTGGCCCGCGGCGACCTGCGCCTGCCACTGCCGCACCTGCGCCAGCTCGAGTTCGAGTTCGTCGATCCGCTCGGCCAGCCTGCCCAGCGCCCAGTCGACCTCGCCGGCCTTGTAGCCGCGCACGACCTGCTGGAACCGCAACGCGCGCACGTCGGCGCCGGTGACGCCGTGGGCGGGTAGCACCGTGGCCGTCGTGCCCTCGGGCAGCGGCCCGAGTTCCTCGGACCGGCCGAACACCGCGCTCGCCACGAGGAACAACATGGCCGCGACCAGCCCGACGATCAGCACATAGAGCAGCAGCGTCAGCATGTAGACAGCCTAAGCACCCCCACCGACAACCCCAGGCTCAGAGGTGCCGGGTCGTATCGATGCCCAGTGACATGCCCGCCAGGCCGCGCTTGCGGACGGCCAGCTTGTCGGCGACCTCGCGCAGGGCCTTGGCGGCCGGGTTGCCCGGGTCGCCGAGGACGATCGGGGTACCGGCGTCGCCGCCCTCGCGCAGGGCCTGCTCGATCGGGATCTGGCCGAGCAGCGGCACCGTCGAGCCCACCGCGCGGGTCAGCCGATCGGCCACGACCTGGCCGCCGCCGGAGCCGTAGAGCTCCATCCGGGTGCCGTCGGGCAGGTCCAGCCAGGACATGTTCTCCACCACGCCGGCGATCCGCTGACGGGTCTGCAGGGCGATCGCGCCCGCGCGCTCGGCCACCTCGGCGGCGGCGATCTGTGGGGTGGTGACGACCAGGATTTCGGCGCTGGGGATCAGCTGCGCGATGGAGATCGCGACGTCGCCGGTGCCGGGCGGCAGGTCGAGCAGCAGCACGTCCAGGTCGCCCCAGAACACGTCGGCGAGGAACTGCTGCAGCGCGCGGTGCAGCATCGGACCGCGCCACACCACGGGCGTGTTGCCCTGGGTGAACTGCGCGATCGAGATCATCTTCACGTCGTAGGCCATCGGCGGCATGATCATCCGCTCGACCTGGGTCGGACGGGCGTCGGTGCCGAGCATGCGCGGGATCGAGTGGCCGTAGATGTCGGCGTCGAGCACGCCGACCGACAGGCCGCGCTGGGCCAGCGCGACAGCCAGGTTGGCGGTGACGCTGGACTTGCCGACGCCGCCCTTGCCGGAAGCGACGGCGTAGACGCGGGTCAGCGATCCGGGCTGGGCGAACGGGATCACCGGTTCGGCCGAGTCGCCGCGCAGCGACTTGCGCAGCTCGGTGCGCTGCTCGTCGCTCATCACGTCGAGATCCACGGTCACCGCACCGGCGCCGGGTACATCGGCGACGGCCTTGGTCACCCGCTGGACGATCTCGGTCCGCAGCGGGCAGCCCGACGTCGTCAGATACACCTCGACGTGCACGTCACCGCTGTCGGCGATGGCGATGCTCTTGACCATGCCCAACTCGGTGATCGGCTTGCGGATCTCCGGGTCGTCGACCTTCGCGAGCGCGGCCCGCACATCCGCTTCCGTAATCACTGGCATATGCCCGATTTTATGCTGCTGCTCATTCGAGCGCCCTCGGCGGGGCCATGTCCTCTCAGGTCAGATGCGGGGGAGGTCGGAGGGCTTGGGAGCGAGGCCGCTGGAGTAGGAGGTCGACCAGGCCATGACGTTGGCCACGTAGGCCATGGAGTTGTTGTAGCGCAGGATCGCCTTGGACTGCTGGGAGAGGTCGCGCATGTTGAGGCCGCCGTCGCAGAGGTAGCGGCCCGCGGTGAGGGCGGCGTCGAACAGGTTCTGCGGGTCGGCGATGCCGTCGGCGTTGCCGTCGGCGGCGTAGCGGTGCCAGGTCTCGGGTAGGAACTGCATGGGGCCGATGGCGCGGTCGTAGCCGCCGAGGCCGTCGAGTTCACCGCCGTCGCTGTCGTGGATGACGTTGTTGCCGTACAGGCTGCCGTCCAGGACCGGACCGTAGACGGCCTTGATCGGGTTGCCGTCCGCGTCGGCCTTGCCGTACGCGTGGGTGGACTCCACCCTGCCGATGCCGGCCAGCAGCGACCAGGACATCCCGCAGGTCGGATTCTCCACGGCCAGTTGCTGTTCGGCGCTCTGGTAGGCGGCGACCGCGATGCCCGGGATGCCCAGCGGGCCGGCCGGGAGATCGGCGGCCGCGCGATCATCCGGCAGTGCAACGGTTTTCACGACCGGCGCGGCCGAGGGCGACTGGCGCGCCTCGGCGTGGGCGACCTCGGTGATATCGGCCTGCGGTGCGGCCACGAGTTCCGGCGCGGCCTCGGCGTCGGCGCCGGGCAGGTCGTGCTCGACAGCGGCGTTGCTGGCGATGGTCGCGTCGGTCGCGGCGGCGGTAACGGCCACGAGTCCGGCGGGGACCAATCCGGTCAGTGCGATGAGCGAGCTACGTCGAACCGTCGTAGCAGGCTGTTTCCGATGACGACCCACTGTGTGGTGCCCTCCTCAACCGTGTTGGATGAGAAGAGATTACCGCACCCGAGACCTTTTTGTTACCCCTCCGTGACCTGTATTTCGGTTTGATTTCTAGGGGACCGCCGGACCGGGCGGCAGCGGGATGACGATGTTGAACGGCAACGTGATCCCCGGCGGCGGCGTGGGCGCCGCCGGCGCCTGCTCGACGGGCGCGGGCGCCTCGGTCGGCTCGATGCCGGGCTCCGGCGTCTTCTCCGGGGCGGGGGCCTTCGACTCGGCGGGCGCGGGCTCGGCGGTCTGGGCCGGGGTGCACACCGGCGCCGTGGCCTGCTGCTCGGCCGCCTGCTGCGCGGGGTCGGTCTGCTCGGGTTGCGCTGGATCCTTCGGCGCCGCAGCGCCGAAGGTCTGCTCGACGGGCTTGGCCGGCTCGAGCGGGTTCGGCATCTGGGCCGGCGCCGGATCGCTCACACACACCTCGGGAGCCGGTGCGACCGGAGCCGGGCAGAAGATGCCGCAGGGGATCGGCGGCAGGCCGGGCAGGGTGATCATCACCTGGGTCGGCGTGGTCACCTTCGGCGTGTTCGGCGGCAGCTGGTTGGTCGTCGACGGCGGCGCCGCGGTGACCGGCGCGTCGGTCGAGGCGGCCAGCACATTCGGCGAGACCATCGGCGCGCTGCCCGGCGGCACGATGTCGGGGGAGATGGCGACCGAGCTCGGCGCGCCACCGGTGCGGTAGGCCGCCGACCAGCTGAGCACATTGGCCGCGTAGGACATCGAGTTGTTGTAGCGCAGCACCGCGCGCAGTTCCTGCGAGGCGTCGCGCAGGTTCAGCCCGCCCGAGCACAGGTACTTGCCCGCGGCCAGCGCGGCGTCGAAGACATTGTGCGGGTCGGCGGTGCCGTCGCCGTTGCCGTCGGCGGCGTAGAGCGCCCAGGTGCTCGGCAGGAACTGCATCGGGCCGACGGCCCGCACGAACCCGCCGTCGGCTTCCTTGATGATTTCGTTGCCCGGCAGGGTGCCGTCGAGCGCGGGGCCGAAGATCGGCGTGGTCGAGGTGCCCGCGGCGTCGGTGCGGCCGCTGCTGGCGTGCCCGGACTCGATGCGGCCGATGCCGGCCAGCAGGTTCCAGGTGAGCCCGCAGCCGGGCTGGGCGGTCTCGAGCGCCAGCTCCGCGTTGCGGTAGGCGGCGAGCACGATCTCGGGGATGCCGAGCGCGCCACTGCCGGTGGGCAGCGAGATGCTCTGCAACGGAACCGTCCCGGCGAAGGGGGCCAGACTGTTCGCGGACGGGGACAGCGCGCGCAGCTTGCGCGGCGCCTCCTGCGCGATCGGCAGCAGCCCGACGATCTCGGACGGATCGGTCTCCGGGGTGTCCTCGGTGGTGCTCGCGGTCGCGGCGAGCAGAGCCTCGGGCGCGGTGGGGGCGGTGCTCGGCGTCGCGGTCTGCACGGCCGACCCGGAGGCGACGAGTCCAGCGACGACAAGGGCCGACATCGTTATCGGAGCAGAGATTCGCACGGCCACACCAACCCTTTACGTCGAAGCAGCGGCACCGCAGAGTCCCCCTCCGGCCCGCCCGGAACAACGTGATCCAGGTTACCTACCGGTCAGGAAGTTGTAGAGCATTTCCGGTTACTCGTCTGAACCACCTGGCGAAACCGGGGCAGCAGAGGGCGTTTGACCGGAGGTTTTCTTGCGGACGGCTTTTCGCTTCTTCTCCGGCTTCGGCGCGCCGTCGGGCGTGGTGACCGCGTCGATCCGGTCGAGCACGTCCTTGATCTCCTCGAGCTCGCGGCGCAGGTAGTCGCGGGTGGCGACATCGCCGACGGCCAGCCGCAGCGCGGCCAGCTCGCGGGCGAGGAACTCGGTGTCGGCCTTGGTCTGCGCGGCCCGGCTGCGGTCCTCCTCGAGCGAGACCTTGTCCCGGTTGTCCTGGCGGTTCTGCGCCAGCAGGATCAGCGGCGCCGCGTAGGCGGCCTGCGTGGAGAAGGCCAGATTGAGTAGGATGAACGGGTACGGGTCCCAGCGCAGCGCGACCACGAACACATTGAGCACGATCCAGACGATGACGATGATCGTCTGGATCGCCAGGTATCGCCCGGTCCCGAGGAACCGTGCCACGCGCTCACTGCTGCGCGCGAACGCCTCGGAGTCCCAGTCGAGGGTGAACCGGGAGCCGACCGGGGTTTCCAGCCGCTGACGGGCCGGGTTCTTCTCACTCACGCGGGACCCTTTCGGCATGGGCGAACGTCTGCTCTTCTTCTTCGCGCCAGTCCTCGGGCAGCAGGTGATCGAGGACGTCGTCGACGGTCACCGCACCGAGCAGATGATTCTCCGCGTCGACGACCGGGCCGCTGACCAGGTTGTAGGTGGCGAAGTACCGGGTCACCGCCGAGAGCGGCAGTTCCGGCGCCAGCGGCATCAGGTCGGTGTCGACGATTCCGCCGACCAGGTGCGCCGGCGGTTCCCGCAGCAACTGCTGGATGTGCACGCAGCCCAGGTAGCGGCCGGTGGGGGTCGCCGTGGGTGGGCGCACGACGAAGACCATCGAGGCCAGCGCCGGGGTCAGGTCGGGGTCACGGACCCGGGCCAGCGCCTCGGCGACGGTGGTCGACGGGCTGAGCACGACCGGTTTGGGCGTCATCAGACCGCCCGCGGTATCGGGGGAGTGCGCCAGCAGCCTGCGGACCGGCTCGGATTCCTCCGGGTCCATCAGGGCCAGCAGGGATTCGGCTTCGCTCTCGGGCAGCTCGCCCAGCAGGTCGGCGGCGTCGTCGGGGTCCATCGCCTCGAGCACGTCGGCCGCGCGGCGCACCTCGAGGTGGCCGAGCAGGTCGACCTGATCGTCGTCGGGCAGTTCCTGGACGACGTCGGCGAGGCGTTCGTCGTCCAGGGCGATCGCCACCTCGACCCGGCGTTTCTCCGGCAGCTCCCGCAGGCGGTGCGCGACGTCGGCCGCGCGCAACCCCTCGAACTGTTCGAGCAGCGTCGTGACGTCCTGGCCCGGTCTGCCGACCTCGGCCGGGGTCAGGCCCTCGACCTGCGACCAGTCCACCACGTGCACGGTGCGCCTGCGCCCGATCCGCCGGTGCCCGCGCACCGCGACCCGGCCGATCACCCAATCCCTGGTCCTGGTCTGCTCGATGCCCAGGTCGGCCACATGGACGTCGACGCCGTCCAGATCCGGCAGTCCGGGATCGTTCACCCGCACCTGCGAGTCCACGATCTGGGCCAGCGCCAGCATCTCGCCGGGCCGCTGGGCGAATCGCCGCAGGCTGACGGTGCCGGTGTTGAGGGTGACGATGCCCGGTTCGATCGCGGTGACGCGCAGCATCGGCACGAAAATCCGCCGCCGGGTGACCAATTCGACGACCAGGCCGTGCACCCGTGGTTGTTGCCGTCCGTGCCGCACGGCCACGACGACATCGCGGACCCGGCCGATAGACTCCCCGTCCGGACCCAGCACCGTCAGGCCGGCGAGCCGGGCGACGTACACCCTGGTGGTTGCCATGACCCTCAGGCTAGGCGGTCCACAACGGCCGGTCACCACACGCCACGGCCGGTGTGACGAACGAAGGAGGAGGGCCCATGAAGCCCCGCCGCTCAGTATTGGCCGTACCCGGCAGCAATCCGAAGATGATCGCCAAGGCCAAGGGCCTGCCGGTGGACGAGGTCTTCCTCGACCTCGAGGACGCCGTCGCGCCCGGCGCCAAGACCGCGGCCAGGGCGAATATCGTCGCCGCGCTCAACGAACCGGGCTGGGGCGCGCAGCTGCGGGTGGTCCGGGTCAACGACTGGTCGACCGAGTGGACCTACGCCGACGTGATCAGCGTCGTCGAGGGCGCGGGCGCGGCGATCGACGCGATCCTGCTGCCCAAGGTGACCGACGCGGGCCAGGTTCACGCGCTGGACCTGCTGCTCACCCAGCTGGAGAAGGCGAGCGGGCTCGAGGTCGGCCGGATCGGGATCGAACCGCAGCTCGAGAACGCGCTCGGCCTGCGCAATATCGACGCGATCGCCACGGCCAGCCCACGGGTGCAGGCGCTGGTGTTCGGCCCGGCCGATTTCATGGCCAGTATCAATATGCGCACGCTGGTGGTGGGCGAGCAGCCGGTGGGTTACGACGTCGGCGACGCCTACCACCACATACTGATGACCATCCTGCTCGCCGCCCGCGCGCACGGCCTGCAGGCGATCGACGGTCCCTACCTGCAGGTCCGCGATGTCGACGGATTCCGCCGGGCGGCCGGACGCACCGCCGCGCTCGGCTTCGACGGCAAGTGGGTGCTGCACCCCGATCAGATCGACGCCTGCAACGAGATCTTCAGCCCGCGCCAGGGCGACTACGACCGCGCCGAGCTGATCCTGGAGGCCTACGCCTTCCACACCTCCGACGCCGGCGGCGCTCGTGGCGCCGTCATGCTGGGAGATGAGATGATCGACGAAGCCAGCGCGAAGATGGCGCAGGTCATAGCGGAGAAGGGGCGAGCTGCGGGAATGACGCGCACAACGCGTTTCACTCCGCCACAGCCGGTCCAGAACTAGCAGAATGGGACTATGACGAATCCCTTGGGCAACCCGAATCGCGGACGGCAGGCGTTGCCGACGCCGCCGTCGGGCTGGCCGGTCGGCTCGTATCCGACCTACGCCGAGGCACAGCGCGCGGTCGATTACCTGGCCGACGGACAGTTCCCGGTGCAGGACGTGACCATCGTCGGCGTCGACCTCATGCAGGTCGAGCGGGTGCTGTACCGGCTGACCTGGGGCAAGGTCATCGGCGGTGGCGTGGTCTCGGGCGCGTGGCTGGGCCTGTTCCTCGGCCTGCTGCTGAGTCTGTTCACCACCACCGGCGGCGCCCTCGGCCCGCTGGTCGTCGGCCTGCTGGGCGGCATCGTGTTCGGCGTGATCACCACCTCGATCCCGTACGCGGCCACCAAGGGCCAGCGCGATTTCGCCTCGACCATGCAGCTGGTGGCCGGCCGCTACGACGTGCTGTGCGACCCGAAGACCGCCGAGCGCGCCCGCGACATGCTGGCCCGATTGGCCCTGTGACGCAATGGATGTGGTGGACACGGTCCGCACCGCGGTGCTGGACCACTACGGCGTGGAGCGCGCCCGGGTCGACTCGGCCTCGGTGACCTTCCTCGGCCTGGAACCGATCGAGATCCTGCGCATCCCCGGCGACGACGCGGTGCACTACGCGACGCTGGGCGGATCACGCCATCCGATGGGCGATCCCGCCGATCTGCTGGCCGACCCCGTCCGCGGCCCGCGCGCCGAACTGGTGCTGACTCTGCTGCTGAGCGCGGGCCCGCAGGCGGGCGTCGCGCGCTCGCTGGGCGTGCTCGTCGCGACCCCGTCGGTGGAAGGCGTTGTGCTCCAGGCGGACGCGCTGCTCGACCTGGGTGAACCGCTGTGGCACAACGCCACCTTCACCGCGGTCCTGCTCGGCGAGAGCGACATCACCGAGATCGCCCTGCCCGAACCCGCCGAGCCGGTGCGGTATCTCAGCGTCACCCCGATCACCGCGACCGAAGCCGCCTGGGTCCGCGTCCGCGGCGCCCAGGCCCTGCGCGACGCGTGGGCCGAAGCGGGCATCGACATCCGCGACCCCGCGCGCGGTGCGGTGAACCTCTAGATCCACTTGCTGCGGCGGAAACTGCGGAACAGCACCCCGCAGACGACGACCATGATGATCAGCACCGCCGGATAGCCCCACGGCTGGTGCAGTTCCCACATGTAGTCGAAGTTCATGCCGTAGACGCCGGCGATCATGGTGGGCACGGCGGCCATGGCGGCGTAGGCGGCGATCTTGCGCATGTCGGTGTTCTGCTGGACGCTGATCTTGGCCAGCGCCGCGTTGACCAGGCCGCTCAGCGATTCGTCGAAGTAGGTGATGTGCTCGGTGACGGTGGTGTGGTGGTCGGCGACGTCGCGCAGATAGCGGCGGATCTCCTTGGGCACCGGAATGTCCTGGCTGTGCACGAGCATCTGCAGCGGCTGCCCCAACGGTGAGACGGCCCTGCGCAATTCGACCACTTCGCGCTTGAGCTGGTAGATCGACCCGATGCCGATCTTGGAGGCGGGGGTGAACACGGCCTCCTCCATCTCGTCGATGTCGGACTCGACCGATTCCGAGACGTCGACATAGGAATCGACGACGTGGTCGGCGACGGTGTGCAGCACCGAGCACGGGCCCAGCCGCAGCTGGTCGGGCTTGCCCTCCAGGTCGTGGCGCACCCCGGCCAGCCCGGTGTGCTCGCCGTGGCGCACGGTGATCGCGAAATGCGGTCCGGTGAAGACCATGATGTCGCCGGTCTCGACGATCTCGCTGATCGCGTGGATGTCGTGGTCGACATAGCTGACGGTGCGCAGCACCAGGAACAGCGTGTTGTCGTAGCGCTCGAGCTTGGGACGCTGCCTGCCCTGCACCGCGTCCTCCACCGCCAGCGGGTGCAGGCCGAAGATCGCGGCGACCTCGTTCATCTGTCCCTCGTCGGGGTCGTGCAGCCCGAGCCAGACGAATCCGGTCTCGGTCTTGCTCGCCTCGGCCAGCGCCTGCTGTGGCGTGAAGTGACCCGGTAGCCGTTTCCCGTCGACGTAGACCCCGCAGTCGACGATGGCCCGCGCGGTCGGCACGGGAATCCGCGGCCGCGCCGGACCGGCCCGGCTCGGCCCACGGAACGACGGCATCTGCGGTAGCGAAGGCACGAGGTGGATGCTACGGCCAGCGCTGTCTCGGTGGAGGACCGCGCGCCGGTCGAGACGGCACTGTAAGACTGAGGGTGTGCGCATTGATCTGCATACCCATTCGACGGCGTCCGACGGCACCGACAGCCCGGCCGAGCTGGTGCGCAACGCCGCCGCGGCCGGCCTCGACGTCGTCGCGATCACCGATCACGACACCACCGCGGGCTGGGCCGAGGCCGAGGCGGCGCGCCCGCCGGGGCTGACGCTGGTGCGCGGCATGGAGATGTCGTGCCAGGGGATGGGCGAGGACGGCTGGCCCGTCCCGGTGCATCTGCTGGCCTACCTGTTCGATCCCGCCGACGCCGGCTTCGCCGAGGAACGCGAACGCCTGCGCGCCGAGCGGGTGGCCCGGGTGCGCGCGATGGCCGACAAGATGGTCGCCGACGGGCTGCCCATCGATCCCGACGCGGTGCTGGCCGGCGCGGGCCCGGCGGCCGGTCGTCCGCATCTGGCGCGGGCGCTGGTCGAGGCCGGGGTGGTCGAGAGCGTCGACGCCGCGTTCCAGGAACTGCTGGCCCCGCACGGCCCGTACTACGCCGAGAAGGCCGACACCCCGCTGACCCGCGCGGTCGGACTGATCGCGGCCGCGGGCGGGGTCAGCGTGCTGGCCCACGTGCGGGCGCGCAAGCGCGGCAGGCTGCTCGCCCTCGACGAGATCCGCGACCTGGCCGCCCTCGGCCTGGGCGGTCTCGAGATCGACCACCCGGACCACAGCGCCGCCGATCGCGCGGTCCTGACCGACCTCTCGGCCGAACTCGGCCTGCTGCGCACGGGGTCGTCGGACTACCACGGCAGCAACAAGACCATCGAGATCGGCGCCTGCCGGACCGATCCCGAACAGTTCGAGGCGCTGATCGGCAAGGCGAGCGGGGTGCCGGTGATCGCCCCGTGACGCTGGTGCGCGGGTTCAGCGGCCTGGTCGCGGGCGGAGTGGTCGCGTTGCTGTGCGTGGTGATCGGGGCCGCGGTGATGGGTTCGCGCCGGGACTTCCCCGGGCCGGGCGCCGAATCGCTGACCTGGCATGTGCTCGCGGCGGTGGTCGTCGTGGCCGCCCAGCTCTACGCCGATCGGAGCCGGGGCGTCGCCGCGTTCACCGCCTCGGCGGTCGTGATGATCACGACCGGTGTACTGCTTTGGACACAATGGTGGAGTTGACGAGCGCGTAATGGTTGCGCCCGGGTGAACTGTCCCCGAATATTTCTCTTTGTGAGCAACATCGAGACGGATGTTCTGATCCTGGGCGGTGGACCCGCCGGGCTCTGGGCCGCCGTCTCGGCCGCGACCGCGGGGGCCAGGGTCGTCCTCGTCGACAAGAGCAGGTGCGGGTCGAGTGGGCCCTCGGTCTACGGCAGCACCATGATCTGGGACGTCGCTCCTGGTCACAGCCGTGCCGACGTGGTGGACACGGCGCTGGTCCGCGGCGGTGGCCTGGGGGACGCCGACTGGCTGCACCGGGTCGCCGACGAGACCCACCGCCGCCTGCGGGTCTGGTCCGGCACCAGGAACCGGGTGCCCGACACCGCGGGCGTCGATCCGCCGGTGGTGCACCTCGACGGCGCGAGCTACCTGCGCAGGCTGCGCCGGGGCGCGCTCGAGGCGGGCGTGCGCATCCTCGATCACCATCCGGCGCTGCAACTGCTCGTCGATCCGGCGGGCACGGTGGTCGGTGCCGCGGGCATCCAGCGGCACAACCGGTTCCGGCCGTGGACCATCCGGGCGGGCGCGGTGGTGGTGGCCACCGGTGGCTGCGCGTTCCTGTCCGGCGGCGCCGGGACCGAGGTGAACACCGGCGAGGGCCTGCTGATGGCGGCTGAGGCCGGCGCCGAGCTGTCCGGGATGGAATTCTCCAGCGCCTACGGGTTGGCGCCGGTGCTGTCGCGAGTGCATCCGAATCCGGCTGTCGCCCCCGGACTCTCGGTGCGTTTCGCCGCGCTCTACGACGAAGCGGGCGCCGAACTCCCCGGCAGGCACACGGCGGCCCTGGCCGCGCTCGCCGACGGCAGGCGGGTCTTCGCGGCGCTGCACGAGGTGCCCGACACCGTCCGGCACTGGCTGAGCAGGCACGGCGCGGTCGACGCGACGGGCCGGGTGCCGGTGCGCGCGGTCCTCGAGGGCACCGTCCTCGGCGCGGGCGGGGTGGCCCTGACCGGACCGGACTGCGCGACCACCGTGCGCGGGCTGTACGCCGCAGGCGCCGTCGCCGGACGCGAGGTCGTGACGGGTGCCGCGGGCGCGACCGGTGGTCTGAGCGGCGCGTGGGCGCTGGCCTCGGGAACCTGGGCGGGGGAGGGCGCCGCCGCCTTCGCGGTGGCCAACGAACGGGCGACCAGCGCGCGTCCGGTCGAGGGCGCCGGTCTCGGCCTGCACGCCCACATCGATCCGCGCTCGGTGATCGGACTGGTCCAGGAGCACACCCTGCCGCTGCGGCGCAGCTACCGGCGCAGTGCGGGTAGCCTGGCCGACAGCATCGCCGAGCTGGACATCATGTGGCCGGGCGCGCAGTTCGAACTGGGCGGCATCGGCGCCGAACGGGTGCGGGCCAGGCAGGCGGCGGCGTTGCTCGCCGTCGCGCGCTGGGCCGGGTACAGCGCGCTGGTGCGGACCGAGAGCCGCGGCATCCACCGCCGCATCGACCACCCGCTGGCGGTGCCGGAGTGGCAGTCGCGATTGCGCTGTGGTGGGCTGGACGAGGTGTGGGTCCGCCGGGCCGTCGCGGACGATCCGCTCGACGGTCAGCTCACCGCGGGCCGTCCCGCCGCGGTGTGATTGTTCACCGCATGTTCCCCTTCAGCTGCGAGTTTTCTCTAACGCCATGGCAATTCGGCGCGGCTACCCTCGATCCATGACGCGCGGCCGGGTGACACACGGAACCGGTTTGGCAACTGGTCGGCCGTGCTGGCAGAATGTTGCGGATTCCCTTCCCTTGCCACCGCCGGGTTCGGGAACCATGGCGGCCTTCCGCCCCGCGACGCACCGTCGCGGCCGAGGGTCGACCCGTTTGTCCGACCGGACCACCCGTCCGGCTCCGCTCGGCGGATCAGTGCCGCGCCACGCGTCCGGTTTTCTCCGGCATTCGCCCTGGCTGCGCACCCTATGAGCGTCATGCAATTCCGTAATCCCGATATACCCGGCGGTAACCGTCCCCCGGTTGAGTCCGACTCGAGCAGGAGTGAAATCGTGTCACCTGTGACTGACGCACCGAATGCCACCGCGGCGCCCAAGGCCGATGACGCAGCGAGCCTCGCTGCCATCACCCACGACGAGATCTTCGCGGGTCACCTCGGCGGCAAGCTGTCGGTCGAGCTCAGCTCCCCGCTCGAGACCCAGCGTGATCTGTCGATCGCCTACACCCCCGGCGTCGCCCAGGTCAGCCGGGCGATCGCGGAGGATGCGGCGCTCACCAAGACCTACACCTGGACCGACCGCCTCGTGGTCGTGGTCAGCGACGGCACCGCCGTGCTCGGCCTCGGCGACATCGGCCCGCGCGCTTCGCTGCCCGTGATGGAGGGCAAGGCCGCGCTGTTCAAGAAGTTCGCCGGCCTGAACTCGATCCCGCTGGTGCTCGACACCACCGATCCGGACGAGATCGTCCAGACGCTGATCCACCTGCGCCCGAGCTTCGGCGCGGTCAACCTCGAGGACATCTCGGCGCCGCGTTGCTTCGAGATCGAGCAGCGGGTCATCGAGGCGCTGGACTGCCCGGTCATGCACGACGACCAGCACGGCACCGCCATCGTGGTGCTGGCCGCCCTCAAGGGCGCGGCCGCGCAGCAGGGCCGCGACATGTCGGCGCTGAAGGTCGTGGTGTCCGGTGCCGGTGCGGCCGGTGTGGCCTGCGCCAACATCCTGCTCGCCGCCGGTGTGCCCGATGTGGTCGTGCTCGACTCCAAGGGCATCGTCAGCACCGGTCGCGACGGCCTCAACGGCGTCAAGGCCGAGCTGGCCGCCCGCAGCAACCCGCGCGGCCTGACCGGTGGCGCCGCGGAGGCCCTCGCCGGCGCCGACGTGTTCCTCGGTCTGTCCGCGGGCACGATCCCCGAGGAGCTCATCGCCTCGATGGCGCCGGAGTCGATCGTGTTCGCCATGTCGAACCCGGACCCGGAGATCCACCCCGAGGTGGCCGCCAAGTACGCCGCGATCGTGGCGACGGGCCGCAGCGACTTCCCGAACCAGATCAACAACGTGCTCGCCTTCCCCGGCGTGTTCAAGGGCGCGCTCGACGCCGGTGCCCGCCGGATCACCGAGGGCATGAAGGTCGCCGCCGCCGACGCCATCTTCGGTGTCGTCGCCGACGAGCTGGCCGTCGACCGGATCATCCCCAGCCCGCTGGACCCGCGCGTGGCTCCGGCCGTCGCCGAGGCCGTGGCCGAGGCCGCGCGCGCCGAGGGCGTCGCCTAGTATCCGCAGCGATATCGACCGAGAGCGCCCCGTTCCCCGGAACGGGGCGCTCTCGCGTTGTCTGGGATCATCGGGAGATGACCACCATCTCCGTGCAGCTCCCCGACGAGGTGCACGCCCAGCTCGCCGCGGCCGCCGATGCCGATGGACTGTCGATGAACGCGGCCGTGGTGACGGCGGTGCAGGAGTGGATCCAGTCGCGAGCCCAGCGGGTCCAGGAGCGCGCCCGGATGCAGCAGGTGCTGGCGGCCGATCCGCACTTGCGGGCACTGCTCGGCGACGACTGATCACCGCTGCGGCACAGCGGCGGTGCGGCCTCGCCGAGCAGGCGGACCCGCACCGATCGGCCGAACTACTCCGTGACCGGCGAGACGTCGGTGCCGACGATCGTCCCGCGCGCGAGTCGCCCGCTGCCCGGCGCGCTGGCCCAGACCGCCGCGGCCAGCAGTGCGTCGAGCACCAGCGCGAGCACCGCCACCAGCAGCGCGCCGACCAGGACCAGGTCGTAGCGATAGAGACCGATCCCGTCGAAGATGTAGCGGCCGAGCCCGCCCAGGTTGACGTAGGCGGCGATGGTCGCGGTGGCGACGACCTGCAGGGTCGCGGCCCGCAATCCGCCCAGGAGCACCGGCAGCGCGTTGGGCAGTTCGGCCCGGAACAGGATCTGGCGCTCGGTCATCCCCATCGCGCGCGAGGCGTCGACGACATCGGCGGGCACGTTCGCGATGCCCGCGTAGGCGCCCGCCAGCAGCGGCGGGATACCGACGGTGATCAGCGCCAGCAGCGGCGGGATCAGCCCGAGCCCGAGCAGCAGTACCAGGAAGGTGAGCAGGCCCAGCGTCGGCAGCGCCCGCATGGCGTTGGCGAAGCCGACAAGTAGCGCGCTGCCCCGCCGGGTGTGCCCGATGACCAGACCCAGCGGCACCGCGATCACCGCCGACAGCGCGACCGCGAGGAAGCTGTACCAGAGATGTTGCAGCAGACGGGTGTCGATCCCGGCCGACCCGCCCCAGTTGGCGCCGTCGGTCAGGTACTGCCAGGCGTCGACGAACAGATTCACTCGCGTGCCCCTGTCCGGTCGACGCGCGTGTCGGCGCGGGTCCACGGGGTCGCGAGCTTGCCGAGCAGGAACACCAGCCGGTCGAAGACCAGCGCCAGCACCAGCGTGACGATGATGCCCGCCACGATCTGATCCGGATAGTCGCGCTGGTAGCCCTGGGTGAACAGCTTGCCGAGCCCGCCCACCCCGATCAGCGCGCCCACCGACACCATCGCGATATTGGTGACCACCACGACGCGCAGCGTGGAGACGAATACCGGCAGCGCCAGCGGCATGTCGACGGTGAGGGTCCGGCGCAGCCGGCCGAACCCGATCGCGTCGGCGGCGTCGAGCACCGCGGCGGGCACCGTGTCCAGGGCGGTCGGCACCGCGATCAGCAGCAGCGCCGTGGAATACACGGTGAGCGCGATGATCACATTGAGCGGATCGATGGCCGAGATCCCGACCAGCGGCGGAATGATCACGAACAGCGCCAGCGAGGGAATCGTGTAGGCCAGGCTCGACACCGTCGTGGTGATCTTCCTGGCCCAGCCGGTGCCCCGGATCAGCGCGCCGACCGGGATCGCGATGAGCAGGCCGAGCAGCAGCGGCACCAGCGCGAGCACCAGATGGGTGCGGGTGATCGCCATGACCTCGGCGAAGTTGTCGATCAGGTACCTCACGAGACGTCCTGGTCGAAGAACTCCCGGTTCCGTTCGGCGTCCTCGAAGCCGCGCTGCTCGGCGAGCTGGGTGAGCACATCGGTGGCCAGCAGGCCGCCGCGGACCGCGCCGGCGTCGTCGACGGCCACCCCGATGCCCGAGGGCGAGGAGATCGCCGCGTCCAGCGCCTGGCGCAGGTCACCGTCCGGCGTGAACAGCGAGCCGCCCGCGGACACGCTGGCGGCCAACGGTTTTCCGGCGCGGACCGCTTCCGCGCCGGTCACGTCCACCCAGCCGCCCGGCTTGCCGTCGGCGTCGACCACCAGCGCCCACTCGCCGCGCGCCAGCCGCAACCCGGCGACCCCGTCGGCCTCGACGGTCCGGATCGGCGCCAGCGTCACGGCCTCGGCGGTGCGGAACGACAACGCGCGATAGCCGCGATCACGTCCGACGAACCCGGCGACGAAGTCGGTGGCGGGCTGGGCCAGGACCCGCTCGGGCGCGTCGAACTGCTGCAGCACCCCGCCGCGCCCGAACACCGCGATCTTGTCGCCGAGGGTGATCGCCTCGTCGATGTCGTGGGTGACGAACACGATCGTCTTGTGCAGTTCGGCCTGCAACCGCTGCATCTCGACTTGCAGTTCCGCCCGCACCACCGGGTCGACGGCGCTGAACGGCTCGTCCATCAGCAGTACCGGCGGGTCGGCCGCCAGCGCCCGCGCCACCCCAACGCGCTGCTGCTGACCACCGGAGAGCTGGGCCGGATACCGGTCGGCCAGCGCGCGATCCAGGCCGACCCGGTCGAGGACGTCCAGCGCCGCGGCCCGCGCGGACTTGCGGGAGGCGCCGAGCAGCATCGGCACGGTTGCCACATTGTCGATCACCTTGCGGTTGGGCAGCAGGCCACCGCTCTGGATCACGTAGCCGATGCCGAGGCGCAGCTTCACCGGATCGACCGTGGCGATGTCGCGGCCGTCGATGCTGATGGCGCCCGCGCTCGGCGTCACCATCCGGTTGATCATCCGCATCGAGGTCGTCTTGCCGCAGCCGGACGGACCGACGAAGACGGTGAACGAGCCCGATTCGATCCGCAGATTCAGGTCGCGAACCGCCTGCGTCCCGTCCGGATAGGTTTTGTCGATACCGCGGAATTCGATGTCGGACAACGGATTCTCCTAGTGGGCGCGCGCCTAGCCGATCGGGGAGTTGAGTCCCTGCGCGGTGATCCAGGCGAGCGCGGCGGCCTTCGGTTCGATCTTGGCATCGCCCGAGACGGCGGTGTTGAGCGAGATCAGTTCGGTGGTGGTGAGTTTCGCCGATACGGCATCGAGTACGGCCACCGCCTTGTCGGTCTTCTTGGCGGCGTTGAACAGCGGCACCACATTCTGGGCCGCGAAGTTGCTCTTCGGATCGGCCAGCACGACCAGGTTGTTCTGGGCGATGGCCGGCGAGGTGGTGAAGATATCGGCCGCGGTGACCTGGCCGTCGACCAGCGCGCGCACCGTCGCCGGACCGCCGCCGTCGGCGATCGGCACGAAATTCGCGTCGCTGATGTCGAGCCCGTAGTTCTTCTTCAGACCGGGCAGCCCGCCGGGGCGCTGCGCGAATTCGGCGGGCGCGCCGAATTTCACCTCGGCCGAATGCGGCGCGAGGTCGGCGATGCTCTGCAGGTTCCACCGATCGGCGGTCGCGCGGGTGACGACCACGGCATCGGAATCCTGCCCCGGGGCCGGCGTCGCGATGGCCAGGTCGCTGCCCAGCGCTGTGGTCAGGGCCGCGTTCACGTCGGCCGCGGAGGTGGCGGTGGCGTTCTTGTCCAGATACTGCAGCAGGTTGCCGGTGTATTCCGGGATCAGCGAGATCGCGCACTGGCGTAAGGCGGGGATGTAGGCCTCGCGGCTGCCGATGTTGAACTTCGTGTCGACCTTGAAACCGTTGATCCGCAGGACCTCGGTGTAGATGTTGGCGACGGTCTCGGACTCGGGGAAATTGGCCGAACCGATGATCAGCGCGTCGCTGGCGCAATCGCCCTTGGCGGCCAGTGGGTCGGAGTTGCCGCAGGCGGAGACGATCATGGCGGCGGCCAGCGCGACTGCGGCTGCCAGCACCCGGCCCGCCCGAACCGCGAGGCGGCGTGCCGGTCGACGTTGTCCGTGCGAAGAGGAGGCGAACGCGGTTTTCACTGGTGTCCTTCCGGCAAAGGCGGGCAGTGCGCTGTGCATGCGACCCGGGGGCCGCAGGTACATTCTGGTAGTTCATACTGCCCGCGTCGCGCCGAATTGCGTGGGTTGACCGCAAATACAGGAAGTTGGTGTCGCCGGATGGTGTCGGGAGCGGTGCGCCGGAAGCTGGCTGCGCTACTGGTCACCACCTGGGCTTTCGCCACCGTTTCGTGTGGGGCCGACGAGCCGCGGAACGTGGTCGCGGTGGGTGCGGATTCCTCGGCGGAATCGTTGGTGCTCGCCCAGATCTATGCCCAGGCGCTGGCCCGCACCGGCACCCCGACCGCCGTCGTCCGCGACTCGGCGAATCCGCAAGCCGACCTCGACGCGGGCCGGATCGCGGTCCTGCCCGCCCGCGACGGCGCGCTGCTCGACCGCTGGAACCCGGCCGCCCCCGCCCGCACCCCCGAGGACGTCGTGGCCGCCGTCAACGCCGCGCTCCCGCAGGGCCTGTCGGCCTCCGACGCCGCCGACGGCACCGACCTGCGCTCCCGCCTCCTGGTCACCGAGGAGTTCGCCGCCCGCGACACCATCCGCACGCTGGCCGCCCTGACCCCGCGCTGCGCCGACCTCACCGCCGGCTACACCGAACTTCCCGGTTTCACCCGCACCACCCCGGCCCCCGCCACGATCGCCGACTGCGCCTTCGCCACGACCAGGCACTACCCGGACCCGCAAGCGCTCGGAAAAGCCCTGCGCGACGGCGAGATCCAGGTGGGCATCGTCAACGGCCCGCCCGCCGACGCCGCGGCGGGTCTGGTCGTCCTGGACGACCCGAAATACGCCCTGCGGGCCCAGAACATCCTGGCTCTCTACCGCTCCGGCCACTTCGACCGCGTCCAGCTGAAGAAACTCAACTACGTGGCGGGCGAACTGACCACCGAGGGGCTCACCGACCTCGTCCGCCAGGTTCGGACGGGCACCGACCCGGCCATCGCCGCCCGCGCCTGGCTCGACGCCCACGGTCTCTAGCCACTGTCACCCGTCGGTTCTGTTGGTCGACCCCGGCCGCAGCACCCGGCGTCGGGGCAGCGCGGGCCCCTAGAGGTCGGCCACGCAGAAGACGCGGGGGATCGGGATGCCACCGGGGGTGTAGGTGAACGACGAGGTCGCGCCCGCGACGTTCGCGCACTGGGCGGAGCTCGCGGCGACCTTCAGGATGCGGTACTTCGCGTCACGGCCGCCGCAGTCGGCGATCTCGAGGTTCGGGGTGATCGTGGTCGGGCGCAGGCAGTCACCGGCTTCGGCGTTCTCCAGCGAACGCGTGGTGTCGACCTCCTTGTGCGCCAGGCAGAAGATCAGGTCGGGGCCGAGCTTGGGCATCGTGCTGGTGCCGACCGTTTTCAGCTCCCAGGTGTAGGTCACCTCGGTGCCGGTCACGCTGTCGCAGGCGAAGTGCGCCAGGCCGCCCTCCTGGCGGTCGAGCACCTTGTACACCGCCGCCGGGTCGGTGCACGGCAGCTTGCGTGCCCGGTCCGAGGACTCGGTGACACAGTCGCCCTGCTGCGCGGCATTGACCGCCTGCGCGGGGTCGGCGCCCTTGTCTCCCAGGCAGATCTGCGTCGAGTCCTCGTAGTACGTGTAGGTCACCCCGGCGACGTTCTTGCACGAGTACTCCCCGCTCCCGAGCTTCTTCAACACCACGAAGCTCGCCTCGGGCGCGGCACACCCCACCTCGGTGAAGTCCTCCCCGTCCTGCCGCACGCACTCGCCCTGCTCGACGGAATTCGTCGCCTGCTCGATCACCGAACACCCGCTGACCACCAGCGCGATCCCCGTCAGGACAGCAAAAACCCAGTACCGCACGATATTTCCTCCCCCGCATCCCCCGGATGCCTTCCGAATCCGCAGTATTCAACCACGCCGAACCGGCACCCCCGAACCGAGCAACAGCGCGTCGGGGTGCCCTGACTCCCAGCTATCCGGTGGTCGACGAGAACACCCGCGCGAGGTCAGGGCACCAGCTGGGGATTCAACGTCACCGCGGCCGCGCCGATGCCCGCGCCGACGAGGCCGCCGATTCCGGCAGCCGGCAAACCGGCGATGCCCGCCCCGATGGCGGCGCCGACCGCCACCCCCAGGGCGGCGCCGACGGCGATGGACGGCGCCGCGATCACCGCCTCCGCGGCCAGGCCGGCGAGGAAGATCGGCACGTCGATGAGGCAGCCGGTGGTGACACAGCCGACCATCGAGCTGATGAGCACACCCGCGGCGACGGTGCCGATGCCGATCAGGAATCCGGCTCCGGCACCGATGACACCGCCGACGACAGCGCCGGGCACGGCGCCGACGATCGCGGCGGGAATACCGGCCGCCGCGGCACCGACTCCGGCGCCGACCAGCGCTCCGGTGCCCACCTTGCCGGGATCGGCGAGCGGCGCGTCGATGGACATGAGCGCTTCGGCCGGAGTCGCGACGGGCCGGAACGAGACCTGGCGGTCATCGACCCGGACCACGTGCTGGTCGTCGACGGTGACGGTGTGGCCGTCGATCGTCATCGTCCGATCGTCGACGAACGTGATGGCGTGCCCGTCGTAGCTCGTAGCGCGTTCGGCGCTCGAGACCACCGGTGCGACCGGAGCCGCCGAGGCGATATCCGCACCGGTCACCGCGATCGCCACCGGCAGCGCGCACAGGACGAGCGCTCGGCTGAACCTTCTGGTGGCATGGCGACGAGTCATGGTCCCCCCCTAATTCTTTCGATCGAATTTCTCTGAGACGGGACGATTCAACATCAACGGAATTCGGAAATTCAAAATTTGTGATGCTGCGAACCCTGGATGCCCTTCGAGAGGTGGATCACATCGTGCGCTCCGATGGGTGAACGCTGAGCCTCAGCGTGCCGGGGTGACCCGGAGGTCGACCTTGCTGCCGAAAGTTGCGTCCTCGATGGGAACCTCGTCGCTCCTGGATGAACTTCTGGATCAACGCGGTCGCCCGGGTCGGACACCACTGTGCTGAAAAGTTCGCTTGTCAGTCTCTGTTCCGCTCCGTATATTCCTACTGGAATATTTGGTGTGGAACACGGACCTGCGCGCAGGCGCGGGAGTGGAGGTGGGAGCGGTGGGGCAGCCGGGTCGCAACGCGATGACACCGTTGGCCATCGCGGTCCTCGCACTGCTGGACGAACGGCCAATGCATCCCTACGAGATGTATCAAGTGCTGATGGCTCGGCGGGAAGACCTGCTGGTCAAGGTACGTCCGGGTTCGCTGTATCACGTGGTCGCCCGGCTGGCGGCCGACGAACTGGTGCGCGCCGAAGGCACCGAGCGCGAGGGCAATCGGCCCGAACGGACCACCTACCGGATCACCGACATCGGCCGCGACACGCTGCGCGGACGCATCACCGATCTCCTGCGCACCCCGGTGCAGGAGTTCCCGATCTTCCGGGTCGCGCTCGCCGAGGCGCACACCCTGCCGAGCGAGCGGGTCGTCACCCTGCTGCGCGAGCGGGCCGGGCATCTGGGCGAGGCGCTGGCCGATGTCGACGCCATGATCGGCTGGGCCCGCGCCCACGACACCCCGCGCCGGTACTGGTTCGTCCTGGAGTACATCCAGGCGACCATCCAGGCGGAACTGACCTGGATCGAGGGGTTCGCCGCCGACCTCGACGGTGGCCTCGTCGAGTGGGAGAAATTCGATCCAGAGACCGGCGAACGCCGCACCGACGACGCCGTGTCCCCGCACGAATGGCCGCCGGGGGATCACCCCGACGCCGCGCCACGACCCCGGTGGGCGGCCGGCGCCGCCCGCGACTGATATCCCGAGCTCATCTTCCGATAGGAACGAATTCGATGACCACCCAACGTAATCCGTGGCTAGCGCTGTTCGCGCTGGTGGTCGGGTTCTTCATGATCCTGCTGGACATGACGATCGTCGCGGTCGCCAACCCGGCGATCATGACGGACCTGAGCACCGATATCTCCAATGTCATCTGGGTGACCAGTGCCTACCTGCTCACCTACGCGGTGCCGCTGCTGGTCACCGGCCGCCTCGGTGACAAGTACGGTCCCAAGAACATCTACCTGATCGGCCTGGCGATCTTCACCGGCGCCTCGCTGTGGTGCGGCCTGTCCGGTTCCATCGGCATGCTGATCGCCGCGCGCGCCGCGCAGGGCATCGGCGCCGCGCTGATGACCCCGCAGACGATGGCCGTCATCACCCGCACCTTCGCACCGGACAAGCGCGGTGCCGCGATGGGCCTGTGGGGCGGCGTCGCCGGGCTCGCGACGCTGGTCGGGCCGATCCTGGGCGGCGTGCTCGTCGACAACCTGGGCTGGGAGTGGATCTTCTTCGTCAACGTCCCGGTCGGCATCATCGCGTTCGGTCTGGCCGTGTGGCTGGTGCCCGCGCTGCCGACCAGCGACCACCGGTTCGACGTCGTCGGCGTCGTGCTCAGCGGTATCGGCATGACGGCGCTGGTCTTCGGTATCCAGGAGGGCAACACGCAGGACTGGTCGCTGCGGATCTGGCTGCTGATCGGGTTCGGCGTGCTCATGCTGATCGCGTTCGTGATCAACCAGGCCCGTAACCGGGGCGAGCCGCTGGTGCCGATGAGCCTGTTCCGCGACCGCAACTTCTCGCTGTCGAACCTGGCCATCGCCGCGATGGGCGCCGCGGTCACCTCGATGATGGTGCCCTCGTACTTCTATCTGCAGGCGGTGCGCGAGATGTCGCCGACCGTCTCGGCGCTGGTGTTCGCGCCGATGGCGATCGTCACCGGATTCGCCGCGCCGTTCGTCGGCAAGTTCTCCGACCGGCTGCCGCCGCGACTGGTGCCGACGATCGGGTTCACCCTGTTCGCCGGGTCGACCTTCGCCTTCGCCGCGCTGATGACGCCGGATTCGCAGATCATCTGGTTCCTGCTCGCCGCGGCCGTCGCCGGTCTGGCCAATGCCTGCATCTGGGCGCCGTTGGCCTCCACGGCCACGCACAACCTGCCGGTCACCCAGGCCGGTGCGGGCGCCGGTGTCTACAACACCACCCGCCAGGTCGGCTCGGTGCTCGGTAGCGCCGCGATCAGCGCGTTGATCGCGGCTCGCCTGACCGCCAACGGTCTCGGCGGTGGCGGTCCGGTCGGCGAGGGCGCGGCCACCGGCCCGCTCCCGCCGCAGATCCTCGACGAGTTCAGCACTTCGCTGGCCCAGTCGATGCTGTTGCCCGCCGCCATCCTGATCATCGGTGTGATCGCCTCGGCCCTGTTCGTCAGCCACGGTGCGTCGGGGGCCGCCCCCAAGCCCGAGCTGGCGAAGGCCGACGCCGGCGCCTGAATCGTTCGACCGCTGCCCGTCTCGCCCCGCGCGAGACGGGCAGCACTCGTTTTCCACCGCGGCGCGGCGCGTCGGCGGCCGACCCGGGCCGGTCAGCGCGCGGTCGGTGGCCGTGGCCGACTTCCGGCGGCGGCGCGCCGGTGACCAGGGGTGTTGGTGCGCCGCCAGGGTGGGTAGTCTGCCCGGAATGACAGCACGTTCTCTTTCGCGATTCGTGTCTGCAGCACTCCTGGCAGCCGCGATTCCGCTGGTAACGCCCATCCACTCCGCGTCCGCGGCGTCGTGTTCCGACATCGAGGTGGTCTTCGCTCGCGGCACCGCCGAGCCCGGTGGCGAGCTCGGGATCACCGGCGCGTCCTTCGTCGAAGCGATCCGCCTGAACTCCGGGGGCCGTTCGGTCGGCGCCTACGGGGTCGACTACCCCGCGAGCAGCGACTTCGCCGACCGGCTCGCCTTCGCGCGCACCGTGGTGCGTGGCATCAACGACGCCCAGCGGCGGGTCGAGTACGTCGCCGCCAACTGCCCGGCCGCGCGGATCGTGCTCGGCGGGTACTCCCAGGGTGCGGCGGTGGCCGGGTTCGCCACCGGCACCGGGGTGCCCGAGGGTGTCCCGGCGGAGTACCGGTCCTACCTGCCCGCGCCGTTGGCGCCCGAGGTGGCCGAGCATGTCGCCGCGGTCGCGCTGTTCGGCAAACCGTCGGATCGGTTCCTGGCCGACGCGGGCGCACCCGCCCTGGTGATCGGCGCGCCCTACACGGGCAAGACCATCGACCTGTGCATCGATGCGGACAACATCTGCGACGGGTCCCCGCTCGGCCAGCCCAATGCCCTGCACACCCTCTACAGCGTCAACGGAATGACCCTCACCGCGGCACAATTCGCGGCGCAGCGGTTCTAGGAACGGAGCGTAAAGGCCGGTCGCGCGGGCGCGACCGGCCTTTCGCTGTCAGGCGACCTGGAGCGTGAGGGTGGGATAGCCGGTCGCGCCGTCCGGGATGACGTCGCGCTGGACCGCGGTCTGCGGCGCCCCGGTGTCGTCGATGGCGCGGGCGCGGATGGTGTGCTGACCGGCGGTGGCGTCCCAGTCGTAGACCCACTGGCGCCAGGTGTCGATCGAGACCTCGGTCGAGAGCCGGGCGGGCCGCCAGTCGCCGTTGTCGATCTGCACCTCGACGCCGGTGATGCCGCGATGCTGCGCCCAGGCGACGCCGGCGATGGTGGTGCGGCCTTGCGGAATCCGGCCGCGGCCCCGCGGGGTGTCGATCCTGGTGCCGGTCTTGATCGGGCCCCGGGCCGACCAGCCGCGCCGGGTCCAGTAGGCGCTGGCCTGGTCGAAGCGGGTCACCTCCAGTTCGGTGACCCACTTGGTGGCCGAGACGTAGCCGTAGAGGCCGGGCACCACCAGCCGCGCCGGATAGCCGTGCTGGATCGGCAGCGCAGCGCCGTTCATCCCGATCGCCAGCAGCGCGTCGCGGCCGTCGGTGAGCGCGGCCAGCGGACTGCCCGCCGTCCAGCCGTCCTTGCTGTGGGACAGCACCATATCGGCGTCGGGCCGCGGGCCCGCCTCGGCGAGCAGTTCGTCGAGCCGGTAGCCGAGCCAGCGGGCATTGCCGATCAGGTCGCCGTTGATCGGGTTGGACACGCAGGCCAGCGTCACCACGTATTCCACCGGGGTCCGGCGCGCGAGATCGTCCCAGGTGAGCACGATTTCGCGATCCACCATGCCGTGGATGCGCAGTGACCAGTCGGCGGTGGACACCTGGGGAACGATCAGCGCGGTATCGATGCGGTAGAACTCGTCGGCGGGGGTGAGATACGGCGTGAGGCCGGGAACTCGCAGGTCGGCGTCGGCGGGCAGCTCCGGCAACGGCGTTGCGGGACCGGGCAATTCGACGGTGGCCCGCTCCGCCGACACGTCACCGCGCGCACCACCGAGCAGTCGTCCCGCGAGTCCGGCCCCGAGCGCCAGCACGCCGGTCGCGGCGATCCCGCCGAGCACCCGCCGCCGCCCGGCGGACACCATCGCGCGCGACTCGTCGGCCCTGATCGCCGCCGGACCGGCCGTCGCGCCGGCGCCGACGACTGTCCCGCCCGCGGTGTCGGCTTCGGGCCCCACGAGGCGGCCACTTCCCGCCGCCGCCTCGCCCGTCGATCCGGGCGGAGTCGACGCGTCATCGATGCGCCGGGTCAGCCCGCGCAACGCGAGAATTCCTGCCGCGGTGCCGATCAGGGCGGGTAGCGCGCCGCCGAACCCACCGACCCGGCCCGCTCCGATGACCGCGGCGATCAGGCCGAACACGGCGAACACGACCGATCCGACCGGCCGGGTGACCCGCTCGAACCAGCCGGCCAGACCGGCGACGAGGACCGCCACGATGCCCATGCATACGAACAGCACGGCCTTGTCGTTGCGGCCGAAACTCTGGATCGCCCACTCGCGGAGGCCGTCCGGGGTGTGATCGACGACGGTCGCCCCGAGCGCGTACGCGGGCGCGCTCCCTGTACCGGTGAACACCGCGACCAGCTCGGCCACGCCGAGGACCAGCGCGGCTGCCGCGATTCCGGCCACTACCCGCAACAACGCCATACCAGCGAGCCTACGTCGCGCGCGGCGACACCGACCTGTGGCGGCGGAACGGCTGCGGCGGCCACCCTTGAAAACTACACTGTGTAGTAGAACTGAATCCGCCCTCGGCAGGAGGCTCCCATGCCCGAGACCACAGCCCCCGAGACCACCCTGCGCGCGGCCACCGCCGTGTTCGCCGTCGCGCTCCTCGTCCACGGCGCCGACCATCTACGCCGGGGGATGAACGTCACCTCCGCCCTGGTCAACGCGCTCGGGACGATCCAGCTCCTGTTCGCCCTGCTCGTCGTCTTCCTGGTGTTCCGGCGCCACGCCGCGGCGCCACTCGCCGCGGCGATCGTCGGGTTCGCCAGCGCGGCGGGCTTCTTCGTCGTGCACCTGCTGCCCGACTGGTTCGGCCCGCTCAGCGACAGTTTCGTCAACGCGCCCGCGCGGGCGAACGTCACCGGCTTCTCCTGGTTCGCCGCCCTGTTCGAGATCGGCGCCGATCTCGTCGTCGGTCTGGCCGGGCTGCGCGTCCTGCGGGAACGGGCCGCGGCCGTCGCCTGAAACGCCGGAAGGCCGGTTGCGCGAACGCAACCGGCCTTCCGGACAGGCGGGGACTACGAGTAGATCTTGTCGACCTCGCCCGCGTACTGCTTCATGACGACGGCGCGCTTGAGCGACATCTTCGGGGTGAGCTCGCCACCCTCCTGGGTCCAGTCGACCGGGAGGATGCGGATCTTCTTGATCGCCTCGGCCTTGGAGACCTTCTTGTTGGTCTCGGCGACCGCGGCCTCGACCTCGGCGACCAGCGTCGGGTTCTCGATCAGGGTCTCGATCGCGGTGTCGGCGGCGACGCCGTTGCGCTCCTTCCACCCCGGCAGTGCCTCCGGGTCGAGGGTGATGAGCGCGCCGATGAAGGGCTGGCCGTCACCGACGACCATGACCTGGCTGATCAGCGGGTGCGCGCGCAGGGAGTCCTCGAGCACGGCGGGGGAGACGTTCTTGCCGCCCGCGGTGACCAGGATTTCCTTCTTGCGGCCGGTGATGGTGATGAAGCCGTCGGCGTCGATGGCGCCCAGGTCGCCGGTCTTGAACCAGCCGTCCTCGAACGCTTCCTCGGTGGCCTCGGCGTTGCCCCAGTAGCCGTTGAACACGACCGAGCCCTTGAGCAGCAGCTCGCCGTCCTCGGCGATCTTGGCCGCGTGGCCCTGGATCGGGCGGCCCACCGAGCCGACCCGGATGTGCTGCGGGGTGTTCACGCTGAACGCGGCGGTGGATTCGGTCAGACCGTAGCCCTCGTAGATGGTGACGCCGACGCCACGGAAGAAGTGGCCGAGGCGCGCGCCCAGCGGCCCGCCACCGGACACCGCGGCCAGGCACTGGCCACCGAGCGCGGCACGCAGCTTGCTGTAGACCAGCTTGTCGAAGACGAAGTGCTTCAGCTTCAGCACCAGGTCGGGGCTGCCCTTTTCGAGCGCCTCGCTGTAGGCGATGGCGGTCTCGGCGGCGGCGTCGAAGATCTTGCCCTTGCCGCCGTCGTGCGCCTTCTGCTTGGCCGAGTTGTAGACCTTCTCGAACACGCGCGGCACGGAGAGGATGAAGTCCGGCTTGAACTCGCCGAACTGCTCGACCAGGGTCGTCCAGTCCGAGCTGTGGCGGATGGTCACCTTGGAATCGAAGGCGATCAGCGCGACCGCGCGGGCGAACACGTGCGCCAGCGGCAGGAACAGCAGGGTCTTCTGGCCCTCGGAGACGAAGGCGGACAGCTCGATGCCGCCCGACCGCGACTCCGCATACAGGTTCGCGTGGGTCAGCTGGACGCCCTTGGGGCGACCGGTGGTGCCCGAGGTGTAGATCAGGGTGGCCGGGGAGGCCGCGCCGACCTGCTTGCGACGCTCGTGCACCACGGCGTCGTCGAGATCGGCGCCGCGCTCGGTCAGCGTGTCGACCGCGCCCTTGTCGATCTGCAGGGTCTCGGCCAGAGCGGGCAGCGAGCCGGCTTCGATCTCGTCGATCGTGGCGCGGTGCTTGTCGTTCTCGACGACCAGGAGCTTGGTCTCGGAGTCCTGCAGGATCCACTTGGCCTGCTCGGCGGCCGAGCTGTCGTAGATCGCGACGGTGACGCCACCGGCGGCCCAGATCGCGAAGTCCAGCAGGGTCCACTCATAGCGAGTGGCTGCCATGATGGCGACCCGGTCGCCCAGTTCGATGCCCGAGGCGATGAGGCCCTTGGCGACGCCGATAACGGCCTGCTCGAACTGCTTCGCCGTGACGTCGTTCCAGCCGCCGCTGCCGTTCGGGACGTTGAACAACACCGTGTTCGGCGTCTCCGCGGCGAAGCGGAAGACGTTGTCGGAATTGTTCGCATCGTCCGGGATGGTGTAGGAAGCCGGAACTTCGAACTCTCGCATCAGTGCCCTTCCAGTGGGTTCTACTCGCCAGTAATCTACGACACGTTCGGCCGGGCCGCGATATCGCCGTCCGAAAATCCTGTCACCAGGACTTATCGTAAATCGTCGATCGAAACTGGCTGAATTGCTTCTCGCAGGAACTCTGCGAGTTCGCTGAGCGCCAGCGCTGCCTCGGTGACCAGCGCGGCCTGCAGTTGCGCGACATGCCAGAGGCCGCGGGTTTCGGTGAAGCGGACGTGCACACCCGCGCCACGCAGGGCTGAGACGAGCTGAGTGCACTGGTCGTGCAGGAGTTCGCTCACGTCGACCTGCACGTAGGTGGGTGGCAGGCCGATCAGGTTTCCGGTGAGCGGGGCGTAGCCCGCGTCGGTGGCGGCGCCGTCGCCGAGGTAGAAGGCGGCGCACGCTTGCGACCACGCCCGGTTGATCACCAGGTCGCGGCTGCGGCTGGGCACCTGGGTCGGGTCGACCCAGGGCGCGATGAGGCCCAGCGCGGCGGGCGTCATCGCGTGTCGTTCGATCAGTCGCTGGGCCAGCGCCAGCGACAGACCACCGCCCGCCGAATCGCCGGCGAGGCAGATCTGCTCGGGCCGGTAGCCGACGTTGTCCACCAGGTCGAGGAACGCCGCCTCGGCGTCGTCGAGACCGGCGGGCAGCGGATGCTCCGGGGCCAGGCGGTAGTCCAGCGAGTACACCGCGCAGGAGGTCTCCCTGGCCAGCCGCGCGACCAGCGAACGGTGGGTGGCCAGCGAACCGACGACGTAGCCGCCGCCGTGCAGGTACAGGATCGCGCCCGCGGCGCGCTCCGGCGGGACCGCCCGGGTACGCGAACCCGGGATGGCGGTCTCGGCGATGACCCGCTCGGCCGGGCGGCCGCCCAGCTGCAGATGCTGCACGACGGAACCGTCGGGCATCAGCTGCAGCCGGGAGACCACGTCGAGCAGGGCGCGTTGCACCGCGACCGGCAGCCGTGCGTTGAGCGTCACCCGGAACACCGGGTCGAGTACGGCACGGGCGATCGGCAGCGGAATCGTGAACTCGCGCATGGTTTTCCTACGGGGCTAGTCGCGTCAGTGCGGCATGAAGCGGCCGTTGACCACGGCCGAGATCCGGTTGTACCCCGAAGCGAGGAAGCGCACGCTCACATCGAGCACCTTGGCCTCCCAGCCGATCAGCACGCGCGCGTGCCCCTTGCGCACACCCTCGGTGATGGTCTGCGCGGCCATCTCCGGGCTGTGGATCGCCAGGTACTTGTCGAACAGCGAGGCGGTGTTGGCCCCGTCGATGCCCTCGGCGTAGGTGGCGTTGCGGGCCACCGCGGTCTTGATGCCGCCGGGGTGCACGCAGGTGACCTTGACCGGCGCCTTGGCGATCTTCATCTCCTGGTACAGCGCCTCGGTGAAGCCGCGCACCGCGAACTTGGCCGAGTTGTAGGCCGCCTGGCCGGGCACGGTGACCAGGCCGAACAGGCTCGACACGTTGACGACGTGGCCGTCGCCGGACTCGATCAGCATCGGCAGGAACGCCTTGGTGCCGTTGACGACGCCCCAGAAATCGACGTCCATGATGCGTTCGATGTCTTTGAAGTCGGTCTTGACGACGTCACCGTGGTAGGCGATGCCGGCGTTGTTGTAGATCTGGTGCACGACGCCGAAGTGCGCCTTCACCGAGTCGGCGTAGAGCAGGAACGCCTCGCGCTCGGCGACGTTGAGCCGGTCGGCCTTGACCTGCGCGCCCAGTCCCTCGACGATGCGCACGGTCTCGGCCAGGCCCTCGGCGTCGATATCGGACAGCGCCAGCTTGGCGCCACGGCGAGCCAGGTTCTCGGCGAGCGCGCGGCCGATGCCGGAGCCGGCGCCCGTGATCACACAGACCTTGTTCGTGAAGTAAGCATCTTTGCTCACTGTGCTGCCACCACTTTCAGTTCGGTGTCGGAGTCGGTCGAAGAAGTCGTGTCGTAGGCAGCGACATCGAAATTCTTGGTCAGCCTACGGAACTGGAAGGTGAAATCGGGCCACAGTGTGGTGTTGTTGCCGTGCTTGTCCAGGTACCAGCTGGCGCAGCCGCCGTTCATCCAGACGCTATCGGCCATCTTCGCCTGCAGTTCGGTGTTGTACGCGCGCACGGCCTCCGGGCGGACCTCGACGGTGCGCAGGTTCTGCTTGTCGATGGTGGCCAGGGCGTCGGCGACATAGTTGATCTGCGACTCGATCATGAACACCATCGAGGTGTGGCCGAGGCCGACGTTCGGGCCGAGCAGGAAGAACATGTTGGGGAAGTTCTCGATGGTCGAGCCCTTGTAGCCGCGCTGGCCGACCTCGTCGAACTGCTCGGACAGGGTCTGTCCGGTGCGACCGGTGATGGTCTCGAAGGCCGGGGAGTCGGTGACGTGGAAGCCGGTGGCCACGATCAGCGCGTCGATCTCGCGCTCGGTGCCGTCCTTGGTGACGATCGAGCCGGCCTTGACCTCGGCGATGCCCTCGGTGATCACCTCGACGTTGTCGCGGTCGATCGCCGGGTAGTACTCGTTGGAGATCAGCATGCGCTTGCAGCCGATGCGGTAGTTCGGGGTGACCTTGGCGCGCTTGATCGGGTCGCGGACCTCGGCCAGCAGCTTGCCGCGGGAGATGGTCTCGAAGATCTTCATCAGCGCGGGGTACTTGGCCAGGCCGACGACCTGGGTCTCGCGGGCGGCGTAGATGGCCGCGCGGGACAGGCGCTGCACGCCCGGAATGTACTTGAACGCCAGGCGTTCCGGCAGGAAGTACGGGCGGTCCATGCGCGGCAGCAGCCACGGCGCGGTGCGCTGGTAGAGGTCGAGGTGGGCGACCTTGCCCGCGATGGCGGGCACGATCTGGATGGCCGAGGCGCCGGTGCCGATCACCGCGACGCGCTTGCCCGCGAGCTCGACGCTGTGGTCCCAGCGGGCCGAGTGGAAGATCTCGCCCTCGAACTCGTTGATGCCCTTGATGTCGGGCAGCGACGGCTCACACAGGGCGCCGACCGCGGAGACCACGGTGTCGGCGGTGAAGTCGCCCTTGCTGGTGGTGATGTCCCAGCGGGCGGTCTCGGCGTTCCACCGCATGCCCAGCACATCGCAGTCGAACAGGTGCTTGTCCAGCACATTGTTCTGCTCGGCGACCTTGCGGATGTAGGCCTGGATCTCGCCCTGCTTGGAGAACGAGCGCGACCAGTCCGGGTTCAGCGCGAACGAGTAGGAGTACAGGTGCGACGGCACGTCGCACGCGGCGCCGGGGTAGGTGTTGTCCCGCCAGGTGCCGCCGACATCGCTGCCGCGCTCCAGGACGAGGAAATCCTCGCGGCCTTGCTGGCGCAGCCGGATGGCCATTCCGAGGCCCGCGAACCCACTGCCGACGATGATCGTCTTGACGTGGCGGGCGGCACGGTCGGCGACAACTTTGTCTGTAACCTTGCGACTCATGTAATGCAGACTACGTTCTTATTGAGCCGGAGTCAACAGCTATTGAACCAGGTTCAGTAGTGGCTAGGATGGACGACGTGAGTATCAGGAGTTCCGGCGAGACCAAGCGTGTCCGGCTCAGCCCCGAGGAGCGGCGGTTGCAGCTGATCCACCTCGGCGCCGAGATGCTGGCCGAGCGGCCGCTCGAGGACATCTCGGTCGACGACATCGCCAAACAGGCCGGCATCTCGCGGGGGTTGCTGTTCCACTATTTCGCCTCCAAGCAGGAGTTCCACGAGGCGATCGCCCGGCATGTGAGCACCGAGTTCTACACGGCCGTGATGCCCAACCGCGACCTGTCGCTGTTCGACATGCTGCGCGACTCGATCGAGCGTTTCGTCGACTACGCGACCGAGCACTCGGCGTCCTATCGCTCCGTGCTGCGCGGCCCCGCCAGTGTCGCCCCCGACATGGTCGGCTACGTCAACGAAACCCGCGCCGCCATCGCCGATCTCATCGTCAGCGAGCTCCCGCTCCCTCCCGACGATCCCGACCTCGCTCGCCTCACCCTCGCCATTCGCGGCTGGATCGCCTTCGTCGAGGAGACCATCCTCACCTGGATGAACGAAAAGCCCATCACCCGAGAACAATTGGTGGACCTACTGGTCGAATCGCTTCCCGCACTTGCCTTGAGTCCCGCCCTGATCGCCGCGTTGCAGAGCTGAGCCGCCGCCGTTCGGTGCTGTCGACCGCGGTCAGTCGGAGGTCTTGGGGCGGGCTCGGAAGTGGGCTCGTTCGCCTTGTTTGCCGAAGAGGCTGAGGAATTCGACGGGGTGGTCGTCGGCGGCGCCGAACCAGTGCGGGATGTGGGTGTCGAATTCGGCGGCTTCGCCGGGGGTGAGGACGATGTCGTTGTCGCCGAGGATCAGGCGCAGGCGGCCGTTGAGGACATAGAGCCATTCGTAGCCCTCGTGGACCTGGGGTTCCTCGGGTCGGTTGCGGGCGTTGGGGGCGATGATCATCTTGAAGGCCTGGATGCCGCCCGCGCGCTTGGTCAGCGGGAGCATCGTCATGCCGTGGCGGGTGACCGGGCGCAGGTGGATGCGCGGGTCGCCGGTGGGCGGGGCGTCGACGAGTTCGTCGAGGGTGACGCCGTGGGCTTTGGCCAGGGGGAGCAGGAGTTCGAGGGTGGGTTTGCGGTCGCCCGACTCGAGGCGCGACAGGGTGCTCACCGAGATGCCGGTTTCCGCCGAGAGGTCGGCGAGGGTGGTCCGGCGCCGTTTGCGCAGGTCGCGCAGGCGGGGGCCGACCGAGTCGAGGGTCTGTTCGAGGTCGTCCATGCTGTCCAGTTTGCCACGACGGCAAATTTCTTTGCCAGGACGCGGGCGCAGACGGCACGGTGGTCGGCGAAGGAGGTCGAGATGACAGAGTTGAACGACACCTATGACGTGGTGGTGATCGGTGGTGGTGCCGCCGGGCTGAACGGGGCGCTGATGCTGGCCAGGTCCCGGCGATCCGTCGTCGTGATCGACGCGGGGTCGCCCCGCAACGCGCCGGCCGACGGGGTGCACGGATTGCTGGCGCGAGACGGAATGCCGCCGGCCGAGTTGCTCGAACTCGGGCGCGCGGAGGTGCGGGGGTACGGCGGGCAGGTGGTTTCGGGTGCGGTCGCCTCGGTCGAGCGGGTCGACGGTGCCGCGCCGGACGGGTTCCGGGTGTTTCTCGACGACGGGCGCACGGTGCTCGCGCGCCGCGTCCTGGTCGCCACCGGCCTCGCCGACGAGCTCCCCGATGTGCCCGGCCTGCGGGAACAGTGGGGCCACGGTGTCCTGCACTGTCCCTACTGCCACGGCTGGGAGGTGCGCGACCAGCGGATCGCCATCCTCGCGGGCGGACCGATGTCGGTGCACCAGGCGCTGCTGTTCAGCCAGCTGAGCGATGACATCGTCTTCCTGACCCACACCGGTGCCGCGTTGAGCGACGAAGACGCGGAAAAGCTTGCCGCGCGCGGCATCCGGATCCTCGACGGCGAGGTCACCGAGGTGCTGTCGGGTGCGGGCACGCTCACCGGCGTCCGCCTGGCCGACGGGACCGTGCTCGACCGCGACGCCCTCGTCGTCGGCCCGCGCATGAACACTCGCGCCACTTTCCTCGCCGACCTGGGCCTGGTCGCGCAGCCGCACCCGTCCGGCGCGGGCGACCACATCCCCGCCGACCCCGTCGGCCGCACCGAAGTCCCGGGTGTCTGGATCGCGGGCAATGCCACCGACCCGTCCGCCCAGGTCGGTGCGGCCGCGGCGGCCGGGGCCATGGCCGGTGCGCAGATCAACGCCGAGCTGGTGATGGCGGACACCGCCACCGCCGTGGCCGAACTCCGCACCCGCACAGCGGCCGTCTGACGGAAAGGCCCTCGGCGCCCCGGCGCCGAGGGCGTCCGCGCCGCCTGTCCGCGCCGGTGGGCGGCCGGAGTGCACCGTGCCATACTGGCCAGGTCAGACGATCGCCGTGCGACGAGCGAGGAGCCGATGACCGCGGATCCGATGCCACCGGGGGGCAGGGCCCCGTTGAGCTGGCCGGTGCCGCCACCGGGGGGATATTTCGCCGAAGACCTGGATCATCTGAGTGATCTGCCGCCGCATACTCAGCTGATCGACGGGAGCTCGGGCCACGTCAACGGCCCGAACCCGATGTGATGGTCGTGGACACGGCAGGTGTCGACGGTCTGGACCAGACCACATACCGACCCGAAGATGTCCTCCTGGTGGTCGAAGTCATGTCCCCGGATTCGGTCGAGCGCGACCGATACCGTAAACCGCAGCTCTACGCCGAGGCCGGGATTCCTGCCTTCTGGCGGGTGGAGAACGTCAACGGACGAGCGGTCGTGTACGTCTACGAACTCGACCCCGCCACGCGCCGGTATTCGACCGCCGGTATCCACCACGACCGCCTGCGTCTGTCCGTGCCCTTCGAGATCGATCTGGATCTCACGCGCGCGACAGATCCGAAGGGCTCGGTCTGAGAGCTCGCCCCGCGAAGACCGTGGTGGTCAGCGCGCGCGGGCGGCATCGATCTCCGCGTGCAGGACGGTGCGCGCGTGCTCGGCCGTGATCTGGCCGAGAGTGGCATGCGGGGCTAGCCCGTCGACGAGTGTCGACGGCGATCCGGGCGGCGGCTCCGAGTGAGCGGACCGGAGCCGCCTGACGATCGTCAGCCGGGGAGTGGCGCGTCGTCCGGGAAGCGGCGGACCACCTCGATGGGGCCGACGATATTGCGGTTGAAGTCGGTGAGATCCTCGGCCGGGATCCAGTATTCGAGGATGTCGCGGCCGCCCGCCTGTCGCACCTCGTAGGCGTCGAGGTACTCGGTGCGGACGGCGAAGCGCGTCACGTAGCCGGCGCCGGAGGCCGGGACGTTCCAGTCGCGGGCGATCAGGACGGCGTAGGACTCGGTGCAGACCGGGTAGAAGATCGGCTGGTCGGGCAGGCGCGGCGGCCAGGCCGACCACCCGGACGCGGCGACCAGGGCCAGCTCTTCGGGTCCCGTCGGCCGCCACAGGGTCGTCGTCGTTCGCATCGTTCCTCCTTGCCGAGGAACGCACGGTAGCCCGGCGGCGGTGCCGCGGCCACCGGTTATTCGGGCGGTGGTGTCGCGAAGGTTTCCAGGCCGGTGACGCGGAGCAGGTCCAGGGCGGTCGCGGTGGGGGTGTGCGGGGGAGCCGAGTAGATGATGACGGTCTGGTCGGTGTCGGGGACGTGCATGGCGTCGCAGTCCAGGCTGAGGGTGCCCAGCTGCGGATGGGCGATGGTCTTGGTCAGGCTGTGCATGACGCTGGAGCGGCCCGCCTGCCAGTGCTCCTCGAATTCCGCGCTGCCGGTGCGGAGTTCGGTGAGCAGCCGGGTCAGGTCCGGGTCGTCGGGGTAGGCGGCCTTGACCGCGCGCAGGCAGCCGACGCAGGCGGCGGCATTGCTGTCGGCCTCCTCCGGCGTCATCACGACGCGACCCATCCCGGTGCCGAGGAAGCGCTGCCACATGATGTTGCGCCGGGCGGGCGGGATCGCGGAGAAGTCGCCGAGCAGGGCCGCCGCCAGCGGATTCCAGGCGAGGATGTCGGATTTGGCCGAGAGCACCAGCACCGGCAGGTCCGACAGGCGATCCAGCAGCCGCAGCACACTGGGCCGGATGACCATCGGAACCCGGCCCGCCTGCGGCGGTTCGGACCCGGCGAGCCGGAAGACCAGATCGCGGTCGACATCGGTGAGCCGCAGCGCCCTGGTGAGCGCGCCGAGTACCTGATCGGAGGGTTTGGGCCCGCGCCCCTGCTCCAACCGGACGATGTAGTCGACGCTGACACCGGCCAGACTCGCCACTTCCTCGCGTCGCAGCCCCGGCACCTGCCTGCGCGGTCCGCTCGGCAGGCCCGCGTCGGCGGGGCCGAGCCGGGACCGCGCCGTGCGCAGCACCGTCGCCAATTCCGCTCTGTCCACGTCTTCCATGGTGCCGCAGGTCCCGGCCGCCGGGGTGGTACCGCGAGTCCTATGCCTCGCCGGCACTGGAGGCCACACCGCGCGGGGCGGAATCTGAAGCCATGACGACAACGATCGCCCTGGTCACCGGGGCCAACAAGGGACTGGGCCGGGAAACGGTCCGCAGACTGGCCGGTTCGGGCTGGCAGGTCTTTCTCGCCGCCCGCGACCGCACGCGGGGCGCGGCGACGGCGGCCGAATTCGCCGAGGCCGGACTCGACGTCCGGTTCGTCGCGCTGGACGTGACCTCCGACGAGTCCGTCGCCGCGGCCGCCGACGCGGTGCAGGTCGCGGCGGGCCGCCTCGACGTGCTGATCAACAACGCGGCGATCGGCGGCCCGCGCACCACGCCGGGGGACACGAAGCCCGAGGAGCTGCGGGAGGTGTTCGAGACCAATGTCTTCGGCCCGATCCGGGTGACCAACGCGTTCCTGCCGCTGCTGCGCCTGTCCACCCATCCACGGATCGTGATGGTCTCCAGCGGCATCGGCTCGATCGCTACCGTCACCGACCCGAAATGGGCGGGCCTGCTGCCGCCGGCCCTCGGCTATCCGAGCACCAAGGCGGCGCTGAACATGCTCACCGTCATGTACGCGAGCGAACTCGACAGGATGAAGGTCAACGCGGTCGATCCCGGATACACCGCGACCGACCTCAACGGGCACAGTGGTTTCCAGACCGTCACCGAGGGCACCGATGCCATCGTGGCCATGGCGACCGTCGACCGGGACGGCCCGAGCGGCGGTTTCTTCGACCGGACGGGCGCCACGTCGTGGTGAGAGCGGGCGCCCTGCTCGCGGCGCTGGTCGCGAGCGTGGGGGTCGTCGTGTACCTGATGACAACGGAGGACGCAGTGGCAGAACGGAATTCACGCACCGACACGGTGCTCTCCATCGGCCTGCAGCCGAGCGCGGTCGACTACTCCCGCTATCCGCAGCTGGACGAAGCCACCCTGACCGCCCGCATCGCCGCGGGCGAGCACGCCGTGCGGGAGGCGGGTTTCGACATCGTCAGCTGTCTGGTGCCCGCCGATCCCGACGCCGCCGAGACGACGCTGCGCGAGTGCGCGGCCGGCGGCGAATTCCGGGTGGCGATGATCGGCGCCGGGGTGCGGATGGCGCCCGAACACACCCTGCTGTTCGAGCGATTGATCAATGTCGCGTCCGAGCTGACTCCGGGAATCCGGTTCTGCTTCAACACGTCCCCGGAAACGACGATCGACGCGTTGCGGCGCTGGGTGCGGCCGAGTTGAGCCGGTCTACTTGTGGCCCCCGCCGTGGTCGTGGCCGCCGCAGGTGTCGGTTCGGCGGCCGTCCGTGGCGCTCGCCTGGCCCGCACCATGGCCCTCGAGCGCGGCGAACGGACCGCACTGGTGCGGGGCGATCCACACGTGCACCATCGGGTTGCCCGCGCCGGGATTGATCGAGTTGGGCGGGCAGTTGCCCGCGGCGTCGGTGACACCGGCGACGACCGGGCCGTTGTCGCCCGCCTTCCAGCACAGGTTGTCGTGGACGTGCCACTGCATCAGCGAGCCGCCGAAATCGGTCAGCGCCGGGTCGTCGATCTTCTTGCCGTTGGCGATGTACATGGCCGAGACCAGGGTGCGGTTCTGGCCGTCGACCCGGTAGACCAGCGACTCCGGGTGGCCGGCGTCGAGGAAGTTCGCGTCGCGGATGTAGGCGGTGTTGATGTAGTGCTCGTAGCCGGTCGCGGAGTCACCGATCGAGCGGTAGCCCAGCGCGCCGACCGTCGTGACGTCGGCGAAGGCGGGCAGGCCGTCGAGAGTGCTGCGGATCAGGTTGGTGGCGCGCTGCTGCTGATCGGCCGTCACGCCGGGCACGCCGGACAGGTCGATCGGCTGCGCGGGGTCGAACGGGCGCGGCCAGGCGGTGCCGGTGTCGTGATCGCCGTGCTCCTCGCCCGCGGCGTGCGCGTGCTCGCCGCCGGTGTCTCCGTGACTGTGCACGTGGCCGACGCCGTTGAGCATCGCCGCCAGCGCGAGCACACCCACGGCGCTCGCCGCGATCCCGGACCGCAGCGGCGGCACGGTGGCGGTGGGTCGGAGCAGGCCGACGCCACCGGCGAGCACGGCCAGCGCGCCCAGTGCCGCGCAGACGGTGTCGGCCACCTGCGGCGCCTCCGCGGTCAAGCCGGTGATCCACGGAATATCGGCGAACCGCGTGAACGCCCAGATCGCCGCCGCGAAGCCGTTCACCGCCAGCATCGCGGCCACGACAGGCTTGCGCGCACTCAGCAGCACCGCCACGCCGGTCGCGCACTGGATCGCGGCCAGCACCACCATCAACCGCGCCAAGGTGGCGTGTTCGGTGTGCATTCCCGCGGCCAGGAAATGCACCGCGCCGGCCCCCACCGACGCGATCCCGCCGAGTAGCAGGTATCCGTTACGTCCGCTCGCCATGCCGTCTCCTGTCCCTGTCCTTCGCGGCGGACACTACCCGGACCCTGTGATGGCGCACTGGCGTACCAGTGAGAGAACTCTGTGGGCCGGGCCCGTGCCGGGCTCGGCTCGCGTGGCGCTCGCGGTGGATTCGTGGTTAGCTGCACGGTTCCGAATTTCGGAACCTATTCCACGAGGGGATCTTTCGAATGAGTTTCATGGGTAAGGCCGGCGTTGCCGTAGCGGCGTTGGGTCTTGCGGCCGGGTCGGTGTTCGGTGCCGGTTCGGCGAACGCGGCGGGCGATCTGTTCGGCGCGATCGGGTTCAGCCCGCAGATGTGGGAGAGCTGGTCCTCGTCGAACTGGGACAGTGCCGACGGTGCCCGCGCCGCGGTGATCGACGGTTGTGTCGCCGCGGGCGGGGAGGACTGCGGTGTCATGGTCACCTGGGCCAACGGGTGCGGTGCGCTGGTGTGGAACGAGGAGGGCTGGGTCGCCGCCGCCTCGGGTCCCAACCGCAGCGAGGCCATCCGCAAGGCCATCGATCGGCTGTCCGACGGTGTCCCGATCGCCCGCCTGGCCAACTTCGGCTCCTCGGACCTCAGCGGTACCGAGGTCATCGACGTGGTCTGCACCCGCAACGCGGGCTGACCACCGACCGGCCCGACCGCAGCGGACGCCGGTGGATCGTGGCCGGCTGCACGGCCGTTGCCATATCGAGACGATTACGGTGGGTAACGAACGACCGGCGTGTCGCGAAGTCCGATGCATGAGTCTGAAAAGCACACAAGGTCAACGAGTTTCGGTTCGGGTCGGGGTGGCCGCCGCAGCGGCCGTTACCGCGCTCGTCGGGTTCAGTGGTCCGGCGGCGGCCGCGCCGTCGGACCAGGTCGTCCAGTTCAACCCGACTCTCGCCAGGATTCCGGGGAACGGCTGCGCGGCCATCATCAACGCCGAGACGGTCCCGCAGCCGCAGGCCGGTCAGCTCGGAGTCCGCGTGAAAATCGTCCAGACCGGACAGAACTGCGAGGTATATCGCGTCTCGGTGCGGTGGAAGAACCTCGACACCGGCGTCGCCAACGCCCAGTCCCACAAGGTCGACAGCAACGGCGTCATCGAACACGCCCCCGACGGCGTGATCACCGGCATGGGGATGGGCCCCGGCGTCGGCCGCGTCGAGGCGACCATCGTGGCGACCACCGACACCTATCCCAATCACCATGATCTGGAACAACTCTCGGGTCAAGCCTGGATCACTCTCAACAGCTAGCCGAAACGCCGACAGGGGCGGATCCGTATGGATCCGCCCCTGTCGGCGTTTTCGACCTGGTGCGCGGACGCGCCAACGGGCTCGGGCGAGCATTGCGGCCATCGGCGGGTCGTGCACCGCTGCGGACGTCACCAGGCCCGACAGCTATAGGCCGATCTCTCTGTCCTACGGAACACGCAGGGGTGCAACAGAATTCATAGACGGGGCACGTGAACGGGCCGCACTTCGGCGTTCCGTCAGGGGATCACGCGCAGGTGGCGGAATTCGGGGATCGCGCGGCTGATGGTGACGAAGTCCGTGTCGTTGTGGACGACGGTCGCGTCGTGGCGCAGCGCGACCGCGGCGATCTGGACGTCGGTGGTTTGGGCGCCGCGGCCCGCCCCGATCTTCCACAAGCCTGTCCTGATCCGTCGCACATTCGCCTCGACGAGGTCGTCGGCGGGCAGAAAGTGGAAGACCGACCCGTAGAGCTCGGTGAGGAAGCCGAGATCGGCTGCGTTGCGGGCGCTGAACCGTGCTTCATCCATGGTCACTGTCGACGAACACAAAGCACCGATGATCGCGAGCTCGTCGATGGTCTGTTCGATGCCGGCCTTCGTTCGGTAGTGCGACATGACCGACTGATCGAGAAGGTATCGCGGGCGAACCGTCGTCGCGCTCACCGGGGCGTGCCAGGCTCGGCGGCCAGCTCGTCGTCGGTCAGGAACGGATTATGGTCCATCCGCTTGAGGCGGGTCAGTGCCTCACGCTGCCGGTAGCCCTGCACGAGTTCGGCCATCGCGAGATTGATGACCGCCTTTTTGGTGGGCAGCCCGGTCAGACGTAAGGCTTCGGCGAGTAGCTCGTCCGGAATCTCCACTGTCGTCGCCATCGTGCCTCCATATTTTGGTTCCCGCATATTCATAATATCAACGATTCGTAATATTCGGGGTTGTGGATCGGTACGGAGACACACAACGGCCGACGCCGGGTGGATCGTGGTGATCCACCCGGCGTCGGCCGTTGTGCGCGAAGAACTTACGCGGTCGGCTCGAAGGCCTCGGCGATGATCTCGGCCTGCTCCACGGCGTGCACCTTCGACGAGCCCGAGGACGGGGCCGACATGGCGCGACGCGAGATGCGGCGCAGTTTGCCCAGGCGGTCCGGGAGGACCTCGGGGAGGTTGAGGCCGAAGAACGGCCACGCGCCCTGGTTGGCCGGCTCCTCCTGGACCCAGACGATGTCGGTCGCGTTGGGGTACTTGGCCAGTGCCTCGTTGAGGCGGTACGTCGGGATCGGGTACAGCTGCTCGATCCGGACGATGGCCACGTCCTCGCGCTTCTGCTTGGCCTTCTCCGCGGCGAGCTCGTAGTAGAGCTTGCCCGAGGTCAGCAGGATGCGCTTGACCTTGGTGGTGTCGCCGATGCCCTGCTCGTAGGTGGGCTCGTCGAACACCGAGCGGAACTTCGACTCGGTGAAGTCCTTGATGTCGGACACCACGGCCTTGTTGCGCAGCATCGACTTCGGGGTGAAGACGATCAGCGGACGGCGGATGCCGTCGAGGGCGTGGCGGCGCAGCAGGTGGAAGTAGTTCGCCGGCGTCGACGGGACCGCGACGGTCATCGAACCCTCGGCGCACAGCTGCAGGAAGCGCTCGATGCGGCCCGAGGTGTGGTCGGGACCCTGGCCCTCGTGGCCGTGCGGCAGCAGCAGCACCACGTCGGAGAGCTGGCCCCACTTGGCCTCACCGGAGGAGATGAACTCGTCGATGATCGACTGCGCGCCGTTGACGAAGTCACCGAACTGGGCTTCCCACAGCACCAGGGCATTCGGGTTGCCCAGCGAGTAGCCGTATTCGAAGCCGACCGCCGCGTACTCGCTCAGCGCCGAGTCGTGCACCGCGAACCAGCCCGGCTTCTCCGAGCCGATGTTGTGCAGCGGGGTGTACTCGTTGGCGTTGAGGCGGTCGATGATGACCGCGTGGCGCTGGGTGAAGGTGCCGCGGCGCGAGTCCTGACCGGTCAGGCGCACGTCGTGGCCCTGGTCGATCAGCGTGCCGAAGGCCAGCAGCTCGGCGAAGGCCCAGTCGACCTTGCCCTCGTAGGCCATCTCGCGGCGCTTCTCCAGCACCGGCTTGACGCGCGGGTGCACGTTGAAGCCGTCCGGCGGGGTGTTGAAGGCGTCGCCGATGCGCTGCAGGACCGACTTGTCGACCGCGGTCTGCACGGTGGCAGGCACTTTCTGGTCGTCCTCGACGGACTCCGACGGCTCCGGAACGTACTTCTCCAGCTCGCGGACCTCGTTGAACACGCGCTCCAGCTGACCCTGGTAGTCGCGCAGCGCGTCCTCGGCCTCCTTCATGGAGATGTCGCCACGACCGATCAGCGATTCGGTGTAGGCCTTGCGGACCGAACGCTTGGTGTCGATGACGTCGTACATCTCCGGCTGGGTCATCGAGGGGTCGTCGCCCTCGTTGTGCCCGCGGCGGCGGTAGCAGACGAGGTCGATGACGACGTCCTTGCGGAACTTCTGCCGGAAATCGACCGCCAGGCGCGCGACCCAGTCGCAGGCCTCCGGGTCGTCACCGTTGACGTGGAAGATCGGCGCGCCGATGAACTTCGCGATGTCGGTGGAGTATTCGGTGGAGCGGCTGTTCTCCGGCGCGGTGGTGAAGCCGATCTGGTTGTTCACCACGATGTGGATGGTGCCGCCGACCCGGTAGCCGCGCAGGCCACCCAGGTTCAGCGTCTCCGCGACCACGCCCTGACCGGCGAACGCGGCGTCACCGTGCAGCATCAGCGGCATGACCGAGAAGCCCTCGGGACCATCGCCCTTGTCCAGCAGGTCCTGCTTGGCGCGCACGAGGCCCTCGAGGACGGGGTCGACCGCCTCCAGGTGCGACGGGTTCGCGGTGAGCGAGACCTCGATCTCGTTGTCGCCGAACATCTGCAGGTACTGGCCCTGCGCGCCGAGGTGGTACTTCACGTCGCCGGAGCCGTGGGTGGCCGCCGGGTTCATGTTGCCCTCGAACTCGGTGAAGATCTTCGAATACGGCTTGCCGACGATGTTGGCCAGCACGTTGAGGCGACCGCGGTGCGGCATGCCGATGACGACCTCGTCGAGCCCGTGCTCGGCGCACTGGTCGATGGTGGCGTCCATCATCGGGATGACGGCCTCGGCGCCCTCGAGCGAGAAGCGCTTCTGACCGACGTACTTGGTCTGCAGGAACGTCTCGAACGCCTCGGCGGCGTTGAGCCGGTTCAGGATGTACTTCTGCTGGGCGACCGTCGGCTTGACGTGCTTCTGCTCGACCCGGTCCTGGATCCACTTGAGCTGCTCGACGTCGAGGATGTGGGTGTACTCCACCCCGACGTGGCGGCAGTAGGCGTCGCGCAGGATCGACAGCACGTCGCGCAGCTTCATCCGCTCCTGGCCGTGGAAGCCGGCGACGTTGAAGGTGCGGTCGAGGTCCCACAGGGTCAGCCCGTGCTCGGTGACATCGAGGTCGGGGTGGCTGCGGAACTTGTCCTTGACCAGGCGCAGCGGGTCGGTGTCGGCCATCAGGTGACCGCGGTTGCGGTAGGCCGCGATCATCTCGAGCACGCGGGCGCTCTTGTCGACGCCGCGCTCGCTGATGTCCTTGCGCCAGCGGACCGGCTCGTACGGCACGCCGAGGCCGTGGAAGATCTCGTCGTAGAACTCGTCGGAGATCAGCAGGTTGTGGATGGTGCGCAGGAAGTCGCCCGACTCGGCGCCCTGGATGATGCGGTGGTCGTAGGTCGAGGTCAGCGTCATCAGCTTGCCGACGCCGATATCGGCGATCCGCTCGTCGCTCATGCCCTGGAACTCGGCCGGGTATTCCATCGCGCCCGCACCGATGATCGCGCCCTGGCCCGGCATCAGCCGCGGCACCGAGTGCACGGTGCCGATGGTGCCCGGGTTGGTCAGCGAGATGGTGACGCCGGAGAAGTCGTCGGCGCCGAGCTTGCCCTCGCGGGCGCGGCGGACGATGTCCTCGTAGGCGGTGTGGAACTGCCCGAAGCTCATGTCTTCGGTTTCCTTGATCGCGGCGACGACCAGCGAGCGGCTGCCGTCCTTACCTGCGAGGTCGATCGCCAGGCCCAGGTTGGTGTGCGCCGGGGTGACCGAGTTCGGCTTGCCGTCGATCTCGGCGAAGTGCCGGTTCAGGTTCGGGAACGCCTTGACCGCCTGCACGATCGCGTAGCCGAGCAGGTGGGTGAAGGAGATCTTGCCGCCGCGGGTGCGGGCCAGGTGGTTGTTGATCACCAGGCGGTTGTCGATCATCAGCTTCGCCGGGATCGCGCGCACCGAGGTCGCGGTGGGGATCGTCAGCGAGGCCGACATGTTCTTCGCGATGGCCGCGGCCGGGCCGCGCAGCACCTTGGTCTCGTCGGCGGTGGCGACAGCCTTGGGCGCGGCGGTGGCCGGTGCGTTGGACACCGGCGCGGGGGTGGTCTGCGGTGCGCGCACGGTCGCGGGAGCGGGCTTGGGGGCGGGCGCCGGAGCCGGAGCCGGCGGGGCCGTCGCCACGGCGGGCTTCGCGGCAGGCGCGGGAGCGGCGGCCGGCGCGGGTGCCGCGGCGGGAGCCGGAGTCTGGCTGTTACCGGATTCGGCGCCGACCTCCGGGGTGTAATCCGCGAGGAACTCGTGCCAACTGGCGTCGACCGAGGATGGGTCCTGTTTGAACTTCTGATACATCTCGTCGACTAGCCACTGGTTCTGTCCGAACTGGGAAGTTGAGCTGCTCACAGCTGGTGTTCGCCTCATTTCGTTCTTCGCGCTGCGACGTTTGTGACGTGCCCGGCAGGGGTATCAGCGGATGGCTGCCGATGCGCCCTCACCGAGCATATGCCCAGCGGCATACCCGTGTTGCGACTGACCCGATCTCCCCGGCTGCTACCGGTCACGCGCCGACAGTATTCCCTCGGCTTCGCCGCCCGCCGCCCAGAGTCGCGCGTAACGTCCGCCCTGGGCCAGCAGTTCCTGCGGCGTGCCGAATTCCACCACGCGGCCCTGTTCGACCACGCCGACGAGGTCGGCCCGCGCTGCGGTGGCGAGCCGGTGCGCGACCACGACGGTGGTCCGGCCGCGTGCCAGCGATCGACTCGCTACCAGCACCGATGCCTCGGTCTGCGGATCCAGTGTCGAGGTGGCCTCGTCGAGCAGGAGCAGATCGGGATCGACCAGTTCGGCCCGGGCGAGCGCGATCAGCTGACGCTGTCCGGCGGATAATCCGCGCCCTCTTTCACCGACCGGTTGGTTCATTTTTTGCGGTAATCCGTCGATCATCTCCGCCGCGCCGACGGTGGCGGCCGCGGTGCCGATGTCCACTGCCGTGGCGAAAGGTTGCCCGAACGCAATGTTGCTCGCGACGTCACCGGTGAACAGGTGAGCTTCCTGAGGCACAATTCCCAGCCGGCCGCGATAGTCGGTGAGCACAAATTTACGTGAATCGACGCCGTCGACGCGGATCGAGCCCGCCGCCGGGTCGTCCGGGAGGTCGTAGAGACGAGCCAGCAGCTTCACGATCGTCGATTTGCCCGCGCCGGTCGCGCCGACGAGCGCGAGCGTCGAGCCCGCGGGGACGGTGAAGGAGACCCCGTCCAGGGCGGGGGCGTTGGCGCCGGGGTAGCGGAAGCGCACGTCGTCGAAGACGATCTCGCCGTCGAGCCGGTCGATCGTCACCGCGTCCGGTGGATCGGCCGCGATGGCGGACTCGGTGCGCAGCAGGTCACCGATCCGGCGCAGGCCGACCCTGGCCTGCTGATAGCCGTCGAAGACCTGCGAGAGCTCCTGGATCGGGCCGAACAGCAGGCCCAGATACAGCACGAAGGCGACCAGCGTGCCGGTCGTGGTCCGGCCGTCGGCGACCGCGTTCGCGCCGAGGTACACCACCACCGCCAGGGCGAGGTCGGCCCAGGCCAGCCCGAAGGAGAAATAGGCGGCGATGGCGCGCTGGGCACGGACGCGGGCGTCACGGTAGCGGTGCGAGTACTCGGCGAAGCGGCGCGCGGCGCTCGGCTCGTTGCGCGCGGCCTGCACAGCGCGCAAACCCGCGATGTTCTCCTGGAAGTCGGCGTTGACCACCGACACCCGCTCGCGGGAGACGGTGTAGGCCGAGGAGGACACCCGGCGGAACGCCAGCGTCGCCAGCAGCATCGGCGGCACGGTGGCCAGCACGATCAGCGCCAGGCCCGCGTCGATGAAGACCAGGCCGATGGCCACGCCGACCAGGGTGATCAGCCCGACCAGACCGGTGGCGACGCCGGTCTGCAGGAACGTCGAGAGCGCGTCGACGTCGGTGGTCATCCTGGTCATGATCCGGCCGGACAGTTCGCGCTCGTAGAAATCCAGGCCGAGCCGCTGCAAGTGCGCGTAACTGCGCACCCGCAGCCCGAACAGCACGCGTTCGCCGGTGCGCGCGGTGAGCACGGTGACGGCCGCGCCGACGACCAGCCCGGCCAGCACCAGCCCGATCCCGACGATGCCGGCGAGCGCGAGCGCGGTGCCGTCGCCCGCGGTGACGCCGGTGTCGATGGCGTAGCGGACCAGCGGCGGGAAGGCGACGCCGATCAACGCGTCGACGGTCAGCAGCAGCATCACCGCGCAGACCAGGCCGCGTACCGGGCGCAGCAGCGCGCGCAGGCCGAACTCGGGCTGCGGGGCCCGCAGGTCGCCGGGCAGGCCGGGAGATTCGGTGGCCGGGGGCAGCGCGTCGACGGCGGCGCGCAGTTCGGGTGTCTCGCTGAGGTCGGTCGCCGCCGCGGCCATCGAGCGGGGGCGACCACCGTCGGGGTGTTTCGTGGTGAGCGTGGGCGCGGTGGGCACCGTGGAGCCGGCGGGCGCGGGCAGCCGGATGATCCGGTCGGCCTGGGCCAGTGTGGACTCGCGGTGGGCCAGGATCAGTGTCGTCCGGCCGCCGGGGTCGGGCAGCCTGCGGAAGATCTCCGCCTCGGTGACGGCGTCGACCGCGGAGGTGGCGTCGTCGAGGACGAGCACGCGCGGGCGGGTGAGCAGGGCCCTGGCCAGGGCGATGCGCTGGCGCTGCCCGCCGGACAGCGTCAGGCCGCGCTCACCGATGACGGTGTCGTAGCCGTCGGGGAGTTCGGCGATGAACTCGTCGGCGACGGCGGCGGTCGCGGCGGCCCTGATCTCGGCATCGGTGGCCCCGGGACGGCCGAGGGCGATATTGGCGGCGATGGTGTCGGAGAACAGGAAGGGATCGTCGAAGACCACCCCGAGCGCGCCGCGCAGTTCGTCGGCGCGCAACTCGGCCAGGTCGACCCGGGTGCCGTCGGTGCCGACCAGGCTGATCCGGCCCGCGTCGGGCGCGTAGAAGCGGGGTAGCAGCAGCGACAGCGTCGACTTGCCCGACCCGGCCGGACCGATGACGGCGACCGTCTCGCCCGGCCGCACGGTGAGATCGAGGTCGCGCAGCACCGGCTGACCGGCCTCGAATCCGAAACTCACCGCGTCGAATTCGATGCCGAGCGGGCCCGTGGGCAGGGCGACCGGCTTGTCCGGATCGACCAGCACCGGCGCCGCGTCGACGACCTGGAATACCCGGTCGACGGCGGCCTTGGTGAGCTGACCCATGATCACCACCGAGGTGATCGTGCGGGCCGAGGACGTCATGGTGGCCAGGTAGGCGGTGAACGCGAGGAAGGTGCCGACGCCGATCGCGCCCTGCCGGGCCAGCACGCCGCCGACGATGATCACCGCGACCAGCCCGGCCTGCGGCAGCGCCGCGACCACGGGGGCGAACCCGGCGTTGATCCTGGCGGCGCGCAGCCGCTCGGCGAACAGGCGGCGGCTGTGGTCCTCGAGCACGTCGACCATCCGGGCCTCCTGCCCGAACCCCTTCACCACGCGCACCCCGGTGACGGTCTGCTCGACGTGTTCGGCCAGGTCGGCGGCGCGCTGCTGCGCCGACCAGGTCGCCGCGTACAGCCGTGGCCGCAGCCGCAGCACGATCACCGCCATCGCGGGCGCGACCAGCAGCGCGGCCAGGGCCAGCGGTGGGCTCAGCCACACCATCACCACCGCCGAGAGCACGAACTGCAGGACCGCCAACCCCGACCACGGGACCATCGCCAGCAATCCCTGCACCAGCTGCAGATCGGTGATCGAGCGCGACACCACCTGGCCGGTGCGGATCGCGTCCTGCCCCGCGCCGTCGAGGCGTTGCAGCGCGGCCAGCAGCGATACCCGCAGACTGTGCTGTACCTCCAGCGACAGCTTGCCCGCCCAGAGCCTGCGCGCGAAGGTGACGACGAACCGGCCGACCGCCAGCAGGGCGAGCAGCGCCGCGGCACCGCCGATGACCGTCGTGTCGCCCGCGACCGCCGCGTCGACGGCGCGTTTGGTGGCCAGCGGCGCCGCGATCGAGACGACCGCGCCGGCCAGCACAGAGGCGGTGATGCCCGCGATCAGCCGGGGATGGCCCAGGCTCAGGCGCCAGAGTCTGCGGATCCAGCCCGGTTCGGTGGCTGCCACCGGGCCTACAGGTCGCGGGTGCGCAGGTCCCACCAGCCCGCGGCGCCGATTCCGGCGGTCCACAACAGCAGGATCACCAGGGCGGCCGGGGTCGGCGCGAAGACCTCGGCCTCCGCGAACGAACCCGCGCTGACTCCGGCCACCGTGGCCGAGACCGGCAGCAGGGTGGCGAAGCCACCGGCGCCGAAGCCCTTGACCACGACCCAGATCAGCGGCTCCAGGATGAAGGCCCAGCCCAGCAGCAGCCAGACCGTGCCGCTGACCGTGCGCAGCAGCAGGCCGAGGCCCGCGCCGATCACCGCCCAGCACAGGGCGACCAGCAGACCGGCGCCGAGCACCTCGAACAGCTGCCAGCCGAAGTCGAACTTGCCGCGCCCCGCCACCAGCAGCGCCAGCAGACTCGCCACTTCGGCGGCCAGCGCCACCGCGAAGGCGAACGCGGCGGTGGTGACGAATTTCGCGGTCGCCAGCTGGTCGCGATCGGGGGCGAACAGGGCGGTCAGCGCCATGGTCTTGCGCCGGTACTCGCCACCGGTGGCGGCGATGCCGAGCAGGGCGGCCACCACGAACACCGCGGCCAGCCCGAGATAGAGCCCGATGGTCGCGGCGCCGGTGGCGGGTTGCCCCTTCGGGTCGGCGGGACCCGACAGCAGCGCGGTGATCAGCGTGCCGATCAGCGCCAGGGCCACGGGCGCGCCGAGCAGCAGGCGGGTCGGGCGCACGGCGACGACCTTGCGCGCCTCGGACTCGAGGCCGGGCAGGAGATCGGCGGGCAGCACTGAGGTCATCGTGGCATCCCATACGAGGTCGGCGCCGGGGCGAAACCGGCGGGATTCGCCTGCGGCGCGGGCACGGTGTGCCGGTGCCCGCGGGGTTTGGTGAGCGAGGCGAGGACCCGGTCGGGATGGATCGGATCGGCGACGATACTGCCGATGCGCACCTGCGCGGCCTCGGCGACGGCGCGGATGGTGGCCTCGCTCGCCTCGGCGACGGCCAGCCTGCCGTCGGGCCGCATCACCGCGTCGGTGTAGCCCCGCGCGGCCAGCGCGGTGGCCAGCGCGATCGAGGGCGAGGCGGCCACGACCAGCCGGTCGGGATGGCCGCGGCGCAGCTTGGCCGGCGTGCCCTGCCAGACGACCGCGCCCTCGCTCAACACGACGAGATGATCGGCGGTGGCCACCACATCGGCCAGCTTGTCGGCGCTGATCAGCGCGGTGCCGCCGCGAGCGGTGTGCCCGCGCAGCAGCTCGTGCAGCCAGCCACGCTCCACGCCGTCGGCACCGGTGAACGGGTCGTCCAGGACCAGCAGCGGGGGATCGGCCAGCAGCGCGGTGCCCAGCGCCAACCGGGTCTGCTGGCCCGGCTGCAGCTGAGCGATCACCGTCTCGGCGACCGTGGCGAGCCCGGTCTCGGCCAGCACCGCGTCCACGCGCCGTCGGGACGCCCCCGCGACCGGCGCGTAACAGCGCAGATGATCGCGGACCGTGCGCGCCGGATGCAGTCCGCGCGGAGTCAGTACCGCGCCCACCGCGCCAGGTCCGGTGCCGGGCACGTCGATCTCGACGGTGCCCGTGGTCGGTTTCTGTAGGCCGAGCACCATCCGCAGCACCGTCGACTTGCCCGCGCCGGTGGGGCCGACGAGCGCGGTGACCGCACCGGCGGGCACCGCGAAGCCGACCTCGTGCACGGCGTGGACCAGCTCGAACTGCTTGCCGACGCCGCGCAGTCGCACAGCGTCGCCGCGGCGCCCGGTCACCGCTTCTTCGCGGTCGCGGCGTCGATGGCCGGCAGCGGATCGGCGTCGATGACCGGGTGCAGCGGCGAGGGCCAGAACGCGGGCGCGGGCCCGAAAGCCTTGCGCGCGTTGTCGATCGTCACCTTGCCCAGCGCCCGGTTGCCCGCGCCACCGATGGCGGCGCCGATGCCGGCGGGCAGGATCTTGCCCGCCATCAGCGCGGCGCGCTTGGTGATGAAGCGCTTGATGAACTGCTGCACCAGCTTGTTGTTGATCGCGGAGATCCCGGGCACCTTGTTGGCCAGCGCGCCCGCCCAGTTCTTGGACGAGGTGCCGAGTCCCTTCTGCACGATCGCCATGCCCGCGTCGCCCAGGACGACGGCGAGCACCATCGCGCGCCGGGCTTCCTTGTCCTCGGGCTCGATGCCGTGCACATAGGCCTCGGCGAGAGTGAACAGGGCCGAGGCCTCCATGAAGAACGCGGTCTCCGCGCTGATCGCGCCGAGCGCGGCCAGCGTGCCGATGCCGGGCACGGCCGCGGTCGCGCCGACCGCGGCACCACTGCCGGTGACGGCGAGCAGGTACTGCTTCTCCAGCCGCTCCACGATCTGGGCGGGGCTCTCGGCGGGATGGCGTTCACGTAGGAATTCGACGTAGCGACGCACGGCGGGCGCCTGCAGCTTGGAACCGGTGTCGAGCACATCGACCACGGCCTTCTCGATCGCTTTGTTGAACACGGCGTCGTCCTCCTCTTCCGCCCCGACGAAACGAACTGTAGGGCACCGCGGTCCCCGACAGCTCATCATGCCAACGAGCGCCGACACCCCGCTGGTTCCACGATGTGGGCGCGATCTCCACCCTGGTCCTCGCGCCGGAGCTGGTTCTAGTCTGACCGGATGAGCGCAACGCAGCCGACCCGTTTGATCCGCGACTTCACCGAAGCCGGTGCCGAGATCGCGACGATCACCATCGCCCACCCGCCGTTGAACCTGTTCGACCGCCGCCTCATCGACTCGCTGATCGCCGATATCGCCGCGGTGGGCAAGCAGCCGCCGCGCGCGGTGCTGATCCGGGCCGAGGGCAAGGTCGTCTCGGGTGGCGTGGACGTCAACATCTTCGACGGGCTCACCGTCGAGGAGGGTGCCCGGCTGTGGAACGACCTGTTCGCCCAGATCATCCACCCGATCGAGGCGCTGCCGTGCCCGGTGGTCTTCGCCGCGCACGGTCTCACCCTCACCGCGGCCTTCGAGATCGCGCTGGCCTGCGACTTCATCCTGGCCGCGCCGAAGGCCAAGTTCGGGTTGGTCGAGACGGTCGTCGGGCTGACGCCGTCGATGGGCGGCCCGCAGCGGCTGGCCGAACGGGCCGGCTCGGGTCGCGCCCGCGAGTTCGTGATGACCGGTGACCTCTACGACGCCGCCACGATGGCCGACTGGGGCGTGGTCAACGGGGTGCACGACGACGTCGAGGCCGCCGCGCTGCAACTGGTCGCCCGGCTCGCCGCCGGCCCCACCCGCGCGCACGCGGCGACCAAGCAGATCATCGAGGCGTGGCGGTCCGGCGGTGTGGCACACGCGGATTCGGTGACGCCGGACATCTCGGGCGAGCTGTTCGCGACCGCCGACCTGCGCGGCGCGGTGCGCAGTTTCCTCGAGATCGGCCCGGGGAAGGCGACCTATCGCGGCGAATGAGCGCGCCGAGTGCCTGACAGCTGTGTGATCCACGTCATATAGTCACAGGTGCGGTGCCGCATCGACGTACGTGGAGGTCCTGATGGGTCAGAGCGAGCACGAACCGGGCGCGACCATCATCGAGTTCCCCGCCCACGCTGCGGCCGGGCGGCTGACCAGGGGATCGGACGGCATCCTGCGCTACGGCGACCTCAGCCCGGCCCTCACCGAACTGCTCGACCTGCGGGTACACGCGTTCACCGGCCGGGAGGCGGTCGTCGAGGTGGGTGGGCCGCGCCTGACCTACCGCGAGCTGTGGCACAGTGCCTCCCGGATCGCCGGTGGGCTGCAGGACCGCGGCATCGGCTACGGCGACCGCGTCGCGGTACACATGCCGACGAGCGCCCGCTGGGTGCAGGCGTTCCTCGGCGCGCTGCTCTCCGGCGCGGTCCCGGTGCTCGTCCCCGATACACTGCCCGCCGCGGTGGCCGACCGGGTGATCGCCGACAGCAGCGCCGATTTCGTGCTCGGCCCCGACGGCCCGCTGCCCGACAGCGCCGCCTACATCGATGACGGTGCGGCACTGGATGATCCGGCGCTGCTCTGTTACACCGGCACCGCCGCCCGGCGGCCGGTGCCGACCGGCGTCGAGCTGACCAACGAGAACCTGCTCTCCGCGGTGTCGTCGGTGATCGGCGCGCTCGATCTGCCCGCCGAGGGCCTGCGCAACCTGGTGCTGCTGCCGTTGGCCCACGCCAGCGGCTGCGTCGACCAGTTGCTGCCGACCTTCGCCGTCGGCGGCACCGTGGTGCTCGCGCCGGGGGCGCGCGATCTGGCCGATGTACTCGACACCGAGCGGATCGACACCGTCTCGGGCACCCCGCGCATCTTCGCCGGCCTGCTCCCCGAACTCGCCGCCCGCCGGGCGGGCGCGGGCGTGCGGCGGATCAGCAAGGCCTGTCACCGCTCCGAACGCGCCGCCGCGGCCGCTCCGGCCACGCTGACGGCGGCCTTGCACGACCTTTTCCCGGCGGCCAGGCAGTGGTCGGTCTGGGGCGCGACGGAGACCAGCGGCATCGGCCTGATGGTCGACGACACCGATCTCACCACCTCCGAATCCGCCCTCGGATTCGCTTTCGGCGGTACGGAATTGGCACTGTGCGGACCGCAGGCGAGTGCGGGCCGCGGCGAATTGCTGTGCCGCGGCCCGAATGTCAGCAGGCGCTATTGGAACGACCCCGACGCCTCGGTCGCCCGGTTCAGCGGAAGCTGGTTCCACACCGGCAATCTGGTGAGCATCGAGGACAACGGGCTGGTCCGCGCGGTGCTGCCGGTGCGGCAGCGCCGGGTCAGCGGGCTGTAGTCAGCGCAGCCGGGCGCGCAGCGCCGCGCGCAGCGTGCCGGTCAGCCCGATGGCGGCCAGGTAGCCCTCGGTGTCGCCGTAGGTCTCGCGCACGGTGCGGTCGGCGGTGCGCAGGTATTCCTCGTGCACGCCGAGCAGGTCGACCGACAGAGCCGCGCCGTCGCCGATCTTCGGCTCGAGCAGCCGGCGCAGCGGTTCGACGGCGGCGTTGCTGGCCAGGTAGTCGGTGTAGACCTCGTCCTCGGTGACCTCCACCGCGCGCAGCAGCGTGGCGACCGCCCAGCCGGTGCGGTCCTTGCCCGCCGCGCAGTGCACCAGCGCGGCGCCGTCGCCCCCGGCGAGCGAGGTGGCCAGGCGGGTGATCGCGGCGTGCGCCTCCGGCATCACCGGAAACTGCCGGTAGACCTCGATCATGTGCGTGCGCGCCGAGACGGTCGTGGCCTCGTGCGGCGGCGCCTCGCCCATCCGCGAGTCGAACGGGGTGACGTGCAGCCGCACGCCCGCGGGCAGGGTGTCGTGGCCGATGTGGTCGATCTCGGCCAGGCCGCGCAGATCGTGCACGTCGGTGACCCGCAGGCCGCGCAGGGTGTCGTGCCCTTTCTCGTCGAGGCCGCTCAGCTGGGCCGAGCGCAGCAGCACGCCGGGCCGGATCGTCGAACCGTCAGCGGTGCGCAGCCCGCCCACATCGCGGAAATTGAAGGTGCCACTGAGGGCGAACTGATCGGCGGGAGGCGAGAGAGTCACTCGTCCAGGTTATCGGCGGTTCCGCCGCGCCCGCGACGGAGTTCGCGGATCCGACACGCACTGTGTGGTGTCCGTTTCGCTGGGTGCCACTGTGCCGTCGCCCACAGGCGCCGGGCCCTCACCTGCGAAGACTTGTACACTCGACCAGTGCGCAGATGATGGCGTAGGGGCGCCGTCTGTGGTGAATGTGAACTATTCAAGCCGTATGGTCGGTTTTACAAAAGGTCGCATTCGGATAACAAAACAATCTTTCAGTCTGAAAAGGACGGCTGAACCAGTTCGTGAATCCAGAAAACCTTCTAAGATCGAGCTCGCTGGATAGGTTGATCCGTACGGGTCCATCCTCTCCACTAGCTCGCATCGCCGCGGGCAGCGAAATTTGTTGCCGAGGAGTTGTCGTTGAGCGCCAGTCGTGAACTAACCGAGACATCGCTCCGGCCCGCCGTATGTCAGGCCGTGGAGCAAGCCGCCGCGAATTGCGACGCCACCGGCGTGCGGGGGCTGCGCGTGCTGTTGCACGCGGGCATGAGCGCCTACTGGCCGCTGGTGAAGGCCGAGCCGGACCGCCAGATCGCCGCGTACGACGCCGCGCTGCAAACGCTGCGGCAACGGTGGTCGGCCTCCGGCGAGTCGGTCGGCGATCCCACCGCGACCGCGCTGTTCCGGCAGATGGACGAAGAGGCCATCTCCTTCCTCGGTCTGTGCGCCCGGCTGTCGGGGACGCAGTGGCTCGAGCCGCTCGACTCGATCGCCACCTACATCGTCTCGGTGCTCTACGGCGCGGTGCTGCGCTGGCTTGCTGACGGCAACGACGAGACCACCCTGGTGGTCATCGACGACCTGGTCGGCTGCCTGACGCTCAAGGCCGTCGAAGTCTGACCCACCGGATACTGGACGACTGACCAAATAGGTGGTTCAGTAGTCGAGTGACCCAGACGACATCGCTGCACCATCTGCACGCGGCGACCGCCGAGCTCGATCCGCCGCTGGCCGCGGTCGACCTCGCCGCGCTCGACGCCAACGCCGCCGACCTGGTCCGCCGCGCGAACGGCGTCGCGGTCCGGGTCGCCAGCAAATCGGTGCGCTGCCGTGCCGTGCTGGAACGCGTGCTCGGCGACGGACTCACCGCCCGGGGCGGCTTCGCCGGCATCATGGCCTATTCGCTGCGCGAGGCCATCTGGCTGGTCCGCCTCGGCGCCCGCGACGTGCTGCTCGGCTACCCGGTCACCGACCGGGCCGCGCTGGCCGACCTCGCCGCGTCGCCCGACCTGCTGGCCGCGATCACCCTGATGATCGACGACGTCGCCCAGCTCGAACTCACCCGCGCCGCGCTCGGCACCGACCTGGTCCATCCCCGGGTCTGCCTCGACGTCGACGCCGCGCTGCGCATCGGTCCGCTGCACCTGGGCACCCGGCGCTCGCCGGTGCGCAGCCCCGATCAGGCCGCCGAGCTGGCCGCCGAGGCCCGCAGGCGCGGGTTCGACGTGGTCGGCGTGATGACCTACGAGGCCCAGATCGCCGGCCTGCCCGACACCAACCCCGCCGTGCGGGTGGTCAAGCGGCTCTCGGCCGCCGAGATCGGCCGCAGGCGGTCCCGGGTGCTCGACGCGGTGCGCATGGTCACCGGTCCGCTGGAGATCGTGAACAGCGGGGGCACCGGTTCGATCGAGGTCTCGATCACCGACCCGGAGGTCACCGAGGTGACCGCGGGTTCCGGACTGTACGTGCCGACCCTGTTCGACCACTACCGCTCGTTCACCCCGCGCCCCGCGCTGTTCTTCGCGACCCCGGTGCTGCGCAAGCCCACCCCGAGCATCGCCACCGTCTTCGCGGGCGGCTACATCGCCTCCGGCCCGGCGGGCCCGAGCCGGGTGCCGCTGCCGGTGTGGCCCGCGGGCCTGAAGCTGCTCGGCGCCGAAGGCGCGGGGGAGGTGCAGACCCCGCTGGCCGGTGGCGCCGAGCTCGAGATCGGCGATCGGGTGTGGTTCCGGCACGCGAAGGCCGGCGAACTGTGCGAGCGTTTCGACCGCATCCACCTCGTCGACGACGCCGGAACGCGCACCACGGTGCCGACCTATCGCGGCGAAGGTCAGTGCTTCGGCTGATCGCCCAGGAGCTCGCGGACCTCGTCGTCGGTGAGCTGGTGGAAGTCGCGGTAGGCCATGCCGACGCCGCCGAGATCGGCCGGCGTCCACAGACAGACCAGTTCGTCGCACTCGCGGCGCACCCGCCGCGCGGCCTCGGGCGAGGACACCGGCATCGCGACCACGATCCGGTCCGGATGCCGGGCCCTGGCCACCCGGCACGCGGCCACCACGGTCGCGCCGGTCGCCATGCCGTCGTCGACGATCAGCACCACCCGTCCGGCGAGCGGCACGGGGTCGCCGGTGCGCAGCGCGCGCTGCCTGCGCGCCAGTTCGGCCCGCTCGGCCCGCTCGACCTCGTCGAACGCCTCCTGCGTCACCCCGCTGCGCTCCACGACATCGCGGTTGACCACCAGCACGCCGCCCTCGCCGAGCGCGCCCATCGCCAATTCCGGCTGCCAGGGCAGGCCCAGCTTGCGGACCAGCAGGATGTCGAGGTCACCGCCGACGACCGCGCAGACTCCGGCCGCCACCGGAACACCACCGCGCGGCAGCCCGAGCACCAGTGGGCGCGGGACCCGCAGGTGTTCCAGGGCCTTGCCGAGGACGCGGCCCGCCGCTGCCCGATCCGGGTAGACCACGTCTCGAACGCTACTCCGTGGCGAGCTCCGGCGATACGCGCTCGGTGATCGCGAACCGGCGCAGCGACAGGCTCGGATTGGCGGTGCGGACCCGGGCCAGATGCGCCGGATCGATCGAGGCGGTGAGCACGCCGGGTTCGTCACCCAGCTCGGCCAGGACAACGCCCGCCGGGTCGACGATCATCGACGCGCCCGCCCCGCGCGGCAGGCACTGATCGGCGGCGGCCACGTAGATGGTGTTCTCGATCGCGCGGGCGCGCAGCAGCGTGGTCCACTGGTCGACTTTCGCCGGGCCGGGAATCCACTGCGCGGGCAGCAGCAGCACCTGCGCGCCCGCCGCCGCGACACGCCGACAACCCTCCGGGAAACGCAGATCGAAACAGGTCTGCATGCCGAATATCACACCGTCGACGGTGAAGGTGGCGGGCGCGACGAGCGGACCGGCCTCGACGACGTCGGATTCCAGATGTCCGAACGCGTCGTAGAGATGCACTTTCCGGTACACCGCGACGCGCGCGCCGTCGGGTCCGTGGGCGACGAGCGTATTGCTGATCCTGGTCGCGTCCGGCGCCGTCCGCTCGACGACTCCGGCGATCAGATGCACCCCGAATTCGGCTGCGAGCGCGCTGAGTCCGGTGGTGAACGGGCCGTCGAGCGGCTCGGCGGCCGCCACCACCCGCTCGTCGAGCCGGGTCACCGCAAACATCGAGTACTCGGGGGCGAGGACCACCTTGGCGCCTGCTTCGGCGGCCGTGCGCAGGTGTTCGCGCAGGGCCGCGAGATTGGCGGTGGGGTCGGTCTGGGGAGCGAATTGGACGACCGCGATCGGCACCGCGTCCGGTGCCGGTTCCTGATGCGCTGACCCGTTCTGCAGTTGCATAGGTCTCACCGTATTCACCCGGTGGCCGGGACAGCTACCGTCAGGCAGTAAACTGCTGGTCAATGAGTACCAATGAGGTCGACAGCGTTCCTGCCGACGACGACAGGCACGAAGAAGGCCCGACATTCGCCGATCTCGGGATCGATGACCGCGTCCTCGCGGCCATCGCCGATGTGGGCTACGAGTCGCCGTCCCCGATCCAGGCGGCGACCATTCCTCCGCTGCTGCAGGGCGCGGACGTCGTCGGCCTCGCCCAGACCGGCACCGGCAAGACCGCTGCCTTCGCGATCCCGATCCTGATGGGTCTGGACACCGCCCAGAAGAAGCCCAGCGCGCTGGTGCTGGCGCCGACCCGTGAGCTGGCCATTCAGGTCGCCGAGGCGTTCGGCAAGTACTCCGCGCACATCCCCGGCCTGCACGTGCTGCCCATCTACGGCGGGCAGAGCTACGGCGTGCAGCTGTCGGGTCTGCGGCGCGGCGCGCACGTCGTCGTCGGTACGCCCGGCCGCGTGATCGATCACCTGGAGAAGGGCACGCTCGACCTGTCGCAGCTGCGCTACCTGGTGCTCGACGAGGCCGACGAGATGCTCAAGATGGGCTTCCAGGAAGACGTGGAGCGCATCCTGCGCGATACGCCCAACGACAAGCAGGTCGCGCTGTTCTCGGCGACCATGCCGGGCGCGATCCGCAAGATCTCCAAGCAGTACCTGAACGAGCCGGTCGAGATCACGGTCAAGTCCAAGACCCAGACCAACACCAACATCACCCAGCGCTACGTGCAGGTGTCGCACCAGCGCAAGCTCGACGCCCTCACCCGCGTCCTCGAGGTCGAGGACTTCGAGGCGATGATCATCTTCGTCCGCACCAAGCAGGCCACCGAGGAGCTGGCCGAGAAGCTGCGCTCGCGTGGTTTCTCCGCCGCGGCGATCAACGGTGACATCGCGCAGAACCAGCGTGAGCGCACCATCGGCCAGCTGAAGTCGGGCGCGCTCGACATCCTGGTCGCCACCGACGTGGCCGCCCGTGGTCTCGACGTGGACCGCATCTCGCATGTCGTGAACTACGACATCCCGCACGACACCGAGTCCTACGTGCACCGCATCGGCCGCACCGGTCGCGCGGGCCGTTCGGGGCAGGCGCTGCTGTTCGTCGCCCCGCGCGAGCGGCATCTGCTCAAGTCGATCGAGCGCGCCACCCGGCATCCGCTGATCGAGATGCAGCTGCCCAGCGTCGACGACGTCAACGCGACCCGCGTCTCCAAGTTCGGCGACATGATCACCGAGAACCTGGCCTCGGACAATGTGGCGCTGTTCCGCAAGCTGATCGAGGACTACGAGGCCGAGCACAACACGCCGCTGGTCGATATCGCGGCGGCGCTGGCCGTCGGCGGCTTCGACGGCGACAACTTCTTCATGGAGGCCGAGCCGGAGCCCGCGCCGCGTCGTGAGCGCGATCGCGACCGGGATCGGGATCGGGAGCGCGCCCCGCGTCGCTTCGACGACGAGGACCGGGCCCCCCGTGGCCCGTCGTTCTCCCGCGAGAGCGGCCAGGAGCTGGCGACCTACCGGATCAGCGTCGGCAAGCGCCACCGCGTGGTGCCGGGCGCGATCGTCGGCGCCATCGCCAACGAGGGTGGGCTGCGCCGCAGCGACTTCGGGCACATCAGCATCCGGCCCGATTACAGCCTCGTCGAGCTGCCTGCCAACCTGCCGCACGAGACGCTGGAAGCCTTGCGCCGCACCAGGATCAGCGGCGTGCTGATCCAGTTGCAGCCCGATCAGGGTCCGCCCGCGCAGCGGCTGGCCTCGCGGGGCCCGCGCCGCGATCGCGACGCGCGTCCCCGGACCGAACGGCGCAAGCCGCGGTTCTGACGCCGGGGCCGCTCGCCGGACTCGGCGAGGTCACACCCGTCGCAACTGTTCGACATCTCCGCGGGTAGCGCCCTGGTCGCCCGCGGCGCTGGTTAAGGTGTTTGCCGTCGGGTGTGCGTGAACACAGGAGGGCCGCGTTTGTTCGTGTCCGGTGATCGGGTGATCGGTGCCGTCGGCGATCTCGTGCGCGCGGCGGGCTGTGAGTTCGCGCTGCTTCGCGCCCTCGACGCGGCCATCGGCAACCTCCCCGGCGTGCCGGACGCCGCCGTCCCTGTCGTGCGCGCCGCCGAGGTGGCGCCGGAGTTGCTGCGGCACTTCGGCGACGGCCTGATCCGCGTTCCGTCGCCCGAGGTTCCCGGCGCGAGCCCGGCCGCCCGGATCGCCGCCCTCACCGCGGCCGCCGACCTCACCGCGGCCGCCCTGCGCGACGGCGCGCCCGCCATTCTCGGCGCGGTCTTCTTCGACGGCCGATTCGCCTGCGGCGTCGACCTGTTGATCCGCGACCCCGACACCGGGCGCTACACGCCACACATCGCCGTCGGGTCCGCGTCGGTCGGGCTGCCCGCCACGCTGCGCTTCCGCCCCGCGTCGGATTACGCCGTGTCCGGGTCGGACGGCGTCGGTCCCGGGTCGGACCACGTCGGTCCCGGGTCGGACCACGTCGGACCCGCGTCGGATTACGTCGGACCCGCGTCGGATTACGTCGTGCCCGCATCGGACAACGTCGGGCCCGATCGGCCGGACGCCGATGCGGAGTGGGCGGCGTCAACGACCGACCTCGACGCGACGGAGCCCGCGCCCGTGGTCGTCGGTACGGCGCCGGTTACCCCGGCGTCGGCGGACTTCCGGGCGTTGCGGCGCGAATTGGTCGCGGGCCGTACGCCCTTCGAACGGGCCACCGCCTCGGCGACGGTGGCCGAGGTCGACGAGGCGTGGGAGGCGTTGCGGGCGCGGCTCGCGTTCGCGGCCTGCGCCGCCGTGCTCGCCGAGGCGGGGATCGGGGTCGACCCGTCGGCGTATCTGTGGGCCGCGGCCGGTGCGCAGCGCACCCGTACCGACGAGCTCGCGCGCGTGTATCCCGCCCGCCGGGCGCGGGTGGAGCGCATCGTCGAGGAGAAGCTGACCGAACTGCTACCGGTCCAGTGGGGCGATCCCCGCTATCTCGCGTGCGGACGCTGCGCGACCTGCCGGGTCGCCGCGTCCACCGCCCGGGACCTGTTGCTGGTGGCGGGAATCCGCCCGACCCAGCGCGCCCGGCTCCGCGAGGCGGGCGTCCTCACGATCGACCGCCTCGCCACCACGACCACCCCGATCGCCGGCCTCGCCCCACGCACCGTGACCGCCCTGCGCCGCCAGGCCGAGATCCAGCTCGAGCGCGAGCGCACCGGCGAACCCACCTTCGCCCTGCGCGACGCCGCCGCCCTGGGCGCCCTGCCCGCCCCCGGCCACGGCGATCTCGCGCTGATCGTCGACGTGGACCAGCACGGCGCCGTCACCGCCGTCGAACTGTCCGACGCGATGTCGGTCGTCTACCGCAGCGCGGTGCCCGCCGCCGACCTGTCCGCAGCCGTGGGCGGCCGGAGTGCGGCCGAGACACCATTTTTCGCGTACGGCGCCTCCGCACGCCGCGACGTGGCGGCAGATGATCGCGCGTCGGCCGCCGCCGTGCTCGACGAACTGCTCGACATCATCGGCGAGCACCGGGCGATCGACCCGGAGGTGCGGGTGTACCACTACGGTTCGGCCGTCCGGACCGCGCTGCTGGACTGGGCGGGCCGCGTCGGGACCGGGGCCGACCTGCTCGACGAGTTGCTGGCCGACGGCGCGCTGTTCGATCTCGCGCCCATCGTGCGCACCGCGCTGCTGATCGGCGAGCGGTCCTACGACATCGCGGGGCTGGCCGGGCTGTTCCCGGCCGTGGAGAGCCGGGCGACAACGGTTCTCGCGCTGCGGGACTGGCTGCTGGCCCGGGCCGCCGAGGCCGGGGTGACGGTGCCGGGTACCCGGTTCGCGGTCGCCGAGGCCGACGTACCGCCGTCGCTACGGCCGGGGTCGCTCGAGGCCGCACTCACCGAGTTCGCCGCGGCCGCCGACGGCGACGCCGCCCGCGCGGCGGCGCTGACCGCCGCGATCCTCGGCTACCACCGTCGCGAACGGCAGCCGCGCTGGTGGGCCCACATCGACCGGCTCGGCCACCCCGTCGGCGAATGGGCCGACGCGCCGGGCGTGCTCGTCGCGGAGTGGGGCACCGTCGACACCAAATGGCATCGCACACCGCAACTTCCGACGATGCGCCGCTACCTGACGCTCACCGGCAGACTCGGCACCGGCGCGACGCTCACGCCCGGCACCCAGATGGTCACCATCTACGACGGCGCCGCCGCGGCCGGGATGACCCAGACCCTCGGCCGCCGCGCCACCGCCACGGCGACCGTGCTCGGCTGCGCCGTAGACCCCAACTTCGACGACACCGTCCGCCTCGAGGAATTGCTGCCCGCGGGCTGCCCGCCCTACGACGACCTGCCCGCCGCCATCGCCCCCGGCCCGCCCGACGGCGAAGCCGAAATCGAAGCGGCACTGGAGTTCATCGCGCAGGACCTGCTGGTGACCCTGCCCGAGGTGCCCGAGAACGCCGTCTACGACCTGCTGCTGCGCCGCGCGCCCCGCCTGCGCGACGGGCTGGACCTGCCCCAGGTCCACGGCGACATCGCCGCGGCCCTGGCGAACGCGGTCGGCGCGCTGGACGCCTCCTACCTGGCCGTGCACGGCCCGCCCGGCACCGGCAAGACCGGCACCACGGGCCGCGCGATCGAACGGCTCGTCACCCGGCACAAGTGGCGGATCGGCGTCGTCGCGCAGTCGCACGCGGTGATCGAGCGGATCTTCGACGCCGTCGTGGAGGCCGGGTTGCTGCCCGAGCTGGTGGCCAAGAAGGACGTCGCCTCGGTCGGTCCGGAATGGTCGGCGATCGACGCCGAGCGGTATCCGCGCTTCCTCGACAACGCCGTCAACGGCTGCGTGATCGGGGGCACCACCGCCGATTTCGTCGACGAGACGCTGATCGCGCCCGGCGCGCTGGACCTGCTGGTGATCGCCGACGCGGGCGCCAGCTCGCTGGCCGACACCGTCGCCGTCGCGGTGAGCGCGCGCAATCTGCTGTTGATCGGTGACCCGGTGCCCGCGCGGGCCCAGGCCGCCCATCCCGAACCGGTGCAGGTCTCGGCGCTGGATTGGCTGTGCGAGGGCGCGGCCACCCTGCCCGCCGAGCGCGGCTACTTCCTCGACCGCACCTGGCGGATGCACCCCGCGGTCTGTGAGCCGGTGTCGGCGAGCTGCTACGACGGCAGGCTCCGGGCCAGTGAGACCATCACCCTGGCCCGCGATCTGGCCGGGATCGCGCCGGGCGTGAGCACCGTGCTCGTCGAACATCGCGGCAGTGCCACCGAATCCGACGCCGAGGCCCGCGAGGTGGTGCGCCGTGTGCGCGCCCTGCTCGGCGAGACCTGGACCTCGGGTGGGCGGGCCCGCAAGCTGCACCCGCACGACGTGTTCGTCGTCGCGCCCTACGCCGCGCAGGTGGCCCGCATCCGAACCCTGTTGGCGCGCGCCAAGATCGAGGACGTGCTGGTCGGCACACCGGACCGGTTCCGTGGCCGGGAAGCCGCCGTCGTCGTGCTCTCGATGACCACCTCGACACCCGCCGACGCCCCGTTCGGCATGCGGGCGCTGCTGTCGCGCACCGTGATCCACGCGACGCTGTGCCGCGCCATGTGGAAGGCGATCGTCATCCGCTCGCCACTGCTCACCGAGTACCTCCCGGACACCCCGGAGGAGCTGACGGCCCTCGCCGAATTCCTCCGGCTGGACTGATCTGCCGCGCGGCGGTGGCGGATCGGCCGGACCCGCGCGGGCCGTCGCTCTAGGCGCTGCGCAGAAGCCGGCGCAGCCAGTCGGCGGCGAGTTCCGGTGTGGCGGGGGCGATGTCGACGCGATGGGCGGTGTGCACCAGGTAGCGGCCGTCGCCGGTGACATCGATCCAGGACAGCACGCCCGCCGGGGTGACTTCGTCGCCGGCGGCCACCAGGATCTGCCCGATGCCCGCACGGGGCCGTTGCAGCAGGCGCCGGACGCGGGCCGCGTCGGACGGTCCGGCCACGGGCGCGGTGACCAGGTCGCGACTGTCCTCGACGACGCGGGCGGTGAGCGCCGACAGCGGCGGGCCGGTGCCGGTCTTGCCGACGGGCATCCGCGCGAACACCTGGGCGGCGAAACGCCGTGTGCTGCCGACCTGGACGTGTATCGAGCCGCCCCGGTCCTCGGTGCGGCCCGGTTCCTGCACGGCCAGCACGGCCACGTCGTTGGTGACGGCGCCGAGCATCCGGACCGGCGCGCTCACCCGTCCGCACACCTCGACCCGGATCTCCGGCTCGGCCAGCACCCGCAGTGCCGCCGACAGGTCGGCGTCGAGGGTCGAGGCGCACCAGGCGTCCAGCGCGGGCTGGGCGGCGGCGCGTTCGGCGGTGTCCCTGGCCGAGGCGCGCACGGCGAGCGGATACGGGATCCGGTCGCCGTCGGTGCGCGCCCAGGCCAGCGCGAACTGGTCCGGCGTGAGGTGCCAGTTCACCCCCGCTCGGTCCACTCACCGAGCACGGCGGGACTGGTCGGCTCCATCTTGCCGATCAGGGCATTCACTTCGTCGGCGGGTTCCAGGTAGGTCGGCTCCTCGTCGAGGAAGCGCAGGAACTCGTCGTCGTCTTCCTCGTCGTCGTCCGGCGTGACCGGCGGGCGCGGGCCCGCGGGCGGCCGGGTCGTGTCGGAGGCCACCATGGCCCCGCCCAGCAGGCCGCCGATGGCGCCGGCGGTCATGCCCGCCGTCGCGTCGCCACTCGCCGCGACAACGTCCTGGCGGCCCTCGGTGGACGCCGAGGCAGTATCGGTGCTCGAGGCGGTGCCGGTGGCCTCGTCGTCCGGTGTGGGGCCGTCCGGTGTTGCGGCGGTGGAGGTCTCGTCGTCCGACCGGCCCGCGGCGGACCGGCGGCGGGCGCGCGGGTCGACCGAGGACAGGTACCCGGCGGGCGTCACCGGAACGGCGGAGGTCGGTCCGGCCGCCACGGTGCCGGCGGCGCCGACGGTCGCCGGTGCGGCAGGCACGCCCTGGGCGCCCGCCGCGGTGGTCGTCGTCGCGGACGCGGAAGCGACTGTCTGCGTACCGCTTCCGCCGCCGGTGTGCACGAAGGCCGCGGTCGTGCCGCTCCCGGCGCCGACCGCCCCCGCGGCGATCCCGTCGACGGCGGCGGGCTCGGACGTGGCGGCCACGGCCGACACGCCGGGCGCGGCGGCGGACGGTGCGCGCCCGGCGAGGCCGGTCGAGGCGACGGTGGGATCGCCTGCCCCGGGTTCGGTGGTGATCTCGGGGAACGACGGCACCCCCGACCCGGTCGGCACGAAAGCGCCGCCGTAGATCGTCTCCATCGCCCGCACCGCGTCGAGCCGGGCGTTCTCGGCCCGCCGCACGATCGCGGCGTTGTCGGTGGCCTGCTGGGAATCGAGCAGCGCGGCCGCCGGATCCGGTTGGGCGGCATCGGGTTCGGCGATCGCGGCGCGCACCGACTCGGCGGCATCGCCTGCCTGGCCGAGCCGGACCCCGACCGCGGTCAGCACGTCGGCGATCCGCCTGCCCGCCTGCTCGAAGTCGCGCACCGCGTCGATCGCCCGCTGGGCGGCACCGCCGCGCCAGCCGTCGGCGATGGCCGCGCCGATCTCGCCGTGCGCGTTCTCGACCTCGTCACCGAGCGCGGTCGAGGTGGTCAGGAACAACTCGCCCGCGGCGGACAGCGCCGCCGGATCGAGCTGTTGGACGGCCTGATGGATCTCGGCGTGCGAGAGGTTGTCGAACACCTCGACGACGGCGGCGTAGTCGGGATCGGTGCCGGGCACGCGGCCGGAGATGCTACGCATGGTCGGGCTCCTGCTTCGCGATCGACGCGGCCAGCGCCTGATCGCTGTCCTGATAGGCCGTCCCCGCGGCCCGGAAGACGGCGGCCAGCGCCCGCGCGGTGCTCGCGTAGGCGCGCAGCTGGGTGAGCGCGTCGGCCGCCTTGGTCTCGAATCCGCTGCGCAGCGCGGCACCCGAGGCCAGCCCGCCGAAGCCGGGGATCACCTCCGCCCCACCGAGGACCAGCAGCTGGGCGTCGACCGCGTCGGCCAGGCGCTCGTAGCGCTGGGCGCAACGCTCCGGCGCGCCGTCGGCGACGAGCAGGCCGTCGATCCACAGCCCACCGTCGTCCACGGCCCGGCCGAGTGCCGCCGTATCCGGCAGGCCTGTTCGATTCGGTTGCACCGTTCCCCCTTCGTCGTTCATCGCGCCGTGGTGAGCACCCACTGCGCGATATCGGACGCCACGCGCTGCTGCACCGGTTCGTGCAACAGGTCGTGTCCCGCGTCGGCGTACTCGCGCAAATCTACCGATCCGTGCCGTGCTGTCCATAGCCGGACCGCATCGATCGGCGCCCGCCGGTCGTCGGCGCCGTGCACCGCCAGCACCGCCAGACGCGGGTCCGGTGCGATCTCGGTGGCCCGGCGCGGGGTACCGCAGACGACCAACCCGGCCACGTCGCCGGGGCGTTCGGCGGCGACGGCGAGCGCGGTGACCGCGCCCAGCGAATGGCCCATGAGCACCGGCGCCGCGACGCCCGCCGCGGCGACCTCGGCGAGCAGCCCGGCGGCATCGGCGGCGAGTTCGGCGACGGTGCCGGGCGCGGCCGGATCGCCCTCGCTCAGGCCCTGGCCCGCGGTGTCCAGCGTCCACAGCTCGATTCCGCCGGGGCGCAGCAGATCGGCGAAGCGGTGATAGTGCCCGCTGTGCTGGCCGGTGCCGGGCAACAGCACCAGCGTCGCGGCGACACGCCGCACCGGCCACCGCCGGTAGTGCAGCCGGCCACGGGCGCTGTCGAAGTAGGGCACCGACCGATTATGACGGCCGGACGAATTGTCGTGCGCTACAGGAGCAGTGCGCGCGGACCGGCGTTGTGCACGATGCGTGGTACCGGCGCGATCGGTTGCGCAGTGTGGACACCCCACTACCGGTTGGTAGCCGTTAGACTTTCGCGCGTCGAGCTGGGTCAACAGAGTCGAGGTCTGCCATGTCGTTCCGCCGTTGCGTCGCCCACGTTGTCGTCGGCGCGGCCGTCGTGACCACCGCCTCGCTCGGCACGGGCACCGCGGGCGCGGCGCCGGTGGCCGAGTGCGGCCGGGCGGGCCAGGACGTCGCGATCCGCTCGAGCGTGCCGCTGCTGGACTGGTCGGAGAACTTCGGCCTCGACGGCGCGGGGAACCTGTGGGTCGCCCGGGTCATGCGCGGTGAGGTGCAGCGTTACGACCGCGAGGGCAGACTGACCGCCACCGTCGCGGTGCCATCGCCCGGCGCTGTCCGCCTCGGCCCCGACGGGTTGCTCTACGTGGTCACCGGGAACTCGCCGCTGTCGGGTGCGGGCGAGATCGTCCGTTTCGACCCCGAGGCCGCGACTCCGGTGCCGACCCCGTTCGCCACCGGCTTCACCCAGCCCAACGGCGCCGCCTTCGACGCCGACGGCAACCTCTATGTCACCGCGGGCAACGGCGTGCACCGGCTGCGCCGCGACGGCAGCGAGGACATGGAGTGGTGGGCCGCGGTGAAGGTCGACGGGCCCAACGGTGTTGTCGTGGCCGGTGATTCGGTCTATGTCACCGCCAACTTCGTCGCCACCGGTGGCGCGCCGGTCGGCCGGGTCCTGCGGCTGTCGCGCTCCAATCCCGCCGACAGCGTCACGGTCGCCGACCTGACGTCCTTCGGCACCCTGCCCGATTTCGTCGACGACCTGGTCGTCCGCGACGGCGCGCTCTACGTCACCACGCTGGCCGGACACCTCGTCCGCGTCGATCCCAGGACGGGCGCCACCTGCACCGTTCTCGCGACCCAGCCGCTGACCGCGGTCGTCGCCGACCCCGCCGATCCCACGGCACTGCTGGCCGGTTCCGAGGAAGGGACCGTGCTCCGCATCCGTCCGCTGGGCTGAACCGAACCGGCGGCACCATACCTGTTGACGCCCAAGGCTCCCCACGTGTCGCCGCGCGGAATCCACCGCCACGACGAGCCGGGGTCGTTGTGGGGAAATCAGCCGCCCACGGTGAGCGCGGACGGCGGGTTCTGCGGCGCGGGCGCCGGCGTGGTCCGCGGTGCTTCGGCGGGTGCGGGAGCCGGGGCGGGAGCGGGGGTCTCCGGGGCGGGCGCCTGCGACCTCGGCGCACCCGAGGACGACTCACCCGAGCCGGGGCTGGTGGCCTGCGGTTCGGGCGCGGGCGGCGCCGCGGGCGCCTCGGTGGCCTGGACCGGCAGATCCGGGACGACGAACGTGCCGACGGTCGGCGTCATCACGCAGCGCGCGCCCGGGTAGTCGATGGTGCCCCACATCGACGCGATCACGGTGCCCGCGCCACTGTGCACGGTCTTGGCCAGCGACGGCAGCTGGAACTCGGTCTGGTCGTCGAGCGGGACGATGCCGCTCTGGCCGGTGTTCACATTCACCCAGGCCACGCTCAGGCCGGACGCCAGCGCGAAGCCGGTGTGCCGCGGGCTGGCGCTGAACCGGATGTCGCCGGGGGCCATGCTGGTCTCGGTGCGTGGGCCGGGGCCCTCGAAGGTGGCGGCGGCGATGATCGTGGTGATCGGGCCGTTGCTGCCGCAGCCGAAGGTCGGCGCCGCGTAGCTGAAGGGGATGAACTGCGCGGAGATGTCGCGCAGCCGGTCGCTGCCGACGATCTCGGTGAAGCTGTCGAGCGCGCGGACGCCCGCCTGCGCGGCGGTGTCCTCGCCCGCGATCTCGGACAGGTGGGCGATGCCCTCGTCGAGCGGGGTGGGGGTCGCGCCGGCGGTCGTGGCCAGCAGTGCCAGCGCGCCGATGCTCGCCGCGGTGACCGCCGCTGCCCTGCCTGCGATGGATCTGCCGTTCACCCGTGACTCCTCGTGGATGTTCGAGGCCGGTTCCCCGGCTCGTCTGGCAACGTACCAGGTCGACGGTGGGGTCGCCGAGCCACCGGCGGGTGCGGCGCCACGGGCGCTGAACACGGGCGGGTGTGATGTAGTCGACACTGGCGTTTACTCGGGGGTAGGTTTTTCTCGACGGCTACCAACCACGCTGGGAGACCCGGATGAAGTTAGCCCTTTCCTCTGATGAGGTCGCCTTCCGCGACGAGCTCCGGCATTTCTACAAGACCGAGATTCCGGTCGAGATCCGTGACCGCGTCAAGTACGGCCACGAGCTGTCCCGCGACGACATCGTCACCGCGAACAAGATCCTCAACGACCACGGCCTGGCCGTGCCGAACTGGCCGGTGGCCTGGGGCGGCAAGGACTGGACGCCGATGCAGCGCCATCTGTGGCTCGACGAGATGCAGCTGGCCTCGGTCCCCGAGCCACTGACCTTCAACGCCTCGATGGTCGGCCCGGTGATCGCCCAGTTCGGGTCCGAGGAGCTCAAGCAGCGCTTCCTGCCGCCGACCGCGGCGCTCGACATCTGGTGGTGCCAGGGCTTCTCCGAGCCCGACGCCGGGTCCGACCTGGCTTCGCTGCGCACTACCGCGGTCCGCGACGGCGATTCCTACATCGTCAACGGCCAGAAGATCTGGACCACGCTCGGCCAGTACGCCGACTGGATCTTCTGCCTGGTGCGCACCGACCCGAACGCGCCCAAGAAGCAGGCGGGTATCTCCTTCCTGCTCTTCGACGTGAAATCGCCCGGTGTCACCATGCGCCCGATCAAGCTGATCGACGGCAGCTACGAGGTGAACGAGGTCTTCTTCGAAAACGTCCGGGTGCCCGCCGATCAGCTGGTCGGCGAGGAGAACCAGGGCTGGACCTACGCCAAGTTCCTGCTCGGCAACGAGCGCACCAGCATCACCGGTGTCGGCAAGACCAAGGTCAAGATCGGGCTCGCGAAAGACTATGCGCGCCAGACCAGGACCGGCCACGGCACGCTGCTCGAGGACCCGGTGTTCGCGGCCAGGGTGGCCGAGCTGGAGAACGAGCTGCTCGCCCTGGAACTCACCCAGCTGCGGGTGGTCTCCAATTCCGCCGACGGCAAACCGAATCCGGCCTCCTCGGTGCTGAAGCTGCGCGGTTCGGAGCTCCAGCAGGCGGCCACCGAACTGCTGCTCGACATCGCCGGCGCCGACGCGCTTCCGGTCGACGCCGAGGGCATCGCCTCGCCCGCCTGGGCCCAGCACACCGGCCCCGGCTATCTGAACTACCGCAAGGTCACCATCTACGGAGGCTCGAGCGAGGTCCAGCGCTCGATCGTGTCCTCCACGATCCTCGGATTGTGAGGCGCTGACATGGATCTCGAACTCACCGAAGAACAGACGATGCTGCGCGACACCGTGCGCGAACTGCTGCACCGGTTCTACGACGGCGAGGCGCTGGCCAAGGCGGGCGAGACCGACCCCGGCTGGAACCGCACGGTGTGGAAGCAGCTCGCCGATCTGGGCGTGCTCGGCCTGACCATCGACGAGGACGACGGCGGCGTCGGCGCGAGCCCGGTCGAGGTGATGCTGGTGCAGGAGGAGCTCGGTCGCGCGCTCGCCCCGGAACCGGTGCTCGACGCGGTGGTGATCCCGGCGGAGCTGCTGAAGCTGACCGGCAGCGCCGAGCAGCGTGGTCGGCTGCTGCCCGCGCTCGCCGCGGGGGAGAAGCTGCTGGCCTTCGCCCACGCCGAGCCCGGTCAGCGCTGGCCCTCGACCGAGATCACCACGGCCGCCGCCGCGCAGGGCGACGGCTACACCCTGACCGGCGTCAAGAACCCGGTGCTGCGTGGCGATGTCGCCGATGAGCTGATCGTCAGCGCGGTGCTGCCCGGCGGCGGCACCGGCCTGTTCCTGGTGGACCCGGCCGGGACCGGGGTGACCAAGCGCGCCTACCGCACCTTCGACGGCAGGCGCGGCGCGCAGTTCGATTTCGACGGCGCCGCCGGTGAGCTGTTGGGCGACACCGTCGACGCGGCCGAGCAGATCGCGCTGGTGCAGGGGTACGCGCAGGCGGCGCTGTGCGCGGAATCGGTCGGGGCGATGGAGATCGCGCTGACCCTGACCACCGAGTACCTCAAGACCCGCAAGCAGTTCGGCGTCACGCTGTCGAAGTTCCAGACGCTGACCCAGCGCGCCGCCGACTGCTACGTCTCCCTCGAGCTGGCCCGCAGCATGAGCCTGTTCGCGACGGCGGCGCTGGCCGATGGCGGCAACGATCCGGTGGTGGCCTCACGGGCGCGGTTGCAGGTCGGCAAGTCGGCCGAACATATCGGGCAGGAGGCGATCCAGATGCACGGCGGCATCGGCGTCACGGCGGAGTATCCGGTGAGCCACTACGTCGCCCGGCTCACCGCGATCGGGCAGACGCTCGGTGGGGCGCTGGAACATCGGCGGATTCTGGCCGACCGGGTCGGCAGCTACGACCTGCCGGAGCTGTAGCGCGTCGACCGCGACGGTGCGTGCCCCGGTCGGGTGCGCACCGTCGCTGTGTCAGCGCTCGTCGTCGGTCGTCGTCGGGGTGGCCGTGGTGGTCGGCTTTTCGGTGGTGACCACCGGTGTCGGGGTGGCGCCGGTGTCGGCGGGGGCGACGGGCGCGACGGTGGTGGTGTTGTCGTGGGAATGCGTCGTCGGATAGTCCGGCTCGGCGGCTTCTTCGTCGTCGACTGTCGGCCGGATCCGCGGCGGGGTGGTGAGGGTCGGGATCGGCCGGGTGGTGGTGCTCGGCGTGGTCGTGTGGTCGTCGGACGTGGTCGTGGGCGGCCGCGATTCGGTGGTCGGCTCCGACGGCCTGGACTCGGTGGTCTCGCCCTCGGCGGGCGGCTCCGACGGCGAGGTCTCGGTGGAGCTGAGGCTGAACGGCTTGCGCGGCGACATGTACGGGGCGATCCGCCAGGTGGGGGAGGGCGGGATCGACACCCGGGTGGTCGTCGTGGTGGTCTCGTCGGCGATCCGGGCGGGCGCGGCGGCCAGATCGGCGTTCAGCGGCGGCGGCGGAACGTAGACATCCTGCTGTCCGACACCGCAGGCACCGATGATGATCAGTCCGAGCGATACCGCGCCAACAGCGATTGCCGGACCTACGAGCTTGGTCCTGCTGTCATCCATCGCGTGCACTCCTCGTCGGCTTCGAGTCGCCTCACAGTAGTGCAGGTCGGGGCAAACAGCCTATCTTAAACATTATTGATTCAGATATCGGATTGATTTCGTCAGCGTGTCGCGGGGACGTGTCGCGCGCGATCGGCGTCGCCGAGTCGTAGCGTGTGTGAGCAAAGTTACGCATGAGACGCCCGGAACGAACCCCGACGCGCGATGTCTGCGCGAAGCAAGAATCTGATCGGCGTCATCGAGGAGAATCTGATGGGAGCTTACTCGACACCCCGGCTGGAAACCGCAGCGGCGAACAGTGATTCGGCCGCCGTGGCAAATGTTCAGCACGCACTGTCGAACCCGCCGGGCAACCGCGCTCTCGCGGTCGTCGCACGGGTCATGGGCTGGTTGTTCTTCGTCGGCGGACTCGTCGGCGCCGGGCTCGGCATCGCCGGCCTGCATGTGGAGATCACCGTCGCGGGCCTGATCCTGGCCTGCACCGCGGGCCTCATCCTGCTGAAGCTGCGCACGGATCGTGACGCGCGCGAAAAGGACTGAGTAGCCGAAAAATCCAGCTGCGATCCGCCGATCGACGACCTACCGTCGATGGCGTGCGTATCGACATCACCGGCGACGCCGCCCACTTCCTGGCCGACGCGGAGGAATTTCTCCGTCTAGACCCCTTGCGGCATACAGTGATCGCCACCGCTGCCGCCAACCAGCTCGGCGGCCGGGCAGGTGGCGCGGCGACGCGATTCCTGATGGTGCGCGATGACGCGTCCCGCGTCGTCGGTGTCGCCACGAGTGCCTTCGGCGGGCGGGTGTACCTCGGCGAACTGCCCGCGCACAGTATCTCGGCGGTGGCCGAGGCCTTCCTCGCCGACGAACCCGCGTTGATCAGCGTCGAAGGTGTCGCGGCCGCGGCGCAGGCCTTCGCCCGGCACTGGACGACTGTCGCCGGTGGCTCCTTCGCCGCGCTGTACTCGGCGCGGCTGTTCCGGCTCGGAATCTTGTCCGTGCCCGACGCTCCCGGCAAGCCACGTCTGGCCACGGCGGCCGATCTGCCCGTGTGCAAGACCTTCGTAGAGGCCTTCTATGCCGAAATCGGTGACCCGCCGCGCCTGGACGAGGCGGGCATGCGGAACCGGATCGAGTCCGGTCTGTGGTGGTTGTGGGAACGCGACGGCGAACCGGTGGCGTTCGTCGCCCGGCAGACCGAGATCCTGGGCTGGGCCAGAGTCGGGCCCGTCTACACGCCACCGCAACGGCGTGGCAACGGCTTCGCCAGCGCGCTCACCGCGGCCGTCTCCGGTGTCATCCGGGCGGAGGGCGCCGACGTCTGTCTGTTCACCGATCTGGCCAACCCGACCTCGAACAAGATCTACCAGGCCATCGGCTTCGAGCCCGTGCGCGACTTCGTCCACTACACCCTGAGCGCCGCGGGCTAGGGCGCGCCGCTCAGGTCAGCGGCGCGGCCTGCCACCACGCGAGCATCTGCGCCTCGTCGGCGATGAAACCGCGGCTGTACATGAGCATCGCGGCGCGGTCCGGGTCGGCATCGAAGCGGGTGACCATGCGCGGGGACCTCGGCTGGCTGCCGTGCAGGACGAAGTTGGTGTAGCTGTGTCCGGTGTGCGTCGCGGCGCGGGCGTCGTTGGCAGGCAGCGCCGCGACCGCCTGCTTCGCCTCCTCGGCGGAGGGATAGAGGAAGAACTCGTAGGACGCCTTGTTGCCGCCGCCGAAGCAGTGCCACATGACCAGCCAGTCGCCCATGTCGGCATCGTCGTCGTCGCGGCTGGCGGAGGCGCGGTCGTAGGCGAAGCAGCCGGCGTTGCCCAGCCCGGAGCCCGCGTGCACCAGAGTGCTCGCGCTCGTCTGCGGGAGCATGCGCGGGAACTGCTCACTGAGCTGGGCGGCGTTCGCGCCGATGACCTTGCGGTCGCTGGTGGTCGGCGTGGTGCTCGACGGGCGCTGGGCGGCGGAGGTGGTGGTGGGCGCCGGGGTTTCGGTGGTCTCGACCGGCGGCGCGCTCGACGTGGTGTCGTCCGGACCGCTCAGCACGTTCACGATCATCCAGATCACCAGCCCGAGCAGGATGATCAGCGCGGCCCAGCCCACCGGCGACGCCTGCCAGCGCGACTCCCGCTTGCGGCCGAGGTAGTCGTCGGCGATCTTCGATCGAGCGCCCTCGGCACGCGGCGCACCGTCGCGCGGACGCTCGGCCGCCCCGTTCGCGGAGCCGCCCTGCCACGACCGCGGCATCCCCGATGCGGGCGATGGCTGCCCGCCCGCCCACGACGGTTGTTGCGCGCCGGGCCACGACGGCTGGGGGCTCCCCGGCGACGAAGACTGTTGCGCGCCAGGCCAGGAGGGCTGTGGGATGCCGGGCGACGAAAGCTGCTGTGCCCCCGGCCAGGACGGTTGCTGGATGCCGGGCGACGATGCCTGGTGACCGCTCGGCCACGACGGCTGCCGCAGCCCCGGCGCGGACTGCGCGCCCGACCAGGACGGGTTACCCGCTCCGGGAAGGGAATTCGGCCCGGATACCCCGTTTCCGGCGATCGGGAATCCCGGAGCCGGGGTGAACGGTGAGTTCGGTGGATACGTCCTGGTCTGCGCCGAGGTCGGGAACGGTTGTCCCGCACCGGGATCGGCCAGCGCCTGTCCGGCGGCGGCGGCGAATTCGGCGCAGGTGGCGAAGCGCTCGTCGGGCCGTTTGGCCATGCCGCGGGCGATCACCGCGTCCAAGGCCGCGGGCAGCTCGGCGCGCAGCGCGCTGGCGCGGGGCGGCGGCTGTTGCAGGTGGCCCTGGATCACCGTGACCGGGTTGCTCGCCTCGAACGGCGTGGTGCCGGTGAGCAGCCGGAACAGGGTGCAGGCCAGCGAGTACTGGTCGGCGCGACCGTCCAGCGCGATGCCGGAGAGCTGTTCGGGCGAGGCGAAAGCGAGCGTGGCGGTAAAGGTTCCGGTCTGGGTGAGCTTGGCGGCGTTGTCGTCGTGCAGGCGCGCGATGCCGAAGTCGGTGAGGTAGACGCGTTCCGCGCCGTCGACCGGTTCGATCAGGATGTTGGCCGGCTTCACGTCGCGGTGCAGCACGCTGCGGCTGTGCGCGAAGTCCAGCGCCGCGGCGGTTTCGGCGACGATGCGCACCGCCCGTGCCGCTGCGACCGGGGCGGGCAGCGAGGCCGCGTCGGCGCCGTCGATGTAGCGCATCGAGATCCACAGCTGGTTGTTCTCGACGCCGCGGTCGTAGACGGTGACGATATTGGGATGCTCGAGCTGCGCGACCAGATCGGCTTCGCGCTCGAACCTGGCCCGGATCTCGGTGTCGTCGAACAGTTCCCGGTTCAGCAGCTTCATCGCGGTGCGCCGGGGCAAGCGCGGATGCCGCGCCAGATACACCGAGCCCATGCCGCCGCGGCCGAGCAGCCGCTCGATGGTGTATCCGGCGAAGACGTCGTTCTCGTCGAGCATCGACATCAGTTGAGCGGGGCCGAACGCCACCAGCGCAGTACCTCGTCGGCCTTGCCGTAGCCGTCGGTGAACATCAGGAACTGCGCGCGATCGGGGTCACCGGTGAACTGGGTGATGATCTTGTTCCCGTTGTCGGTGTACTTGTAGTTGGTGTACTGCTTGCCGCCGTTGGTGTCCACCGACTTGGTGTTGGTCGGCAGGCCGTCGATCACCGCCTGCACGTCGGCGGCCGAGTTGTAGACGTAGATCCGGTAGAACGGATCGTCGCCCCCGCTGCCGCCGCCGTCGTAGCAGCGCCACTGCCAGGCCCAGGAACCGAAGTCGGGGTCGCCGTCGTTGGGCGAGGGCGTGTAGCTGGAGTCGGTCTCCCAGCAGGAGGCGCCGTTGTAGCCGGTGTCGCCGTCGACATTCGCGGGCACCATCCGGCCGAACTCGGCGCTGATGGCGTCGGCGTTCGGGGTGACGTGCTTGCCCACCGCCGCGCTGGTCGTCGTGGAGCCGCCGCCGCCGGAATCGTCGCCGCCGACCGCGATGCCGATGCCGATCAGCAGCGCGAGCACCACGACCACGGCGACGACGATGCCGACGATCAGTCCGGTATTCGACTTCGACGGCGGTCGCGGGCCCTGCGGGTACTGGGTGAAGTTGTTCGTCGGCGGCCGCGGCGGTCCGGGCGGCGTCGGGTACTGCGGCCGGGACTGCTGGGTGTAGGGGTGCTGCGTCGCGGCGCCACCGGTCAGCGGTGAGGGCGACTGGTTGGCCATCGGGCCGGCCGTCATCGGACCGACGGTCATCGGACCGCCGGTCATCGGGCCCTGGGTGGCGGTGCCCATCGGGCCCCCGGTCATCGGGCCCTGCCCGGCAAGCGGATACGGCGACCCGGTCTGCGGGATCGCGCCGCCGGTCGTCGGGCGCGGACCACCGGTCACCGGGATCGCGCCGCCCGTGGTCGGACGCTGGCCGACGATCGGCAGCGCGGGCGCGCTCGGGTTGTTGAGCGCGGTGATCGCGGCGTTCGCGAAATCCGAACAGGAGTCGAAACGGTCGTCGGGGCGCTTGGCCATGGCCTTGGCCAGCACACCGTCGAGCGCGTAGGACAGCCCCGGCCGCACACTGCTCAGCGGCGGCGGCGGTTGCTGGAGGTGGCCCTGGATGACGGCGGCCGGATTGGTGGCCGCGAACGGCCCCGACCCGGTGAACAGCCAGAACAGCGTGCAGGCCAGCGAGTACTGGTCGGAGCGGTGATCCAGTGAGGCGCCGGTCAGCTGCTCGGGGGAGGCGTAGGCCAGGGTCGCGGTGAAGGTGCCGGTCTGGGTGAGATGACCGGTGTCATCACGCAGCCGGGCGATGCCGAAGTCGGTGAGGTAGACCCGTTCGCCGCGGCCCGCGCCGGAGCGGGCGAGCAGGATGTTGGCCGGTTTCACGTCCCGGTGCAGCACGCCCATGCCGTGCGCGTAGTCCAGGGCGTCGGCGGTCTCCTTGACGATCTGCAGCGCGCGGGCGGGCGGCAGCGTCTGCGGGTCCACCGAGGCAGCGTCGATGCCGTCGATGAACTGCATCGAGATCCACAGCTGTTCGTCGTCGAGTCCGCGGTCGTAGACGGTGACGATGTTCGGGTGATCCAGGCGCGAGACCAGATCCGCCTCCCGTTCGAATCGCGCCCGCACCTCCTGATCGAAGAACATCTCGCGGTTGAGCAACTTCAGCGCCGTCATCCGCGGCAGGCGCGGGTGCTTGGCCAGATAGACCGAACCCATGCCACCACGGCCGAGCTGCCGTTCGATGACGTAGCCGGCGAAGACATCTCCGTTGGCCAGCATGTCTGCTCCACTTCCCGCCGTGCGCCGGGACCCACCAGCGCACGCGCGTACAGCAAGAAAGCCGCGGCCGGGTGGCCCGCCACGGAAAATTCAACGAAACCTTAGCAGTCGGTGACCGCGCGGACGGTGGCCAGCGAAGCGACCGACCAGGATGCCCCGATCACGGTGGTCGCCGTGATCGGGGCGGCACGATATAGCCGGGATGGTTACGGCCGCCGGGGAAATCGATGGTGCCCGGCCGCTGGTTGCCGCGCCGCGGGGGAACGACGGTGCCGCCGGTCGCCGGGTGCGGTGTGGGCGGATACGGAGGGGCGGGCGGCGACGGTGGCGGCGCCTGGGGATGCGGCTGGGCCGGCGTCGTCGGCGAAGCGTGCGGATACGGCCGCGGCGGCGTGGCCGGTCGTGAATAGGGCTGCTGTGGATACTGTTCGCGAGCGCGCAGCACCACCCCGGTCGCGGTCTGCTGATGCTGTTGGTGCTGCCATGGGCCGGGGACCGCGTACAGCGCGGCCCTGGCGGCCTGGGCGAACTCCGCGCAGCTGTCGTAACGCGCACCCGGCTGTTTCGCGGTGGCTCTGGCCAGCACGGTGTCCAGGGTCGACGGCAGGTCGGGACGCAGGCTGCGCAGCGGCGGCACCGGCTTGCTCATGTGCGCCTGGATCACCGCCGCCGGGTTGGGGCCCGGGAACGGCACGGTTCCGGTCAGCATCCAGAACAGCGTGCAGGCCAGCGAGTACTGGTCGGCGCGGTGATCCAGCGGTGCCCCGGCGAGATGTTCCGGCGCCGCGTAGGCCAGGGTGGCGGTGATGCTGCCCGCCGAGGACAGCGTCGTCTCGCTGTCGCGCACGGCCGCGATCCCGAAGTCGGTGAGCACCACCCGTTCCGGGCGCCCGATCGGCGGCTTGGCGAGCAGGATGTTGGCCGGTTTCACGTCCCGGTGCAGGACACCGCTCGCGTGCGCGAAATCCAGCGCCGTCGCGGTCTCGGCGGCGATCTGTACGGCGCGGCCCGGCGTCAGCACGTTGACATCGGCGGTCGCCACGTCGGTCCCCGCCACGAACTGCATGGAGATCCACAGCTGGTCGTCGTCGTTGCCGCGGTCGTAGACGTTGACGATGTTCGGGTGCTCGAGCTGGGCCACCAGGTCGGCTTCGCGCTCGAAGCGGTGGCGGATCTCGTCGTCGGCGGACAGGTCGCGGCTGAGCAGCTTGAGCGCGGTGAGCCGGGGCAGACGGGGGTGCCGGGCCAGGTAGACCACGCCCATGCCGCCGTGGCCGAGCACGCGCCGGATCGTGTACCCGGCGAACACGTCGCCTTTGCGCAACACCGCGAAGTCACCCCCTCCAGGGCAGAGCACCCGTCGAAATTCTACCGATGTATCTCCTGACGCCCCCGCTTCGCAACATCCGCCGATGCTGTCGGTGCCGCGGATTAGGGTGGCGTCATGCGCATTGGAGCACACGTTCGCGACGAGAGCGATCCGATCGGCTTCGGCGAGAAGCTCGGCGCCGAGGTCATCCAGCTGTTCGTGGTCGATCCGCAGAGCTGGGACAAACCGCAGCCGCACCCCAAGGCCGCCGAGATCCTGGCCAGCCCGATCGACGTCGTCGTGCACTCGTCCTATCAGATCAATGTGGCCAGCCTGAACAACCGGCTGCGGATGCCCTCGCGCAACGCGGTCGCCCAGCAGGCGAAGGCCGCCGCCGACCTCGGCGCGTTCGGCCTGGTCGTGCACGGCGGGCATGTGCGCTCCGACACCGAGCTCGACACCGGAATCGATAACTGGCGCAAGCTGTTCGAACGTCAGCAGGACAAGGGCGGCTTCGCGGTGCCGATCCTGATCGAGAACACCGCGGGCGGCAATCACGCGATGGCCAGGCACTTCGACTCCATCGCGCGGCTGTGGGACGCGGTCGGCGACTACGGCGCCGGCTTCTGCCTCGACACCTGCCACGCCTGGGCGGGCGGCGAGGAACTGGTGGGTGTCGTCGAGCGGATCAAGGCCATCACCGGGCGCATCGACCTGGTCCACCTCAACTCCTCGCGGGACGAGTTCGACTCCGGCGCCGACCGCCACGCCAACTTCGCCGACGGCACCATCGACCCGCAGCTGCTGGCCGAGGTCTGCCGCACGGCGGGCGCCCCGGTCATCCTGGAGACCCCGGCCGAGGGCGTCGCCGAAGACCTCGCCTACCTGCGGGAGAACCTGGGCTGACGGTTCCGATCACCCGGAGGGAAAACCTGTCTGTCGAACGGATTTCGCGGTGTGCTTGACGCCTACCAACCGTTCCACAAGACAGAGGTGATCTCCCATGACGGTCGACCACGCCACCCCCGCCACCCTGACGGTGACCAAGCTCGGCGCCCACATCGGCGCCCAGGTGGACGGCGTACGTCTGGGAGGTGACCTGGACGCGGCGACCGTCGCGACCATCCGCCGCGCGCTCAACGAGCACAAGGTCATCTTCTTCCGCGGCCAGCAGCACCTCACCGAGGACGGCCAGCACGAGTTCGCGCAGCTGCTGGGCAGCCCGACGACCCCGCACCCGACGGTGACCTCGCAGGGCGTCAAGAGCCTGGCCATCGACTCCGAGACCGGCCGCGCGAACTCCTGGCACACCGATGTCACCTTCGTCGACCGCATCCCGAAGGCGTCCATCCTGCGCGCGGAGTACCTACCGACCTACGGTGGCTCGACCACCTGGGCTTCCACCGTCGCCGCCTACGACTCGCTGCCCGAACCGCTGAAGCTGCTCGCCGAGAACCTGCGCGCCGTGCACACCAACGTCTACGACTACGCCGCCCGCAATGTCGAGCCGCTGCGTCCGAAGAGCGCGGAGTACCGCGCGGAGTTCCAGTCCACCTACTACGAGACCGAGCACCCGGTCGTACGCGTGCACCCGGAGACCGGCGAGCGCGCGCTGCTGCTCGGCCACTTCGTGAAGAACTTCGTCGGCCTGTCCACCAGCGAGTCGCAGGCGCTGTTCCGCCTGTTCCAGGACCGCGTCACCCGTCTGGAGAACACCACCCGCTGGACCTGGTCCGACGGCGACGTCGCCATCTGGGACAACCGCGCCACCCAGCACTACGCCATCGACGACTACGACAGCCAGCCCCGCCGCCTGACCCGCATCACCCTCGCCGGTGACATCCCGGTCGGCGTCGACGGCCGGACCAGCACCGTCATCGAGGGCAACGCCGAGCACTACTCCGTCGTCGAGGAGGTGACCCGGCTCGCGAGCTGAGTCGGAGCGGCTGCCGCCCGTGCGGGTCCGGGCGGCACGCTAGAGTCTCGGGGTGGCGGAAAAGTCTATTCGGCCGTTGGACGGAGTGCGCGTCCTGGAACTCGGCAACTACGTGGCCGCTCCCACCGCCGGACGTATTCTGGGCGACTTCGGCGCCGAGGTGATCAAGGTGGAACGCCCGGGCACGGGCGACGAGTTACGCAACTGGCGGCTCTACGGTGGCGACACCTCCATGCTGTATCGCACGGTCAACCGCAACAAGAAGTCGATCGTGCTGGACCTGCGCACCGATGCGGGCCGGGCGATCGTGCTCGATCTGCTGCGGCACTGTGACGTGCTGTTGGAGAACTTCCGGCCCGGCATGCTGGAGAAATGGGGTCTCGGCCCCGAGGTGCTCGAGGAGGTGAACCCGAAGCTGGTCATCACCCGCATCTCCGCCTACGGCCAGACCGGCCCGATGGCCGCGCGTCCGGGATTCGCCGCGGTCGCCGAGGCCGTGGGCGGCCTGCGCGAACTCGTCGGCGACCCGGACCGCCCGCCGGTGCGGGTCGGCGTGTCGATCGGCGACTCGATCGCGGGCATCTACGCCGCGTTCGGCACCGTGATGGCGCTGTTCCAGCGCGAGCGGGTCAGCGGTGAGGTGCCGCAGCGGGAGCGGATCATCGACGTCGCGCTCAACGAGTCGATCCTGTCGGTGATGGAATCGCTGGTCCCCGACCACCTCGCCTACGGCATCAACCGGGAGCGGGTCGGCGGCCGGATGGAAGGCATCGCGCCCAGCAACGCCTATCCGACCAGCGACGGCTACAGCATCATCATCGGCGGCAACGGCGACGCCATCTTCCAGCGCTACATGCAGGTCATCGGCCGTCCCGACCTGGCCGCCGACCCCGAACTGGCCGACAACGCCGGGCGCTGGCGCCACCGGGAACGTCTCGACGCCTCGATCGCGCAGTGGTCGATCGAGCACACCCGTGACGAGGCGCTGAAGATCCTCGACGACGCGGCCATCCCGTGCGGCCCGATCTACACCGCCGCCGACATCGTGGCCGACGAGCAGTACCGCGCACGCAATATGATCCAGTCGTTCCCCGTCGACGTGGGCGAGCCGCAACCCAAACAGGTCGGGTTCCCCGGCATCGTCCCGGTGATCGGGGGACAGTCGCTGCCGATTCGCAATGTCGGCCCCGACCTCGGTGAACACACCGCCCAGGTGCTCGGCGAGCTGCTCGGGATGACGCAAGACGAGATCGACGCGCTGGAGGCATCGTGAGCAGGCGAGTACACGGCAGACGCCGCCCACCGGTGCGCAGCAAGTGGGAACAGCGCGGTCCCGGCCACGTGCGCCCGACCGTGCATCCGACCCCGGCCAGTGTCGGCGACAAGCCGTGCGGCGGGGTGATGTGCGTGCCCGTTCAGGAACCGGACCAGCGGCGATGACCGCGCCGCTGCTGCGTGATGTCACCCTGCGTGACGGCTTGCAGCTCACCGGCAAGGTGCTGCCGACCGACCAGAAGATCGACGTCGTCCGGCGGCTGCTGGCCGCGGGCGTGCCCGCGCTGGAGATCGGCTCGATGGCCCGGCCGGACCTGGTGCCGCCGATGGCCAACTCGCTCGCGCTGATCGCCGCGCTGACCCCCGACGAACTGGCGAAATGCTGGGTCTGGGTGGCCACCCCGCGCCACATCGAGAAGGCGGCGGAGGCGGGCGCGCGCAATTTCCAGTACTGCTTCTCGGCGTCGGACGCCCACAACAAGGCCAATATCGGCCGCGACACCGAGGCGTCGGTGGCCGCGATGCCCGACGCGATCCGGCTGGCGCGCGAGGCGGGCGGTGCGATCCAGCTGTGCCTGGCCACCAGCTTCACCTGCCCGTTCGACGGCCCGGTCGACCCCGAACGGGTGCTGGGCATCGCCCGTGACCCGCGCACCGAGGGCGCCGCCGACATCGTCCTGGCCGACACTCTCGGCCAGGCGCACCCCGGCCAGGTGAGCGCGCTGGTCGCGGCCGTCCGCGACACCACCCCGGCGCGCCGCATCGTCTTCCACGGCCATGACACCTGGGGAATGGGCGTGGCCAACACCCTCGCCGCCGTCGCGGCGGGCGCCACCATGGTCGACGGAGCGCTCGGCGGCCTGGGCGGCTGCCCGTTCGCGCCCGGCGCGAGCGGCAACACCGCCTCCGAGGACATCCTGTTCGCCACCCGCCCCGACTGGTTCACCCCGGACGCGCTGGCGAGCCTGGTCGGCCTCACCGAGGAGCTGCTCGCCGACCTCGGCGAACCCAATCGCTCCCGCGCCGCCGAAGGCGCGCGCTCGGCGGCCGCGGCGTTCGAGTGGGTCATCCGGTAGGTATCGGGGGGATCCCGGATGGCGCGGTTCCCGGCGGACAGACAGACTGGACACCATGACTTCGCACGCCATGGGCACCGAGGCCGTCGACGCGGCGGCCGACACCGAGATCGCGGCCGCCGCACAAGACCTGGTCAAGCTGTACGGATCGGGAGACACCCAGGTCAAGGCCCTCGACGGGGTGTCGGCGAACTTCGCCAAGGGCGAGTTCACCGCGATCATGGGCCCCTCCGGCTCGGGCAAGTCCACGCTGATGCACTGCCTGGCCGGGCTCGACAGCGCCAGCGCGGGCGAGGTCCGCATCGGTGACACCGCGCTGACCGGGCTGTCGGACAAACAGATGACCGCCCTGCGCCGCGACCGCATCGGTTTCGTGTTCCAGGCGTTCAACCTGGTGCCCACGCTGACGGCGCTGGAGAACATCACCCTGCCGCTCGATATCGCGGGCCGCAAGGTCGACCAGGAATGGCTCGACACCGTCGTCAAGCGCCTCGGCCTCGGCGACCGCCTCGATCACCGGCCCTCCGAGCTGTCCGGCGGCCAGCAGCAGCGCGTCGCGTGCGCCCGCGCCCTGGTCGGCAAGCCGGAGATCATCTTCGGTGACGAGCCGACCGGCAACCTGGACTCGCACTCCTCCGGTGAGGTGCTCTCGATCCTGCGCGCCTCGGTCGACGAGTTCGGCCAGACCGTCGTCATCGTCACCCACGATCCGCGCGCGGCCGCCTACGCCGATCGCGTGGTCTTCCTCGCCGACGGCCGCATCGTCGACGAACTGCGCGACCCGACCCAGGATTCCATCCTCGACCGGATGAAGGCGCTGGAGACCAAGTGAGCAGCAACCCGATGCGCAAGGTCGCCTTGCGCAATCTCGCCGCGCACAAGGTGCGCCTGGCCCTGACCCTGCTGTCGGTGGTGCTCGGCACCGCCTTCATCTCGGGGTCGTTCGTCTTCACCGACACCCTGCAGCGCACCTTCGACGGCATCTTCGAGGGCCAGGCCCAGGGTGTCGACGTGCGCGTCGGCCCCAAGGACCAGCAGTCGCTGGGCCTGCCGACCAATATCGTGGACGCGCTGGCCAAGACCGAGGGCGTCGCCCGGGTCGCGCCCGCCGTCAACGGCCCGGTGGTGCTGCTCGAACCCGACGGCAAGAAGGCCGTACAGACCGGTGGCGCACCGAGTTTCGGCCTGTCCTATCTGCCGCCGGAACAGTCGGTCGAGGAGCCCAACACGTTCGTCGCCGGCGCTCCGCCCACGCAGTCGGGCGAGATCGCGCTCAACACCAGCGGCGCCGAGAAGGCGGGGCTGAAGGTCGGCGACAAGACCAAGGTGCTCATCCCGTCCAAGGGCGACCCGTTCGAGGTGACGCTGACCGGCATCTACGAGATGCCCGGCACCGAGGGCGGCGGTGTGGTCGCGGTGATGTTCACCGAGCCGCAGGGCCGCAAGCTGTTCACCGACGGCTCGCACGTCGCCTACGCCGATATCGCTGCGGCGCCGGGTGTCTCGGCCGACGACCTGCGCGACCAGCTCGCCGCCGGGCTGCCCAACTACAAGGTGCAGAACGCCGACGAGGTCCGCGAGGACATGAAGAAGCAGATCTCCGAGGCGCTCACCTTCATCAACTACTTCCTGCTCGCCTTCGGCGCGATCGCGCTGATCGTCGGCACGTTCATCATCTACAACACCTTCTCGATGATCGTCGCCCAGCGGCTGCGCGAACTGGCGCTGCTGCGGGCGATCGGCGCGAGCCGCAGGCAGGTGGGTCGCTCGGTGGTCAGCGAGGCCGTCGTGATCGGCCTGATCGGCAGCGTGCTCGGCCTGCTCGCGGGCATCGGGTTGGCCTTCGGCCTGTCGGCGCTGCTCAACGCCTTCGATCTGGGTCTGCCCACCGGGTCGCTGACGGTGCTGCCGCGCACCGCGATCGTGGCGCTGCTGGTCGGCCTGATCGTCACCGTCGCCAGTGCCTACGCCCCGGCCCGGCGGGCCGCGAAGGTGCCGCCGGTGGAGGCGATGCGGTCCGAATTCGCCAGTGCCGGTGACTCGTTGCGGATCCGCACCGTCGTCGGCGCGGTGATGGCGGTCGTCGGCGGGGTGCTGGTCTACGTCGGCGCCCAGGGCACCGGCAAGGGCTCGGCGGTGACCGTCGGCATCGGCGCGCTCGGCCTGATCCTGGCCGTGCTGCTGGCCGCGCCCGCGCTGTCGCGGCCGATGGTGCTCGTGCTCGGCGTGCTCACCCGCCCGTTCGGCGCGATCGGCCAGATGGCCCGCAACAACGCCGTGCGCAACCCGCGCCGCACCGCCGCCACCGCGTTCGCGCTGACGCTGGGCCTGATGCTGGTCTCGGCGATCGGCATTCTCGGCGCCTCGGCCAAGACCAGCGTCGGCGTGCTGATCGACAAGGGCGTCAAGGCCGAATACGTGCTCGCCGGTCCGCAGATGATCGGTGCGCCGATCGGCGCGGTCGACGCGGTGCGCACCCAGGTGCCCGGCATCAGCGATGTCACCGGGATCCGGGTGGTCGCCTTCAAGGTCGGCAAGGAACAGATCGGCGCCACCTCCCCCGACGGCCCGATCGACCCGGTGATGGACATCGACGTGCTCAGCGGGTCCACCACGATCGCCCCGAACGGGCTGCTCGTCGACGAGACCGAGGCCACCGAGCGCGGCTGGAAGGTCGGCGACAAGGTCGGCATCACCAGCCTGGACAACAAGCAGCTCGAGCTCACCGTGGGCGGTATCTACGCCAACTCGCCGCTGCTGGGCCCGATGGTCGTCGACCCCGGCGTCTACGAACAGCTGATGCCGCAGAGCCTGCGCACCAACATCTTCGTACTGGTGAAGGCGGCGCCCGGCAGCGATCTCACCGCCATGCGGACGAATCTGGAGAAGGCCACCGAGCCGTTCGTCGTGGTGCAGGTGCAAGACCACGAGCAGTTCAAGGGCGCCCAGGGCAAGCAGATCAACACCCTGCTGGCCATCCTCTACGGCCTGCTCGCCCTGGCCGTGGTGATCGCGGTGCTCGGCATCATCAACACCCTCGCCCTGTCGGTGGTGGAGCGCCGCCGCGAAATCGGCATGCTCCGCGCCGTCGGCACCCAGCGTGCCCAGGTCCGCCGCACGATCTACCTGGAATCCATGCTGATCGCGATCTTCGGCGCCATCGTCGGCCTCGTCCTCGGCATCGCCCTGGGCGTCGGCTTCCTGCGCACCCTGCGCGACCTGGGCATCGACCAGATCACCATCCCGTGGTCCCAGCTGGTCACCGTCCTGATCGCCTCCGGCATCGTCGGCGTCCTGGCCGCCGTCTGGCCCGGCGTCCGCGCGGCCCGCACACCCCCACTGGCCGCCATCGCGGACTTGTAGATTCTCGAACGGGCTCGCCGGTGACACCGTCGCCGACGAGCCCGTTCGCGATCTGTCCGGCGCAGGTGGTCACAATCGAGCCGATTCGAACAGCGTTGAGCTGGTCCGATCGGCGCGATTCGCCTACGCCGGGTAGCGGTCGTACCAGTCGTCGGTGGGCTGGCCGTGGGCGTCGCGGGGTGGGGTGAGGCCGAATTCGGTGCAATAGTCGGTGGCGAGGCGGTCCAGGGCGGCGCGGGCGTCGACGGTGTCGGACCAGCGGCGGGGGAGAGCGGTGCGACCGTAGCGGGCGCCGAGGAGGCTGCCCGTGATCGAGCCGGTGGCGTCGCTGTCACCGGAGTGGTTGACCGACAACAGGAGTCCGGTGCGGACGATCTCGTGCGCGGCGCCGCCCCGGAATTCCGCGGCCAGCACGGCGAACACGGCGATGGCCAGGGCCTCGGGGCCGATCCAGCCCTGGCCGAGGGATTCGACCTCCTCAGGGGTTGGTCCGCGACCGGAGCGCGCGGTCGCCGCGGCCGAGGCGACCGCGGCATCGAGAGCGGCCGAGGTTTCCTCGTGATCGGGGTAGGTCGCCAGTTCGGCTCGGGCGCGGGCGAGCGCCGTCGTGGTGTCGTTTCCCCGGGCGAGCTGATAGATCAGCGCCGACAGGGTGCCCGCGGGCAGCCAGCCGCTGGGATGGCCGTGGGTCAGTGCGGCCGCGTCGCAACCCAATTCGAAGATCGCCCCGGTCGCCGTGCCGGAACGGTCGGCGGCGTAGCCGAATCCACACGGCGCCGCGCGCATCACCGCGCCGCTGCCCTTGGACCGATTGATCGGCTGCTGGCGGGTGCCCAGCGGGGCGGTGGGTGCGCGGCGCGCCGCCGCCTGGCGCAGGGCCGTGTACACCGAATTCGCCACGCCCCGTTGCTCGATCAGTTCGGGGTAGCCGGTCAATGAACTGTGCAGCGTGAAGGGCTGGTCGGGCAGTTCGACGACCTGACCCCGTAGCCAGACCAGCATGCCCTGCTGCAACAGACCCATGGTCGCTCCGCCGATGCCCTTGGCCCGCGCCCGCACCGAACCGCGGATCAGCGCCTCCACCGTGAACGCGGTCAGCTGCGTCTCCTCCGAGATCCGCAGCGGGTCGGTGTCGGTGAGACCCGCCTGCCCGTACTGAGCCCGGATCTGGCGCAGGGTCCTGGTCTCGATCGGTGCGCCGAGCGCGTCACCGATCGCGCCCCCGAGCAGGCAACCGTGCACCGCGTTCAGCCAGACCGATCCCGCGCCGGCGACGGCGTCGTTGCCGCGGAGCGAGTGCTCGCGCCGAGGTGCGGCCGGGCCGTCGTCTCGCGGCCCGGTGGCGCGCTGACCCGGATCAGGGGAGCCGCCGTGCCGGTTCGGATGCCGGGTGTCGATGCGTGGCCCGCCGGGCGCCGCGCCGCGTGCGGTCGGGTCGAGCCGGCGCGACAGATCCGGTTCCGCGGCCGGCCGTGGCTGCGGGGAATCGGCGCGTGCCGCACTCGTGGTGCTCGTCGCCGGCCCGGCGCCGCTGCCGCGAAAGTCGGTGCCGGGCCGGGCTTCCGGCGTGCCGTTCGTGGTCGGCAGCCCGCCGGTGCGGGGCGCGACCGCGCCGGTGAGTGGGTGGACTCCGCTCGCCGGGGTCTGTGCGCGGCGGCGGATGGCTTCGGCGAAGGCGGCCGCGAACTCGGTGCAGGTGGCGAACCGCCGGGCGGGTTCCTTGGCCATGGCCTTGGCGAGGACGGCGTCGACCGCGGCGGGCAGCGGCGCCGACCGGCGGGTGCTGGCGCGCGGGGGAACGGCGGTGAGATGACCGAGCATGACGGTCGCCGGATTGGGCGCGTCGTACGGGCCGGTGCCGGTGAGCAGCCGGAAGATCGTGCAGGCCAGGGAGTACTGGTCGCCACGGCCGTCCAGTGGCGCGCTGCTGAGTTGTTCGGGCGAGGCGTAGGCGATGGTGGCGGTGAACTGGCCGGTGCGGGTGAGACCGCCGGTGTCGTCGAGGAGTTTCGCGATGCCGAAGTCGGTGAGCAGCACGCGTTCGTCGAAGCCGGCGCCGACGCCCGCGGTCCGCGAGAGCAGGATGTTGGCCGGTTTCACGTCGCGGTGCAGCACGCCCTGGCGGTGCGCGTAGTCCAGCGCGCTCGCGGTCTGGGCGACCACCTGCGCGATCCGCTCGATCCCGAACTGCGGCACCGGGACCGCCGCCGCGTCGACCCCGTCGACGAACTGCATGGCGATCCACAGCTGTTCCTCGTCGACGCCACGGTCGTAGACGGTTATGATGTTCGGGTGATCCAGCTGCGCGACCAGGTCCGCTTCCCGTTCGAACCGGGTGCGGATCTCGAAGTCGGTGAACAGGTCACGGTGCATGAGCTTGAGCGCGGTCAGCCGCGGCAGCCGCCGATCACGGGCCGCGTACACCGCGCCCATCCCACCGCGCCCCAGCTCCCGCTCGATGACGAACCCGGCGAACACCTCCCCGCGCCGCAACATCGCCTCACCCCGTTCACCGAACCCGATCGCTTCGCAGCCTAGCGAAACTCGCGGTACTACACGGCGGGAGCGTGGGTGTCGGCCCAATGGGTGAGGTCGCCACGATCGAGGGCGGTCGCCAGCAGATCGGGGAATTTGTCCGGGGTGCAGGCGAAGGCGGGGATGCCGAGCGCGGCCAGCGCGGCGGCGTTGTCGTGGTCGTAGGCGGGCGCGCCCTCGTCCGAGAGCGCGAGCAGGACCACCACCTGGACGCCGGCCTCCTTCATCGCGTTGCATCGGCGCAGCATCTCCTCGCGCACGCCGCCCTCGTAGAGATCGGAGATGAGCACGAACAGGCTGTCGGTGGGCCGGGTGATCAGCGACTGCGAGTAGGCGATGGCGCGGTTGATGTCGGTGCCGCCGCCGAGCTGGGTGCCGAACAGCACGTCGACCGGGTCGCTGAGCTGGTCGGTGAGGTCGACGACCTCGGTGTCGAACACCACCAGCGAGGTCTTCAGCGACCGCATCGACGCCAGCACCGCGCCGAAGACCGACGCGTAGACGACACTGGCCGCCATCGAGCCGGATTGATCGATCGCCAGCACCACGTCGCGCTGGATCGACTGCGCCTTGCGCCCGTAGCCGACGAGCCGTTCCGGCACGACCGTGCGATGCTCGGGCAGGTAGTTGGCGAGGTTCTTGCGGATGGTGCGGTCGAAGTCGATGTCGCGCAGTTTCGGGCGGTGGGTGCGGGCCGAGCGATTGATCGCGCCGGTGACCGCGGCGACGGTCTTGGCCGCGATGCGCTGCTCGATCTCGCGCACCACCTTCTCGACCACCATCCGGGCGGTGGCCTTCGTGGTCTCCGGCATCACCCGGTTCAAGCCGAGCAGCGTCCCCACCAGGTGCACATCGGGTTCCACCGATTCCAGCAGTTCGGGTTCGAGCAGCAGCTGGGTGAGGTTGAGCCGCTGCACGGCATCGCGCTGCATCACCTCGACCACGGTCGCGGGGAAGTAGGTGCGGATGTCGCCGAGCCAGCGCGCCACCCGGGGCGCCGAACCGCCGAGTCCGCCGGACCGCTTCGTCGATCCGCCGGCCTCGCCGGTGTTGTAGAGGGCGCCGAGGGCCTGGTCCATCGCCTGGTCGGGGCCCGAGGACAGGCCGCCGAGCTGTTCCTGCGCGGCCTGCCCGAGAACGAGCCGCCAACGGCGCGAATGGTTGTCGTCGATATCGGTCATGCGGGCTGCTCCTGGTGATCGAGCGGGCGGTGCTGTGGCAGCGGGCTTGCCGCCCGCGCTCCGGGCCGGGTCATCCGGCGGCGCCGAGGATCGCGGTGGCGGCGCGCAGGGCGAGCTGCCCGCGCACCGGGTCGATCGGCGTCGCGCCGGTGGCGGCGGCCGGGGTGGTGCCGGTGTCGCGCAGCGCCTGGCCGATGGCGCGGCGCTCGCCGGATTCGAAGGAGCCGAAGGTGCGGCGCAGCAGGGGAAGGGTGGCGACGAACTGGTCCTCGCTGAGTTCGCGGAGCCACTCGTCGATGCGGCGCAACAACTCCCGGTCGTGGACCAGGAGCAGGCCGCGCCCGCCGAGGAAGCCGTCGATCCAGGCGGCCTTGGCGGCGGGGGTGTTGCCGACCGACAGCGCGGCGGCCAGGCGACGGGCCGAGTCGGCGTCGTCGATGCGTTCGGCGTCGCACAGCAGGCGCACCGCGCGGCCGCTGATCGCGCCGTGCACATCGTCGCGATCGGCGATGCGCTGCAGCGTGGCCAGCCATTCGCTGGTGGTGTGGTCGTCGTCGCGGGTGCTGATCGCGGTGTGCGCGGCATCGATCTGGGCGCGCAGCGCCTCGGCCGCGTCGGTGTCGAGACCGGTGACGGCGCCGGGCAGGCCGGCGCAGATCCGCACCAGCAGCCCGTCGGCCACGTGGGCCAGCGCCTTGGTGTCGGTGCCCCGGACATCGCCGTAGCGCAGCGTCCTGGTCAGCCCGGGGAGCGCGCCCAGCAGATGAGTGACGTCGTGGTCGAGCGCCGCGGCCGCTTCCAGCCGGGTGATCAGGCCGTCGGTGGCCCCGCCCAGATCGGCCAGCAGCGCCATCTCCAGCGCGTCGGCGAGATCGGCGACGGAGACGCCGTCCCGGCTCGCGGTGTCGAGGATCTTGGCTTCGGCGGCGGTGCGCAGCGTGGTGCCCCAGACCGCGGCCTCGACGATGCGGACCTCGAATTCCGGTTCCCAGCGCAGGGTCCAGGTCTCCCGGAAGGTGCCGGTGTTGCGGACCTCGCCGACCGTCGGGGTGCCCCAGTCGACGCCGAGCAGCCGCAGCCGGTGCAGCAGCTGCGAGCGCTCGACATCACGCTCCTTGCGCAGGTCCAGATCGACCGTGCGGGCCAGGGCTTCCTGCTTGAGCCGCAGGGTCTTGCTGCGTGCCCGCAGATCCGCCGCCAGCGGCACGGTCGGGGTGTCCGCGGGGACGCCGCCGAGCGTCTCACCGACCACGAGTTCGTCGATCACCAGCCGCAGCATGGTCTCGTCGCCGCCGCACATCACCGCGCGCACGGCCTCGGTGACCTCGGACAATCCGGCCAGCGGCCGCCCGCGCAGCGCGGCCAGGGTGTCGGCCAGCCGCACCGCTTCGATGATGTGCGCGCTCGACACCGGCAGATCGTGCGCCCGCAGGACCCCGGCGACCTTGGTCAGCCAGCGCGCCACCGGGCGCTCGGTCTCGGTGAACAGGTGGTGATACCAGCCCGGCGAGGTGACCCCGGCCCCGTACCCCGAGCCCGCCGCCAGCCGCGAATGCGTCCACGGCACCCAGGTCAGCGCGGTCTTGATCTTCGGCAATCCCTTGAGCAGCCGCGCGTCCGGCGCGGCCGGTCCGAGCGTCCCGGTCAGTGCGGGCGCGTGCCAGGCGCCGCACACCACGGCCAGCCGCTTCGCCCCGTCCTTGAGCGTCTGCCGCATCACCTGCCGCATGTACGCCTCGCGTCGCAGGGTGTGCTGGTCCACGACCAGCGGTGCGAGCGCGGGGTTCTCGGGATCGGCAGTCAGCGGAGAGCCCGATTCGGGTACGGCGAGGAGGTCCGGAGACGGCGAATCATCGCTGGGGAGCTCATCGCGGTGGGGAAGTGCCGTCTCGGTAGGGAGCGCGGCGAAGTCTGGTTCCGGTGTCGCCCGGTCGGGGTGCCCGGTCGGCGCGTGATGGATCGCGTCCTCGCGCAGGGCGGCCATCGCCTCGGCGATGGCGTCGAAAGCGGCACTGTCGGGGACGGATTCGACGACGGCGTCCCACCAGCGCTCGGCGTCGTCATAGCCCGCGGCCGAGGCGAGGGCGGCCAGCGGATCGGTGCGGTCGCCGCGTGACTCGTCGTCGGCGGCCAGAGTGATCGCGGCGGGCAGATCGCAGAAGCGCACCGGCACGGCGTGGTCGACGCCGTAGCGCATGGCCTGCCACTCCGGGGAAAACACCGCGAACGGCCAGAAGGCGGCTCGGGCAGGGGTATCCGGGACATACGCCAGCAGGGCGACCGGCGGATTCATGGTGTCGGCGGCGACGAAGCCGACCAGGGGGTCGGCGTCGGCGGGACCCTCGATGAGGATGGCGTCGGGGCGGAACTCCTCGAGCGCCTGCCGCAGCGATCGGGCCGAACCCGGCCCGTGGTGGCGGATGCCGAACACGCGCGTCACCGCGGCGTCACCCGGCTCGGCCCTGCGGCCCGCCTGGTTCTCGTGCGCGGTCGATTCCGCGGTGACCTCGTTCTCGGTCTGATTCATCGAAAACCCCATGTGTGCGGTCTGTTCCGTCCTCCCCGTCGGCCCCGGCGTCAGTGCGAAATCTCGCGGCAGGCGCGGTAGAAGTCGGCCCAGTCCGGGCGCTCGCGCACCACGGCCTCGAGGTATTCGGTCCAGATCACCGAGTCGGCGACCGGGTCCTTGATCACCGAACCGAGCACGGCGCCCGCGATATCGGACGCGCGCAGCACGCCGTCACCGAAGTGCGCCGACAGAGCCAGGCCGTTGGTGATCACCGAGATGGCCTCGGCCGTGGACAGCGTGCCCGAGGGCGACTTGAGCTTGGTGCGGCCGTCGGCGGTGATCCCGGAGCGCAGTTCGCGGAACACCCGCACCACCCGGCGGACCTCCTCGGCCGCGGCGGGCACGGTCGGCAATTCCAGTGCGGCGCCGAGCTGTTCGACGCGCCTGCTGACGATGGCGACCTCGGAATCCTCGTCGGCGGGCAGCGGCAGCACCACGGTGTTGAAGCGGCGGCGCAGCGCCGAGGACAGATCGTTCACGCCGCGATCGCGATCGTTGGCGGTGGCGATCACGTTGAAACCCTTGGCCGCCTGCACTTCCGCGCCCAGCTCGGGCACCGGCAGGGTCTTCTCGGACAGGATGGTGATCAGCGCGTCCTGCACATCCGACGGGATGCGGGTCAGCTCCTCGATGCGAGCGATGGCTCCGGTCCGCATGGCCGTCATCACCGGCGAGGCCACCAGTGCGGCATCGCTCGGGCCCTCGGCCAGCAGCCGGGCGTAGTTCCAGCCGTAGCGGATCGCCTCCTCGGCGGTGCCCGAGGTGCCCTGCACCAGCAGCGTCGACTCCCCGCTGATGGCGGCCGAGAGATGTTCCGACACCCAGGTCTTCGCGGTGCCGGGCACGCCGAGCAGCAGCAGCGCGCGATCGGTGGCCAGGGTCGCGACGGCCACTTCCATCAGCCGCCGCGGCCCGACGTACTTCGGGGTGATGACCGTGCCGTCGGCGAGCGTGCCACCGAGCACATAGGTGACCACCGCCCACGGCGAGAGCCGCCAGGACGGCGGCCGGGGCCGGTCGTCGACGCGGCCCAGCGCGGCCAGCTCGTCGGCGAAGGCCTGTTCGGCGTGCGGACGCAACAGGGTGGTTGCCGGTTCGGTGGTGGTCATCGCAGCTCCTCGAGCATGGTCGCGCGGTCGGTGAGGTCGTGGGCGAGGCGGTGGAAGGCCTGTTGCCAGGCGGGGTCGTCGGTGCTGTCGGCGAGCGCGGTGACGCGCGCGGCCAGGTCGACGGGCAGATGGACGCCCGCCGCGGTGATCAGGGCCCGGTCGGCGTACACGCCGGCGTTCGCGTGGGCCTGCCGGGAGGTCGTGCGGGCGCGTGTACCGAGCAGTCGCACCACGTGCTCGGCGACCGGTCGCGGCCACGGGTGGTCGAGGCCGGGCAGGATCGCGTGCAGTTCGGTGAGCTGGTGCGCGTCGAGGTCGAGCACGTGCTCGATCCGGTCTGCGGCATCGAGCAGAGTGAACAGCTCGCGGCGGCGCAGGACGGCCTGCTCGGTCGGGGTCGCGTGCGCGAACAGCGCACGGGCCCAGGAGGTGTCGCGCTGGGTGAGAGCGGCGTCGACCCAGCCGTCGACGATCGCCTTGGCGTAGCGCGGCGGCAGGGTCAGGGTCAGGGCGGCGGTCGCGGTGGCCGATCCGGTGGCGCCGACGAGCTGATCCCACGCGGTCAGCGGGGTCGCCGCGATCGCCTGGTGCAGCGTCTTGAGCGTCGAGTCCGGGGTGTCCCAGCGCAGGGTGGCCTGGTCGGTGCCGTCGGTGATGCCGTCGCGCCTGGCCTGCGCGTCGACCGCGGCGGGCACGGCGACCTCGACCGTGCCGTCGGCGGCGACGCGCAGCCACGACGACACCAGCGCCGCCATCCGCTGCCCCAGCGCCGAACCGGGCAGCCGGGCCAGCAGGCCCGCCGCGGTGCGCCGCACATCGCCGCGGCGATCGTCGAGGGCGCGCTCGAGCAGGGCTTCGTCGTCGAGACTCAGCCCGTCGACGAGCAGCGCGAGCAGCTCGGCCTTGATCGGACCCGATTCCTTGGCCCACGCGGTACCCAGCACCTCGAGCGCGGCGGCGGGATCGGTACGACGCAGCCGCGCCAGCCAGTCCTTGCGCTCACCCGGTGTGCCGAACAACCAGACATCCGCCGCGCCAGGTGATCCGCCGGCATTCTCGGGTACGGAGGGAGCGGCGACCCGGTCCACCGGGAACGAATCGAGCAGACCCGACCACGCCGGGTTCCGCGCCGCCAGCCACCGGCCGCGCCGGCCGGCCAGCCGCAGCAGCGGCCCGCGCAACTGGGCGTCGGCGGCCGCGGTGAGCGCGGGCACGCACAGCACATCCGGCAGCCGGTAGTCGAACGGTGCCGCGGCGGCGAACCATTCGGGCAGGAACGCCGACTTCTCGGTCAGCAGGCGGCGAAGTCGGTTGGCGGCCTGGCGGGGCAGCAGCGGGCGCGGGTCGTCCGGCGCAGGCTCTGGCTTCGGCGCGGTACCCGGCATCCGGCCGCCGCGCAGGTAGAGATCTTGCAGGGCGGCCGCGTCGAGCAGGCGGACCGCCGGTTCGCCCGCGCGCTGCGGTACCGCCGCCGTGACGGCGGCGTCGAGCCGGACCCCGTCGGCGCTGCGCCGCGCGGTGCCGAGCAGCGCGACCGAGACCAGTTCGGCCAGTTCGGGAGTCGGCGCCGAGTGGGTGGGGAACTCGGTCTCCAGATCGGTGACCTCGCCCGCGCTGAACACCGAGATCGGATCGAATCCGTCGGCGCGCCACTCGCCGGTGACCGTCACCGGATGACCACCGGCGACCGCGAACAGCCGCCACGGCCGCACCCCGGCGGGCAGCGGCAGCGCCGCGCCGTCGGCGTCGACGAGCTGCCAGCCGTGCTCGTCGAGCACCGGCACCACGTCGGCCAGCAGGGCGGGCCACGCGCGCAGCCACGGATCGGCGCCCAGCGCCGAGGCGTAGGCGTCGAGCGCGTCGCCGATGCTGACACCGCCGATCGCGGGCACGGTGGTGAACGGCTCGGGGACGCCGTGGCGGGCGCCCCACTGCACGCGCAGCGGCGCGGCACCGGGGTAGAAGTGCAGATCGGCATCGACCGCGTGGCCGGGCGCGGGCACCTCGCCGGTGAAATTCGGTGTGCCGAAGGAATGTTCGATCAGGACGGCCCAGCGTCCACTGCTCCGGCCGCGCAACCAGGTGCGCCGGGTGTGCAGCCGCTCCTCCTCGCTGACCCGCATACCGAGCACCAGCCAGCGATCACGCACCGCGGGCTCGGCGAGCACCGTCTCGGCCTGCGTCGGATAGCCGACGTGGGTGCGGATACCGGCCTGCAACGGCTCGGGAACGGCGTCGATGGTGCGGTGGGCCAGCACCAGCAGATGCAGCCGGGCGTATTCACGCAGCAGCAGCTCGGGCCAGTGCTCGGTGGTCAGCACGGCGGCGGGCAGCCGGCGCAGGGTCGCCGCGACGCCGGGCGCCTGGGCGTCGACCATGCGGGCCGCGATCGACTCGTAGGCGGCGAACGAGCGGTCGGTCTGGGCCAGGCCGGTCCGGATCTGGTCGGTGAGCCACACCTCCAGCTCGGTCAGTCCCGCCGATACCCTGGCCCGGCGTTGCTCGACAGTAGCCTGCGACGGCGTGGACGTGGCCTTGGTCTTGGGCGGGGCCGCCGCCTTGGCCGCCCGGCCCGCGAGCCACTCCGCCGCGAAATCGGCGGGCGCCTCCTGGGCCGCCACCGCGCCGCCGGACCAGCTCAGCAGCAGCGACAGCGCGTGCTTGCACGGAAACTTGCGGCTCGGGCAGGAGCACTTGTACGCGGGCCCGGCCAGGTCGACGATCGTCTGATACGGCTTGGCGCCGCTGCCCTGGCACAGCCCCCACACCGCGCTCCCCGCGGCTCCGGTCTCGCGCCAGCGACCGGCCAGCTTGCGTGCGGCAGCCAGTGAGCTCGCGTCCGGCGCGAGTGCACGGACCTGGTCCTCGGTCCACGGCGCCTGTCGGTCGGTCATCGCCTTCCCCCGTTCTCTGTCGCCGAAATATGTACCGCAGGGGACCGACAACTGCCGTTCACGTCGGCGAATCTCCTGGAAAACACTGCCGCGGTGGCAGATTCACGCCGTTGGACTTGCCGACTGACGCAAAGTCTGGCATTCTGACCTGTTCGGCTCGCCCGGACCGCCCACGTCGCTCACCGCAGCGTAGCGCGGGTGTGAACACCTCATCGAGCTGCCCGCCGGGGTGGGCGAGGGGTGGACATCGAGGGGCCCGCCGTGGCGCCACGATGGCCATTCCACTCCCGCGGGCAGATTCGCTGGGGCACTGCGCATCCCCTGGGCGAACGCTCCGCGATCAGGTAGCGTTTGCCGAGGAGGATCTCGTGGGCCGGGCAGATCGGCCGCCGCGGTGCGTGCGGCCGCGAAGGGGGAAGTCGCAGAAGTGTGCTCGGATCGCATCGCCGAAGTGGTCGCGCGTGAGCTCGCCGCCGACCCCGCCGTGGAGGGGCGGGTCGCCGAGTGCGTGCTGGCAGCCCTCGTCGAGGCCGACGGTGATCGAGCCGCACCGGATTCCGGGGATACCGGGGTCTTCCTGCGCTCGATCACCGTGCACGGCTTCCGCGGCATCGGGCCGACGGCCACGCTCCGCCTGAACCCCGGGCCCGGGCTGACCCTGGTCGTCGGGCGCAACGGCAGCGGCAAGTCCAGCTTCGCCGAGGCCGCGGAGTTCGCGCTGACCGGCGGCAACCGGCGCTGGGACGGCCGCTCGACCGCGTGGCGCGAAGGCTGGCGCAACCTGCACGAACCCGACCTGGCCCGGATCGAGGTCGACCTGCTCACCGCGGGCGAGAACGCCGAGCTCACGGTCGCCACCCACTGGGCGCCCGGCGGCGAACTCGGCGAGGCGCAGTGGACCGAGCGCCGCGGCACGGAGCGCACCGTCGCGATCGACCCGCGCAGCAGGCGCGGCCGGCTCGACCTGTACCGCCCGTTCCTGTCCTACAGCGAACTCGGCGCCCTGGTCGACGGCAAGCCGAGCGACCTGTTCGACGCGCTGCACCGCCTGCTCGGTCTCGACGAACTGGCCGCCGCCGCCGAGCACATCCGCCTGCGCAAGCTGGAACTCGAACGCGCCGTGAAGGATTCGCGGCAGTCCCGCACCGACCTGCTCGCCGAACTCGCCGACGCCGACGACGATCGCGCCCGCCATGTCGCCGACCTGCTGCGCGTGCCCGAGCCCGATCTCGACGCGGTGGCCGCCGCGGTCGCCGGGTCGGTGCTCGGCCCGGACGGTCCCGAGGGACTCCGGGCGATCCTGCGCCTGTCCCTGCCCGATCCGGCCCGGGTCGCCGCGGTCGTGGATCGCCTGGCCGAGGCCTCGGCCGCGCTGTCGCGCCACGCCACCACCGACGCCGAAGCCGATCTGCGCGTCCTCGAATTGCTCACCCGCGCCCGCGAACACGTCACCGCAGGCGGCACCTGCCCCTGCCCGGTCTGCGGCCGCGGCGACCTCGACACCGCCTGGCTCGCCGCCGCCGATGCCGAAATAGGCCAGCGCGAAACCCAACTCGCCGCCCTGCGCACGGCCCGCGCGGAGTTCGAGACGGCGACGGCCGCCGCCCGCTCGCTCACCTCGCGCCTTCCCACCGAACTCGGCACCGCGCCTCCGGTCGGCGATACACCGAGCAGCAATGCCGCACCTGGTGACAGCGCCGCGCTGGGCGGCAAGACCGCGCCGGGTGCTGGTGTCACGTTGGGTGGCAAGGCCTCGACGGGCGGCCGAGCGGCGCTGGGTGCTGGTGCCGCGCTGGACGGCAAGGCCGCGTCCGGCGACGGGCAGGTGGCCGGTGACGAGGTGCCGCTCAGGCGGCGGGTGTCGGCGGTGCGCGCGCTCTGGTCGGTGTGGGCCGAGCTCGGTGAGGCCGACCACGATGACGGGTTCCCGGAGCGGCTGCGTGACACCTATGACGCGTTGGCCACCGAACTCACTGCCCTGCAACGCGATACCTGTGCCGAACTCGAGCGCCTCGACGCCGTGTGGTCCCCGCTCGTCCCGCGCATCCTCGCCTGGCTCGACCCCGCCCGCGCGGTCTCCGCCGACGCGGCCGAACTGCGGGTGGTGAAGAAGGCGGCGGACTGGCTCAAATCGGCGACCGCGACCATCCGTGGCGAACGGATGCGCCCGCTGGAGAGCACCGCGCGCTGGGTGTGGAGCACGCTGCGGCAGCAGAGCAATGTGGAGCTCGGCGCGATCCGGTTGCAGGGCAGCGCGGGCACCGCGCGGCGGGTCCTGCTGGATGTGACCGTCGACGAGGTGGACGGTGCCGCGCTCGGCGTGATGAGCCAGGGCGAGCTGCACGCGCTCGGGCTGTCGCTGTTCCTGCCGCGAGCCACCATGTCGCACAGCCCGTTCCGCTTCGTGATGATCGACGACCCGGTGCAGGCGATGGACCCGGCGAAGGTCGACGGCCTGGCCAGGGTGCTGGCCGAGGTGGCCACCACGCGCCAAGTGGTGGTGTTCACCCACGACGAGCGACTCGCCGAAGCGGTGCGCCGGATGCAGCTCGACGCCACCGTGCTCGAGGTGCAGCGCCGGGAACGTTCCGTGGTCGAGGTGCGGGTGACCGGCGACCCGGTGCGCCGCTATCTCGACGACGCCCGCTCGCTGCTGCGCACCCCGCAGCTGCCGCCCGCCATCGCCGACGAGCTCGTCGCCACCTGCTGCCGCTCCGCGATCGAGGCGGCGGGGCTGGCCAAGGCCCGCCAGGAACTGCTCGCCGCCGGGCTCGAGCACGGCGAAGTGGAACGGCGGGTGCGCAACGCGCACACCACTCGCGCCATGATCACCCTGGCGATCATGGGTCCCGGGGCCCGGGTCGACGATCTCAACAAGCATCTGAGCGCGGTCGGCGGCCGCTGGCTGGTCGGTGTCCTGCGCGACGCCACCGCAGGCGCGCACGTGCCGATCGACCGTCCGATGCGGGAATTGATCAGCGACACCGAACGATTCATCTCCTGGCTGCGCGCGCACGAGCCCGCCGCGGTGCGCACGTGAGCGGGGGCGGGCCGCTCGGCGACCCCGGTGGCACGTCGATGGTGTGCCGGTGAATCGCCGGGGCAGGCCGCGGCGCGCGAAGTACACCCCGCGCCCGTCGGTGGCCGAACGGCTGGAGGCCGCCGAGAACCTGCTGTCCGGCGACGTCTCCGACGCCGGTGGGGTGTGGTCGCGGGCGGTCGCGTGGATTCTGCGCCTCGCCCTCGAGCAGGCCGTCGACGAACTGTGGGCCCAGATCGCCCCCGAGCTCATGCGCTGTCCGATGCGGGCTCAGTTGCTGGCCCTGCGGGTGTACGCGGGCCCGGAGACGGCAGGGCAGGTCGGGGCGCTGTGGGCGGCGCTGTCCCGGGCCGCCCACCACCTCGACTACGAGATGGCTCCCAGCGTGACCGACCTGCGGCGCTGGCGTGACCAGACCGGCGACCTCGCGCGGACCCTGGAACTGGTCCCGCTCGCGCACCAGCCGTTCGGCTGATCCCGCGTGGCCGCCACCGGTCGCGACCCGGCAGGATGACCGGCATGGGTGAAGCGAAACCGTGTCCGTGCCGCCGCGGCGAATCGTTCGACGACTGCTGCGGGCCGATCCTGGCGGGCATCCGGCCCGCGCCTACCGCCGAGACCCTGATGCGCTCGCGCTACACCGCCTACGTCGTCGGCGACGTCGACTATCTGCTGCGTTCCTGGCATCCGAACACCCGGCCCGCCGAGCTCGAACTCGACCCCGCCCAGCGGTGGCTGTTCCTGGAAATCGTCGGCACGCAGCGCGGTGGCCCGTTCGACGACAACGGCACCGTCGAGTTCATCGCCCACTACAGGGTGGACGGCGCACGCGACACGATGCACGAGAACAGCACCTTCGTCCGCGTCGACGGCGCGTGGGTCTACCTCGACGGCACGTTCCACGCCTGAAACACCGCTGGGGAATACTGGCCCCGTGCCCAGGATCGCGATCGAGTACTGCACCCAATGCCGCTGGCTGCTGCGCGCGAGCTGGATGGCTCAGGAACTGCTGACCACCTTCGCCACCGAACTCGGCGAGGTCGCGCTGGTCCCCGGGCAGGGCGGCATCTTCCGGATCACCCTCGACGGCGAGCAGCTGTGGGAACGCAAGGCCGACGGCGGCTTCCCCGACATCGCCGTCCTCAAGCAGCGGGTCCGCGACCGCATCGCCCCCGACCGCGACCTGGGCCACTCCGACCGCCGCGACTGAGTCACGCGGCGTACCAGCGATGTTCAGTGCGCCGGTCAGCAGCAGCCGCCGCCGCCACAGCAGCCGCCACCGGCCGGCCTCGGCGCGGGTACCGGGGCGGGGGCGCCTGCACGACCGACGGTTCCGAAGGTGGTCAGCAGTTTGACCGTGTCGTCGTGGCCCGCCGGGCAGGCGGCCGGGTCCGAGGCCTGCGCCATCGGCCGGTTCACCTCGAACGTGTCGCCGCAGGAGCGGCACCGGAAGCTGTAGTTCGGCATCGGCCCAGTCTAGGCGGGCGTGTATGTCGAGGGTCTTCGACGGTGCGGAGGTCGGGTGGGCTTGCTCACCGTCGGCAGTTCCGCCGGTGACCGTGGGCACGGCAGACGATTCCAGCGTATTCGCAGCAAATGATGCGAGGCGTCGGTCCACCTCGGCGGAGCTGGGGCGGGAGCGGGCGCCAGACGTGGCCGAATGCGCATCGTGACGGTCGGTTGGCGCGCTGAAAGGCGGTTCGGGCGTGTTCCGGGAAGTAACTGTTACCTGCGGGAATGGTGCGTTGGGAGGCTGACCCGGCCGCGCGGACGTACTCTCGTAAGGAGTCACCAGGTGCTGCGGCCCGCGGGAGCAAATACACAGGCACCCGTGGGTCGCGCCGGCTAGGAGGTGTGCGATGAGCATTCAGTCCGATCTCGACGCCGACGTGCGGACGCACGAAGCCGAACCACTGGCCCGCACGGAGTACGGCGTCGTCAGCGGGACCTGGGACGGGCCGATCGCGGTATGGCGCAGCGTCCCGTATGCCGCCGCGCCCGCCGGACCGGACCGGTTCTCGCTGCCGCGGCCCCCGCAGCCCTGGGACGGAGTGCGCGACTGCGTCGTGTTCGGCGACATCGCCCCGCAGGCCATGGGCGCGATGGTCCCGGTCGACTCCGATCTGGCGATGGGCGAGGACTGTCTGTGGGTCAACGTCTGGTCCCCGCGCCCCGAACCCAGCGACGACGAGCCGCGCCCGGTGCTGGTCTGGCTGCACGGCGGCGCCTACTGCCTCGGCACCGCGGCGCAGACCATCTACGACGGGCGCAAGCTGGCCGAGGCGGGCGACGTGGTCGTCGTCTCGGTGAACTACCGGCTCGGCGTGCTCGGCTTCCTCGATCTGTCCGCGTTCGGCGAGCCGTTCACCCCGAATCTCGGCCTGCACGATCAGCTGGCGGCGCTGGCCTGGGTGCGCGACAACATCGCGGCGTTCGGCGGCGACCCGGGCAATGTCACGGTCTTCGGTGAGTCCTCGGGCGCGGGCTGTGTGACGGCGCTGCTCACCTCGCCGTCGGCGGCGGGGTTGTTCCACAAGGCGATCGCCCAGAGTCCGCCCGCCACCACGGTATTCGGCCAGGAACGCGCGGCCGTCGTCGCGCAGCGCTACCTGGAACTGCTCGAACTCGGTCCGGGCGAGGCGGATCGGCTGCTGGAGCTGCCGATCGAGCAGCTCGTCGAGGTGGGCGCGGTGCTGCTCGACGAGGTGCCGATCAAGGAGCCGGGCAGGCTGGCCGCGGCGCCGGTGGTCGACGGTGAGCTGTTGCCGGGCTACCCGATCGACCGCTTCCAGCAGGGGCGTTCGCATCGGGTGCCGCTGCTGATCGGGACCAATCGGGACGAGGCCTCGCTGTTCCGGGTGCTGCGCTCGCCGATCATGCCGGTGACGCCCGACGCGGTGAACGCGATGCTGCGCGATGTCGCGGCCTCGCATCCGGAGATGTCACCCGAGCGGATCGCCGAGATCACCTCCGCCTACCCCGATCTGGCGAAAACCCGAGGGGCGCTGGCCATGTCGACCGACGCGGCCTTCCGAATGCCCGCGGCGTGGGTCGCCGAGGCGCACGCCCAGCATTCGCCGACCTGGATGTACCGCTTCGACTACGCGACCCCGATGTTGAAGGCCGCGCGCGTCGGCGCCGGACACGCCACCGAATTGCCGTACGTCTTCGGCAATTTCGGCACGCTCAACCACGACCCGACCTTCTGGCTCGGCGGCCGCAAGGCCTCGGTCGCGGTCTCGGGCCGCATGCAGCGCCGCTGGCTGGCCTTCGCCGAACACGGCGTGCCCGCGGCCCTGGACGGCTCCAAGCACTGGCCCCACTACCGGCCCTCGGACCGCACCACCCTGCTCATCGACACCATCGATCGCGTGGTCGACAACCCCGACGCCGACCTGCACACCGCCTGGGGCGACCAGGCGGTCGGCTTCAGCTAGGCGAGCGGGCGTTCCGGGTCGGCCGCGGGGTGGATGGATCAGACGTCGGTGGAGAAGCGGATGCCGCCGTCGGGGATCTCCACGCCGGGCCACACCCGCGCACCGCGCAGGAGTTCGCAGCGCGCGCCGACATTGGCGCCGTCGCCGATGACGCCGTCGCGGACCAGTGCGCGCGGACCGATCCGGGCGCCGAAGCCGACGATGGAACGTTCGACGGTGGCGCCCGCTTCCACGATCGCGCCGTCGAAGATGACCGCGCCGTCCAGGCGGGCACCGGCGCCGATCTCGGCGCCGCGGCCGACCACGGTGCCGCCGATGAGCAGCGCGCCCGGGGCGACACCCGCACCGGGATGCACCAGCGACTCACCCCGCTGACCCGGCAGCGCGGGCGAGGGGGCGATGCCGCGGACCAGGTCGGCCGAGCCGCGCACGAAGTCCTCCGGGGTGCCCATATCGCGCCAGTAGGAGGCGTCGACGTGGCCCTGCACCCGCGCGCCCTCGGCCAGCAGCGCGGGGAAGACCTCGCGCTCGACCGAGACCGGACGCCCGGTCGGGATCTTCTCGATGTACTCGCGGCGGAACACGTAGCAACCCGCGTTGATCTGGTCGGTCGGCGGGTCCTGGGTCTTCTCCAGGAACGCGGTGACCCGGCCGTCGGCGTCGGTCGGCACGCAGCCGAAGGCGCGGGGGTCGCTGACCCGGACCAGGTGCAGGGTGACGTCGGCGTTGGTCGACTCGTGGGTGTCGAGGATCGCGCCCAGGTCGGTGCCGCCCAGGACGTCGCCGTTGAACACCATCACGTTGTCCGCGCGCAGCTTGGGCAGCACGTTGCGGATACCGCCACCGGTGCCCAGCGGCTCGGTCTCGGTGACGTACTCGAGCTCGAGCCCCAGGTCGGAGCCGTCACCGAAGTGCTCTTCGAACACCTCGGCCTTGAACGAGGTGCCCAGCACCACGTGGGTGATCCCGGCCTCGGCGATGCGGGCCAGCAGGTGGGTCAGGAACGGCAGCCCGGCCGTCGGCAGCATCGGCTTGGGCGCCGAGAGGGTGAGCGGACGCAGCCGCGTGCCCTGTCCGCCGACGAGGATGACCGCGTCGGTGCCTGAGTTGCCTGCCATCGAGTTTCCCCTGTTCACAGTGGACCGGCGCCTGCTCAGGCGCCGGTGTCCGATTTTGCCTGCCCCGGCGCCCTACGTGGTTACGCGGGCTGCCGCCTCCTGGCGCTGACGGTTCAGGCGGAACGCGCTTTCTCGCGCAGCGCCGATCGAACCGCAATCCGGGAGCGAACCGCAAGTCCGGCGCGCAGCGCGCCCCGCAACGGCGCCTGCCACCAGTGTGGATGCCGGTCGGCCTGGAAGCGGTAGGCGCTGGCGTGGTGGGCGGGCAGCATCAGCTCGGGATGCTTGCCCGCGGCGTGGCCCTTGGCATGGGTCACCTCGGCGTCGGGGACGAACACATTGTGCCAGCCCGCCTTGCCCATGCGGTCACCGAAGTCCACGTCCTCCATGTACATGAAGTAGCGCGAGTCGAAGCCGTCGATGGTGTCGAACGCGGCCCGGCGCACCAGCAGGCAGGACCCCGACAGCCAGCCGACCACCCGCTCGGAGATCTCCTCGTTCTCCTGTCGATAGCGCACCGACCAGGGGTTCTTCGGCCAGATGGTGCCCAGGATGGCGTGGCCCGCGCCGTCGGCCAGGCCGGGGACCCGGCGCGCGGACGGGTAGACGCTGCCGTCGGGCTCCCGGACCATCGGCCCGAACGCGCCCGCGCGCGGCCAGCGCTGGGCGGCCTCGAGCATCTTGTCGATGGAATCGACGCCCCACCGGATGTCCGGGTTGGCCAGGATCACGAACTCGATCGACGGGTCGATCTCGGCGACGGCCCGGTTGATGGCACCGCCGTAGCCGATGTTGCCGCCGGTCCGCAGCAGTCGCACGTGCGAGTTGGCCTCGGCGACGAGCTCGGGCACGCCGTCGGTCGAGCCGTTGTCGGCCAGGATCACCTGCGGCTTCTCGCTGGTGGCGTCGGCCAGGGTGGTGATGAAGTGCTCGAGGTGCTCGCCCGGTGAATAAGTCACCGTGACGACGGCAAGGCCCGCAGGGGCCGCGGAATCGGCTGCGTTCACGACTGGGCAGCCTAGTCGGACACGCGCCGGAGTGCGTCGGCTAGTGCGGAACGCCAAGGCCGCAGCGGGGTGAGACCGGCCGCGTCCCACGCCGCCGAGGACAGCACCGAATAGGGCGGTCGCGGTGCGGGTCTGGGGAAGGCGCTCGAATCGCACGCCAGCACCCGCGCCGGATCCGCCCCGACCTCGGTGAAGACGGCGACGGCGAGATCGAACCAGGTGGCGGTGCCGGAATTGGTGGCGTGCAGCACTCGTGGGGCGTCGGGCCGGGTACTCAGTTCGAGCAGTGCGGCCGCGAGATCGGCGGCGCTGGTGGGGGAGCCGAGCTGGTCGTCGACCACGGTGACGGTGTCGCGTTCGCGTTCCAGCCTGCGCATGGTGGCGACGAAATCCCCCTCGACACCGGAGTACACCCAGGCGGTGCGCACGACCTGCGCGTCCGGGCTCAGTTCCAGGACCGCCCGCTCGCCCGCCAGCTTCGACTGGCCGTAGACCGTCGCCGGTCCGGTGGGGTCGCCGGGTTCGTAGGGCGTACTCGCGGTGCCGGGGAAGACGTAGTCGGTGGAGACGTGGATCAGCCGGGCCCCGGCCGCGGCGCAGGCGGCGGCCAGTACGGCGGGACCGGTGGCGTTGGCCGCGAAGGCGGCGTCGCGGTCGGTCTCGGCGGCGTCGACCGCGGTGTAGGCGGCGCAGTTGAGCACCACCGCGCCCGGGCGCAACACGGCGTCGACGGCGGCGCGGTCGGTGATGTCGAGCTCGGCTCTGCCGTAGCCCGCGGAATCGGGCGCGAGCCGCAGGATCTCTCGCCCCAGCAGGCCGCGCGCTCCGGTTACGATCAGCCGGGAGGGGACGGGGAAATCGGGGTTCACGCGGCCAGTCTGGCACGCCGGAACACCTGCGGTTCGGCGCGACTGTGGTAACTGTTGGTTAGCCTGTGATGGCCGGTGTCGGTGGACGAGCCCAGGCACACGAGATGGCGGGGTTTGCCGGGGGAGATACGGAGCCGGGCGCGGAGTTCGTCGAGAGGATCACGAGTGCGAGAGTCGACACGACCACCCACGGTCGCCACGCAGCCCGGTGCCATCGGCCCGGTGAAGGTGATGGTGGCGATCTCGGCGGTGCTGGTGCTCGCCCTCACCGGATTCGCGTGGCGCAGTGTCGACAATCTGATCGCCAATATCGATCGCATCGGCGGCCTCGGTCTCGGCGGCGGCCGCGACGGCGCGGTCGACATCCTGCTCGTCGGTGTCGACAGCCGCACCGACGCGCACGGCAACCCGCTGACCTCCGCCGAGCGCGCGATGCTGCACGCGGGCGACGAGGTGGGCACCAATACCGACACCATCGTGCTGGTCCGGGTGCCCAACGACGGCCGCTCGGCCACCGCGATCTCGATCCCGCGCGACTCCTACGTCGACGTTCCCGGCCAGGGCAAGGCCAAGATCAACTCCGCCTACGGCTCCACCAAGGAGACCGAACGCGCCGAGCTGCTGGCCGAAGGCAGCTCCGAGGCCGACGCCGAACGCGAGTCGACCAAGTCGGGCAGGCAGGCGCTGATCAAGTCGGTGGCCTCGCTCACCGGCATCACGGTCGACCACTACGCCGAGGTCAGCCTGCTGGGCTTCGTGCTGCTCACCGATGCCGTGGGCGGGGTCGAGGTGTGCCTGAACAACGCGGTGGACGAATGGATGTCGGGCGCGGACTTCCCGGCCGGGCAGCAGCGCCTCGACGGGCAGCAGGCGCTGAGCTTCGTGCGTCAGCGGCACGGGCTGCCGCGCGGTGACATCGATCGCATCGTGCGTCAGCAGGTGTTCATGGCCCAGCTGGTCGGCCAGCTGCTCAACGCCAAGATCCTGGCGAATCCGAACAAGCTCAGCGAGATCAGTGAGGCGGTCGGGCGCACGGTGGTGCTCGACGAGGACTGGGACGTGCTGGCCTTCCTGCAGCAGCTCAAGGATCTCTCCGGCGGCAAGGTGGAATTCGAGACCATCCCGGTCGCCGACCTCAACAGCATGACCTCGGCGGGTGAATCGGTGGTCCGGGTCGAGCCCAAGGCGGTGCAGGCCTATGTCGCCGGGCTCGTCGGCGAGGAGAAGAAGGGTGAGGACAAGCCGAAGCTCGACCCGTCGACGGTGACGGTGAGCGTGTTCAACGCCGGCGGCAAGGCCGGGCTGGCGGCCAAGGTGTCGACGGCATTGACCGGCAAGGGTTTCCGCGAGGGCCTGGTGGGCAATTACTCCGGAGGCAGCGTGAGTTCGAGCCGGGTGCTCGCCGTGGACGCCGAGGATCCGAAGGCCGCGGCGGTGGCCGAGGCGCTCGGTGGTCTCACCGTGGTCGCGGATCCGTCACTGTCGGCGGATACCGTGAGCGTGGTGCTGGCGAGCGACTATTCTGGTCCGGGCTCGGCCGCGGCAGGCATGTTCGATTTCGACGGAACATCCTCGGCGACCGCGACGCCAGTACCGCCAGCCCCGCCGATCGACGCAGGCCAGAACGGACCGAAATGCGTGAACTGACCCATGCGTGAGCCGAACTCGACGCTCACCGACGTCCTCCTCGACCCGATTCTCGAACGCGACCCGGCCGGTCCGCGCGTCACCTGGTACGACGACGCCACCGGCGCCCGCATCGAGCTGTCGGGCCTGACGCTGGCCAACTGGGCCGCCAAGACCGCCAATCTGCTGCGCGACGAGTTCGCGCTCAGTCCCGGCGCCCGGGTCGCGGTGCTGCTGCCCGCGCACTGGCAGACCGCGGCGGTGCTGCTCGGCTGCTGGTGGGCGGGCACGGAGGTGGTGCTCACCCCCGATCCCGACGCCGACCTCGCGCTGGTCACCCCCGACCGGCTCGACGACGCCGACGGCGTCGACGAAGTGGCGGTGCTGTCGCTGGACGCGATGGGCACTCCGGTGCGCGACCTGCCGGTCGGCGTCACCGATTTCGCCACGGCGGTGCGTGTGCACGGCGACCAGTTCCTGCCCGGCGGCTTCCGGGCCGCGCTCGACGGCCTCTCGGTCGGCGAGGTGCTCGCCGAGGCCAGGAAGTCGGCGGCGCTGCAAGGGATCTCCGCCGGCGACCGGGTGCTGTCGAGCGCGCCGTGGGAGACCGTGGCCGAGCTGATCGACGGCTACATCGCGGTGCTGTACGCCGGCGCCTCGCTGGTCCAGGTGGTCAATCCCGATCCGGCGGCCGTGGAGCATCGGGCCGCCACCGAGCGGGTGACGGTCCGGCGCTGACCGCCGTCGCGTCTCCTACCCAGGTATAGGTCGATCTCCGACTGGAACACGTTCCGCGTCGTGCCCGAAGTCCGTACGGTGGAGTCATCCATTCGGCAGAGCGGCAGGGGTGGCGATGAACGCGCGGTACTGGTTGCGATGGTCGGCCGAGCACGGAGCGCCACGGGCGGTCCTGCGCTGGCAGGTGCGCAAGGGCGACCCGTTCGCCGTCCTGCTCAGCGGACAGCGCGGCCTGCACGATCCCTACCCGCTGATCGACGAACTGCGCGCGCCCGGCGGACTGCTGCGGACCCCGCTGTCCTACGCGGCCTTCGACCACGCCCAGGTCCGGGCCATTCTGCGGGATACCCGATTCGGTGTGCGGCAGGCGCTCGGCGGTGACCTGCCGGGTCCGTGGCGCAAGCTGGCCGAGCGGGTCACGGTCCCGCCCAACCCGGTCGAGCCGCCGTCGATGCTGGTCCTGGACCCGCCCGAGCACACCAGGATGCGCAAGCCGGTGGCCTCGGCGTTCACCCCGCGCGCCATCGCCCGGCTGCGGGACCGGGTGGAGGTGGTCACCGCCGAGCTGCTCAACGCGATGCCCGCGCACGGCTCGGTCGACCTGATCACCGATTTCGCCGCCAGGGTGCCGATCGCGATCATCGCCGACATGCTCGGCTTCCCCGCCGCCGACCGCGACCTGTTCCTGCGCTGGGGCGACCGGGTCACGCCGCTGCTCGACATCGGCACCTCGTGGCGCACCTACCGGGGCGCGATGGCGGCGATCGAATCCATGGACGACTACCTGGCCGCGCACATCGCCCAGCTGCGCCGCGACCCCGGCGAGGACATCCTCTCGACGCTGGTCAGTTCCGGCGACCTGGACCTGCGCGAACTCCAGGCGGGCGCCAGTCTGCTGATGGGCGCCGGTTTCGAGACCACCGTGAATCTGATCGGCAACGCGATCGCGGCGCTGTCGGCCAACCCCGACCAGCTCGCGCTGGCCCAGGACGATCCCGACCGCTGGCCCGCCGTGGTGGAGGAGACACTGCGCTTCGATCCGCCGGTGCAGACCACCGCGCGGCAGGCGCTCGAGGACGTCGAGATCGACGGCGTCACCGTGCGGGAGGGCAGCACCGTCATCCTGTCGCTGGCGGGCGCCAACCGTGACCCCGCCGTCTTCGCCGACCCGCACCGCTTCGACATCGACCGCCCCAACCTGCGCGAACACGTCGCCTTCAGCAGCGGTATCCACGCCTGCCTCGGCGCGAGCCTGGCCCGGATGGAGGCCGTGCACGCCCTGCGCGCGCTCTACACCCGCTATCCGAACCTGCGGCTACGCGGGGAACCGGTGCGGCGGAACCTGTTCACCCTGCACGGTTTCGAGCACATGCCGGTCGAGCTGGGTCCGGTGGCGCGCACCCCGTCGCCCGACGGCTTGGCCGGCGCCGCGAGCCTGTCCTGACTCCCGGCGCGGGCCCGCCCTAGGCGCCCGCGCGCCAGCGATACCGAGTCTTGGGCCGACCCGCACGGCCGTAATCGGCGCGGCGCTCGGCCAGTCCGTCGTCGGCCAGCTTTTCCAGGTAGCGCCACGCGGTGATGCGCGAAACCCCCACGGCCGCAGCGGCATCGGTCGCGGTGATCCCCGACTCGGCCGAGCGCACCGCGCGCGAGACCTCCTCGAGAGTGTGCTGCACAACGCCTTTGGGCGCACCGGCACGCTGGTCGGCGGTGCGCAAGGCGCCCAGGGCGCGATCGATGTCGTACTGCGACAGCGCCGCCTCGCCCGCGGGGAGCGCGGTGTCGAAATCGCGGTAGCGCTCGAGCTTCTCGCGGAACGCGGCGAAGGTGAACGGCTTGAGCAGGTACAGCACCACGCCGTGGGCGACGGCATTGCGCACCATGGTCAGCTCGCGGGCGGAGGTGATCGCGATGACGTCCGGGCGCGGTTCCAGGCCGTTGAGGGCGGCGGCCACCTCGAGTCCACTGATATCGGGCAGGCCGATGTCCATCAGCACCAGGTGGAACGGATTGCCGTCGGCGATCGCCTCGGCGGCCAGCGTGAGCGCGTCGCGACCGGTATGCGCGACGCCGCCGGTGACGAACCCGTCCAGCCGCTCGAGATAGGCCCGGTGGGCCTGGGCGATCAACGGCTCGTCCTCGACGATCAGGACCCGGATCATTTCTTCTCCCTCAGCGGAATGCGAACGATGACCGCGCTGTGTGGTGCGGCCGTGGTGGTGATGGCGCCGCCGTGCCGATCGACGAGGCGGTGCACGAGTGCCAAGCCGAGTCCGGCGTGGTCGGTCTTGGTGGTGTAGCCGCGTTCGGCGGCGCGCGAGAACATCTGCGCCGACATGCCGGGCCCGCTGTCGGCGACCCGGACCACCAGCTCGCCGTCACGGTGATACACCGATACCTCGACTCGCTTGTCGACGGTGCCCGCCGCCGCGTCGATCGCGTTGTCGACCAGGTTGCCGACCAGCGTGACCGCCTCGTGCGCCGAGAGCGGATCGGCGGAGTCCAGCGCGGTGTCCTCGCTGATGGCCAGGCTCACCCCGCGCTCGGCGGCCTGGTCGACCTTGCCCAGCAGCAGCGCGGCCAGTGCCGCGTCGCCGACAGCGGACAGCAGCCGGTCGATCAGGACCTGCGAGAGCCGCAGTTCCGCGGTGGCGAAGGCGACCGCCTCCTCCGGGCGGCCCAGCTCGACCATGGTGACGACGGTGTGCAGCCGATTGGCGGCCTCGTGCGCCTGCGCGCGCAGCGACTCGGCGAACCCGCGGACGGAGTCGAGCTCGCCGAGCACCGCGCGCAGCTCGGTCTGGTCGCGGATGGTCAGCACGGTGCCGATCGGGCGGCCCTCCCAGCTGACGACGTCCTGGTTGACCAGCAGCACCCGGTCGGTGGTCACGTGCGTCTCGTCGCGCACCACGCCCCACCGCATCTGCTGCAGCGAGGTCGGCAGGTCGGTGCGATGCACCGGGCCGTCGGGCAGGTCGAGCAGCGTGCGCGCCTGATCGTTGACCACCTCGGCGGGCCCCGGCGCGGTCCCGAACACCACCAGGCCCTCGTGCACGGAATGCAGGACCGCGTCGTGGTGCTCGTAGAGCGCGCGCAACTCGTCGGGTGCCAGGCCGTGGGTCTGGCGCCGCAGCCTGCGGCTGATCAGGAACGACGAGCAGGCCGCCAGCGCGAGCCCGGCCGCGGAGACACCGAGGATCACCGGCACCTGGGAGGCGACCTGGGTGCCGATCCTGGCCCTGGTCACCCCGGCCGAGACCAGGGCGACCACCCGGCCGCCGTCGTAGACCGGGGTGACCGCGCGGATCGAGGGGCCGAGCGAGCCGGTGAAGGTCTCGGTCAGCGTCTGCCCGGCCAGCGCGGCGTCGATGCTGCCGGTGAACGGCTTGCCGATCAGCTCGGGATTGGTGTGGGTGTAGCGGGTGCGGTCCGGCGCCATCACCACGATGAAGTCCATGCCGGTGTCGGCGCGGATGCGTTCGGTGGTGGGCTGCAGCAGTCCGCTGGGGTAGGGCGAGTTCACCGCGGCCAGCGTCGACGGCGCGCGCGCCACGGTCACCGCCACGTCGCGGACCTGCAGTTCGGTGGCCACATCGTGGTCGTGACGGGCGTCGAAGACCGCCAGCACGGTCCCGGTCCCGATCATCAGGGCCAGCACCACCAGCTGCCAGACGAAGGCCTGCCCGGCGAGCGACAACCGCACTCGTCGCATCTTGCCCTCCGACCTCGTCTTGAACGTTATGCACCAAATGTGATGGGAGTCACAGTGGTTCCGGATGATTGTGCGCCATGAGCACAACCGCCGCACCTTCGCGGAAACGCGACCATACCCATTGGCTGTACATCGCGGTGATCTTCGCGGTCCTCGCGGGCATCCTGGTCGGCCGGCTGGCGCCGGAATTCGGTCAGTCGCTGGCGCCGCTGGGCACCCTGTTCGTGAACCTGATCAAGATGATGATCGCACCCGTCATCTTCTGCACGATCGTCCTGGGCATCGGATCGGTGCGCGCGGCCGCCACCGTCGGCAAGGTCGGTGGCCTGGCCATCGCCTACTTCCTGGCGATGTCGACGGTCGCGCTCGGCATCGGTCTGGTCGTCGGGAACCTGATCGAGCCGGGCACCGGGCTGGGTGCGGGCAGCGCGGGCGCGGGCGCGAAATACGCCGAGCAGGCGCACGGCGCCGGCGGCACCTGGGACTTCATCCAGGCCATCGTGCCGACGACGCTGGTGTCCTCGCTGACCGCGGGCAGCGTGCTGCAGGCGCTGTTCGTCGCGCTGCTGGTCGGCTTCGCGGTCCAGGCGATGGGCGAGGCGGGCGCGCCGATCCTGCGCGCGGTCTCGCTCGGTCAGAAGCTGGTGTTCCGGATCCTGTCGATGATCCTGTGGCTGGCTCCGATCGGCGCGTTCGGCGCGATCGCCAATGTGGTGGGCCGCACCGGCTGGTCGGCGGTGGTCGAGCTGGCGACGCTGATGATCGCGTTCTACCTGACCTGCCTGGTGTTCGTCTTCGGCGTGCTCGGGGTGGTGCTGCGGCTGGTCTCGGGGGTGTCGATCCTGAAGCTGTGCCGGTACCTGGCACGCGAGTACCTGCTGATCGTGGCGACCTCGTCCTCGGAGTCGGCGCTGCCGCGTCTGGTGGCGAAGATGGAGCACGCGGGTGTGGAGCGCACGACGGTGGGCGTCGTCGTGCCGACCGGGTATTCGTTCAACCTCGACGGCACCGCGATCTACCTGACCATGGCCTCGATCTTCATCGCCGACGCGATGGGCAAGCCGTTGAGCCTGGGCGAGCAGATCGGCCTGCTGCTGTTCATGATCATCGCGTCCAAGGGCGCGGCGGGCGTGACCGGCGCCGGGCTGGCCACCCTCGCCGGCGGCCTGCAGAGTCACCGTCCCGAACTGCTCGACGGCGTCGGCCTGATCGTCGGCATCGACCGGTTCATGTCCGAAGCCCGTGCGCTGACCAACTTCTCGGGCAATGCCGTGGCCACCCTGCTCATCGGCACCTGGACCAAGACCGTCGACGCCGACCGCACTCGCCGTGTCCTCGATCGCGAACTGCCCTTCGACGAGGAGACGATGGTCGACGACCACCCGGTCGACGACGTCGCGGAACCCGAGCCGAAACCCGTTCCGGTGCGGTGACAGACGGGAAAGGCCCCGCAGGCGCTGCGGGGCCTTCACGGTGCCGAACCTCAGGCGCGCGCCCACTTCTCCGGGTGGAGGTGGTACTGCACCAGGGCGGTGGCGTGCCCGTGCCCGAGGCCGTGCTCGGTCTTGAGCCAGGTGACCAGCGCGGCGTGCTTGGTCTGTTCGGCGGCGCCGAGGATGGTCAGCCACTCGTCGACGGTGCGGCCGTACTTGGCCTCGATGGTGGGGAAGTAGGACGCGGGGCCGTGCGGTGCGTTCGCCATGGTGGTTCCTCCTCGGTCGTGTGCTCGTTGTGGGTGAAGACGGTGGGGGCGCGCGGAATTCATCGCCGCGTGACCGGCGTCACGCGGCGACGGCGACCCGCTGGTCGACGGTGGCCGTGACGGTGCGGTGTTCGCGCATCAGCAGCACGCCGGTCAGGGCGACGAGCGCGGCGGTGAAGCCGTGGATGCCGAAGGCGGCCGCAGCCGAGCCGTCCCAGCTCAGCACCGTGATCATGTCGCCGGTCGGGATCAGGGCCAGCACCAGCATCGTGATGCCGAGCGCGAAGCGCTGGCGGGCGGCCAGCAGCGCGATGATCAGCAGGCCGCACACGGTATCGCGCACGCCCTTGAGATTCAGGAAGGCCACCGCGTCGCCCTCGGGCCGGGTGGGCAGGCCGAAGCCGGTGGCGATGGTCTCCGGCGTGATCAGGTAGCTCAGGCCGATGTAGAGGATGAAGGCCGCGCCGAGGACGGAGAGGGCGGTGGCGATGCGCGAGACGGTCATGGTGTGCTCCTGGCTCTGTATTGCAACGCTCTGAAATCTAGCGCTGCTAGGTGATGGGAGAACGATAACGCGAGTCTCGCTATCTTGTCTAGCGTTGCTAGAATTTCGAGCATGAGCACCCAGACCCGCAAGGAACGTGAACGCGCCCAACGTCAGCAGCAGATCGTCGACACCGCTCGCGAGCTGGCCGAAGCCGAGGGCTGGGACGCGGTCACCATCCGCAAACTGGCCGAGCGCATCGAGTACAGCCAGCCGGTGCTCTACAGCCACTTCGCGAACAAGGCCGCCATCGTCGGGGCCGTCGCGCTGCAAGGCTGTGTCGAGCTGGCCGAGGAGATGCGCCTGGCGCGGGAGAGCGCGACGACCCGCACCGAGGTGTTCGACAGGGTCGCCCGCGCCTACCTCGACTTCGCCACCGCCAACCCGGCCCGCTACGACGCGATCTTCGTGCTCACCACCGATCTGAACTTCGGCCTGGACGCGCCACAGCCGCTGCGCGACGCCTTCGCCGGCCTCGAGGCCATGTTCAGCGCCGGCGCCGAGGGTGACGAACTCGGCGCGCGCACCGAGGTGGCCTGGGCCGGGCTGCACGGCCTCGCGACGCTGGAACGCAGCGACAGGCTGCGCCCGGAACTGCGCGAACGGCGGATCGCCCTGCTGGTCGAGAGCTGGGCCGCGTTCGGGTAACCGCACGGGCCCGGCCGGGTGACCGACGACTCGTCGGCGACGGTCCACACGCCGCGTAGGTTGGAGACAACGACGCAGGTCGCCCGGGGCGACCGAAGGCGAAGGGACGACGGATGGCTGAGGTCGTAGTAGTCGGGTCGGGCCCGAACGGCTTGGCCGCGGCGGTGATCGCGGCGCGCGCCGGCCTCTCGGTGCGGGTGCTCGAGGCCCAGGATCAGCCGGGCGGCGGGTCACGCACCGCCGAACTCACCCTGCCCGGTTTCCACCACGACCTCTGCGCCGGCGCGCATCCGATGGCGTTGGCCTCGCCCTTCTTTCGCGCGTTCGATCTGCCCGCACACGGTGTCGAGCTGCTGACCCCGACGATCTCCTACGCGCATCCGCTCGACGGCGGCATCGCCGGATCGGCCTGGCGCAACCTCGAATCCACGGTCGCCGACCTCGGCCGCGACGGCCCCGCCTGGCGCGCGCTGTTCGGGCCGCTCGTCGAGCACTGGCCCGACGTGGTCGACCTGGCGATGTCGGATCTGCGGCACCCGCCGCTGCGAATTCCCACCGCCGCCCGCTTCGGCCTGCGGCTGCTCGAACAGGGATCACCCCTGTGGAACAACCGCTTCCACGACGAGGTCGCGCCCGCGCTGCTGACCGGCGTCGCCACCCACGCGATCACCCAGCCGCGCGCCCTGCCCGCGGTCGGCGCCGCCCTGCTGCTCGGCACCCTGGCGCACGCGGGCGGCTGGGTGATTCCGCGCGGCGGCAGCCAGGCCATCCCGAACGCGCTGATCGCCGAGCTGGAACGGCTCGGCGGCGAGGTCGTCACCGGGCACCGGGTCGACGACTTCGCCGAGCTGGCGCGGGCCCGCGCCGTCCTGTTCGACACCTCGCCCGCCGAACTCCTGCGCATCGCCGGTGACCGCCTGCCCGCGCGCTACCGCGAACGCCTGGGCCGATTCCGCTACGGCGGGGCCGCCTGCAAGGTCGACTTCGCGCTGTCGGGCCCGGTGCCGTGGACCGCGCCCGGCTGCGAGCTGGCGGGCACCCTGCATCTGGTGGGCACCCGCGACGAGGCGATGCGCGCCGAACGCCGGATCGCGGCGGGCGAATTCGCGGAGCGGCCCTATGTGCTGGCGATCCAGCCCGGGGTCGTCGACGCGACCAGGGCCCCGGCGGGAAAGCACACCTTCTACACCTACGCCCACGTGCCCAACGGTTCCGACCGCGACATCAGCGAGGCGGTGATCGCCCAGGTCGAACGCTTCGCGCCCGGCTTCCGTGACCTGATCCTCGCGAAACACGTGACGCCGGCGGCCTTCATGCCCGCCCACAACGCCAACTACGTCGGCGGGGACATCTCGGCGGGCGCGATGACCGTGCGCCAGACCGCCTTCCGCCCCTTGGCCCGCTGGAACCCCTACGCCACCCCGATCCCCGGCACCTACCTGTGCTCGTCGTCGACCCCGCCCGGTCCCGGCGTACACGGCATGCCCGGCTTGCACGCCGCCGGGCATCTGTTGCGCACCCGCTTCGGCATCGTCACCGAGCCGCTGGAGCTGCTGCGCGGCGCGGCGCCCGCCTACCACTGAATCAGGGTGTGGCGCCCGCCGATTCGGTCTTGACGACGTCGGGTTCCAGGTAGACGGTGCAGGAGTGGGGCGCAGCCACGCGGATGCGGTAGTCGGCGGCGTCGATGGCCTCGCCGACCTGACTGATGTCGAGCCCGGGTTGCATCGCGATCTTCGCGTTGACCAGCAGATCCTCCGGACCGAGGTACTGGGTCTGGATCCGGATGACCCGCACGATGCGAGGGTCGGCGAGCAGGGCCGCGCGAATCGCGGTGTCCTCCTTGGCCGTGGCGCCCTCCCCGATGAGCAGACTCTTGGTCTCGATGATCAGCACGATCGCGTTCACACCGAGCAGCAGCCCGATCAACAGGGTGCCGATGCCGTCCCACACCCCGTTGCCGGTGAGCACCGTCAGGCCCACCCCGGCCAGCGCGAACACCAGGCCGATCAGCGCGCCCATGTCCTCGAGCAGCACCACCGGCAGCTCGGGATTGCGGGTGGTGCGGATGAAATGCCACCAGCTGCGCTCGCCCTTCAATGGTGCGGACTGCTTGCGCGCGGTGCGGAAACTGAAGCCCTCGAGCACCATCGACACCAGCAGGATCACGATCGCGACCGACGGCGACTCGATCCCGTGCGGGGACGCGATCTTGTGGATCGCCTCGTTCACCGCGAACAGCGAGCCCATGGTGAACAGCACCAGCGCGACGACGAACGAATAGAAGTACCGGTTGCGCGAATACCCGAAGGGGTGCAGCGTGTCGGGAACCCGTCCGGCCCGATGCTGCCCGACCAGCAGCAATGCCTCGTTGGCGGTGTCGGCGACCGAGTGCACGGCCTCGGCGAGCATCGACGACGAGCCGGTGATGAACGCGCCGATGAACTTCGCGGTCATGATGCCCGCGTTCGCCGCCAGCGCGGCGATGATCGCGATCTTGCTCTCTCCACCTTCACCGGCCATGGCACCGAACGGTACCCGCACAGACCGGGACGGCCCGCCCTGTGCGGCCGCCGTGTCGGCCGACGCGAATCGCCGCCGACCCGGACGGGACGACGGCGATTCGGTGAGCCGGACGGATCAGACGGACTGGGTCCGGTACAGATCGGGCTCCAGGTAGATCAGCCGGGCGGTGGGCACCGCGGCCCGCACCCGCACCTCGGCCGCGTCGATGGCCTCGGCGATGTCGGCGATGTCGAGGTCCGGCGCGATCGCGACCTTGGCGGCGACCAGCATCTCCTCCGGGCCCAGGTACTCGCTCTTGAGGTGGATCACCGAGGTGATCTTCGCGCCGTCGACCAGGTTGGCGCGGATGGCGTCGTCCTGCTCCGGGGTCGCGCCCTCACCGATCAGCAGGCTCTTCATCTCCACGATCAGCACGATGGCGATGACGCCGAGCAGCACACCGATGGCCAGGGTACCGATGCCGTCGAAGATCGGATCGTCGGTGACCATGGTCAGGCCGACCGCGCCGAAGGCGATCACCAGGCCGATGAGCGCGCCGGTGTCCTCGAGCAGCACCACCGGCAGCTCGGGGCTGCGCGAGTTGCGGATGAACCGCCACCAGCTCGCCTCGCCCTTGAGCGGCCGGGACTCGCGGACAGCGGTGATGAAGCTGAAGGTCTCCAAGCCGATCGCGATGCCGAGGATGACGATCGCGACGATCGGCTGGCTCAGCTCCTCCGGATGCTGGATCTTGTGGATGCCCTCGTAGATCGCGTACACCGAGCCGAGGGTGAACAGCACCAGGGCCACGACGAAGGAGTAGAAGTAGCGGTTGCGTCCGTAGCCGAACTGGTGCAACTCGTCGGCGTCCTTGGCGGCCGCGCGCTGACCGAACAGCAGCAGACCCTGGTTGGCCGTATCGGCGACCGAGTGCACCGCCTCGGCCATCATCGACGCCGATCCGGTGATCACGGCGCCGACGAACTTCGACACCGCGATTCCCGCGTTGGCCGTCAACGCGGCGACGATCGCCTTCTTGCCACCACCAGCCGACATACCCGGCCCGCCCTTCTCTCCGCTGTACACGCTCGTGCCCGCAACAGCCTAGAGGGAGGGGCGTGAAATGTACGCTTCGGCGTCAGTTCTCGGCGCCGACGCAGGCGCTGAACAGCTGCGCCGACCCGCCGATCGCCCTGGCCTTGATCTCGGTGTCGGCCGCGGAGATCCACGCCGCGCTGCCGCAGGCGACGGTGAGCGTGCGCCCGTTCTGGGAGAGCTCGACGGTGCCCTCGGTGCACAGCACGATGCCGGGACCGGCGTCGGCGAGCGCGACCGGTTCGGCGTCGGCGGACAGATCGAACCGGCACAGCGCGAACTCCGGGGCGGGCGTGCGGTACCGCACGCCGCCGTCGGCAGCGGGCTCCGGTTCGATCACCGGCAGGTCGATCGGCTCGAAGTCGAGCACCCGCAACAGCTCCGGCACATCGACGTGCTTGGGGGTGAGGCCACCGCGCAACACGTTGTCGGAGTTGGCCATGATCTCCACGCCGACGCCACGCAGGTAGGCGTGCAGGTTGCCGGCGTCGAGGTAGAGGGCCTGGCCGGGCTCCAGCGTCAACCGGTTCAGCAGCAGCGCCGCCAGCACGCCCGCGTCACCGGGGTAGACCTCGGCCAGCTCCAGGGCGGTGCGCACCTCGGCGGTGAAGGCACGATCGCCCTTGCCGGACAGGTAGCGCACGCAGCCCTCGAGCACCGCGGGCAGCAGCGCCGACAGCGCCGCGGCGGGCAGCGTGATCCAGGTGGTGAACAGCGTGCGCAGCCCGGCCGAATCGGGCTGGGCGGCAAGCAGTTCGGCGTAGACGTTGAGGCCGGGCACGTCGAGCGCGCGCAGCAGGTCGACGGTGCGGCGCGGGTCGCGGAAACCGGCCAGCGCCTCGAACCGGCCCAGCGCCACAACGAGTTCCGGCTTGTGGCTGTCGTCGCGGTAGTTGCGCATGGGCGAATCCAGCGGCACCCCGGTGCGGTTCTCCCGTTCGAAGCCCGCCCTGGCCTGCGCCGAACTGGGGTGCGCCTGCAGCGACAGCGGTTCCTCGGCGGCCAGGATCTTCAGCAGGAACGGCAGCCGGGTGCCGAAGGTGTCGGCGACGGCGCCGAGTTCGCGCGCCGGATCGGCGGCGACGACCTCGAGCAACGAGCGGGTGCCACCGGCGGCTTTCACATGGGCCGGGTCGGCGGGATGGGCGCCGAACCACAGTTCGGCCTCCGGATGCGCCGACGGCACCGGCCGACCGCACAGCTGAGCGAGCGCGGTGCGCGATCCCCAGGCGTAGGAACGCAGCGCACCAACGAGTTCCTGCACTAGTAGCGTCCCCCGTCGTGGTATGGGTCCGGGTCGGGCGCGGCCGGGCCGCGCGCACCCGTCAACCGGAGATAGGCAGCGGCCATGTCCAGGCGCAAGGCCAGCACCGCCAGCTGCTCGATCTCGCTGCCGTGTCCGCCCCCTGCGGCGGAGGTGGCGGCGCCGCTGTCCGTGGTCGGGGCGGAGCCCGGCTCGGCCAGCTGGGTCTGCAGCACGTCGACGTCGGCGTGCACCAGGTCGGCGTCGACGAGCCCGCCGCCCACGCCGTCGAACACCGCGAGCTTGCGCCGCGCGGCGGCCTGATCGGGATGCACGCTCAGCGCGAGCACCCGCACCCGGTCGACCGGGGCCGGACCGTCGAGCTCCTCGTCGTGGAACAGCGGATCGAAGCCCGGTGCGGCACCGCCCGCCGCCTCGGCCAGTCGTCCGACGGCGGCGACCGCGTCGGCCAGGTCGGCGGCCGCGGCGAGCTTGCCCGCCGACTGCAGCAGCACCTCGGCGCCGTGCCCGGCCAGTTCGACCGCCGCGGGGGAGTCGCCGGCGAGAACCACGCCGACGCCGTGCATCCGCGCGGCCAGCGTCTTGGCCGGATTGTGGAAGACCTCGTTGTGCGGGCCGTCGCGCAGCGCCTCGGCGTCGAGCATGTCGGCCAGCTCGGTCAGGTCGGGCGTGGCGGGCACGCTGCGCTGGGCGTCGACCCCGCGCAGCACCGCGATGCCGACGGCGAGGAACCGCAGCAGCCGGTTGTGGTCGAGCACGGGCACGCGCGGTTCGAGCACGATCGCGCGACCGGCGGCGACCGCGCGCAGCGGACCCTCGTTGGGCGCGGCCACGATGACCTCGGCACTGCGCCGCAGCGCGCGGTCCACGGCATCGATCAGGCGCGGATCGCCCGCGTCGTCGCCTGCCACCAGCACCACGTCGAGCGGACCGACCCACGGCGGCAGCGCGGTGACGGGCACGATCGGCAGCCCGGCCCGGTCACCGAGGCCGGCGACCAGCAGGCCGGCGGCGCGGGTGGCCCGGCCCGAGCCGGACACGAGGACCAGGCTGCGCGGACGCAGTTCGGCGAGGCGTTCGGTGAGCGAGGCCTCGGCGACCGCCGCGGCCGTGGCGCGCACCTGCGCGCCGCCCGAAGCCGCCGAACGCAAGGCGCCACCGGTGTCGGCCGCCTCCAGCGACGCGGCATCGTCGAGGTCGAATACGGGTGTGCCAGCGATCATCGCCGATCCCACCTCCCCTCATCGCGCTGTGTCGTCTGCCGGCGAGCCGTCGGCGAATACCAGGTCTGTGATTCCACTATTCCAGTCAGCACCGGTACTGGTTTCATTTTCCCAGTCAGGCGCGAACGATGCTCGGGATCTCGGTGTCGAACAGAGCCGTTTGCCTCGTCCGACGCCGTGCTCCCGACGTCTGATTCCACCGGTACTGGTTTCATTTTCCCAGTCAGGCGCGAACGATGCTCAGGATCTCGGTCACGAGTGCGTTTACTTCGGCCTGCGATCCGGCTTCGACGTTGAGTCGAAGCAGCGGTTCGGTATTGGAGGCGCGCAGATTGAACCAGGCGTGCTCGCCCAGGTCGACGGTCACGCCGTCGAGGCGGTCCACCGAGACGGTCCGATCGGCGAACGCGGCGAGCACCGCGGCGGTGCGCTCGGCGGCGTCGGCCACGGTCGAGTTGATCTCGCCGGAGGCCGCGTAGACGTCGTAGGCGGCCATCAGCTCCGAGACCGGACGCTGACCCTCGCCCAGCGCGGCCAGCACGTGCAGCGCGGCCAGCATGCCCGAATCGGCGCCCCAGAAATCGCGGAAGTAGTAGTGCGCGGAGTGCTCGCCGCCGAAGACCGCGCCCTCCGAGGCCATCTCCTGCTTGATGAACGAGTGCCCCACGCGGGTGCGCACCGGCTTGCCACCCAGCTCCTCGACCAGCTCGGGCACCGCCCGCGAGGTGATCAGGTTGTGGATGATCGTCGCGCCCGGCTCCTTGGCGAGCTCGCGCTGGGCGACCAGCGCGGTGATCGCGGACGGGGAGACCGGCTCGCCGCGCTCGTCGACGACGAAGCAGCGGTCGGCGTCGCCGTCGAAGGCCAGGCCGATGTCGGCGCCGCTGCGGCGCACCAGCTCCTGCAGGTCGACCAGGTTCTTCGGGTCCAGCGGGTTGGCCTCGTGGTTGGGGAACGAGCCGTCGAGTTCGAAGTACAGCGGCACGATGGTGACCGGGCCGAGTGTGCCGAGCACGGCGGGCACGGTGTGGCCGCCCATGCCGTTGCCCGCGTCGACCGCGATGGTCAGCGGGCGGATGTCGTCGAGGTTCACCAGCTCGCGCAGGAAGCTCGCGTAGTCGGCGAGCAGATCGGTGGTGGTGGCGGTGCCGGGCGCGCCGTCGAAGGCGGGGACCCCGGCGATGATCTCGGCCGAGATGGTGGCCAGCCCGGTGTCCTGGCCGACCGGCAGCGCGTTCGCGCGGCACAGCTTGATGCCGTTGTAGCGGGCCGGATTGTGGCTGGCGGTGAACATGGCGCCGGGGCAGCTCAGCTTGCCCGAGGCGAAGTAGAGCTGGTCGGTCGAGGCCAGGCCGATGTGCACCACATCGAGGCCCTGGGCCCGCACGCCCTCGGCGAAGGCCGCCGACAGCTCGGGGGAGGACTCGCGCATGTCGTGGCCGATCACGACCCGGGTCGCGCCCTCGGCGCGCATCAGCCGGGCGAAGGACGCGCCCACATCCCTGACGAATCCCGCATCGATCTGTTCGCCCACCACCCCGCGGACGTCATAAGCCTTGATCACGGCGTTCACGAGTTCGCCAGAGCGCGCGACAGTCGTCATGAGTCTCACCCTATCCGCCTCTCCGCGACTGAGGCCGTACAGGTCCGGTAGCGCGACGGTTCGCGACAGGTCCTGCGTGATGACGGACGGACTGGGACGTGGTCGGTGAGTTGTCCGGATCCTCGAGCGATGAGTGGGTTGCCGAGGCCTACGGATCGGGCAGGACGCGCAGGTGGCCGCGGCGGCCGGTGCGGGTGGTCCGCGACGGCGGGGGCGCGCTGTCCCGGTAGCCGGGCTGGTCGGCGTCGGCGGGGCGACGGCGCAGGCCCGCTTCGCGCACGGCCTCGGCCAGCGCGGTCAGATCGTCGTCGTCGGGTGTGCTCGAGGAGAATCCGCCTTCGTGGCGGACCAGCTCCCAGCCCTTGGGCGCGGTGATGCGGCAGGCGTGGGTTTCGCACAGATCCCAGGAATGCGGTTCGGCGACGGTGGCCAGCGGTCCGACGACGGCGGTCGAGTCGGAGTACACATACGTCAGCGTCGCTACAGCCGGGTTCTTGCAGCCGGGTCGGCAGCAACGACGCATGGGGATCACGACGTCGAGATTAGCCCTCCGGCCCGCAAAAGTGGATACGGACACGCGGTGATACGTCCCGTTGTCGGCGGGTCGTTATTCGGGCTCGGGATCGATCAGGTCCGGGTCGACACCGAGATAGGTCGCGATCTGCTGGACGAGGACCTCGCGCAGCAGTTCCACGAGATCGTCGGGATCGGCGGCGCGCAGTTCCAGCGGCTTGCGGAACAGCACCACCCTGGCGCGGGTGGCCGCGCCGTGCCGGTCGACGCCCGCGGGGATCAGCCGCGACAGCGGGACAGGTCCGTCGGCCACCACCTCGTCCGGCCAGGTGACCGAATCAGGGTGCAGCGGACGGATTTTCGGTACGTCGTCGACGGCGATGTCGAGTTTGGTGAGGCGATCGTGCCAGCGGGTGTCCAGCGGGGCGAAGGCCTCGAGCACCAGCCGGTCGAATTTCTGGCCCCTCGTGCGCCACGCGGGAACGGTGGGCGGGAGCATGGGGCCACGGACACCGCGGCCGCGGCGGGTGACCGAGCGTGCGGTGGGCGCCGGGGTATGACGGCGGGAACGTGCCATGGGAGTCGTCCACCTTTCTCGCGTGCACCGGGTCGTGCCCGTCGAGCCTGGGGACGGCGCGACTACTGGGCGTGCGCCCGAAGCACCGACGTACTGCGCCTGCGTGCTCCGGGCTGGAGCCTCAGAGTCTACTTTCGAACATTCTCTTAACCGATTCCGCGCTTCAGCCTGCGACGCTCTCGTTCCGAGAGACCGCCCCAGATACCGAAACGCTCGTCGTGCGCCAGTGCGTATTCCAGGCACTGATCGCGTACTTCACAGCCCAGGCAGATGCGCTTGGCCTCACGGGTCGAGCCGCCCTTCTCGGGGAAGAACGCCTCGGGGTCGGTCTGAGCGCACAGCGCGCGCTCCTGCCACTGCTCTTCGATGGACTCGAACATTTCGTCGAAGCCCGTGACGACCAGACTCAGCCGGGGAGCCGCGACTTCGCTTACCACGTCCGGTTCCGGCCAGCTCGTGTCGGCGCAGACAGCGTGAGCTGCGCCTGCTGTGGAATCGGTCGGCGAGACCATGTTTTCGGTCATCGTTCCGCCTCCTCACTATGTGTTAGCGCAGAATGATTCTTTCCGCCGGGCCAACACGAACCCCGGCGGCCGAACACCGCGACGTAGTCTCGCGGGCTTCCCCGAACCTGTCTTCCGGCGAGCCAACACCCTCTCGCAAACGCCCCCGCGCTATGCCTTCTCGCGGTGACCGGAATGACATGTCTGTGATTAGACACGCCGCACTCGCCGGTGGTCAACCCGCCGTCACCCTTCCGTTACACTCCGCACCCGCCTTTCGTTTTGATCTTGTTATGTGCTGTGGCAAATGACCAGCAACTTGGCTGGAATTCGCCGCGAAATCAATCGGCAACCGCCACCGCATAGGCTGTGACCCTGTGACTGCACAACACGCGGTGCGCGAGCCCAAGATCGCCGTTCTGGTCGGCGGCGTCGGCGGTGCACGGTTCCTGCAAGGCGTCAGGCAGCTGCTGCCCGACGCCGACATCTCCGCCATCGTCAACGTCGGCGACGACGTCTGGATGCACGGGCTTCGCATCTGTCCCGACCTCGACACCTGCATGTACACCCTCGGTGGCGGCATCGACACCGAGCGCGGGTGGGGCCACGCGAACGAGACCTGGCACGCGAAAGAGGAGCTGGCCGCCTACAACGCCCAGCCCGATTGGTTCGGCCTGGGCGATCGTGACATCGCCACCCACCTCATCCGCACCGAGATGCTGCGCGCCGGATATCCGCTGTCCGCGGTCACCGAAGCGCTGTGCAATCGGTGGCAGCCGGGCGTGCGCCTGATCCCGGCAACCGACGATCGCTGTGAAACCCACGTCGTCGTCAGCGATCCCGACAACGCCGGCGAACGTCGCGCGATCCACTTCCAGGAATGGTGGGTGCGGTACCGCGCGGCGCTCCCGACTCATTCCTTTGCCTCGATCGGCGCCGAACAAGCCTCCCCGGCCCCCGATGTGACCGAAATCATAGCTTCCGCCGACGCCGTGTTGCTGGCCCCGTCGAACCCCGTCGTGAGCATCGGCGCGATCCTCGCCGTGCCCGGTATCCGGGGCGCGTTGCGCACCACCGCGGCCAAGGTCATCGGCCTCTCGCCGGTGATCGACGGAAAGCCGTTGCGCGGCATGGCCGATGAGTGCCTGACGGTGATCGGCGTGGAATCCACCGCCGAGGCGATCGGGCGGCACTACGGCGCCCGCTCGGCCACCGGCATCCTCGACGGCTGGCTGGTGCACTCCACCGACACCGCCGAGGTCCCCGGCGTCGAGGTCCGCAGCGTGCCGCTGCTGATGACCGACCCCGAGGCCACGGCCGAAATGGCCCGCGCCGCACTGGAACTGGCAGGAGTCCCGGCATGATCGGTCAGCGCCCGGAGGGGGCAGCCCGCGTAACCACGGAGGGCGCCCGAGCGGGCCGAGAGGACGCAGCCGTGAGCGTGCTGCCCGACCACGCGGCCGACGAGCTGCGGATCCTGCCGGTGACCGGCCTGCCGGAGTTCCGGCCCGGCGACGACCTCGCCGAACACCTTGCCGCACAGGCGCCGTGGCTGGCCGATGGCGACGTCGTCGTGGTCACCAGCAAGATCGTCTCCAAGGCCGAGGGCCGTATCGTCGCCGCGCCGACCGATCCCGAGGAGCGCGACACCGCGCGCCGCAAGCTGGTCGACGAGGAGGCGGTGCGGGTGCTCGCCCGCAAGGGCCGCACCCTGATCACCGAGAACCGGCTCGGCATCGTGCAGGCCGCCTCCGGCGTCGACGGCTCGAACGTGGCCGAGGGCGAACTGGTGCTGCTGCCCACCGATCCCGACGGCAGTGCCAAGGCGCTGCGCGCCGCGCTGGCGCAGCGGCTCGGGGTGAACGTGGCCGTGGTCATCACCGACACCATGGGCCGGGCCTGGCGCAACGGCCAGATCGACGCCGCGATCGGCGCGGCCGGGCTGCGCGTGCTGCACGACTACGCGGGCGCCGTCGACGGGCAGGGCAACGAACTGCACGTCACCCAGGTGGCCGTGGCCGACGAACTCGCGGCCGCCGCCGATCTGGTCAAGGGCAAGCTCGGCGGCGTCCCGGTCGCGGTGGTGCGCGGTCTGGCGACCGACGACGACGGGTCGAGCGCGGCGGCACTGCTGCGCGGCGGCGTCGACGACCTGTTCTGGCTCGGCACCGCCGAGGCGATCGAGAAGGGCCGCAAAGAGGCGGTGCCGCTGCGGCGTTCGGTCCGGGCCTTCGCCGACGAGCCGGTCGACCCGGAACGGATCAGGGCCGCCGTCGCGGTCGGGCTCACCGCGCCCGCGCCGCACCACACCCGGCCGGTGCGCTTTGTCTGGCTGCGCAAGCCCAAGCTGCGCGCGCAGCTGCTCGAGGCCATGGCCGAGCGGTGGCGGGCCGACCTCACCGCCGACGGACTCGATCCCGAGCGCGTCGAGCGCCGGGTCGCGCGGGGGCGCATTCTGTTCGACGCCCCCGAGGTGATCATCCCGTTCTGCGTGCCCGACGGCGCGCACGACTATCCCGACGCCCGCCGCCAGGCCGCCGAGCAGACGATGTTCACCGTCGCGGTCGGCGCCGCGGTGCAGGGGCTGCTGGTGGCGCTGGCCGCCGACGGCCTTGGCAGCTGCTGGATCGGGTCGACGATCTTCGCGCCCGAACTCGTCCGCGAGGTGCTCGGCTTGGACGAGGACTGGATGCCGTTGGGCGCCATCGCGATCGGGGTACCGCTCGACGAACCCGCGCCGCGTACGGTCGGCTCGCCGGGCGCGGGCCTGGTCGAACTGTGAGCGCGGAGTCCCTGCACGCCTCGGCCACCGAGTTGCTGACCGACTGGCGGCCCGAGTCCGGCCAGGACCGATCGCTGCGCGAGGCGATGCTGGCGTTCCTGGGTTCGGCGCCGCGTGGGTGCCTGCGCGAGCACGCGCCCGGCCACATCACGGCCTCGGCGATCGTGCTCTCGCACGACCGCTGCGAGATCCTGCTGACGCTGCATCCCCGAGTGGGTCGCTGGATCCAGCTCGGCGGGCACTGCGAGCCCGGTGACGAGACCGTCGCCGACGCCGCGCTGCGCGAGGCGGTGGAGGAGTCGGGCATCGCGGACCTGCGGCTGACGCCGGGACTGTACGGCGCGCAGGCGCACCCGATCACCTGTTCGCTCGGGGTGCCGACGCGGCATCTGGACCTGCTGTTCGAGATCGTCGCCCCGCCGGGCGCGGTGCCGGTCCGCAGTGCCGAATCGACGGATCTGCGGTGGTGGCCGGTGTCCGGGCTACCGGCCGGCGCCGATGTTCTGCTGGTGGGCGTATAGGGCTCTGAATCAGTCTTTGACCTGCGATGACAGCGATCGTGCCCCAGGTGGGCGCGGTCGCTGTTCCGTTATCCGACTGTTGCAGCTTTACAAATCTGCAAATTTGTCTAGACGCCGGACACATCGGGACCTATCGTCTGTGACAGAGAGTTACGCACATCACAGATGTGAGCTGTGTCGCAGGATGGAGACGACGATGTCGACAGATGCCAACGCGTCCGAACAGCGGGTGGCGCCCCCGCAGTGGCGCGATTCCAAGCGCTATCTCTGGTTGTGGGGCCTGTTCGCCCCGACCGGATTGTTCACGATCGCGATCCCCCTGATCTGGGGCCTCAATCAGCTCGGCTGGCATCGCCTGGCCGAAGTGCCGTTCTGGCTCGGACCGGTGCTGGTGTACATCGTGATCCCGATCGCGGACCTGTTCTTCGGTCCCGACGGCGACAATCCCCCCGACGAGGTGATGGAGTACCTGGAGAACGACAAGTACTACCGGTACCTGACCTACCTGTACCTGCCGTTCCAGTACGCCTCACTGATCTTCGCCTGCTACATCATCACCGCGCCGAACCTGCACTGGCTCGGCTTCCCCGGCGGGGCGAACGTGGTCGACAAGATCGGCATCGCGATCAGCGTCGGCATGATCGGCGGCATCGGCATCAACACCGCGCACGAACTCGGCCACAAGAAAGTCGAGCTGGAGCGCTGGCTCGCGCGCATCGCGCTGGCCCAGTCGTTCTACGGCCACTTCTACATCGAGCACAACCGCGGCCACCACGTCCGCGTCGCGACGCCGGAGGACCCGGCCAGCGCCCGCATCGGCGAGACGTTCTGGGCGTTCTGGCCGCGCACCGTGTGGGGCAGCTTCCGCTCGGCCTGGCACCTGGAGAAGGAACGCCTGCATCGGCTGGGCAAGAGCCCGTGGACGTTGCGCAACGACGTGCTCAACGCCTGGGCGATGTCGGTGGTGCTGTGGCTGGGCCTGATCGCGATCTTCGGCATCGAGGTGCTGCCGTATCTGATCCTGCAAGCCGTCGTCGGCTTCAGCCTGCTCGAGTCGGTGAACTACCTCGAGCACTACGGCCTGGTCCGGCAGAAGACGGCCACCGGGCGCTACGAGCGGCCCGCGCCCGAGCACAGCTGGAACAGCGACCACATCGTCACCAACATCTTCCTGTACCACTTGCAGCGGCACAGCGACCACCACGCCTACCCCACCCGTCGCTATCAGACGCTGCGCAGTTGGGACGGTGCGCCGAACCTGCCCAGCGGCTACGCGAGCATGATCCTGATCGCCTACTTCCCGCCGATCTGGCGCAAGGTCATGGACAAGCGCGTGCTCGCGCACTACTCGGGCGACGTCACCCGCGCCAACATCGAACCCAAGCGTCGCGAGCGGGTGCTCGCCCGGTACGGACAGGAGGGCCAGGCATGAGTGCGTATCGCTGCCCGGTCTGTGATTATGTCTACGACGAAACGAAAGGAGCCCCGCGCGAGGGATTTCCGGCCGGCACGCCCTGGGCGTCGGTTCCCGACGACTGGTGCTGCCCGGACTGCGGGGTGCGGGAGAAGATCGACTTCGAGGCGGTAGGAGTATCGCGGTGACCGAGTACAAGCTCTACCAGTGTGTGCAGTGCGGGTTCGAATACGACGAGGCGCAGGGCTGGCCCGATGACAACATCGCCCCCGGCACCAAGTGGGAGGACATCCCGGACAACTGGACCTGCCCCGACTGCGGCGCGGCCAAGTCCGATTTCTTCATGGTCGAGATCGAACGTTCGTGAGCGTCGCGGGCACGCCGCGCACCGGACCGCGCATCCCGTACCAGGAGGCCGCGCGGGAACTGCTACGCACCTCCGTCCTGGACGGGATGCGCGAACTGCTCACCGAGCGTGATTGGTCCAAGATCACGCTCGGTGATGTCGCGGCGCGCGCCGGGGTCAGCAGGCAGACGCTCTACAACGAGTTCGGGTCGCGCGCGGGTCTGTCCCAGGCCTACGCGCTCCGGCTGGCCGACGAGCTCGTCGACCACGTGCGCGAGGCGCTCGACGACAATGTCGGCGACGCCCGCGCCGCCATCCGGGTCGGCATGACCGGGTTCTTCCTCGCGGCCGCGGCCGACCCGCTGGTGCGCTCGCTGCTGGCCGGGGAGATGAAGCCGGACCTGCTGCGCCTGATCACCCTCGACGCGGGCCCCTTGCTCGAGCACGCCACCGCGCGGCTGGCCGTGGTCTTCCAGCGCAGCTGGGTCGACGCCACCGACGCGGAGGCCGACGTGCTCGCGCACGCCCTGGTGCGGATCGCGCTGAGTTACATCCCCAATCCGCCGGTGCCGGAGCGGGACGCGCCCGCCGAGATGAGCGCGCTGCTGAGTCCGTACGTCGAAGCGATCGTGCAGGTACGCGGCGTCCGGGCCCCGATCGGTGACGGCGATCACGACCGCGCTTGATCGGCTCTGATTCGCCACCATGTAACCGTCACCACGTTTGGCGCCGTGACTCTGTGTAACGCGCCTACGGTCTGTCAGTATTCACATCGGTCGGCGATTAGTTTTTTTTACAGCGGAGCGTGCGTGCAAACGGTTGGCAAACCGGGGGGATTTCGTGATCCCAAACGGTATCTATGGGCCTTGGGCTTGATCGCTCCGGCGTCGGCGCTGCTGCCTTCCCAACTCGTGTACCACACCAAGGCGGAAGTGCTCTGGTGGATCGGACCCGTGATCGTGCTCATCGCCATTCCGGTCCTGGACTGGATCGTCGGCGAGGACGGCAACAATCCGCGCGACGAGGACTACGAGGCGCTCTCCGCCGACCGGTACTACCGGTGGTGCACCTATCTGTTCCTGCCGGTTCAGCTGATCGGCCTGGTGATCGCCTGCGCGATGTGGGCGGGCGACGAACTCGACGTCATCGACAAGCTCGGACTGGCCGCCACCGTCGGCTTCGTCAGCGGGATCGGCATCAACGCCGCCCACGAACTGGGCCACCGGGTCGAGAGTGCTGAAAGATTGCTGTCGAAGATCGCGCTCGCCCAGTCCGGGTACGGGCACTTCTTCGTCGAGCACAATCGCGGCCATCACGCCCGGGTCGCCACCCCCGACGATCCGGCCAGTGCCCGGCTGGGGGAGTCGCTGTGGGAGTTCTTGCCGCGCAGCGTGATCGGGGGCTTCCGGTCGGCCATCCAGCTCGAGCGCGCGCGCCTGGCCAGGCAGGGGCGCGGCTGGTGGAGCACCAAGAACAACATCCTGCAGGCGTGGTCGATGAGCGCGGTGCTGTTCGGTTCGCTGCTGCTGGCCTTCGGGCCCGCGATCGCGCCGTGGCTGGTCCTGCAGGCCGTCATCGGCTTCGGGCTGCTGGAAGCCGTCAACTATGTCGAGCACTACGGACTGCTGCGGGCCCGCAAGCCCAACGGCCGCTGGGAGCGCTGCTCCCCGCGCGACAGCTGGAACAGCGATCGCCTGGTCACCAACATTTTCCTGTTCCATCTGCAGCGTCACAGCGACCACCACGCCAACCCCGGCCGCCGCTACCAGACCCTGCGTTCGACCGAGGAGTCGCCGCAGCTGCCCGCCGGCTACGCCACGATGCTGCTGCTGGCGGCCGTCCCGCCGCTGTGGCGTGCGGTGATGGACCCCAAGGTGGCCGCCCACTACGGCGGCGACCTGTCGCTGGCCAATGTCGCCCCGCCCAAGGAGCGGCGTTTGCTGGCCCGATACCGCGCCGCGGCCTGACCGCCGCCCGTCGAGGACCGGGAAACCTGCGAGCCCACACGCGGTAGCCTTGCCTCGGTACTGACTACCAGGAGAGGCTGATGACGACCTCAGAACTTCCCGCGCGCACCGAGCTGACCGCTGACGTTCGCAACGGCATCGATTACAAGGTGGCAGATCTCTCGCTGGCCGAATTCGGCCGCAAGGAGATCCGCCTCGCCGAGCACGAGATGCCCGGCCTGATGGCTCTGCGCCGCGAATACCACGATGTGCAGCCGCTCGCGGGCGCGCGCATCTCCGGATCGCTGCACATGACGGTGCAGACCGCCGTCCTGATCGAAACGCTCGTCGCTCTCGGCGCACAGGTGCGCTGGGCGTCGTGCAACATCTTCTCCACCCAGGACCACGCGGCCGCGGCCATCGTCGTCGGGCCCAACGGCACCGTCGACGAGCCCAAGGGCACTCCGGTCTTCGCCTGGAAGGGCGAGACGCTGGAGGAGTACTGGTGGGCGGCCGAGCAGATGCTCACCTGGCCGGACGAGCCCGCGAACATGATCCTCGACGACGGTGGCGACGCGACCATGCTCGTGCTGCGCGGCGCGCAGTTCGAGAAGTCCGGCGTGGTGCCGCCCGAGGACGCCGACCACTCGGCCGAGTACAAGGTGTTCCTCAACCTGCTGCGCGAGAGCCTCGAGGCCGACAAGACCAAGTGGAGTGTCATCGCCGACTCGGTCAAGGGCGTCACCGAGGAGACCACCACCGGCGTGCTGCGGCTGTACCAGTTCGCCGCCGCGGGTGAGCTGGTGTTCCCGGCGATCAACGTCAACGACTCGGTCACCAAGTCGAAGTTCGACAACAAGTACGGCACCCGCCACTCGCTGATCGACGGCATCAACCGGGGCACCGATGTGCTCATCGGTGGCAAGAAGGTGCTGATCTGCGGTTACGGCGATGTCGGCAAGGGGTGCGCGGAGTCGCTGGCCGGCCAGGGCGCGCGCGTGCAGGTCACCGAGATCGACCCGATCAACGCCCTGCAGGCGCTGATGGACGGCTACGACGTGGTCACCGTGGAGCAGGCGATCGGCAACGCCGACATCGTCATCACCTCGACGGGCAACAAGGACATCATCACCCTCGAGCACATGAAGGCGATGAAGGACCAGGCCATCCTCGGCAACATCGGTCACTTCGACAACGAGATCGATATGGCCGCGCTGGAGCGTTCGGGCGCGACCCGCCTCGAGATCAAGCCGCAGGTCGACCTGTGGACCTTCGACTCGGGCAAGGCGATCATCGTGCTCTCGGAAGGCCGCCTGCTGAACCTGGGCAACGCGACCGGCCACCCGTCGTTCGTGATGTCGAACAGCTTCTCCAACCAGGTCATCGCGCAGATCGAGCTGTGGACCAAGCCGCAGGAGTACGACAACGAGGTCTACCGGCTGCCCAAGCACCTTGACGAGAAGGTCGCGCGGATCCACGTCGAGGCCCTCGGCGGCACGCTGACCAAGCTCACCAAGGATCAGGCCGAGTACATCGGCGTGGACGTGGAAGGCCCGTACAAGCCGGACCACTACCGCTACTGATACTCACGACAGTGGCCCGTCGATCGACCGGTCGACGGGCCACTGTCGTGTTCCGGGCGGGTCAGCCGACGGGCCCGGTATTGCAGATCGTGGGGACGGCATCGGCGCCGCTGGCGATGTCGGCGCCGACCGTGGTCGGTGCCGGGGATTCGGCTGTCGCGGCGCCGGCGCCGAGCAGGGCGAGGGCGGCCAGCGCGGCGGTCGAGGTGGTCGGTGTGCGAACGAGCATCGAGTGCCCTCGGGGAGGGTGGTCGGGCCGGGCGCCTGGCTTCGTCAGCCGATGATCACGCCGGTGCAGAAGATGTTGTGTTCGCTGCTGATGCCGAGCAGGGCGCACATCACCGAGTTGAAGGCCGCCGAGGAGCCCGCGTCGGGGGTGGCGACCGGGGTCTGGGCGGAGGCGGTGCCGCAGGCGAGGGCGGCGGTGAGAGCCAGCGTGGCGGCGGTGAGGCGGAAGATCTTGTGCATGGCGGAATCCTCGCCGGGGGAGTCGGCACGGACCAGACCGCAGTTCTGGTGGCAGGCCCGTGCCGTACCCGGTCAGACCAGCAGCAGGCAGATCGGCAGCGGGATGACCGCTTCCAGCAGCGCGCAGGCGGCGAGTTCGGCCGCCGAGCCCGCGGCGGCGGAACCGGCTTCGGCCGAGCCGCTGAGCAGGGCGGCCGAGCCGCTGCGCGCGTGCTCGCCGCGTCCGATGGGGTCGGCGGTGGGCGCGGCGGTCGCGACGCCGGAGCCGGCGAGGGCGATGCCGAGCGCGGCGGCGGCCACGGCGGCACGGAGAACGGTTCGGTTGAGCATGATGACTCCTGGGTCGAGCGGCCCGGCGCGGGCGCGGGGTTGACGTGCGCCCCGGTAGCCCGGACGGAGCCGATCCGCCGAGGACTTTGGAATGAGACCACTTCACACTGGTGTCGCGAGGTGAAACGGGCAATCCGGTCCCCGTCGTCCCGGCGCGTCGGAAGACACGGCCGTCCGGCGCCCGGCTCGTCGCCGCGTCCGGCGGCCGCCGGAGATTCCGGGGTGGGGCATGCGGCGCTCGCCGCCTCCGGCCGGGTAATCTCACCGCTCATGGGCGTGCTGATTGCGGTGGAAGGCCTCGACGGCGCCGGTAAACGGACGCTGATCGACGGGTTGATCGACGAATTGTCCGGAAAGGGGCTGCGCGCGGGCAGCCTGGCCTTTCCGCAATACGGCCGGTCCGTCCACGCCGATCTGGCCGCGGAGGCCCTGCGCGGCGGGCACGGCGACCTCGCCGGCTCGATCAACGCGATGGCGATCATGTTCGCCCTGGACCGTGCCGACGCGAGCGCGGAGCTGTCGAACCTGTTGGACGCCAACGACATCGTCATCCTGGACCGCTGGGTGGCGTCCAACGCCGCCTACTCCGCCGCTCGCGCCGAACAGGACGCCGACGGTGAAATCGTCTCCTGGGTGGGCGATCTGGAGTTCGGCAGGCTGGCCCTGCCGACGCCCGACCTCACCGTCCTGATCGACATTCCCACCGAGGTCGCGGCCGAACGCGCCCGGCGCCGTGGTGAACTCGACACCGCCAGGGCCCTGGACGCCTATGAGCGGGACGGCGGTCTACAGCACCGTACCGGGGAGGTCTATCGTGAGCTGGCCGACCGCGACTGGTTCGGTCGCTGGTGGACATACCGATCCGATGACGATGGGCCCGCCCTACTCACCCTCTGCTCGGAAATCTTTGCCGGATAAGGTTGGATACGCGACGGGTTCACACCATTAATGGCGTGGCGGCCCGATCCTGGCCTGGGAGATGACAACATAGGACTATGAAGCCCAAGATTCTGGTCGTCGACGACGATATGGCACTCGCTGAGATGCTGACCATCGTCTTGCGCGGGGAAGGGTTCGACCCGCACGTGGTCGGCGACGGCACGCAGGCCCTGTCGGCGGTGCGGGAGATCCGCCCCGACCTGGTGTTGCTGGACCTGATGCTGCCCGGGATGAACGGCATCGACGTATGCCGCGTGCTCCGGGCCGATTCCGGCGTTCCGATCGTGATGCTCACCGCCAAGACCGACACGGTCGACGTGGTGCTCGGTCTGGAGTCCGGTGCCGACGATTACATCGTCAAGCCGTTCAAGCCGAAGGAACTCGTCGCCCGCGTGCGCGCGCGTCTGCGCCGTACCGAGGACGAGCCCGCCGAGCTGCTCTCGATCGCCGACATCGTCATCGATGTGCCCGCGCACAAGGTGACCCGCGGCGGCGCGCAGATCTCGCTCACCCCGCTGGAGTTCGACCTGCTGGTCGCGCTCGCGCGCAAGCCGCGCCAGGTGTTCACCCGTGAGGTGCTGCTCGAACAGGTCTGGGGTTACCGGCACGCCGCCGATACCCGCCTGGTCAACGTGCACGTGCAGCGACTACGCGCCAAGGTCGAGAAGGATCCGGAGAACCCGGAGATCGTCCTGACCGTCCGCGGTGTCGGTTACAAGGCCGGACCGCCGTGATCGGTACCTGTGAGGCGCCGCTGTGACCGACGGTCGACCTGCCGGTACAGCGTCAGCGCCTCCAGCGCACGACGGACGTGCGCAAACCTTCGTCACGCAGTTGCGGCGATGGGCGGCCCCGGTCATGGCCTGGTTCCAGGCTGTCGGGACCGCGCTGGGCCATCTCTGGCGCCGGTCGCTGCAACTGCGTGTCATCGTGTCCACGCTGACCCTCTCGCTCATCGTGATCACGATCCTCGGTGTCGTGCTCACCGGTCAGATCACCGACCGGCTGCTCGAAGCCAAGATCAACGCCGCCGTCGAGGAGATGGATCGCGCCCGCAGCACGATCGAGGGCAAGCTCTCCGGCGTTCATGACGCGAACAGTCAGCAGCAACAGCTCGCCGACGCCCGCGCCGCGCTGTCCAGCCGTGGCGGCACCGGGCAGTCCAGTGGCGCGGCGGGCAGTTTCGACTCCGCGCTGGCGATGGTCGGCGGCACGCCGCCGCAGGAACTCACCACCGGTCCCATCTCGGAGGTGCCGCAGGAGCTGCGCCGCTTCGTCCAGCGCAACCAGGTCTCCTACCAGTTCACCACCGTCGCCGACCCGGACGGCTATCGCGGGCGCGCGCTGATCATCGGCAGCCCGAGCGCCGAGGTCGCGACCCTGGAGATCTATCTGATCTTCCCGCTGGCCAGCGAGGAAGCGAGTCTGTCGCTGATGCGCGGCACGATGCTCATCGGTGGCGTGGTGCTGCTGGTGCTGCTCGCCGCGATCACCGCGCTGGTCACCCGGCAGGTGGTGCTGCCGATCCGGTCGGCGGCGCGGATCGCCGGTCGCTTCGCCGACGGCAGGCTCAAGGAACGCATGCTGGTGCGCGGCGAGGACGACATGGCCCGCCTGGCGCAGGCGTTCAACGAGATGGCCGAGAGCCTGTCGAACCAGATCACCCAGCTGGAGGAATTCGGCAATCTGCAACGCCGGTTCACCTCCGACGTCAGCCACGAGCTGCGCACCCCGCTCACCACGGTGCGCATGGCCGCCGACCTCATCCACGGCTCCAGCGACGATCTCGATCCGGCGCTGGCTCGCAGCTCCGAGCTGCTGGTCAACGAGCTGGACCGGTTCGAGGGCCTGCTCAACGACCTGCTCGAGATCTCCCGGCACGATGCCGGTGTGGCCGAGCTGCAGGTGGAATCGCTCGACGTGCGGATGTGCGCGCGGGCGGCGATCTCCACGGTGCGGCATCTGGCCAAGGAAGCCGGCGTCGAGGTCGTCATCGATCTGCCCGAGGAGCCGGTCGTCGCCGAGGTCGACCCGCGCCGGGTCGAGCGCGTGCTGCGCAACCTGCTCGCCAACGCGATCGACCACAGCGAGGGCAAGCCGGTGCTGATCCGGATGCGCGGCGACGCCGAGGCCAACGCGGTCGCGACCGTCGTGCGCGATCAGGGCGTCGGCCTGCGGCCGGGCGAGGAGAAGCTGGTCTTCAACCGGTTCTGGCGCTCGGACCCGTCGCGGGTGCGGCGCTCCGGCGGCACCGGTCTGGGCCTGTCGATCAGCGTCGAGGACGCCAACCTGCACGAAGGCAGGCTCGAGGCGTGGGGTGATCCCGGCGTCGGCGCCAGCTTCCGGCTGCTGCTGCCGATGGTGCGCGGCCGTAAACTGGGGGCCAGTCCGCTGGCCCTGGAACCGATGCTGCGCAAGGTCCCCGCCCTGCCCGAGGCCGATCCCGAACCGGATTCCGGCGACCGGGCGGAGATCAGGACCGAGCCCGCGGGCGCGATCGAGACCGAGCCGGCAGGCACCGCGGGCCCCGATGTGATGCCGACCGAGCCCACCGGCACCGGGCCGATCCCCTCGGACGCCCGGACGGACCCGCCCGACGCGCACCCGGCGTCGAACGGGCGCGCCGAGACCACCGGCGCCGAGGACCAGCCGATGTCCACCGAGACCGGAGACCGACAGTCATGACGAACGTGCGGGGTGTGCGCTGGGGGCGGCGGGCCGCCGCGCTGGTCGCGGCCGCGCTGGTCGGCGCGCTGGTCCTGAGCGGGTGCGCCAGCCTGCCGGAGTCCTCGGCACCCCAGGCACTCGGCACGATCAATCGCGCGCCCACCTCGGAGGGACCGCCGCCGCCGACCTCGGGCCGCGACCCCGACCTGCTGGTCGGTGACTTCCTCGCGGCCAGCGCCGATCCGGCCAACCGGCACGCCGCGGCCCGCCAGTACATGGCGCCCGAGACCGCCGGTGAATGGAACGACGAGGCGAGCATCACCATCGTCGATCGCCCCGACACCCTGCGGGAATCGCGCTCCGGCGACAAGGCCAGCTACGTGATCCGCGCTCGCAAGGTCGGCGAGCTGGGCGGCGACGGTAGCTACCGGGCCGTCGAGGGCACGCTCGAGAACAAGATCGAGATGAGCAAGATCGACGGCGAGTGGCGGATCACCGAACTGCCCCCCGGCGTCGTGATGGATTCCACCGCGTTCGACAAGACCTACCGCCGCTACGTGCTGCAATACGTCGATCCGGGCAGTTCCGTGCTGGTCCCCGACCCGCGCTGGATCTCGGTGCCGCGCGCCCAGCTGACCGAGCGGCTGATCGGCATGCTCGGCGCCGGGCCCCAGTCGGCGATCGCGCCGGTGGTGCGCAATCAGCTCGCGCAACCGGTGGCCGTGCGCGGCCCGATCGTCAAGGCCAAGGACGAGCCCGGCGAAGTGGGCATCGGCATCGGTGGGGTGCGCATCGACTTCACCGGGGTCGCCCAGCTCGGGCAGAAGGAACGCGAACTGCTCGCCGCCCAGGTGGTGATGACGCTGGCCGGCGCCGACATCCTCGGCCCGTACGTGCTGCTCGCCGACGGCAAACCGCTCGACGACCGGTACGCGGCCGGTTGGTCGGTCGCCGACCTCGACCAGTACAGCGCCTCGGCCCCCGGCCAGAACCGGATCGGCCTGCACGCGCTGCGCAACGGCACGCTGGTGCAGGTCACCCCCGACGGCATCGTCACCCCGAGCGGGTCCTTCGGCGAGGCGACCAACCTGCAGTCGGTGGGCATCTCCGCCGACGGCCAGTTCGTCGCCGCCGTCGCCGACACCGGCAGGCCCGCACCCGAACCCGGCCGCACCCTGCTGATCGGCAACTACGGCGCCAAGGCCTTCGCCGTGGCCGAGGGCACCAGCATCGCCCGGCCGTCGTGGACCTCCGACGGCGGCGCCGCCTGGACGGTGCTCGACGGCGATCGCGTCATCCGTGCGGTCACCGACCGCGCCACCGGCAACGTCTCGGTCCAGGACGTCGACACCACCGCCCTGTTCGAGGGGACGGGCGCGCCGCGGCCGCCGATCAGCGAGGTGGTGGTCTCGCGCACCGGCGTGCGGGCCGCGCTGATCGCCGACGGCAAGGTCTACGTGGCGGTGGTCGAACGTCGTCCCGACGGCAAGTACGCGCTCACCTCCCCGCTGCCGCTCGCGCTCGGGTTGAGCACTCGCGCGGTCTCGCTGAGCTGGGTCACCGGCGACACGATCATGGTGGCCCGCGAGGGCAACGTCGACCCGGTTTTCACCGTCTCCATCGACGGTTCCCAGTTCTCCCCGGTGACCTCGCAGAACCTGACCCCGCCGGTGCGGGTGGTGACGGCCGCGCCCGCCACCCAGTACGTGGCCGACTCCCGCGCCGTGCTGCAGTTGCAGACCGCCGATCCGGCTCGCAACGACCGCTTCTGGCGCGAGGTGCCGGGTCTGACCGGCGAGCGCGTCGTCCCGGTGCTGCCCAGCTGACTTGTCGGTGGGTGCTGTGATACTCACCCGCTATGAGAGCCCTGCTCGATCTGGTGCTGCCCGTCCACTGCGGTGGCTGCGCGACGGCGGGCGTCGCGTGGTGCCCCGGCTGCGCGGCCGAGCTGAGCCGGGTCCCGGTGCGGGTCCGTCCGCGCACCGATCCCGGCGTCCCGTGCTGGGCGCTGGGTCCCTATCGCGGTCCGGGGCGCCGCGCCGTGCTGGCCGCCAAGGAGCACGGCAGGCGCGACCTGGCCGCACCACTCGGGCTGGCGCTGGCACTGGCTCTGGACCGGCTACGGGCCCCTGATCGCCCGCTGGTGCTCGTGCCCGCGCCGACTCGATCGGCGGCCGCGCGCCGCCGCGGTGGTGACCCGGTGGCGCGCTCGGCGGCGCAGGCCGCGCGATGGCTGATCGATAGCCGGAGTGTGCCGCTGCTGCGGATGCGGCGCGGGGTCCGCGACTCGGTGGGGTTGACGCCACGCGAGCGTGCCCACAATCTGCACGACAAGATCATGACCGTGACCCAGCTCGCCGACGCGGCGGCCATCGCGGCGAACGCCGAGGTAGTCGTGGTCGACGACGTGCTCACGACAGGGGCGACTGTCACCGAATCGGTACGCGTTCTTAGTCGAATCGGCGTACTTCCGTGCGCCGTTTTGGTGACCTGCGCGGCTTGACTCCGCGAAATTTGCGTGAACAGTGGCGCACTTGCCCGTGGCGGACTAGCGTCGCGGACACACACCGAACGACAAGTTTGGGAGGTGGCGCCGCGGACATCTGGTGCCGAGCGAATCCCGATCGGCACAGCTCAATCCCGCCGCACTCGCTTCATCGTGTGCGGCCATATCCGGGAGGTACGCGTGACGACTTCTTCACGGGCATCAGTGCGAGATGCTGACCCCACGGCACTGGCTGACAGTGCCGCCGACTCGACCGAGAGCCCGCACGCCGAAGTGGTGGTCTCCGGTCGGAATGTCGAAGTCCCCGACCACTATCGAATCTATGTCGCGGAGAAGCTGGCTCGGCTAGAGCGCTTCGATCCGTCGATATTCCTCTTCGATGTGGAACTTTTCCACGAACGCAACCGTCGTCAACGCAAGGCCTGTCAGCGCGTCGAGATCACCGCGCGCGGCCGTGGACCGATCGTGCGCGCGGAAGCCTGCGCAGACAGCTTCTACGCCGCGCTGGAGTCGGCCACCCAGAAGATCGAGAGCAGACTGCGCCGGACCAAGGACAAGCGGCGCGTCGTGCACTACGGCGACAAGACGCCGGTCTCGGTCGCGCAGGCCACCGCGACGCTGGTGGACGAATCCCTGTTCGCCGCGCCGAACGGCGCCGCGGCGCACGCCCATGCCGAGGAACCCGAACACGAGGACGGTCCCGGCCACATCGTGCGCACCAAGGTGCACACCGCGACACCGATGTCGGTGGACGATGCGCTCTACCAGATGGAACTGGTCGGGCACGACTTCTTCCTGTTCCATGATCGCGAGACGGACCGGCCCTCGGTCGTCTATCGCAGACACGCCTTCGATTACGGCCTGATCCGACTGGCCTGACACCAACACACACCCCTCCGGGCATCCGCTGTCGCAGCGGGTGCCCGGATCGCGTTCAGCCGCCGAAGGTTTCGTGGTGCACGGCCTCGGTGAGCGAGCGACCCGATCGCCACCCGAATCGTTCCAGGTCGGGGACCCGCTGGAATTCGCGCACCGGTCCGACGCACAGCCAGGCCACCGGCTTGATCCCGGCGGGCAGGTCGACCAGCGCGCGCAGGAACTCCGGATCGTAGAACGACACCCAGCCGACGCCCACCCGCTCCGCGGTCGCCGCGAGCCACAGGTTCTGGATGGCCAGCACCGTCGAGTACACGCCGGTCTCCGGCACCGTCGCCCGGCCCAGGATCTGCGGTCCGCCGCGCCGGTCGTCGTGGGTGACCACGACGCCGGTGCCGCTCTCGATGATCCCGTCGATCTTGATCGGCTCGAAGGTCTCGGCCCGATCGGCGGGCAGCGCGTCCCGGAACTCGACCCGCTTGCCCGCGACGTGGTCGGCGAAGCGGCGCAGAGTGTCCGGCTTGCGGACCACGACGAAGTCCCACGGTTGGGAGTTGCCGACGCTGGGCGCGCGGTGGGCGGCGTCCAGAATCCGCCACAGGGTGTCGTCGTCGACGAGCTCGCCGGTGAACTCGGCGCGCACATCACGGCGCAGGCGGATCGCGTCGTAGACGCTCAACTGGTCGGCACACACGCCGACCAGTCAACCGCAGCCGGTCAGGCCATCGAGCGGCGGGCCAGCTTGCGCCCGGCGTCCAGCGCGGTGCGCAGGCCACGGCGACGGCCGGTCACCGGGTCGACGGTGCTGACGGCATTGCCGCCGAACAGCTTCTCGGACTTGGTCTCCGGGGCGTCGTCGGTGGTGTGGCGCAGGTACTTGTTGGGCAGCGACAGCTTGAGGATCGTGCGCCACGACTTGAAGTACTGCACCGGCAGCGACCCGGTGGTGTAGGGCAGGTCGTACTTCTCGGCCAGCTCGCGCACCCGCACGGCGATGGCGGCGTAGCGGTTGCTCGGCAGGTCGGGGAACAGGTGGTGCTCGATCTGGTGGCTGAGGTTGCCGGTCATGAAGTGCATGACCTTGCCGCCGGAGATGTTGGCGCTGCCCAGCATCTGGCGCAGGTACCACTCGCCCTGGGTCTCGTTCTCGATGTCGGCCTTGGTGAACTTCTCCGCGCCGTCGGGGAAGTGGCCGCAGAAGATCACCGCGTTGGTCCACACGTTGCGCACCACGTTGGCGGCCATGTTGGCGGTCAGGGTGGTGAAGAACGAGGGACCGGTGAGCAGCGGGAAGATCACGTAGTCCTTGGCCGCCTGCTTGCCGATCTTCTTGAGCACCAGCTTGCGGTCGGCGTCGAACTGCTGCCACTCGGGCGAGTCCTTGGTCCACTTCTTCTTGGCGACCTTGCCCAGCTCCAGATGCTGGATGGCGACGCCGTACTCGAACAGCATCTGCAGCAGCAGGTTGTAGACCGGGTTGCCCAGGTAGAACGGCATCCAGCGCTGATCGCGGGTGACGCGCAGCAGGCCGTAGCCGATGTCGTCGTCCATGCCCAGGACGTTGGTGTACTTGTGGTGCAGGAAGTTGTGGGTGATCTTCCAGTGCGCCGACGGGCCCGCGTTGTCCCATTCCCACGAGGTGGAGTGGACTTCCGGATCGTTCATCCAGTCCCACTGCCCGTGCATGACGTTGTGCCCGATCTCCATGTTCTCGATGATCTTGGCAGTGCCAAGCAGGGCGACGCCGGCCAGCCAGGCCGGCGGCAGGAAGCTGGCGAACAGCACGGTACGTCCGCTGATCTCCAGCGCCCGCTGTAGGCGGATGACATTGCGGATGTAGCGCGCGTCGGCGGCCCCCCGTGAAGATTCGATTTCGCGGCGGATCGCGTCGAACTCAGCACCGAGAGCTTCGACATCCGCGGCGGTGAGGTGCGCGTATTCCTTGACATCCGAGATCGCCATGCCGGTTACACTACCGTAGGTTACGAGAGCGTAGGTTGGCGATTTCGGGCCCGGATTGTGTGAAACGTCCTATTGCGAAATCGAGATGGAGATGTTATCTCATCCCCGGCGCGCCATCCGCTTGGCCGCTCGGTCGCGCAGCGCGCCGCGCTCGTGCTTGGCCCGCTCGCCGAGGGCGCGCTTGGCCTCGCGCAATGCCAGCTTCTCCTGCCGCGCCCGCGCCTTCAGCGTCGCTTTCGCTTCGCGCAGCACTTCCTTCTCGTGCCTGGCCTTGATCTCCAGCGACACCTTCGCGTCGTGCAGCGCCGAGCGCAGGCCGAAGCGCTTGCCCGTCTCCGGATCGACCCGCAGCGCGTCCGGCAGCGAGATGCCGGCGAACTTGTGCTCCGAGGACGTCTCGGGCGCGTCGTCGGCGGTCCGCTTCAGGAAGCGGTCCGGCAGGGCCAGCTTGTGGATGGTCCGGAACGCCAGCAGGTACTGCTTGCCCAGCGAGCCGGTCGTGTAGGGCAGGTCGTACTTGTCGCACAGTTCGCGCACGCGCACCGCGACCTCGGGGTACCGGTTGCTCGGCAGGTCGGGGAACAGATGGTGCTCGATCTGGTAGCAGAGGTTGCCGCTCATGAAGGCCATCACCGGACCGGCCTTGAAGTTGGCGCTGCCCAGCATCTGGCGCAGGTACCACTCGCCCTGGGTCTCCCCGTCGAGCTGCTCGATCGTGAACTTCTCGGCGCCGTCGGGGAAGTGGCCGCAGAAGATCACCGCGTAGGCCCACAGGTTGCGGACCAGGTTGGCGGTCGTGTTCGCCTTCAGCGTCGACTTCCAGGCGGGACCGGTCAGCGCGGGGTAGAGCACGAAGTCCTTGACGACCTGGCGGCCCGCCTTGCGGGCGAACTCCTTGTTCGGCTCGGAGAGCAGCTGTTTGGTCGGAACGCCGGCCAGCTCCTTCTCGATGCCGAGGTCGTGCAGCGCGATGCCCCATTCGAAGGTGGCCGCGAGCAACAGATTCGCCGCGGGCTGCACCAGATGCTTGGGGTGCCAGGCCTCGTCGCGGGTCATCCGCAGGATGCCGAAGCCCAGATCCTCGTCCTTGCCCAGCACGTTGGTGTAGGTGTGATGGGAGTAGTTGTGCGCCCGGCGCCACTGCGCCGAGGTCCCGGTCATGTCCCACTCCCAGCTGGTGGAGTGGATCTCCGGATCGTTCATCCAGTCCCACTGCCCGTGGCTGACGTTGTGCCCGAGCTCCATGTTCTCGATGATCTTGGCCACCGACAGCAGCGCCGTGCCGCCGAGCCAGGCCCAGCGGTTGCGGCTGCCGAACAGCACCGCGCGTCCCGCCACTTCCAGCGCGCGCTGGGCGGCGATGGTGCGACGGATGTACTTCGCGTCGCGTTCGCCGCGGGAGGTCTCCACCGAACGGCGGATCGAATCGAGTTCTTTCCCCAGGGTCTCGATGTCGGCCGACGTGAGGTGGGCGAAGGCCTGGATATCGGTGATGGCCACCGGGGTCCTCTCTGTTGGTGTGGCGGCTGGTCGGGTCGGAACGGAGACGGGCCGAGAACGGCTGGCTGTGCCGCGTTCTCGGCCCTCGTGCGCCGGTCGGCGCGTGGTAGCCGGGACCAGCCGCTGTCGGCCATTCATATGGCCGACGCATTACTCCGAGGGTACCTGGTGTCCGAAGTGCGTGGGGTGCTCAGATGTCGAGCGTGCAGTCACCTGCGGCGGCGGAGATGCAGGTCTGCACCTTGTCGCCCGGCTGACGTTCGTCACCGTTGCGCAGGTCGCGGGCGTGTCCGGCGGACAGGGTGACCACGCAGGTCTGGCAGATGCCCATCCGGCAGCCGAACGGCAGCTGGACCCCTACCGACTCGCCCGCCTCGAGCAGGCTGGTCGCGCCGTCGGCGGAGACGGTGCGGCCGGTGGTGCCGAAGGTCACGGTGCCGCCCTCGCCGATCGCCGAGCGCTCGACCTCGAAGCGCTCGATGTGCAGCTTCTCGGCGATTCCGGCTGTCTTCCAATGCTGTTCGATCGCGTCGAGCATCGGGGCCGGGCCGCAGGCCCAGGTCTCGCGCTCACGCCAATCGGGGTAGAGCTCGTCCAGGCTCGCCAGCGAGAACAGGCCCTGCGCGTCGGTCAGCTGCAGGTGCGAGACGAAGCTCGGGTGCTTGTCGTGCAGCGCCCGCAGCTCGGCGCCGAACATCACATCGGCGTCGGTGGGCGCCGAGTGCACGTGCACCACATCGGAGACGCCGTCGCGCCGATCCATCGTCCGCAGCATCGACATCACCGGGGTGATGCCGCTGCCCGCGGTGAGGAAGAGCACCTTCGCCGGCGGCGGCTCCGGCAGCACGAATCCGCCCTGCGGCGCGGCCAGGCGCACGATCGTGCCCGCGGCCACCCCGTTGACGAGGTGGCTGGACAGCTTGCCCTCCGGCATCGCCTTCACCGCGATGGAGATCAGCCGCTTGCCGCCCTCGCCGGTCCAGTCCGGCGGACAGGTCAGCGAGTAGGACCGCCAGTTCCAGCGGCCGTCGATCAGGATGCCGATGCCGATGTACTGGCCCGGCTGGTATTTGAAGTCGAAACCCCAGCCCGGCTTGATCACCAGGGTCGCCGAATCGGCGGTCTCCTTCTGTACCTCGACGATCCGCCCGCGCAGCTCCCGCGCCGACCACAGCGGGTTGGCCAGATGTAGGTAGTCGTCGGGGAGCAGGGGAGTGGTCACCCGGGCTACCGCGCCACGCAGCACGTTGAGCTTGCCGCCGCGGTCGCCGACCTGCGCGGCCGGTGCTTCGAGCCATTCCCGGAACTTGTTCATGACCATGCTTGCCGTTGTCTCCCTGTCCTGCCGTCGAGCCGCGGTGGGGCAGCTCGCTCGCAGCCAGGTTACGGCATCGTAGGTTTGATGGCAGTGGCAGCGGTGATCACGGCGTTGATCTCGGGAGATGTCACAGCAGGTCGAGCAGGAACGGTAGTTCCTGGGTGGCGTACCAGGCGAGCTGGTGGTCCTCGGCGTCACCGAGGACGAACTCGGCGTCGGTATCGCCCAGATCCGCGGCGTCGATGACGTCGACGGCCTTGGCGACCTGCGGCTCGGCCTCGGCCAGGTCGACGTGCACCGACGCCACCTGGTCGTAGGTGATCGGCCCGGCCAGCTTCACCACCGCGTCGTCCAGATCGGGCCGCAGCTTCGCGCCGGCGACGTCGGCGGCGATCACCGCCCGCCGGTAGATCGGGCTGCCGGGGTCGGCCGCCTCGCCCTCGGCGGTGGCGTCGTCGGCCGCGTCGTCGAGGCCGTCGCGTTCGGCCGCGAGCAGCCGCATCGACGCCCTGGCCGCCTCCTGCATCGCGACCTCGGCCAGTTCGTCGTCGTCGCCTGCGGCGTAGGCCTCGCGCAGCGCGGGTGTCACCGCGAACGCGGTCGCGCCGAGCGGGAACACCTCCCGCTCGTCGACGAGCCTGCGCAGCATCGGGATCGTCGCCGGGATGTAGACGCGCAGCTTGCCGTTGTCAGATACAGGCACCGAGCAACTCCTCCATCGATTCGTGCACCGACGCCGCCAGGACGTCGATGTCGGCCATGGCGTCGCGGTCGGCGTTGAGTCCGTAGAAGACCTGACCGTCGTACGAGGTGAGCCCGAAACTCAACGTCTGATTGCGCAGCAGCGGCGATACCGGATACATCTCCAGCATGCGCGCCCCGCCGATGTACATCGCGGTCTGTGGTCCCGGCGCGTTGGTGATCACCAGGTTGAACGTGTTGTCGGCGAAGGTACTCGCCGCGCGCACGCTCATCGCGTGCAGGCTCGCCGGGGCGAACCCGGCCAGGTGCACCAGCGTGCGAGCCCGCACGCCACGACGCTGCCGACCTGCGGCTTCGGTGGCGTGCGAGATGTGGGACAGGCGCATGACCGGATTCGGCTCGCCGACCGGCAGATCGATCAGGAACGAGGAGACCTCGCTGGCCGGGGTCAGCTGGTCGCCGCCGTCGACGTAGACCGACATCGGCACCACGGCCCGCAGGTTGTCCGATTCGACCAGGGCCTCGTTGCGTGAGAGCAGCCAGTTGCGCAGCGCGCCGGTGACCACGGCGAGCACCGTGTCGTTGATCGAGCAGTCGAAGTGGCGCCGGATGGTCCGGTAGTCCTCGAGGTCGGTGCGCACCACGTCGAACCGCCTGCTGCGCGAGGTACGGGCGTTGAGCGGGCTGTCGGCGACCCCGGAGGTCGCCGCGCGGACCGCGTTCGTCGCCGCCTTGACCGCCATGCGCGTGCCCCGGACCAGCCCGAACGCGTTCGACCCGGCGTCGCGGGCGACCTCGTAGGCCTCGCGCGGCTGCGCGGCCAGCTGGGACAGCGCGCCCGCCAGCAGCTCCACGTCGGTGGGTTCGCGCGGGGCCCGCCACGCGTCGTCGGCCAGTTCGCGCGGCAGCGGGCTGTTGTCGAGGATCACGTGCCCGATCTCGAGGGCGGTGTCGCCGTCGACGAGCGCGGAGTGCGATTTGGTGAACACCGCGCTGCGCCCGTCGGCCAGCCCCTCGATGAGATACATCTCCCACAGCGGCCTGCCCTGATCGAGCGGGCGCGAGGCGAGCCGGGCGACCAGGTCGTAGAGCTGTTCGTCGCTGCCCGGACCGGGCAGCGCGGAGCGGCGGATGTGGTAGCTGATGTCGAAGCGGCTGTCCTCCACCCACACCGGCCTGCCCAGGGCGAGCGGGATCTCGCGCACCTTGCGGCGGTAGCGCGGCACCAGCGGCAGCCGGGATTCGACCAGGTCGATGAGGCCGTCGTAGTCGAGGACCTGGCCGGTGACGCCGGTTTCGGTGTTCTGGAGGATCGCGAGAGAGCCGATGTGGATCGGGTTGCTGCTCGACTCGAGTCGGTAGAACGACGCATCCTGCGGCGTCAGTCTCGTGATCACGCGCTCCGCTACTCCTTCCGGTGCCGCACCGCGCAGATCGGGCACGTGCCTCATCCTACGTCACCGTAGGTGAATCGCGGTGCCGGGCAAGGAGCCTCATCGGCGCGCGTGACCTGGGCCGATGCCATCGCCCGGTACACCGGGCACGGGTACTCCCGGCCGGGTACGGTGGTCTGCGGACTACCATGGCCCATAACACCGTGGCTCACTAGCCGAACACACTCCGACCAGAGGACTGACGAGACCCGTGCCTGCGCTGACACTGACGAGGTTGCTACGGATTGGTGAAGGTCGCATGGTCAAGCGCCTGTCGAACCTCGCCGACGAGGTCATCGCGTACGGCGAGGAGATCGAGCAGCTGACCGACGACGAGCTGCGCGCCAAGACCGGCGAGTTCAAGCAGCGCTTCGCCGACGGTGAGACCCTCGACGACCTGCTGCTCGAGGCGTTCGCGGTGGCTCGGGAGGCGTCCTGGCGGGTGCTGAACCAGAAGCACTACAAGGTGCAGATCATGGGCGGCGCCTCGCTGCACCTGGGCAATATCTCGGAGATGAAGACCGGTGAGGGCAAGACCCTGACCTGTGTGCTCCCCGCGTACCTGAACGCGCTCTCCGGCGAAGGCGTGCACGTCGTCACCGTCAACGACTACCTGGCCAAGCGCGACGCCGAGTGGATGGGCCGCGTGCACCGCTTCCTCGGCCTCGAGGTCGGCGTGATCCTCGGCGGCATGACCCCGGCCGAGCGCCGGGTGGCCTACCACGCCGACGTCACCTACGGCACCAACAACGAGTTCGGCTTCGACTACCTGCGCGACAACATGACCCACTCGCTGGACGATCTCGTCCAGCGCGGGCACAACTTCGCCGTGGTCGACGAGGTCGACTCCATCCTCATCGACGAGGCCCGTACCCCGCTGATCATCTCGGGCCCGGCCGACGCCTCGTCCAAGTGGTACGCCGAGTTCGCGCGCATCGCGCCGCTGCTGAAGAAGGACGTCCACTACGAGGTGGACATCAAGAAGCGCACCATCGGTGTGCACGAGGCGGGCGTGGAGTTCGTCGAGGACCAGCTCGGTATCGACAACCTCTACGAGGCCGCGAACTCGCCGCTGGTGAGCTACTTGAACAACGCCATCAAGGCCAAGGAGCTCTACACCCGCGACAAGGACTACATCGTCCGCGACGGCGAGGTCATCATCGTCGACGAGTTCACCGGCCGCATCCTGGTCGGCCGCCGCTACAACGAGGGCATGCACCAGGCGATCGAGGCCAAGGAGAAGGTCGAGATCCAGCCGGAGAACCAGACGCTGGCCACGATCACCCTGCAGAACTACTTCCGCCTCTACAACAAGCTGTCCGGTATGACCGGTACCGCCGAGACCGAGGCCGCCGAGCTGCACTCGATCTACAACCTCGGCGTGGTTCCGATCCCGACGAACAAGCCGATGGTCCGCAAGGACCAGGCCGACCTGATCTACAAGTCGGAAGAGGCCAAGTTCGCCGCGGTCGTCGACGACGTGGTGGAGCGGCACGAGAAGGGCCAGCCGGTCCTGATCGGTACCACCAGCGTCGAGCGCTCGGAGTACCTGTCCAAGCAGTTCACCAAGCGCGGCGTCGCCCACTCGGTGCTGAACGCGAAGTTCCACGAGCAGGAAGCCCAGATCATCGCCGAGGCCGGTCGGCCCGGCGCGGTCACCGTCGCCACCAACATGGCCGGTCGTGGTACCGATATCGTGCTCGGCGGCAACGCCGACATCATCGCCGACATCCTGCTGCGCAAGCAGGGCCTGGACCCGGTCAACACCCCCGACGAGTACGAGGCCGCCTGGCACTCCGCCCTCGAGCAGGTCAAGAAGCAGACCGAGGACGACGCGGAGAAGGTGCGCGAGGCCGGTGGTCTGTACGTGCTCGGCACCGAGCGGCACGAGTCGCGCCGTATCGACAACCAGCTGCGCGGTCGTTCCGGTCGCCAGGGCGACCCGGGCGAGTCCCGCTTCTACCTGTCGCTGGGCGACGAGCTGATGCGCCGCTTCAACGGTGCCGCGCTCGAGGCGATCATGACCCGCCTGAACCTGCCCGACGACGTGCCGATCGAGGCGAAGATGGTATCCAAGGCCATCAAGAGCGCCCAGACCCAGGTCGAGCAGCAGAACTTCGAGATCCGCAAGAACGTCTTGAAGTACGACGAGGTGATGAACCAGCAGCGCACCGTCATCTACGGCGAGCGCAACCGGATCCTGCGTGGCGAGGACATGGAGGGTCAGGTCCAGAACATGATCACCGATGTCGTCGCGGCCTATGTCGACGGCGCCACCGCCGAGGGCTACGTCGAGGACTGGGACCTGGACAAGCTGTGGACCGCGCTCAAGACGCTGTACCCGGTGAGCCTGGACCAGAAGGAGCTGGTGGGCGAGACCCACACCGGCGACGCAGGCGAGCTCACCCGCGACGAACTCCGCGAGGCTCTGCTCGACGACGCGCACACCGCCTACGAGAAGCGCGAGCAGGAGATCGACGGCCTGGCCGGCGAGGGCGCGATGCGCAACCTGGAACGTCAGGTCCTGCTCTCGGTCCTGGACCGCAAGTGGCGTGAGCACCTCTACGAGATGGACTACCTCAAGGAGGGCATCGGCCTGCGCGCGATGGCCCAGCGCGACCCGCTGGTCGAGTACCAGCGCGAGGGCTTCGACATGTTCGCCGCGATGCTCGAGGGTCTGAAGGAGGAGTCGGTCGGCTTCCTGTTCAACCTCCAGGTCGAGGTCCAGCAGCCCCAGCCCGAAGGCGTGTCCGTCGGCACCGGCCTGCGCTCCCCGGTCGGCGCCCGCCCCCAGGACACCCCCGTCGAGACCCAGGCCCCGCCCGCCCTGCGCGCCAAGGGCATCTCCGATCAGGCCCCCCGCGGCCTGAACTACTCGGGTCCCGCCGAGGACGGCCGCGCCGAATCCCATTCCGACGCGCAGGAATACGGCGGCCAGCAGCCCGGCACCCGCCGCGAACGCCGGGAGGCCGCCCGCGCTGAAACCAAGGGTAAGCGCCGTCGCTGACGCACTCTCGATAGCTAGACCCACCGAGGCCCCCGCACCCGCGGGGGCCTCGGTCTTCGTTGAAGCAGCTGAAATCCGACCGGCCGCACCCCGGTTCGTCGGCGACGCCGCGGAATTCAGCTCGTGGGGGTCGACGATCCAGAGGTGCTCCGCGTGCTCGAGGGGGTGGTCGCGGAGGACTTCGGGGTGCTCGGGCCGGTGGGGGTGGTGGGGCTTGTCCGGCTGACGGAGGCGGTCGGGAGGGGGCCGACGGTGAGGGAGCGGGCCCTGGCCTGCCAGTCGCCCGGGAGGTCGCCCTGGGCGGATTTCGCGACGGTATAGGACTCGCCCGTGTTGTCGCGGGCGGCGAAGAGGGTGGCGGTCTTTCCGGTGCGGTTGTAGACCGAGCGGGCGGCGCTCTCGATGTGCTGGCCGGCGAGGTCGGGTGAGCCGATCTTGAACAGCGACATCTTGCCGGTGCCCTCGCTGCCGGTGAACAGGCACAGGTAGCCGGTGGGGCAGCGGTCGTAGCCGGTGCAGCCGCCGGTCTTGTCGCACCAGTTCTGGGTGACGCTGGTGAAGGTGTTCGCGCTGACTTTCGTTGTCTCGGTGCCCTTTCCGTTGTCCAGAATCACCGGGATCTCCTCGTCGGGTGCCTCGCCGAGCCGGTCGAGCAGGTACGTGCAGGCCTGGGAGAGCGCGATGCCGGTCGCCGCGACGACGAGCGCGGCCGTCACCGTCATTCCGGCCCTCAGCTTCGTCGCGACGACCTCGACGACCGGGACCACCATCTCGCACACGACTTCTTTCGCCGTGTCGGCTCCTTCGTCCGCCTTGCAGCCGACGATCCCGAATCCGACCACGAACGCGAGAACCACCGCGACCAGCTTCTGCACAGCGTCAGAATGCGCGTGTATTACCCACTCGTGCAAGGAAATTCGTGGTCACCTGCCCCGCGCTCGGGCGTGGCTACCTCATCCGCACACGGCTACCCCGACCGCGGTGGCGCCGTTGCGGGCGAACCACGCCGCGAGTTCCTCGCCGCGCACCAGCCGCGGTGACTCGTAACCGATGTCGATCGCGCCGTCGACCGCCCCGCTGGCGCCGGTCAGATCGCAGCCGGCCAGCCGCGCGCCGTCGAAGTTCGCGCGATCGAGCCGGCAGTCCCGCAGACTCGCGCCGCGGAAGTCGCTGTCGCCGAAGCAGGCCCGGCGCAGGTCGGCGCCGGTCAGATCGGCGCCGCGGAAATCGGAGGCCGCGAAATCGGCTTTCATCAGGCGCGCGCCGACGAGCCGGGCCGTGCGCAAGACGCAGTCGCGGGCCTGCGCGGTCCCGAGGTCGGCGCCGGTGAGATCGGCCCCGGACAGATCGGTGGCGAGCATCCAGGCGCCGTAGAGGTCGGTGTCGATCAGCCGGGCACCGGCCAGCCGGGCTTCGCCGAGCTCGGCGCCACCCAGATCGAGTCCCGACAGATCGCTGCCGGTGAGGTCGAGTCCCCAGCCGTTGAACAGCATCTCGGTCGTGCGTGGCACCGTCGGGTCGGCGGGGAGCTGGGCGAGATAGTGGGCGAGGACCTTCCTCGCGTCGGGGTCGTTGGGCCACCTGGGCACCGTGTGCAGATCGGCTTTCGGCCGACGCCGCCAGAACATCATGAGAAGTATTTACACCCTGCGGTTCTCACGCGGGAACGGTCGGGTCACGAACACGAATCAGCTGGCGCGGTGGATGGGATGGACCCGCGACAGCGCCCGTTTGGCCTCGGCGAGTGAGATCAGCTGATCCTCGTCGTCGATCTCGGCGACGGCGGCCTCCGCCCATTCCCGCAGCAGCGTGGACACGCCGACCCGACGTTCGTCGGCCAGGTCCTTCAACCGGGAGTGCAGGCCCAGCGGCAACCGGATGGAGGTGGTCACCATGATGTCCTCGTTGGCGGGCAGGCGGGGTGGCGCTTCGGCGGCCGCATCGGAGAAACTCAGCCGATCCATGAAGTCGGCGAGCTCTTCCTTGCTCGATGGATAATCCTGATCGCTCATGAGCGGTCCCTACTTTCCCACTGCTCGAATTGCGCCAGCTCCTCGGCGCGCATCGCGCGTGCGCCGATGATCACCCACGTCCAGTCGTCGCGCTGTCGTGTGACCACGATCAGCGGACGTCCGGCCGTGGTGCGCCCCCACACCGTCAGAACGGACACCTGGCCGTCGAAGGCCGGGCGTGGCCACCGTCGTGACGCTGCGAGGACCTGCCGAACCTCGCTGGGTTCGACGCCGATCAGGTGAGCGATCGCCCAATCAGGCCACTCGAAACCCATAAGTCCATAATACGCACGTAGTAACTGCCTGTGAAAGCACTGAGCATCCCGACCGGATCGGTGGGTAGATTCGCTGGGTGTTGACCATCAGCAGACTGGTCGCCGATCCCGCGCTCGGCCTGCGGATCGTGACGCCGGAACTCACCGATCGCCTGGCCGCCGAGATCCGCTGGCTGCACACCACCGAGCTGCCCGACCCGTCGCGCTATGTGCGTCCCGGCGAGCTGGTGCTGACCAACGGGCTGTGGCGGCCGCACGTCGCGGCGGCGCGGTTCGTCGAGGCGCTGACCCAGGCGGGGGCGGCCGGCCTGGTCTTCGGGCTGACCGCGCAGACCCCGGTGCTGCCCGCCGAACTCGTCGACCTGTGCCGCGAGCGCGAGTTGCCCCTGGTCGAGTTGTGTATCGGGGTCCCGTTCGCCGCCCTCACCCGGGCCGCCGCCCGGATCCAGAACGAGGTACTGCAAGCCGAGCTGACCGCGACGGTGCGTCGGGGCGACGCGCTGGCCACCGCGCTCTCGCGTGGCAGCGGTGCGGCGGGCGTCCTCGAAATCCTGCGGGGCGAGACGGAATTGCCGCTGCTGGTGGTCGATCGGCGGGGCCGCTGCCTGGCCGCCATCGGCTGTGAGCCGACCGCCGAGCAGATCAGGGTGGCCGCCGCCGCGCTCAATCGCACGCCACCGCCGCTGGAGGTGAACCTGCTCGGGTCGGGACCGTCGGCGCTGTACCTCGTCGAGGGCGCGATGGGGGAGATCGACGCCGGGCTCTACTGCCTCGAGCCGGCGGCGACGCTGACCGCCGCCGACCGGGAGGCCCTCGAGCAGGCGGCCAGGTTCCTGAGTCTCGAGGTCACCTAACAGCAGGCGGTGCAGGCCATCGAGGCCCGCTTCGCCGCCGAGGTGCTCGAGATGATCCTGTCCGGACCCGGCCGCGACGACGACGTGAGCCGCCGGTTGCGGGCCTACGGCGTGCCGTCGGACGAGCCGCTCGCGGTCCTCGCGCTCGCGGGCGCGGACGTGTCCCTCGACGACATCGCCGACGCGGTGGGCACCCTGTTCGCCGCGCACGGCATCCCGGTGTTCACCGCCGCGGGCAGCCGCGACGTGGTGGCGGTGAGCCCGTGGCCGGGCACCGCCGAGGAGCTGGCCCGCTTCGCCGCCGAGCTCTCCGGCGACATCGCCCGCCGTACGGCGGCGCCCCGCATCGTCATCGGCGTCGGTGACCTCGCCGCCGCCGCGTCGAGCCTGCGCGAGCCGCTGGTCCGGGCGCGGGAGGTCTGCCAGGCGTTGCGCGCGCAGCCCGGCCCCGACACCGCGACCTTCGCCGATATCGCCACCCACCGGATGCTGCTGGGCCTGCTCGACGCCCGGGTCCTGGAGCGATTCACCGACCAGGTCCTCGGCGCCCTGCGCGCGCACGACGCCCGCGCCCACACCGAACTCGAGCACACCCTGCGCGTCTTCCTCGCCAACGACGGGCAGTGGGGGGTGACGGCGACGGCGTTGCATGTGCACGTCAACACCCTGCGCAACCGGATGGCCAGGATCACCGAGCTCACCGGCCGCGATGTCCACCGGCTCGCCGACACCGTCGACCTGTTCCTCGCGCTCGCGGCGGGCGCTCAGCCGGGATAGATCGCCGGATCCAGGTCGTAGGTGGGCAGTGGCCGCTGCGGTGTCGCGGTGTCGGCGCGGGCCCAGGCCGCCACGTCCCGGCAGCGCGCGAACGTCACGTCCCCGCACTCCTGGGCGTAGCGGATCAGGCTGCGCAGCGCCAGCATCCGGCCAGGGCGGCCGGTGAGGAACGGGTGCATGCAGACGTTGAACAGGCACCGGTAGTGGCGCATCCCGTCGAGTTCGGCCCGCCACATGCGCTCGACCTTGGCCGGCTCCTCGATGACCGACCCGATCCGCGGTTGCGGCAGGTACGCGTACTGCTCCCAGTCGTCGAGCGACCAGTGCACCGGCAGTTCCACCACCGGCGCGTGCGCGCCCGGCACCAGATACGGCCGGTCGTCACCCATCAGCGAGGAGTCGTAGGCCAGCCCGTATTCGGCGACCAGCCCGAGGGTTTCGCGGCTGGCGCTCCACATCGCCGCCCGGTGCCCGGCGATGTCGATGCCCTGTGCCGCGAAAACCTCCAATGCCCGAACGAAATCCGCGCGCTCGGCGCCCGGGGGCAGCGAGGTGGGCGCTCGGTGACTGTAGGAGTGGTGGGCGACCTCGTGCCCGCGATCGACGATCGCGGCGGCCAGCCCCGGACGCTGCTCCGCGACCCAGCCGGGCACGAAGAACGTCGCGGGCACGGCCAACTCGTCGAGCAGGTCGAGGATCCGTGGCACGCCGACATCGGGCCCATAGGACTGGTGCGACATCACCATCGGGTGCTCGGCGTAGCGCCCGCCCTCGGCGAGGATCGGCGTCTCGGCGTCGACGTCGAAGGTCAGGGTCGCCACGGCGGCCGCGCCACGGGTCCAGGAGGTCATCGGCGTGCGCGCCAGGCCGCGGCAGTGTCCAGGTTCGCCATGGGGTGCAGCATCTCACGGTCGAACGCGGCGAGCGGAGCCCCGGTCTCGACCCGGCGGGGCAGGTCGGGGTTGGCCAGCGCGCCGGTGCCGAGCGAGAGCAGATCCGCGTGCCCGCCGGTGAGGACGTCGGCCGCCTGGGGCAGCGCGTGCATGCCGCCGTTGGCGACGACCGGCTTACCGGTCACCTCGCGGGCGAGCTGGGTGATCGTCGAGCCGCCCGCCAGCCGCGCGGTCTCCAGGAAGTCGCGGCCCTCGCTGGCGATGTGCAGGTAGCTCGCGTCGGCCAGCGCGTCGAAGATCACGCGCGCGTCGTCCGCGCCGCCGGGCCAGCGGTAGGCGAAGTCGTTGACCTTCGTCTGCGACAGCCGCATTCCCACCGGCAGGTCGCCGACGGCCTCGCGCACCGCGTCCAGCACGCGCACGTGCAGCCGGATCCGGTTCGCCACCGGGCCGCCGTACTCGTCGGTGCGCAGATTGGTGTAGTCGGTGAGGAACTGGTCGAGCAGGTAGCCGTTGGCGCCGTGGATCTCGACGCCGTCGAACCCGGCGGCCCTGGCCCGGGTGGCCGCGGCGGCGAACCCGGCGATCACCTCGTCGATATCGCGGGCGGTCATCTCCGCGGGCGCGCTCCACGCGCCGCCGACGCCGCCGTAGTCGGCCATCATCCGTCCCGGCGGCGCCACGGCCGACGGACCGATCGTCCCGACGCCGTAGGAGTTGCCCTGGGAGATGGCGCCCGCGTGCATCAGCTGGGCGACGATCGGCACGCCCTCGGCGTGCACCGCGTCCACCACCGTCCGCCACCCGGCGACGTGGCCCTCGGTGACCAGACCGGGCTGGCCGAAGTAGCCCTGGCTGTGCGCGGCGTCGGGGTAGATGCCCTCGGTGGTGATCAGGCCGAAGCCGCCTGCGGCGAATTCGCGGTAGTACCCGGCCATCTGCGCGGTCGGGGTGCCGTCGGGCTGGGCCGAGATCCGGGTCATCGGGGCGACGGTGAAGCGGTTGCGCAGCCGCAGGGGTCCGAGATCGAACGGGGCGAGGGCGGGGTGGGCGAGGTCGGTGGTGGTCATCGGTTCTTCTCCTCGGTGGTCAGTACGGTCAGCGACAGCGGGCTCGGGCCCGCCCCGTTGATGACGTTGTGGTCCTGCGGGCAGGACGAGACGACGACGAGACACGGCAGCTCGGCGCGCAAGGTGATGGCGTCGCCGGGCCGCGTCGCGGCGGTCAGCCACGACAGCTCGCCGTCGGCGCCGACGGGGATGCGCATGAACACGTTGATGGGCTGCGGGATATGGGACGGCGCCGGATACCCGCGTTCGGCCAGCGCGTCGGTCAGGTTCTGCGCACAGCTGGCGTGGTCCGGATCCCCGTAGGCCGCATAGCGTTGCGGGTCGCAGGCGGCGATCAGCATGTCGTGAATGCCGGGGGAGGTGTCGGCGAGGTAGGTGAGGATCGGGCGGCGCCGGTTGGTCACGAATGCCTCGCCCAGCGCCGGGAACAGGCGGCTGGTGTGGGTGCGGGTGTGCGCGGCGCTGTGGTGTTCGGCGAGGTCGTCGGCGTGGTAGGCGAAGACGTCACCGACCTGCCCGCCGGCGACATCGGTGATCCGCAGGCGATCTCCGGGGCGCAGGAGCACCGACCTGGCCTGCCTGGCGGGCACGAGGACCGGCTCCGGGTGGCTCAACGTTGTCATGCCGTTCAGTCAACCGGTGCGCGGGACCCGAGCGCCATGGAGATGTCGACACTCTCTTGTGTTCGAGGTGGATGTTTCACTATGTCACGAGGGCTTGGGGGCGCGATAGCGTGCGATGGTCCGTTCGGTCTACGCACAGGAAGTGCCCATGATCACTGCCCTCGCCACGGCACACGCCATCGCGACCGGCGACACGACCTCTTCGGCGGTCGTCTCCTCGGCGATAGACGTTGCGCGGCAGCCTGATTCGGCCACGACGCTGGTGACCGTCACCGCTGAACGCGCCCGTCTCCAGGCCGCGGTCGGCGATCGCCGGGCGGCACGGGGCCTTCGGCGCAGTGTCCTCGACGGTGTGCCGATCGTGTGGAAGGACCTGTTCGATCTCCAGGGCACGGTCACGACGTGCGGTTCGGCCAGCCACCAGTACGACGAACCCGCCGCCGTCGACAGCCTGCTCGTGCGCCGGGCCCACGATCGGGGCCTGGTCACCCTCGGCAAGACCACCCTCAGCGAGTTCGCCTTCTCCGGCCTCGGCGTCAACACCCGCTTCGGCACCCCCACCAACCCCGTGGCCCCCGATCTGATCCCCGGCGGATCCTCGTCGGGGTCCGCCGTCGCCGTCGCCCGTGGCCTGGTCCCACTGGCGGTCGGCACCGACACCTCGGGCTCCGTGCGCATCCCCGCCGCCCTCTGCGGAGTCCTCGGATTCCGCGCCAGCCCAGGGCGATACGGGCCGCACGACTTCGCGCCTCTGTCGCCGACTCTCGACAGCGTCGGTCTCTTCGCCACCACCGTCACCGACATCGCCGCCCTCGACGGCCTATTGCTTCCATCAGGTTCCACGCCGTCACTCGGGTCGGCGCCCGTCGGCCAGGGGTTCGAGGGCCGGACAACGGACCGGGAGCGTATCGCCGGTCATGGGAACGAATCCCTCAGAACGACAGCGGGATTCGACGCCGCGCGCCCGCTGCCGCCCCGGTTCGTCGTCCCGACCGGCGAATGGACCGACGACCTCGCGGCCCCGATCGCCGAGAACTTCGCCCGCACCGTCGCGCACCTGCGGGCCGCGGGAGCGGCCGTCGAGGTCCGCGCGCTCGCGTCCCTCGTGACCGCACAGCGACTGCTGGACGACCACGGCACGATCGTCGGCGCCGAGGCCCACCGCCTGCACGGCCACCGGCTTCGCTCGACGATGCCGATCGAACCGGCCACCCGCCGCCGTCTGGAAGCCAACGCCCACACGGCGACCACCATCGCCCCGGTGTACGCCGCGCTGCCCGGCCTGCGCGCCGACTTCGCCGCCGAACTCGGCGCCGCGACTCTCCTCTGCCCGACGATCCGCCGCCTGCCACCGCCGATCACCGACCTGCTCGCCGACCCGGATGCCTACGACACCGCCAACGCGACGATCCTGCGCACCACGATGCTGCTGAGCTACCTCGGCAGCTGCGGCATCAGCCTGCCCACCCCGTCCCGCCACCCGGGACACTCCGTCCTGCTCTCCAGACACGGCGGCGCCGACGGCGCGCTGCTGGCGGACGCCCTGTGGACCGAACGAGTCATGCACCGGCACCAGGATCACTAGCGGCCGAACGAGTCGCGCACCTGCCTCGGGATCACCAGCGACCGAATCCTCGGTGGCGCAGTGGGGACCGCGGGTCGGTGGCTTGCCTGTGCAGGGGTCGGCGCCGGTCCGGCGCACCGGGAACCGTGGGATTCGCGCCGGGGTGCGGTCGCGGCCGTACTCTCGAACGGATGCGTGTGGCCGGGCCGCGGGTGGGTCCGGGTGAGTGGAGGAGGGCGGGCGTGAGGGTGCGCGACGGCGAGATCGATCGCCCGCTGTCACCGTCGGAGCGCTGGTTCTGGCTGGTCGATCAGCTGTCCCCGGCCAATTGCGTGGTCCGGCTGCGGGTGCGCGGCCCGATCGGCGGGTATCGCCTGGAGGACGCCGCGGCGGCGGTGGTCGCCGAATTCCCGTTGCTGCGGGTGGTCGTCGCGGACGGGCCCCGGTTCGTGCCCGCCGCCGACCCACATCTGCCGGTGCTGCATCGCATCGTCGGCGATCCGGACGAGTGGCGCACCGTCTTCGACGAGCAGCTCGCCACCCCGGTCGATCTCGCGACCGCGCCCGGCAGGCTCATCGATCTGGCCTGGCGCCCAGGTACGTCCGACGAGCTGCACGACCTGATCCTGGTCTTCTCGCATGTCCTCGTCGACGGCCGTTCGATGGCCTCGCTCGGCTCCCGCATCCTCGCCGTCGCCTTCGGCGCGCCCGCGTCCGAGATCGTCCGGCCCCCGATCCCGGCCGCCGACGACCTGATCCCACCCGCGCACACCGGCCTGCTGCGGTGCCTGCGCACGAACCTCTCCGGCCAGCTCACCGCGACTCTGCGGCGCACCGTCGGCCTGCCCGGCACCCCGCCGCCGCTGCCCGCCCGGCGCACCCGCACCGTGCTGCGCACCCTCGAGGGCGACGAGCTGGCCGCGCTGCGCACCCGCTGTCATCGCGCGGACGTCACCGTCAACGCCGCGCTGACCGCCGCGCTGGCCCAAGCGCTGGGCGAGCTGAATCGCCCCCGTGGCTCCGGCATCGCCGCCATCGGCATCCCGGTCGACGTGCGGTCGCGCCTGCGTCCGCCGCCCGCCGACGACGAACCGGGCATGTTCACCGCCGTGGTCCCCACCTTCATCCCCTTCGGCCCGGAAAGCTCCCTCTGGGACGCGGCCCGCACCGCCAAAGCTCACCTGGCTCAGCGCCTGGACCGCCATGCCGACCTCACCGCGCTGGCCGCGATTCGCTACGGGTGCCCGCGCTCGCTCGAATCAGGCAGGCGCGCGGTCGAACTCGTCGACCGTCGCGCGCCATGGAACGTCACCCTGAGCAACCTCGGTCACCTCACCACCCCCGAAACCCCCGAGCCCCTGCCCATCACGGCCCTCACCGTCGCGGGCACCAACTCCTGCGCCAGCGCCCTCACCGTCGCCGTGGCGACCCTGCACGCCACCATGTCGATCACCTTCTGCTACGTCGACACGATGCTCGCGCGCTCCACCATCGAATCCCTCGCCGACCACACTCTCGCCGCCGTCACCCGCTGACACGCGGCGGAGCTAGCCGAGGTGGGCGCGCAGCCGGTCGCGGAGGGCGGCGCGGTCGGGTTTGTTGGTGCGGCCGCTGACCGGGATCTTGTCGACGATCACGATGTCGTCCGGAACGGCCGTGGTGTCGATGATCTGGGGCAGGCGGGTGCGCAGCAGCGCCGCGATGTCGCCCGCGTCCGGGTCGGCGACCACGGCGAGGACGATACGTTCATCACCGATCTCGTCGGGCAGGCCGACCATGATCGCCTCGCGGACCCCGGCGATCGCGGTGATCACCGGCTCGTACAAGCCCGGGTAGATATTGGTCTTGCCGCGGATCATCATGTCCTTCTTGCGGCCGGTGAGCACGAGCTGCTCGCCGTCCCAGCGCGCCAGGTCGCCGGTGGCGACCTCGGTGAGCGGCTCGTCGCCGAGATAGCCGCGGCACAGATTCGGGCCTGCCAGGACGAGTTCACCGTCCGCGGCGATGCGCGCCCGCACGCCGGGGACGGGGGCGCCGAGCAGATCGCCCTCGTGGGCGAGCTTGGCGACGTCGTTGGTGACGGCGACCGGCAGGATCTCCGTCATCCCGTAGATGGCGAGGAACTCGGTGCTGGGCAAGGATTTCCGCGCCCGCCGCAGCAGCGCCGAGGTGACGGGTGCCCCACCGAGGGCGACCTGGCGCAGGTTCGTCGGTGCGGTGATCTCGCCCGCCTCGAGCGCGTCGAGCGCGACGGCCAGGTCGGCGGGGGTGTAGAAGGCGTGGGTGGCGCTGCGCAGCTGGTGGGTGAACCGCACCGGGTCGATGTGGGTGCCGAAGCGTGGATACGGCGGCATCGCCCAGCGCGCGCCCGCCATCAGCGCGGGCAGCCCCATCATCAGCTGCTCGGTGTGCAGGAACGCGCCGGGGGCCAGACTCGTCCGCCCGCCCATCGCCGCCAGCCCGGCGCCGAGCGAAGCACGGGTGTGTACAACGGCTTTCGGGTCATCGGTGGTCCCGGAGGTGAACACGATCAGCGCGGCCGCCTCGGGATCGGCGGGCGCCGCGGCGGGCCCGGCCGCCTTACCGGTGAAGCGGCGCAGGGGAATCGAGCCTGCGGGCACGCCGGGCAGCCACGCGCCGCTGTGGATGTGCCGCACGTCCAGCGCACCGAAGCGCGGCAGGCTCAGCCCCCGCCGACGCCCGAAGCCGGCGAGCGGGCCGCTCACCGCGTACAGCAGCGATTCTGTGGCCGCCCAGGTCGGTTCGACCAGGGCTACCCGCTGGGCGAACAGCTCGGGCCCGATGCCCGGGTCGACGAACACGATGGTGCCGCCCGCGGCGATCACGCCGAAGATCAAGGTCACCGAGGCCACGCTCGGGCGGATCGAGAACAGCATCCGGTCGCCGGGCGCGAACCCGGTCGCGCCCAGATTGGCCGCGACCCGATCGACGCTGTCGACGAGCTCGCGATAGGTCAGCGCGCGCTGACCGACCGTGCCGAGGGCCGAGGCGTCGGGAATGCGATCGGCCTGCATCGCCAGGTGAGCGAGGAAATCGGCGGTCATCGGATATCGACGATGTCGGGCCGGTAGCGGTGGTCGGCGTACCAGGCCAGTGTCTTGCGGATGCCCCACGCGCGCACCCGCCGGTTCGAGCCGTACACCCGCACGTCACGGCGCAATCCGTAGTCGGTGGTGATCGTGCGCACGGCATTGACCAGCGCCCGGTCCTCGTGCAGGTCTTCGATGGCGGTTCGCGGGAATCCGCCTGCGGCCGTGTACAACTCGGCTGTGATCGCCATATTGCAGCCGGGCGTCATCACGTACGGGCCCAGATACTTCGGGTCGCGATTGCCCGAGCGCACCTTCCCGAAGGCCGAGGCCACCTCGAGTGCGACCCGGATGATCGTGCGGTCCCGCCACGACACCCCTTCGTCGGTCCGGGGAATCAGCTGCCCGCTGATCAGTCGCAGCCCCGCGTCGAACCCGGCGTTGATCCGCTGGGTCCAGTCGGGCGCGGGCAGGCAATCGGCGTCGGTCCGGGCGAGCCGGGTCGCGCCCCGCGCGATCGCGTACCGCATTCCGGTGTCGGCGGCGGCGCCGGTGCCCTTCTGCGCTTCGCTGATCACCTCGATCGCGGGAACCGGATGCGCGGCCGCGAACGCCCGCACGATGTCGGCGGTGCCGTCGGCCGAATTGTTGTCGACCACGACCACGCGGAAGTCGGTATCACGTTGCGCGGCAACGGCGGTCAGCGTCGCGTCGATCCCGCGCGCTTCGTCGAAGGCGGGGATCACGACCCACAGCCCGCTCACCGCCGCGCCACCAACCGGTCGAGACCACCGATCTCGGTGACCCAGTCGTGGAAGCGATCCAGCCCCTCCGCGAACGGCACGGTCGGTCGGTAGCCGAGTTCGCCCTCGGCGCGCGAGAGATCATAGGTCGCCGACCGGGTGACCAGCGCGACCGCGTAGCGCGACAGCGGGGGAGTCCACCGCCGCGCGACCGCCGGAATCCGCCACACCGTCTCGATCGCCGCCAGCGCCCCGCCGAGTACCGGCGCGGGCACGACGACGCTCGGTGCGGACAACCCGAACCGCCGCGCCACCGCGGCCATCGTCGGCCACACCGCCACCGGCTCCGCATCGGCGACGAAATAGGCGCGCCCGCCGACCTTTTCGGCCGCGAGCGCCAGCTCCACCGCCTGCACCAGATGATCGATGTAGCACAGCGACGCGCGCACCTCGCGGCCGCCGGACAGGTCGGGCAGGCGTCCCGCCCGCAATTTCGCCAGGATCTGCACGATCGGCCCGTGTCGATCCCCGGGCCCCCAGACGGCGCGTGGCCGCAGCGAGCACGTCGTGAAGGTCGGCGTATCGGCCGCCAGCACCAGCTGTTCGGCGACCGCCTTGGTCTCGCAGTAGCTGTTGAGGAATCGCGCCGGGTACGGCACCGACTCGTCGATCCCCAGCTGATCACCGCCGTCGGGCGCCATCAGCGCGCTGGGACTGCCGATGAACACGAAGCGCTCGACTCCGGCCGCGGCGGCCTCCTGCATCAGCCGATCGGTCCCAGCGACATTGACCGCGAAGAACTCCGCGGGCCGCCCGAACTCACCGAGCAGCGCCGCGGCGTGCACCACGGCCGTCACCCCGGAGACCGCACGGGCCAGCGCCGCCGTGTCCGCGAGATCGGCCACCGCCACCTCGGCGCCCGCCGGGGCCGTGGCGGGGTCGCGGACCATTGCCCTGACCGTGACGCCGCGCGCCAGCAGGCCGCGCACGATCGCCCCGCCGACGAACCCGCTCGCCCCTGTCACCAGCACAGTCATCGCGTCACCCTACGACGTGGACCCGGCCCGACCGCCGGGGCGCACCGGTCCCGGCGGTCGCGCGCCGCTGCCCACGCCGATTCACCGATCGGCCTCGCCCAGTGTCTTCCACCAGGTCGCACCGAGCAGCATCGTCATCGCGGCGGCCCGGCCGGGCCCGATCCCGTGCTCGGCGGCCACCCGCCGCGCGGCTGGGATCTGGGCGAGGTGCGCGCCGACGCTGAGCGCCAGATCGATCCAGAACGCCAGCTTCGCCAGGCGGGAACGGAACGGCCGCACGATCCCGAGGATCACGTAGGCCCAGCCGAGCACCGGCACCGCCCGCAGGGCGAACACTGTCGTTGCGCTCGGGGCGCTCGCCGTCGCCGCGCGATGGCGCGCCTGAGTCTGCTGCGGTGCCGTCACCGTCCACCTCTCCTTGTTCGCGTTCGCTGTCGACGCGGCGTGTGTGGTCATCACCGCACCCCGGGCCCGCGGTAGGTCACCGCGGCTGCCGTCGGCCCGCCGTCGGCGGCCACGAACAGCAGCGGCTGATCGGTGCGTCCGGCCTCGCGGGCCGCCACGTAGGCGGCCGTGAGCGCGGAAGTGTGCGCGTCACCGGCGAAGTCGTCGGTCACCAGCGCGGCGACGCCGAGTTCGGCGGCCAGTGCCGTGGCGAATTCGGGCGTCGGCTTGCCGCACACGAGGACCACGCGTTCGGCCTCGATGTCGTCGGCAGCCAATGCTTCCCGGGCCGCCGCGGTCGCGTGCTCGACGAGTTCCGCTGTGCCGGTGTCGAGTTCGACGGTCAATGCCGACCGTCCGGTGGCGCCCATCGCCGAGAGCGTCACGTAGCCCTGCGGATCGGGCAGCGCGTCACCGGCACTCACGTGCACGCCGCCGAAACCGATGGCGGTGGCGGAATTCTCGAGCACCAGTGCCGCCCCGACCGGCTCGAACGGGAAGTCCGCGTCGGCGCGCATCGACGGATGCGCGTCGCCGGAGACGACGACCACGTGCCCGGCGGGCAGGTCGGCCAGCAGCGACGCGGCCACACCGACCGCGTTGACCAGGCCGCAGGCGCCGTTCATCAGGTCGAACGACAGGCAGGGCACGTCGCCGGGCCGGTACTCGAGGCCGATGCCCGCCGCCTGCTGGATGAGCGCGGCCACCGCCGGTTCGACGAGGTTCGCGTCGCGGTAGACCCCGACGTTGATCAACGCGTCGACCTGGTCCGGCGGACAGCCCGCACCGGTCAGCGCGGCCCGCGCGGCGGCGGCCGCCTGACCCACCGAGCTGACGCCACCGGTCTGCGTGACGGCCGAAGAAATGATGATTCCCATACTGTCCTATACCCGCAGATCGCCGATTGTCACCGACAAGAACCCGGCGACCACGCCCGACGCGGCGGGCACCAGCAGCACTTTGGACCCCGGCGCGATCCGGCCCTGCCGTAGTGCGTCGTGCAGCACCACGAAGTGCGAGGTCGAGGCGGTGTTGCCGTAGCGATCCAGCACCGCCAGCTTCGGCGGCATCGGTGAGTCGAACTCGCGCTCGGCGATCTTGTCGATCAATTCCACGGCGGGACCGCTGAATTGATGATGGATCAGATAGTCGTAGCCCTCGGCGGCGAAGTCGGAACCACGGGCGGCCAGGAACTCGCGCTGCCGCGAAGTCCACAGCAGATACCGCGACTCGTTGTGCATCGCGCGATTATCGGTGTAGAGCGCGACGCCGGGGCCCTGATCGCTCGGCATGCCCAGGCACAGTTTCGCGAAGGCGGCGCTGGTGTTGAGCTCCACGTAGTCCAGGCCGGGGCCGTCGGTGGCGTCGAGGACCACGGCCGCGCCCGCGTCGCCGACGGTCAGCGAGGCGAACTGCGGGTCGTACTTCTGCGAGATCTCGCGCACCGCGGTATCGGAGATCGGGGTGATGCACTCGCCGGAGACCACCAGGCCCCTGCGGACCGCGCCGGAGCGAATCATCCGGTCCAGCAGCAGGACTCCGGTCATCATCCCGGCGCAGGCGTTGGACACGTCGAAGTGGATCGCCCGGTTCGCCCCCAGCGCGGTGCGCAGCATCAGCGCGAACGACGGCTCGAGGCAGAAGTCCTCGCCCCGGGTGCGGGTGATCGAGCAGGAGATGATCACCTCCAGCTCGGCGGCCTCGTAGCGGGAGTTCGCCAGCGCCTCGCGCGCGGCGGCCAGCGCGATGCTGAACGAGTCCTCCGGCCTGCCCTGCGCGTCGACGCCGCGCACCCGCCGCGCCGCCACCCCGCTGACCTTCTCCAGATCCAGCGGCGCATCGATGGCCAGCCGGCTCATCAGCTCCGCCGTGGTCACCTCGCGGGCGGGCAGATACGCGCCGACGGCCTCGATTGTGGATTTCACCATGTGCTTGTTCACTTCCGAATATCGCGCGATGCACAGTCCTCCATCAGCGCATCTCGCCGATCCTAGTCACAGACCTTCACTATTCGGTCTCGCTCAACTAGATTGTGCCGGGGTGTGGAGTGCTGCCCGACGCCATGAACTCACCCTACTCGCCGCAGGTCAGCCCTGGTTGCCCGGCGTATTGCTGCTGGGCCGGGTCGCGCGCCCGATTCGCAAGGTCCCCAAACTCGGCTGGTTCGTTGCCGATCCGCTGGTCGCACGCCAGATCTACAACGACAGCACGCACTTCAGCATCGTCTCCGAGGGCGCCGCCGGGCACTGGTGGGCGCAGGTCATCGGCGACTGGGTCGAGGACCTGTTCGAGGGTCCGGGTCACACCGAGCTGCGGACCACGGTGCGAGACCTGTTCACCCTGACCCACACCGACGCGCTCGTGGCGCGCGTCATCGGCCCTGACCTGCGGGATCTGCGTGATCGGCTGGCCGAGGGTGAGACCGTCGACATCGCCGCGCGCGCCCAGATCCTGGTCGGCCGCAGCGTGTCCGACCTGGTCGGCATGCGCCCCGAGGACATCGCCGCGGCCATCGGCGGCGATCCCACCGACGACCTCGACGCGCTGTTCCTGCGGCTGTTCCACCATGTGGAGGAGCTGGTCAACCTGGGTTTCGGCACCATGGCCTCGACCACGCTCGACCCCGTCGCGGTGGCGCGGGCGAAGGAGCTGGCCGGGCAGCTGGCTGTCAATGTCCCTACCGCCTACGCGCGCGCCGATCCCGACACCACGCTGGGGCGCTGTCGCGAACTCGGCCTCGACGTCGAGCACGCGGCCGGGCTGGCCATCCTGATGGCGGTGGCCGGCACCGACACCCTGGCCAGCGCCATGACCAGGATGGTCGCGATCATGCACGACACCGGCGAGCACCGGGCCCTGCTCGCCGCGCCGCACCGGCTGCCCGACGCGGTGCGCGAGACCCTGCGGGTGACCAGCCCGGCCTACCTGGTCGGGCGCTCGGTCACCGCCGACGTGCGCGTGGCGGACCGGGACCTGCGGGCGGGCGAGCACGTCAAGATCCTCACCTGGACCATCAACAACGCGGTCGGTGAGTTCAGCGTGCACCGCGACTACGTGTCCGAGACCCGGCAGCTCTGGTTCGGCGGCGGCCGCCATCTGTGCCTGGGTGCCCAGCTCGTGCACTCCGAGCTGACCGCGCTGCTCGAGGCGCTGACCGCGGCGGGCAGGCCGTGGGAGATCGTCGAGCGCCGCTACCGGCGCAAGGTGTTCATCCCCACCTACGAGACGCTGCGCATCCGGCTGGCGGGCTGAGCGCAGCACGAAGGCCCCGTCCGTGGACGGGGCCTTCGTGGTGGCTACTACTGGTTTTCCGGGGCGTTGATCCGGTTGCTGAAGCCGATACCGATCACGATCGCGGCGGGCACGCCGGTGATCACCAGACCGGCCGCGGCGCCCAGCGGGATGCCGACCGCGCCACCGGCGAGGCAGCCGGCGATGCCGGTCGCGCCACCGAGCGCCAGCACCGGGATGCCCAGGATCAGGCCGCCCGCGGCGCCGATCGCGCAGCCCGCGACGCCACCGACGAGGGTGCCGACCAGGGTGCCGATGGCGGTGACGATGCCGAACTGGGTGGCGGCGGCGCTCACCGCGTCGTCGAAGGCGTCCTGGCGGACGACGTCCTTGAGCAGGGTGGACGGGCGGGCCGAGGCCGCCTCGGTGCGCGGGGTGAGCACGGCGCGGGTGCCGTCGATGGCGGCGTCGATCGGGTACTCGAGGTCGTTGAGCGTGTAGGCGAGCGGGAACCCGACGACGACGTTGCCCTGCCCGTCACGGACCTGGAACTGGCCGTTCTCGCTGGCCAGCGAGCCCGCGTCGGTTTCGACGACGACCGAGTCGCCCTCGATGCCGGTCTTCCAGTTGATGCCGGGCAGCACCTGGTTCACGCCCTGGCTCACGCCGTCGAGGAAGGCGGGAATCGGCGCCGGGGCCGGGGCCGGGGCGGCGTGCGAGGTGCCGGTGGCGATACCGAGCGCGGCGATGACAAGTGCGGAGGTTGCGGCAACCTTGCTGAGCTTCATGAATGCAGTCTTTCCCTCAATGGCAATGCTCCCGGGGGGAGCGCAGGCCCTCGATCGAGCACCCATGAACAAGTGTCCAACTCAATGTTGCTGAGATGTAACTTAAAATGTCATAAGAACACAAAACGGACAGTGATCTGCGCCATTGCGTTCGAATGTCATTTGCCGCGTGGAACTTTCACCCCCGAATTCGCCATCGTGATCTGAAACACGTCAGGGTCGTCCCTGGTCGGCCACTGCCGGGACGAGCCGGAGCCGCCGCGACAGATCCGACGCGAAGACCTGCTCGGGATCGGCCGCGTCCCGCACCCGCCGCCATTCGTCCAGCCGCGGATACATCGCCGCGATCGTCTCCGGAGCGGTCCGCGAGTCCTTGGCGAAGTACAGCCGCCCGCCCGCGACCAGCAGCCGCTCGTCGAGCTCACGGCAGAAGCGATCCAGGCCGGCCGTGATGGGGAAGTCCAAGCTCAGCATGTATCCGGGGTGTGGCCAGGACAGCGGCGCCGGGTTGCTCGGGCCCATCCGCTTGAAGACGTTGAGGAACGAGTGGTGCCCCGACTCGGCGATGGCCTGCACCGCGCGGGCCAGGTGCCGCTCGGCGCCGAACGGCATCGAGAACTGGTATTGCAGGAACCCGCGCCTGCCGTAGGCGCGATTCCATTCACCGAGCAGATCCAGCGGGTGATAGAACTGCGTCAGATTCTGGATGCGACCGCGCGCCCGTCGCGGGAACATGCGATGCGCCGCCTCGGCCGCGATTCTCGTCGTCATGCTGTTCACCATCCCGTTCGGAAAGATATCGGGCACAGTGAACAATTGCGGCGCATCGAAAGTCAGTGGTTTGCTGCGAAGCCTCACCGGCAACTGGTCCACGGTCGCGAGCGAACCGCGGCTGAACCCGGCCCGACCGAGTTTCGCGCCGGTGGAAATGGTGTCGGGCACCGACATCGAATAGTCGTAGCCGTCGTCGGACCCGCCGGTCAGTAGCGCCATCGTCTCGTCGAGATCGCGGGTGCGGTCGTTGTCGACGAAGAAGTACGCGGTCTCGGTGTGCTTCAAGCGGATTCGGGCACCGGTCACGATGCCGGTCAGCCCCATCCCGCCGACGGTCGCCCAGAACAGCTCGGACTCGGGGCCCTGCGGGGTCAGTGTCCGCACCGAACCGTCGGCGGTGAGCAGATCCAGCGACACCACGTGGTTGCCGAAGCTGCCCTGCGAATGATGGTTCTTGCCATGGATATCCGACCCGATGGCGCCACCGACCGTCACCTGCCGGGTGCCGGGCAGCACCGGGACCCACAGTCCGTACGGCAGCGCGCGCCGCATCAGGGCATCCAGGCTGACCCCGGCGTCGACGTCGGCGATCCCGCTGTCGGGGTCGATGTGGTGGATGCGGTCGAGCGCGGTCATGTCCACGACCAGTCCGCCGCCGTTCTGCGCCGGATCGCCGTAGCTGCGGCCCAGTCCGCGCGCGATCACCCCGCGCGGGCCCGCCGTGCGCACCCGCTCGGCGATCACGCCGATGTCAGGCGTGCGCAATACCTCGGCGACGGTCGGCGCGGTGCGCCCCCACCCGCTCAGGCTGCGCCGTTGGGTCTCGGGAATCCCCTGTGTGAAAGTCACGGGAGCACACGTTAAGTCGTGTTGCTGAGGGCAGCCTGAGGCGTCAGCGTGTGGTCAGGGTGCCGTTCTCGACGGCGGTGACGTGGGTGCAGGTGGCGTCGAGGAGCGGACGGTCGTGGCTGATCAGGAGCACGCCGAGGGTGTCGGCGGCTTTCGTCATGATCAGCCGGATGATCGTGGCGGTGGTGGCGGCGTCGAGCATGGCGGTGGCCTCGTCGAGGACGAGATAGCGGGGGCGCTGGGTGAGCGCCCTGGCGACGCAGGCGCGTTGGAGCTGACCGTCGCTGAGGGCGTGCGGGCGGCGGTCGAGCAGGTCCGGAGTCAGGCCGACCGCGGCGGCGACCGCGTTGAGGTCGGGCGCGGGGAGGCGGCGGATCGTGGCCGGTTCGGCGATGATCCGGGCCAGGGTGAAGTGGGGATTGGTGGCGGCGCGCGGTGATTGGAAGACCATCGCGATCGCCCCGCGCCGCGCGTGTGGCGGCTCGCCGTCGACGGTGACCGTGCCCGCGCGCGGCGGGAGCAGTCCGGCCAGGGTCTTGGCCAGGGTGGTCTTGCCCGAGCCCGAATCGCCGGTGATCCCGACGATCTCGCCCGGCGCGACCCGTAGGTCGACCCCGCGGACCACGGGCTCCTCGGCTCGGTAGCCCACGGTGAGGGCGTCGGCGATCAGCATCGGGACCTCGGTCGGCGGATCATGCGCTCGCCCTCGCGAACCAGCGCGGTGGGCCCGCCCGCGTAGGGGCAGGTCTCGGACAGGTTGGTCAGCGCGAGCGGCGGATGCGGCAGGGGGCGCAACCCGCGTTCGGGCAGGGCCGCGAGCAGATCGCCGGTGTAGTCGTGCCACGGATCGTCGAGAACCTCCCGCCCGGGGCCGACCTCCATCAGGCGCGAGGCGTACATGATCGCGACGGTGTCGGCGATGCCCGCGCGCAGCAGATGCCCCAGATCGTGGGTGATGAGCAGGACCGCGGCGCCCTGATCAGCGCACTCGCGCAGCAACTGGCCGATCTGGTCGGTGCGCGCCCGGTCCAGTCCGGCGGTCGGTTCGTCGGCCACGATGACCTCCGGATCGCCGGCCAGAGCCGCCGCCACCGCCGCCCGCTGGGCCATCCCGCCCGAGAGTTCGTGCGGGTACAGCGACAGCGCCGAGGACTCGAGCCCGGCGCGCTCGACCAAGGCGGCGGGGGTGTGGTCGGTGCCCAGCGCGGCGATCGCCTCGGCGAGCTGGGAACCGATCGTGCGCACCGGCGTGAAGTGCGTCCCCGGCGACTGCGGGATCAGGGCGATGTGGCGTCCACGGTAGGAGTGCTCGCGGCGGCGAGGGCGTCGCAAGGCCCGGTGGGCCGGGGTCGCGGCGCCGAGTCCGGCGCGTGGCGGGCGGGCTCCGGTTCGCGGGTTCTCCTCGTCGAGCAGGTCGACGGTCCGGTCACCCAGATCCAGGCGCACCGCCCCGTCCGTGCGCGCCGTCGGCGGCAGCACGCCGACCACAGCGGCGGCGACGATCGACTTACCGCAGCCGGACTCGCCTGCCAGCGCGGTCACCGTTCCCGACGCCACCTCCAGCGACACCTCGGTGGCCGCGTGCACGACATCCTTGCCGCGCAGGGGAATCCGCACGGTGAGCGCGTCGATCGACAGTCCGGTCACCGGGGCATCCTCGCGGGTTTCGGCGGGAGCAGTACCCCGCGCAGTGCCGAGCCCGCGATGGCGACGGCGACCGTGGTCAGCACCAGGAAGCCGGCGGGGAAGACCAGCGTCCACCACCCGCCGAGCAGCAGGGAGGTGCGCGCTTCCTCGAGCAAGGTGCCGAGGCTCGGTTCGTGCGGCGGCAGTCCGAATCCGAGGAACGACAGCGTCGACTCGTGCCAGATCGCGTGCGGCAGCAGCAGGACCACCGCGATCAGTGCCTGCGGGGCGACCGCGGGCAGCAGATGCCGGGTGAGCAGATGGGTCCGTCCGGCTCCGGCGAGCACCGCCGCCGCCACGTACTCGCGTTCGCGCAGACTCAGGCTCTCCGCGCGCACGATCCGCGCGACCTGCACCCAGTGCGTGAGTCCGATCGACAGCACCACCGCCGCCGCGTTCCCGCGGAACAGCGCCACGATGACGATCCCCAGCAGCAGGTGCGGCAGCGCGTTCGCGGTGTCGGCCAGCCGCATCACCGCCCGATCGATCCGCCCGCCCGCCAGCGCCGAGACCGCGCCGACGCCGACCCCGATCACCGTCGACACCGCCGCCGCGCACGCCGCGACCACCAGCGAGGTGCGCAATGCCGCCGCGATCCGGACGAACAGCGGCCTGCCCGCCGCGTCGGTGCCGAACCACGCCCGCGCCGACGGCGCCTGGCGGGCCGCGGCGAAATCGGTGAGCCGGTCGTCGACACCGGCCACCCACGGCACCAGCACCGCGTACAGCACCACGGCGGCCAGCACGGCCAGCGCGAGGAACAGTCGCCGCCGCTCAGCCATCGGCCCGCACCCGCGGATCGAGCACGACCACGGCGATGTCGGCCAGCAGCGAACCGAGCATGACCGCGCAGGTGGTGCCGACGGTGAGGATCGCCAGCAGGGCCATGTCCAGGTCCTTCGCCGACTGCACGAACGCCCCGGCGACGCCGGGCCAGGAGAAGATCTCCTCGACCAGCACCGCGCCGACCACGACCTCCGGCAGCCGCACACCCAGGATGGTCACGAACGGGGCCAGCGAGGTCGGCAGGATATGCCTGCGGGTGATCGTCGTGGCGTCGATGCCGCGCGTGGCCGCGCCGACCACGAAATCCTCACTCCGGTTGCCCGACACCGACTCCCGCACGGCCAGCAACAGCCAGGGCACCTGCGACAGCGCCAGCGCGGACGCGGGCAGCACGAGATGCCGTGCCACTTGGGCGAATCCGGGGTCGGCGCCCGCGTCGGTCAGCCCGGCCGGTGGCAGCCAGCCGAGGCCGACCGCGAACACCGCGATCGCCGCCAGCGACACCACGAACGGCGGCAGCCCCTGCAGGATCACACACGCGGCGGCGACCCCGCGGTCGACGAGCCCGCCGCGACGCATGCCCGCCCATACCCCCGCACCGAGCGCGACCACCACGGCCGCGGTCATCGCCACGATCACCAGCAGTACCGTCCACGGAATGCGCTGGGCCAGTAGCTCGCTCACCGGCTGGGCGAAACCGCGCGAGACGCCGAGGTCGCCGCCGAGCAGGTCGGTGACCCATCGCCAGTAGAGCTGATACCAGGGCGCGTCCACGCCGAGCTGGTCCGTGAGCAGGGTCTTGTCGGCGGCGCTGGTCGATTCGTAGCGCGCGCCGAGATAGCCGACCAGCGGATCGAACGGTGACACCGCCGCGGCCGCGAACAGCCCGGCCGACACCGCGACGAGCACCGGAATCAGCGCCACCAACCGCCGGCCCGCCATCGCGCCGATGCCGCGACCGCGCAACCGGCCGCGGGTCACGAGCGGGTCCAGGTCTGCAGCGACCACCACGGCCCCCAGGTGACGCCGTGGGTGTGCGGCTCGAGGATCGGGCCGGAGGTGGTCCAGGCCGAGTCCTTCACCACGTAGGTGTGATCCAGGTGCACCAGGAACACGTGACTCGGGTCCTGGCCGTAGCGGCTCTGCACATCCCGGTAGGCGGCCGCCCTGATCGCGGGATCGGTACTGCGCCTCGCCTGTTCGAGGAGCGCGTCGATCGCGGGGTCGCGGTGCCTGCTCGCGTTGTCGTACGGGCTGCTCGCGCCGGGGTCGGCCGCGGGCGAGTGCAGGGTGGCGTAGGCCTGGGTATCGGGGTCGTACGGTTCGCTGCCGCCGCCGAGCAGAATGCCCGCCGTGTCGATGCGCGGCTCGATGCGGTCCCAGGACAGCGCCTCCGGATCGACCTCGACGCCGACGCGCCTGGCGTCGGAGACGAAGGCCAGGGCCAGATCGCGGCGCAGGGTGTCGGTGGAGTTGTACATCACCGTGAACTTCGCGCGCACACCGTCTTTGGCGCGGATGCCGTCGGGGCCGACACGCCAGCCCGCCTCGTCCAGGATGCGCTCGGCGCGGGCCCGGTCGAACGCGAAGGTCACCGCGGGGTTGTGGGCATCGCCGTAGACCTCGGGCAGCGGGGTGTACGCGGGACGGCCGTGGCCGCCGAGGATGTTGTCGATCATGGCCTGGCGGTCCACCGCGTAGTTGAGGGCCAGGCGCACGGCGGGGTGGCCCGCGACCGGGTCGCCGGCGGGCATCGAGATGCCGCGCCAATCCGCGGACGTGTTGGCCCGCACCGACATCGACGCCCGGGCGCCGAACGTCTCGGCCAGCAGCGGCGGCAGCGTGGTGCCGTCGAGTTCGCCCGCGGCCATCCGCTGCGCGCGGGTGTTGTCGTCGGGGACGTAGAGCAGCGTCAGCCGTTGCACCGCCGGCGCGCCGCCCCAGTAGTCCTCGTTCGCCTCGAAGACCGCGCGGGTCGGTTCGAGGCCGACGAGCCGGTACGGGCCGGTGCCGATCGGCGCGGTGTTGAGCGTGGACGCGGTCGCGGGGCCGGGAGTGGCGACGGATTCGGCCGGGACGATGCCGATGAGCAGCTTGGTGGGGAACGCGGCGTAGGGGTGGCGCAGGGTGAACCGGACCGAGGCCGGATCGACGGCCTCCACCCGCTCGATCATCGAGAACGACGAGCGGGCCTCCGAGGCCGAGGCCGGGTCCAGGATCGCCCGATAGGTGGCGACCACGTCGGCGGCGTCGAAGGCGGAGCCGTCGCTGAAGCGCACGCCGGTGCGCAGGGGCGCGGTCCATACCGTGGCATCGGCGTTCGGGGTGGGCAGCGCGGTGGCGAGGGCCGGGGCGAATCCGGACAGCCCGGGACCGCCGGTCAGGCGCAGCAGGCCGTCGTACATCTTGGCCTCACCGGCCGCGCCGTATCCGGCCACCGGGTTGTATCCGCCCAGCTCATAGGCTTCGGCGAGGACGAGCGAGTCGGTCGACCCGCTCGTCGGCGCGCCACACGAGGACAGCGCCACGGCCAGCGCGCACGCGGCCCCCACAGCGAACAGCGACCGAGCGCGCAGCCTCATCCTCGTCCCAACTCATGTTTATCTGAACAGATGGACAGATAATAGCCGCGCTGTCCAGTCGAGGACTAAGCTGAGCGTCGCCATGGGAGAGCCACGCACACTGGAGGGATCGCCGGTCGAACTCGGTCGGCGCGCGATCGGTGACGTCGAGATCGCCGCCTGGGCCCAGCGATTCGACCTGCTCTCCGACCCGAACCGCCTGGAGATCCTGCTGTGCCTGCACCGCACTCCCGGCATCAGCGTGGGCGAACTGGCCGCCGCCATCGGCCGCACCGAGAACGCGATCTCCCAGGCCCTGCGCGTCCTGCGCCACGAAGGTTGCGTCACCTCCAGTCGCGAAGGCCGCACGGTCACCAACCGCTTGACCGACCCGATCATCCACGAGATCCTGCACACCATCGGCGCCAAACACGCCTGATGGCGGCCGCTTTCAGGTCGCGGAGCCGGGGCGGACGATCATGAGGACGACCACGGCGGTCCAGAGCAGGTTGTAGATGCCGGCGAGCATGGACAGGGTGCGCAGCCGTTTGCCGTCGTCGGGGGTGTCGAGGGCCTGGCGCTGCAGTGGGTGGATCTGGACGGCGAGCAGGCCGCCGGCGATGGCGGTGGTGATCATCGCGATGGTGATCCAGATTTCGTTCATCCGGCCCTGGATCGTGGCCAGGACGATGCCGATCACGGGGACGATGATCGCGAGTTTGGCGTAGTTGCCGGTGATCCGGTGCAGGGCGACCGCGACCGACCGGCTGCGCACCGCCTCGGGATCGGGTCCGCCAGCCGTGACCGGGGCGTAGCGGGGGAACAGGCTGGTGGCGACCGCCGAGCCCCCGACGAAGACGATGCCCGCGACCACGTGCACGGACAGCAAGAGATGTTCCACCTGTCGACTCCCTCCGACCTTCAATGTGGCTGAAGCTTAGCTCGAGTTTCAACAACATTGAAGGTTGGTGGGGTCACGTCACGCGGGCAGACGGTTCAGGCTGTCGACGCGCCGGTGAACGCGGCGACGACGGCCGCGCCGACCCGCCGCTGGATCGGGTCGGCGTCGGGTCCGAACAGCTCGGTGTCGACCCGTGTCACCACCTTTCGCGCCTCACCGAGCAGGCGCGTGCCCGCCTCGGTGAGCTCGATCGCCGACGCCGAGCCGGCGCGCGCGGTGCGGTCCTGCACCAGTCCGGCCGCGACCAGCGACTTCACCGCGGTGTGCACGCTCTGCACGCTCGTCCCCGACATCCGCGCCAGCTCGCTGAACGACGCGCCCGGCAACCCGTTGATGTGCCCGAGCAGCCCGAGCCTGGCCACCGTGAGATCCAGCGGCGCCAACCCGGCGCTCAGTGCGGCCTCGACCCGGCGCGACAGCGTGATCACCAGGATGGTCGGGCTCATCGCCGGTGGTCGGGGGCGCGGGTTCTCGGTGGTCACCCGGCCATTTTCTCGCATGCGCCCACGCCCGGCGGGGACAGGCCGGGCGCGGGCGCGCCGGATCAGAGGCCGGAGCGGATCATGCCCTTGCAGCGCATGAGGAATTCGGCCAGGTAGCCGTCGTGCGGGACACCGGGCCGCAGCCAGGTGGTCGGATGGTCACCGAGGTAGAGATTGGTGATGGTCGGTTCGTGCAGCAGCGCCTCGACCAGTTCGGGGCGCGTGGTCATCGCCGTCAGAACCAGCGTATCGCGCAGGGGCGCAATGCCGTCCGTGGGCAGCCACGGCCCGACCCAGACGCAGGGGAAGGCCAGTTCGACCCCGAGTTGCGGCGCGGTCGCGGAGTCGACCAGGTGCACGGCCGGGCGCAGGACCGCACCGCCGGAGGGAAGTTCGTCGACGATGGTGTCGCCGCCGAGCAGCGGCGTCGCCGTGCCCGCGACCTCGTGCAGGTACGCGTCGATCGCCGTCACCGTCGGCACCGGCTGCACGGTGAGCAGGGCGTCGGGATGATCGGCGGGCAGGCTCGGGATGCGGGCCAGGCGCTCGGCCAGCGCCCGGGCCACCGGTTCCGGATCGCCCTCGACCAGCACCGCGGTGGTGCAGGTGCAGGCGGTACCACCCAGGTGACTCACCGAATCGGCGATCACGTCGATGTGCTCGCGCCAGTCCACGTCGGCGGCGATCAGGATCTTCGACCGGCCGGGGCCCTGGGTGAGCACCCGCGAGCTCGCGCCGTACTTGTCGACGACATCCTGACCGCCGTAGACGATCGCGTAGTCGGCCTCGGCGATGATCACGTCGGCGGCGGCGTAGTCGGTGGGCAGCAGGGTGATCGTCGCGGGCGGGAATCCCGCCATCCGCAGGGCGCTCACCAGTCGGAACGCGGTGAACGGCTCGCGCGCCGACGGCCGGACGACGACCTTGTAGCCCAGCGCGAGCGCCTCCGGCCAGAGCCCGTGCACCGCGGGCGTGTTGCCCGCCGCGTGCACCGCGAAGATGTCGCCCTTGCGGACCCACACGCCCGCGCCCTCGCGCGTGCGATCGTCGGACCATTCCGCGACCGCGCCCCGCGGCATGGCGAATGTCAGTGTGTCGCTGGATGATCGCAGCACCTCGGCGACCCACTCGACCGATCGGCGCACCACCTGCTGGGGCACGCCGGACACGGTCGAGACGATCCGGACGTACTCCTCGGGATCGAGGCCGCCGATGGTGGCGGTGGTGAACAGCTCGGCGGCCTTGGCCATGAGCGCGAAGCGTTCGGCGGCCGGGACGGTGGGCGCGGCCCGCATCGCCGCCAGCGCGCGGCGCACGAACAGGGCCGGAACCTGGCCCAGCGTGCCGACTTCGGTGCCGTCGAGCGCGGTGATCGGCAGGCGCTGCCGGGCGTGGTAGGAGCCGGCGGGACCGAGGGCGTCGATCTCGATCATCAGTAGACCCCCTCGATGACGGACTTGTCGGCGAAGGTCCGCACCGGCCGCACATCGGCGACGGCGCAGCCGAGCGCGCCCGGCGCGGGCGCGGCCCGCAGCGCGGTGTCGCGTTCCAGATTGTTCGGCAGCAGAGCGTATTTGGTGAGGTGGTTCATCACCACCTGACCGCGCTCACCCTCGGCGACATCGTCGCCGGTGGCCGGATCGACCACCCGGAACGCGATGTAGGGGCTCGGCGTATCGAACACGGCCAGCCCGTCCGCGCGCTCGATATCGCGCTCGCGCGACATGCCGAGAATGGTGGTGCTGCCGTAGAGGCCCTTGAGCGGGATGCCGGGAAAGACCTCCTGCCGCAGGATCTCCCGGGTGTCGGCATCCATGTGCGCGCCGCTCCAGCACAGGAACTTCACCTGCGCGCGCACCGCGTCGACCAGCTCCGGGCGCCGGGCCAGCCGCTCGAGCAGCGGCGGGGTCGCGATGAGGATGCCGACCGACTGGGTCGTGAGGATGGCGGCGGCCTGGTCGATCAGGTGCTCGGCGTAGCGGTCGGCGCCCTCGGTGTCGCCGGAGCCGATGAGCTGCTTGATCCAGCGCGGGTCCAGATCGACGGTGAACTTCACGCCGTGGTGTCTGCGGGCGCGCCGGGCGGCGAACTCCCCGAACATGTGTGGGCCGCTGGGGGCGATGGCCAGGGTGTTCGTCGTTCCCAGGTCGGCGTAGTGGTGCTCGTCCCAGGACAGCGCGAACTCCATCCAGCGCTCGAACATCACGAACCGCTTGGGCGCCCCTGTCGTCCCGCCGCTCTCGTAGACCCCCGCGATCTCCCGGTCCGCGCCGCGCAACCCGCGCGGGATCAGCTCCTCCACCGCGACGTCGCGGAACTCGTCGATCACGTTGGGGAACAAGCGCAGATCGTCGAAGCCGCGCACGTCGGTCCGCGGATCGAAGTCGAGCTCCGCGGCCCGCCGTAACCAGTACGGACTCCCCGTGTCGGCACCGAAATGCCAGCTCATCAAGGCCCGGACGTAGTCGTCGGGATCGACGTCGACAGCGTCCAGATCGAGTATGTCGGAACACATGGCACGGCCTCCGAGGCTCGCAAAAATTGGGCGTTTTGCGAGGTTCATCGTTCCGCGCCGGAGGCCGCGCGAGCTCACAGCCGCGCCCACGTCGATCAGACGATAGGAACGTCCATGGTCCGCCGGTGGCTAGGCCGGTAAGGCGGGGATGGTGCGGGCGTGGGTGACCTCGGGGGTGACGGTGATGATGTCGCACGCGGCGAGCAGCCGGTGGGGCAGGTCGGAGCCCAGGTGGGTGAGGTCGGGGGTGACCACGGCGGCGGCCTCGGTGGTGGTCACCACGTCGAGCAGGCGACCGAGGGGATTGGTCGTGCGGTTGCTGAACACGACGGTCTTGGTGAAGCGGTAGCCGAGTCGCTCGGCTAGGGAACGGATCTGCGTTTCGTCCCAGGACTGGGCGACACCCGAGATGTCGCGGCGCAGATAACCGATCGCCGGTGGCTTCATGGGGGAGACGCTACCGGCGTCGGGGCCCGGTTGCCGGGAACGCGAACCAACGTGAGTCGAATTCGCAATCTGAATGAGACTCATTTCGGAATTCGATCCGCGTGGGTGTCACTGCGTGATCTACTGCTCGCCAGCTCGGGCGATTCGTCGCCTCGACGACGACGTCGAGGGCGCCCGGTGTACGTGGGAGACAACGATGGTGGACAGAAGAGTGCAGCGGGTGGCCGGTTCGATGGCCGCGTTCGCGGTGGCGGCCGGTTTCGCGGTGGCGGCGATGCCCGCGACGGCATCGGCGGCGCCGGGAACGATCACCTGGAACGACGGGAACAGCAAGTTCACCCGGACGGTGTCCAACACCAACCCGGTCGTCGGCGACACCGTGACCGTGACGACGAAGTTCGAGCGCACCGGCATCCCGGTGGAATACATCTACAACATCAAGGACCTGCACCCGGCCTGCCTGACCCCGGTCCCGGGTTCGGCCAAGATGGGCGGTGACCAGGTCCAGCTCGACACCTCGTCCTCGGACTGGGTGCGCGCCGAATTCGGTATCACCAAGTACCCGGTGTACCCGAACATCGAACCGAAGTCGCAGACCTTCGAGGTGCAGTACAAGGTGGGCGTCAACTGCGCCCGTGACACCCCGCTGCCGACCTCCATGCACTACGGCGGCTCGCTCGGCGACGGCACCTACCAGGGCAAGGGCCCGAACATCACGGTCTCCAGCGACGCCGTGTCGAGCACCGTGCTCACCGAGGTAACCGGCGCGCAGGTCGGCAAGGCCGTCACCCTGGAGGCCACCGTGTCACCGGCGGCGGCCGGCGGCACCGTCCAGTTCAAGGCGGGCGACAACGTCCTGGGTGACATCCCGGTCGCCGCCAACGGCAAGGCCACGATCGTGTGGACGCCGGGTGCCGCGGGTGCCTACACCATCGGCGCGACGTTCTCCGGCCGCAGCGGCGTGGCCAGCTCGTCGACCACCAAGGTGGTCACCGTGGCCGACGTACCGACCGATCCCGGCCCGGGTGACGGCGGCGGCACCGGCACCGGATCCTTCGGGTTCTGACGCGCCGGCCCCGGCACGGAATCGGTTGCTACCAGGTCTCGTTCGAGATCAGCGCGGTCAGCAGCTGACGAATCGCGGCGACCCGCCGTTCCGTGCCGGGGAGCTGGTCCAGCGCGCACTCCGGGTCCGCGGGCGGACCCAGGTGGGTGCAGCCGCGCGGGCAGTCCTCGATGGCGTCGGCGAGGTCGGTGAACGAGGCGATCACGTCGTCGGGCGTGATGTGGGCCAGACCGAACGACCGCACGCCGGGGGTGTCGATCACCCAGCCGCCCTCGGGCAGCGGCAGCGCCACCGACTGGGTGGAGGTGTGCTTGCCCTTGCCCACCCCGGACACCTCGCCCACGGCCCGATAGGCATCGGGCACAAGGCGATTCACCATCGTCGACTTACCGACCCCGGAGTGCCCGATCAGCGCGGTGAGCCGGTCGTCGAGCAGCTCGAGTACCGGCTCCATCGGATCGTCGATCCCGGCGTAGAGGATCTTCAGGTCCAAACCCTCGAACGCGGCGGCGAATTCGGACTCCGCCACCAGATCGCGCTTGGTGAGCACCAGGATCGGTTCCAGCCCACCGGCGTAGGCGGCCACCATGGCCCGCTCGACGAAACCGGTGCGCGGCGGCGGATCGGCCAGCGCGACCACGATGAACAACTGCTCGGCATTGGCCACGACGATCCGCTCGAACGGATCGGTGTCGTCGGCGGTGCGCCGCAGCACCGTGCTGCGCTCGGCGACCCGCACGATGCGGGCGAGGGTGTCCGGCTTGCCGGTGAGATCGCCGACGACGTCGACCTGGTCGCCGACCACGATCGGCGTGCGGCCCAGTTCCCTGGCCCGCATGGCGACGATGCGCCGGTCGGCATCACCGTCGAGCACACATCCCCAGCGGCCGCGGTCCACCGCGACCACCATGGCGGCCTCGGCGTCGTTGTGCCGCGGGCGCGTCTTGGTGCGCGGACGCGAGGCCTTGCCCGGGCGGACCCGGACATCGGATTCGTCGTAGCTGGCTGCGGAGCGGCCTTGGCGGCTCAGCGCGCCGCTCCCTCACCCGATAGCGCGGTGTCGAGCATCTGCTCCCACAGGGTGACGAAGGTCGGCAGCGTCTTGGCCGTGGTGCCGATGTCCTCGATCTCCACGCCGGGCACCCGCAGACCGAGAATCGCGCCCGCGGTGGCCATCCGGTGATCGGCGTAGGAGTGCCACTGCCCGCCGTGCAGCGGGGCGGGCACGATCTCGAGGCCGTCCTCGGTCTCGGTGACATTGCCGCCGAGCCGGTTGATCTCGGTCGACAGGGCCGCGAGCCGGTCGGTCTCGTGGCCGCGCAGGTGCGCGATGCCGCGCAGGTACGAGGGCGAGTCGGCCAGGGCGGCCAGCGCCGCGACGGTGGGGGTGAGTTCGCCGACGTCGTGCAGGTCGATATCGATGCCGGCCAGGCGACCGGGGCCGCGCACGGTGAGCACGCCGTCGAAGATGCGCGCCTCGGCGCCCATCCGGACCAGGATCTCGCGGATCACGTCACCGGGCTGGGTGGTGCCGCGCGGCCACATCGGGACGCTCACCTCGCCGCCGGTGACCGCGGCCGCGGCCAGGAACGGGGTGGCGTTGGACAGATCGGGCTCGATCTCCCAGTCCACCGCGCGGATCGGGCCCGGCTCCACGGTCCAGGTCTGCGCGCTGCGCGAATCGGTCGGGGTGTGCACGGTCACGTCGGCGCGGCGCAGCATCTCCACCGTCATCTCGATGTGCGGCATGGACGGCAGCTGCTTGCCGTCGTGGTGGACGGTGATGCCCTCGTCGAACCGGGCCGCCGAGAGCAGCAGGCCGGAGACGAACTGCGAGGAACCCGACGCGTCGATGGTGACCGCGCCGCCGCGCAGGCTGCCGGTGCCGTGGACGACGAACGGCAGCGCGTCGCCGTCGACATCGAGGCCGAGCTTGCGCAGCGCGTCGAGGATGGTGGTCAGCGGGCGGGACTTGGCCTGCTCGTCGCCGAAGAAGGCCACGTCGCCGGTCGCCAGCGCGGCGGCGGGCGGCAGGAAGCGCATGATGGTGCCGGCCAGGCCGCAGTCGACGGCGGCGCTGCGCAGCGGCGCCGGGGTGACCTCGAGCGTCTCGGCGTCACCGAGGATCTCGGTGCCCAGGCTCTGCAGTGCCTTGATCATCAGGTCGGTGTCGCGGCTGCGCAGCGCACCCGTGAGGGTGGACGGCCCATCGGCCAGTGCGGCCAGGATGAGCGCGCGATTGGTGATGGATTTCGAACCGGGCAGGGTCACAGTCGCGTGGACGGGGACCTCGATATGGGGCGCTGGCCAGAAACTCACCCGCCCATCTTCGCGCATGTGCGGTCCGGACACACGGGTGGTGTGGAATTCGGTGTGGTCGCGTCGCCGTCGCGTGTCGGACTCCGGTGAGACGATGGCCGTATGTGCGGACGATATGCGACGACCACGAATCCGGGTCGGCTGGCGGCCGAACTCGACGCGATCGACGAGACCGACCTCGACGCGGACCAGCAGGAATCGACGGTCAGCTACAACGTGGCCCCGACCAGCCAGGTGCTCACCGTGGTCGAACGCCACGAGCACGACGCCCCCGAGGACGACCCGAAGCTGCGGGTGCGGCGCATGCGCTGGGGCCTGATCCCGTCCTGGACCAAGGCGGGCGAGCCCGGCAAGCCGGCCAAGGGCAAGCCGCTGTTCAACGCCCGCGCCGACAAGGCGGTCACCGCGCCGTCGTTCCGCGAGGCCGCCAAGCACAAGCGCTGCCTGGTGCCGATGGACGGCTGGTACGAGTGGCTGGTCGAATCGGACCCGGCCGCGCAGGGCAAGGCCGTCAAGCGGCCGTATTACATGGCGCACGCGGACGGGTCACGGCTGTACATGGCCGGCCTGTGGTCGGTGTGGCGTGATCGGCAGGTGCCCGACGCCGCTCCGCTGCTGTCGTGCACGATCCTGACCACCGACGCGATCGGCGACCTGGCGAAGATCCATGACCGGATGCCGCTGCCGATGCCGCGCGAGCACTGGGACGCCTGGCTCGACCCCGACCATCCCGCGCCCGCCGAGCTGCTCGCCGGCGCTTCGCCCGCCGAGGTGTCGGCGATCGTGGCGCGGCCGGTGTCGACCCTGGTCAACAGCGTGCGCAACAACGGACCGGAGTTGCTCGCCCCCGCCGACCCGGTCGCCGGCGAAGCCGGACTGTTCTAGCCGGTCACCCGGAACGAACGGGCCGGATCAGCGCGCTGATCCGGCCCGTCCAGGGACTACTCAGAGCTTGCACGGCACCGCGTCGGTGGCGATGTTCAAGCCACACTTCAGGATTCCGGTGGCCAGATCGATCAGCTCGCTGGCGACCCCGCCGCCGAGTTTCTCCGCCTTCTCGGCCTTTTCGTCCTTCTCGGGCGCGGCTTGTGGCGAGTTCTTGGAGGTGCCGGGACCGTTGAGCGGGTAGTCGCTCGGATCGGTCGGCGCGGTCGGGGCGACCGGCGGGATCGCGGTGACGGGCGGGGCGAAGGCGACAGCGCCGAAGGTCAGGACAAGAGCACCGGACAGGGTGGCGATCGTCGAACGAGCGGACATTTCTCGCATCACATCCTCGGGTCGAATCGGTCGTACCGGGCGCGGACTGCGTCGCAGTGAATTCGGAACCAGACCCCGATCGGATGGCTGTGCGCTGCTCAGGCCGTGATCGGGGCCGTGACGGCCGCCGCCGCGCGGACCAGATCGGCCGGTGCCAGCTCGATCTCCAGGCCCCGTTTGCCCGCGCTGCACAGCACCCGGTCCCAGTCCAGGGCCGAGGCGTCGACGACGGTCGGCAGCTTCTTGCGCTGGCCCAGCGGGGAGACGCCGCCCAGGACGTAGCCGGTGGTGCGCTCGGCCTTGGTCTTGTCGGCCATGCTCGCCTTCGGCGCGCCCAGCGCCGCGGCGGCCGCCTTCAGCGACAGCTTGGCGGGCACCGGCAGCACCGCGACGGCCAGCGCCCCGGTGGACAGCTCGATCACTAGCGTCTTGAAGATCTGCGCGGCCTCGACACCCAGTTCCGCGCCGAGCGCGTCGACCGCCTCGTCACCGAAGGACTCCGCCCGCGGATCGTGCGCGTAGGCGTGCACCCGGTGGGCGATGCCCGCACCGGTGAGAATCTTGATCGCGGGAGTCGACGCGGCTGCCATGAGCGTCACCCTAATCACGCGGGTGCCCCGCTCGGCAACCACATTTCCGTCCGTCCGGGAACACCGATGCGGGGGTGCATGTTGCACCCAAGTGACAAGCCCACCCGCCGCCGAACTCGCGAAGGAGAGATAGTGACACTGCTGCTCGAGGAGCGTCCCGTCTCGCCGCAGGGTGCGCGATTGCCCTTCGATTCCGTGGTGCCGGTAGATTCGGCTACTACGGCGATCGAAGGGATTGGTGTGACGAGCGACGACGACGTGGTGCCTGCGGAGGCGTCCGGCTCAGAAGTCGACGAAGCCGAGCTGGCTGCGCGGTTCGAGCGCGATGCGCTCCCGATGCTGGACCAGCTCTACGGCGCCGCCCTGCGCATGACCAGGAACCCGGCCGACGCCGAGGATCTGGTGCAGGAGACGTATGTGAAGGCGTTCCAGGGGTTCAAGTCCTTCAAGGAGGGCACGAATCTGCGGGCCTGGCTGTACCGCATCCTGACCAACACCTACATCAACTCCTATCGCAAGAAGCAGCGCCAGCCCGCGCAGTACCCGACCGACGAGATCACCGACTGGCAGCTCGCGGCTACCGCCGAGCACTCCTCGACGGGCCTGCGCTCGGCCGAGGTGGAGGCGCTCGACGCGCTGCCCGACGACGAGATCAAGGCCGCGCTGCAGCAGCTGCCGGAGGAGTTCCGGATGGCGGTGTATTACGCCGACGTCGAGGGCTTCCCGTATAAGGAAATCGCCGACATCATGGGTACCCCGATCGGTACCGTGATGTCCCGGCTGCACCGCGGCCGCAAGCAACTCAAGGGTTTGCTCGCCGATGTGGCGCGCGAACGTGGATTCGACCGTGGGGAACGCCAGGAGGTAACGAAGTGAGCGACCCCGACATGGAGATGGACTGCACTGCCGTACTCGCGGACGTGTGGCTCATGCTCGACGGCGAATGCGATCAGGCCACCCGGGACCGGCTCCAGGAGCACATGGACCATTGCAGTCCGTGCATCGAGGCCTACGGCATCGAGGAGAAGATCAAGGGCCTGCTCAGCCGCAAGTGCGGGGGTGAGCACGCGCCGGAGGGCCTGCGCGACCGGCTGAAGCTGGAGATCCACCGGTCGATCACGGTCACCAGGATCGAGACCACCGAGGGCTGAGCGCCCTGGTCAGGACACAGAAAAGGGGCACCCGACGGGTGCCCCTTTTCCGTACTCCGAGCGCAGCTCAGGAGTTGGGCCGCTTGCCGTGGTTGGCTGCGTTGCCCTTGCGGCTGCGCTTCTTACGTCCACGCTTACCCATAGGTTGCTCCCTTCTCTGGGTCCTCCCCGCCGGAGCGCGGAGCACGATCTGATCGAGAGCCATTGTTTCATGTGTGATTGGCTGTAGCTTCGGCGGATACGGCCATCGCGCATCGCGGTGGCCGAACGACTAGTGAACGGGGTGCCATGCCTGAAGAAGTGCGCGCGGAGATGGTCTCGACCGTGCTCGCTGTCGAGGTCGCGGTGGGCGAGCACGTGCGGGTCGACCAGACCCTGGTGCTGCTCGAATCCATGAAGATGGAGATCCCGGTGCTCACCGAGGTCGAGGGTGACGTCACCTCGATCGATGTGGCGCCCGGACAGGTCCTCCAGGCGGGCGACCTGATCGCCACCATCGCCTGACCCGCACCAGGAAGCGAAGCGTAGATCCACCGTGGCAACTCTGAGCGAGCTCCTGGCCGAGCACACCGACCTCCCCGGCACCGCCGTGGACCATCTGCAGCGGGTGGTGGGTGACTGGCAGTTGCTCGCCGACCTCTCGTTCTCGGATCTGCTGCTGTGGGTCGGCGCCGGGCCCGTCGCCGAGGGTGCCGACGTCGTGTGCGTCGCCCAGATCCGCCCGACGACCGCGCCGACGGTCCACCTGGACGACAAGGTGAGCACCACGGCCTCGCGCACCGACTTCCCGCAGGTCTTCGACGCCCTGCTGACCGGGGAGACGGCGCGGACCGACACCGAGGTCGAGGTCAGTGAGGTCTATCACCCGAGCCCGGTGCACGCGGTCCGTGAGGCCATCCCGGTGCGCTGCGGTGACGATGTGATCGCGGTGCTCAGTCGCGACTCCGACCTGGCGCGTTCCCGGGTGCGCAGCACCCTCGAGACGGCCTATGTCTCCTGTGCCGACGACCTGTGCCAGATGATCGCCGACGGCAGCTTCCCGACGCCGGAGGATCGCGCGGCGACCCACTCGAGCCCGCGGGCCGGCGACGGCTTCATCCGGCTCGATACCGAGGGCATCGTCGTCTACGCCAGCCCGAACGCGCTCTCGGCCTACCACCGGATGGGCATGCAGGCCGATCTGGTCGGCCAGGATCTCGCGGTGACCACCCGCTCGCTGATCACCGACCCGTTCGACGCGCAGGAAGTGGTGGCCGACATCCAGGCCGCGCTGGCCGGGCGCACCGGCCGCCGGATGGAGGTCGAGGCGCGCGGGGCGACGGTGTTGCTGCGCACGCTGGTGCTGCGGCCGGGCGGCGAACTGGCCGGGCCCGCAGTGCTCGTGCGCGACGTCACCGAGGTGAAGCGGCGTGACCGCGCGCTGCTCAGCAAGGACGCGACCATCCGCGAGATCCACCACAGGGTGAAGAACAATCTGCAGACCGTGGCCGCGCTGCTGCGGCTGCAGGCGCGCCGCACCGAGAATCCGGAAGCCCAAGTGGCGCTGACGGAGTCGGTGCGCCGGGTGACCAGCATCGCCTCGGTGCACGAGATGCTGTCGATGTCGGTGGACGAAGAGGTCGACCTCGACGAGGTCGTCGACCGGCTGCTGCCGATCATGGCGGACGTGGCCACGGTGCACACCGCGCGGATCAAGGTCCGCCGGGCGGGCTCGCTCGGGGTGTTCTCTGCCGAGCGCGCGACCCCGCTGGTCATGGTGCTGACCGAATTGGTGCAGAACGCGATCGAGCACGCCTTCGACGCGGGGCAGAACGGTACCGTGACGATTCGGTCGGAACGGTCGGCCCGCTGGCTCGATGTGATCATCAGCGACGACGGCCGTGGGCTGCCCGCGGGGTTCAGTCTGGAGGGGTCCGACCGCCTCGGCCTGCAGATCGTGCGGACCCTGGTGACCTCCGAACTCGGCGGTTCGATCGGTCTGCATCCCGGTGCCGATGTGGGCACCGATGCGGTGTTGCGGGTCCCGCTGGGCCGCCGCTCCGGACGCTGAGAAATCCGAAAACCGCTGGAGGGCAACAATAAACCCGGCACCGCGAGGTGCCGGGTTCTCAACATGCGTTACCGGGCCGGGCTGAATGGCCCGGCAACGCCTCCTTCGTCGACTAGACGGAGGTACGCGTACGGGTGCGCGCGTTGCGCCGCTTGAGCGCGCGACGCTCGTCTTCGCTCATTCCACCCCACACGCCGGCATCCTGTCCGGACTTCAGGGCCCACGACAGGCAATCGGCAGTGACGGGGCAGCGGGCGCAGACCAGCTTGGCATCGGCAATCTGCGCGAGCGCAGGACCACTGTTACCCACCGGGAAGAACAGCTCGGGGTCCTCGTCGCGACAGATGGCCTTGTGGCGCCAGTCCATTCCTCTGCTCCTTTGCGCGGGCGCCACAAAGGGCACCTCTGGTTAGTGGATCGTTCACTTGTGCGACTCGAATGTTTCCGCACGGTTGCTTGTGAATGCTTTCACGAACACCGTAGATGTCAATAGGTGTCCGGCGCACCGTGGGGGAGATCACGCTCTCAGGGCCCCGCAGGGGGAACCCGCCCGGTCCTTTGTACTCGCGTCTCCTGGTTTTCGCAGCGCAACCGGGAGATTTTTCCGCGTGTCCGGAGTTCAGGACGGCTTGGGAGCCACCACATCGAGGATGCCGGGCACCGATGTGAAATGCACCATCTTGCGTTTTCCGATGAAGTCGCCATCGATTTGCAGGCCGATCTCGTCGGGCGTCTCGATGTGCACCGACGGCACATCGTCCACCCGGAAAAGGCTGTCCGACTTGGGGTTTCCATTCTCGGCCAGCAACTGCCTGGCAAGCAGCAGGGTGCGGGTCACGCTCATCGAACGAACCGCGAACACGCCCAGTCCGGATTCGAAGGTCGTCCCCGGATTCGTGCGAATCGGACGGTCCTCGAGATAGGTCCACGGACTCGAATTCGTGACGAAGGCGTAATACACCTCATCGATCGGATCGTGTCCCGGGACCTCGACGGTGACGCGCGGATCCTCGCGCCGAGCGCGGAAGAACTGGCGCACGGTGGTCCGCAGATAGCGCGCGGGCGTGGCCTTGCGGCCCTTCGCCCTGGCGACGTCGATCGCCTCGCACACATCGGCGTCCAGACCTACGCCGGCGCTGAACGTGAACCACCGATCGTCGGCCAGCCCGAGCCCGATCCGGCGGTCGGCGTCGCGGGCGAGCAGATCGATGAGCTGGTTGGTTGCTGTGACCGGATCGGGGGAGATGCCGAGGGCGCGGGCGAAGACGTTGGCCGAGCCGCCGGGGATGATGCCGAGCCGCGGTCGCCAGACCTGATCGTCGCCCACCTGGGGCACCGGCAGGAAGCCGTTGATGGTCTCGTTGACCGTCCCATCGCCACCGTGGACGACGATCAGGTCCATCTCTTGCGTGGATGCCCACTGGGCGAGTTCGGCCGCGTGGCCGCGATGCTGGGTGTGCGCAACGGTCAGCTGCGTCCGGCTCTCCAGGGCATGGGCGAGCAGATCCCGGGTCGCCGGGGTGGTCGAGGTGGCATTCGGGTTGACGATGAGCAGCGTCCGCACGATGTCGAGCGTAATGGGAGACCGTGAACACCCGGCGCGCGCCGGGCTGCCACGACAGCTCGTCGTAGGCTGGGGCACGTGGCGGAGCACGACGTGACAGACGGTGGCGAACAGCGCGACGACGAACCGGTGCCGACCGGCATCCCGAGCTCGATCCGGGTCGCGGGCGCGCTGGTGACGCTGGAGGGCCTGGCCGGTGTCGGGACCGCGGTCGTGCTGGTGGTGCGCGCGCTGACCGGCCACGACCAGTCGGTGGCCAGCGGCATCGGCACCGCGATGTGGTTCGGAGTGCTCTTCGGCGGCGTGCTCGCCGCCGGTATCGCCCTGCTGCGCGGCAAGCGCTGGGGCCGCGCGATCGCGGTCATCGCCCAGGTGCTGTTGCTGCCGGTGGCGTGGTCGCTGTTGACCGACTCGCACCAGCCGCTGTGGGGCAGCCTGCTGGCGATCATCGCGCTCGGCGGGCTCGCGGCGCTGTTCGCGCCGGCGTCGAGCCGGTTCATGGCCCAGGACTACGGCGAGCTGCCCGATACCGAGCACAAGGGCGCGTAGTCAGGCTGTCGCCGCGCGCAGCGCCGCCCGGCACAGGTGGTCGGCGCGGCGGGTGGTCTCGGGTTGCCGGAAGCCCCGGGTGAGGGCGAGCACCTGCGCGCAGGCGGTGTCGAGGTCGATGAGGTGGCCGACCGAGACGAACAGCGGCTTCACCTCGTCGCGGGTGCGCAGCGCGCGCCCCACCACCTCGCCGTCGATGGTGACGTCGGTGGCGTCGCCGCGGCGCGGACCGGGCTCGGCGTAATCGCCCCAGACCGATTTGGCGACACCGATGGTCGGAATTCCGGCCAGCAACCCGACGTGGCAGGCCAGTCCGAAGCGGCGCGGATGCGCGCGGCCCTGGGCATCGCAGACGAGCAGATCCGGTGTGCCGGTGAGCTTTTCCAACGCCGCGACGGTGGCCGGGAGTTCCCGGAAAGCGAGCAGTCCCGGCACATAGGGAAAGGTCGAAATTCCGTGTGCCACTGCCGATTCCACCGGCTCCAGGGTGGCGATATCGAGAATTACCGCCGCCGTCGCGACGGTGCCGTCCGCGGCGTAGGCCGAATCAATTCCCGCCGCCGTCGAGAATTGCGGCGGCGCCGGATTCTCCGCGCGCACGAGCGGGCGCAGTTCGTCCTGGAGCGCGATCGCCTCGGCGGGCGTGCGCGGCCACTCGCGCGGCGCGTCGATCCGCACGGATCAGCCCGCGGTCGCGGCCAGCGCCGACAATTCGTCGCCCGCGAGCCGGTAGCCGATCCACTCGTCCTGCGGTGCGGCGCCGAGGGATTCGTAGAACGCGATCGACGGCGTGTTCCAGGTGAGCACCGACCACGACACCCGGCTGTAGCCGTGCGCGACCGCCTCGGCCGCCAGCGCCGCGACCAGCGCGCGACCGAGCCCCGTGCCGCGGGCCGCCGGCTGCACGTACAGATCCTCCAGGTAGATGCCGTGCACCCCGTCCCAGGTGGAGTAGTTCAGGAACCAGATCGCGCACCCCACCACGACCCCGTCGTGCTCGGCCACATGAGCGAACAGCGCGGGCGCCGCCCCGAACAGCGCCGCGTCCAGTTGCTCGACGGTGAGCGTGCACTCCGCGGGCGCCTTCTCGTACTCGGCCAGCTCGTGCACCAGCTCCACCAGCACAGGCACATCCTCGGGCCTGGCCCGCCGGACTATCGCGCTCATCGCGATTCGCTCCCTCACTCGTTCGGTACGAGTGGTCAGCGTATCGCGATGAATGAGGCCGTCGTCATGTCGTGGCCCTGGATCTGGGTCGACCTCGACTCGGCTGCTATCGAGGCAGGATTCACTGTCGCCGCTCTGGTGCGACCGTATCGACTCCGAGGGGCATGGACATGGTGTCTTTTCCGGTTTCCCGCATTAGCCAGTGGTAATCGAAGGTCGCTCACTGGTCCCACCCTGGATAGAACGCCTCGACAACAGGCGCTTGGTCTACGGGGCGGGCTGGAGTCGGTACCTCACGGGTTCCCCATCGTGTCTCGAACCATGACCCACAGGGGCTGGGGTCCAATGTCACCTTTCTGGGGTTGTATGTCATGTTGGTCGAAAACACGAAAGGGGTCTCGTCGGGGCGTGCTTTGCGGCCAGGTAGCTCAGACACGAGAAGCGGGCTCGATGTGGTTAGAGTTGGCTCTAGTCGGGGACTCAGCTCTCTCAATGGAATCGGGTCTGTCGACACGCTGACCGTGATGGCGCCAAAGGTCTCATCCACCTTGTCCGGGTTCGGATATGGGTAGGAGGTACCGATCTTGCGCGCCGTCCCGGTCATGTCCTTGCAGACGTGGTAGCGCTGGCTTTCCGAAGGCTCACCGTTGGCGATAATGTGCAGGTAGGCGGTACCGATACCTTCGACGGCTGGGTGTTCGAGATATGCTGCGGCGTTCGTAAGATTCCGCAATTCGCTCGCCTCATCGTATCCGGAATAGACATAATCGAGGCTGAGAAACTCGGCGACTGTATTGCTCTCTATGGCGGCTCGAATTGATTTGACTCCATCGGATTCCAGGTCTATTCCAGGATCTGCGCTCCAGCGGAAAGAAATATTGAAGGCAGGCGCCAGAGGCTCCGTCAGATCATCGGCACCGCAGGCGAGGGTCGTGGTCAACAGCGCAACGGTCGCGGCGAGCGAGGCCTTTCGCAGATTCCGGCTGCTGTATGTCATCCGGCGAGTACCCGCTTCTTGTAATCGTCTGCGCTGCTGCTGTAGTCGTCTAGGTAAATTCTCCGTTGAGATTCTGCGCCGAGGAACTCGCTGTGATTGACGCCGGATCCTTCGAGCCAGGCGCGTGCTGCGGTACTGAATTCTACGGTCGAGTTGACTGCGGCAACGCTTCCAGGCTCTCCGACTATCTCCTGGTAGTCCACCAGTCGCCCCTCTTTAATCCATGATTCGGGCAGCGAAAGGGCCGCTGGGGTGCATTGGCGAAAAAAGTGAACATCCCGGTATCGCGGCACCGATTTGGTCGCCTGTTGTCCGAACGTCGATCTTGTCGATCTCCTGTGCGACCGTGTCGACTGTCGTTGCCAACTTCTTCAGTTGGTCGATGTCGGCCTGCGGCATCCGTCCCCCCACGCACGGTTGTCGCCCCAGCGGGCGTTGTTGAGCGGATTCTATAGCTGGAACGTACTGCGGGTGTGTCGGGCACCGGAGATCGTGGCGCTCATCGGGCGGCTCCCTCGATCGGTTCGGTGCGGGTGGTGAGGTTGTGGCCCCAGACGGTGTGGGCGTCGTGGTCGTAGCCGAGTTCGGTGATCGCGCCGGTGGACATGGCGAAGCGGCGGCCCTCGGTGACGGCGAACTCGGCCCAGCGGGCGATCAGGACGCGGGAGAAGTGGCCGTGGCCGACCAGTACGACATCGCGGTCGGCCAGGATCGGTTCGACCCGGGCCAGGATCCGGTCGGCCCGGGCGCCCACCTGCTCGGCGTTCTCGCCGCCGGGGACGGGGGCGGTCCATACCGTCCAGCCGGGCACGGTCTCGCGGATCTGGACGGTGGTCAGGCCCTCGTAGTCGCCGTAGTCCCACTCGGCGAGGTCGTCGTCGATCGCGGCGTGGGTCAGCCCGGCCAGTTCGGCGGTCTGCCTGGCGCGCAGGCGGGGGCTGGTGAAGACCAGCGGATCGCGCAGGTCGAGTGATTTCAGCACCAGTCCGGCCGAGCGCGCCTGGGCTTCACCGAGTGGGGTCAGCGGCAGATCGGTGTGGCTGGTGTGCCGTCGCTGACTGGACCAGGTGGTTTCACCGTGGCGCAGCAGGACCAACCGGGCGTCGGGAGTGGACATGGGTCCATCATGGCAGGCGCCGTCGCGGCGGCATCCTCAGCCGAGGGCGTAGAGCTGGCCGCCGCGGCGTTCGAAGACCGTCGTGCCCAGGACCGCGGTGGAGATGGTGTCGCCCTGGTAGTCGGTGCGTTGCAGCGGGATCCGGGCGACGGTCTCGCCGTTGGCGGTGTCCACCGCGATCAGCCCGTCGGCCACCGGCACCAGCAGTCTGCCCGCCATCAGCGCGGGCGTGCCGAGCGCGTCGCGGACCGTCCAGACCGGTTGTAAGGTGTTCGCGCTCAACGCGATCAGGCTGTCGCCGGTGAAGACGTAGATCGCCGAACCGAGCCGGGTCACGGTGGTCGTGCGCGGGTTCCACGGCGCGGCCAGCTGATGCACCGCGATCTCGTTGCCGGTGCCGTCGTGCACGGCGATCCGGGCGGGCAGGCCGAGACCGGTCGCCGTCGCCGGGGTGGCCGGGTAGTAGACGGCGGTCTTGTTGTCCGACACCGCGAGCACGCGCAGTTCGGGGGAGTCCGCGCCGGGCGCGGTGAGCACCCGCGAGCCGTACTCCTCGGGGTTGGTCGATTCCTTCGGCGCCGGGTTGAGGACGGTCAGCCGGGCGGTCATGTCGGCGGGGCAGCGCTCCAGCACCGACAGCCGCGCGGAACTCGACGCGGCGGAGGTCAGCGCGCACCCGCTGCGCGGCTGGGTGTTCGGGTTCACCGGGGCGTCTACGTAGCCGAATTCGAGGGTGCGTACCAGGTCCGACCGCCACATCTCCAGCCGGTCGGGGCCGAGAGCGAGCAGATAGGTGCCGTCGCCGGTGACCCGGATGTCGTCGTCCATGTAGCTGCTGCGCGCGACCTTGCGCGCGCCGGTGTCGGACTCGAGCATCGCGGTCTGGCTGCAGCCGCGCTGATCGCGGTAGGTGGCGATGACGGTGCCGAACTGGGATTCCACCGCGCACAGCGGCATGTCGCGGCGATACCACCACAGCTGCTCGCCGGTGACCGGGTCGCGGCCGCTCACGGTGCCGTCGTCGCCGGTCACCACCACATTGCCGGAGGTCAGGGCTCGGCGGCCGGCGGTATCGGCCGCGTGCCACACCTCGCCGAGCGTCGCGGGTAGTTGCGTCGCCGCGGTCACCGTCGGCGCGGGCGAGGCCGCGGTGACCGAATCGGTCCCGGTGGCGTCGGCTCGCGCCCACACCACGATCGCCGCCACCACAAGGATGACGGCGATCGCCGCTGCGGCAAAGATATCGGCGCGCGTCCGCCGCTCGGGTGCGAGCACACAGGCGAGTGTATTTGGCGCGCCGTGGCACCCGGACCCGCGGCCCCTGGTGGCCCGCCCGCGCGCGCGGCGCTGTCGTCCGCGCGCGGACGCCTGACCAGGACCGGCGGGTTCGCGGGCTGTCCCCCGCGCCCGAGGTGGGGCAGCGGGCGCTCGGCGTGGCGCCTTCGTCGTGGGAGACCTGTCACCCGGCGAGGTCGACCAGCTGGCCGCTGTCGTCAGGCGCCGAGGTCAGCGGGCTGTCGGGCGTCGGGCCGACCGGGGTGGCAGACGCGACCGCCCCCAGCCCGAGGCGGGCAGGGGGCGGTCGGTGGATGGTTCCGCGTCAGGCGTCGACGGTCACCGGGCTGTCGGCCGCGGCGGACTCGGCCGGCTTGCGCCGGCGACGGCGCCGAGCGGGCTTGGCCTCGGCGGGGGCGTCGTCGTCGGCGGCGGGCTCGGCGGCCGCGTCGCCGGACACAGTCGGAGCGGACACGGCCGGAGCGGACTCGGTCGCGTCGGCACCCGGCTCGGTGGCGGCCGCCTCGCCCGACTCGGCGGGCTTGCGGCGGCGACGCCTGCGGCGGGCCGGTTTGTCGCCCTCGGTGGCGTCGTCGACCGGGGCCGCCGTCTCGTCGGTGCTCGCGTCGGCTTGCGTCGGCTCGGTGGCCGTGGCATCGGCCTTGCCGCCCCTGGTGCGGCGGCGGGAGCGGGTCGACTTGGGACGCTCGGCGCGCTCCTCGACGACGTCGCCCTCCTCGCGGACCGGCTTCGGCTTGCGGACGACGCCGGTGACGCCCTCCGGGATGCCGAGATCGGCGTAGAGGTGCGGCGAGCGGGAGTAGGTCTCGGCCGGCTCGGGGATGCCCAGGCCCAGCGCCTTGTCGATCGACGCCCAGCGGTGCAGCTCGTCCCAGTCGATCAGGGTGATCGCGACACCGGTGCGGCCCGCGCGGCCGGTGCGGCCGATCCGGTGCACGTAGGTCTTCTCGTCCTCGGGGCACTGGTAGTTGATGACGTGGGTGACGTCGTCGATGTCGATGCCGCGCGCGGCGACGTCGGTGGCCACGAGCACGTCGATGCTGCCCTTGCGGAACTTGGTCAGTGCCTTCTCACGGGCGATCTGGCCCAGGTCGCCGTGCACCGCGCCGACCGCGAAACCGCGCTCGGCCAGATCGTCGGCGACCTTCTGCGCGGTGCGCTTGGTGCGGGTGAAGATCATCGTGGCGCCGCGGCTCTCGGCCTGCAGCACGCGCGCGACCAGCTCGCTCTTGTCCAGCGCGTGCGCGCGGTAGACGAACTGCGCGGTGCGGTCGTGCACGGCGGAATCGTTGGCCAGCTCGGCGCGGATGTGCGTCGGCCTGGTCAGGAACGTGCGGGCCAGGGTGATGATCGGGCCGGGCATGGTGGCCGAGAACAGCATCGTCTGACGCTTGTCGGGCACCATCGACAGGATGCGCTCGATATCGGGCAGGAAGCCCAGGTCGAGCATCTCGTCGGCCTCGTCCAGGACCAGCACGCCGATCTTGCCGAGGATCAGGTGGTTCTGGTTCGCCAGATCCAGCAGGCGGCCGGGGGTGCCGACGACCACGTCCACGCCCTCGCGCAGCGCGGCGATCTGGGTGTCGTACGGGCGGCCACCGTAGATGGCGGCGACCTTCAGCGAACCCTGGTGGTTGGTCAGGTACTTGCTCGCGTTCTCCAGGTCCTTGGTGACCTGGATGCACAGCTCGCGCGTCGGCACGATGACCAGGGCGCGCGGGGTGCCGTCGAGCGGGGTGGTGCCGGTGTCGGCGGTGGCGATGCGGTGCAGCAGCGGGACGCCGAAACCGAAGGTCTTGCCCATGCCGGTGCGGGCCTGACCGATGAGGTCCTCGCCGGCCAGCGCCAGCGGCAGGGTCAGTTCCTGAATCGCGAAGGTGCGTTCGATCCCGATCTCGCCGAGCGCGCGGACGATTTCCTCCCGCACGCCCAATTCGGCGAAACTCGGCGGGATGTGGGTGTTGTCCAGTTCGGCCGTCAGGAGAGTGTCGGTCAAACCGGGTTCCTGTTCGACAGTGATCTTGCTCAGGGTTCGTGCCTTCCTCGTCATTGCATCTCGCACGCACGAGGTGGGGCGGGCCGGTCGGCCCGCGACGACCACATATCCGCCTGTGATACTCACCGGGCCTGCACCGATCGCTAGCGCGTCGTCGGTGCGGCACATCGGTGATGCGGATTCGGTGCGCGCACATTTTCCATGGACATCGCCGCCGTCCGCCCGCGCTGACCGCCGGTGGAGCGCAGCGCCCGCGAGAGCGGGAGTGTCGCGCCCGCAGGGTCTGCCGGGGCGAGGAAACTAGCGTTGTCCACGGTGATTGTAGCGTGATATTGTTCGCAACCCGAATTTCGGCTCGTCGCAGCGCGGGGTGAATACCGGCGCGCCGTCACATTCCGGTGGTCCCGCGGTGTGTCACAGCACAATTCGGCGGCGCGGAATTCGCGCGTGTCCGGCGCGTGTAACAGAACTCACTTGGTACCGCCGGTACCGGGTGTGAGACATTCTTGGGCGTGAGCATCACCGAGACCGTCACCACCGCCGCGCGCAACGCGTGGGCGCTGAGCTTCGGCGCGGGCATCGAAGCGCCGGACCCGGCGCCCTCGACCGTGCTGTGGGACGAGCCGCACCGTCTGCTGCGCCGCTACGATTCCGAATCGTCTTCGGCCACAACGGATTCCGCGGTACTGCTGGTGCCACCGCTGGCCGCGCCCGCGACCTGCTTCGACCTGCGCCCGGACCAGAGCCTGGCGCGGCACCTGGTCTCGACCGGCCGCTCCACCTACCTCGTCGACTACGGCGACATCTCCTTCGCCGATCGCCGGATGGGCTTCGAGGACTGGGTCACCGACATCCTGCCCGAGGCGATCCTGCGCACCAGCGCCGATCGCGGCGGCGCCCCCGTCGACCTGGTCGGCTGGTCCATCGGCGGCGTCTTCGCCCTGCTCACCGCGGCCGCGAACCCGGAACTGCCGATCCGCTCGGTGACCGGCGTCGGCTCGCCGCTGGACTACAACAAGATGCTCGGGATGCCGCAGCTGCGCGCGGTCGCGAGCATCACCGGCGGCCAGGCCACCACCGCGCTGGTGCGGGCGGCGGGTGGCATTCCCGCGCCGCTGGTCAAGATCGGCTACCGGCTCGCGGCCATCGACCGTGAGCTGGCCCGGCCGCTGTTCCTCGCGAACAACATCACCCGCACCGAGACGCTGGCCAAGATGGAATCCATCGACCGGTTCCAGGCCGCCATGCCCGGCTACCCCGGCCGCTTCTACGGTCAGATCTGGGGCCGGTTCATCCTGGCCAACGACATCGGCCGGGGCAGGCTCCAACTGCGCGACCGCGTCATCGAGCTCGCCGACGTGCGGGTGCCGGTGCTGCTGGTCGGCGGCACCGCCGACGTGATCACGCCCAAGGCCGCCGTCGAGGCGGGCCTGCGCACCCTCACCGGATCGCCCTCGGTCACCTACGAGGTTGCGCCGGGCAGTCATCTCGGCATCCTCGCCGGGCCCGACGCCCGTCACACCACCTGGACCTACCTCGACAAGTTCCTGGCGGAGCGCGACTGATCATCGATCGGGACTAAGGTTGACAGTCATGGGAGCACAGACCTCTGCCGCGTCGGATGTTGTCTCGACCGAACCGCTCGCCGCGGATCACCCGGGGGTGACCGAGCTGTTCGCGGTCGTCGCCTACGGTGAGATCTCCGCGTTCTACCGGCTGGCCGAAGAGGCCAAGCTGGCGCCGTCGCTGCGCGGCCGGGTGGCCGTGGCCAAGATGGCCGCCGCCGAGCTGGCGCACTTCGAGACCCTGGAGGCGGCCCTGGCCGCGCGGGGCGCCGACCCCGAGGCCTCGATGGCGCAGTACCAGGGCGCGCTGGACTCCTACCACGCCTCCACCGACCCCTCGACCTGGCTCGAGTCGATGGTCAAGTTCTACGTGGGCGACGGCCTGGCCGCCGACTTCTACACCGAGATCGTCGGCGTGCTCCCCGCCGAGGTCGCCGACGTGGTGCGCGAGGTGCTCGCCGAGACCGGCCACTCCCAGTTCGTCGTCGACGAGGTGCGCAGCGCGGTGGCGGCCAGCCGCTCCGAGCGCGACCGCCTCACCCTCTGGGGCCGCAGGCTGCTCGGCGAGGCGATCACCCAGGCGCAGTACGTGATGGCCCAGCGCGACGAGCTGGCCGAACTGGTGCTGGCCGCGACCGGCGACCTCAACGGCATCGCCACCCTGTTCGACCGCATGCAGGAGCGCCACGCCGCCCGCATGGCCGAACTCGGCTTGTAGGACCTACTCGCCGACCGCGTGCCCGGGCACCAGGCGCAGCTCCGGCGCACGGGTCGCGGCCTCCCTCGGCAACCAGACGACGACCTGCTGATCGCGTTCGGCGGCCAGGGTCTGCACCGTGAAGGTGACGGTGCCGCGGACCGGATGCTCGAAACCGAGCAGGGTGGGAACGTCCTCGGCCAGCCGGTGCGGTTGCCAGCGCCGGGCGAATTCCGGCTCGGCGCACAGGTGGGCGATGATCCCGGCGACCCGGTCGTCCTCGGGACGGCGCAGCCGGGTCCGGGCCAGCTGGTCGGCCAGATGATCGGCGAGCCGGGCCCAGTCGGTCACCGTGACACGGGCCTGCGCGTGCCGGAAGGTCCAGACGGCCAGGTTCACCTGGTCGGGATCGTCGAGCAGGCCGATCGGGCCGACCAGATCGGCCCACGCGTTGTTCCAGGCCAGCACGTTCGCCCGCGGGCCGAGCACGAACGCGGGCGTCGGCGTCATCGCGTCGACGACGCCGCGCAGCGCGGCGGGCACCTGATCGAGTTCCGGATCGAACGCCGTGCTCGGGCAGCGGGCTTCGGCGCTGCTGGTCAGCGCCAGCCAGCCGAAGTGCGCGCGCTCGGTGTCGTTGAAGCGCAGCGCGGTGGCCAGCGCGTCGACGACGGCCATCGACGGATTGCTGTCACGCCCCTGCTCGAGCCGGGCCAGGTAGTCGGCGCTGACGCCGGCCAGCACCGCGACCTCCTCGCGGCGCAGGCCGGGGGTGCGTCGCCTGCCGCCGCCGGGCAGACCGACCTCCTCGGGCCGCAACTCGGCCCGGCGCGCGACCAGAAGTTCCGCGAACGCCGAGCGGGCGCCGTGCCGCTCTGTCATGTCTTCGCCTGCCATGTCTCGATGGTGCCCGGTCCCCGCTCCCGCAGCCACGCCCTGCGGGGTCCAGGATAAGCGCGGTCTGGTTAGCGGACCACGGTCCGGTGAGGGTGGAGGCATGACTTCCTCGACACAGACCCAGCAGCTGAAGACCGGATCGTGGGCGCTGGACACCCACCACTCCTCGGTCTCGTTCACGGTGCGCCACCTCGGCATCGCCAAGGTGCGCGGCGGCTTCACCCGCTTCGAGACCGAGTTCGTGGTCGACGAGACCGGCGCGGCCACCATCGGCGCCACCATCGCCCTCGACTCGTTCGACACCGGCAACGCCGACCGCGACGCCCACATCCGCGCCGCCGACTTCCTCGACGTCGCCAACCGCCCGACCCTCACCTTCCGCGCCACCGGACCGGTGCGCGTCGCCGAGTCCTTCACCGTCGCGGGCGAGGCCACCCTGGGCACTGTCACCCAGCCGGTCACCCTCGACGTCGAGTGGGGCGGCGTCGCCGACTTCCCCGACGGCACCCGCCACGCCGGCTTCTCCGCCGCCGGCACGATCAAGCGCACCGACTTCGGCGTCGGCGTCCCGATGCCGGGCATGCTGTCCGACACCGTGAAGATCGAGCTCGAGATCGAACTGGTCGAGCCCGCCTGACCCCGTTCGCTCAGAGCGCAGGCGGGCATGACACCGGCGTCGCCCGCCTGCATTAGCCTGGAGTCGACAACACAGGACTCTTACGTTCGGAGGTTTGGCCGTGGAGGTCAAGATCGGTATTTCGGATAGCCCGCGCGAGCTCATCATCAACAGCGCGCAGAGCCCTGACGAGATCGAGGCGCTGGTCTCCGAAGCGCTGAGCGGCGCGAGCGGTGTGGTGTCGCTGACCGACGAGAAGGGCCGCAAGTTCCTGATCCAGTCGGCCAAGGTCGCCTACGTCGAGATCGGCTCGCCCGCCACCGGCCGCGTCGGCTTCGCCACGGTCTGAAGGTCCTGACACCGAAAAGCCCCGCACCGGATTCCGGTGCGGGGCTTTTCGTCTGGTCTGGGCCGGTGCGCTCAGCCGATCGGGTGCAGGGGGACGTGCTTAAGGCCGCCCCAGGCCAGCGCCACGGTGGTGTCGACCGCTTCGTCCTTGGGGATCGGGCGGTCGGCCTCGAGCCAGTAGCGCGCGGTGAACTGGCTGGCGCCGACCAGACCGACGGCCAGGATGCGGGCCCGGTAGGGGTCCAGGCCGGAGTCGTGGGCGACGAGGTCGAAGACCGCGTCCACACACGCCTCGGTGGCCTGCTCGACCCGGCGCTGCACCTGCGGTTCGCTGGTCAGATCGGATTCGAAGACGAGGCGGAAGCCCTGCATCTCGTTGTCGACGAAATCGAAGTACGCGGCGACCGCGGCGCGCACGCGCTGTTTGTTGTCGGTGGTGGAGCGCAGCGCCTGGCGCACGCTCGACACCAGGATGTCGACATAGTTCTGCAGCACCGCCAGATACAGCTCCAGCTTGCTCGCGAAGTGCTGGTAGAGCACCGGCTTGCTGACGCCGGCCACCTGCGAGATCTCGTCCATGCCCGCGGCGTGGTAGCCACGCTGGACGAACACTTCGCTGGCGGCGAGCAGCAGTTGCTGGCGTCGCTCGTCACGGGGCAGCCGGGTGCCGCGCTTTGCCGGGACCGTTTCCGGCACCGATCGGCGCGAGGTCATGCGGTCCACGAGGTCTGTCATCTCGGCTCTCTTTGTCGTTTACCCCGGCCCAGGGGTGCGGTCCGGTGTCCCACGAACGATACCCGCACGGTGTTCCCATCAAGTTTCGCCCTGGAAATGTAGTACCAGTCCCCAGGGTTCGCCGGGCCGTAACCGCGTGATCTCCTGCGGCCGCCGCGAGGTCGCGCTTGCGCACTGTGAGAATCTGGTGGGGTGACCGACCGACCGGAACGACCATCCGGCGGCGGGCGCGATGTCGCTCGCCCCACGCAACCCACCGAGTCCGGTTCCGTGACGTCGGCGCCAGAAGGGCGAGAACTGCAGGTCTACGACCCGCTCGGGCTCTACCAGCCCGCCGACAAGTCGCGGCAGCCGCTGCGCGCCCACTGGAACCCCACCGACGCCGACACCGGCCGACCGCGCAGCCCGCAGCGGGAGGCCAAGAAGCAGAGCGCGATCGGCCGATTCGTGCGCCGCTACGGCTGGCGCGCCTACGCGCTGCCGGTATTGCTGGCCGTCACCGTGTTCGTCGTCGTCGACGCGATGCGCGCGAGCCCGATGCCCGCCGCGACCGAGCCCGGTTTCGGCGCGCTGAGCCCGAAGATCGCCCAGTCCGGCATCATCGGCGCCCCGCCCGGTGACGGGAAGTTCCCCGCCGATCTGCCGCTGGGCGCGCTGCCCGAGGGCGGCGAGTACGTCGACCGCGCGGCGGGCACCTGGCACGTGGTGCCCGGCACCAGCCCGCAGGTGGGCGCGGGCACCGAGCGTGTGTTCCGCTACACCGTCGAGGTCGAGGACGGCATCGACACCGCGCCCTTCGGCGGCGACGCCGCCGTGGCCAAGATGGTGGAGACCACCCTGGCCAACCCCAAGAGCTGGACCCACGACCCGCGCTTCGGTTTCCAGCGCGTCGACACCGGCGAACCCGATTTCCGGCTCTCGCTGACCTCCCGCGAGAGCACCCGCGCCGCGTGCGGATTCGAGATCCCGATCGACTCGTCCTGCTACAACGCCGACATCGACCGCGTGGTGCTCTCGGAGGTGCGCTGGGTGCGCGGCGCGCTCGCCTTCGACGGCGACATCGGCTCCTACCGGCAGTACCAGATCAACCACGAGGTCGGCCACGCCATCGGCTACCACGGGCACCAGCCCTGCGAGACCGACGGCGGCCTGGCGCCGATCATGATGCAGCAGACCTTCGGCACCAAGAACAACGACATCGCCCTGCTCGACCCGCACGGCGTGGTCCCCGCCGACGGCAAGACCTGCCGCTTCAACCCCTGGCCGTACCCGAGAGGGTGACGGTCGCGGTGATGCGCGACCATGGACGGGAAGAACCCCGCGGCAGGCGACGTTGTCACCAATGCCAACCCGTACGGTTTTCGGCCGCCTCGCCGTCGAGGGGCGAGGCGTAACGGCGTAGCCGGAGCCTCGCCCCTCGACGGCGAGGTCACGAGGCCGAAAACCCGCGGCGCCAGCCGCCAACAAGCACAGGAGCTCTGACGTGTCATTCAACGGGTCCCTGCCGCCGCTCGTCGAGCCGGCCGCGGAACTGACCAAGGACGAGGTCGCTCGCTACAGCAGGCACCTGATCATCCCCGATCTGGGCGTCGACGGTCAGAAGCGCCTGAAGAACGCCAAGGTGCTCGTGATCGGTGCGGGTGGTCTGGGTTCACCCGCCCTGCTGTATCTGGCCGCGGCCGGTGTCGGCACCCTCGGCATCGTCGAGTTCGACGAGGTCGACATGTCGAACCTGCAGCGCCAGATCATCCACGGCGAGTCCGATATCGGCCGTTCGAAGGCCGACAGCGCCCGCGATTCCATCCGGGAGATCAACTCCGGGATCGACGTGCGGCTGCACAAGATCCGCCTGGAACCGGACAACGCGGTCGAGCTGTTCCGCGAGTACGACCTGATCGTGGACGGCACCGACAACTTCGCCACCCGCTACCTGGTCAACGACGCCGCCGTCCTCGCGGGCAAGCCCTATGTGTGGGGCTCGATCTACCGCTTCGAGGGCCAGGTCTCGGTGTTCTGGGAGGACGCTCCCGACGGCCGTGGCATCAACTACCGCGACCTGTACCCGGAGGCCCCGCCGCCGGGCATGGTCCCCTCCTGCGCCGAGGGCGGCGTGCTGGGCGTGCTGTGCGCCTCGATCGGTTCGGTGATGGTGACCGAGGCGATCAAGTTGATCACCGGCATCGGTGAGACGCTGCTCGGCCGGCTGATGGTCTACGACGCACTGGACATGAACTACCGCACCATCAAGCTGCGCCGCGATCCGGAGCGTCAGCCGATCACCGGGCTGATCGATTACGAGGCGTTCTGTGGTGTGGTCTCGGAGGAGGGCATGGCCGCCGCGGCCGGGTCCACGATCACCGCCGCCGAGCTGAAGGATCTGCTCGACGCGGACAAGGTCGAGTTGATCGACGTCCGCGAGCCGGTGGAGTGGGACATCGTCCACATCGACGGCGCGACGTTGATTCCCAAGGACCGCATCCTGTCCGGCGAGGCGCTGGCCGAGTTGCCGCAGAACAAGCCGATCGTGTTGCACTGCAAGACCGGTATCCGTTCGGCGGAAGCCTTGGCGGCGCTCAAGCTGGCCGGTTTCGCCGACGCCACGCATCTGCAGGGCGGCGTCGTCGCCTGGGCCAAGCAGGTCGATCCCTCGCTGCCGGTGTACTGATCCGGTAACCACGCTGTTGCCGACCTCGCCGAAGATTGCGGCGAGGTCGCAAAGTGGAGTGTGCCAGCGTGCCTTCGGGCTCGGGCGGTAGCCGCGGGGTTACGGTACGGCCGTGACCTCAGTCGAACCTCCCGAGCATGTGCGGGCCACATTCGGGCTTCGCGAAGTGACACCGGTCTCCCTCGGTGACTGGGACGGTGGCTGGCGGCTGGGTGACGTGGTGCTGAGTCCGGTCGCCGATCACGCGCGGGCCGCGTGGTCGGCGAAGGTGCGCGAGACGCTCGCGGTCGACGGTCTGCGGGTGGCGCGCCCGGTGCGCGCCACCGATGGCCGGTACGTGGTCTCCGGCTGGCGGGCCGACACTTTCGTCGACGGCGCGCCGGAACCGCGCCACGACGAGGTGGTCTCGGTGTCGCTGCGGTTGCACAAGGCGACAGCGCAATTGGAACGCCCGCGTTTCCTGGTGCAGCCGCCGGTCGCGCCCTGGGTGGACGTCGATGTCTTCGTCGCCGCCGACCGGGCCGCCTGGGAATCGGTGCCGCTGCGCAGTCTGCGCGCGGGCGGCGTCCCGATCGCCGCGACCCCCGACGGGCAGCGCAGCCTGGAATTGATCGGCCAGCTGGCCACCCTGCGCAAGCCGGTGCGCAGCCCCGATCAGCTGGTGCACGGCGACCTCTTCGGCACCGTCCTGTTCGCCGGCGCGCACACGCCCGGCCTCACCGACATCACGCCGTACTGGCGCCCGGCCACCTGGGCGGCCGGCGTGGTCGTCGTGGATGCCCTGGCCTGGGGCGGTGGCGACGACGGACTGCTCGACCGCTGGGCCAGTCTGCCGGAATGGCCGCAGATGTTGTTGCGCGCCTTGATCTTCCGGCTCGCGGTACACGCCTTGCATCCGCGCTCGACCCCGGAGGCCTTTCCCGGTCTGGCCCGCACGGCGGACATGGTCCGATTGGCACTGTAAGGGCGAATTGCGCCGATAGTGACCGATGGGTCGGATGTGATTTCAAATCCGTTGAGACCCAACGTTTCCTGGGATATCCCGTGCTATCTTCATCGAGCATCGCCGCCATGTGTCCTGCGCCGGACCGGGGGACCCGTGCGGCCCGTCACGAGCGGTGAGGATTGCTGCGGGTGAGAATCCAGCCCAGACAACAGATTCTGGATATTTGGAGCGCCATGCTCTCGGCCTGCTATCGGGACGAGAAATGGCATTGGGACGGTGTCCTCGGCGCCAATTCGATCAGTGATTCCGAACAGTTGCTGTGCCTGCTGTATCCAGCCACCGAGATCGAGAGCTTCGCGCTGGACCGTCCCGAGGCGATGTCCGACGACGTCAGGGTCGTCCTCGAGGCGTTCGGCGGCCAGGCCAGGATCGGGATCACCGTGCTCGGCCTGGTCGAGGAGTACCTGGCGCGCAACACCGCGCCCGACGGCCTGCCCCGGTTCGACGCGGGCAGCTACCTGCGCACCACCGGTGACACCGAGCCGTCGCCCGCCCAGCACGCGCTCGAGGTGGTCGACGGCTACTCCATGTCGGTGACGCTGTGCATCGCGGCGCTGGGCTTCGCGCGCGTGTTCGACCGCTGGGCGCGCACCGAGCGGCGCAAGGACATCAGCGCCAGGATCGCCGAGCTCAGTACCGGTTTGAGCACCCGGCTGACCGCCGCCATGACCGGCCTGGTGCGCAGTTTCGTGGTCAACACGGCCTCGCCGCGCTCGCCGGCCGGCAAAGTGATGCTGGGCATGCTCAACCAGTCGGGGCAGCCGGAGAAGGTCGTCGTCGACGCCGTCGCCCGCAGCCTCGATCGTGTGCGCGCCCGGCTGCGCAACGACGTCACGCTGGGCCGGGCACCGGAATCCGAACTCGACGACGAGGATCTGCTGTTCGAGTGCGGCTGGAGCTGGGGTGTGGTGCAGGGCGCCGACCCGGTCGACTTCGTCCCGGACGCGATCGGTTCCAGCGTCGGCTACGCCGACCCCAGGCCCTACCTCTACTTCACCATCACCGCCCTCGACGGCATCAACGACGTGCTCTCCCAGCGCACCCGGGAACTCGACCTGCTCGACGACACCCAGTACCGCCTGGCCGAGGCGCTGCGCATCCGCTGGGACATCACCCAGCGCTACTGGGCGACCGTCGCGCGATTCGGTAGCGGCACCTGGCCGCTGGAAGACATCCCGTGGCGCACCTCCGACGGCGAGGAATCCGACTACTTCTCCCTGCTCGTCTCCGCGGTGCTGATCCAGGAACTGGTGGCCCGCACCGCCTCCGACGACGACCTGACCCGCGCGATCGGCATCTTCGACGAGCTGGCCCGCCGCGGCCGCATCATCCGCAGGCCCACCCAGGACGACCCGTCACTGGCCCTGCACCATCCCGGCGTCCGAATGACACTGCGCGGCAGCGAACTCGTCGACGGCGGCGGTTCCCGGCTGGAGTGGATCGCCTCGGACTTCGCGCCGGTGCTGCTCAAGCGCAGCCTGCAGGCGGCCCGGCTGTCGGGCAACATCACCGCGCGCGATCGCCTGATGGAACTCGCCAAGAAGGTGATGGACCACCTGGACCTGCGGATGATCACCGAGGGTGACGCCGCGGGCCTGTGGGACGATCCCGGCGCGGCCTTCGGCGCCGCGGCCCAGCCGGGCCAGACCCTGCCGTCCTGGTACATGACCGAGCGCGTGATCGAATGCCTGGTCACCGCCGACCGCACCTACCGGGAGGCGCCGTTGCGCTCACCGGCCATGGTGGTGCGCGCGGTCGAACTGCTCAACGAGGCCGAGCACCTGCTCAACCAGGAGATGCTCAATGTCAGCGTCGAGGACACCTCGGCCAACCGCATCGCGCTCGACGGTGTCGAGCAGCAGCTGGCCCGGGCCAGAGACGTGGTGAATCTGCAACCGGGAACGGCGTTCACGCTCGCCTCGGCGGCCCTGATCGAACTCGACCGGCTCGCCTACGCTCGTCTCGACGCGATGAGGAGCACGTGATCCCATGATCGTTTTCGCCACCTCGGACAAGGGCGGCACCGGACGGTCGGTGACCAGTTGCAATCTGGCCTACCGGCTGGGATTGCGCGGGATCAGCACGGCCTACCTCGACTTCGACTTCGGCTCGCCGACCGCGGGCGCGCTGTTCGAGATCAGCGCGGTGGAGCGGGGCACCGCCTCCGGCAGCGGCCTGCACTCGTACCTGCGCGGCCACAACAGCCTGCCGCAGCGCATCGACGTGCGGGCCAACACCAACCGGGACGCGTTGCGCAGCCAGCGATCTCGCGGCGGCAAGCTGGTCCTGCTGCCCGGCGACGAGGGCGGCGGCGAGGCCATGTCGGCCAACGACGCGCACGTGGTGCGCCGCTGCCGCGAGCTGCTGCTCGACCTGGACAGCACCTACAAGGTGGTCATCGTCGACCTGAGCGCCGGCCGGTCGGTGGCCATGCAGATCGCGCTGGAAGCGACGCGTCCCCAGGACATGCCGGACAAAGAGGTGTGCTGGCTGGTCTACCACCGCTGGACTCGGCAGCACCTGATGGCCGCCCAGGGCCTGGTGCACGGGCCCAAGGGCCTGCTGAAGACCGGCGTCGAACTCGGCTACGCCCCCGACGACCTGCTGGCCCGGATCCGCTTCGTCCGCACCGCCGTTCCGCGTGTCACCGACGAGCACGCGGCCAACGGCGGACCCCAGGCGGCGTGGCTGCTCAAGCAGAACGACGCGCTGCGCTCGCTGGCGGCCGAGTACCGGCTCGGGGCAGGCGCGCTGCTGGGGGAGACGCCGGTCGAGCCCGTGCTGCAGTGGCGGGAGCAGATCGTGCTCGACGCGGATGTGAACGCGGGTATCGCCAATCGCGCCACCGTCGACGCGTTCGAGGAACTGGCGCGGCGGCTGTGGGATCGCGCGACGTGGGTGCGGGTGTAACCGCAGGAAGACGCCGGGTGGGGACGATGCGCGCAATCGCGACAAAACTTGCGAAAGGGACTGGGGGAGGAGAAAATTCGATCGGGCGTGTCCGATCGATGGGCGCGCCGACGTGATGGCTAGAATCGCGACGATTCTATCCGGACGGGTTGACAGGGGCTGTGGTTGTGGGTGGCGCCGTCTACGCCGAGTCGACGGCGTCAGTGCGTGTCGAGGATGTACCGCTGTCGCATGTGTCCATCGAGGTCGGGCACTTCTACATGTCGGATCTGCTCAACGGTGAAGCGACGATCGCCGCCCAATTCCGGCGCGTGGCACCACTGCTCGAGGCGTTCACCGAGATCGCCAGGCAGGACTTCGCCGAGGCCGCAGGCGGTGCCTCGCGGGTGCGGGTGAGCACCTGCTTCCTGCTCGACGACTACTTCCAGACCGACGCCGATCCGCGCCGGATCGTGCCGAAACTGCTGCGTATCGCGCAGGAGTGCGGCGTCCGGATCGACTACCTGGCCAGTGAGGCCGGGTGCAGCCGGTATCTGCGCCGTCAGCACGACGAACCGCGGATCCCGCTGGCCCAGATGGTCGCCGACTCGATCGTGGCCGAACCGGCGCCGGGCAGTACCGGGCGCAGGCCACCGACCGCGGAATCCGGCTGGCTGTGCAACGGCGAGCGGTCCAGCGACCACGAGCCGGGCCACGCCATGGAGGTCAGCTATCGGCCGCCGGTGGAGTTCGCGGCGCGCAATCACAACATCTTCCTCGACGTCGAGATGTGGCGGGACCGGGGCGCCGGCCAGGACGTGCTGTGGTCGTGTCCGTTCCTGGCCTCGGTCTGGCAACTGCTGCGCCTGGGGATGCTGCGCTACGAGGGCAGAGCCATCGTGGACGCCGAGTACTGGCAGCCGGGCCACGAATGGCCGGCGCGCTGGGCGGACTTCCCGAGCGTGATCCGGCTGCAGGAGCGGGCGGCGCCGTTCGCCGCGTTCCGCTCCCTGTCGCTGCTGCCGCAGCGGTACGTGGGCATCGAGCACGCGGTGCGGATGATCCTCGACCATGTGCAGCCCGACCCCGCCGTCGTCGGGCTGATCACCCGGCGTGCGAGCGAGCAGGGGATCGCGATGACCGACGACGTCACCGACCGGCTCTCGCATTTCTTCCTCAGCAGCCTCTGATCCGATGCCGTCCCCAGCGCAGACGGGCTACGCTGCAGCAATGCAACTCAGCGGTGGACCGCTGGCGCTTCTGGGTGAAGTGCGCACCGGCCTGCTCCCGGAGTCGGCGGCACTGAGCCGCGGGTCGGCCGCGGAATTGCTGACCCTCGTACGGGGCAGGCGCGTGCAATCACGGGAACGGCCGGTCAGCTGGGCGCGGTCACCGGTGATCTCCGAAGGCGTCGACTGCCGGCTCGCCACCCCGACGCGCACCCGGGTGCGCGCGGTCGGGACCGTCGCTGCCCACGCCGTGGTCCTGGGCGGGCGGATCCTGCAGAGCTCGGCCACGGCCACCGTCACCGCCGGGCAGGGCACGCACCGGCGCGGCTGGGGGCACTACCTGAGCCGGATCGGCATCGTCGAGATCCTCACCCGGATACCGCCGGACATCGGCGCGCAGCTGGCCGACGGCTTCCTCGGTCCCGGCGACGCGGCGACGGCCACCCTGGACCCGGGCGCGATCGCGGCCCGGCTGCACATGCGGGTCCGCACCGATCCGATGCTGAATCAGAAGCCGCCGATCCAGACCAGTGCGTCGCGGCTGCGCTGGGCCGCGCGGGTGGACCGCGAGCAGGCGCCGAGCATGTCGTTCGTGCTGCTCGACGAGGAGACGCGGCTGGCCTCGGTCGTGGTCGGCGACGAGGCGGAACTGGCGGCGGTGCAGGGCTTCTGTGAGGACCTGGCCATGCACGACTGGCTGTTGACGGTGCTCACCGAGGTGATCGACGAGGCCGAGATGGCCGAGCTGTCGCGTAGCTCGCCCGCCCAGGTGCTCACCCCACTGCTGGAACACCTCGTGCACCTGTGGCTGCCCGGTGCGTTCACCCCCGCCCCGCTGCGTGGCCTGTGGACGGGGTTGGAAGCCGATCCCGGCTTCACCGTGCAGTGGAATTCCCGGATCGGGCAGCTGCGCGACCGGGTCGCGGTGGCGACCCTCGGGGCGCTGACCCGCAGCCAGTCGCGGTGGTGATCACAGCCGGAACAACTGGCGCACCAGCAGCGCGAAGAACACCGAGGTCGACACGATGCCGGCGTAGGACTCCACGATCAGGGTGGCCTGCGCGAACGATCCCAGCTTCGGCAGATCGTCGGTGCCTACCGGATTCAGGAAGTTCAGCAGTCCCACCCGCACGGCGGTGTTGACGCCGATCCCGGTGCTCGACAGATAGAAGACCCCGACGAACAGCGCGATCTCCACCGCGATCCAGGCCAGCAGCAGGAACGGCCGATAGCCGTAGCCGCACAGCAGATCCGAGGTCATCCCGGGCAGCCGCCGCCAGCGCGGACTGCGCGCCCTGGTCTTGGCGCGGGCCATGTTCAGGCCGCAGCGGTCCTGGCCACGCGGGTTCTCGGTGGTGGTGTGCAGGCGGTAGGCCTGCCGGTAGGCGAGCGCGGCGTGCGCGGGCAGCTTGTGCGCCGAGAGTTGTGCGCCGAGTTCCTCGTACACCTCGGCCAGCAGGATGGACTGGGTGCGGCTCAGGCGCAGCGGACCGCGGAATTCGACCTCGGCGGCGAACAGCGCGGTGAGCACGGTCTCGCAGGACAGCTCGCGCCCGGCGTTGTCGAGCATGTCCGGATCGGCGTCGCGGTAGAGATGGGCGAAGACCAGGCTGTCGCCGACCCGCCGGGTCGAGGGCGGCACGTAGTCGGCCAGGAACTGCTCGACGCGATGGTTGAGCTCGTCGAGCAGGGTGTATTCGCCCGCGGGTCCGGGCGCGCGCAGGAAATCGGCGACGACCTCGGCGAAAGCGCCCGCGTGCCTGCGGATCAGGGTGGTCTTGGAGGCGACGAAGTCGCCGAGCCGATCGTGTTCGGCGTAGTCGGTCATCCCTCGTCGACCGGCCCACGGTCCTTGTACCACCGGCGATCGGTGGGATCGGCGTTCGGCCAATCGGGAACGATGCGGTGCACCAAAAGATCTCGCGGTTCCCCCACCCCGAAATACTGGTCCTCGTAGCCCGCCCAGACGAAGCCGGAATTCTTGTACAGCGTCGCCGCGGGCACGTTCGACGGGCGAACCGTGATGAAGACGGCGTCGACCTGCGACGAACGACATTGCGCGACAGCGAGATCGAGCAGCGACCGGCCCAGTCCCCGGCCCTGATAATTCGCCGAGACGGCCAGGCCGATCAGCCAGGCGGAATCCGGTCCGACGGCCACCATCGCGTACCCGCAGAGCGAACCATCCACATCGGCCACCTGCCAATGTGATCCGTGGATATCGAACAATTGCCGAATGGCGAAATAGGGGTAGGCCAGTGGCCTGAACTCGCTCGATTCGAGCTCGGCGATGGCGGCCAGATCATCGACCGTTGCGGATCGGAATCGTAACTCTGCCTGCTCGTTCGAGATGTTCAATACCGCTCACCTCTGCCGCCCCGGTGCAAGTCTGGACTCCAGGGTAAGCGCAGATCGGTGATCGCGGCCACAACCACGGACGAAAAGTGTTGTCACACAGCCGAAAGCCACGTTCGGTGAGGGGAGCCGAACGTGGCTTTCGGGGTCGCGCTGGGTGGATCAGACGCTGGCGTAGGCCAGCGAGGGCGCCCGGTCGGTGGCGAAGCTGGTGCGCAGGTAGCACCACCAGGTGACCGCCGCCATCACCAGGAACACCACGGCGTAGGCCCAGAAGGCGGGGGCCATGGTCTTGAGGTGGACGTTGGACAGGCGCAGCGCCTGCTGGACGACGAAGCCACCCGCGGCGCCGACCGCGCCGATGACGCCGATGGCGGCGCCGGCCTGACGCTTGGCCGAGATGGCGGCTTCGGCGATGTCGATGCCGTGCTCGGCGGCGTACTTCTTGGAGGTGGCGTTGAAGATCGACGGGATCATCCGGTAGGTGGAACCGTTGCCGATGCCGGCCAGGACGAACAGCGCCAGGAAGGCGACCAGGTAGAGCGGGAAGCTCTTCAGGTCCACCGCGAGGACGATGAACGCGACCGAGATCGACATGCCGCCGAAGACGTAGACGGTGATCTTGGCGCCACCGCCGACCTTGTCGGCGACCCAGCCACCGAACGGACGGCTGAACGAACCGACCAGCGCGCCGAGGAAGGCGAGGTTACCGAGGGTGGTGATCCAGCTGATCTTGGCCAGGTCCGGGAAGGTGGCCTTGATCAGGGTCGGGAAGGCGAAGGAGAAGCCGATGAACGAACCGAAGGTGCCGATGTAGAGGAAGGCCATGATCCAGGTGTGGCGGTTGGTCAGGGCCAGCTTGTAGGACTTGCCGTCGGACTTCGCCTCGGCGATGGAGTCCATGAAGTACAGCGCGCCCACGGTGGCGACCGCGATGAACGGCAGCCAGAACAGCACCGCCAGGGTGATGCCGAAGCGGTAGCCGCCCGCGTCCTTGGCCATCACGTGGGTGCCGAAGGTGATCAGCAGCGGCACGATCAGCTGGGTCTGCGCGACGCCGAGGTTGCCACCGGCGGCGTTGAGGCCCAGCGCGGCGCCCTTCTTGCCCTCGGGGAAGAAGAACGAGATGTTGGCCATCGAGGACGAGAAGTTACCGCCACCGACACCGGCCAGCGAGGCCAGCACGAGGAAGACCCACATCGGCGTTCCGGGCTGGTTGACGAAGTAGAGGATGCCCAGGGTCGGGATGAACAGCATCGCCGCGCTGAAGGCGGTGAAGGCGCGACCACCGAACTTCGGGACGGCGAAGGTGTAGGGGATGCGCAGGGCGGCGCCGACCAGGGTCGGGATGGAGGTCAGCAGCAGGGCGTTGCTGACCGCGGTCGGGTTGCCCTTGCCCAGTCCGGCCAGGAAGTCGAAGCCGGCCGCGCCCATGGCGGTGACGATGGAGCCCCAGATCACCCAGATGCTGAAGCCCAGGTTCTCGGCGAAGACCGAGAACCAGAGGTTCTTGCGGGCGGTCTGCTTGCCGCCGGCTTCCCAGAACGCCGGATTGTCAGGATTCCACTGGGTCAGCCAGCGACCCTTCTTCTGATATTCGAAGGACGGGGATTCCGTCTCCTGGCCGGTGGCGGCGATTGCGGTCATCGGCTTCCTCTCGATCGGGCTCGATAGAGGCGCATCGGATTTCGTGGCGTTCGATGCGCTTCTTGCGGGGTCGAGATAAAGGTAGAAGCCGGTTGTTGCGTGACAATGGCCTCAGGTGACGTTCCAGCCAACTCACGCTCACCGTGGAAAACGCGGACCGGTGACCGGCCGGAAACCTGGATGTAGGACAGCCGCCGTTCGCTGTACTCAGCGATCGGGGTACTCGGCGATCAGCGAGCCGAGGAAACAACGGGTCGCCTGCATCGCCTTGTCGGCGTCACCGTCGATCACGGCCTGCACGAGTTCGGCGTGCTCGGTGTCGTAGGCGTCGTCGGAGCGGGCGGTGCGCGCGTGGATCACCTGCTCGATGATCGGCAGCAGCGAATCGTAGAACTCCAGGTATACCGCGTTGTGGCTGGCGACGACGATCGCGCGGTGCAGTTCCACGTCGGCGGCGATGGCGACCGGGTCGGGTTCGGTCCAGTTGCGGTTGCTGCGCTCGGCGAGCAATCGGCGCAGGGTGGCGATGTCGGCGTCGTCGCGGCGGCGTGCGGCCAGGCCGGCGGCGGTGGTGTCGAGCGCCTGGCGGAGTTCGAGGATGTCGCGCTCCTCGGCGTCGGCGAAGAACTTGCCCAGGGTGCCGCCGACCTCGGAGGTGGCGATCACATAGGTGCCCGAGCCCTGCCTGCGTTCGAGCATGCCCGCGTGCACGAGGGCCTGGACGCCTTCGCGGACGGTGTTTCGCCCGGTCCCGGTGAGCTCGGTGAGTTCCGGTTCCGTGGGAATTCGCTGGCCCACGGGCCAACGGCCGGAACGGATCTCGGCCCGAAGCTGCTCGGTGACCTGAGCGATGAGGCTGGTTCGCCGGACGGGTTGCACGTCAGCCAGGGTACTCACCCGCCGCCCCGCGAATATCGGCCAGACTCAGGTGCGTGCAGATCTGGGGCCGCGGCAAGCCTTGGGTGCGGGGTCGGGTGAGCCCGTCCCCGGTGAGTTGTCCATGTTCTCGCGTTGGAGATCGCTCACAGTCCCTTGGCGTTAGTCATCGGGTCATCCTATGATTTGTCGGTGACCGCGACCCTCCCCGATGCCCGAACTCTGCCCGATTCCGGTACGCGCAGTCGTACCCGCGCACTGATCGAAGGCCGCCTGCTCGTGCTGGCGGCCATTGTCATGTCCGCGCTGACGTTGCGCGCCGCGGTCACCGCGTTCAGCCCGCTGGCGGAGGAGATCGGCGCCGATATCGGGTATGGGACCGCGATCGTCGGCGTGTTCGGCATGCTGCCGACCGCGATGTTCGCCATCGCCGGGCTGGTGACGCCGCTGCTGGTGCGCCGGTTCGGGCTGGAGCGCACGGTGCTCATCGCGATGCTGCTGGCCGGGACGGGGTCGCTCACCCGCGTGTTCTCCGCGGGCACGGGCGAGCTGCTGGCCTTCTCCGGTGTGGTGCTGCTCGGGATGGGTATCGGCAATGTGGTGATCCCGCCGCTGGTGAAGCGGTATTTCGCCGATCAGCTGGCCGCGATCAGCTCCTTGTACATCGTGATGGTGCAGTTGAGCACCGTCGTCCCCGCGTTCGTCGCGGTGCCGCTGGCGGAAGACCACGGGTGGCGGATCTCGATGGGTGTGTGGGCGCTGGTCGGCTTCGCCGCCGCGGTGCCGTGGGTGTTCGTCCTGCGCGACCGCAAGGGCCGCGACCGGCACGACGTCACCGCCCTGCCCGTCGATTCGGCGACGGACACCGGCAGGATCTGGCGTTCGCCGGTGGCCTGGGGGATGGCCGCGATGTTCGGCATGACCTCGCTGACCACTTACGCCATGTTCGCCTGGCTGCCCAAGATCCTGTCCGACGCGGGGGCGAGCGCCGGTTTCGGCGGCAGCATGGTCGGCCTGTTCGCGCTGATGGGCCTGATCCCCGCGCTCGGTGCGCCGACCGTGGTCTCGCGGATGCGCAATCCGTTCCCCGTCGTGGTGGCCTGCATGGTGCTGTTCGTCGTCGCCTTCGCCGGTCTGCTGATCGCGCCCATGGGCGCGCCGGTGCTGTGGGTGGTGCTGCTGGGCCTCGGCCCGAGCACTTTCCCGATGGCGCTGACCCTGATCAACCTGCGCACCCGCACCCCGCGGGGCTCGGCGGCGCTGTCCGGGTTCACTCAGGGCGTCGGGTACGCCGTCGCCTGTGTCGGTCCGTTGCTGTTCGGCATGCTGCACACCTGGACCGGCGGCTGGCCGGCCCCGTTCGCCCTGCTCCTGGTCGCCCTCGGCGTGCTGCTGGCTGGTGCCTGGCAGGCCTGCAAACCGCGGATGCTCGAAGACACCTGGAATTGAGCCGAGAAAATCTCACCGCTCGAGTTGCACGCGTGTGCGTCGAGAGTAATGCTGTGTAGGTCACACCCTCACGGGTGATTCCGACGATTTCTGGCCGCTTCCTTACCTGCGGAAATCGTTGTGTCACACGCCGGAAACAAACGGGCTGATCTCACCTACCCGAAGCGCGGTAGGTGAGAAACCGTTGATTCGCGCGACATTTCCCGCAGCATTCCGGCAATACCCATTTCCTACCGTTGGGCCATCGCACTTTTGGGAGGCCCAACTTGAGCACGCTGAAGCGTAACCACGACATCGAGCACTGGGATGCCGAAGATGTCGCGGCCTGGGAGGCCGGCGGCAAGGACATTGCCAAGCGCAACCTGATCTGGTCGGTCTTCGCCGAGCACATCGGGTTCTCGGTGTGGTCGATCTGGTCGGTGATGGTGCTGTTCATGCCCGCCGACAAGTTCGGCATCGACCCGGCGGGCAAGTTCTTCCTGGTCGCCATGCCGACCCTGGTCGGTGGGTTCCTGCGGATCCCCTACACCGTGGCCACCGCTCGCTTCGGCGGTCGCAACTGGACGATCTTCAGCGCGCTGCTGCTGGTGGTCCCGCTGCTGCTGACGCTGTACTTCGTCACCCAGCCGGGCACCTCGTACACGACCTTCCTGGTCGTCGCCGCGTTCGCCGGTGTCGGCGGCGGCAACTTCGCCTCGTCGATGACCAACATCAACGCCTTCTATCCGCAGCGGCTCAAGGGCTGGGCGCTGGGCATGAACGCGGGCGGCGGCAACGTCGGTGTCCCGGTAATCCAGCTGCTCGGTCTGTTGGTGCTGGTCACCCTCGGCGGCGACTACGCCTACCTCATCTGCGCGATCTACCTGGTCCTCGTCGCTCTCACCGCGGTCGGCGCGGCGTTGTACATGGACAATCTGACCAACCAGAAGGCCGACCTGTCCTCCATGGGCACGGCCCTGCGGGTGCCGCAGTCCTGGGCGATCGCCTTCCTGTACATCGGCACCTTCGGTTCGTTCATCGGCTACAGCTTCGCCTTCGGCCAGGTCCTGCAGATCAGCTTCAAAGCCGGTGGCGACACCGCCGCCCAGGCCGCTGTGCACGCCGCCTCGATCGCCTTCATCGGCCCGCTGCTGGGTTCGCTGGCCCGCCCCTACGGCGGCAAGATGGCCGACCGGATCGGCGGCAGCAAGGTCGCGCTCGGCACCTTCGGCGCCATGATGGCCGCCGCGCTGATCGTGATCTTTGCTTCGACCATGGCCGACCGCAACAACGGCGTCGCCTCCGGCGCCACCATGGCCTTCCTGGTCGTCGGCTTCATCGCCCTGTTCGTGCTCTCCGGTTTCGGCAACGGCGCCGTCACCAAGATCATCCCGTCGGTGTTCGAGGCCAAGTCCAAGAGCCTGCCGCTCCCGCGTGCCGAGCAGGCCGCGTGGTCGCAGAACGCAGGCGGCGCCCTGATCGGCTTCGTCGGCGCGATCGGCTCCCTGGGCGGCGTCGGCATCAACATGGTGCTGCGCTCGTCCTACTCCGCCACCGCCTCGGCCACCACCGCGTTCTGGGTGTTCCTCGCCTTCTACGTGGTCTGCGCGGCCGTCACTTGGACGGTGTTCCTGCGCCGTCCCCGCCTGTCCGTGCCTACCGACTCCGATGTCGTGGTCGAGGCCGAGTCCCTGGTCCTCGAGGCCGAAACCAACGCTTCGTCGGCCAAGACGTCGGCTCGCTGACTACCGACCACTACCAAGGAGGTCACTCTCATGAACAGCACTCGCAAGACAGTGGTCGTGGTCGGCCACGGCATGGTCGGTCACCGCTTCGTCGAGGCCCTGCGCTCGCGCGACGAGGCAGGCGAATGGCGGATCGTCATCCTCTCCGAGGAGAAGCTGCCCGCCTACGACCGCGTCGGCCTGTCCTACTACGTCGGCAGCTGGAAGGCCGAGGAGCTGGCGCTGCCGGGTAACACCTACGACGGCGACGCCCTGGTCGAGCTGCGGCTGGGCCAGCGCGGCGAAGCCATCGACACCGCGGCCAAGACCGTCACCAGCTCCAACGGCGACGTCATCGCCTACGACGCGCTGGTCATGGCGACCGGTTCCTACCCGTTCGTCCCGCCGGTGCCCGGCCACGATCTGCCCGAGTGCTTCGTCTACCGCACCATCGACGACCTCGACGGCATCCGCGCCGCCGCCGAAGCCGCCGGTCCCGGCGCGCACGGCGTCGTCGTCGGTGGCGGTCTGCTCGGCCTGGAAGCCGCCAACGCGCTGCGGCTGATGGGCATGACCCCGCACGTGATCGAGTACAACGACCGCCTGATGCCCGCCCAGGTCGACGCCGGTGGTGGCGCGATCCTGGAGAAGCTGGTCAGCGACATCGGCCTCAACGTGCACACCGGCGTCGGCACCGCCAAGATCGTCTCGATCGAGGAGGAGGGGGCGAACAACGTCACCCTGCACCTGTCGGACGAGTCCGAGATCCACGCCTCGCTGGTGGTGTTCTCGGCCGGTATCCGACCGCACGATGCCCTGGCCAAGGCCGCGGGCCTCGAGATCGGCGCCCGCGGCGGCATCCTGACCGACCTCGCCCTGCAGACCTCGGACCCGAGCGTCTACGCCATCGGTGAGTGCGCCGCGATCGAGGGCATCTGCTACGGCCTGGTCGCCCCCGGCTACACCACCGCCGAGATCGTCGCCGACCGGCTGCTCGGCGGCGCCGGCGAGTTCCCCGGCGCCGACATGTCGACCAAGCTCAAGCTCATGGGCGTCGACGTCGCCTCCTTCGGTGACGCGCACGGCACCACCGAGGGCGCGCTCGAGGTCGTGCTGCACGACGCGGCCAAGGGCACCTACGCCAAGCTGGTCGTCTCCGACGACGCGCAGACCCTGCTCGGCGGCATCCTCGTCGGCGACGCCAGCCAGTACGCGGCCCTGCGTCCGCTGGTCGGCCGTCCGCTGCCCGCCGACGCCGCCGCGCTGATCTCGCCGGCCGGCGCCGAACTGGGCGCCGACGCGCTGCCCGACGACGCCCAGATCTGCTCCTGCAACAACGTCAGCAAGGGCGCGATCTGCGGCGCCATCGCCGAGGGCGCCTGCGACATCCCCGGCATCAAGAGCTGCACCAACGCCGGCACCTCCTGTGGTGGCTGCGTGCCGATGATCAAGAAGCTGCTCGAGCAGTCCGGCGTGGAGATGTCCAAGGCGCTGTGCGAACACTTCACCCAGTCGCGCGCCGAGCTGTTCCAGGTCGTGCAGGTCACCGGCATCCGCACCTTCTCCGAGCTGATCGCCAAGCACGGCAAGGGCACCGGCTGCGATATCTGCAAGCCGACCGTCGCCTCGATCCTGGCCTCGACCTCGAGCGATCACATCCTCGACGGCGAGCAGGCCGCGCTGCAGGACACCAACGACCACTTCCTGGCCAACATGCAGAAGAACGGCACCTACTCGGTGGTGCCGCGGATGCCCGGTGGTGAGGTCACCGCCGAGCAGCTGATCGTCATCGGTGAGGTCGCCAAGGAGTTCGACCTCTACGTCAAGGTCACCGGTGGTCAGCGCATCGACCTGTTCGGCGCGACCGTGGAGCAGCTGCCGCTGATCTGGAAGCGCCTGGTCGACGCGGGCATGGAGTCGGGCCACGCGTACGGCAAGTCGCTGCGCACCGTCAAGAGCTGCGTCGGTTCCACCTGGTGCCGCTACGGCCAGCAGGACTCGGTCGGTATGGCCGTGCTGCTGGAGAAGCGCTACCGCGGCCTGCGCTCGCCGCACAAGCTGAAGCTGGCCGTCTCGGGCTGCGCCCGGGAGTGCGCCGAGGCCCGCGGCAAGGACGTCGGCGTGATCGCCACCGAGCACGGCTGGAACCTCTACGTCGGCGGCAACGGCGGCCTGACTCCCAAGCACGCGGTGCTGCTGGCCGGCGACCTCGACGACGAGACGCTGATCCGCTACATCGACCGCTACCTGATGTTCTACATCCGCACCGCCGACCGCTTGCAGCGCACCGCGCCCTGGCAGGAGGCGCTCGAGGGCGGCATCGACTACCTCAAGGCCGTCGTGTGCGAGGACAGCCTGGGCATCGCCGACGACCTGGAGGCCGCGATGGCCAAGCACGTCGACGGCTACAAGGACGAGTGGGCGGCCGTGCTCGAGGACGAGAACAAGCTCTCGCGCTTCGTCTCGTTCGTCAACGCCCCTGGCGAAGCCGACCCGACCATCTCGTTCGACGACAGCGGCGAGCGCAAGGTGCCTGTGCTTCTCGGCCTGCCCGGCATGCCCGCCGGTGTTGGCTCCGACACAGCAGCGGCCGGGAAATAAGCGCTTAACCCTGCGGAAACAGGGCGCCTGTACCAATAGGTAAGGCGTTCGGAGGAGGAACCGATGACCGTTATCGACACACCCACCATCACCACGGAGACGGCGACCTGGACACAGGCGTGCCGACTCGACTTCCTGATCCCGGGCCGCGGCGTTGCTGTCCTGCTCAAGGGTGGCAAGCAGGCCGCCCTGTTCCTACTCACGGACGGCACCCTCGCCGCCGTCGGCAACATCGATCCGTTCGGCCGGGCCGCGGTGATGTCGCGCGGCATCGTCGGTGATCGCGGTGGCATTCCGGTCGTCGCCTCGCCCCTGCTCAAGCAGGCTTTCTCGCTGATCGACGGTCGTTGTCTGGACGACCCGACCAAGTCCCTCCCGGTCTACGCCGTGCAACTCGACGGTGGCGTCGTCGCGGTATCCAACGAGCCGGTGCAGGTCGCGGCCCTCGAATCCTCGGACGGCTGATTTCATGACTGCTCCCACCGACAGTGGCCCCGGCCTGGCCGGCTTCACCATCGGCGTGACCGCCGCGCGCCGCGCCGAGGAATTCGGCACCTTGCTCACCCGCAAGGGCGCGACCGTGGTCTCTGCCCCCGCCATCCGCATCATCCCGCTGGCCGACGACACCGAGCTCGAGCGCGTCACCGAGCTGCTGATCGCCGATCCGCCGCAGATCACCGTCGCCACCACCGGCATCGGTTTCCGCGGCTGGATGGAAGCGGCCGAGGGCTGGGGTCTGGCCGAGACGCTGCGTGACACGCTCGCCTCGACTCGGATGCTGGCCCGCGGCCCCAAGGCCAAGGGCGCGATCCGCGCCGCCGAACTGCGCGAGGAATGGTCGCCCGCCTCGGAGTCCTCGGCCGAGGTGCTCGATCACCTGCTCGCCGAGGGCGTCGAAGGCGTCCGCATCGCGGTGCAGCTGCACGGCGCGACCACCGAGTGGGAGCCGGTTCCCGACTTCTGCGAGGTGCTGCGCTGCGCGGGCGCCGACGTGGTCCCGGTGCCGGTGTACCGCTGGGAGCCGCCCGCCGATCGCGGCCCGATGGACGCCATGATCGAGTCGATCATCTCCGGCAGTCTCGACTGTGTCACCTTCACCAGCGCCCCGGCCGTGGCCTCGCTGCTGATGCGGGCCAAGGAGACCGGCCTGCTCGAGTCCGTGCTGCACGCGCTGCGCGGGCGCGTGCTCGCGGCCTGCGTCGGCCCGATCACCGCCGCGCCGCTGGAGGAGCTCGGCGTGCCGACCACCATGCCGGGCCGTGCGCGGCTCGGCGCGCTGGCCCGCCACGTCGCCGAGGAGCTGCCGCGCCGGGCGAGCCGGATCTACGCGGCCGGTCACCTGATCAGCGTGCGTGGTGGCTGCGTCGTCGTCGACGGTGAGGTGCGTCAGCTGGCGCCCGCGCCGATGGCGTTGATGCGGTCGCTGGCCCGTCAGCCCGGCCGGGTCGTCTCCCGCGAGGACCTGCTCTCGGCCCTGCCCGGCGGCGGCGACGACACCCACGCCGTGGAGACCGCGATCGCCCGGCTGCGCGCCGGTCTGGGCACGCCCAAGGCGATCCAGACCGTGGTCAAGCGTGGCTACCGGCTGGCGCTCGACGCCGCGGACTGCTCGGACACCCCGGCGGCCCGCCCGCCGGTGCAGCCGCCGCACCAGGCCGGGATCGGCACGCCCGCCCGGTCGCCGCGCCCGGCGCAACCGATCGGAGTCTGGTGAGCACCGCGCGGCCGGATGAGCCGGCCCTGGTGCTGGTCGCGCACGGCACCCGCAGCGCGCGCGGTGTGGAGATGATCGCCGCGCTCGCCGACGCGGTGGCCGCCGAACTCGGCGCCGCGGTTTCGGGGCGCGGCGCCGAGGGCGCGGACTCCGACGGCGCCGCGCCCAACGCGGCGCTGCGGACCGCCTTCGTCGACGTGCTCGGCCCGTCACCGTCGGAGGTCCTGCGCGACCTCGACGGTCCGGCCGTCGTCGTGCCCGCCTTCCTCGCCTCGGGCTACCACGTCTACCAGGACGTGCCGCGCGAAGTCGCCGAGAGCGGACACGCCGAGGTCGCGGTCACCGCGGCCATGGGCCCCGATCCGGCGCTCACCAGGATCATGGCGGTGCGGCTGCGGGCCGCCGGCTGGCGTCCCGGTGACGCGGTGGTCTTCGCCGCCGCGGGATCTTCGGACGCGCGAGCCCGCCAGGACGTCCGCCGGGCGGCGGGCATGCTGGCCGAACAACTCGGCGTGCCGGTGCGGATCGCCTACGTCGCGACCGGGGCGCCGCGGGTGCCCGAGGTCGTCGCCGAACTGCGGGAAGCGGGTGCGGGGCGGGTCTTCGTCGCCTCCTATCTGCTGGCCCACGGCCTGTTCCACCAGCGCCTGCACGACGCGGGCGCCGACGGGGTGGCCGAGCCGATCGGTGTCCATCCCGCGGTGGTCCGCCTGATCGCGGACCGATACCGCACGGCCGCACGGGAACTCGTCCGCGCCCGGGTGCGCTGACCGAGTTGTCCGCGTCCGCGCCGAGGTCCGCCGCCGCTGTGCGCGACGGCCTCGCGCGGGTGCGCGGACCTCGTCGGACGCGCGTCGCCGCTGCCCGGTGAGTACGGGCTCCGGCGGCTAGAGTTGGGCCCGACTTCACAGCGAGGGGGCACCGTGCAGGATTCGTCGGCGGACCACGAGGATCCGCGACCGCACCAGGACGAGCTGACGTCGTATCCCGACGCGATTCCGCAGGCACCGGCCAACCAGAGCGCGGCGGTGCCACCGTCCCCGAGTGGCGTCGGGGGGCCCACGCCGTATCCGCCCCCGGTGGTACCCCCGAGTTCCGGGGCACCGTACCCGCCCCCGCCGAATGCGGCGAGCGCTCCCTCCCCGAATCCGGCTGCGCACCAGCCATATCCACACGCCACGGGTCACCCGGGCGGGCCCTACCCGCAGGCCGGGCCCGGCGCCGGCCCCGCGATCTATCCGTCGGCGGTGCCCGGTGGGCAGGTGCCCTACGCGGACGCCGGGCCCGGCAGCCCTGCGCCCTATCCGTCGGCGGTGCCGGGCGGGCAGTCGCCCTATCCGCCGGCGACCCCCTTTCCAACGGCAGCGCCGGTCGACGCGGGCCCGAAAGTGGTTCCGCAGAATGTGCAGATCGCGTTCTACGTGATGCTGGCCGGCGCGGTGGTCACCCTCCTCAGTGCCGCCTACCTGCTGACCACGATCGACCGGATCCGCTCGGACGCGCTCGACGCCTCGGGCGGGGTCTTCCGCGGCGACGACCTCGACGTCGTCGTGTACGCGGGGCTCGCGGGCGGGATCCTGGTCTCGCTGGTGACGGCGGGGCTGTGGGTGTGGATGGCCTTCGCCTGCCGCGCGGGCAAGAACTGGGCCCGTATCACCGGCACGGTGTTCTTCGGCCTCAATGTGTTGTCCTCGGCTGTCAGCGTGATCAGCGTGTTCGCCACCGGATCCCGGACCGACCTGCAATCGATGGCCTTCACCGTGGTGACCGTGATCATCGGCCTCGCCGCGGTGATCCTGCTCTGGAACCCCCGCTCCGCCGCCTTCTTCGCCCCGGCCCCACCGCCGGGATACCAGCCCTACCCGCCTACCGGGCCCTGGTGAAGTTCGCCCGGTAGGTGCTCGGGGGGACGCCGAGCTGGCGGATCATGTGCTGCCGCAACGATTCCGCCGACCCGATCCCGCTGTGCCTGGCCACCTGCTCGATCGGCAGCGACGTCGATTCCAGCAGCTCCCTGGCCCGGTGCAGGCGCTGGTGCAACAGCCATTTCTGCGGGCTGAGCCCGGTCTCCTCGTGGAAGCGCCGGGTCAGCGTGCGCACACTCGTGGTGGCGTGCTCGGCGAGTTCGCGCAGCGACAGGGGAGTGTCGAGCCGGGTCAGTGCCCAGGCACGGGTGGCCGAGAGCGAGAGGTCGTCGTCGGGCGGCAGCGCGGTGTCGACGAACTGGGCCTGCCCGCCGGGACGCACCGGCGTCACCACGGCGGCCCGAGCCGCCTCGTTGGCGACGGTGGCACCGTAGTCCTGGCGAATCAGGTGCAGGCACAGGTCGATTCCCGCGGCGGCGCCTGCCGAGGTGGTGACCGGGCCGTCCGCGACGAACAGCGCGTCGGTGCGCACCCGGACGCCCGGATGCGCGTCCGCCAGTTCGTCGGCCAGCGCCCAGTGCGTGGTGGCGGCCCGCCCGTCGAGCAGTCCGGCCTGGGCCAGGACGAAAGCGCCGCTACAGATCGAGGTGACCAGGGTGCCCCGGTCGACGGCGGCGCGCAGCGCGGCCAGGATGGCCGGTTCGGCGTCGGTCCGGGCGCCGGTGCTGGGCACGATCACGGTGTCGGCCGACTCGAGGACGTCTAGCCCGTGCGGGATCACCACGTCGAACCCGCCCGAGTTCGCGAGCACCACACCGGGTTCGGCGGTGCACACCAGCACGCGATAGCCGGGCGCGCCGTCGATCGTCACCGATTCCATCAGCGATCCCGGCATGGCCAGATCGAACGACTTCACCGGGGGAACCGCGACGACGGCGACAGTCTTCATGGCCTGATCCTTGGGATAGCTGGCATTCCGGCCACTAGTCTAGCCCGCTCCCGCCCGGCATCGTTGACAGTGCACCCGGCGAACAGCGCCGAATCGCCTGAAATACATTGCTGGAAAAGAGAATTCACATGACCAAGCATGTCGTGATCGGTCGCGGGGCGACCGCGTCCGCCACTGCGCTGCGCCTCGCCGAGTCCGGCGACCGCGTGACGATGATCAGCCGCGGCGGCCTCGGTCCCGACCACCCCGGCATCGACCGCGTCGCCCTCGACGCCACCGACACCACCGCGCTGATCGCGCAGGCCACCGGTGCCGAGACCGTGTTCAACCTCGCCATGCCCGCGTATCACACGTGGCCGGAAACCGTTCCGCCCCTGTTCGGTTCGATCAGGTCCGCCGCCGAGGCCACCGGCGCGAACCTGGTGATGATGGGCAATCTCTATGGCTACGGACCCGTCGACGGCATCGTCGACGAGGCGACACCGCTGGCCGCCGCCGGCAGCAAGGGCGAGGTCAGGGCCAGGATGTGGATCGAGGCGCTGGCCGCGCACGAGGCGGGCAGGCTGCGGGTCACCGAGGTGCGGGCGGGCCAGTTCCTCGGCGCGGGCGCGGTCTCGGTCTTCTCCCTGCTGGTGCAGCCCGCGGTGCTCGCGGGCGCACCGGCGAAGGTGCCGCAGGCGCTGGACCTGGCGCATTCGTTCACCGCGATCGACGACGCCGCCACGGCGCTGGTCGCCGTCGCCCGCGACGACCGCGCGTGGGGTCGTGCCTGGCACGCGCCGATGATCACCACCACCGTGCGCACGGTCGCGGGCCGGCTGGCGGCATTGGCCGGTGCGCCCGAGCCCGACCTCGCTGTGCTGGCGGACGCCGAGATCGCCGAACTGGCGCAGGGTGATCCGTTCTGGGGCGAACTCTTCGAGACCGCGCACATGTCGCACCGGGAGTTCGTTGCCGACGATTCCGCACTGCGCACCACCTTCGGCGTCACCGCCTCCGCGCTCGGCGAGGTGCTGCGCGCGGTCCTGCCCGAGGGTGCGACAGCGGGGATGCTCTAGGTTTGCCGACGCCGTGCGCGACGGCGGACACGAGCCCGTCAATGCCGGATATCGGCCGTTCGGTAGGGCATGCTCGGGGTATGCGTCGGCTCCTGTGCGGTGTGCTCGTGCTGCTCGGCTGTGGGTTCGTGATCGCGCCGCGCGCGGTGGCGGAGGCGGGGATCATCGACGTCCGGCCGCTCGGTGGCAGGCAATACGAAGTGGTCGTGTATTCGGCGGCGATGAACCGCCCGATCACGCTGTGGCTGTCGCATCCCGGCGCGGGAGCGCCCGCGCTGTATCTGTTGAACGCGGTCGACGGCGGGGAGAGCGGCGGGCCCTGGATGCGCCGCACCGACGTGGTGGACTTCTTCGCCGACAAGCCGGTCAATGTGGTGGTCCCGATCGGCGGCCGGGCCAGCATGTACACCGACTGGCAGCGCGACGACGCGATCCTGGGCCGCAACAAGTGGACGACCTTCCTCACCGGCGAACTCCCACCGCTGCTCGATCAGCGCTTCGGCATGACCGGCGCCAACGCGGTCGCCGGCCTGTCGATGTCGGCCACCTCGGCGCTGAACCTGGCCATCGCCGCGCCCGGCCTCTACCGCGCGGTCGGCGCGTTCAGCGGGTGCACTCAGACCGCGAACCCCTTGGCGCAGGCGCTGGTTCGCGCCCAGCTGGCGACCTTCGCCGCGGACGCCACCAACATGTGGGGCGGCCCGATCGACCAGGCCTGGATCGGCAACGACCCGGTCGTGCAGGCCGAACGCCTGCGCGGGACCGCGATCTACCTGTCCGCGGGCAACGGCATCCCGGGTCAGCACGAGGCGATCAACGATCCGAGCATCGCGGGCAATCTCGGCGTGCTGGTCGACCGGCTGCTGGTCGGCGGCACGATGGAGGCAGTCGCGGGCAGCTGCACCGGCCCGATGGCGGCCCGGCTGGCCCAGCTCGGCATCCCCGCCGACGTGCGTTTCCGGACCGCGGGCACCCACGCCTGGCCGTATTGGCAGGACGACGTGCACGATTCGTGGCCGATGTTCGCCGCCGCCCTCGGCCTCTGAAAACTGTCGGTGCCCCGGCGCACACTGGGTCCATGGCCTATGACGAGGAACTCGCCGAGCGCATCCGGGAGATCGTCTACCCCGGACCGGATCTGGTCGAGCAACCGATGTTCGGTGGACTCGCGTTCCTGGTCGGCGGCAATATGGCCGTCGCCGCCAGCGGCAAGGGCGGGCTGCTGGTGCGGGTCGACCGGGCCGAGGGGGAGTCGCTCGTCGACGGGCTGTCGGTGTCGCCGATGGTGATGGGCGGGCGGGAGATGGTGGGCTGGCTGCGGGTCGACACCGCCGCCGTCGCCGACGACGCGGTGTTGCGCGAGTGGGTCGAGCGCGGCGTGAGCTACGCCAGAACCCTGCCGCGAAAAAAGTAGAGAGAACTTCGATGGATGTGTCGAGACCGCGTGCTCGGCTCCGACCAGTGGGTGACAGCAAGCCTGCGCATCACCCTCCCGAAGGAGCACATCATGTCCGTCAACACCTTCCTCTGGTTCGATACCGACGCCGAAGCGGCCGGTGAGCTCTACGCCGCGACGGTGCCGAATTCGCGCGTCGTCGAGGTCACCCGGCAGGCCGACGGCTCGGCCTTCATCGTCACCCTCGATCTCGACGGTCAGGCCGTCACGCTGATGAACGGCGGACCGGCGCATCCGCACACCGACGCCGCCTCGCTGCAGGTCGTCGTGGACACCCAGGACGAGGTCGACCGGCTGTGGGACACCCTGTCCGAGGGCGGCGAGCCCGGCCCGTGTGGCTGGCTGAAAGACCGGTTCGGGCTGTCCTGGCAGGTCGTGCCTTCGGTGCTGCCGAAGCTGATGAGCGGCGACACCGACCGGGTCATCGCGGTCGGCACCGCGCTGCGGTCGATGTCCAAGCTCGACATCGCCGCTCTGCAACAGGCCTACGACCAGGCCTGAGGCCCGATACGTCGACGGCCGCCGCGGATCGGTAGTCCGCGGCGGCCGTCGAGGCGTGTCGGGTCGGGTCAGCCCGCCGAGCCGGTCAGCAGACCGCCCAGGTCGGCCGAGCCGGTGCCGGTGCCGCCGCCGGGCGTCGTCGGCTTCGTGGTGACCTCGACGGTGACGGTCTTGGAGCTGATCAGTTCCTGCACGGCCTTGATCTCGTGCGAACCGGGGGTCGTCGGGGTCCAGGTGATGGTGGCCTTGCCGTCGGAGACCGAGACCGGCTCGCCGATCTGGGTGCCGTTGTCGGTGAAGGTCACCTTGAACAGGAACGACGTCGCGGTGACATCGGCGGTGACGGTGTAGGCCGTGCCGACGTAGTGGGTGCTGCCACTGACGGTGACACCCTGGACGAGTGCCGAGGCCTGCGGCGCCACCAGGACGCCTGCCGCGGCGACCGCGGTGAAAGCTGTGAGTCCGAAGCCGGCCCGCCGAGCCTGGTTGGTCTGCATGGTTGTTCTCCTGTATCGCGCTGTCCCACCGCTGTGGGTGTGGCGACACTATCGACCCGGTCGCCGCGCTGTCCGGGAAACAGAAAAACGACTGTTTAAAATTGTCGCGACCGCTTCGTCACAGGTGACGCCGGAATCATCCCGTGCGGATGAGGCGATCGCGGCGGCTGTCGTCGAGACTGGACACATGCCGACGTCGGATGCGGTTCGCTACCAGTTCGTCATCGAGGGCGAACTCACGGAACGTGCTGTCGCCGCGTTCCCGGAGCTTCGGCGTAGCGCCCATTCGCCGACCGGAACCACCACCCTCTACGGCGAGCTGGCCGACAACACCGCCATGCGCGGCGTGCTCGCCCGCATCGATGTCCTCGGGCTCACCCTGCTCGGAATGTCTCGCCTGCCCGATTGATCGTGAGGTTGCCGAACGATAGCCGGTTGCGGCAAACCCTCACGATGACGTCGATCTCATAACGAGCGCGTCGACGCCGCACCACCGGCGAACGCGCTGGTCGCGTTTGGCCTACCGTCGAACCTGCTGGTGGATCGACCCCGCGGGGAGATGACGAGCTGAGGAGTGTGGTGGTGGCAACCTCGTACCGCGCGTTAGCTGACGACGTCTCGGCGGTCGGTGTCCAGATTCCCGAGCTGTCCTTCGCCTCCGTGCGCTCCGGCGACCTCGCCGCCCGGCTCGACCGCGCGCACGCCGCGGGCGGGCACACGGTGCTGGTGTCCGGCCCGGCGGGCAGCGGCAAGACCGTCGCCCTGGTCGACTGGGTGACCCGGTCACGCAAGGCTCGCGCGGCCACCGTCGGCTGGCTCACCGTCACCGCGCGCCTGGCGGACAGCGGCGAGCTGCTCCCCACGATCGCGCGGCTCCTGCACCGCCCCGCCGACGCCGTCGACACGACCCTGCGCACCCCGGCCGACCAGGCCGCCGACCTGGTCGACGCGCTGGCCGCGCGGGCCGAGCACGCCGTCCTGGTGCTCGACGACGCCCACCTGATCACCGACCCGCTGCAGCTGGCGGGCCTGGAGTACCTGCTCGCGCACCTGCCCGGCACGGTCACCGTGCTGCTGGCGGGCCGGTTCGATCCGCCATTGCGCTGGCACGCGCTGGAGCTGGGGGGCAGGCTGACCCGGATCGGTGTGGGCGAACTGGCGCTCTCGCCCGAGCGGATCGTCCAGCTGTTCGCCCAGCACGGCTGCCGGCTCGACGACGACGAGCTCGCCACGGTGCACTCGCTGACCCGCGGCTGGGCCGCGCTGGTCCGGATCGCCGCGATCTACGTGGCCGCCAACGGCGAGGATCGCGATACCGCGCTCACCACGCTGGCCCGGCCGTCACACGCGGTCGCGGATTTCCTGGTCGCGGAGCTGATGCAGTCGCTGCCCACGTCGACCCTGGATTTCCTGCTGGTCACCGCGATTCCCACCCGGTTCTGCCTGCCGCTGGCGGAGGAATTGGCCGGTGAGAACGCGGCCCGGATCGTCGACGAACTGCTGCGGGCCAACTTCCCCATGCAGACCGTGGCCGACGCGGGTCAGCTCTGGCACAGCTACCACCCGCTGCTGCGGGCGTATCTGCTGGCCGAGGCCGCGCACTCGCGGGCCGACCGCCTGCCCACCGTGCACCGTCGCGTCGCCGAGTGGTTCGGGGCGGCCGCGCTGCCGGGCCCCGCGCTCGAGCACGTCCTGGCCGAACCGGGCGCGCCCGGCCTGGTGTCGTTCCTGCGGGACTGGGGCCCGCGCATGGTCCTCGACGGCGCGGGCCAGCAGGTGCTCGCCGCCATGGAGTATCTGCCGGATGCGACCGAGGACACCTTCGTGCGGCTGCTACGCGCGGCGGTCGCGGTGGAGGCGGGTGAGATCGCCGCCGCCGAGGTCTATCTCGAGGCCGCGCATCTCGGGTCCGAGCAGGTCTCGCGGCTGGTTCCCGATGCCTGGACGGTCTCACTGGACCGGGCGGTCAGCGCGGGGCTGGCTGTGCTGGTGGGGGATTCGGCCTCGATGAGCTGGCCGCTGCCCGCGGTGACCGGCCAACCCGACCTGGATTGCTACGCCGCGCTGCACTGCGGTACCGCCGAGGTCACCGGCGGCGCGATCGACAGCGGCATCGCCGCGTTGCGGCACGCCATCGTGCACGCGGAGGAAGTAGGGCTCGGCAGCGTCGCGGTGCGGGCCCGGACCGCGGTCGCGGTCGCCGCCGGGTACGCGGGCCGGGTCGGAGACCTGCGAGCCCTGGCCGCCGCCGCGCGCGACTGCGCCGATCGCTACGACCTGGCGCAGGCTCCCGAAGGCGTGTTCGCCCGGCTGATCGAGGCCTACGGTGCGTACCAGCAAGGCGAGGCCGTGCAACTGCCACTGCCCGGTCAGCCCGGTGGGCCGGCGGCGGAGGCGAGCGCCCCGGCGCCCGCCCGGCAGGCCGCCGTGATCACCGGCGTGCTGATGTTCGACGCGGCCCCCGATCGCGCGGCCGCCGCGACCCTGCTCTGTACCCAGACCCACCGCCTGCTCGACGACTCCCCGGCGGCCTTCGGCATCGGCACGCTGGTCACCGATGTGCTGTGGGTGCTGCTGCGTCTACAGGCCAAGACCGACGCCCAGCACCTGGTCGATCACGCGACCCGGGTGTTCGGGTCGACCCCGCAGCTGGCCGTCGCCGAGGCGGCCCTGGCCGTCTACACCCATCGGCCCAGCGCGGCGCTGACCATCCTCGAGCCGCTGCTCGGCGGAGCCCCGCGGCTGACGGCGGGCGCCCTGGTCACCGCCAGGCTGCTGGAGGGCGTCGCCGCCGACCGGCTGGACCGGCCGCGCAAGGCCGAGGACGCGTTCGAGCAGGCACTCGCCCTCGCGTGCGGCGAACGGCTGATCCGCCCGTTCCTCGACGTGCCCGGCGCGGCCGAGACCCTCGACCGCCTGGGCGGGCGGTTCGGACGCTTCGACGCCTTCGTCGACCTGGTCCGTTCGCATCGCGCGCCCGCCACCGACGCGCCGCAGCTCACCGAGACCGAGCTGGCGGTGCTGCGCCAGCTCCCGTCCGGCATGACCGCGATCAATATCGCCGCGAACATGGGCGTCTCGGTGAACACCGTGAAGACCCACCTGCGCGGCATCTACCAGAAGCTCGGCGTCAACGCCCGCGCCGACGCGATCGGCAGCGCCCGCCGCGTCGGCCTGATCTGATACCGCCCGAACTCACCCACAACGGGTGATTTCCCGCCCGTCCCGCGCGGATACGGTCGCGGGACCGCCAGGATTCCGACGAGGCAAGGGTGGACCATGGGCACGTATCCGGACTTCGGGAACACGACCGACTTCGACAACGCCAATCGGGGCTTGATCGACAAGCTCGACCCGCCGGTCATCACCGCGGCGGACGGCCGGGTGGTGTGGGATATCGGCGCCTACGATTTCCTCGACGACCGGTGCCCGCCGACGGCCGACCCGAGCCTGTGGCGCCAGAGCCAGTTATGCAACATCCAGGGCCTTTTCGAGGTCACCGAGGGCATCTACCAGGTGCGCAACTTCGACCTGTCGAACATGACGATCGTCGAGGGCGACCGGGGCGTGATCGTCATCGACCCGCTCATCTCCGCCGAGACCGCGGCCGCCGCACTCGCGATCTATCGCAAGCATCGCGGTGACCGCCCGGTCACCGGCCTGATCTACACGCATTCGCACGCCGACCACTTCGGCGGCGCGCGCGGCGTCGTGCCCGAAGGGCATCCGAAGGTGCCGATCATCGCCCCGGAGGGCTTCCTCGAGCACGCCGTCAGCGAGAACGTCTACGCGGGCAACGCGATGACCCGGCGCGCGATCTTCATGTACGGCACCGGCCTGGCCAAGGCTCCCGACGGCCAGCTCGGCTGCGGCCTGGGGATGACCACCTCCACCGGCACGGTCACCCTGATCCCGCCGACCGTGGACATCACCCGCACCGGCCAGGAGGAAGTGGTCGACGGCGTCCGCATCCTCTTCCAGCTCACCCCCGGTACCGAGGCTCCCGCGGAGATGAACTTCCTGTTCCCGGACCGCCGCGCCCTGTGCATGGCCGAGAACGCCACCCACAACATGCACAACGTGCTCACCCTGCGCGGCGCACTCGTCCGCGACTCGCGGATCTGGTCGAGCTATCTGGACGAGGCCATCGCCCTTTTCGCCGACCGGGCCGATGTCGCCTTCGCCTCCCACCACTGGCCGACCTGGGGCGCCGACAATTGGACCGCATGGCTGGCCGGTCAGCGCGACATGTACGCCTACCTGCACGATCAGACCCTGCGCCTGCTCAACCAGGGTCTCAACGGCCCGGAGATCGCGGAGGTCCTCACCTTCCCGCCCGGCTTGGACGGCATCTGGGCCAACCGCGGCTACTACGGCTCGCTCAGCCACAACGTGAAAGCGATCTACCAGCGCTATCTCGGCTGGTTCGACGGCAATCCGGCGCATCTGTGGGAGCACACCGAGGTGGAGCAGGCCAAGCGCTACGTCGCCGACTACGGCGGTGTCGAGGCGGTCGTGGCCAAGGGGCGGGCGTACGCGGCCGAGGGCGACCACCGGTTCGCGGCGACGCTGCTCAATCACGCCGTCTTCGCCGACCCGGGCAACACGGCGGCCAAGGAAGCGCTGGCCGAGGTCTATCAGACCCTCGGCTACGGCAGCGAGAACGGGACCTGGCGCAACTTCTTCCTGGTCGGCGCGACCGAGCTGCGCAACGGCCCGACCCCGGTCACCCTCGACACCGCCGATCCGCAGATGCTGGCGGCGCTGACGATCGACATGATCATCGACTCGATCGCGATCCGGGTCGACGGCCTGCGCGCCGCCGAATCGGACTTCGTGCTGGACCTGAACCTGACCGACAGCGGCACGGTCACCCGGCTGACCATGTCCAACGGCGCGCTCACCCACCGGACCGCCTCCGAGTACGCGCCCTTGCGCGGTCCCGCCGACCTCACCCTGACGCTGACCAAGGCGCAACTGCTGGCCGGGCTCGGTGGCCAGGGCTTCGCAGGCGTCACGGTCGACGGCGACCAGTCGGTCCTGAAAGCCCTGGTCGGCGTGATCGAGACCCCCGACCCGCGGTTCCCGATCGTCACACCCTGAGACCCAGCTCGGGGTTCATGAACAGCGCCCCCGGCCGCCCAGGGCCGGGGGCGCTGTCGCGCGGGGTCTCAGCCGAGCAGCTGTGCCTTCGCGGCGGCGAACTCGGCATCGGAGAGCGCACCGGCCGAATGCAGGTCGCTCAGCTCCTTCAACTTCCCGACCAGATCGACCGGTGCGGCGGGTGGTGGCGGCGCGGCGTACACCGGGGGCGGCGCGGCATACGCCGGGGGCGGCGGTGCGGCGGCCGCGGGTGGCGGGGCGGCGGTCTGCTGCTCGGCCGAGCGTTTCCTGGCCGCCCGGTTGTTCACGGCGTTGGAGGTGGCGGTCGCGGTGCCGGCGACGACCGCGGTGCGGGCGATCGTGCCCAGGAGTCCCGGCCGTCCGGCGCGGCCCCTTCGTAGTGGCATGCTGGTTCCTCCTCAGCCGGTCGTCGCCGCGGAGACCGCGGACTCGACGACATCGCGCGGCACCTGAACGTGCAGCGTCACCTCACCCCTGGCGTCGCGTACCGCGGCCGCCAGCCGCGCGGCCCAGGTCTGTTCGAAGACCAGGATCACCGCGGTGCTGCCGGGCGCCATCGAGGTGCGCACGACTTCCACGTCGGCCGCGCTGACCAGGTCGATGTCGGCGGCGGTGAGCCCGGTGAGACCCACCTCGACCAGGTCGTCGTCGATCTCCGATTCGGTGATCGTGCCCGCTTCGTCCATCGTCAGCACGATCAGATCGAGCAGCGTCACCAGGCCGTTTCCGACCACCTCGGCGAGCGCGTCGGCGACGGTCGCGTCGATGGCGGTGCCGGGGAAGGTGAGCACCAGGAAATCGACCGGGCCCAGCGCAGGTGTTGATCCCATGGCCTGATCGTGCGCCGATCCGGCGGCGTCCACCTCACCCGAATCGGGTGAACCGGGGTGGCGCCCGGAGTTCTAGCGTGGACGCTATGAATGGCATCGTCGTCGTGATCGTCGGAGCGCTGCTGTGCTTCTACGGGATCCGCTCGGTCCACCTGGGCATCCTGGCGATCGGCTTCGGCCTCGGCTGGATGATCGCCGACCTGTTCAACGCCTCGCTGGCGTGGCTGGTGCTGGTCGGCTTGATCGGCGCGGTGTCGTCGTGGGTGGTGACCTCGCTGGTGTTCCGCTTCGCGTCGTATTTCATCGGCGGCCTGACCGGCGCGATGATCGGCACCAAGTTGGCGACGGTCCTGCAGCCGGGCGACAAGAACGTCGCGCTGAGCATGATCGTCGCGCTGGCCATGTGCGTGGCAGGCGCGTTCCTGGCCGAGAAGTTCCGCGCCCGCGCGCTGCTGTGGCTGACCTCGATCGGCGGCGCCAGCATGGTGGTCAGCGGCCTGGGCCGGATGAGCGATTCGCTGGCGTTCCTGCGCGATCCCGAGCCCGGCTGGCAGCAGGTGACCTCCGTGCTGGCCTGGATCGGGCTGGCGCTGCTCGGCTGGATCACCCAGCGGCACCTGTTCGCCGAGAAGCTCGGGATCCAGCACCTGGCCGGCGGCGACGACGAGATCGATCAGAGCAAACGCAACGGTGGCTGGCCCACCCGCTAGCGGCTACTCGACCGGCGCCTGCAGCGCGGGGAACCAGACGTCGGTGAGCACGGTGGCGGCCTTCTCGGCCGTGACGTCGATGACGCCCTGCATGGCCCACCGGGTGAAGAACCGCTCCAGCTGGGCGACGAGCAGTTCGATCCGCAGCCTGGCCTCGTCGCGGCGCTGTTCGGGCCAGCGGGCGAGGTAGGCGGGCATGCTGTCGGCCAGCGTCATGATCCCCTCGCGGGCGACCGCGCGGAACTCCGGTTCGAGCGCGGTGGCCTCGTCCCAGGCCGGGAGCATGTCCTTGTTGGTGAGGAACCAGTAGATCGCGCGGGTCATCCACTCCTCGAACGCCGCCCTGGAGCCGGTGGTGAGCACCCGGTCCAGGTCCGCGTAGAACTCCCGGACGCTGGTCAGCGTGCCCTCGTTGGCGATCGCCCGCAGCACCTCGCTCTTGCTCGTGAAGTGCAGGTAGAACGTGGCCCGGCTACAGCCGACGGCGGCGACGATGTCGTCGACCCGGACCGCGGAGTAACCCTCGGTCTCGAACAGTGAGCGCGCGGTTTCCACGATCTTGTTCCTGGTGAGGCGCTTCTGTTCCTCGCGCAGGGAGCCGCGGCGCGCAGCGGGTTCGGTCGGCATGCGGCTCATCTTAGACGATCCGCCCATTCACTAGACACCATGTCTAGCGAGCCGCTACGCTGTGGTTCACGTCACTCGGCGCGGTCATCGGTGACCGCGCTGTTCAGGAGTTGTGCATGAATACACGCGAATTGCCCCGGGTCTGCGTCATCGGCGCCGGACCCTCGGGGATCACCGTCGCCAAAAGGCTGGCCGAGAACGGAATTCCGTTCGACTGCTACGAGGCGTCCGACGAAGTCGGCGGCAACTGGTACTACAAGAACCCCAACGGGATGTCGGCCTGCTATCAGAGTCTGCACATCGACACCTCGAAGTACCGCCTGCAGTTCGAGGACTTCCCGGCGCCCGAGGAATGGCCGCACTTCCCGCACCATTCCCAGCTGCTGCAGTACTTCAAGGACTACGTCGACCATTTCGAGCTGCGTGACCACATCCGGTTCAACACCCTGGTCACCGCCGCCGAGCGCGACGACGCCGGGCTCTGGCGGGTGACCACCGCGGCGGGCGACACCGAGGTCTACGACGCGCTGATCGTGTGCAACGGCCACCACTGGAATCCCCGATTCCCCGACTATCCGGGCGAATTCGACGGCGTGCTGATGCACAGCCACGCCTACAACGACCCGTTCGATCCGGTCGACATGCGCGGCAAGCGGGTCGTGGTGGTGGGGATGGGCAATTCCGGGCTCGATATCGCCTCGGAACTGTCCCAGCGATTCATCGCGGAGAAGCTGTTCGTCTCGGCTCGCCGCGGTGTCTGGGTCCTGCCCAAGTACGTGAACGGCGAAGTCGGCGACCGGCGTTCGATGCCGTCCTGGATTCCGGCGAAGGTGGCGCTGAAACTCAAGCAGCGATTCGTCCGCAAGAATCGCGGCGACATGCGCAACTACGGCCTGCCGGCGCCCGACCACGAGCCGTTCGAGGCGCACCCGTCGGCGAGCGAGGAATTCCTGCACCGGGCCGGCTGCGGCGACGTGGAATGCAAGCCCGCGATCACCCGCTTGGACGGCGACACCGTACATTTCGCCGACGGCAGCAGCGAACAGATCGACGTGATCGTGTGCGCCACCGGCTATCACATCAGTTTCCCGTTCCTCACCGACGCCGCGCTGGTCCCCGACGCCGCCAACCGGTTCCCGTTGTTCCAGATGATGCACAAGCCCGGCGTGGACAATCTGTTCTATCTCGGCCTGGCCCAGCCGATGCCGACGCTGGTGAACTTCGCCGAGCAGCAGAGCAAGCTGGTCGCCGCGTACCTGACCGGCCGCTACCACCTGCCGCCGCGCGCGGAGATCGATACGGTGTTGCGCGAGCAGGAATCCCGGCGCACCGGTCGCTACTACGACTCGCCCCGCCACACCATCCAGATCGAATTCGAGCCGTATGTGCGCGCGATGACCAAGGAGATGGCGCGCGGTGCGAAACGCGCCGCCGCGGCGGGCAATACGCTGCCGGTGCCCGCGCGCGCGACCACCGGGGTCCTCCGATGAGCGCCGCCGGCTTCTGTCGCGACGAATTCGCCGGTGTGCGCGCCGCTTTCGACGAGGAGCTCGACGCGGGCTCCGAAGTCGGCGCGGCACTGTGTGTCACCGTGGACGGTGATCCGGTCCTGGATCTCTGGGGCGGCTACCGCGATCCGGACAGGACCATGCCGTGGGGTGCCGACACCCTGGTCAACGTCTTCTCGGTGACCAAGACGATGACCGCCCTGTGCGCGCTGCTGCTGGTCGACCGCGGCGAGCTCGACCTCGACGCGCGGGTGGCCGCCTACTGGCCGGAGTTCGCGGCCAATGGCAAGGACGCCATCCTGGTCCGGCACCTGCTCTCGCACACCTCGGGCGTGTCCGGCTGGGAGAAGCCGATCGAGCTGTCCGACATCTACGACACCGAGGCCGCCGCCGCCCGGCTGGCGACCCAGGCGCCCTGGTGGGAGCCCGGCACCGCGTCGGGCTATCACGCCATCAACTACGGCCATCTCATCGGTGAGCTGGTGCGCCGCATCACCGGTCGCTCGCTGGGTCGCTTCTTCGCCGAGGAACTGGCGGGCCCGCTGGGCGCCGACTTCCACATCGGCACCGGCCCCGAGCACGCCGACCGGATCGCCACCCTGATCCCGCCGGAGCTGCCCGAGTTCGACCTGTCGACCCTCGACCAGGACAGCGTGCTGATCAAGACGCTCACCAGTCCCTGGCTCGAGATCGGCGAGACGGCGACGCCGCAGTGGCGGGCGGCCGAGATCGGCGGCACCAACGGACACGGCAACGCGCGCTCGGTGGCCCGGATCCAGTCGCTGCTCACCACCGCGGGTGAGCTCAGCGGCAGGCGGTTCCTCTCGCCCGCCACCATCGATCTGATCTTCCGCGAGCAGGCCGACGGCATCGACCTGGCGCTGCTGACTCCGCTGCGTTTCGGCATCGGCTACGGGCTGCCCCGGCCGCAGACCTTCCCGCACATTCCCGACGGCCGGGTGTGCTGGTGGGCGGGCTACGGCGGCTCGATGGTCGTCAACGACCTGGATCGCCGGATCACCTTCGCCTACACAATGAATCGGATGGCGACCGGCCTGATCGGCTCCGATCGCTGCGACCGGTACCTGAAGGCCACCTTCGACGCGGTGGGGGAGCTGCGATGACGATGCGCGCCATGCAGCTGACCGCGCCCGGCACCCTGGAGCTGCGGACGGTGCCGGTGCCCGATCTCGGACCCGACGATCTGCTCCTGCGGGTCGGTGCGGCCGGGATCTGCCACTCGGATTCGTTCGTGCTGAGCCTGCCGTTCCCGATGAGCGAGCAGCCGCTCACCCTCGGTCACGAGATCGCGGGCACCATCGAGGCGGTCGGGTCGCGGGTGGCGGGCCGCCGGGTCGGCGAGCGCGGGCTCGTCTACCTGTGCTGGTCCTGTGGCGAGTGCCGGGAGTGCCTGCACGGCAACGAGAACGTCTGTCTGGCGGCGGGGCGTACGGCCATGCCGCCGTGCCCCGGCCTCGGCCCTGACGGCGGCATGGCCGAGTACGTGCGGATCCCGGTGCGCTCGTTCGTCCCGATCGGCGACATGGATTTCGCGCAGGCTGCCCCGCTGGCCGACGCGGCGCTCACCCCGATGCACGCCATCCGCGGCGCGCTGGATCAGCTGTGGCCGGGCGCGACCGCGGTCGCGATCGGCATCGGCGGCCTCGGCCACGTCGCCGTCCAACTGCTGAAGGCGCTCACCGAGACCAGGGTGATCGCGGTCGACGTCGATCCCGACAAGCTGGCCCTGGCCACCGCCTGCGGCGCCGACATCGCGCTGACCGCCGGAGACGACACCGCGGCCACCATTCTCGAGCTCACCGGCGGACGCGGCGCCGAGGCGGTGTTCGACTTCGTCGGCGCCGACGCCACGGCCGAGCTGGCCGTGCGAACCGTCGCGCCCAACGGCGCCTACCGGATGGTGGGTCTGGCCGGTGGCATCCCCGGCATCGACTCCGGTCCGGCCGGTGGCCCCGGCCTGCCCTGGGGTGCCACGGTGCGTAAGTCCTACGGCGGCACCAGAAGCGACCTCGTCGACGTCATCGCGCTGGCCGCCGCGGGCAAGGTCCGCGCCGAGGTCGAACGCTTCGACCTCGCCGATGCCCGCACCGCCTTCGACCGGCTCGACGCGGGTGCGATCCGCGGACGCGCCGTCCTCATTCCCTGATGGAGAACAAGACCATGACCGATGTAGTGGACCCACAGGAATTCGTGGCCAAGGTCGCCGCGGGCCTGACCGCGCCCGGCGCGCCCTTCGAACTGACCGTCGAACCGGTGCTCGGCGTGCCGATTCCGGTGCTGGCGCACCGCCGCCGCAGCCTGCGCGAACTGCTCGAACACTCGCTGGGCTGGGGGGAGCGTGACTACCTGATCACCGAGGACCGGCGGCTGTCCTTCACTGAGCACGCCGCGGCGGCGGGCGCGCTGGCCACCGCGCTGGCGACCCGCTACGGCGTCGGCAAGGGCGACCGGGTCGGCATCCTGGCCGCCAACGGCCCGGACTGGGTGATCGCCTTCTGGGCCGCGCAGTGCCTGGGCGCCATCCCGGTCGGCTACAACGCCTGGTGGGCGCCGCCGGAGATCGCCTACGGGCTCGAGCACACCGCGCCCACCGTGGTGATCGCCGACGCGAAGCGGGCCGCGCTGCTGGCCGAGACCGGCACCGACATCCCGGTCCTCACCATGGACGACGACCTGCCCGCCCTGATCACCGAGTTCGGCGGCGGCGAGATCCCGAATACGCCGGTGGGCGAAGACGATCCGGCCGTGATCCTCTACACCAGCGGCACCAGCGGCAGGCCCAAGGGCGTGGTGCACTCGCAGCGGAACATGGTGGCGATCAGCGACTATCACCGCTTCACCGACGCGATGCTCGCCGCGTTCGCCGGTCAGCCGCCCAGCGACGCGCCGAGCGATCGCCGCTACCTGGTCACCGCGCCGCTGTTCCACATCGCCAGCCTGCACAACCTGGTCATTCCCCGGCTGGTGACCGGCGCGGCCGCGGTGTTCCCGCACGGCGCGTTCGAGGTCGGCCGGGTGCTGAACCTGGTCGAGCGCGAGCGGGTCACCAACTGGGCCGCCGTGCCGACCATGGCCTCGCGGCTGCTGGATCACGATGTCTCCCAGCACGATCTGTCCTCGCTGGGCGCGCTGTCGCTCAATTCGGCGCCGTCCTCGCCCGCGCTGCTGGCCAGCCTGCGCGAGAAGATCCCGTCCCTGCAGTTCGCGCTGACCACCAGCTACGGGCTCACCGAGAGCGGCACCGCCGCGACGGTGGCCACGCCGCTGGATCTGGTCGCCGACGACGCCTCGGTCGGCAGGCCGATCTTCGGGGTGGCGGTGGAGATCCGCGACGCCGAGGGCGCGGTCGTGCCCGACGGCGAGGAGGGCGAGATCTGCATCCGCAGCCCGTACGTGATGCTCGGCTACTGGAACGACGAGGCCGCGACCGCCAAGGCCATCGACACTGCACGCTGGCTGCGCTCGGGCGATTTCGGCACTGTCACCGACGGCAGGCTCACCGTGTCCGGCCGGCGCACCGACCTGATCCTGCGCGGTGGCGAGAACGTCTACCCCACCGAGATCGAGAACGTGCTGTCCGAGCATCCCGCCGTCGCCGAGTGCGCGGTCTTCGGCGTCGCCCATCCCGATCTCGGCCAGGAGGTGGCGGCCGTGGTGGTCGCCGAGCCCGGCGCGGTCGAGCCGGACGAACTGCGCGACTTCGTCGCCGCGCGGCTCGCCTACTTCAAGGTGCCCGCCCGATGGCGGTTCACCACCGAAGCCCTGCCGCGCAACGCGACAGGCAAAGTCACCCGACGCGATCTCGCGCTGTAAGAGGGAACGGTTATGTTCGACAGCATCATCAAGGGCGGCCGCTGGTTCGACGGCACCGGGGCCGCGTCCGCCATCCGCCACCTCGGCATCAAGGACGGCAAGGTCGCCGAGATCTCGGCGACGCCACTCGACGAGACCGGCTGCGCCCGGGTCGTCGACGCCACCGGCAAGTGGGTCGTGCCCGGCATGATCGACATCCACACCCACTACGACGTCGAGGTACTGCTCGATCCGTCGCTGTCGGAATCGGTGCGCCACGGGGTGACCACCGTGCTGCTCGGTTCGTGCTCGCTGTCGACGGTGCACGTCGACGGCGAGATCGCCGGTGACCTGTTCGGCCGGGTCGAGGCGATTCCGCGCCCCCACGTGGTGCGCGCGGTGGAGGAGACCAAGTCCTGGCACAGCGCGGCCGAATACGCCGCCGCCCTCGACACCTTGCCACTGGGACCCAACGTGGCGAGCTTCATCGGGCACTCCGACATCAGGTCCGCGGTGATGGGTTTGGACCGGGCGACCCGCAAGGACGTCGAGCCCAGTGACATCGAACTCGCCGCGATGGCCACCAAGCTGACCGAGGCGCTCGACGCCGGCTTCGTCGGGATGTCCTCGCAGCGGCTGCTGTTCGACAAACTCGACGGCGAAATGTGCCGCTCACGCACGCTGCCCTCCACGTATTCGACCCGGGCCGAACGCAAGACACTCAACACCATCCTGCGGACTCGCGGTCGCGCACTCCAGGGCGGGCCCGACGTCAACCGGGCCGACACGATGATCGCGATGGCGGCGAGCAGCATCGGCCTGTGGCGCAAGCCGCTGAAGGTGAGCCTGCTCTCCGCCGCCGACATCAAGGCGATTCCCGGTGTGGCCAAGGTGTTTCCGCTGCTGGCCCGCGCGATCAACGCGCTGAAGGGCGACTTCCGGTGGCAGCACCTGCCGGTGCCGTTCGAGGTCTACTCCGACGGCATCGACTTGCCGATCTTCGAGGAATTCGGTTCCGGCGCGGCGGCACTACACCTGTCGAACCACATCGACGAGCAGCGCCACCTCATGCAGGACGAGCAGTACCGGCGCCGGTTCCGCAAGGACTACGACCAGAAGTACGGTCCCCGGGTCTGGCACCGCGATTTCTTCGACGCCGACATCGTCGAGTGCCCCGACCCCACCGTCGTCGGCAAGACCTTCGGCCAGGTCGGCCTCGATCGCGGCGGCGTGCACCCGGTCGACGCCTTCCTCGACCTGGTCGTCGAGCACGGATCGAAGCTGCGCTGGCGCACCACCATCTCCAACCACCGGCCCGCGGTGCTCGATGTCCTCGCCGCCGATCCCGGAATCCAGCTCGGCTTCTCCGACGCGGGCGCGCACCTGCGCAACATGGCCTTCTACAACTTCGGCCTGCGCCTGCTGCGGCGGGTCGCCGACGCGGAGCGCGCGGGCGCCCCGTTCATGACGATCGAGCACGCGGTGCACCGGATCACCGGCGAGCTGGCCGACTGGTACGGGCTCGACGCGGGTCATCTGCGGGTCGGCGACCGCGCCGACGCTGTCGTCATCGACCCGGCCCACCTCGACGACAGCCTCGACGCCTACGCGGAGAATCCGATCCCGGAATTCGACAACCTGCCGCGCATGGTCAACCGCAACGACGAGACCGTGACCGCGGTGTTCGTCGGCGGGCGGTACGTGTTCGGCGCGGGTAGCAAGGATCCCGTGCTCGGCACCGAGCGCGTCGGCCGGTTCCTGCGCGCCGGGTAGCCGGCGCGACCGCCCACCGAATCGCCCGTGGGGCGGGCCGGTGGGCTGTCCGCGTTCCTCGATCTGGGACAGTCGAGGCAAGTCCGGGGTTGTCGACCCCGGGACGCTCCAGCGAGAGGATCGCCATGTCGAACGCGAAACGGATCACCTGGGGCAAGCCACGTCGGCCCAGCGACGCAGATCGCGACGCCCTGCGCGAGGACCTGCTGAGCAAGGCCCGCGCCGTTCGCTCCGACGGCTGGTCGGCCCACCGCGAGACCTGGCCCGCGGGCCAGGTAGCCGTCGTCGCCTACCTGCTCGGCGACACCGAGGTCCTCACCGGACTCGACGAGACCGACAAGACCGTCCTGAGCCGCTTCGCCGCCGACCTCTTCGGCTTCACCGGCGGCCGCAAGGACAACGAGAAGGGCCTCGTCGACACCCAGGCCTGGTTCGACGCCGTCCGCGCAACTCTGGGCCCCACTTCGTCCTGAGCTGAGAACAAGCCCACGCCGCGCGTCCACAGCGCGCGCTCCGTGACCGGTGCCGCAGTGCTGGGCATCGACCATCTCGCCGCGACGGCCGCCAACCCCGATGGTCCGTTCGCCGGCGTCGGCCGTGAGGACACGGATGCGTGCTGTACGCCCCCTACGGCGCCGTGGCCTCGGCCAGGTGGAGGGTGATGGGGAACGGCAGGGTCAGGTCGAGGGTGTCATGGTAGATCCCGGTCGGTGCGTACTGACCGGTGGCCGGGTCCAGTTCGAAGACGTAGACGACAGCGCGCCCGTCGACGTTCTCGACGCGCCAGAAGCGCGGGATGCCTGCGTCCGCGTAGAGCACCGGCTTGCGCTTGCGGTCGCGGATGATCGAGTCCGGGGAGACGACCTCGATCGCGAGAAGCACGTCCTGTGGTTCGTAGGTCGTTTGTTCGAGGCCGGTGCTCGCCGCCGCATCGACGATCATGATGTCGGGCTCCGGTCGCGGCCGTGCGGACAGCGTCACGGTCATTTCCCGACGCACGTGGAGATGGCGTGGAGCCTGCGCTTTGAGACTGTCGCGAAGGTAGTCGATGACCAGCATGTGAAACGCCATCTGCGGCTCCCGAAGACGAGGCTCCCGTCGATCAGCTCGGTGTGCGGGGGAAGGCCGGTCAGACGATCCAGATCGGTCCCCTCGCTAGTTGGTGTTCCAGCTGACCGGACCAGTATGGCGCTGGCCCGGGTCAGGGGGTACGAGCGAGCGAATCCGGGCCCTACCAGCGGTCGGGGGTGACCGGGGCGTCCCAGGCCTTGGCGAAGCGGGTCTTGTCCTTGGTGTCGACTTCCTTGCGGCGGTAGACGATGTAGGGCCGGGTGAGGTAGCCGATGGGGGCGCTGAACATGTGCACCAGGCGGGTGTACGGCCAGGCCGCGACCAGGGCCAGCACGACCAGGCCGTGCAGCTGGAAGGTCCACGGGACACCGACCATCAGCCCCGGTTCCGGGTTGATGGTGAACAGGCTGCGGAACCAGGGGGAGACGGTCTCGCGGTAGTTGTAGGTGCCCCAGAGCAGGTTGGAACCCCAGGTGTTGAGCAGACCGGTGACCAGGGCCAGCGTCAGCAGGGTGTACATCATGATGTCGTTGCGGCTGGTCGCCTTGCGCACGGCGGGAACGACGATGCGGCGGTAGCAGAGGATGGCGACACCGGCCACCACCATCAGCCCGGCGACCGAACCCGCGCCCACCGCGACGAGGTGGTAGGCGTGTTCGGAGATGCCGAGCGCGCTGGTCCACGACTCGGGGATCAGCAGACCCATCACGTGCCCGCCGAACACCCCGAGCATGCCGAAGTGGAACAGCGGGCTGCCCAGTTGCAGCAGCTTGGACTCGTAGATCTGCGAGGACCGGGTGGTCCAGCCGAACTGGTCGAACCGGTAGCGCCAGATGTGGCCGAGCACGAAGGACGTGGCGGCGATATAGGGCAGGATCAGCCACAGGCCTTCGGGGAGCGGGATGGTGGCGTTCATCGGCGGCCTTCCGTGGCGTCGAACAACGAGGGGTCCATGGCGAAGGGTTCCAGCCCGACTTCCTCTTCGGGCGGCCCCTGCGCGGCGAGCTCGGCGATGCGGCGCCGGTCGGCGGTGGTCACCGGCGGCAGCGTCGTCAGCACCGCGGCCAGCACGCCGCTGTAGGGCGAGTCGTTGTCGCCCAAGGACAGTCGCAGCAGCTCCATGACCGGAACGTGCTCGCCGAGCAGGCGCTCACCGCCGATCGGGTCGACGGTGGCGGCGAACTCCAGCAGTACCGGCAGGTGGTCGGGCAGTTCCTCGTCACCGAGTTCCACCCCCGCCTGCCGGTAGGCATGCTTGAACCGCAGCAGCGCCATGCCGCGCTTGCGGGTGTCGCCGTAGGCGTAGAAGGTCAGATGCAGGCTGGCCCGGCGGCGCATGTCGAAGGTCTCGACATAGCTCTGCGCCACCTCGATCGAGGGCGTCTCCCGCAGGTAGGTCAGCACCGCGTCGAAGTGCGCCCGCACCTCGGCGGGCAATTCGGCCGCGGCCGTGGACATCTGGTCCAGCAGCGCCAGCGTCGACTCACCGGGGTAGTCCAGCAGCAGCGCGGCCAGCCGCCACACGACCCGCCGATCGTGCTCGGGCATGGCGGTGACCGGCTGGGGTCGCTTGCGGATCGAGAGCAGACTCATTGCGCCGCACCGCTGACCGTGGAGTCGGCAACGGCAGCGCCGTTGCTGCCGTTGCCGTTGCTCCCTGCGTCGGCGCCGTTGCCGTTCGCGGTGGGCGCAAGCTTGTCGCCGCTCGGCACGAGCCCGCTGGTGCTGCGGCCGTCCCAGTTGAGCAGGTTGATCCGGCCCGACTTCTCCTCGGGCGCGGCCTGATTGGTGTCGGCCAGCGAGAACTTCTCCACCACCTGGTCGAACGCGGTCATGCCGGGTCCGCCGTCGGTGTCGAGGCTGCATCCGGTGGCCAGCGAATCCAGTTCGTGCGCACGGGAGGTCGCCCCGGAGGGGATCACGTAGCGGTGCTCGTACTTGGCGATCGCGAGCAGCCGGTACATGGCCTCGATCTCCTCGGGCTCGAGCCCGATCGACGGCGCGATACCGGGCTCGGGCTCCTCGCCGAGGTTGACCGAGCGCATGAACGCGCGCATGCCGGCCAGCCGTTGCAGCGAGGCGCGCACCGGCCCGATCTCCCCGGCGGTGAACAGCTCGGCCAGGTATTCGATCGGGATGCGCAGCGCGTCGATGGCGCCGAACAGGTTGCCCGCGTCCTCACCGTCGTGCCCGGTCTCGCTGAGCACGTCGACCACGGGCGACAGCGGCGGCACATACCAGACCATCGGCATGGTGCGGTATTCCGGATGCAGTGGCAGCGCCAGCTGGTAGTCCACGATCAGCTTGTAGACCGGCGAATCCTGTGCCGCCTGAATCCATTCCGGCGAGATGCCGGCCTTCTCGGCCTCGGCGATCACGCGCGGGTCGTGCGGGTTGAGGAACACCCCGAGCTGGGACGGGTAGAGGTCCTTGTCGTCGGTCACCGACGCCGCCTCGAGCACCGCGTCGGCGTCGTAGAGCATCACGCCGATGTAGCGCAGCCGCCCGACGCAGGTCTCCGAGCACACGGTCGGGATGCCGACCTCCACGCGCGGGTAGCAGAAGGTGCACTTCTCCGCCTTGCCCGTCTTGTGGTTGAAGTAGATCTTCTTGTACGGGCAGCCGGTGATGCACTGGCGCCAGCCACGGCACTTGTCCTGGTCGACCAGGACGATGCCGTCCTCCTCGCGCTTGTAGATCGCTCCCGACGGGCACGACGCGGCGCACGACGGGTTCAGGCAGTGCTCGCAGATGCGCGGCAGGTAGAACATGAAGGTCTCTTCGAACTCCAGTTTCACCTTGTCCTCGAGCTTGCCGAGCAAGGGGTCCTTGCCGACCGCTTCGGGACCGGAACCGAGGTCGTCGTCCCAGTTGGCGCCCCAGGTGACCTTGGTGTCCTCGCCGGTGATCAGCGACTTCGGCCGCGCGACCGGCGTGGTGTCGGTGGGCGGGGAGGCCAGCAGGTTGTCGTAGTCGTAGCTCCACGGCTCGTAGTAGTCCTCGACCGTGGGCAGGTCCGGGTTGGCGAAGATGTTCATCAGGCGCTTGAACCGCGAGCCCGACTTCAGCGACAGCTTGCCACGCTTGTTCAGCGTCCAGCCGCCCTTCCACTTCTCCTGATCCTGGTACTGACGCGGATAACCCTGTCCCGGACGGGTTTCCACATTGTTGAACCAGACGTACTCGGTGCCGCCGCGGTTGGTCCACGCCTGCTTACAGGTGACGCTGCAGGTGTGGCAGCCGATGCACTTGTCCAGGTTCATGACCATGGCGAGCTGAGCCATTACGCGCATGATTAGTACTCCACGTTCTGGTTGCGTCGGCGAATTGTCGTGACCTCGTCACGCTGGTTTCCGGTGGGGCCGTGGTAGTTCAGCGCGAAGGACTGCTGGGCGTAGCCGCCGATCAGGTGCGACGGCTTGATCAGCACCCGGGTCAGCGCGTTGTGGATACCGCCGCGCTTGCCCTTGGCTTCCTTGGTCGTGGTCTCGGTGCCCTCGATGCGCGGCACGTCCACCGCGCGGTCCTGCGCGTGGTACATGAAGACCGTGCCCTCTGGCATGCGGTGCGAGACGATGGCGCGGGCGACGACGATGCCGTTGCGGTTGATCGCCTCGATCCAATCGTTGTCGGCGACACCGATCTTGGCGGCGTCGCGGTCCGACATCCAGATCGTCTGACCGCCGCGCGAGAGCGTCAGCATGTGCAGGTTGTCCTGGTAGGCCGAGTGGATGGACCACTTGGAGTGCGGCGTCAGGTACCGCACGGTCACCCCGCCACCGGCGACATTGCCGATCGACGGTTCGGCGAACAGCGCGGTCATGTCCAGCGGCGGCCGGAAGATCGGCAGCTGCTCGCCGAGTTCGATCATCCAGTCGTGATCGAGGTAGAAGTGCTGGCGCCCGGTGAGGGTGTGCCACGGCTTGAGCCGCTCGACGTTGATGGTGAACGGCGAGTACCGGCGGCCACCGCTCTCACTGCCCGACCACTCCGGCGAGGTGATCACCGGGACCGGCCTGGCCTGGGTGTCGGCGAAGGTGATCTGCTTGCCCTCGGCCTCGGCCGCGAGGTCGGCCAGCTTGGTGCCGGTGCGGCGCTCGAGCTGGTGGAAGCCCTCGACCGCGAGGCGGCCGTTGGTGGTGCCCGACAGCGCCAGGATGGTCTCGGCGGCGAAGGTGTCCTTGGCCAGCGACGGCCGCCCGGCCGCGATGCCGGAGACGACGGTGCCGTTCTTGCCCGCGAGGTACGCCACCTCTTTGTCCGGGTAGGTGGTGATGCCCTTGGTGGTCACACCCAGGGTGTCGACTAGCGGGCCCAGTGCCGCGAGCTTCTCCGCGATCTTGGTGTAGTCGCGTTCGATCTCGACGATCTTGGGCATGGTCTTGCCCGGAATCGGCTCGCACTCACCGGCTTTCCAGTCCAGCACCTTGCCGCCGGCCTGCGCGAGCGCGTCGGGGGAGTCGTGCTGCAACGGCACCGCGACGATGTCCTTGCGGGTGCCCAGGTGCTTCTCGGCCAGCCAGGAGAAACCGCGCGCGATCCGGTGGAACGCCTCGAAGTCGGTCTTGGCCTCCCACGGCGGGGAGATGGCGGGGGAGAACGCGTGCACGAACGGGTGCATGTCGGTGGAGGACAGGTCGTGCTTCTCGTACCAGGTGGCGGCCGGCAGCACGATATCGGCGAACAGCGTGGTGCTGGTCATGCGGAAGTCCAGCGCCAGCAGCAGATCCAGCTTGCCCTCCGCGCCCTCCTCCCGCCATTCCAGTTCCTGTGGCCGCACGCCGGTGGCGTCGGTGGTCTGCAGGTTGGAGCCGCAGCCGAGCAGGTGCTTCTGGAAGTACTCGTTGCCCTTGCCCGAGGAGCCGAGCAGGTTGGCCCGCCACACGGTGAGCACGCGCGGGAAGTTCTCGGGAGCGTCGGGGTCTTCACAGGCGAACCGCAGGTCACCGGACTTGAGCTGGGAGACGACGTGGTCGGCGGCGGTGGTGCCCGCGGCGGCGGCCTCGTCGCTGAGGTCGAGCGGGTTGCGGTTGAAGGTCGGGTAGCTCGGCATCCAGCCGAGCCTGCTGGCCAGCGCGATGTTGTCGGCGGCGGTGCGGCCCGCGAACTTGCCCTTGCCCAGCGGCGAGGCGAAGGCGTCGGAGGTGAACGGGTCGTAGCGCCATTGGTCGTTGGTCAGGTACCAGAACACGGTGCCCTGCATCTGGCGCGGCGGCCGCTGCCAGTCCGAGGCCGACGCCAGCGTGGCCCAGCCGGTGACGGGACGGCACTTCTCCTGGCCGACATAGTGGGCCCAGCCGCCGCCGTTCTTGCCCTGGCAGCCGGTGAGCAGCGTCAGGGTGAAGAACGCGCGGTAGATCTGATCGGAGTGGAACCAGTGGTTGGTACCCGCGCCCATCAGGATCATCGAGCGGCCGCCGGAACGCTCGGCGTTGTCGGCGAACTCGCGACCGATGCGCGCGGCCTGCACAGCGGGCACACCGGTGATGGTCTCCTGCCAGGCCGGGGTGTACGGCGACTCGGCGTCGTCGTAGCCCTTGGCCCACTGGCCGGGCAGACCCTCGCGGCCGAGGCCGTACTGGGCCAGCAGCAGGTCGAACACCGTCGTGACCCGCTTGCCCGCGACGATCTTGGTCGGCACGCCGCGGATGATCGACTCGGCGGAGTCGGTGTCGAAGCGCGGCAGCGCGATCTCGGCGGGCGCGTCGCCCGAGTGGCCGAGCAGGGTGAGCAGCGGGTCGACACCCTCGAGATCGAGGTTCCACTTGCCCGCGTCGCCCTCGCCGAAGCGATGGCCGAGCGAACCGTTGGGCACGACCGGGTTCCCGGCCTGGTCCAGCAGCACCGGCTTGTGCTCGACGCCCTCGCCGGTCTGGCCCAGGTCGGCGGCGGTGAGGAACTTGCCGGGCAGCGCGCCGCCCTGGCCGTCCGCCTCGTCGAGGCAGATCAGGAAGGGCAGGTCGGTGTAGGACTTGATGTAGTTCAGAAAGCTCGGCGTCTGCTTCTCGAGGAAGAACTCCTTGAGCACCACGTGGCCCATGGCCATCGCCAGCGCCGCGTCGGTGCCCGGTCGCGCCGCGACCCACTCGTCGGCGAACTTGGTGTTGTCGGCGTAGTCGGGGGAGACCACCACGACCTTCTGGCCGCGGTAACGCGCCTCGGTCATGTAGTGCGCGTCGGGCGTGCGGGTCACCGGGACGTTGGAGCCCCACATGATCAGGTAGCCCGCGTCGAACCAGTCGGCCGACTCCGGCACGTCGGTCTGATCGCCGAAGACCTGCGGCGAGGCCACCGGCAGGTCGGCGTACCAGTCGTAGAACGAGAGCATGTAGCCGCCGATGAGCGATACGAACCGGGCGCCGGTGGCGTGGCTGACCATCGACATCGCGGGAATCGGCGAGAAGCCGGCCACGCGGTCGGGTCCGTACTGCTTGATCGTGTAGACGTGCGCGGCCGCGGCGATCTCGGCGGCCTCCCACCACTCGGCCCGGACGAAACCGCCCTTACCGCGCGCGGTCTTGTAGGCCTTGGCCTTGGCCGGGTCCTCGACGATCGACTCCCACGCCAGCACCGGGTCCTTGAGCTCGGCCTTGGCCTTGCGGTACAGGTCGAGCAGCGTGCCGCGCACGTACGGGTAGCGCACCCGGGCAGGGGAGTAGGTGTACCAGGAGAACGACGCGCCACGCGGACAGCCGCGCGGTTCGTATTCCGGCTTGTCCGAGCCCACCGAGGGGTAGTCGGTCTGCTGCGACTCCCAGGTGATCACGCCGTCCTTGACGTAGATCTTCCAGGAGCACGAACCGGTGCAGTTCACGCCGTGGGTGGAGCGCACCACCTTGTCGTGCGACCAGCGGTCGCGGTAGAACGCGTCGGCGTCGCGACCGCCGACCTTGTACACCGACCGGTTGTCCGGCGAGACCTCACCGCGCTGAAAGTATTTACCGAGGTTCAGCAACGTGTCGCCGATATCGGTGGGCGACGGACCATGAGTGCGCGAATTAACCACGACGCCCCCTTCGAGCTGTGCTTTCGGGCTGATAGGGGCAACTGTAAAGAGACCGGGTGCTCCGGCAAAACGAACTTTTCACATCCTCGGTGACCCCTCGGTGAGCTGTGAGGTCGGCGAAATCTCGTGGTCACGGACGCGGCTCGGGCGGCGGCGCGCGATTCGGGGCCGACCTGGGTCAACGGGCGGCGACCTGGCTGAACGGGAGTCGCGCGGAGCCTGTTCCCGGGCCCGCGGTGATGCTTCGGAAACCGCTGGTTCTCGGGCGGTTTACATTTGTTTACACATCCGGCGGGCTCGCTGAACAGGGAAGATGTGACGGCCCGCACACCGCGCGGGGGTTGTCGCGGCGGAGTCGGCGCCCGTGCGGGAGGGGTGGATCGAGGTCGCTCGCGCGTCGACTGGCGTGCGGCGGCGAAGTCTATAGCACTGCTGTACGGAAAGAATTCGAATCCTTTTATTTCGCCTCGGCCCTTGGTGTTTCGTGATCGCGCCCACAGTTGCCGGTCGGTAACTACCCAATAGACAACGCGTCAATATAAAGAAACGGCAACTTTTCCGTTCGGCGATTGGTTCGAGGTTGAAACGTCATCCAGGATGGGGCGGTGCAGACAGGGAGGGTTGGGGTGCTACCGAAGTCATCGTCCGACGGGCCGGCTGGTCCGCCGAAGCCGCCGACACTCGGCGGGTTGCTGCGGCGACTGCGCGACGATCGGCGGATTTCCCGGGAAAAACTGGCTTTCGCGGCCGGTGTCAGCTCGAGCTACATCACGCATCTGGAGAGCGGGGACCGGGACCGGCCGACGCAGGCCGTCGTCGAGGCGTTGGTGCGCTACCTCGACCGGATCACCCCGGTGACCGACATCGAGCGCAGGCATCTGTTCGATCTGGCCGGGCTCGCTCCCGTGGACAATCCGTCGGTCGACGACCTGCGCGCCGAGATCAACGCCGAGATGCGCCGGACGCTGGCCCTCCAGGAGCCGAACCTGGCGGCCTATGTCGACACGCGCTGGAATGTGCTGGCGGGCAACAACTCCTATCATCGCGCGTTCCCCGGCTTGGTCGAGGACGTGAACATCCTGCGCTGGTTCTTCGGCAACCCGCTCTCGCGCAAGGTGATGGTGGAATGGGAGAAGGAGTCGACCCTGACCGTGCACTGGCTGCGCGGTCTGATCGGTCAGCAGGGCGGCGGTGAGTGGGCGGCGGAGCTGCTCGACGAGCTCGCCCAGTATCCGGACTTCCGGCGGATCTGGGACGACGGCGACACCGTCTACGGCCGCGAGCACACCGCCATGCGGCTGTGTGATCTGAACACCGGCGAGTACTACACCGTCGACGTCCAGCTCTTCCGCCTCGACTCGGTGGCCTACCCCGGCCGCATCCAGTACTACCTGGCGGTGCGGGAACCCGACGGCGCCTAGATGCCGGCGACGGCGACCGGTGCCGCGGTGTGTGGTGTGCGGGTGGTGACCAGCTCGATCAGTGCGGCGGCGACGTCGTCGGGGTGGGTCACGGGGGCTCCGTGACCCGCGCCGGGCACCGTGTGCACGCCGCGTGCCCCGGGGAGTCCCGCCGCCAGCCGCGCGCATTTCTCGGCGGTGCTGCTGTGGTCGTATTCGCCGCGCAGGACGAGCGCGGGCACGGTGATCTCGCCGAGCCGCTCCAGCACGGAATCCCGATCGATCAGGCACCGGGCCGCCGGATGCAGGGCCGTGCGATCGTGGGTCAGCCAGCGGGTGATCCACCAGCGCCAGATATCCGGGCGATCGCCCCCGATCAATTGGGGCGCCAATTCTTCGGCCAGTGGCACCAATTCCGCGGTGCCGCACCATTCGTCGAAGAATTCTTCGTAGTAGGTTTCGTCGGCCCGGGTGCACGCGCCCGCCTCGGTGTCGAGCAGGGCGAGTCCGCTGACCCGTCCCGGCGCGAGCAGCGCCATCCGTAAGGCGGCGTATCCGCCCTGGCTCATTCCGCCGACCACCGCGGTTTCGACGCCGACCGCGTCGAGCACGCGCAGACCGTCCTCGGCCAGGTCCCAGTAGTCGAAGCGCGGGTCGGCGCCGTAGCCGGTCCGGCCGTGACCGCGGGCGTCCCAGGCGATGACGTTGATGCCGTTGTGCGCCAATATGGTTCGAATCGGATCGAACATGGATTCGTCCATCAGGAATCCGTGGGCGAGCAGCAGGGTGGGCCCGCGAACCGCGCCGGTACGGAAATGGATGTTCACCGAGTCGGAGTGCACATAAGGCATGTTCGAAACATACAAGTGCTGACGACCATTTCGCCCCGCCGTCAGAAATGTGGTCACCGCCGGTTCTGTGAATTCACTGGCGAGTGTATGTACCTCGAGGGGGTGTGCCGATTTACCGCCTGCTATGGACACATGTGTTCACGGCCGATTGGATCGAAGGACAACGACGTACGGCTCGATCAGAGAATTTCGGGGAGTGAACTGATGAGGGTGACGGAGTACGGAAATCACGCACATATATGGCTTGCCGCCGCGGGCGACGGGCTCTCGGACACCTTCGCGGTGTGCGGTGCGGAAGGCAGGGCCATCTGGTATGGCCCCTATCTCGACGCCGATGTCGACCATCCACGCGGTGACCGCCACGCCGCGGCCATGGGTGCCGCGGGCCGCGCGATCTGGCTGGCCGGCCGGGCCCGCGACGATACGGGCGTCGACAAGGCGACCCTGCACCTGTCGGTCAGCGACGACGAGCTCGACGCCGTCACGCTGGCCTGCACCGCATCGATGGCCGGTCTGGCCCTCGATCTCCTTGTCACCGAGGACAATCCAGCCCAGGACTGGTGCCATGCCTTCGGCAGGCTCGACTGGAACTCGGGCCCACTGACCAGCCTGGTCGATCCCGCCGAGCCGCCGAGCGCGCCGGTGCTCCGCTCGATCACCGGCGGCCTCGAACAGCAGTCCGAACCACAGGAAGGGCCTGTCATGCACGAAAACGCCACGGATCACTGGTCGGAACTGCGCTCGGCGTTGGAGGGGCTGCTGCTGCACGACGCGATCGGCATGGACGCCAAGATGCGCCACGCCGTCTCCGCCGTCGTCCACCTCACTGTCGACACCCCGCACGGCCCGCCCGAGGACGCCGAGGAGTTCCTCGGCCGCTTCGACGCCTCCTGGCTGGTGGCGTCCTGGCTCGGCCACGACACCGAGCTCTCCCTGATCGCCACCCTCGCCGCGGGCGAGATCCCGGCCCTGTCCTGGTGCGAACTGATGTTCACCACCACCCTGGCTCCGTGGTCGACCAGCCCTGTCGCCGTGCACGCCCGCCGGGTATTCACCACGGTGCAGCGCGGAAAGCTGGGTGCGGTCCGGGCGCACGTCAGCTGACCGCGCCCGGGCCGATCGGTCAGACCGCCGCGCCGACCTCGACCTCGGTGAACGACCCGACCCAGCGATGCGGCGGGCGCGGCGGGTTGGGTTCGCCCGTGCGGTGCACGCCGACGGCCTGCCATCCGGCGGCCACGGCGGCATCGAGTTCGTCCGGGTGGTCGGACAGGAACAGGATCTGCGCGGCCGGGACGCCGATGCGCTCGGCGATGACGTCGTAGGACGCGGCCTCGCGCTTGGGGCCGGCGCTGACCAGATCGAAGTGATCGGTGATCAAGCCGGACAGGTCGCCGGACTCGGCGAAGGCGAACCAATCCCGTTGGTTGCGTTCGGAACCCGACGAGTACACGTACAGGTCGAGCCCGGCCGCGTGCCAGGCCGACAGCGCGGGCACCACGTCGGCGAAGAACCGCCCGTGCAGCGCGCCCGCCCGGAACCCCTGGGCGCAGATCGCGCCCTGCGCGGCCTTGAGCGGCTCGGCCTTGACATCGGAACGCAACCAGCCGATGAGGATCTCGGCGATCCGGTCGGTGCCGGCGTAGGGCTCACCGGCCAGCTCCCTGGTCTGGGCGAGCACGGATTCCGCAGCGCCGGCAGCGTTCTCGGCCAGCCAGGCGGGCAGCCGCTGCTCGGTGTAGCCGTAGAGGTCGTTGCGCACCGAATCGGTGGGGCTGGTGGTGCCCTCGATGTCGAGGACGACGGCGCGGGTCACGACGCGGCGAGCAGTTCGTCCAGCGTCGGGAAGCCCGCGCTGATCTTGTCGCCGGTGAAGTCGCCGATCCAGCCGTCGGCCTCCTCGAAGAAGCGGATGGCGATGAAGTCGGGCCGGGTACCCATGTCGAACCAGTGCAGGGTGCCCGCGGGGACCGAGAGCAGATCGCCGGCTTCGCAGACCGTCGCCAGCACGGCGTCGCCGAGGTGCAGGTAGAAGCAGCCGCGACCGGCGGCGAAGAAGCGCACCTCGTCCTCGGCGTGGCGGTGCTCGTCGAGGAACTTCGCGCGCGCGCCCGCCGCCGTGGCGGGCCATTCCGGGTTGTCGTCGTCGGGGTGGATCCGGGCGACGTCGATGTGCTCGTAGCGGCCCGCCGCGTTGAGTTCGCCGATCTGCGGAGCGTAGTGGGCGAGCAGGGTGTCGGAGTCGGTGTTCGCGGCGTCGGCCAGCACGTCCCAGCGTGAGAAGGCGATGCCGTGCTTGTCCAGCTCGGCGGCGATCTCGGCGGTATCGGTGGTGCGTACGCGCACGTCGGCGGCGTTGTCGGCGGCCATCACTTGCAGCAGGGTCATTGTCTATCCGATCTCGAGTGGCGTGGCGTCGGTGCGCCCCGTGCGGGCGATCAACTCGCACAGGGCTTCCAGGCATTCGGCGCGATCGCGCGCCTGGGCAAGAGTGTCACCCCAGGTGGTGATGCCGTGCCCGGTGATGAACAGAATCGGTGGGGCGCCGGGGTTATCGCGCAGATAGGTCTCGATGTCGGCGCCGATGCGCGCGACCTCGGGCCAGTTCGGGAACACCGGGACCGCCACCGCGGCCGGGTCGGCCAGGCCGAAGCCCTTGAGCAGCTCGTATCCGGTGATCGACAGCGTACTCACCGCGTCACCGGGCCGCGCGGCGGTGGTCGCCAGCGCGGTCGCGAACGGCGAGTGCACGTGCACGACGGCCCCGGCCGCGCGGGTGCGGTAGACGGCGGTGTGAATGCTGGTCTCCGCGGACGGTTTCCGGCTCTGGCCCGGGCGCGGCGTCGTGTCGGCCACGGCGACCAGGACCATATCCCGTTCGGTCAGTTCGCCTTTGGACAGCCCGCTCGCGGTGATCAGCGCGTCCTCGTCGAGCCGCACCGAGATATTGCCCGCGGTGCCCGGCATCCATCCGCGCTCGTAGAGCTGGCGCGCGGTGGCCGCGATCGCCGCGCCCTGGGTGGCATGCGGCTGCGAAATCCCGTAGACCACACCGTTTTCGGTGACGACGGCGGTCACCAGATCGGCGGGGGTCACGTCGAAGGCGGGGTTGAACACGGCGGTACCCGCGGGTGCTGTCGCCACTGCGCCGAACCCGGTGACCTCGGCGGCGGCCCGCTGCTCGACCACGATCTGCGCGCCGGTCGCCATCGCGGTGTCACGGGTGGACTCCGGCGCGACCACGATGAACGGGATGCCGTGGTGGCGGGCGGCCAAAGCCAGGGTGAAGGTGCCGATCTTGTTGGCGACGTCGCCGTTGGCCGTGATCCGGTCGGCCCCGACGAGCACGGCGTCGACCTGCCCGGTGGCCATCGCCCAGGCGGCGGCGGAATCGATGGTCAGCCGGTGCGGGATGCCCGCCTCGGCCAGCTCCCACGCGGTGAGCCGGGCGCCCTGCAGCAGCGGCCGGGTCTCGTCGACGATCACGTCCGCGACCGCGTCGCGCTCGTGCAGCACCCGCAGCGCGCCGATCGCGGTGCCGACGGCACTGGTGGCCAGGCGGCCGGTGTTGCAGTGTGTGAGCAGCCGCAGCGGCCCGTCGCCACACAGCCGCTGCACCAGGTCGGCGGCGTGGGTGGCGGCGGCCAGGTTCACCCGGCCGTCCTCGGCGAGCAGGTCGAGGGTCTCGGCCAGCACTGCGTCGGCGCCGTCGGCGATCCGCCCGCGCACCCGCTCGACCGCCCAGGCCAGGTTGACCGCGGTCGGCCTGGCCGCCGCGATCCGATCGGCCTCGGCCTGCACGGCGGCCTCGTCCACCACCCCGCCCGCGGTGTGCGCCCTGGTCGCGATGACCACGCCGAACGCCCCCGCGATCCCGATCGCCGGGGCGCCGCGAATGGCCAGCGTGGTGATCGCGTCGATGATCTCGTCGACGGTACCCAGGCGCAGCTGCCGCGCCTCGTGCGGCAGCCCGCGCTGGTCGATGGTGAGCAGCGCTCCGTCGTCCCAGGTGAGCGAGCTGTCGTCCATCGGTGTCCTTACTTCGGGTCGGTCATCGTGCCTGATAAACGGTATCCGACCTGGTCCGGGCACGAAGCCCGGGCCCGGTCGCCCCGGTCACTCGGCGACGTATTCCGCCTCGCGCTCCACGGCGTCGATCGTGGCCTGCGGTACCTGGATCGGACCGGGGGTGTAGGTGATCGCCCGCAGCGACCCCGTGTACCGGAACGGCCCACGGCGCTCGCGCAGCTCCCCGTCGACCGGACCGCGCGCGTCGACGCCGACCGAGATGCCGGTCCACGGCGCCATGCCGACCAGCTGCACCTGATCGGTGAGCTCGGCGACCGCCGCCCCGTCGACCTCGACCACGAAGTCCCAGCGCAGGTGCGGCCGGATCGCCGCGCGCACGGTGATCTCCCCGGCCCCGCCCGGCAGTGCGGCCGCCACCGACGCGTAGCGGCCGTAGCTGTTGACGCCGAACACCACCTCGTCGTTCTCGACATAGAGCAGGTAGCCGCCCAGCGGGTCGCCGTGCGCGACGAGCACGCCTTCGTCGCCCGGCCGGAAGCCGGTGACCGTGGGACTGTCCCCGGCGGGCGTCGGCGACTCCGCCCGGCGACCGGTGAGCTCGGCGGTGATGGTGAAATCGCGGTAGGCGATCAGGCGCTGTGAGCGGTAGCGCTCCAGGGTCGGCGTGCCGGGCAGCAGCCGCACCGGTGCGGCGAACCGGGCTTCCTCGGGACGGCGCCGGAACAGGTCGGCGCGGGTGAGCAGCGGGAACACGGTATTCGCCCAGGCCGATTCGTCCCAGGCCGCGGCCAGCTCGGCGGCCTTGTCCGGGTACTGCGCCGAGAGATCGTGCAGCTCGGTCGGATCGGCGCGCACATCGAACAGCTGCCAGTGCGGCGCGTCCAGATCGGCCCCGGCCTCGTACAGCGACAGCAGCTTCCACCCATCGCGATAGAACCCGCGATGCCCGGTCATCTCCGAGTACTGCTCGGTGTGGCGGGTCGGCGCGGCCGGATCGCGCAGCAGCTCGGCCGCCGAGACACCGTCGAACTCTTTGGCGGGCAGCCCGTTACGCACCGACGGCCGCTCCAGTCCGGCCAGCTCGAGCAGGGTCGGGGCCAGATCGGTGACATAGGCGTACTCGTGCCGGATGCCGGTGTCGGCGTCGGTGCGCGGCAGGCCCTTCGGCCACGACACCACCAGCGGCACCCGCACGCCACCGGCGAAGGTCTGGCCCTTGTAGAAGCGGAACGGCGTGTTGGACGCCTGACCCCAGCCGCGCGGGTAGTGCACACCCAGCTCGGCGGTGCCGATCAGGTCCTCGTCGTGCGGGACGTCGCCGACCCAGTCCGGATCGTCGATATGGGCGAACTCGGCGAAGTACGAGCGGGTGCCCTCGGGGCCGCCCTCGGCGGTGCCGCCGTTGTCGGAGGTGAACACGATGATGGTGTTGTCGAGTTCGCCCAGGTCCTCGAGCAGATCGACGATGCGGCCCAGGCTCTGGTCGATGCTGTCGACCATGCCCGCGTACACCTCCATGTACTTGGCGTAGCGCCTGCGCTCGTCGTCGGAGAGCGAATCCCATTCCGCGGCTTCGTAACCGGGCTCGGTATTGCGCGGCTTCTGCTGCGTGCCGGGCGGGAACAGGCCCTGGGCCAGCTGTTCGGCGAAACGCTGGCGGCGCAGTTCGTCCCAGCCCTCGGCGTAGCGGCCGCGATACTTCGCCTGGTCCTCGGCCTTGGCCTGCAGTGGTCCGTGCATCGCCACGTGCGCGAAGTACAGGAAGAACGGCTTGGTGGCATCGTGGGCGCGCAGGTCCTTGAGGTAGGCCAGCGCCTTGTCGGTGAGATCGTCGGTGAGGTAGTAGCCCTGCGGGTACTCCTCGATATCGACCACCGAACTGTCGGAGACCAGCTGATTCGGGTAGTAGAACGAATTCAGCCCCTCCAGCGATCCGTAGTAGCGGTCGAAACCCCGTTGCGTCGGCCAGGAATCGCGATGCGCCGACGGATTCATCGTGGCGTCCCGCACGAGATGCCATTTCCCCACGGCGTAGGTCGCGTATCCGTTGCCGCGCAGGATCTCCGGCAGCGTGAGCACGTCGTCGGCCAGTTCCAGGCGCAGTCCGGGATAGCCGGGATCGGCATTGGCGACGAAGCCGAAACCCGCGCGGTGGGAATTGATTCCGGTCAGCAAGGCCGCGCGCGAGGGTGAGCACAGCGGCGTGGTGTGGTAATTCGACAGGCGCACGCCCTGGGCGGCCAGCCGGTCCAGCGTCGGCGTCTCGATCTCGGAGCCGAACGGGCCGATATCGCTGTAGCCCATATCGTCGACGAGCACGACGACGATATTGGGCGCGCCGGCGGGCGCGGTCGGGGGAGAGGTCCATTCCGGGGTGGAATCGGCCGAGGTGCGACCGGCCGAACCACCGAAGGATTCGTAACCGCGAGCGTGGGGTGGAACAGGCATTCTGGCAGTAAAGGTGACATATTCCCTGGTCACCAGGGTTATATGCATCTTGCGCGGAATCGGTGACCCCTGCGGCGCAACTTGTTAGCGTCACTGCCGTGCCCACGAATCAGCCCTCTCGCTGCTGTTCGTGTCGCGTCCTGCGTGGCTGACGTACGTCTGCTGACGTACGCGGCCGAACGAGCCGATGTGTCCCCTTTCCCCGGTGCGCTCCTGTGCTGCGCGCCGTTCGGCCCGCAGCGCGGGTCGACGTGTCCTCGAGGAATCCCACGATGAGCTTTACCCCCGGCGGCCTCGATCGCCGTAACTTCCTGCGCGCAGGCGGCATCGCCGCGGCGGCCATCTTCGGTGGCACGGCGCTGGCGGCCTGCACCTCGGCCGTCTCGGAGCAGAAGGCCGGCGGTGACAACGCGACTCCGGTGCGCGGCGGCACCCTGAAGGTGGGTATCCGCGAGGACCTGGTGCCCGCCAACCTGCTGACCAACACCGCCGCGACGCCGGTCGTCATCGGCCTGGTCTACGAATCGCTGATCCGCTACCCGAACGACACGCTGGAACCGCGACCGCTGCTGGCGAAGTCGTGGCAGCTCGCCGCCGACGGCCGCTCGATCGCGCTCGACCTGCGCGACGACGTGAAGTTCCACTCCGGCAGGCCGTTCACCGCCGAGGACGTGGAGTTCTCCATCCGCACCTACGCCGACGCCAAGTGGTCGGCCCAGCTGCGCAGCACCGCGGCCGCGGTCACCGGCTTCGACATCGTCTCGCCCACCCGCATCGTGTTGCAGCTGGCCCATCCGCTGAGCAACATCTACGACCTGCTCGACACCGTGCCCATCCTCGACAGCGAGACCATCGACCAGCTGGGCACCGGCGACACCTACATCGGCACCGGGCCGTTCGAATACGTCCAGCGCGTACCGAATTCGCAGATCGTCTTCGAGAAGAACCCGAACTACTGGGTCCCCGAGCGCCCCTACCTCGACCGCGTCGAGGTCTCGATCATCCAGGACCCGCAGGCGCTGCTGAACGCGCTCAAGTCCGGGCAGATCGCGGTGGCCAGGGAACTCGGCTACCGCGACGCCGAGAACCTCGCCGAGGCGGGCGGCTACCGGGTGCTCGACCTCGAGGGCGCGGAACTGCAGGCCTACGTCGGCGTCAACGTCACCGAACCGGCGCTGGCCGATGTGCGGGTGCGCCAAGCCATCGCCTACGCCCTGGACCGTGAGCGGATCATCGCCGAGGTCTTCCGCGGCGCGGGCTATCCGCTGAACGTGCCGTGGCCCAAGACCTCGCCCGCCTTCGACGAGTCGCGCAACACCAAGTACAGCCGCGATGTCGCCAAGGCCAAGGATCTGCTCACCCAGGCGGGCAAGCCGCCGAAGCTGCCGCTCACCTTCGCGCCCGGCTACGAGGAGACGGCCCAGATCGTGCAGGCCAACCTCGCCGAGGTCGGTATCGAGGTGACCCTGGACCCGGTCGACGCCGCCACCTTCGTCAAGCAGCTCACCGGTCAGCAGTTCCGTGGCCTGTGGGTGACTGATCACTCGTGGGCGCAGTTCGTGCCGTCGACGCTGACCGTGAGCGCCTACCCGTTCAACGCCCGCCGCAACGCCTCCCGCTACGAATCGCCCGCCTACACCGCGGCGGCCGACGCGGCCTGGCAGCTGCCCCAGGGTACCGGCCCGGACGCGGTGCGCGCCTTCCACACCGTCAGCGACCAACTGCTGGAAGGACTGTTCCTGATCGAGATCGGCGTGCGTTTCCAGCAGTACGCCACGGCGAACAAGGTGCACGAGCTCGCCTGGACCAAGCGCCGTGAGCCCGTGCTCACCGACACCTTCCTGTCATGACCCGCTATCTGCTGCACCGGCTGCCGTCGGCACTGCTCGTGCTGTTCGGCGCCTCGGTGCTGATCTTCCTGCTGCTGCGCCTGGTGCCCGGTGATCCGGCCACGATCCTGGCGGGCAACGACGCGACGCCGCAATCGATCGCGGCGATCCGCCATCAGCTGGGCCTGGACCGGTCCATCCCGGTGCAGTACCTGAACTGGCTCGCTGACCTGTTCACCCTCGATCTCGGGCGTTCCTACATCATCGGCGGGCAGATCACCGATCTGGTCGGCCGCGGTCTCACCAACACCCTGGTCCTGACGGTGACCGCGCTGATCCTGGCCGTCGTGGCGAGTCTGGCGGTCTCGCTGGCGTCGGTGCTGTGGCCGAGCCGGTGGCTGAGCGCCGTTGTCGCCGCGGCCAATACGGTCGCGGTGGCCCTGCCGACCTTCGTCGTCGGGCCGCTGCTGGTGCTGGTCTTCGCGGTCGCGGTCCCGGTGCTGCCCGCCGGTGGTGTGCCGCCGGACGGCTTCATCGCCCGGCCCGATATCGCCGTGCAGTATCTGCTGCTGCCCGCGATCTGCCTCGCGCTGCCGGTGGCGGCGGCGCTGACCCGGTTCCTCACCGAGTCGCTGCGCACCGAACTCACGAAACCGTATGTGCTGACCGCGCGTTCACTCGGCGTCCCGCACCGCGAGATCGTCACCCGAGGCGCGCTGCGCAACGCGCTGCCGACCCTGCTCACCGTGCTCGGCCTGCAGACCGGGCAGTTGCTCGGCGGTGCCGTACTGGTGGAGGCGGCCTTCGTCTGGCCGGGCATCGGCCAGCTCATCGAACAGGGCATCAGTCGTCGCGACTACCCGCTGGTGCAGGTGCTGTTGCTGCTGTCGGTGGCGGTGTTCGTGGTGATCCAGCTGGTGACCGATATCGCGCACGCCTGGCTGGATCCCCGCATCCGGATCGGAGGACGGTCATGACCGCGACCATCGAGAAACCGGCTGCCGCCCAGGAGGGGTCGCCTCGTCGCGCCGGTGCGCTCGCGGCGCTGGGCACGGGGCAGGGGCTCGCCGGTGTCGCGCTGATCGCGGTGATCGCGCTGGCGGGTGTGTTCGCCGGTGTGCTCAGTTCCTACGACCCGCTCGCCCAGATCCCCGGCGCCAATCTGCTCGGCCCGAGCGGGGAGCACTGGCTCGGCACCGATCACCTGAATCGGGATGTCGCGGCGCGGGTGCTCGCCGGCATCCGCGTCGACCTGCTGATCGTGCTGCTCGCGGTGCCGATCGGCGCGCTGATCGGGTCGCTGGCCGGGCTCGCCGCCACCGTGAATCCCTGGGCCGATGTCACCGTGCAGCGGGTGTTCGACCTGATCCTGGCGTTCCCGGCGCTGATCTTCGCGATCGCGCTCGCCGCCGTCACCGGACCCGGCTGGCACGCGGTCGTCATCGTCATCATCGCCACCGAGATCCCGATCTTCGGTCGCCAGATCCGCACCGCCGTCCTGGCGGTGCGCGAGCAGCCGTTCGTCGAGGCGTCCGAGGTGATCGGCGCCGACACCTGGTGGACGCTGCGTAAGCATGTGCTGCCCAACGTGATCGAACCGCTCGGCGTGCAGCTGGCGCTGTCGCTGTCGCTGGCGGTGTTCATCGAGGGCGCGATGAGCTTCATCGGCATCGGGGTGCGTCCGCCGGAACCCTCGCTCGGCTCGCTGATCGGCGAGTCCATCGCCAACCTCGACGCCAACCCGTGGATGGCGATCGGCCCGCTGACCGTCGTGGCCGGGCTGACGCTCGGCTTCCTGTTGATCGCCCAGGCACTGGGCCGGGCAAGGAGACTGGCATGACCGACGAGCTGGTGCTCGATATCGACGGCTTGACTGTCGGTTTCGGCGATCGAACCGTGGTCGACCGGGTGAGCCTGCGGGTCCGCCGCGGCGAGGTCGTCGCCCTCGTCGGCGAATCCGGCTCCGGGAAGTCGCTCACCGCGCGGTCGGTGCTCGGCCTGCTGCCCGGCACCGCGCACGCCACGGGTTCCCTCCGGCTGGCGGGCACCGAGGTCATCGACGCGTCCGAGACGGCCCTGCGAGAACTGCGCGGCACCAAGGCCGCCATGGTGTTCCAGGAGCCGCAGACCGCGCTCAACCCGGTGCAGAAGATCGGTACCCAGATCCGGCAGGCGCTGCGAGCCCACGGCGTCACCGACAAGGCCGCCGCCAAGGCCCGCGCGATCGAACTGCTTGCCGCCGTGGACATCCCGGAGCCGGCGAAGCGGCTGGACTGGTATCCCCACCAGCTCTCCGGCGGGCAGAAGCAACGCGTGGTGATCGCGCTGGCCCTATCCGGCGACCCGGACCTGCTCATCGCCGACGAGCCCACCACCGCGCTCGACGTCACCGTCCAGGCGGAGATCCTCGACCTGCTGCGGACCCTGCGGCGCGAGCGGGGCACGGCGATCCTGTTCATCACCCACAACCTCGGCGTGGTCGCCGAGATCGCCGACCGGGTGGTGGTGATGCGGGCCGGGCAGGTCGTCGAAGAACAGACGGTGTTCGGGCTGTTCGGCGCACCGGAGGCGGAGTACACGCGGACCCTGCTGGCGTCGGTGCCGCGGCTGCCCGCGGTGTCCGAGCGTGGGGCCGGGGCCCGTACGGGTGAGATCGTCGGCGCCGCGAGTGAAATCGACGCGGCGCAGCCCGATCCCGCCGGAGTGAGCGGTACCGCGAGTGACGGCGACGCCGAGCGCGCCGAGATCGACGGCGACGAGCGTGCTGCGGGCGACGGTGGCGAGCGTAGTGCGGGCGATGGCGTCGGTGCTGCGGGTGGCGATGTCGTGGGATCGGCTGCGGGTGAGGGCGTGAACTCCGCGGACGATGGTTCGTCCGAGGGAGCGACGGCCGGTGATGCCGAGGAGCCGGAACCGGCTGCCCGCCGGATCCTGCGGCGCGTCGTCGTGCGCGGTCCGGCTGTTGTCGCCGAGAAGGGCGGCGGTACCGACGAACCCGACTATCGCGACGTGTTGCGCATCGACGACCTGTCGGTGACCTACCCGGGCCGCCACGGCGCGGCACCTTTCCCCGCGCTGCGCGACATCGCGCTGGCGCTGGGCCCGCGCGAAGTGCTGGGCTTGGTCGGCGAATCCGGCTCGGGCAAGAGCACACTGGGCCGCACCGCGCTCGGACTGGTGCCCGCGACATCGGGCACCGTGGAACTGCAGGGTGTCTCCCTGGCCGGGCTGTCACGACGCGAACTACGGGGCCTGCGCAAGAACGTCGCGCTGGTGCATCAGGACGTGAGCGCCTCGCTCGACCCGCGGCGCAGCGTCGCCGACGCGATCGCGGAACCGCTGCAGGTGCATCGCGCCGCCTCGGGCGCGCTGCTGCGGGCCAAGGTCGGGGACCTGCTCGAGTCGGTGCGGCTACCACGGGATTACGCGCAGCGGCGGCCGGGCGAGCTCTCGGGCGGTCAGCGTCAGCGGGTGGCACTGGCCCGTGCGCTGGCGCTGGCGCCACGGCTACTGGTGGCCGACGAACCGACCAGCGCGCTCGATGTCTCGGTGCAGGCCCAGGTGCTCGACCTCTTCGCCGACCTGCGCGCCGAATACGGCTTCGCCAGCCTGTTCATCAGCCACGATCTGGCGGTAGTGCACCAGGTCGCCGACCGGGTGGTGGTGTTGCGGCAGGGCCGGATCGTCGAAACCGGCGAGGTCGGTGCCGTCTTCGCCGCACCGGCCCAGGAGTACACCCGCCGCCTGCTCGACGCGGTGCCGGCTCCCGACCCGTCGACGGCTCGCCGTGGCCGGGACGGATCCGCGGCGAGCGCGCTCCAGCGCATCGGGGCCTGACGTGGACGAGCCGCCGGAAGGGGAACCGGCGGCTCGTCGACACACGTGGATCAGCGATGGTCGGGGCGGCGCGGTTCACGCCGATCGTCCTGACCTGCTCGCGTCATACCTTGCGAGTTCTCGCCCATCTGCTCCTGCCGCTGTTGCTGCTGCTGCCGCGGCATCTGCTTGGGCATTTTCTTAGGCGTTTTCTTGGACTTGTCAGCCATCTCCACACGGTCCTTTCCGAGGGATAGTGTTTCGCCTAACGCGCCAACGATAGCCAGCGCAAATGCACTTCGGTAGAGGTGTGCGCAAAATGATGGTCCGACCAGGGGAATTCCCGGCGTGTCGATTGTTCGGGAGAATTCTCGAACATTATTTGCCGACGCATTAATCGTGGCAATTCGCCGCCTGGACGGCGGTTTTCCGGTCAATTTTCTTCGGCACGGTAACGACGTTGCGCGCGCAGCAGCATCTGGCGAATTCCCGCGATCATCCGGGTGCGGTCCAACGGCTCGGCGATGATCGGATCGCCCGTCCTGGCGTAGTAGCGCCCGTCCGGGAAGTCCATCCACCAGAACGTGCGCTCCGGTGTCGACGGGCGAGCGTCCACCGCGCCCCCGGCGTAGGCGGCGATCTCGCCGTGTCCCGAACGTGGCCGCCGGAACACCCGGGAGATCTGATCCGCCGCGCTGACCGCGCCCCTGCGGTACTCGAAATGCTCGTCCTCGTCGGCGATCCGCGCGCGCGGGATCTCGATCGGCGCGAGCCTGCCCGGCCCGCGTTCCGGCAGGGCCGCCACCGCGGTCTCGGCGACCTCGTCGATACCGCACCAGGTGAGGACCACGTCGCCGCCGGTGTCGTCGCCGCTGTCCGGCTCCTGGGTCAGCGTGGCGCCCGACGCACCCCGGATCGCGCCGTGGAATCGAATGATCTGCGGACTATCCTGTCCCGCATATCCTTTCGACTCCAGCCGGGCATCGGGATGCAGCAGGGTATGGATGGCGCGCTCGACCATCGGGTCGTACTTGTCGAGCAGCGAGCGCACGGCCAGCTCCCGGTCGCGTTTCAACTCGTCGAAATCGCTGATGCGCGTACGGAATCGCAGCGGATACGGCAGTCGGTCCCGGCCGTAGGCGGCCCACAGGATCTCAAACTCCTGCCCGGTGAAGCTACTGCTGGGCACTGTCGTTGTCCGCTCCGATCACCGGCGGCACCGTCCTGATGTCGCCGAGCCCGGTGAGGATCTCCCCGTTCTCCTGATTGACGAGATAGTCGGGGACGGTGTGGGTTTCGTCGTCGTTCTGCCCACCACGTCCCGCGCCCGCGCCCATGCCGCCCATCCCCGGCATACCCGCGCGGCCCGCGGCGCCCGCCGCCGCGCGCCCGGCGGCGGCAGCGGTGGTCGCGCCCACCGGGGCGGCGGTGACGGATCGGCCAGCGCCCGGCGCGGTCGCCCCGCCGCGCCCGCCGGTCGACCCACTGCTCCCACCCCGGCCGCCGCCGGGAGTCGTGCCGATCGGTGTGGTGGTCCCCGGTGTGGACGGATTCGTGCCCGTCGGCGATCCCGACGGGGTGGTGGTCGTGGGCGAGGTCGTCGTCGGCGACGTGGTCGAGGCCGCCGTGGTGTCGTCGGTCGACGACGACGTGGTCGAGTCGTCGGCCGTGCCGCCGTCGTCGGTGGTGGTCGTGCCCTCGGTCCCGGTGTTCTCCGACGCCTGCCCGTCCTCGGTCCCCGCCGTGGTCTGCCCGTCCGTGCCCGCCGTATCCCCGGTGGTGCCACCGGACTGCGTGCCCTGGTCGCTGCCGCCGCCGCCCGGAATCGACGGGTCGCCGCCGTCGCCGCCGACGACCTTCGGCGCGGTCGGCATGAACGGGACACCGGTATCGGATTGCACCGCGACCTGGCTGTACACGGTGCGCAGGATGCGACGCGCTTCCTGTAGCGCCTCGTCTCCCTCGAACTGGTCCAGCTTCATCTCGCCGTCGGCAGGCAGGGTCTTGCCCGCGACGGTCGGACGCTCGGTGAGCCCCGGCATCAGCGCCTGCGTCTGCTCCAGACCCGTCTTCATCTCGGCGAGTTTGAGGCTGACCGCCGTCGCGGCGGCGGGCAGCGTGGCCGACTGCGCGGCGTAGTTCTTCACCGCCGTGACCGCTGCCGTCGCCGCTTCGCCGACCCATCCGTTCGGCCCGTTCGTCGTCGCCTCGAACGCCTTGTTGAACGCGACGATGGTCGTCGACAGATCGGCGCCGATCTTGCTCCACACCTCCGAAGCGCTGTGCACCACAGCCGGTTTCATCGCGGACACCGCGCTCAGAATCTCCGGCAGCTGCATGTGGTCGTAGCTGTCCACCGTTCCGACGAGATGGTTCGGCTGGGTCTCGCCCGCGAAGATCTGGGAGAAGTTCGCCAGGTTCTGCGTCAGATAGATGACGCTGCGCTCCTGGTTCCATTGCTCCTGCGCGGCGATCACCCGCGCTTTGTACTCCTCATAGGTCATCAGTTCCCCCCGAGACCGGTGTATTGCCCAGCGTTGTCGTCGTCTTGGGCTTGGAAGTTGGCGATCGCCTTGAGGACAACTTCTTTGGCGGTTGTGACGGCCTCGATGTGCTGCGTGATGGTGTCGCGGAGCGACCGGTCACCGCCTGCTGCCGTCTGCGAGAACTTGTTTTCGAGGATCTTGCTGGAGTTGAACGAGCCGAATCCGGTGATCTGTTCGATCTGCAGGAGTCGCGTCAGCACTGTCTCCAGCGCATCGAGATGGTCGTCGCACACCCGTGCGAGGTTCGTGCCGACTGCTGGATCGATGGACAATTGGCCCGCGGCAGCCTGCGCGTCCAGCTTCGTCCATTCGGCCGGGTCGATGTTCGACAGCATCGGTCCGCCTCAGTGTGCAGGAACGTTCTGAACCAGGGCATCGGCGAGCCGTCGTGTCTCCTGGCAGGCTTCCTTGGCGACAGCGCGCGCACTATGTCGGTTCAGGACGCTGAAGTCGACCATCTGGCTGCCGATCGGCAGGCTGATGAAGCACCCGGCGTCATGCGCAGATCCTGACGGGCGATATTGGAGACCTTCGTACGGGCCGACTCGGACGGTGACGAAATCGGTCCGGTCGGCACGTGAGCGGACCTCGTCCAAAGTGTGGCTACTCGCGTAGATGGTGAACGAGTACGTCTTCGCCGAATCCTGCCAGGCGCAGACCTTCCACCCCTCGAACGCCACTCCCGCGACATCTTTTTCCTTGGTGGCGGTGTTCAGCCCGGCGGCGGACAGTGCTGAATCGGGCAGGGTGCAGGGGTCCCAGAGCCCGGCACTCGGATCGACACTCGTCGTAGCCGCTGCTGCGGTAGTGGCGGGCGGTGCCGTCTGGACCGGCTCGGCCTCATCGCACCCGCTGACCAGCGCTCCGACCACGATCGCGACAGCTGGGACAGCCTTTCGCCACCTGTGCATGATTCCCCCGAATGGTTCGATTCTCCCCGCCGGATCCCCGGCGCCGACTATCGCGACGACTCTACCGGACCGTCGTCCCAGCTCAACCGACCTGGTTCGGCGGGGTTTCGCCCGCGACGATGGTCGAGAGCTGCGCTAAGTGCTGTGTCGGTCATCAGTTCCCCCCGAGACCGGTGTCTTGCCCAGCGTCATAGTCGTCTCGGGCTTGGATCGCGCCGAGTACATCGGCCAATGCGCGCCGAACCTCCGCACACGGCTCGGGCGCGGTGTCGCGGGCGGTGTGCTTGGCGCGGTTCCACCAGCCGCCGATCTCCTAGGTGTCAGGCCAGTCCTGGTTGGGCAGCAGGCGGAGCAGGGATGCGCGGACGAGGGGTTCGACCGCTCGGCCGCGCCATGACGTCCAGGACCGCTAGGGCGAGGTCGCCACGGCCGCGTTCGACGAGGGGAATGCCGCGTTCCAGGAAGGCCGGCCAGAAACGCAGGTAGGAGTCGGTGATTCGGTAGCGCTTGTTCTTGGTGTCGGTGGCGGTCGACAGCGGGAGGTCGGCCGCGACTATCCGCTTGTCCCGCAAGGTCGTCAGGTGACAGCGGGTCGGCGGTGGCGACGTCCGGTGATGATGACCGCTCGCCCGCTCAATGGGGCAGTGGGAGGAATTCGACGATGGTGCCGTCGGGGGCATCCGGCGGGACGATGACGAGGCCGTCGCGGTCGATGAGGCCGGCCAAATGGGCGGTGCGGACGGAGGTGTCGGCGGTCCAGCCGCCTTCGGGGGTGTAGCGGGCGGGGGTGATGCGCTGGACGGGGCCCGCTGTTTCGGCGGCGTTGTGGAGGGGGCCGTAGGCCGGGCGGGGTGGGGGTGCGGCGGTGCGGGCGGCGACGATGGCGGGGGTCAGGGCGAGCAGGACGGCGATCGCGGCGAAGGGATTGCCGGGGAGGCCGAGAACCGTGGGGCCGGTAGGGAGTTCGGCGACGATGGTGGAGCCGCCGGGGCGCATGGCCAGTCGCGGGACGACGACACGAGCCTCGGCGCGGGCGATGGCGGAGCGGAGCTGGTCGGCGGCGCCGCCGCCGGTGGCGCCGACCACCACCAGGAGATCGAAACCGGCGGTGGCGGTGAGCATGTCGTCGAAGCCGTGGTCGGTGTCGCGCAGGTGGACGCGGTCGAGCACGGTGACGCCGAGGCCGGCGAGCAGGTCGGGCAGGACGGGGCCGATCGAGTCGCGGGTCTGACCGGCTTGCAGCGGGCCGCTGCTGCGGATCTCGTCGCCGGTCATGACGATGCGGGCCCGGACGGGACCACGGACCAGGCCCGCGGTGACCTCCACGGAGGCGGCCGCCGAGCGCAGGGCGGCGGTGACGCGCGTGCCTGCGGGAGCGAGGAGATCGCCGACCATCTGGTCCTCGCCGCGGGTGCGGATATCGCCGCGGATCGGGGTGTCGGGGCGGCGGGTGAGCTCGTCGCCGGTGACGTCGGCGAACTCGTCACGCAGGACGGAGGTGGTGCCGTCGGGGACGTGCGCGCCGGTGGCGATGCGCACCGCTTCGCCGGGCAGCAGGCCGACCGGGCGGGCGCCGCCCGCGAAACCGATATCGCGGCGCAACTGCCAAGGCCCGTCGCCACACACGGCGTAGCCGTCCATCGCGGAGACGTCGAAGCGGGGCAGCGCGCCGGCGGCGACGATCGGGGCGGCGAGGGCGGCGCCGCTCACTTCGCCCAGCTCGGCCTCGTAGGCGACCAGCGGGGTCAGCTCGGCGGCGATGCGGGCCCTGGCCGCGGTGAGGTCGAGGCGGGTGGCGGCGCGGTCGGCGATCGTCTCGCGGGCGCGGCGGACCTCCTCCTCGGTGTCACAGTCGCCGGTGCCGGGCAGTTCGATCAGGGTGGTCTCGGTGGGGACGATCGCCTTCATCGGCTGGTTCTCCAGCGCGTCCAGCCCGGCCAGTGCCGCGGCCAGGGCGGTGCGACGCCAGACCCCGACGAGGTATTGGGGTCGGCCGGAGGCGTCGATCGCGAAGACCGCGTCGGTGGTCGATTCGGCTGCGCGGCGCAGTAATTCGCGCACGGTGTCGGGAGTGAGGAACGGCATGTCCGCGGCGAGGACCACGATCCACGGCGCCGGGTCGGGGCCGAGCGCGCTGAACCCGGTGCCGATCGCCGCGACCGGGCCGGAACCCGGTGGGACCTCCCTGACCTGCTGCACCCCGGGATCCAGCGCGGGCCGATGTGGACCGACCAGCACGATCCGGCCGCAGTCGGCCACCGCGGCCAGCGCGGCGTCGAGCATCGATCGGCCGCCGATCACGATCGCGGGTTTGTCCACCCCGCCCATCCGGCTCGCGCGTCCGCCCGCGAGCACGATCGCATCGGCGGCGGTCATCGACTGATCCGGCGTAGGGTAATCGGCACGAAAGTCATGCTAGCGGGGCGTGACGTCGATGCTCGAGCGCCCGACGGCGGCGTCGCGTCGCGGTCCGGCAAGGGGGTGGGGATGTCCGGTGCAGGTGGACCGGGTCAGCCGACGATGCTCGGCGACGTGATCCGCGGATTCCTGTTCGTGGTCGTCACACTCGGCGGGTTGTTCGGCGCGCTCGGGGTGGTGGTCGGACTCGTCGAACGCGATATGGGAATCCTGGTCGTCTACCTCGTGTGGTCGGTGGTGTTCGCGATCCTCGGTGCGCTGGTGTTCTGGTGGATCAAGTCCTCGCGGTCGCCGACGAAACGTGGTGTCGGTGCGGGGCGATTGTCGGCGTATCCGCCGGGGAGCGCACAGGCGGGAGCGAGTCCTTCGCACACTCCGGCGGCGGCGTACGAGCAGCCCGGCCGAGCGCAGTCGCCCGCGATCCAGCAGCCCGGCATGGCGCAGCCGCCCGGATATCAACAGTCGGGTGGGGTGCATCCGCCCGCGCCTCAACAGTCGGGCATGGTGCAGCCGCCCGTGCCTCAACCGTCGGGTGGGGCGCATCCACTCGCACCTCAACAGTCCGGTGGGGTGCAGACGCCCGGGCGTGAGCAGTTCGGTGGGGCGCAGACGCCCGGGAACTGGCGGGGTGGGGCCGCGGCATCGGGGAGTGGGCCCCACCCGGAGCGGACGCCGAAGCGCCCAGATGCGGGAGCACGGCGACCGCAGGACGCGCCCAGCGGAGCGGCGGCGCGACCTGGTGAGCTGAGCGCGCCGCCCGGTGGTCTCGATTCGCGGCCCAACGGTCCTGCCGTGCGGCCCAACGGCACTGCGGTGCGGCCCAGCAATCCTGACCTGAGGCCCGGCGGTCCTGACACGGGGCCCGGCGCCTCGGGCCTGAGGCCTGGCGGTCCTGACCTGAGGCCCGGCGCCCCGGAAACGAGGCCCGGCGGTCCTGACCTGAGGCCCGGCGCCCCGGACACGAGACCCAGCGCCCCGGACGCGCGAACCAGTGCGCCGAATGCATCGAAACCTGCTGTAGACGAACGGCACTCGGCGCCGACCAAAACAGCGGGGCCCGTGCGGCGCTCCGATGTCGGTGCGCCGTTGACGCCGCCGCCGGTGCGGCCGGGGGACCGGCCCCCGGTGCACTCGCCCTCGGCGGATACCTACGCGGAGGACCCGGCTCGCCGCTCCTCCCCGGTCACACCTCCGGCTAGACCGGTAGCGCCCTCGGATCCGACTGTGCAGCAGTCCTTTCCGGACGAGCACTGAGTCGCCGCCCGGCCGACGGCCATCGCTTCGGGGCGGGTCGGATCGGTCGCGGATCGAGCACGACCGGCGGGCATTGCGTGATCGAGCGCGAACCGACGGCCGGGTAACGCTCAGAGCCGGGCTGTGCGGAGGTCGACGCGACCGTCGACGATCGGCACCCCTTCTTCGGCGAGCAGACGCAACTGCCGGGCGGCGAGGTGGGCGGCGGGGCGGCCGGACGCGCCGATCACCCGGTGCCAGGGGAGGTCGGCGGAGTCGGTGCGCATGATCCAGCCGACGGTGCGCGCCGAGGACAGACCCGCACCCTGGGCGATATCGCCGTAGGTCGACACCCGGCCGGGCGGGATGGCCGCGACCAGTGCGCGGACTCGTTCGACCTGCTCCTCCGTCGTCGCCGCCATCGCCGCTACAGTGCCGCGGCGATCAGCGCGGCCGCCTCGGCGGGGCGGGCCTGGGCGATCATGTGATCGCACTCCCACACCTCGACGGTGAGCCGGTCGCCGAGGTGAGCGGACAGCGCGGCCAGGAACTCGGCGGTGACATAGGGCGGCTGCACCTTGGCCGCGCGGACCAGCACGGTGGTCAGGTCGGCGGGCGGCAGCACGAACGGACGCGCGAGCTGACCCCAGTACGAGGTGATCGCGGGCTGGAAGACGCGCCAGCCCACCCGGCCGCCCTCGGTGGGCACCAGATGCTCGGCCAGCTCGCGTTCGAGCAGCGCCGGGTCGACCTCGTCGGGGCTCCACGCGCTGTGCTGCTTGTCGGACCTGGCCTCGGCGAGGTCGGTGTAGTCGGGGGAGGCGAGGTTGGCGAGGGCGACCTGTTCGATGAGCTTCGGATCGATGCCGATCGCGGGGTCGAGCAGGATCAGCGACCGCACCAGGTCGCGATGACGACGGGCCAGGTGGATGCCGATCGCGCCGCCGAAGGAGTGGCCGACGACGACCACCGGACCGTCGGTCTCCACCCGCACGAGGGCCGCCAGATCGTCGACGATCGTCTCGAAGTCCCACGGTGGCAGCGAGGTCGAGCGGCCGTGTCCGCGCAGGTCGGGAGCGATGACCCGGGCCTGGCGCAGGTGCTCGGTGGCCAGGGTTTCCCAGCGGTTGCCGTGGCCGGTGAGACCGTGCAGGGCGAGGACGGCAGGGCCGTCGGCGGGACCGAAACGGTACACATGAAGCGAGGACACGACAGCCATTCTGGCCGGTCGCGCACCATCGCGCAGCGTGTCCCCCCGGCAGGGGAGTGCTGGCGTGTCGTACTGGTCTGTTGCAATAGCCGACGTGGTGCGATCGGATAGCTCGGTGCGACTCGTGCGCCGGACGACGCGGGCGCCCCGGCCGCGAGCCTGGGGCGCCGCTGTTCGCGCGCTGTTCGCCGAGCAGGCCCAGCCCGCGCCGTCGCGCCCCGGCTGGCTGCCCTGGCAGGTCCTCGGCGGCCCTGGTACCGGCAAGACCGCGCTGTTGGTCGACCTGGTGACCGCGCGGATCACCGACGGTGCGGACCCCTCGTCGGTGCTGGTCCTCACCCACACCAAGCAGGCCGCCGCCGCGCTGCGCGACGCGATCACCGTCCAGCTCGGACCGCACGCGGGCGGCATCCCGGGCGCGAGCCGGGAACCGATGGTGCGCACACTGCACTCCTACGCGTTCTCGGTCCTGCGCCGCCACGCCGAGCTGCACGGCAACCCGCCGCCGAGACTGCTCACCGGCGCCGAACAGGACGCCGTGCTGCGCGAGATGCTGCGCGGCGACCTCGCCGACATCGAGGCGGGCGCGCGCGGACTGTGGCCGCCCCGGCTGCACCCCGCGCTCGCGCTGGGCGGATTCGCCGAACAACTGCGCGACCTGATGCTGCGGGCCACCGAACGCGGGCTCGGCCCCGAGGATCTGATGGCGCTGGGCCGGGAACACGACAACGACGCCTGGGTGGCGGCGGGGCGGTTCTTCCAGCGCTACGAACAGGCGTCGATGCTGCGCTGGTCGGTCGGTGTCGCGGCCCCGGAGGCGACAGCGCCCGCCCTCGACGCCGCCGAACTCGTCGGCGCGGCCCTCGACGCGCTGGCCGGTGACCGGAATCTGCTCGCCGCCGAACGCGATCGGATCCGCTACCTGCTCGTCGACGACGCCCAGCACCTCGACCCGCAGGCCGCGACCCTGGTGCGCGCCATCGGCAGCGGCAGCGCGAGCACGGTCGTCACTGGTGACCCGGACCAGAGCGTGTTCACCTTCCGCGGGGCGGACTCCCGCTTCCTGATCGATATCGACACGGTGCCGCAGCGGCGAATCATCTTGCGGCACAACCACCGCAGCGGCGAACCCATCCGCCTGGCCACCGCGCGGATCGCGGCGCGACTGCCGGGAAGTGCGCGTCACCGCGTGCTACCCGGGCAGGCCGCTCCGCCGGAATCCACCGAGCACGGTGGTACCGAAGGGGATTCGGCTGGTCATCGGCCGATGCCGGAGTTGTTCGACACGAGGGGCCACGCCGAGTCCAGGCGCCGCGGTGAGTCCCGGCCATCGACGTCCAGCGACACCGACGACGCGGGACCGGATCGGTCCGGCAACTTCGGCGGTGGTTCGACGGCGGCACCGGGCCGGGCCGACGAGGTGCCCGACCACGAGGTCGAGTCGAGCGTGCGGGTCCGGGTGTTGTCGACCGCGGCCAAGGAGGCGGCGCTGATCGCCGATCACCTGCGCCGGGCGCATCTGACCGACGGCATCCCGTGGTCCGCCATGGCGGTGATCGTGCGCTCGGTCCCGCTCTCGCTCGCACCGCTGCGGCGCGCACTGCTGGCCGCGGGTGTTCCGGTGCGCCGACCGGCCTTGGCCGAACCGCTCGCCCGCAGGCGCGGTGCGGCGTGGATGGTGCTGGCGCTGCGTGTGCTGCTGGCCGGTGACTCGTCACGACCTGGTTCGCGGCGCGCGATCGATGGCATGTTCTCGCCCGAGGACGCCATGGATCTGCTGTCCGGCCCGCTCGGCGGCGCCGATCAGATCGCCCTGCGGCGGCTGCGCCGCGGTATCCGCCGCACGGTCCTGGACCTGGAGCGCACCGGTGCGCTGGCCGCCGCCGACCCCTACGCCGACGCCGACCAATTCCTGCTCTGGGGCGAAACACCGCCGCCCCCACCGGAAGCGCCCGAACCGGAACCGGATCCGATCGACGGCGAATGGCTGCCGCCGCAGGCCGACCCGGACGATCCGCTGCGCCCGGAACCCGAACCGGACTGGGACATCGCCGAACGCCTGCCCGACGACATCGACCTGCTCGACGCCGAAAACCCGCCCGCCGCACCGCCGCCCGTCGTCGGCCCGCCCCGGCCCGAACCCGAACCCCCGGCGGTGCCGCTCATCGACCAGTCCTCGGCGGAGGTCCTGCGCGACCTGATCGTCGGCATCGGCGAGGAGCGGCTGCTCGACGGACTCACCGAAGTGGAGGCCGCGCCGCTGCAGCGGGTGCTGCGGGCGGTGCGCAAGGCGAGGGAGACCCAGGCCAGAGGCCAGGGCGTCGAGGACGTGCTGTGGACACTGTGGACCAGTTCCCGCCTGGAACGGCGCTGGTTCCGCCAGTCCCGGCGCGGCGGCGCGGCGGGCATGCAGGCCGACCGCGACCTCGACGCCGCCGTCGAATTGTTCGACGCCGCGGCGGGTTACGTCGACCGGCTGCCCAAGGCGAGCATCGACGGTTTCGTCGAATACTTGCTGCACCAGCAGATTCCCCAGCAGGGCAGGCCGCTGACCGCCGAGGGTGAGGCCGTGTCGCTGCTCAGCGCGCACGCGGCGGCGGGCCGGGAGTGGGATGTGGTGGCGGTGGCCGCGGTGCAGGAGGGGATCTGGCCCAACCCGCGCGCCAGGGGAACGCTGCTGCACACCGAGGATCTCGTCGACCTGGTCGCCGGTGTCGACCTCGGGGCGACCACGAGCCGGGCCGCGCCGATCCTGGCCGAGGAACGCAGGCTGCTGCTCGTCGCGTGCAGCCGGGCCCGGCGATCGCTGCTGGTCACCGCCGTCGAATCCGCGGCGGGCGACCAGGATCTGGTGCCCTCGCGCTTCCTCACCGAACTGCTCGGCGACGACGACACCGGCGAACCCGGCGCGCTGCCCGTCGCCGATCCCGGTCGCGCGCTGGTGATGCACGCCCTGGTCGCCGAACTGCGCGGCGTGGTCTGCGATCCCACCACCGCCCCGGACCGGCGGGACCGGGCCGCCCACCAGCTGGCCCGGCTCGCCGACGCCGGTGTCCCCGGTACCGATCCCGGCGACTGGTACGGCACCGCCGAGCTCAGCTCGGACAAGGGACTGTGGGACGACGACGATTCCCCGATCGGCCTGTCCCCGTCGACGGTCGAACTGCTGCGCACCTGCCCGCTGCGCTGGGCGCTGGAACGCCACGGCGGCACCGACGGCGACAATCCGCACGCCGTCAAGGGCAATCTCGTGCATACCCTGGTGCAGGCGCTGGCCGGTGACGTGCCGGAGGCACAGGTCCGCGCGGCGCTGGACCAGGCGTGGAAGTCGGTCGACCCGGCCACCGGCTGGCACTCCCGGCAGGAGCTGCGCCGCACCGAGGCGATGCTGGAGACCTTCCTGTCCTGGGTCAGGACCACCCGCGGCGAGCTCACCCAGGCGGGTGTCGAGGTGCCCGTGGACTGCGTGCTGCCCGCGCGGTCGGACGACGAACGCGCGGTGCGGATCCGTGGCCGGATCGACCGTCTGGAGCGGGACGCGCAGGGGCGCTTCGTGATCGTCGATGTGAAGACCGGCAAGACACCGGTCAGCGCGAAGGCCGTCGCCGAGCACGCCCAGCTGGCGACCTACCAGGTCGCCGCCGCGCACGGCGCGCTCGACGAGGCGGAATCGGCCGCGCCCGCCGATCCCGGTGGGGCCAGGCTGGTCTATGTCGCCAAGCCACATCACAAGACCGGTGCCACCGAACGCGCGCAGACCGCGCTGGACGCCGAGGGGCTCGACACCTGGCGCGAGACGATCCACGACGCGGCGGCCGCCACGCGTGGGCCCGGCTACCTGGCCGTGCGCAACGACGGGTGCAGGCACTGTCCGGTCGCGGGCAGTTGCCCGGTGCAGGACACCGGACGGCAGGTGACCGACGAGTGAGCGGCGTGCGCGTCACCCCGCAGCGGTTGGCCGACGCGCTCGGGCTGCCGCCACCGACCGCCGAGCAAGCGGCGGTCATCGCCGCGCCGCCGGGCCCGACACTGGTCGTGGCGGGGGCGGGCGCGGGCAAGACCGAGACCATGGCCGCGCGCGTGGTGTGGATGGTGGCCAACCAGCTCGTCGCCCCGGACGAGGTGCTCGGCCTCACCTTCACCCGCAAGGCCGCCCAGCAGCTGACCTCGCGTATCCGCACCCGCCTGGCCCGCCTGGCCGGCGCGCCGCTGGTGCGTGAGATCGACCCGACCGGCGCGCTGCGCACGCTGATCTCCGGCGCCGAACCGGAGATCAGCACCTATCACTCGTACGCGGGCAGGCTGCTCACCGCGCACGGCCTGCTGCTGCCCGTCGAGCCGTCGGCCGCGCTGCTCACCCAGACCCAGTTGTGGCAGCTCGCGCACGAGGTGGTGCGGTCCTGGGACGGCGACCTCGACACCGACCGCACCCCGGTCTCGGTGACCGAGGCGGTGCTGGCGCTGTCCGGCCAGCTCGCCGAGCACCTGGTGGAACCGGAGCAGCTCGCCGAGGCACACGCCGAGCTGGAGAAACTGGTGTACACCCTGCCCGCCGGGCCGCGGCAGCGCGGCGGGCCGAGCAAGACGCTGACCGCCGTGGTCGACGCGCAGCGGGAGCGGGTCGCGCTGCTGCCCTTGGTCCGTCAGCTCGCCGAGGCGCTGAACCGCCGTGGCGCCCTCGATTTCGGCTCCCAGATGTCGCTGGCCGCGCAGCTGGCCGTCGACCATCCAGAGGTGGCGGCCGCCGAACGCGCCCGGTTCAAGCTGGTGCTGCTCGACGAATACCAGGACACCGGGCACGCCCAGCGGGTTCTGCTGTCGGCGCTGTTCGGCGATGCCGACGCGGTGCGCCAGGATCGGCCGCGTCCGGTGCGGGTTCGCGGTGGTTCGTCGACAGCCCCGGCACCGGGACCCGAGACGCTCTGGGGCCCGGATCATCTCGGTGCGGGAGAGCCCGATCTCCTCGGCACCGGACCCGTCGACCCCGCGGATCACTCGCTCGCGGCGGCGGGTGATTTCGGTGTCACCGGGGCTGCGGCTGTATCGGCGAGCCGCGAGGGTGGTCGGCCGGAGAGCGGGTCGGCGGGCGGCCACGCGTCGAGCGGAACCGATAGGTCTCTCGCCGTCACCGCGGTCGGTGACCCGATGCAGTCGATCTACGGCTGGCGTGGCGCGTCGGCGGCCAACCTGCCCCGTTTCGCGACCGACTTCCCCGAAGCTTCCGGTGCCCCCGCGCCGATCCTGCCGCTGCTGACCAGCTGGCGAAACCCGCCGCAAGCCCTCGCCCTGGCGAACCTGGTCGCCGATCCGCTGCGCCTGCGGGCCAAGGCCGCGGGCGGGGCGACCGTCGACGCGCTGCGGGCCAAACCCGAGGCGCAGCCCGGTGTCGTCGAACTGGCGCTCACCGAAACCGTTGCCCAGGAACGGGACTGGATCGCCGAACGGATCGCCCACGAATGGGCGAACGCCAGGGCGGCCGACCAGCCGCCACCGACCTCGGCGGTGCTGATCCGGCGCAACGCCGACGCCGCGCCGCTGGCCGAGGCGCTGCGCGAGCAAGGACTTCCGGTCGAAATCGTCGGTCTCGGTGGGCTGCTCGCGACACCGGAGGTCGCCGACATCGTCGCCACCCTGCGGCTGATCGCCGAACCCGGCACCGGCAGCGCCGCCGTGCGCATCCTCACCGGCGCCCGCTGGCGGCTCGGCGTCGCCGATCTCGCCGCCCTGGCCCGGCGGGCGCGGATGCTGTCGATCGGCAGCCTGTCCGGCGACGCGTCCGCCGCCATCACCGACGCCGCCGGACTGGCGAGCGCGTTGCGGGAAGTGGCGCCGGAACCCACCGAACAAGCGGGCCTGGCCGACGCCATCGCCGATCCCGGTGCGCCCGATCAGTATTCGGAGGCGGGGTTCGCCCGCATCGTCGCGCTCGGTGCGGAACTGAGCGCCCTGCGCGAACGCAGCGGGCAGCCACTGGTCGAGCTCGTCGCCGATGTCGAGCGCACCATCGGCGTCGGCGTGGAGACCCAGGCCAGACGGGCCATCGCGGGCGGTGGCGCGGGCCGTGAGCACCTCGACGCGTTCGCCGAGGTGGTGGCCGGCTACGCGGCCGACTCGCGCGCCTCGCTCAGCGGTCTGCTCGCCTTCTTCACCGCGGCGGAATCGGTCGAGAACGGCTTGGAACCGGGCGAAGTGGAGGTCGCCCGTGATCGGGTGCAGGTGCTCACCGTGCACGCGGCCAAGGGGCTGGAATGGGAGGTCGTCGCGGTGCCGCACGTGAGCGCGTCGGTGTTCCCCTCGACGACCGCGCTGAGCACCTGGCTCGGCGCGCTCACCGAACTGCCTACCACCCTGCGCGGCGACCGCGCCCAGCCCGACGCGTCCGAGGGCGTGCCGGTGCTGGACCTGAGCCGGGTCGGGGACCGCGCCGAACTCGAACGCGCCATCGCCGACCACAAGGACGCGCTCAAGAGCCGCCGCCTCGACGAGGAACGTCGGCTGTTCTATGTGGCCCTCACCAGAACCGAACGGGTCCTGCTGGTTTCGGCCTACTACTGGCCCGAGACCGGTACCGCGCAGAAGGGTCCGTCGGACTTCCTGCTCGAACTGAAGCAGGCGAACGAGGACCCCGGCAGCGCCGCCTTCGGTGTCGCCACCATCGCCCGCTGGGACGACCCGCCCGCGCCCGACGCCGTCAACCCGTTCGCCGACAACCCGCCCACCGCCCCCTGGCCGCGCGATCCGCTCGGCGGCCGGCGCGATCCGATCGAACAGGGCGCGGAGCTGGTGCGCGCGGCACTCGAGCGGTTGCGTTCCCGCCCGGCCGATCCCGAGCCGACCGACGACGAGGACGATCCGGAGGGCTGGGCCACCGACGTCGACGCGCTGCTCGCCGAGTTCACCGCGGCCGAACTCGCCGACCAGCAGGTGGAGCTGCCCGGCCAGCTGCCCGCGACCGCGCTGGTGGAACTGCGCGCCGACCCGACCCGCCTGGCGGCCCGGCTGCGCCGCCCCCTGCCGTATCCGCCGAACCCGATGGCCAGGCGCGGCACCGCGTTCCACGCCTGGGTGCAGTCCTGGTTCGGCACCGAACAGCTGCTGGGTCTCGACGAACTGCCGGGTGCCGCCGACAGCGGCACCGAACTGGGCCGGGCCGACCGCGAACTCGCCGCCATGCAGGCCGCGTTCCGTCGCTCACCGTGGGCGCACCGCAATCCGATCGATGTCGAGGTGCCGTTCGAGACCAGCATCGCCGGCACCGTCATCCGGGGGCGGATGGACGCGGTGTTCGCCGAACCCGGCGGCCGCTGGGTGGTGGTCGACTGGAAGACCGGCGCCGAGCCCGGCCCCGCCGACGAAGCCGCCGTCGCGGTGCAGCTGGCCGTCTACCGGCTCGCCTGGGCGCGGCTGATGGCCGCGCGCACCGGTGCCGACGAGGCGACGATGCTCGAACGGGTCGGCGCGGCATTCCATTACGTCCGGTCCGGGCGCACCATCGCGCCCACCGACCTGGCCGGTCCGCGCGAACTGGAACAGCTCATCCGCGACGCGGCGCCGGTCCCTGATGTCGAATGAGCCCGAGACGCCCGCACGCAGTAGGCTCCCGGGTTGTGCCGGAGCCCAGCGGTGACGGGCCGAGCGAAAGGAGGGGGCGATGCTAGGCGACAAACGTGGCCCGATCGGGCTCAGCAGCAGCCCGGACTACGCGCTGGTCGGTCTCTTGCGGATTCCCGCCGTGCAGACCAGTCCGTGGGTGTCGCTCACCCGCCGCGTCCTGTTCGCGATCGCGCTGCTGTTCGCCGCGGCGACCGTGGTGTACATCGGCCGGGACGGCTACCGTGACAACTCCGGCGACGAACTGTCGTTCCTGGACGCGATGTACTACGCGACCGTCTCGCTCTCGACGACCGGGTACGGCGACATCGCCCCGATCACTCCCTCGGCGCGACTGATCAACACGATCGTCATCACGCCACTGCGCGTCCTGTTCCTGATCGTGCTGGTCGGCACCACCCTCAGCGTGCTCACCGAACGGTCCCGGCAGGCGTTCAAGATTCAGCGATGGAGGCACACCGTGCGCAATCACACCGTCGTCGTCGGCTACGGCACCAAGGGACGCACCGCGATCGACGCCATGCTCGCCGACGGGGTGCAGCAGGCCGACATCGTGGTCGTCGACACCGACGCGGTGGCGCTGGAAGCGGCGGCGAGCGCGGGACTGGTCACCGTGCACGGCTCGGCGACCAAATCCGATGTGCTGCGGCTGACCGGCGTCCAGCGGGCCGCCTCGGTCATCGTCGCCACCAACCGGGACGACACCGCGACGCTGGTGACGCTCACCGCCCGGGAACTGAACAAGACCGCCAAGATCGTGGTCGCCATCCGTGAGGCGGAGAACACCCACCTGGTGCGCCAGTCCGGCGCGGACTCGGTCGTGGTGTCCTCGGAGACCGCGGGCCGGTTGCTCGGCATCGCCACCACCACGCCCACCGTCGTGGAGATGATGGAGGATCTGCTCACGCCCGAGCAGGGCTTCGCCGTGGCCGAACGCGAGGTCGAACCGGCCGAGGTCGGTGGCTCGCCGCGCCATCTCAGTGACATCGTGCTCGGCGTGGTGCGGGACGGGAACCTGATCCGGGTGGGCGAGCCCGAGGTCGACGCGCTCGAGGCGAGCGACAAGCTGCTCTACATCCGGCACACCGGCAAGTGATCCGGGACCGCGCGACCGGCTAGGCTCGGACGTGTGTCGTTCCGGTTGAAAGACGTTCCGCTGCTGTCGCGTTCCACGATCGATCGAGCCGAGCACGTCCGGCTCGACCCCGACGCGCTGCGGGAGGGGTGGGGCAAGGCCAAGGTCCTGCGCGTCGACGCGCGGGGACGGGTGCGGGTGGAGAGCGCGGGCGTCGTCCTGGACGCGGCGATCACGATCGCCGACGAGCCAGGCGCAGGCGCGGTGTTCCTCGGTGTCGCCGAGGACAGTCACCTGTGGGCCGTGCGCGAGCCCGAGCTCGACGGGACGCTCAAGGACCTGCGGGCCCTCGGCGCTGTGGACGACTTCACCGCCGACCTGCTCGCCACCGCCTACGCGCTGCTCAACTGGCACGACCGGGCGGGCTACCACGGTGGCGACGGCACCTCGACGACCTCGGCGCGGGCGGGCTGGTCCCGGCTGACCGCCACCGGCGAGGAGGAATTCCCCCGGATCGACCCCGCCATCATCTGCCTGGTGCACGACGGCGCCGACCGGGTGCTGCTGGCCCGCCAGCACGCCTGGCCCGCGACCATGTTCTCGCTGCTGGCCGGATTCGTGGAGGCGGGCGAATCGCTCGAGCACTGCGTCGAGCGGGAGATCCGCGAGGAAGTGGGCGTCGACGTGCGCGAGGTCACCTACCTCGGCAGTCAGCCGTGGCCCTTCCCGCGCTCGCTGATGGTCGGCTTCGCCGCGGTCGGCGATCCGGAGCAGGAGCTGGTGTTCTCCGACGGCGAGATCGCCGAGGCGCACTGGTTCACCCGCGACGAGGTCCGCGCGGCGCTGCGGGCCGGAGATTGGACCGCGGCGCGCGAGCAGGGCGCGCGGCTACTGGTGCCCGGTTCCATCTCGATCGCTCGCACGATCATCGAATCCTGGGCCGAGTAGCCGGCGCGCGGCGCTCAGGCCAGGGCGGCCAGGGCCTGCTTGACCTGCGACAGTGACGGGTTGGTCGCCGTCGAGCCGTCCCGGTACTTGATGGTCGGGACGACGTGGTTGCCGTTGTTCACGCTGCCGACGAATTCGGCCGAAGCGGGGTCGTCCTCGATGTCGATCACGGTGTAGGTGATGCCCGCCTCGTCGAGCTGGGTCTTGAGGCGACGGCAGTAGCCGCACCAGGTGGTCGAGTACATCGTCAGATCAGTGGTTGCTTCAGTCACGGGATGTGCAACGTCTGAGGTGGGCGTGGTGTTCCGCTGGTGCCACCGCGGGCCGGCGTCGCGCTGGCCAACCGGGCGCTCGTGGCCGTGGAGAACTGCGACCGGAGCCTTTTCGGGCCGCCGGGCGGGCGTCGGCGGCTTCGCCGGTGCCCAGCGCACGTTGCGCGACGGCACGCCGTAGGCGCAGGTCGGCGGCCGTCGGGCCCGGTTGTCGGCGGGCGCTGTCATGATGGTGCCCGTGCCAGCACTCGATCTCACCGCCCTCGACCCGGAACAGGCCGCCGCGGTGCGGGCGCCACGAGGCCCGGTGTGCGTGCTAGCCGGCGCGGGGACCGGCAAGACCAGGACGATCACCCACCGCATCGCGCATCTGATCGCGGGCGGGCACGTGAAGGCCGACCAGGTGCTGGCGGTGACCTTCACCGCCAGGGCGGCGGGGGAGATGCGCAACCGGCTGCGCTCGATGGGGCTCGGCGGCGACGCCGGACAGGTCCAGGCCCGCACCTTCCACGCCGCCGCGCTGCGGCAGTTGCGGTACTTCTGGCCGCAGGTCGTCGGTGACGTGCCGTGGCGCCTGCTCGACAGCAAGTTCCCGGTGGTGTCGCAGGCCGCGCACCGCGCCGGCCTGGGAACCTCGACCGAACTGATCCGCGACCTGCTCAGCGAGATCGAATGGGCCAAGGCCTCGCTGATCGCGCCGGAGGACTACCCCGCCGCCGCGGCCAGGCACCATCGGGACGCGCCGGTCGAGGTCACCAGGGTGGCCCAGGTCTACGCGGGCTACGAATCGATGAAGACCTCCGCCGACGGTCTGCTGCTGGACTTCGACGATCTGCTGCTGCACACCGCCGCCGCGCTCGAGGACTACCCGGCCGTCGCCGACGAATTCCGCGGCCGCTACCGCAGTTTCGTGGTCGACGAATACCAGGACGTCACCCCGCTACAGCAGCGGGTGCTCGACGCCTGGCTCGGCGAACGCGACGACCTCACCGTCGTCGGCGACGCCAACCAGACCATCTACTCCTTCACCGGCGCCACCCCGAACTACCTGCTCGACTTCTCCCGTCGCTTCCCCGACGCCACCGTCATCCGGCTCGAACGCGACTACCGCTCCACCCCGCAGGTGGTATCGCTGGCCAACCGGGTGATCGGCGCCGCGCGCGGGCGCATCGCCGGGACCAGGCTGGCCCTGATCGGCCAGCGGCCCGACGGTCCCGAACCCGAGTTCGCCGAATATCCCGACGTGCCCGCCGAGGCGGCGGCCGTCGCGGGCCGGATCAAGAAGCTGATCGCGGCGGGCACCCCGGCCGCCGAGATCGCCGTGCTCTACCGGATCAACGCCCAGTCCGAACCGTTCGAGCAGGCACTGAGCGCGCGCGACATCCCGTTCCAGGTGCGCGGCGGCGAGGGTTTCTTCCAGCGCCAGGAGGTGCGCCAGGCGGTGCAGGCGCTGCGACAGGCCGACGCGCGCGACGACCTGCCCGACGAGTCGCGCAGCGGCGCCGAGCTGATCACACTGGTCCGCGCCGTGCTCGCCCCGGTCGGGCTCACCGCCGAGGAACCGGCGGGCGCGCAGGCCAAGGAACGTTGGTCCTCGTTGCTGGCGCTGGTGCAGCTCACCGAGGAACTGGTCGGCCACGACGAGGAGATCGACCTCACCGGACTGCTGCGCGAGCTCGCGACCAGGGCCGAGGCGAAGCATCCGCCGACCGTCGACGGCGTCACTCTGGCCTCACTGCACGCGGCCAAGGGCCTGGAGTGGGACGCCGTGTTCCTGGTCGGCGTCGCCGACGGCACCCTGCCGATCCAGCACGTCCTCGGCGACGACGGCAGTCCGTCCGATCAGGCGGCGCTCGAAGAGGAACGCAGGCTGCTCTACGTCGGCGTCACCCGGGCGCGCGAACACCTCGCCGTGTCCTGGGCGCTGGCCCGCACCGAGGGCGGCAGGCGGGTGCGCAGGCGCTCGCGGTTCCTCAACGGCCTTGTTCCCGACGACTCGCCCGCCTCCCGCATCGCCGCCACCGCGACCGGCCCGAAGGACGCCGACGGCAAGCGCCCGCTGTGCCGGGTCTGCGCGAAACCGCTGATCGGCACCTACGCCACCATGCTGGGCCGCTGTCGCCGCTGCCCGGCCGAACTCGACCCCCAGCTCTTGGACGCGCTCAAGGAGTGGCGGGCCGAGAAGGCCGAGGTCCTGCGGGTGCGCGACTTCGTGGTCTTCACCGACACGACGCTCACCGCGATCGCCGAGCAACTGCCCGCCGACGACGCGGCGCTGGCCGCGATCGCCGGCATCGGCGCGAAGAAGATCGAGCAGTACGGCGCGGATGTGCTCGCCATCGTCGCGTCCCGAATGCGGGCCACGACACAAAACCGCAGGTAGAAAATAGGTTGTTCGGTTCTCGATCATTGCCTATGGTGGAGAACACGCACCGAGAGTGATCTCGGCGCGAGTTTCTATCAGCACACGAGTTCAGGAGGGAGGCAGTCAGATGAACAGCAACACCACGTTCGACGCGATGGGCAATCGCGTCCTGGTGAACGCATCCATGGTGTCGGCCTCCCGGGGGGTCCTCGCTCTGCAGGGGACCGGTCTGTCCGGCGTCGATACCAAAGCTGTGCCGATGACTGTCGTCCATCAGCACACCCCGATTCGTCTCCAGGACAAGCCCAGCGTGGGTTGGCAGCCGGCGGCCTTCGAGGCACCGGCAGCTCCGGCCGTTGAATTCGGATACGCACCCGAGTTCGCCGGCGCAATCCGCCTCCGTGTCCACCCAGCGACCGTGATCAGGTCTCGGCAGAAATGTCGAACTAGGTAGGGAACTCCTCCCAGACCTCCTGGCCACGGATCGCGAGAAGCGAAATCCGTGGCCTTTTTCATTCGGCTCTTCAGCCGTTGGCACCGGGTTCGCACACCGAACGAACAACCGCTGCAAACGAGCTGAAGGAGAACGACGTGTTCACCGCCCAGGAATGGCCGACGGCCACTGCTGACGTGACATGCCGAAACGTGGCGTCCCTGCCCTGCCGGGCCGGAAACCCTGATCTGTGGTTCGCCGAGAGCCCGAACGACCTCGAGCAGGCCAAGCAACTGTGCGCGTCCTGCCCGATCCGTAAGGGCTGCCTGACCGCGGCCATCGACCGCGCCGAGCCGTGGGGTGTCTGGGGTGGCGAGATCTTCGACCAGGGTGTCGTGATCGCCCGCAAGCGCCCGCGTGGCCGTCCGCGCAAGGTCGCGATCCCGGCATGAACCCCGGAAAAGGCCTGTACCGCAAACGAACCGCTCACCGAGTCCTGGTGAGCGGTTCGTTTGTCATCGGCGGCCGGTACGTGTGACCGTGCGGTCGTCGGCGACAGCGACGACCAGGGTGGTGGTGTCCGGGGAGTGCGCCCACCACCGGTGGGTGACGCCGGCCCCGCGTGACGGACTAGGAGGCGCGTTCGGCGCGGAAACCCGGGACCCAGGTGCGAACCAGGTTCATGAACCCGAGTTCCGCGTCGAGCTGGGCCAGGATGCCGACCGAACCGCCGAGCACCCGGAAGATCGTCAGGTATTCGGCCGGAAGCTGCAGGGCACGCGCGGTCTTCATCTCCGGGCTGGTGAACTCCGAGGCCTTGCCCGCGACCCGCTGCATCCAGGAACGGGTGAAGTGGAAGGTGTCGGTGCGGATCGGGTCGCTGAACGGGCGAAGGTACGCCTCGATCTCCTCGTGGGTGACCGTGCGGCCCGGGATCACCCAGCCGTGCTCGTAGAGCAGTTCGGTGAGCGCGGCGTGGTCCTCCGCGACGGCCAGGGCGAGCATCCGCCCCAGGATCTCGGGGAAGCCGTCCGGCATCGGCGCGCAGGCGCCGAAATCGAGCACGGCCAGCCTGCCGTCGGTGAGCACCAGGAAGTTGCCCGGGTGCGGGTCGCCGTGCAGCAGGCCCACTCGCTCCGGGGAGGAGAAATGGAAGGTGCCCATCAGCTCGGCGATCCGGTTGCGCTGCGCCCGTGTGCCTTCCGGGTCGGCCGCGCCCGCGGCGATGAGCGCGGAGACGGGGGTGCCGTCGAGCCATTCGGTGACGATCACCTTCGGGGCGCCTGCCACCACCCGCGGCACCACGATCTGCGGGTGGCCCTCGAAGGCGGCGGCGAAACGGCGCTGGTTGGCGGCCTCGATGCGGTAGTCGAGCTCCTCCTCGGTGCGCTCGGTGATCTCGGCCAGCAGCGGCTTCACATCGGCGCCGGGGATGACCGAGGACAGCAGGCCGGTCATTCGCGACAAGGTCTTCAGATCGGCGCGCAGCGCCTCGTCGGCGCCGGGGTACTGCACCTTCACTGCGACGGCGCGCCCGTCCGACCACACCGCCCGGTGTACCTGGCCGATGCTGGCCGAAGCGGCGGGGGTGTCGTCGAAGGACTGGAAGCGCTCGCGCCACTTGGTGCCCAGCTGCTGGTCCAGCACCCGGTGCACCGTCTCGGCAGGCATCGGCGGTGCGGCGGCCTGCAGCTTGGTGAGCGCCTCGCGATAGTGCTCGCCGAACTCCTCCGGGACCGCGGCCTCCATCACGCTCAGCGCCTGGCCGAACTTCATCGCCCCGCCCTTGAGCTCGCCGAGCACGGTGAACAGCTGCTCCGCGGCCTTCTGGTTCAACGTGGCGTTGATCTGCTGCTTGTCACCACCCACGAGCTTCTTGCCGAAGCCGACGGCGGCTCGTCCGGCGATGCCGAGCGGAATTTTGGCCAACTTGGCATTGCGGCTGGAACTGCGGCGCACGATCTCGGACACGCTACCCATCATGGCCGAACTTGCCGGTGGTGTGCCATAAGAATGCTCACACCGCACTGTGGGAGCCCTCATAGGCCCGTTCCCGGCTCGGTCGTGGACAGGGTGCGGCAGCCGCAGTCCGGATGCGGTGGCCAGGGGCGTCGCTGCACCTCGTGGGTGTCGAGATTGAGTTCCATGGTGGCGTCGAGCGTGCCCGGATCCTGGCGGGGTGAACAGGCGACGATGGTCTCCAACTCGCCCAGTGCGAGGGCGGTGGTCGCCGCGATCCCGGCCGGTGAGGCGTGCCCGGTGCGGCCGAGCAGCTGCGCCGCCAGGTGCGGCCAGTCGGCGTCGAACCCGGTGCGGGTCAGATCGGCGCAGCGCAGGCAGCTGGTCTCGCCCGGCAGCACGAGTGGACCGACCACGCCGATACCGTCCCGGATCCGGACCTGCAGGTGCGGTATTCGGCGCAGCACCAGGTCCACCGACAGCCGTGGATCGACCATCAGCGCGTCGGTGAGCACCACCAGATTGCCGCCGGCCCCGACCGCCGTGCCCGGGCGGTACTCCCGCGAGCGGGTCGGCCGGATGCCCATACGCCGCAACCCGATCGTCACCGCGTCCGACAGCGGCCCGAGACCGTGCACGGTGACACCGCGCACCGTGCCCTGTTTGCGCTCCGGTTGCAGCAGCAGCCCGGCCTCGTCGATCGCGCTGACGAGTGCGACCGTACGCGCCGGCGCGATGCCGAATTCACCGGCGCGCCAGACGATCTGGGGTAGCGATTGCAGGCCGTCGAGCAGGCGCAGGAACGCGAGGACGGTGCCGGTGTCGAGCTCGGTGGTCTCGAGCAGCAGCGCTCGTTCCGGGTCCCACCCCAGCTGCACGGTCCCGGAGGGCCGAACCAGGGTGATCACCCGCGGGTGCAACATCGGTCCGCGCAGTGGCGTCGTGGTCGTCATGGCGCAAGTATCGGCGCGGGCCCGGGTCCGACGGTGCGCGAAAAGTGCGGTTATCCACAGGCTTTCGGCGTGTCGTGCTCGGACGGTCAGCCTGTGGACAACTCGTGTCCGGCCGGTCGTGACGGCGTTTCTGGGCGGGTGTCACCCCGGAAACCGTGTCGCGCCACCATGATCCGCAGATTTTTCGGCGGTCGTGGTGGCGCGTCGGCTCAGCTCAGGACTGGTCGGTGTCGGGATCGGTCTTGCCGCGCTCGGCCTCGTCGCGTTCGCGCGCCTCGGTCTCGGCCAGCTGGGCCAGCGGATCGTCGAAAGCGCCGGTGCCGCCGCCGATCACGGAGTCGATGAAGCCGGCGGGGGAGTCCAGGTCGCTGGAGTCGGGCAGCAGGTCGGGGTGCGCCCACACGCCGTCACGGCGGTCCATGCCCACATCGGTGGTGAGACGGCGCCACAGCGCGGCGGCCTCGCGGACCTTGCGCGGACGCAGTTCCAGGCCGACCAGGGTGGCGAAGGTCTGCTCGGCGGGTCCGCCGGTCGCGCGGCGGCGGCGCAGCGTCTCCGAGAGCGCGCTCGCGCCGGGCAGTCGCTCGCCGACGGCGTCGGTGACCACCACGTCGACCCAGCCCTCGATCAGCGCGAGCAGGGTCTCCAGGCGCTCGAGTGCCTGCTTCTGCTCGGGGGTGGTCTGCGGCTCGAAGGTGCCCTGCGAGAGCAGTTCCTCGAGCTTGGACGGATCGCTCAGCGACATCGGGTCGATGTTCTGCGCGGCTTCCTCCAGCGCGGAGAAGTCCATCTTGATGCCGCGCGCGTAGTCCTCCACCGCGCCGAGCACCTGCTGACGCAGCCACGGCACGTGCGCGAACAGTCGCTGGTGGGCGGCCTCCCTGGCCGCCAGGAAGACCATGATCTCGCTTTCGGGCTGCTCGAGGCCCTCGCTGAACGCCGAGATCGCCGTCGGCAGCAGCGCGGCGGTACCGGCCGGGCCCAGCGGCAGACCGATATCGGTGGAGGTCAGCACCTCCTTGGCCAGCTGGCCGAGGGCCTGACCGAGCTGGGAACCGAACGCCAGCCCGCCCATCTGCCCGAGCATGCCGACCATCGGCCCGGCGAACTGCTTGGCCTCCTCGGGCAGCTGCGCGGTCCACATGCCCGAGATCTGCTCGGCCACCGGATCGCACAGGCGCTTCCAGGTCGGCAGGGTCTCTTCGATCCAGTCGTTGGCCGTCCAGGCGACGGTTTTGCTCGCGCCCGCGGGCAGCACGGTGGCGCCGTCGAGCCACAGCTCGGCCAGGTGCGCCGCGTCGGTCACCGCGGAGGTCGTCTTCGCCGCGATCGGGGCGACGGTGGCGCCGAGTTGCTGGCGGGCCAGCCGCTTGGCCACGTCGTAGTTGACCGGCCCGGCCTGCGCGCCGCCGGGGCCGCCCGCCTGGCCCATGCCGCTGATCATCTGCCCGAGCTGGGTCAGCATCTGTCCCAGCTGCGACGGGTCGAAGCCGCCCGCGCCCGCAGCTCCGAACCCGAACGGATCGTTTCCGCCGGGGCCGTTCGCCTCGTCGCGACGCTTGCCCGATTCGTCGTCGTCGCGGTTCGAGAAGCCGAAGGGGAGATCGCTCATACCTCATACGTTACGCGGACACCAGGGGGCCACGGTGTTCGCGCATCGCGAAATCGATGGCACCGGGTACCCGGCAAAAGCGTGCCACTCCCGTCGGTCACGGCCGGTGATCACTACTGTGGTCCGAGTGAATCGTCGGATCCTCACCCTGATCGTGGCCCTGGTACCCGTGCTCGTCCTCGGTGTGGTCGGCAGCGTGGTCACCGTGCCGTTCGTCGCGCTCGGACCCGGGCCGACCTTCGACACCCTCGGCGAGGTCGAGGGCAAGCAGGTGGTCGACGTCACGGGCGCGCCGCTGGATCCGACGAGCGGGCACCTCAATATGACCACGGTGTCCGTCCGCGACGGACTCAACCTGTTCGAGGCGTTCGGCTTCTGGGTCAGCGGCGAGCACGGACTGGTCCCACGCGCGGAGGTGTACCCGCCCGGGGTGTCGCGCGAGGAGGTCGACAAGTCCAATCAGCAGGACTTCAAGGACTCCGAGAGCAACGCCGAGGTCGCCGCGCTGCACTACCTGAAGATGCCGACGGTCGTGCTGGTGCGCGGACTCGGGGACGAGGGCCCGGCCAAGGACGTGCTGCAGGTCGGCGACGAGCTGATCAGCATCGACGGCACGCCGATCACCGCGCCCAAGGACGTCGTCGACCTGGTCTCCACCAAGGGCCCCGGCACCACCATCACCGTCGTCTACCGCCGCGGTGACGCCCAGCAGACCACGCCGATCACCCTCGCGCCTCGTCCCGACGACTCGACGAAGGGCTACCTCGGCATCACGCCGGGGGAGGGCGGCCGCCCGCCGCTGCAGGTCGAGTTCAACCTCGCCGACATCGGCGGACCCTCGGCAGGGCTGATGTTCAGCCTGGCGCTGATCGACAAGCTCTCGCCCGGTGAGCTCAACGGCGGCCGGTTCGTCGCCGGGACCGGCACCATCGACCAGGAGGGCAAGGTCGGTCCGATCGGCGGCATCCAGTACAAGATGATCGCCGCCCGGGAGGCGGGTGCCGAGACGTTCCTGGTCCCGGCCGACAACTGCAACGAGGCCAGGCAGCGCGCCCCGGAGGGGCTGCGCCTGGTGAAGGTCGACACGCTCGACAGCGCGGTGACCTCGCTGGCCGACATCGACGCCGGCCGCGAGGCCGTCAGCTGCGGCTGATCACTCCAGCGTGTGGTGCAGGGCCTCGACCAGGCCCGGCGCCAGATTCGGGTAGGTGCGCAGGTCGAGGTCGCCGAAACCGTCGTCGTCCTCGGGGCGGATCTGCAGCAGGCACAGCGAGGTGCCCTGGCGCAGCACGCCGGCGATGAGCCGCGCGTCCCGGCGGCCGGGATGGGCGTGCGCCGCGGCGCGCCCGGCCGCGTCGGCGGCTTCGTCGTCGGCCAGCAGCGGAACGAGCGCCTCGTCGAGGTCGCTCTCGGCGTCGGGCGGGAGCACCACGATCTCCTGGACCAGCACGCAGCCCTCGACGGCGGGCGGCCAGGTGGTGGTCGCGAGGAATTCGTCGAGCGCCATCGACCCGCCGGTGATGTCGTCGGGAAAGGCTTCCTGCGCGATCGGGGTGAGTTCGCTGCCGTCGTCGAGCTGATCCTGGAGATCGGGTTCGGCCGCGGCGAGGTCGGCGGTCGGCACCAGGGCGAACATCTGCGGCGGGTTACCCCAGCCCTCGGCGTCGGCGAACTCGACGACCTCGCGCACACAACGGGCGAGGACGACTTCGGCGTGCTGGTCATCGGTCACCCGCCCATCCAATCATTTTCGGCCCAGGCGCTTGCACGGTGTCCGATTTCCGTAGAGTGGGCGCCAACGGTCCGGCAACGGACCATCCGCAACATCGGACTGCGGTGCTGCGCCGATCAGCGGCGCGGTTGCCGCCGGACCCTTGGAGAGTGGCACCGTGGGCATGCGGCCCCCCACCGGTTTACCTTCGTTGTCCCGACGCAGCCGAGTGCTGCTGGTGACAGCAGTCGTCCTCGCGGCGTTACTGCTGCTCGGGCCCCGGCTCACCGACGCCTACACCAACTGGTTGTGGTTCGGCGAGGTCGGCTATCGCAGTGTGTATCTGGGTGTGCTGCGCACGCGGTTGCTCCTGTTCGTCGTGGTCGCGTTGTTCGTCGGCCTGGTGGTCTGGGCCGCGCTGCTGCTGGCCTACCGGTCGCGGCCGGTCTTCGTGCCCGTCGCCGGGCCCAACGATCCGATCGCGCGCTACCGCACCACCGTGATGGGCAGGCTGCGGCTGTTCGGCATCGGCATCCCGGTGCTGCTGGGTCTGCTGTCGGGACTGGTGGCGCAGTCGAACTGGGCGACCGTGCAGCTGTTCCTGCACGGTGGTGAGTTCGGCCAGCAGGACCCGCAGTTCCATCTCGACATCGGCTTCTACACCTTCGATCTGCCGTTCTACCGGATGGTGCTGAACTGGCTGTTCGTCGCCGTGGTGATCGCCTTCTTCGCGAACCTGGTGACCCACTACGTCTTCGGCGGCCTGCGCCTGGCCGGTCGCGAGGGCACGCTGACCCGGGCCGCGCGCGTGCAGCTGGCCGTGATCGCCGGTATCTTCGTGCTGCTCAAGGCGGTCGCGTACTGGTTCGACCGCTACGACCTGTTGTCGAGCACCCGCAAGGAGCCGACCTTCGGCGGTCCGTCGTTCACCGACATCAACGCGGTGCTGCCGGCCAAGCTGATCCTGCTCTCGATCGCGGTGATCTGCGCGATCGCGTTCTTCGCCGGCATCGTGCTGCGCGATCTGCGGGTGCCCGCGATGGCGGCCGCCCTGCTGGTGCTCTCGTCGATCCTGGTCGGCGCGGTGTGGCCGATGGTGGTCGAGCAGTTCTCGGTGCGCCCGAACGCCGCCGACAAGGAGAGCCCGTACATCGAGCGCAACATCATGGCGACGCGCCAGGCGTACGGCATCACCGACGACAGGGTCGAATACCAGGACTATCAGGGCGAGAGCAAGAAGAGCCCGCTCGAGGTTCCCGCGGACGCGGCCACCATCGGCAACGCCCGCCTGCTCGACCCGAACATCCTCTCGCCCACGTTCACCCAGCTCCAGCAGCGGAAGAACTTCTACGGCTTCCCCGAGTCGCTCGACATCGACCGATACACCCTCAACGGCGACACCCAGGACTACATCGTCGCCGCGCGTGAGCTGCATCCGGCCGCGCTCTCGGGCAACCAGAAGGACTGGATCAACCAGCACACCGTCTACACCCACGGCAACGGTTTCGTCGCCGCGCCGGCCAACCGGGTGAACAAGCCGCAGTCCGACGCGCCGAGCGTGGTGGGCGGCAGCGATTCCGGCTATCCGCTGTTCATGGTGAGCGATCTGTTCACCAAGATGGACGATCAGCAGATCAAGGTCGAGCAGCCGCGGATCTACTACGGCGAGCTGATCGCCCAGACCGATCCCGACTACGCGATCGTCGGCACCGCCGAGGGCCAGGCCCCTCGCGAATACGACTCCGACCAGGCCTCCTACACCTATGAGGGCAGCGGCGGCGTGCCGATCGGCAACTGGTTCAACCGGCTGGCCTTCGCCGCCAAGTACGCCGAGCGCAACATCCTGTTCTCCTCGGCGATCAGCGACGATTCCAAGATCCTGTTCAACCGTGGTCCGCGTGACCGGGTGCAGAAGGTCGCCCCGTGGCTGACCACCGACGGCAACGCCTACCCGGCGGTCGTCGACAAGCGCATCGTCTGGATCGTCGACGCCTACACCACGCTGGACAAGTACCCCTACGCCCAGTCGACTTCGCTCGACGGCGCGGTCGAGGACAGCATCGACAAGAAGACCGGGCGCGTCATCCCGCGCAAGGAGGTCAGCTACATCCGCAACTCGGTGAAGGCCACCGTCGACGCCTACGACGGCACCGTCACCCTGTACGAGACCGACTCCACCGACCCGGTCCTCAAGGCTTGGCGCGGAGTGTTCCCGAACGCGGTGAAGCCGCAGAGCGAGATCTCGCCGGAGCTGCGGGCGCACTTCCGTTACCCGGAGGATCTGTTCAAGGTCCAGCGCGACATGCTCACCAAGTACCACGTGGACAACCCGCGTGAGTTCTTCACCAACAACGCGTTCTGGTCGGTCCCCAGCGATCCCACGATCGAGGGCGGCACCTTCAACCAGCCGCCGTACTACGTGTTGCTCGGCGATCCGAAGACGAACAAGCCGGTGTTCAACCTGACCTCGGCGATGGTCGGCTACAACCGGCAGTTCCTCTCCGCCTACATCTCGGTGCGCTCCGACCCCGACGGGTACGGCAAGTTCACCGTGCTGCAGTTGCCGGTCGAGACCCAGACCCAGGGTCCGCAGCAGACCCAGAACTCGATGACCACCGCCGACGCGGTGTCTCGTGAGAAGACCCTGCTGTCGAACTCCAACAAGATCCGCTACGGCAATCTGCTCACGCTGCCGGTGGCCGACGGCGGCATCCTCTACGTGGAGCCGTTCTACAACGAACGCAACACTGGATCCTCGACGTTCCCGCAGCTGCTGCGCGTGCTGGTGAGCTACCGCGACGCGGCGGGCAGCGTGAAGGTCGGCTACGCGGCGACGCTGGCCGAGGCGCTCAACCAGGTCATGCCGGGCGCCGGTTCGCTGGCGACGCCGTTCGGCGGCGATCCGGCCGTGAAGCCGAAACCGGGCGTCACGCCGCCGGTGGACCAGGGCACCACCACTCCGCCGAACGGCGGCACGACCCCGCCGCCCGGGACGACGACCCCGCCGGGGTCGACCGCCCAGGAGGCCGCGGCCGCCGAGCTCAGCCGCAAGATCGAGGCGGTGCGCACGGCGATGCGCACGGGCAACTTCACCGATTTCGGTAAGGCGCTCGAGGAACTGGACGCCGCGGTGAAGGCGTACCAGGATGCCGGCGGCCGGTAGTCGTCGGTAGCGAGAGCGAGAAAGGCCCCGCTGGATGGCGGGGCCTTTCTCGTGCAGGGGGAACGGTGGATCAGCCGCCGATCGAGGCGATCAGCGGGGCGCCGGCGTTGAGCAGGTCCTGGTACTGACCGGCGACGCCGTACTGGTCGGCCAGGGCCTGACCCGCGGCCTTGGCCTGGTCGACGGCGTTCTGGACGTCGGTCTTGGTCTGGGCGGGCAGCTCGACCGGGAGCTCCGCGGCGGGCTCCTCGACGGCGGGCTCGGGCTCGGAGGTGCCTGCCTGCAGGTAGCGGCCGCAGTGCGGCCACGCGCCGACACCCTGGCTGGCGAGCACGTTCTCCGCGACGCGGATCTGCTCTTCCTTGCTGGCGTTGTGCGCCGAACCCTGACCGCCGTTGGCGGCCCAGGTGCTCTGCGAGAACTGCAGGCCACCGTAGTAGCCGTTACCGGTGTTGATACCCCAGTTGCCACCGCTCTCGCACTGCGCGACACCGTCCCAGTTGTGGGTCGCGGCGGAGGCGGTGCCGGTGGCCAGGCTGAACGGAACGGCAACCAGGGCGCCGGTGATGGCGGCGACGCCAAGGGCACGGGTGCGGAATTTCCGGGTCTCAGTCATGGGGGAGACGCTAACCAAGAAATCCATGACGATCACATCTTGATAACGAGACAATTGTATGAATGAAATAGCCGTCTTACCAATGTTTACGCTGCATAGCGTGGGGGAATACCTAGATCCCGGTCGGTCTGTTATTGGTCCGTTATGTGCGTGAGATCACGCCGAAATAGTGACCCCGGTCACGCGAATCCGGCTCTCCGCACGCGCCGCTCGTCGAGTCGAGCGAGAATATGACGTCGGTCACAATGTGCGGTTCCGCGCGGCCCGGCAGCTCGTCGAAGATCGCGTGCAGCGCCGGGAAAACCTGCCCTGACCTCACGATTTGGCATCCGCGCTAACCCGTGTGTAATGTTGTATTCACCGACGCGGGGTGGAGCAGCTCGGTAGCTCGCTGGGCTCATAACCCAGAGGTCGCAGGTTCAAATCCTGTCCCCGCTACAAGCGCCTCAGGCCGGAAGATCGAAAGATCTTCCGGCCTGAGGCATTTTCGTCGACTGACTGCGTGGATGCGGCACGCGATCTCCGCGCCTCGCGGTCCTGGCTAGGGGCCGGTAGTCCGGTCCTCAGTCGTCGGATGCGGTAGTGGGCAATCGAACCAGGGTGGAGTCGGTACCGGCGTCGCGCGGGTCTGCTCGATGTGACGGCGGGTCGGGCTCGAGGTAGTGGCCGGCGAGGATCTCGCCGAAGCGGGTTGTCTGGGCGACTATCCCGGCGGGGTCGATGGCGATGGTGCCCGCACGCCACGCGGTCGTCAACTCCACGAAACCGCCGACGGCCATCAGCACGGTGCGGTGGAACTCGTCGTAGTTCACGCCGTTTCGTAGCGACGGCCGCATGCCCGTCGCGAGCATATCGGTGACGAGGAATATCAGGTCGCGGCGACGGCGCTCGAGTACTTCGCTGCCCGCGTGGTCGCCGAACAGGACCTGGGTGCGGCGTTGGTCGGTAGCGAAGCTGGTGACCACGGCTTCGACTGCGCGACGCAGCACTTCGAGCGGTGGTGAACTCCCGCGATCACTGATCGCCGTGGCCAGGGTGGCCGTCGTTTCGTCGCGCACCTGGTCCCATGCCGCGGCAAGCAACGTGTCTCGATCGGCGAAGCTCTCCCGGAAGTATCGATCGTTCAGCCCTGCCCTGGCGCATACGCTGCGCAGGCTCACCGCCGCCCAGCCGCTGTCGGCCCAGATGTCGATGGCGGCGTCGATCAGCTGCTGGCGGCGCGCGGCACGGCGCGCCTGGGCAGTGCGCCCGCCCCAGGTCTGGGAGGTGGTCATGGCTCCATCTTGACAAAGGCGGGCGGCAAGAGAGCTAATTGGTGACGGAGTGTCACCAATTTGGTGGCTGTCACCGTGCCTCCGTCGAACCTTCGCAGCGTCGCGAAAGGACACCACATGCACCACGACATTCGCCGCAGGATTCAACAGCGTGCCGCCGACTTGGCCGACCTGTATCCGTCGAGAACCATGCCGCTCGCCGAGCCACCGGCTGGAAGCGGTCTGCTTCCGGTGCCGGGCAACGCGGGGTTACCTCTGATCGGCCAGTCGTTGCGGGTCTACACCGACCCGCTCGCATGGGCGCGCAGCACCTTCGACAAGTACGGCGAGGTCTCCTGGACGCAGGTGTTCGGCCACCGCGCCGTCTGCGCGCTGGGCCCGGCCGCGCTGGAGACCGTCTGGGCCGACCGGGACAAGGCCTTCTCCAGCGAGAAGGGCTGGGAATTCTGGATCGGGCCGTTCTTTCGACGTGGCATCATGCTGCTCGACTTCGATGAGCACATGTATCACCGGCGCATCATGCAGCAGGCGTTCACGCGGCCTCGACTGATCAGCTACCTCGACCTGATGGGGCCGGGCATCGATCGGGACCTCGCATCGTGGCGGCCCGGCAACGGCTTTCGGTTGTACGACGCCGTCAAGCAGATGATGCTGAACCTGGCGACCGAGGTTTTCGTCGGCGAGGAAATGGGTTCGCGCGCCGAACAGTTGGAGCGCGCGTTCGAGCACACAGTGGTCGGCGGCCAGGCGTTGATCCGGGCACAGGTGCCGGGCGGTACGTGGTCGCGGGGGTTACGTGGCCGCCGGGTCCTCGAGGAGTACTTCCGTGCCCGACTGCCCGCCAAACGCGCCGGGGAGGGGAACGATCTGTTCAGCGTGCTGTGTCGCGCGAGGAGCGAGGACGGGGAGGTGTTCTCCGACGCCGACGTCGTCAACCACATGATCTTCGTCCTGATGGCCGCGCACGACACCACCGCCGTCACGGCCTCCATGCTCACCTATCTGCTCGGCGCCGATCCGCACTGGCAGGAGCGGCTGCGCGCGGAATCGCTCGCGCTGGGGAAAGCCTCGCTCGACTACGACGACCTCGATCGCCTGCCGTCGCTGGATCTCGCGTTCAAGGAAACACTGCGCATGTACGCCCCGGCGGGAATGCTGATTCGCCAGGCGATCGAGGACACCGAGATCCTCGGTCACTACATCCCGGCGGGTACCGACATCCTCCTCGGCGCGTATCCGTCGATGCGGCTGGCGCGGTGGTGGCCGCGACCGGACGAGTTCGACCCGGAACGGTTCGCCGCGGATCGGCGCGAGGACAAGGTGCACCGCTATGCCTGGTCCCCCTTCGGCGGCGGGGCGCACAAGTGTATCGGTCTGTACTTCGGCGGGATGACCGTGAAATCCATCATGCACCGAATGCTGCTTCGATACGAGTGGAGTGTTCCCGTCGGCTATCAGCCACCGTTGACCTGGGGCACCGGGCCCACTCCCGACGACGGCCTGCCGATCGACCTCCGGCCACGGCACGCCCGCGCGGCCGAATCGACCTCGGCCGTATGACGCCCAGGATCAGCGTCGACCGGAACCGATGCGAGGGCCACGCGCTCTGTGTCGCGTTGGCGCCCGACGTCTACGGGACCGACGACGAAGGCAAGGCGACCGTGCTGGTTCCGGTCAGCGAGGACCAACTCGACACCATCCGACTCGCGGTCGACACCTGCCCGGTCGCGGCCCTTCGCTTGGAGGCGCCGCGACCGCCCGCGTACTGACGACCCCCTATGGCGGCCGTTCTCGCCCGGCGCCGCCTCCCATCGGTCGGCCTTACCGTGACTACCGGCATGGCTGCGCGGCCCACGGTGTACGCGTCGAAAAGTGCGCACCGGCAATCGAGCCCGGCCGGGGTCCCCGATTCGGACGGCCGGGAGCCGGTCGACGGCACCGGCGGGTGTGAACAGCATCGTCAGCAAACCGATCCCGGCCGTTCGAGTGGCGGCCGGGAACCCTTGTCGGGCAGGGTGCGTGCCGCACAGTCGAGCCTGCGGGCGGGACGTCGGACGACCCCCGTCCGTCGGTCACGGCGGGACCGTTCCCGGCGACGTTCGCCGTGGCCGGTGGCGCTGCCACCAGTCCCCCGAGTTCCTCGGGTCCGAATCCCGAGGTGCGCAGGGCAATCCGGTAATGATGGGCCGGTGAGGCCCGGCGGAGCGCGAGCGCGGGCGGCCGGGCCGTCGCGCGATCGGCGCGGAACGGCCGAGCGGTACCAGTGCCGGGCAACATTCCAGCCACCGAACACTGCGAAGCGGCTCGGATCGTGGGAAGCTTTGTGAGTAATCAGCGCGATGAACGGGAAGAAACCGGACGGTTGACAAGCTCGAGATACCCCAAATACTGTGCAGTTCAATGAGTCCTGTTCTGCCGTTCGAACCTTTCGAGAGGGATCAGCGCGCCGGTTCGCCCGGCCGAGACGCCCTCAGACCCGCGCCTCGGGCCGCCGGAATGGCGACGTAGCGCGTCAGCTTTCCGGCCGAACGGCCGACTCCAGCCGGGCCCGCACCCACTGCGCGACCACGGCAATCCGCGGACGATCTCCGCGCCCCTTCTGCTCGACCGCATCGAGATTCGTTGTGTCGACGCACGAATCGTCTGAGTCGTCGAACTCATTAGTTAGTACTACGAATCGATGGTGACATGACCCGCTCCGCGATCTGGTAGCCCCCACACATACTCGGCAGGGGGCTCGGGGGAATTAGCGTGTTTCGCGGAAGGATGTTCAGAGGTGACCGGTTCGACGTTCGACGTCGCGATTGTCGGTATGTCCTGCAGATTGCCGGGCGCCGCTGATCTCGAGGGGTTCTGGCAGCTGCTCAGTCAGGGGCGGGCCGCGATCGGGACCGCGCCCGCCGGGCGGGACGCGATCACCGAGCGGGCCGGATTCCTCGACACCGTAGGTGATTTCGATGCCGACTTCTTCGGTGTCTCGCCCAACGAGGCACGTGCGGTCGATCCCCAGCAGCTGCTGGCGCTGGAGCTGAGCTGGGAGGCGCTCGAGGACGCCGGGCTGGCGGCGCCGGGGCACCGGTCGCGGCCCTATGGCGTGTTCCTCGGCAGCACCGGCAGCGATTTCGCCGAGGTCATGGCCCTGCGCGGCGGTCCCGGCGTCAGCAGGCACGCGCTGTGGGGGACCGGGCGCGGCATCATGGCCAACCGGATCTCGAACCACTTCGGTTTCGGCGGACCGAGTCTCGTGGTCGACAGCGCCCAGGCATCGTCGCTGGTCGCGGTCCACCTGGCCTGTGAGAGCCTGCGCAGCGGCGAGAGCGAGGTGGCGCTGGCCGGCGGCCTGAACCTGATCCTGTCACCGTCCAGCGGTGCGCGGATCGAGCAGTTCGGCGCGCAGTCGACGCGGGGCGCCTGCTACACCTTCGACGCCAGGGCCGACGGGTTCGTGCGCGGCGAGGGCGGCGGCATGGTGGTGCTGAAACCGCTGGACCGGGCGATCGCCGACGGCGACCGCGTCCACGCCGTGATCCGCGGCAGCGCGGTGAACACCGGCAACGAACGCAGGGTACTGAGTGCCCCGAGTCGGACGGGGCAGGCGGCGGCGATCAGCGCCGCATTGCGCGCGGCCGGGGTCGACGCGTCCTCGGTGCAGTACGTCGAATTGCACGGCACCGGAACACCGGCGGGCGATCCGGTGGAGGCTGCGGCCCTGGGTGACATCTACGGCGCGGACCGGGCGCCGGACGCCCCGCTGGCCGTGGGCTCGGTCAAGACCAACATCGGCCATCTGGAAGGCGCCGCCGGCATCGCGGGCCTGATCAAGACCGCCCTCTGCCTGAGTCGCGCAGACCTGGTACCCAGCCTGAACTTCGACTCACCCAATCCACGAATTCCCTTGAACGACTTGGGCTTGCGCGTAGTGACCGCCAACGAGGGCTGGTCGACCGACACCGTGCGCCGGGCCGGAGTGTCCTCGTTCGGCATGGGCGGTACGAACGCCCACGTGATCCTGGAGGAAGCCCCGGCGGTCATCCCTCACCACGGGACAGCTGTCGCCCCTTCTACCACTCACCGTGGGCAATTCGCCACCGCGCGCACTGCACGCGGTGGGGTCGACGTCGGGGTGGTGCCGTGGGTGTTGTCCGCGCGCACCGAAACCGGTGTGCGGGCCCAGGCGGAGCGGTTGCGGAAGTGGTTGGGCGGCCGTCCCGAGCTGGATGTGGTCGATGTCGCGCATTCGCTGGTGACCACCCGGGTCGCGATGGAGTGGCGCGGGTACGCGGTCGGCCGGGATCGTGCGGAGTTGCTGGCCTCGTTGGCGGCTGTGGCGGGGTCCGGGGCGACGATCGTCGAGGCGGCGCCGCGAAAGGTCGCGTTCGTTTTCCCCGGGCAGGGCAGCAGGTGGGCCGGTCTGGCGCTGGGGCTGTTGGCGTCGGACCCGGCGTTCGCCGAGTCGATCGCGGATTGTGAAGCGGCGCTGGCGCCGTACGTGGGCTGGTCGCTGCGCGCGGTGCTGCGCGGCGACGAGGGCGCGCCGTCGGCGGATCGCCCGGACGTGGCGCAGCCGGTGTTGTTCGCGGTCATGGTGTCGATGGCTCGGCGGTGGCAGGCGTCGGGCGTTGCACCGGATCTGGTGCTCGGCGACGGGCTGGGCGAGATCGCCGCCGCGCACATCGCCGGTGGGCTGTCGCTGGACGACGCGGCGCGCGTGGTGGTCGTCCGGTCGCGGACCGAGGACGCCGCCCGACAGCGGCGAGACCTGGCGTCGATCCGACCACGCTCGGGGGCGGTCCCGTTCCGCTCCACGGCCTCGACCGACCCGGTCGACACCGCGGACCTGGATGCCGAGTACTGGCTCCGATCGCAGCCAGCCCCGGGCCGGTTCGCCGAGGTGGTATCCGCGCTGATCGCCGACGGCATCACCGGATTCGTCGAGATGAGCCCACACCCGGCCCTCACCTCCGATCTCGCCGACGTGGCCTCCGACACCGTCGCGGTGCTCGGTTCGCGGCGGTTGGGTGAGGACGGTCCGGACTGGTTCGTCGCCCTGCTCGCCCAGGCCTACTGCGCCGGCCTGTCGGTCCGACCGGACGCACTCGTCACCGGCGGATCGCGAGTCGATTTGCCGCCGTACGCATTCCAGCGCCGGAACTTCTGGTCCGGAACCCCGAGGACCCTTCCCCCGGGCGTCTATTCCCCCACCGAGCGCGATGCCGCAGGACTCAGGGCACCGGATCTCAGCGGAGCGGGTGACGGCACCGCAGGGGTCCCGGCAACGCAGCTCGACGACCCGGAGCGCGACGGCACCCGGTTCAGCGCCTCAGGGCGGGGGGCTCTGGGCCACGAAGATCCGGCATTCGGAGTGGCGGGCCACAACGGCGCGCAGCCGACGACCACGGCGAATGGTGCTGGGGATCACGGTGATCAGGTCCGGGTAGATGCTCGGGACGACACCGACCTGGCGCGGACTCTCGCCGCCGCACCCGAATTCCAGCGCGACGCACTAGTTCTCGACATTGTGCGGCAGCAGGCCGCCGCGGTCCTCGGCCACGAGTCGCCGACGGCGATCCACCCCGACCTGCCGTTCACCGAGAGCGGCTTCGACTCGATCAGCGGTGTGGAGCTGCGCAATCGGTTGACCACGGCCACCGGTGTGCCGCTGCCCGACACCCTCGTCTTCGACTATCCGACCGCGACAGCGGTGGCGGGGCTGCTGCGGGCCCGTGTCGCCGGGCGCGGGCAGGACCGGCACCGGGTCTCGCGGCGCACGACCACCGACGAACCGATCGCGATCGTCGGCATCGGCGCGCGTTTCCCCGGTGGGGTGGCCTCCGCGGAGGATCTGTGGGACCTGATGATCGCGGGACGCGACGCCATCGGTGAATTCCCCACCGATCGCGGGTGGGACCTCGACCGCCTCTACAACCCTGATCCTGGTACCCCGGGCACCGTGTACACCCGCCACGGCGGATTCCTCGACGGTGCGGGCGATTTCGATCCCGGCTTCTTCGGCATCAGCCCGCGCGAGGCCTTGGCGATGGACCCGCAGCAGCGCGTGCTGCTGGAAACCGCCTGGGAAGCGCTGGAGGACGCGGGCATCGACCCGACCTCACTGCGGGGCGGCGACACCGGCGTGTTCGTCGGCGCCTGCTCCTCGGGGTACGCGCGCCGGGTGACCGGTGACCTGGAGGGGTTCCGGCTCACCGGTACCTCGCACAGCGTCATCTCCGGCCGGATCGCGTACGTGTTCGGCCTGGAAGGGCCCGCGGTCACGGTGGATACGGCGTGTTCGTCCTCGCTGGTGGCGCTGCATCTGGCGTGCCAAGCGCTGCGTCAGGGGGACAGTTCGCTGGTCCTCGCCGGTGGCGTCACCGTCGCGGCCAGCCCGTACCTGCACGTCGACTTCGCCCGCCAGCGCGGCCTGGCTCCGGACGGCCGGTGCAAGCCCTTCTCGGCCGCCGCCGACGGCGTGGCCTGGTCCGAGGGCTCCGGCGTGCTGGTGCTGGAACGGCTCTCGGACGCGCAGCGATCCGGCCACCAGGTGCTGGCCGTTGTCCGCGGCAGTGCCGTGAACCAGGACGGCGCGAGCAACGGCCTGACCGCGCCGAACGGTCCCTCCCAGGAACGGGTGATCGCGCAGGCGCTGGCCAACGCGGGAATCACGGCGGCCGACGTGGATGTCGTCGAGGCGCACGGGACCGGAACCGCCCTCGGTGACCCGATCGAGGCGCAGGCCCTGATCGCCACCTACGGCCAGGGTCGCGCGGACCGCGAGCCGCTGCGCATCGGTTCGCTGAAGTCGAACATCGGCCATACCGTGGCCGCCGCGGGTGTGGCCGGGGTGATCAAGATGGTGCAGTCGATGCGGCACGAGCGGTTGCCGCACACCCTGCATCTCGATTCGCCGTCGCCGCATGTGGATTGGTCGGCGGGCGCGGTGCGTCTGCTGACCGAACCCGAAGCGTGGACCGCCGGGGAGCGGCTCCGGCGAGCGGGTGTCTCGTCGTTCGGGATCAGCGGCACCAACGCGCATGTCATTCTCGAGGAAGCGCCGGCCGCACCGGTCACCGAGGACGCGCCCGCGCGGACGGCGACGATCACGCCGCTGCTGGTGTCCGGGAAGGGTGAGCCGGGTTTGCGCGCGCAGGCCGCGCGACTGCACGCGTGGCTGTCGGACCACCCCGAGGTGGAGGTCGCCGACGCCGCCTATTCACTGGTCAGCACCCGCGCGCACCTGGATGCGCGCGGTGTCGTGCTCGGTCGCGATCGCGATGAGATCCTCGCGCGGTTGGCCGACCTCGCCGCTGGGGGAACCGGAGCCGGTGTCGTCGACGGCAGCGCCGGTGCGGGACGGACGGCCTTCCTGTTCACCGGTCAGGGCGCACAGCGGATCGGCATGGGCGCCGATCTGTACGCGGCGTTCCCGGTGTTCGCGACCGCACTCGACGCGCTGTGCGAGCACTTCGATCCCGTGCTGGGCCAGTCGCTTCGCGAGGTGATGTTCCACGGCGACAGCGCGGTGCTGGACCGGACCGAATTCACCCAGCCCGCCTTGTTCGCCGTCGAGGTGGCGCTGTACCGGCTGCTCGAATCCTTCGGTGTGACACCGGATGCGGTGATCGGCCATTCGATCGGTGAGCTGGCCGCGGCCTATGTGGCGGGAGTGTGGTCGCTGCCGGACGCGTGTGCGCTGGTGGCAGCGCGGGGTCGGTTGATGGGCGCCCTGCCCACGGGCGGCGCGATGCTCGCCGTCGCGATCGACGAAGCGCGCGCGGTCGCGATCGTCGCCGCCGTCGGCGATCGCCTCGCGGTCGCGGCCGTGAACGGCCCGTCCTCGACGGTGCTGTCCGGCGATGCCGACGCGATCGAGGAGATCGAGCAGCGACTCGTGGCGGCCGGCGTCAAGACCAGCCGATTGCGCGTCAGCCATGCCTTCCACTCGGCGCGCATGGACCCTATGCTGAACGAATTCCGTTCTGTAGCAACAGCTATCGCCTACTCATCGCCCCGGGTGCCGATCGTGTCGAACCTGACCGGTGAGCTCGCCGGGAACGAGATCGTCGACCCGGAGTACTGGGTCCGCCAGGTGCGGGGCTGTGTGCGGTTCGCGCCGGGCGTGGACGCGCTCGCCGCCGGCGGCGTGCGCCGGTTCGTCGAGGTGGGTCCCGACGCGGTGCTGTCGGCGCTGACCCGGAACTGCCTGGCCGAGCACCCGGAGGTCGAACCGGAGTCGACGGTGGTCGCCACCGCGCGACGGTCGGCCGAGGAGGTGACGCAGTTCGTCACCGGTCTCGCGCAGGCACATGTCGCCGGTGTTCGGGTCGACTGGACTGCGCTGTTCGCGGATCGCGCGGCGCGACGGATTCCGCTGCCCACCTACGCGTTCCAGCATCGCCGGTTCTGGTTGCCGCCGGTGCAGGACGCGCCGCATTCGACCTCGGGTCACCCGATCCTCACCGAGGTGGTGGGCCTGGCGGGTACCGACGAGTGGCTGGTCACCGGCCGTCTGTCGTTGCGCGCGCAGCCGTGGATCACCGATCACGCCTCCTACGGCGTGGTGGTCGTGCCCAGCGCGGCCCTGGCCGAGTTCCTGCTCGCGGCCGGTGATCGAATCGGTTGCGGTGTGCTGGAGGAGCTCACGCTCCAGGCGCCGATCCTGCCGTCCGGCACGGACGAGGTCGAATTGCAGGTACTGGTGCGGGCGCCCGACGCGTCGGGATCGCGCCAGTTCGAGTTCTCCTTCCGGACCTCGCCGGAGGGGGCATGGACGCGCAACGCGACCGGTGCGCTGTCGGCGCGAGCCGGCGATTCGGCCCTGCTCGCGCGCCTGCGCGGCGAGCAGTGGCCGCCGGTGGATGCCGAACCGATCGCCGCCGAGGAGATTCCGGCGCTGATGTCGAACGGCTCCGGCCTCGAGTACGGCCCGGCGTTCACCGGCGTGCGCGCCGCGTGGCGACGAGACGACGTGGTCTTCGCCGACCTCGCCCTCGTCACCGACACGGCGGGGGACTCGGGCCGCTACGGCCTGCATCCCACGCTGCTGGATATGACCCTGCACGCCGGACTCGCCCAGCTGGTGTGGCGTGACGCCGCCGCCGACGCGGCCACCGGCAAGCTGCTCTTCCGCTGGGGCGGGGTCCACTTCCACGCGCCGACGGCCGAGGTCACCTCGCTGCGGGTCATCGCCGTGGCGACCGGCCCGGAGACCGTATCCGTCGCCGCCGTCGATCCGGACGGCACGCCGATCGTGTCGGTCGAGGCGGTGGTGATGCGTCCCTACGACGTGAACGCCTTCCGGAGCGCACTGGCCGACGACGACGCACAGCTGTACGAGGTGCGCTGGGAGCCCGTCGTGGTCACCGGTGGGTCCGCGCCGTCGATGGCGGCGCTCGCGGGCACGGTGGTGCGGGGGATCGACGTCTCCGTCACCGTGACCGATCTGGCTGCCGCTGAACAGCTTCCGGATGCGGTGGTGTGGCGGGCGCCCAGCGGTGAGACGCCGGCGGCGGTCCGCGACGGCGTCCTGACCACCCTCGCGACGCTGAAGTCCTGGCTCGCCCACGAGCGATCGCCTCGCCTCGTCGTGGTCACTACCGCGGGCGCCACCCTTCCCGGCGAAACGCCAGATCTGGGCGCGGCCGCCGTGTGGGGCCTCGTGCGCAGCGCGCAGTCGGAGCACCCGGGGCGCTTCGTCCTCGTCGACGAAGATCCCGCCGCGCCGCTGGACGCGGAGCGGATCGCGGCCGTCACCCGGTCGGGGGAGCCCCAGGTCGCGGTCCGCGGCGCGGAGCTCCTGGTACCCAGGCTGACGCGCACGTCCGCGTCGGCGGACACCGGCGCCACGTCGTTCGGCGACGGCACGGTGCTGATCACCGGCGGCACCGGCGGACTGGGCGCCCTGTTCGCCCGCCACCTCGTCACCGCGCACGAGGTCCGCAGCCTGGTGCTGACCTCGCGCCGGGGTCCCGCGGCTCCCGGCGCCGCCGACCTGGTCGACGAGCTGCGGCGCGCGGGCGCCGACGTCCGCGTCGTGGCCTGCGATGTCGCCGACGCCGACGACATCCGGTCCCTGCTCGACACCATCGCCGCCGACGGGCGGCTGACCGCCGTCGTGCACGCCGCGGGCGTCCTCGACGACGGCGTCGTCGAGTCGATGACCGACGACCAGATCGACCGGGTCCTGGCGCCGAAGGTCGACGGCGCGTGGCACCTGCACGAGCAGACCCACGAGCTGTCGGCGTTCCTCGTGTTCTCCTCGGTGTCCGGGCTGCTCGGCACGGCCGGACAGGGCAACTACGCGGCGGCCAACGGTGTCCTGGACGCGTTGGCCGAACAGCGTCGCGCCGCCGGTCTGCCCGCGACCGCGCTGGCCTGGGGTCCGTGGAACCAGGCGGGCGGGATGACCGGCGCGCTGGATCGCGTCGCCGTCGCGCGCTGGGACCGGCTGGGCCTGGGACAGCTCGGTGACGACGAGGGACTGCGCCTGTTCGACGCCGCGCTCGCTCGCCCGGACGCCCGCCTCGTACCGATCCGGTTCGACGCGACCGTCCTGCGTCGCGAGTCCGACCCCGACACCGTCCCCGCCGTCCTGCGCGGTTTCGTCCGCCGCCCGGCCGTGGCCCCCACGCCCACCCTCCACGCGGCGGGTTCGCTGGGCGCGCGCCTGGCGGGCGTGCCCGAGGCGCAGCGCCCCGCCGTGGTGCTGGCGGCGGTCCGCGACCAGGTGGCCGCGGTACTCGGCCACGATTCGGGTGAGGCGGTCGACGCGGGTAAACCGTTCCGCGAGCTGGGTTTCGACTCGCTCGGTGCGGTGGAGTTCCGCAACCGGCTGGGCAAGGCGACCGGCCTGACCTTGCCGTCGACCTTGGTCTTCGATCATCCGACCCCGGCGGCCGTGGCGAAGCTGGTGCAGTCGCGGGTCGAGCCGAAGGCGGCGAGCGACCCGGCCGCGCGGCCGGGTCGGCGGGCGCGGGCGGACGAACCGATCGCCATCGTCGGCATGGCGTGCCGGTACCCGGGTGGGGTCGCCTCCGCGGACGAGCTGTGGGAGCTGGTGTCCACGGGCACCGACGCCATCGGCGACTTCCCGGCGGATCGCGGCTGGGCGCTGGATCGGCTGATCGATCCCGACCCCGATCACGTGGGCACGACCTACTCCGGGAAGGGCGGCTTCCTGACCAGGGCGGCCGACTTCGACGCGGACTTCTTCGGGATCGCGCCCCGCGAGGCGATCGCGATGGACCCGCAGCAACGACTGCTGCTCGAGGTGTCGTGGGAAGCGCTCGAGCACGCGGGCATCGATCCGATGTCGTTGCGCGGCACCGATACCGGGGTGTACTCGGGCGTGATGTACCAGGACTACGAGACGCTGACCCGGCAGACCCCCGAGGTCGAGGGCTACGTCGTGACCGGGGCCGTGGGCAGTGTGGCGTCCGGGCGGGTGTCCTACGCGCTGGGGTTGGAGGGCCCCGCGATGACGGTGGACACCGCGTGCTCCTCGTCGCTGGTGGCCTTGCATGTGGCCTGCCGGGCCCTGCGCCAGGGGGAGAGTTCCCTCGCGCTGGTCGGCGGCGCGACCGTGATGGCGACGCCGATGGTGTTCCTGGAGTTCTCCCGGAATCGGGGGCTGGCCTCGGACGGTCGGTGCAAGTCCTTCTCGGCGGCGGCCGACGGCGTTTCGTGGTCGGAGGGCGCGGCCGTGCTGGTCGTGGAACGGCTTTCGGACGCGCGGCGGCTCGGCCACAACGTGCTCGCGGTCGTGCGGGGCACCGGCGTCAACCAGGACGGCGCGAGCAACGGCCTGACCGCGCCCAACGGACCGTCGCAGGAACGGGTGATCGCGGCGGCGCTGGCCGACGCGGGCCTGACGCCGGCGGACGTGGATGTGGTCGAAGCGCACGGCACCGGCACCACCCTGGGCGATCCGATCGAGGCGCAGGCCCTGATCGCGGCCTACGGGCAGGACCGCGACGAGCCGCTGCGCATCGGCTCGCTCAAGTCGAATATCGGACACTCGCAGGCCGCGTCCGGCGTGGGTGGCGTGATCAAGATGGTGCAGGCCATGCGCCACGACACCCTGCCCAAGACCCTGCACGTGGACGCGTTGTCGCCGCATGTGGACTGGTCGGCCGGGTCGGTGCGGGTGCTGGCGGAGGCCGAACGGTGGCCCGCCGGTGCGCGGCCGCGGCGGGCGGGGGTGTCCTCGTTCGGGATCAGCGGCACGAACGCGCACGTCATCCTCGAGGAACCGCCGGTGGTTCCGCTCGCCGCGCGAGCGTCGGCCGCCCCCTCCGGGATCGTCCCGCTGCTGGTGTCGGCGAAGTCCGAGCAGGCAATGCGGGCGCAGGCGGATCGGCTGCGGCAGTGGCTGATCGAGCGCCCGGACGCCGACCTGCGGGACGTGGCGTCGGCCCTGCTCGACACCAGGGCGCTGCTGGAGTGGCGCGGTGGCGCGCTGGGCGTCGACCGCCAGGAGCTCCTGGACGGGCTCGCCGACCTCGCGGCCGGGACGGGATCGTCCATGTCGGTCACAGGTGTTGTGGGACAGGGCAAGACGGCCTTCCTGTTCACCGGGCAGGGCGCGCAGCGCCCCGGCATGGGCGCCGAATTGTCCCAGGACTTCCCGGTGTTCGCGGCCGCGCTGGACGAGGTCTGCGCCGAGCTCGATCGCCACCTCGGCGGATCGTTGCGCGCGGTGATGTTCGACGCCCCCGAGGCGGGGCTGAGCCGCACCGAGTTCACCCAGCCCGCGTTGTTCGCCTTCGAGGTGGCGATGTTCCGGCTGCTCGAATCGTGCGGTGTGCTCCCGGATGTCGTCGCCGGTCATTCGATCGGCGAGCTGGCGGCCGCCTATGTCGCCGGTGTCTGGTCGCTCGCCGACGCGTGCGCGCTGGTGGCGGCCCGAGGCCGGCTCATGGGCGCGCTGCCCGAGGGCGGGGCGATGCTGGCGGCGGCGGTGTCCGAGAACGAGGCGATGGAACTGGTGGCCGGATACGGTGACCGGCTGGCGGTGGCCGCGGTGAACGGCCCGGAGGCGGTGGTGTTCTCGGGCGACGAGGACGCGGTCGACGAGCTCGCCCGCCTGTTCGCCGAACGTGGCGGCCGCACGCACCGGTTGCGGGTCAGTCATGCGTTCCATTCGGCCCGGATGGATCCGATGCTGGCCGAATTCCGCACGGTCGCCCAGGGTCTGACCTATCGCGCGCCGCTGCTGCCGATCGTGTCCAATGTGACCGGCGCCGCGGCGGGCGACACGGTACTCGACCCGGAGTACTGGGTGGCCCAGGTGCGCGGCTGCGTGCGCTTCGCGCCCGGGGTGGACGCGCTGGTCGAGTCCGGAGTGCGCCGGTTCGTGGAGGTGGGCCCGGACGCGGTGCTCACCGCGATGACCCGGTCGTGCCTGGCCGAACACCCCGAGCTGGAGGCGAAGTCGGCGGTGCTGACATCGTCGCGGCGCTCGGTCGCGGAGACGGCCGGGTTCGTCACGGCGCTGGCCCAGGCGCACACCGTGGGGCTGCCGGTGGACTGGACGCCGGTGTTCGCCGGCCGGGCCGCACGACGAGTGACCCTGCCCACCTATGCCTTCCAGCATCAGCGGTACTGGGTGCGGCCGGTCGAGGCCTCGGATGTCCGGCAGTCGGGCCTCGACGACGCGGCCCATCCGCTGCTGAGCGCGATGGTGCGGCTGCCGGATTCCCCGGACGTGGTGTTCACCGGCAGGCTCTCGCAGGCCGGTCATCCCTGGCTGGCCGATCACGCCGTCGCCGGGGTGGCGCTGCTGCCCGGCGCCGCGCTGGTGGAGCTGGCTCTGCACGTGGGCACCGTGGTGGAGTGCCCGCTGCTCACCGAGCTGGTGATCGAGGCGCCGCTGCCCATCGCGGCCGAGTCCGCCGCCGAACTGCGTGTGGTGGCGGGCGGCCCGGACGACACGGGCGCCAGGACGGTGTCGATGTATTCGCGGGCGGCAGAAGAGGATTCGGACCGGTGGGTCCGGCACGCCGTCGCGACGATGACCGCCGCGCCGACCTCCGCCGCCGGATCCGACCTGGTGACCTGGCCGCCCCCGAACACCGCCCCGATCGCGCTCGCGGACGCCTACGCGGGCCTGGCCGAGCGCGGCTACGAGTACGGTCCGGCCTTCCGCGGGCTCACCGCGCTGTGGGGTGGCGAGGGCGAGGTGTTCGCCGAGGTCGTCCTGCCGGAGTCGGTGCGCGCGGACGCCGCCGCCTTCGGCCTGCATCCGGCACTGCTCGACGCGGCCCTGCACGCGATCCTGCTCGGTGGCCTGGTTCCCGACCAGCCCACCGGCACCGTGGCCGTCCCGTTCACCTGGGAGAACGTCGTTCTGCGTGCCACGGGAGCGACCACGCTGCGCGTGCGCGCGACCTCGGCCGGGACCGGTCCGGGCGGTGCGCGGATCACGTTGACCTTCGCCGACCAGGCGGGTTCGGCGGTCGCCGAGGTCGGCCTGCTGACCCTGCGGTCCCTGTCGACCGACGCGCTCGGCACGGTCACCCGCCGCGCGGACAGCGTCGGCTACGAGCTGGACTGGGTCGCCGCCCCCGAGCCCACCGTCGCCCTCGGCCTGGGCGACTGGACCACCTCCGACGACGCCGAGACCGTCACGATCGACGGTCGAACCGCCACGGTGGTGCGCCTCGACGGCGCGTCGACCGGCACCGATCTGCCCGCCACCGTGCGTGCTGCGATGACGGAGCTGTCCGTGCGGGTCCAGCGCCTGCTGGCCGACGACGGACGCATCGTCGTCGTGACCAGCCGGGCCGTCGCCGTGCACCCCGGCGAGCAGGTGGCCTTGGCCGTCGCGGCGGCCTGGGGACTGCTGCGCACCGCGCAGAGCGAGAACCCGGACCGGATCCTGCTCGTCGATGTCGACTCCTGGGCCGACTACCGCGCCGCCGTGGCCCTGGCTGTGGCGACCGACGGCGAATCCCAGCTGGCCGTGCGGCGGGGCAGCGCGTACCTGCCCCGGCTGCACCCCGGCGGGGGCGCGCTCGAGGTGCCGGACGCGGTGGAGTGGGCGCTGACCCCGCTCGACCAGGGCACGTTGTCCAGCGACAACTTCGCGCTGGTCGAGCGCCCGCGCACCGCTCTCGCCCCGGGACAGGTGCGAGTGAGCATGCGGGCGGCCGGGCTCAACTTCCGTGATGTGCTCATGGCCTTGGGTACCTATCCCGATCCGAACGGCCGCATCGGCGGCGAGGGCGCGGGCATCGTGCTCGAGGTCGCGCCCGACGTCATCGAATTCGCGCCGGGTGACCGGGTGTTCGGCTTCACCCCCGGCGTCGCCTCGGTCGCGGTGACCGATCACCGGCTGCTCGCGCGGATGCCGCGCGGCTGGTCGTTCACCCAGGCCGCGGCCGTGCCGATCGTGTACGCGACGGCCTACTACGGCCTCGTCGACCTGGCCGCCGCGCGACCCGGCGAGACCCTGCTGCTGCACGCGGCCACCGGTGGGGTCGGTATGGCGGCTGTCCAGCTCGCCCGGCACTGGGATCTGCGTCTGCTGGTCACCGCCAGCACACCGAAGTGGAATGTGCTGCGGGAGATGGGCTTCGACGACGATCAGATCGGTGACTCGCGGACCCTGGACTTCGAGCGGAAGTTCCATGCCGTCACCGGCGGTCGCGGCGTCGACATCGTGCTCGATTCGCTGGCAGGCGATTTCGTGGACGCGTCGTTGCGGCTGCTTCCGCGCGGTGGCCGGTTCGTCGAGATGGGCATGATCGACCGCCGCGATCCCGCCGCCGTGGCGGCCGCCCACCCGGGTGTGCGGTACGCGAGTTTCATGCTGATGGAGGCGGGCCCGGACCGGCTCCGGGAGATCCTGGCCGCGCTCGTCGACCTGTTCGAGCGCGGTGCGCTCACGCCGAGCGCGACCACGGCGTGGGACCTGCGCCGGGCGCCCGAGGCATTCCGGCACCTCAGCCAGGCCAGGGGGATCGGCAAGAACGTCCTCACCGTGCCGACACCGTTGCGGCCCGAGGGCACTGTGCTGATCACCGGCGGCACCGGCGGGCTCGGCGCCGTGGCCGCGCGCCACCTGGTCACCGCGCACGGCGCGCGGCGACTCGTCCTGGCGGGCAGGCGGGGTCCGGCGGCTCCCGGTGCGGCCGAACTCGTCGCCGAGCTCACCGAACTCGGCGCACAGGTCGACGTGGTCGCCTGTGACGCGGCCGACCGCGCCGCCCTGGACGCGGTGCTGGCGGCGATCCCGGTGGAGCATCCGCTGACCGCCGTCGTCCACTGCGCGGGCGTGCTGGCCGACGGCCTGCTCGCCACCATGACCGCCGACCGGATCGCCCGAGTGCTGCGGCCGAAGGTCGACGCCGCGTGGAACCTGCACGAGGCGACCGCGCACCTGGACCTGTCGGCGTTCGTGCTGTATTCGTCCGTCTCCGGTGTCATCGGCAATCCGGGGCAGGCCAACTACGCCGCAGCCAACGTCTTCCTCGACGCGCTGGCCCGGTACCGCCAGGTGCGCGGGCTGCCCGCGACCTCGGTGGCGTGGGGTCCGTGGCAGCAGAGCAGCGGCATGACCAGCGGCCTCGGCGAGGCCGACCTCGTCCGGTTGCGGCGCGAAGGTCTGCTCCCGCTGGGCACCGACGACGGCATGGCGCTGTTCGACGCGGCCCTGGCGGGCGGCAGGTCCGCGTTCGTCGCGGTCCGGATCGACCCGGGCGCGTTCGGTGCGGTCGATCCCGGCGAGGTCCGGCCGGTCATGCGCGCCCTGGCCCGGCCGACCCGGCGCAGGGTCGGCGACGCCACCGGGTCGCGGGCGGCGTCGAACGACGCGGCGTCGTTGGCGGCGCGGCTGCTCGGCCGCGGTGTCGCCGAACAGGACCGGCTCGTCCTCGACGTCATCCGTGCCCAGGCCGCGGCCGTGCTCGGTCACGCGAGCGCGGACGCGACGGCCCCGGACAAGCCGTTCAGCGATCTCGGATTCGACTCGCTCGGCGTCATGGAATTCCGCAACCGGCTGAAAACCGCTGTCGGCCTGCAGTTGCCCGCGACCGCCATGTTCGACTACCCGACCCCGGAAGCGCTGGCCGGATTCGTCCGCCGGGAGATCGCCCCCGTCGACGACCCCGCGCAGCGGATCACCGACGAGGTCGACGCGCTCGCCCGCAGCTTCGACACCGCCGACCTGTCCGCCGCGGACCGGTCCGGGATCGCCGACAAGCTGGCCGCGCTGGTGCGCAGGCTCGAAGGCAGAGACCCCGGCGAGGTCGACATCGCCGGCCTCGACGCCGCCGACGACCGCGAGCTATTCGACTTCATCGACAACCTCAGCTGAGCTGAACGAGCAGGAGTTCCACCGATGGCCGACAACGACGAGCTACGCCGGTACCTCAAGAAGACCGCGAAAGAGCTGTACGAGACCAAGCAGCAGCTTCGTGAGCTCACCGACCGGTCGCAGGAGCCGATCGCCATCGTCGGCATGGCCTGCCGGTACCCCGGCGGCGTGCGGTCACCCGAGGACCTGTGGCGGGTGACCGCCGACGGGGTGGACGCGGTCGGGGCCTACCCGGCCGATCGTGGCTGGGACCTGGACCGGCTCTTCGACGAGGACCCCGACGCGCCGGGCACCGTCTACACGCGCGACGGCGGATTCCTCGACGCCGTCGGCGAATTCGACGCGGCGTTCTTCGGGATCGGCCCGCGCGAGGCGGCCGCGATGGACCCGCAGCAGCGGCTGATGCTCGAAGCCTCCTGGGAGGCGCTCGAGGACGCGGGCATCGACCCGGTGTCGTTGCGCGGCAGCGACACCGGCGTGTTCGCCGGTGTCATCCACCAGCACTACGGTCCGCGCATCGGCTCGGCGACCATCGGCGCCGAGACGGAAGGCCATGCCTACCTGGGTGTGTCGAACAGCGTGCTGTCCGGGCGGATCGCCTATTCGTTCGGGTTCAAGGGCCCGGCGATCTCGGTCGACACCGCGTGCTCGTCCTCGCTGGTGGCCCTGCATCTGGCCTGCCAGGCCCTGCGTCAGGGCGACGCCACGCTCGCGCTGGCCGGTGGCGTCACCGTGATGTCGGATCCCTCCCTGCTGATCGCGTTCGCGCGGCAGCGGGCCCTGTCCCCGGACGCCCGCTGCAAGGCGTTCGCGGCCGCGGCGGACGGAACCGGGTTCTCCGAGGGGCTCGGCGTGCTGGTGCTGGAGCGGCTGTCGGACGCGCGGCGGCTCGGCCACCCCGTGCTGGCGGTGGTGCGTGGCAGCGCGGTCAACCAGGACGGCGCGAGCAACGGCCTGACCGCGCCGAACGGTCCGTCCCAGGAGCGCGTCATCGCGCAGGCGTTGGCCAACGCGGGGCTCGAGCCCACCGACATCGACGCCGTCGAGGCGCACGGGACCGGCACGATGCTCGGTGATCCGATCGAGGCACGGGCGCTGATCAGCGTCTACGGCGCGCGGCGCGCGGGTGCGCCACTGCGGCTGGGCTCGCTCAAGTCGAACGTCGGCCACACCTCGGCGGCAGCGGGCGTCGGCGGCGTGATCAAGATGGTGCAGGCGCTGCGCCACGAGGTGCTGCCGAAGACCCTGCACGTGGACGCACCGACGCCGCATGTGGATTGGTCGGCGGGCACGGTGCGGCTGTTGCGGGACAACGAGCCGTGGCCTGCGGGGGAGCGGACCCGGCGGGCGGGGGTGTCCTCGTTCGGGGCCAGCGGCACCAACGCGCACCTGATCCTCGAGGAGGCGCCCGCCGAGCCGGTCGTCGACGACACCGAGCCACTCGCGACACCCACCGAGACGGAGATCGTTCCGCTGGTGCTGTCGGCCAAGTCTCCCGACGCCCTGCGCGCCCAGGCGGATCGCCTGCGGCAGTGGCTGATCAACGATCCCGACCGGGACGTCCGCGACGTCGCGCACGCGCTGACGACCTCGCGGGCGCTGCTGGAGTGGCGGGGCGCGGTCGTCGGCCGCGACCGCGACGACGTGCTGGCCGGGCTGGCCGAGCTGGCGGCGGGCGCGCCCGGCGTGCTCGAGGCGAAGGCCACCCAGGAGCGCACCGCCTTCCTGTGCACCGGTCAGGGCGCGCAGCGAATCGGTATGGGCGCGGAGCTGTATCGGGCGTTCCCGGTGTTCGCGGCGGCGCTCGACGAGCTCTGCGCGGCATTCGATCCGCTGCTCGGGCGGTCGTTGCGCGAGGTGATGTTCACCGACACCGACGGTGTGCTCGACCGGACCGAATTCACCCAGCCCGCGCTGTTCGCCTTCGAGGTCGCGATGTGCAGGCTGGTCGAATCCTTCGGTGTGACACCGGATTTCCTGATCGGGCACTCGATCGGTGAGCTGGCGGCCGCGTTCGTCGCCGGGGTGTGGACGTTGCCGGACGCGTGCGCGCTGGTGGCGGCGCGGGGTCGGCTGATGGGCGCGCTGCCGGTGGGTGGGGCGATGCTCGCGGCGGCGGTCACCGCCGACCGGGCGGGCGAGATCGTCGCCGGCCTCGGTGACCGGGTGTCGATCGCGGCGGTGAACGGGCCGACGTCGTCGGTGTTGTCCGGGGAGGCCGACGCGATCGAGGAGATCGAGCGGCGGCTCGGCGCCGACGGGGTGCGGACCAGTCGGTTGCGGGTCAGCCATGCCTTCCACTCGGCGCGCATGGAGCCGATGCTTGCCGAATTCCGCGCGGTGGCCGAGGGCGTCGCGTACGCGACGCCGCGGGTGCCGATCGTGTCGAACGAGTCCGGTGCGCTCGCCGACGCCGCGGTGACCGATCCGGAGTACTGGGTGCGGCAGGTGCGCGGCTGCGTGCGGTTCGCGCCGGGCGTGGACGCGCTGGTCGCGGCGGGCGCGCGGCGCTTCGTGGAGCTGGGCCCGGACGCGGTGCTCACGGCGATGACCCGGGAGTGCCTGGCCGAGGTTCCCGAGGTCGAGTCGGTCGCGACCGCGGCGGCGACATCGCGTCGGTCCGCCGACGAGGTGGCGCAGTTCGTCACGGCGCTGGCGCGATTGCAGGTCGCGGGTGTGCCGGTGACGTGGGCTCCGCTGTTCGCGGGCCGGCCGGTGCCACGGATGTCGTTGCCCACCTACGCCTTCCAGCGTCGGCGCTACTGGCTACAGCCGGACCAGGGCGCTGCGGCGGGCGCGTCGGATCATCCGATCCTGACCGGTGTGGTCGGGGTGGCGGGTACCGACGAGTGGCTGCTCACCGGCAGGCTCTCGCTGCGCACCCATCCGTGGATCGCCGATCATATGACCTACGGCGTGGTCGTCGTGCCGAGCGCGACCCTGATCGAGTTCCTGCTCGCCGCCGGGGCACGGATCGGTTGCGAGGTCGTCGACGAACTCACCTTGCAGGCACCGATCCTGCCGACCGACGACACCGAGATCGAGCTGCAGGTCCTGGTGCAGGCCGCCGACGACTCGGGTCGCCGCCCGTTCGAGTTCTACTTCCGCACCTCGCCGGAGTCGGACTGGGTGCACAACGCCACCGGCGTGCTGGCCGCCCGCTGGGACGGCGACTCGGCCTTGGCACAGCGCCTGCGCGACGAGGACTGGCCGCCCGCCGACGCCGACATCGTGGACAGCGCGGGACTTCCGGCGCGGATCTCCCGGGACGCCGGGCTCGAGTACGGTCCCGCCTTCCTCGGTGTGCGCGCCGCGTGGCAGCGTGACGACACGGTCTTCTCCGAGATCGCCCTGAACCTCGACGCGGCACCCGAGGCGGGCCGCCACGACCTGCATCCGGCCCTGCTGGACATGGTCATGCACGCCGGGTTCTCCCGATTGCTCTGGGACGAGGGGAATCCCGATCCCGACACCGGCAGATTGCTGTTCCGGTGGGGCGGCGCGCGATTCCACAAGTCGGGGCCCTGGCCCGCGGCGGTGACCTCGCTGCGCGTCATCGCGGTCGCGTCCGGGCCGGAGACCATCTCCGTCGCGGCGATCGATCCCGAAGGCGCACCGATCGTCTCGGTCGACGCGGTGGTGATGCGTCCCTACGACGTCAAGGAATTCCGGAGCACGGTCGCCGGTGCCGAAGCCGAGCTGTACCAGGTGCGATGGGAGCAGGCGGACAGCGCGGGCCCGGCGCCCGTGCCCGCGATGGTCACGCTCGCGGGAACCGCTGTCCCGGGGCTCGACGCGGCCGCCTCGATCGCGGATCTCGCTGCGGCTGAACCTGTTCCGGCTGTCGTGGTGTGGCGGGCTCTCGGGGCACAGGTCTCCGACGACCCGGCAGCGGTGCGGGCGAGCGTCCGCGACACCTTGGCGACGCTGCGACGCTGGCTCGCCGAGGACCGGCTGTCCGACACCCGGCTGGTCGTCGTGACGACCGGCGGCGCGGGCCTGCCCGGTGAGACACCCGATCTCGCCGCGGCCGCGCTGTGGGGCTTGCTGCGGAGTGCGCAGTCGGAGAACCCGGACCGGTTCGTCCTGGTCGACGAGGACCCGGCCACCCCTGTCGACGCGGACCGGATCGCGGCCGTGGTGCGCTCCGGCGAACCGCAGGTCGCGGTGCGTGGTGGTCGGCTGCTGACACCGCGACTGGTGCGCGCGGCCACCACGGACGCGGCACCGGTGTCCTTCGGCGACGGGACCGTGTTGATCACCGGCGGGACCGGGGGGCTGGGCGCCCTGTTCGCCCGCCACCTCGTCACCGCGCACGGTGTCGGTGACCTGGTGCTGACCTCCCGTCGCGGCCCCGCGGCCGCGGGCGCCGCCGCCCTGGTGGCCGAGCTGGCGCGCCTGGGCGCCCAGACGCGGATCGTCGCCTGCGATGTGACCGATCGGGACGCGGTGCGCGACCTGCTCGACAGCATCGGCACCGGGCTGACCGGTGTGGTGCACACCGCGGGCGTGCTCGCGGACGGCACGGTGGCGACGCTGACCGACGACCAGGTGGACCGGGTACTGGCCCCCAAGGTCGACGGCGCCTGGCATCTGCACGAGCTGACCCGGGACCGGACTCTGGCGGCGTTCGTGCTGTTCTCCTCGATCGCGACTGTGCTCGGCTCGGCCGGGCAGGGCAACTACGCCGCCGCGAACGGCGTCCTCGACGCCCTGGCACAGCGGCGACGGACCGCGGGTCTGGCCGCCACGTCACTGGCGTGGGGGCCGTGGAACCAGGGCAGCGGGATGACCGGTGGTCTGGACGAGGCCGCCCTCGCGCGGTGGGATCGGCTGGGCCTGAGCCCGCTCGCCGACGTCGACGGCGTGCGTCTGTTCGACGAGGCGCTCGCGCACACCGAGGCGCGGCCGGCACCGATCCGGTTCGACGCCGCGGCATTGCGCCGCGAGACCGACCCCGCCGCCGTGCCCGCCGTCCTGCGCGGCTACGTGCGACGCTCGACCCGCCCGGCGCACGCGGCGGCAGCGCCGGTCGGCGCCCTGGCTGCCCAGCTGGCCGAGGTCCCCGAGGCGCGTCGCGGCGAACTGATCCTCGATGTCGTGCTGACCCAGGCCGCCGCGGTACTCGGCCACGAGTCGGGCGGCGATATCCGGCCGGACCAGCGCTTCGACGAGATCGGCTTCGACTCCCTCGGCGGCGTGGAGTTCCGCAACCGGCTCGGCAAGGCCACCGGCCTGCAACTGCCGTCGACCCTGGTGTTCGACCACCCGACCCCGACGGCGGTGGCCGAGCTGGTGCGCTCCCGCGTCACCCCGGCGACCGGCGGTCCCACCGCCAAGACTGTGCGCCGGGTACGGGCCGACGAGCCGATCGCGATCGTCGGCATGGCCTGCCGCTTCCCCGGCGGCGTCGAATCACCGCAGCAGCTCTGGGATCTCGTCGCGTCCGGCATCGACGCCACCGGCGAATTCCCCGCCGATCGCAGCTGGGATCTGCCGCGCCTGCTCGACGCCGACCCCGACAAGCCCGGGACCGTCTATACCAATCGCGGCGGATTCCTTTACGACGCGGGCGATTTCGATCCCGGCTTCTTCGGGATCAGCCCGCGCGAGGCGTCCGCGATGGACCCGCAGCAGCGACTGCTGCTCGAGGTCTCCTGGGAGGCGCTCGAGGACGCGGGGATCGACCCGATCTCCCTGCGCGGCAGCGATACCGGCGTGTTCGCCGGCGCGGGAGCCTCGGGCTACGTCGACCGGGTGGTCGGCGACCTGGAGGGCTACCGGCTCACCGGCACCACCAGCAGTGTGATCTCCGGGCGCGTGGCCTACGTCCTCGGACTCGAAGGGCCCGCGGTCACCGTGGACACCGCGTGCTCGTCGTCGCTGGTCTCCCTGCATCTGGCCTGCCAGGCGCTGCGCCAGGGCGAGAGCTCGCTGGCGCTGGCCAGCGGCGTGACCGTCGCGGCGACCCCCTACCTCTACGTCGATTTCGCCCGGCAACGCGGCCTCTCGCCGGACGGGCGGTGCAAGGCGTTCTCCGACGCGGCCGACGGCGTCGCGTTCTCCGAAGGCGTCGGCGTGCTGGTGCTGGAACGGCTCTCCGACGCCCGGCGCCTCGGCCACGATGTCCTCGCCCTGGTGCGCGGCACGGCCGTCAACCAGGACGGCGCCAGCAACGGGCTGACCGCGCCGAACGGCCCCTCCCAGGAGCGGGTGATCGCCCAAGCGCTGGCCAGTGCCGGACTCACCCCCGCCGACGTGGACGCGGTGGAAGCGCACGGCACCGGCACCCCGCTGGGCGACCCGATCGAGGCCAACGCGCTGATCGCCGCCTACGGCCAGGACCGCGGCGAGCGCGAACCGCTGCGCATCGGCTCCATCAAATCGAATATCGGGCACACGGTCGCGGCGGCCGGTGTCGGCGGCGTGATCAAGATGGTGCAGGCGCTGCGGCACGAAACGCTGCCCGCCACCCTGCACGCCGACGTGCCCTCTCCGCATGTGGATTGGTCGGCAGGGTCGGTGCGCCTGCTGACCGCGCCGGAACCGTGGCGTGCGGGCGGGCCGGTGCGCCGGGCCGGTGTGTCGTCGTTCGGTGTCAGCGGGACCAACGCCCACGCCATCCTCGAGGAAGCACCCGCCACCCGGTCGAGCGTCGCCGCGCGCGCCGCCGACGGTCCGCGCACGGTGCCGCTGCTGGTGTCGGCCAAGAGCCGGACCGCGCTGGCGGCCCAGGCGGCGCGCCTGCGGACCTGGCTGCTCGAGCATCCCGACACCGATCCGGTCGACGTCGCGTACTCGCTCGCGACGGGCCGCGCGCAGCACGAGTACCGCGCGGCGGTCCTCGGCCGTGACCGCGACGACCTGCTGGACCGCCTGGGCAAGCTGGCCGCCGGTACCGCCGCGACCGGCGTGCTGTCCGGCACGGTCGGCGCCGGGAAGACCGCGTTCCTGTTCACCGGTCAGGGCGCGCAGCGGGTCGGCATGGGCGCGGGTCTGGCCGAGGCGTTCCCGGTCTTCGCGACCGCCCTCGACGAGGTGTGCGCCCGGTTCGACCCGCTGCTGGGGTGCTCGCTGAAGCAGGCGATGTTCACCGGAGGCCTGGTCGACGATCAGGGCGTCGCCGCGGCGAGCGGGGTCCTGGACCGGACCCGGCTGACCCAGCCCGCGCTGTTCGCCTTCGAAGTGGCGCTGTACCGGCTGGTGGCGTCGTTCGGGCTCGTCCCGGACCTGGTGATCGGACACTCGATCGGGGAATTGGCCGCGGCGCATGTCGCGGGGGTGTGGTCGCTCGACGACGCCTGCGCGCTCGTCGCGGCCCGCGGCGCGCTGATGGACGCGCTGCCCGAGGGCGGGGCGATGCTGGCCGTCGCCGCGACCGAAGCCGAAGTCGCTACGGCCATCGCGGAATTCGGTGATCGGGTGTCGATCGCCGCGGTCAACGGGCCTGCCGCTGTGGTGATCTCCGGCGACGAAGACGTCGTCGACGCCCTCGATCGGCGGTTCACCGAGCAGGGGCGCAAGACCAGCGGGCTGCGGGTCTCGCACGCGTTCCATTCGGCGCGGATGGAACCGATGCTGGCCGAATTCGCGACGGTCGCGGCGGGTGTCACTTACCACTCGCCGCGGATTCCGCTGGTGTCCAACGTCTCCGGCGCGCTCGCCGGCGATGAGATCCTGGCTCCCGCGTACTGGGCCGCGCAGGTGCGCGGCGCGGTGCGGTTCGCGCCGGGCGTCGAGACCCTGGTGACCTCGGGGGTGCGCCGATTCCTCGAGATCGGCCCCGACGCCGTCCTCGCGGCGATGACCCGCCAGAGCCTGCCCGCCGAGCTCGAGCAGCGCGCGGTGGTGGCCGCGGCGGCCCGGCGCGAGCACGACGAGGTCGAGCAGTTCCTGACCATGCTCGCCCAGGCCCACACCGCGGGCGCGAAGGTGGAGTGGAACGCACTGTTCACCGCGGGCCACGCAGCCCGAGTCACCCTGCCCACCTATGCCTTCGAGCATCGGCGGTTCTGGCTCGACCCAGCGCCGGGCGATTCCGGCACGGGGTCGGCGGACCACCCGCTGCTCACCGACGTGGTGCGGGTGGCCGATCGCGACGAGTGGCTGTTCACCGGCCGCTTGTCGCTGCGCACCCATCCCTGGATCGCCGACCACATGACCTACGGCGTCGTGCTCGTGCCGAGTGCCGCGCTCATGGAGATGCTGCTGGTCGCCGGGGCTCGCATCGGGTGCGGCGCGGTCGAGGAACTGACCCTCGAGGCGCCGATCCTGCCGCCGCCAGAGGGCGCCGTGGAGCTCCAGGTCCTGGTGCGGGAACCGGATTCGGCGGGCCGCCGGTCGTTCACCTTCCACTACCGCCTCGCCGACGCGGCCGACACCGCATGGACGCGCAATGCCAGCGGCGTGCTGAGCGGTCATCAGCTCACCGACATCGGGCTGATGGCGATGCTGCGCGCCGAACCGTGGCCGCCGGTCGGGGCCACACCCGTCGATCCCGCCTGGATTCCGGCCCAGGTGGGTCGGGTGGCCGGCCTGGAATACGGGCCGTCGTTCTACGGGATCGACGGCGCGTGGCGCACCGGGGACACCATCTTCTCCGAGGTCACCCTGAGCCCGGAGGTCCCGGTCGACCGGTTCCGGCTGCATCCGGCACTGTTCGACATGGTGATGCACGCCGGACTGGTCTGCCTGATCTGGTCCGCGGAAGCGAACAACCCCGCCGAGGGCAAACTGCTGTTCCGCTGGGGCGCGACCCGCTTCCACACCACCGCGACGGTGACGTCGCTGCGGGTGATGGCCATCCAGCGCGACAGCGAGACCATCACCGTCGTCGCCGTCGACCAGGACGGCAACCCGGTCGTCTCCATCGACGAAGTGGTCATGCGTTCCTACGACGTCCAGCAGTTCCGCGCCAACCTGGCCGGTGGCCGGGCAGGCCGATACGGAGTGCGCTGGACCGCGGCCGCGACGCCGGACGGCCTCGCACCGCCCGGCAGCGCCGCCGTGCTCGGTGTCGCACCGATCCTCGGTGTCGACGAGCGCTACCCGGATCTGGCGGCACTCGCCGCGGCGGCAGCGGTGCCCGACCTCGTCGTCTGGTCCGAAGCGGCGGCGGCGCCGCAGGACGCGCTGACGGGGGACCGGGTACGGGCCGCGCTGGACACGGTGCGCGGCTGGCTGGCGGACGACCGGTTCGCCCGATCACGGCTGGTGGTCGTCACCCGGCGGGCGGCCGGGCTGCCCGAGGAGACGCCCGAGATCGCGGCGGCCGCGGTCACGGGCCTGATCCGCAGCGCGCAGACCGAGTACCCGGGGCGGATCGTCCTGGTCGACGCCGACGCGGCACCGGTCTCGGCCGACGCGATCCTGGCCGCGGTCGCGACCGGCGAACCGCAGATCGCGGTGCGCGGCGATCGCGTCCTGGCGCCGCGACTGGAACCGGTGACCGCACCGGCCACCGCGCCGGTCTCCTTCGGTCCGGGCACCGTGCTGATCACCGGCGGCACCGGAGGATTGGGTGCGTTGCTGGCCCGGCACCTGGTCACCGAACACGGTGTGCGGCGGCTGCTGCTGGTGTCGCGGCGCGGTGAAAATGCCGAGGGCGCGGCAGAACTCGCGCGGACACTGGCCGGGCTGGGCGCCGAGGTGCGCATCGCCGCGTGCGATGTCACCGACCGCGACGCGCTGGCGAAGCTGCTCCACGACCTGCCCGCCGAGCATCCGCTCACCGGCGTCGTCCACACCGCGGGCCTGTTGGCGGACAGCACGTTCCACGCCCTGACCGCCGATCAGGTCGATCGGGTGTTCGCGCCGAAGGCCGACGCGGCCTGGCACCTGCACGAACTCACCCGGGACCTGGAGCTGTCCGCGTTCGTCCTGTTCTCCTCGATCGCCGGCGTGCTCGGCTCGGCGGGGCAGGCCAACTACGCCGCGGCGAACAGCTTCCTGGACGCTCTCGCCATCCGGCGCCGGGCCGAGGGGCTGCCCGCGCTGTCGCTGGCGTGGGGGCCGTGGCAGCCGGACCTCGGCATGACCGGCACCCTGGACCGGCTCGCCCTGAGCCGGATGGAACGCCTCGGCCTGGCCCCGCTGGACCGCGCCGACGGCCTGCGCCTGTTCGACGAGGCGCTGACCACCGCCGAACCGGTGCAGGCCCTGGTCCACCTGGACACCGACAAGCTCCGCATCGAAGCGCACACCGGCCCGGTGCCCGGCGCCCTGCGCGGCTTCGTCCGCACCAGGGACCGCGCCGCAGCGACCACGAGCACCGAACCCACGCTCGGGGAGCGCCTGCACGGGGTGGCGGAGGCCAAGCGCCGCGGACTCGTCCTGGATCTGGTGCGCGAGACCGTCGCCGCCGTGCTCGGCTACGCCTCGGCCGACGAGATCGCCCCCGATCGCGGGTTCGACGAACTCGGATTCGACTCGCTCGGCGCCGTCGAGTTCCGCAACCGGCTGGCGAACCTGACGGGTCTGTCGCTGCCGTCGACCCTGGCGTTCGACTACCCGACCGCCGCAGACCTCGCCGACTACCTGCTGTCTCGGACCACGGTGACCGCACCGGCCGCGCCAACGGCGGCGCCCGACGACATCGCCCGGCTCGAGTCGCTGCTCGACCGGATCCTGGCTACCGCGGGCGACGACGACGAGACCGTCGCCGGTCTGCGCGGTGTCAACAACCGCCTGCGCACCTACCTGTCCGGCCGCTGGCCGGACACCGAGTACGACGATCTCGACCTGCCGTCCGGCAGTGAGCTCTTGGATTTGATCGACGAGGAGTTTGGCCCAGCATGAGCAACCCCGGCACCAGCAACGAGGAACGACTCAGCCGGTATCTGCGCAAGCTCACCGGAGACCTCCGCGCCGCCAAGAAGCACATCGACCAGCTCGAGGAACGGGCCGCCGAACCGATCGCGATCGTGGGCATGAGCTGCCGGTATCCCGGCGGTGTCGAGACCCCGGACCAGCTGTGGGACCTCGTCGCGACCGGCACCGACGCGGTCGGCCCGTTCCCGGCCGATCGCGGCTGGGACCTCGAGCGCCTGTTCGACCCCGACCCCGATGCGGCGGGCAGCATCTACACCCGCGAGGGCGGGTTCCTGGACGCGGCGGGCGACTTCGACGCCGCCTTCTTCGGGATCGGCCCGCGCGCGGCCGAAGCGATGGACCCGCAGCAGCGGCTGTTCCTCGAAGCCGCGTGGGAGGCGCTCGAGGACGCGGGCATCGACCCGGTGTCGTTGCGCGGCAGCGACACCGGCGTGTTCGCCGGTGTGATCCATCAGGACTACGGTCCGCGCGTGGGTTCGCCCGGCCTGACGGCCGAGGCGGAAGGTCATGCCTATCCCGGTGTTTCGGCCAGCGTGCTGTCCGGGCGGGTGTCGTTCACCTTCGGCCTCAAGGGTCCGGCGCTGTCGGTGGACACCGCCTGCTCGTCCTCACTGGTCGCACTGCACCTCGCGTGCCAGGCGCTGCGGCAGGGCGATACATCGCTCGCGCTGGTCGGTGGCGTGACCGTGATGTCGGATCCCACCCTGCTCATCGCCTTCGGCCGCCAGCGGGCGCTGTCACCGGACGCGCGCTGCAAGGCGTTCGCGGCCGGGGCGAACGGCACCGGGTTCTCCGAGGGCCTGGGCATGCTCGTGGTCGAGCGGCTCTCCGACGCCCGCCGCCACGGCCACCCGATCCTCGCGGTCGTGCGCGGTACAGCGGTCAATCAGGACGGCGCCAGCAGCAGGCTGACCGCGCCGAACGGTCCCTCGCAGGAGATGGTGATCGCCCAGGCCCTGGCCAACGCCGGGCTGACGCCCGCCGACATCGACGCCGTCGAAGCGCACGGCACCGGCACCACCCTCGGCGACCCGATCGAGGCGCAGGCCCTGATCGCCGCCTACGGCCGCGATCGCACCGGCGAACCGTTGCGCATCGGTTCGCTCAAGTCGAACATCGGCCACACCTCCGCCGCGGCGGGCGTCGGCGGCGTGATCAAGATGGTGCAGGCGATGCGGCACGAGATGCTGCCCCCGACACTGCATGTCGACGCGCCCACCCCGCAGGTGGAATGGTCGCCCGCGACGGTCCGGCTGCTCACCGAGGCGGAGCCGTGGCCCGCCGGCGAGCGGGTGCGGCGTGCGGGTGTGTCCTCGTTCGGCGCCAGCGGCACCAACACCCACGTCATCCTGGAAGAGGCGCCCGCTCCGGTCGAGATCGCCGTCGAGCCGTCGGACGAGGACCCGCCGCCCGCCGTGGCGCTCGGTGTCACCCCGCTGTTGCTGTCCGCGAAATCCGCTCCGGCCCTGCGTGATCAGGCCGCCAAGCTGCTGCGATGGGTAACCGAGCAGCCCGCACTGCGGGTCGACGATCTCGGATACTCGCTGTCGACCACGCGTGCCCGGCTGGAGTGGCGCGGTGCGTTCGTGGCCGCCGACCGGGACGGGATGCTCGCCGGACTGACCGCCCTGGCGGAGTCCTCGCCCGCGCCCGGGGTGGCCACGGGCCAGGCGGTGCTGCGCAAGACCGCGTTCCTGTGCACCGGCCAGGGCGCGCAGCAGGACGGGATGGGACGTGCGCTGTATGCGGCGTTCCCGGTGTTCGCGGCCGCGCTGGACGAGGTGTGCGCGCAGTTCGATCCGCTGCTGGGAGTCTCGCTGCGGCAGCTGATGTTCGACGGCGCCGACGGCTCGCTGCATCGCACCGAGTACACCCAGCCCGCCCTGTTCGCCTACGAATTCGCGCAGTACCGCCTGTGGGAATCCGTCGGGGTGACACCGGATGTGCTGCTCGGTCATTCGATCGGTGAGCTGACCGCCGCGTACCTGGCCGGCGTGTGGTCGCTGCCGGACGCGTGCCGGGTGGTGGCGGCGCGTGGCCGTCTCATGGGGCGGCTGCCGGAAGGCGGCGCCATGCTGGCCGTCGCGACGAGCGAGGCCGAGGTCGCCGAGGCGTTGACCGCCGCTGTGGACACGGTGTCCGTCGCGGCGGTGAATTCGCCGACCGCCGTGGTGGTTTCCGGTGACGAAGACGCGGTGACCGCGCTCGAGCGGCTGTTCGCCGAGCGCGGCCGCAAGACCTCGCGGCTGACGGTGTCGCACGCGTTCCACTCGGCTCGGATGGACCCGATGCTGGCCGAATTCGAGTCCGTCGCCCGGGGCGTGACCTATCGGCGTCCGCAGGTTCCCCTGGTCTCGAACCTGTCCGGCGAGCTCGCCGGTGACGAGGTGCTCGAGCCCGCCTACTGGGTCCGGCAGGTGCGCGAGGCCGTGCGGTTCGCCCGCGGCGTGGACACGCTCGTGGCCTCGGGCGTGCGCCGGTTCGTGGAGATCGGCCCGGACGCGGTGCTGTCCGCGATGACCCGGCAGTGCCTGCCGGACGAGATCGAGGCGCGGTCACTGGTGGTCGCGGGCGCGCGGCGCGGACAGGCCGAGGTCGAACAGTTCGTGCGCTGCGCGGTGAGTGTCGACACGGTCGGCGTCGACGTCGACTGGGCGGCGTTCTTCGCCGCGCGGCCGGTCGCGCGGGTCTCGTTGCCCACCTATGCCTTCCAGCGCCGTCGCTACTGGCTCGAGACCTCGGCCGGTGCCGCCGACGTCGCGTGGGCCGGGCTGGGTGCCGTGCGCCATCCGCTGCTGGGCGCGGTGGTGTCGGAACCGGAATCCGGCGGTGTCCTGCTGACCGGGCGGCTGTCGGTCGCGACCCAGCCGTGGCTGGCCGACCACGTGGTTGCCGGCTCGGTCCTGCTGCCGGGTACCGGATTCGTGGAGCTGGCGCTGCGCGCCGGTGCCGAGGCCGGGTATCCGGTGGTCGAGGAACTGACCTTGCAGGCCCCGCTGCTGCTGCCCGCCGCGGGTGGGGTGCAGGTCCAGGTGGTGGTCGGCGGGGCCGCCGACGACGCCCCGCACCGGTCGGTCTCGATCTACTCGCGTGGCGAGCACGACCGCGACGGACAGTGGCTGCTGCACGCGCGCGGTCTGCTCGCCGGGGAGCCCGCGGCGAGCCTGACCGCCGCGCCGACCTGGCCGCCCGCCGCGACCGAGATCGACGTCGAGTCCGCGTACGCCGCGCTGCTGGTGCGGGGATACGAGTACGGTCCGGCCTTCCAGGGCGTGCGCGCGCTGTGGCGCCACGGTGCCGAGGTCTTCGCCGAGGTCGCCGTCGACGCCGAGACCGGCGCCCGCGCGGAAGGATTCGGTATCCATCCCGCGCTGCTGGACGCGGCCATGCAGGCCGGTCTGCTCGCCGGGGTAATGGACAGCGCTGCCGATGCGGCACGGTCGCCGTTCGCGATCCCCGCCGGACAGGTGGTGCTGCCCTTCTCGTGGGAGTCGGTCTCGCTGCACGCGGCCGGCGCGTCCGTGCTGCGCGTGCGGCTGGCCTCGACGGGATCATCGGTGGCCTTCACTGCGACCGACGAGCAGGGCCTGCCCGTGCTGTCGGGAACGCTGACCACCCGGCGGACGCCGCTCGACCAGCTGACCGCCGGCGTGGGCAAACCCGCCGCGCCGCTGCTGGAACTGACCTGGTCACCGGTCACGGCCGAACCCGCCACGACACCCGCGACCATCGGCCGATGGGAGCGGCTCGACGCGGCGTCGCCGGTCCCGCCGGTGGTCGTCGTCGACGCCGGAGCCGGCGGGACCGGGAGCACCGGCGCGGACACGGTGGCGACCACCCACACCGAACTCGCCCGGATCCTCACCGTGATCCAGCAGTGGCCGGCACAGGACCGTTTCGCCACGAGCACCCTGCTGATCGTCACGCGCGGCGCGATCGCGCTTCCCGGCGAAGACCTCCTCGACCTCCCCGGTGCCGCTGTATGGGGCCTGGTGCGCTCCGCGCAGTCGGAGGATCCCGGCCGGATCGTGCTGGTCGACGCGGACACCGTCGTCGACGAGCATCTCGCGGCCACCGTCCTGGCCGTGGGCGAACCCCAGGTCGTCGTCCGGGCGGGCGTCACCCACACCGCCCGGCTCACCCGGCGCACCGGCGTGAACACTACGAGTACCGCCGCTACCACCGCCTTCGGCGAGGGAACGGTGCTGATCACCGGTGGCACCGGTGGTGTGGGTGGCGTGATCGCGCGCCACCTCGTGGCCGAGCACGGGGTGCGGTCGCTGCTGCTGGTCAGCCGTCGGGGTCCGCGGGCGGACGGCGCGGCGGCGCTGTGTGCCGAGCTGGCCGAGTCCGGCGTCCAGGTGCGGGTGCTGGCATGTGATGTCACCGATGCCGCCGCCGTGGCCGCGCTGCCGGGTGAGGTGCCCGAGCAGTGGCCGTTGACCGGGGTGATCCATGCCGCCGGTGTCCTCGACGACGGGGTCATCGCCTCGTTGACCGGCGAGCGGATCGACACCGTTCTGGCACCGAAGGCGGATGCCGCCTGGTATCTGCACGAGGCGACCGCGGACCTGGACCTGTCCGCGTTCGTGGTGTTCTCCTCGGCCTCGGGCACCGTCGGCGGACCCGGGCAGGGCAACTACGCCGCCGCCAATACCTTCCTCGACGCGCTGGTGGCGCATCGCCGGGCCGCCGGGCTGGCGGGTCAGTCGTTGGCGTGGGGGCTGTGGGCCCGCTCGAGCGGGATGTCCGGGCAACTCGGTGACACCGACGTGGCCAGGATGAGCCGCAGCGGATTCACCGCCATGCCGGACGCGCAGGCGCTGGCCGGATGGGACGCGGCCATCGCCCACGGCGCACCGCATGCGGTGATCGCCGTCCTCGACACCGCCGCGATCAGGGCCCAGGCCGAGGCCGGGCTGTTGCCCCCGCTCCTGCGCGACCTGGCGCCCGCGCCGCGCCGCGCCGCCACCTCGACAATGGTGTCGGACTTGCGGATTCGGTTGGCCGGGGCGGACATCGACCGGCAACGGCAGCTGGTGCTCGACACCGTGCGCACGCACATCGCGGCCGTGCTCGGTCACGACAGCGTGGCCGCGATCGATCCCGGCCGGGCCTTCCAGGATCTCGGGTTCGATTCGCTGAGCGCGGTCGAGCTGCGCAACCGGCTCAAGACCGTCACCGGTCTCGCCCTGCCCGCCACGGTCGTCTTCGATTACCCGACACCGCAGGCGCTGGCCGAGCACCTGGCCGAGGAATTCCTGGGCACGGCCACCGAGATCGCGGTCGTCGCGGACCGGGCCGTCGACGGCGATCCGATCGCGATCGTGGGTATGGCCTGCCGCTACCCGGGCGGCGTCAGCACGCCCGAGCAGCTGTGGCGACTGGTCGCCGACGGCGTCGACGCGGTCACGGAGTTCCCGGTGAATCGCGGGTGGGACACCGCGCGGATCTACGACCCCACCGGTGAGACGCCCAACACCACCTACACCCGCGAGGGCGGATTCCTGCACGGCGCGGGCGAATTCGACCCCGCCTTCTTCGGCATCAGCCCCAACGAGGCCGCGGCGATGGACCCGCAGCAGTTCCTGCTGCTGGAGAGCTCGTGGGAGGCCTTCGAGCGGGCCGGGGTGGATCCGGCGGTACTGCGCGGCAGCGCGACCGGCGTCTTCACCGGCATGATGTATCACGACTATCCGGTCAACGCGAACTCCGGTTCCCTCGCCTCCGGCCGGGTGTCGTATGTGTTCGGCTTGGAAGGGCCGTCGGTCACCGTCGACACCGCGTGCTCGTCGTCGCTGGTCGCGCTGCACCTGGCGGCGCAGTCGCTGCGCTCGGGGGAGTGCGATCTCGCGCTCGCCGGTGGTGTCGCGGTGATGGCCACGCCGGAGACGTTCGTGGAGTTCAGCCGTCAGCGGGGGCTGGCGCCGGACGGGCGGAGCAAGTCCTTCGCCGATGCCGCCGACGGTGTCGCCTGGTCCGAGGGTGTCGGGGTCCTCGTGCTGGAGCGGCTGTCGGACGCGCGCCGCAACGGTCATCCGGTGCTGGCGGTGGTCGCCGGGTCGGCGGTGAACCAGGACGGCGCGTCGAACGGTCTGACCGCGCCGAACGGTCCGTCGCAACGGCGGGTGATCCGGCAGGCGCTGGCCAATGCCGGGGTCTCGCCGGTCGAGGTCGACGTGGTCGAAGCGCACGGCACCGGGACGACGCTGGGTGATCCGATCGAGGCGCAGGCCCTGCTGGCCACCTATGGCCGGGACCGCCCCGAGGATCGTCCACTGTGGCTCGGCTCGCTGAAATCCAACATCGGGCACTCGCAGGCAGCTGCCGGTGTGGGTGGTGTGATCAAGATGGTCATGGCCATGCGGCACGGTGTGCTGCCCAAGACGCTGCACGTGGACCAGCCCAGCACCAAGGTGGACTGGTCCGCGGGACACCTGCGACTGCTGACCGAGGCGGTCGAGTGGCCGCAGGTCGATCGGCCACGTCGCGCGGGCGTGTCCTCGTTCGGCATCAGTGGCACCAACGCGCACGTGATCGTGGAACAGGCTCCGGCGGTGGCGGATTCGGTGTCGCCCGGCGCTGCCGCCGGGCTGCTGCCGTGGGTGCTGTCGGCGCGCGGTGACGATGCCCTCGCCGCGCAGGCCGCGCGGTTGGGTGCGCAGGTGGATGAATTCGGTTTCACTCCACAGGATGTCGGGTTCTCGCTGGTCGCCACGCGCGGTGTGTTCGAGCATCGCGCCGTGGTCCTGGCCGAGGACGCGGCTGGTCTCCGGGCGGGAATCGCGGCGCTGGCCACCGGTTCGGCCGCCGCCGGTGTGGTGACCGGCCGGGCGGTGGCGGGCGCCACAGGTCTGGTGTTCTCCGGTCAGGGCGCGCAGTGGGCGGGCATGGCGGCCGAGCTGTGTGCCGCGTATCCGGTGTTCGCGCGGACTTTCGACGAGATCGTCACCGGCGTTAATCCGCTGCTGGAACAGTCGTTTTCGCTGGTGGACGCGCTCGCGGACGACGAGGCGGTCGACCGGACGGTGTTCGCGCAGGCGGGCCTGTTCGCCTTCGAGGTGGCCCTGTTCCGTCTGCTCGAATCCTGGGGCGTTCGCCCGGATGTGGTGGCCGGTCATTCGATCGGTGAGATCGCCGCCGCACACGTGGCGGGCGTGTTGTCCCTCGGCGACGCCTGCGCCCTGGTGGCGGCCCGCGGCCGGTTGATGCAGGCGCTGCCCACGGGCGGGGCGATGGTCGCGGTGGGTGCGCCGGAAGCCGAGGTGTCGCCCCTGCTGGGCGAGTCGGTATCCCTCGCCGCGGTCAACGCCCCCGGCGCTGTCGTGCTGTCCGGTCCAGGGGATGCCGTCGCGGCCGTGGCCGAGGTGTGTGCCGAGCGCGGATGGCGTACCCATCGGCTGCGGGTCTCGCACGCCTTCCACTCGACGCTGATGGAGCCGATGCTCGCCGAATTCGCCGCGGTGGTCGGGGAATTGCGGTTCTCGCGGCCGAGCATCGAGCTCGTGTCGACCGTGACCGGACGCCGGGTCGAGGACGAGCTGTCGGACCCGGCCTACTGGGTCGAGCAGGTCCGGGCGACGGTGCGGTTCGCCGACGCGGTCGCCACCATGGCCGAGCTGGGGGTCACGCGGTTCGCCGAGGTGGGACCCGATGCCGTGCTCACCCCGATGGTCACCCAGATCGTCGACGACACCGCCGCGACGGTGGTGGCGCTGGCGCGCCGCGACCGCGCAGACGCGTCGTCGGTGCTGAACGGCGTCGCGGGTCTGTTCGTCTCCGGCGGGGTCGTGGACTGGGCCGGGGTGTTCGCCGGGACCGGTGCGCGCCGCGTCGACCTGCCCACCTACGCCTTCCAGCACGAGCGGTTCTGGCTCGATGCCAAGCAGGCGCTGGCGACATCGTGGCTGGGCGCCGAGCTGGGTGGGGTCACCTCCGTCGGTCTCGACACGGTGGATCATCCGCTGCTCGGCGCCGTGGTGGCACATCCGGAGTCGGGCGGAATCAGTTTCACCGGCCGCTGGTCCCCGGCGACCGTGCCGTGGCTGGCCGATCACAGCGTGCTCGGTGTCGTGCTGCTACCGGGCACCGGCTTCGTGGAGCTGGCCGGCTATGTCGGCGGACTGCTCGGCTGTCCGATGGTGGACGAACTCGTCCTGCACACCCCGTTGACGGTACCGGCCGACGGCAGTGTCGCGGTGCAGGTCGTCGTGGCCGCCGCCGATGACACCGGCCGCCGACGGCTCGGTGTGTACTCACGGCACAGCGTCGACGGTCCGTGGGCCCGCCACGCCGAAGGCGTGCTGGCACCGGCGGACACGACCGCCGATTTCGAGCTGACCGCCTGGCCCCCGGCCGGCGCGCGGCCGATCGACGTCGACCGCGCCTACGACGAATTGCTCGATGTCGGTTACGGATACGGCCCGTTCTTCCAGGGCTTGCAGGCCGCCTGGCAGCGTGGCGACGAGCTGTTCGCCGAAGTGTCGCTGTCCGATCCGCGCGATGCCGCGGGCTTCGGCATCCATCCCGCGCTCTTCGACTCGGCGCTGCACGCGGGGATCATCCACGGGCTGCGCGGCGGCGTCGAGGGCTTCCCGGCACTGCCGTTCACCTGGAACCAGGTCGTCGTGCACGCGGCGGGTGCCGCCGCGGTGCGCGTTCGCATCGTGCTGGACGGCACCAGGTATGCCCTGCAGATCGCCGACGACCAGGGACAGCCGGTGCTGTCGGTGGGCGCCTTGATCTCGCGCCCGGTCTCGGCCGAACGACTCGGTGCGGACCGGATCGCGGAATCGCTGTTCGCCGTCGACTGGGTGCCGTACGCCATGCCGACGGCGACGGTCGCACCGGAGCGCATCGCTGTGCTCGGTGCCTCGAGCACGGGCGAGGTACGCGGGTACCCGGATCTCCCGGCCCTGCTCGCCGATCTCGACGCGACGCAAGAGCCGGTGATCCCCGAGCTCGTGCTGCTCGTCGCGCCGGACCCCGAGGGCGCGGTGCCGGAGGCGGCTCGCGCGGCCCTGGCCGGTGTCCTCGACACCGTGCAGCGGTGGCTCGCCGATCCCCGCTGCGACGATGCGCGGTTGGTCGTGCTCACCACACACGCGGTCCATACCGACGAGGTGAACCCGGTGCAGGCGCCGGTGTGGGGGTTGCTGCGCGCCGCGCAGGCCGAACACCCCGGCCGCTTCCAGCTCCTCGACCTGGATGCCGATCCCGACCCCGTCCGGATCGCGGCGGCCGTCGCGGCCGGGGAGCCCGAGGCGGCACTGCGCGCGACGACGCTGCTCGTCCCGCGCCTGACCCGCCAGACCGCCGGCACGATCACGCGGTCGCTCGATACCGGCACGGTCCTGATCACCGGTGGCACCGGCGGTTTGGGCGCGGTGTTCGCGCGGCACCTGGTCACCGCGCACGGTGTCCGGCACCTGCTGCTGACCTCGCGGCGCGGTGCGACCGCGGCCGGTGCGGCCGAGTTGCGTTCCGAACTGGTCGAACTCGGCGCCGAGGTCACCATCGCCGCGTGCGATGTGGCCGACCGCGCCGCCCTGGCCGCCCTGCTCGACTCGGTGCCCGCCGAGCATCCGCTGGTCGGTGTGGTGCACGCGGCGGGCACCGCCGACAACGGGCTGATCGAGGCGCTCACCCCGGAGCGGATCGAGCGGGTGTTCCGGCCCAAGGCCGACGCCGCCTGGCATCTGCACGAACTCACCGCCGAGCGCGCGCTGTCGCTGTTCGTCCTGGTGTCCTCGGCCGGCGGCCTGGTCCTGCCCGCCGGGCAGGCGAACTACGCGGCGGCCAACGTCTTCCTCGACGCCCTCGCCGCGCACCGGCACCGGCTCGGCCTGCCCGCGATCGCGCTCGACTACGGCATGTGGGCACGCGCCACCGGGCTCGGCGCCGAACTGTCCGAGGCCGACTTCGACCGGATGCGCAGGCAGGGCTTCCCGCCGCTGACCGAGGCGGAGGGGCTGGCGCTGTTCGACGCGGCCATCGCCTCCGACACCGCCCAGCTGGTACCCCTGCGCGTCGATCCGGCTGTGCTGCGCACCAGGGACGAACAGATCCCGGCGCTGTTGCGCGCGATCGCACCGGCCCCGGCACGTCGTCCCACCCGCACGGCGGCGGGCCAGGCGTTCCTGCGCAAGCTCGCCGGGCTCTCCGATGCCGATCGCGGCGGCGCCCTGCTCGACCTGGTCCGGTCGGTGGCCGCCGACATCCTCGGGCACGCCTCGGCCGAGGCCGTCGTCGCCGATCGGCCGTTCCAGCAGCTCGGCTTCGACTCGCTCGGCGCGGTGGAGTTCCGCAACAAGCTCAACGCGGCGACCGGTCTGCACCTGCCCGCCACGCTCATCTTCGACTACCCCACTCCGGGGATCGTCGCGGAGTTCCTCGATTCCCAGCTCTCCGGCACGGGGGCGGCCGAGGAACGCGTGGTCGGCCGGGTCCGCGCCGACGACGAGCCGATCGCGGTGGTGGCCATGAGCTGCCGCTACCCGGGCGGCGTCGCCTCACCCGAGGACCTGTGGCAGCTGGTGACCTCCGGCGGCGACACCACCGGGGACATGCCGCTCGATCGCGGCTGGGACCTCGACGGCATCTACGACCCCGAACCCGGCAAGCCGGGCAAGACCTACACCCGCCGCGGCGGATTCCTCTACGACGCCGCGGAATTCGACGCGGACTTCTTCGGGATCAGCCCGAACGAGGCCACCGTCATGGACCCGCAGCAGCGGGTACTGCTCGAGGTCTCGTGGGAGGCGCTCGAGCGCGCCGGTCTGGATCCGGCGGTGCTGCGGGGCAGCGCGACCGGGGTGTTCACCGGCGTGATGTACCACGACTACGCGCAGGGCTCCGGTACCGGCAGCAGCGCCGCGGGCAGCCTGGTCTCGGGCCGGGTCTCCTACGTGTTCGGGCTGGAGGGGCCGTCGGTCACGGTGGACACGGCGTGCTCGTCGTCGCTGGTCGCGCTGCATCTGGCGGCGCAGTCGCTGCGGTCGGGAGAGTGTGAACTCGCCTTGGCCGGTGGTGTGGCCGTGATGGCGACCCCGGACATGTTCCTGGAGTTCGGCCGTCAGCGCGGGCTGTCACCGGACGGGCGATGCAAGTCGTTCGCCGACGACGCCGATGGTGTCGGCTGGTCCGAGGGCGCGGGCGTGCTCGTGCTGGAGCGGCTGTCCGACGCTCGCCGCAACGGCCATCAGGTACTGGCGGTGCTCGCGGGCTCGGCGGTCAACCAGGACGGTGCGTCCAATGGGTTCACCGCGCCCAACGGTCCCTCGCAGCAGCGGGTGATCCGCCAGGCGCTCGCCAATGCGGGAGTCTCGGCCGTCGAGGTCGACGTCGTCGAAGCCCATGGCACCGGAACGACATTGGGTGATCCGATCGAAGCGCAAGCCCTGTTGGCCACCTACGGCCAGGATCGCGCCGAGGATCGTCCGCTGTGGCTGGGCTCGCTGAAATCCAATATCGGTCACGCGCAGGCGGCGGCCGGTGTGGGTGGTGTGATCAAGATGATCATGGCGATGCGGCACGGGGTGCTGCCGCGCACCCTGCACGCGGATCAGCCCAGTACCAAGGTGGATTGGTCCGAAGGACATGTCCGCCTGCTGACCGAATCGGTCGAGTGGCCCGCGCTGGATCGGCCGCGGCGCGCGGGGGTGTCCTCGTTCGGCATCAGCGGCACGAACGCACACGTCATCGTGGAACAGGCGCCGCCGGTGGCGGATTCGACCACGCCGACCGACCGGCCCGACGGCCCGACGCCGTGGGTGCTGTCCGCGCGCAGCGGTGCGGCGCTGGCCGATCAGGCCGCTCGGCTCGTCGCCCGAATGGACGATCTCGACCCGATCGACGTCGGCTACTCGCTGGCCGTGACGCGCGGCGTCTTCGAGCATCGGGCCGTCGTGCTGGCCGGAGATCGCGCCGACCGGTCTGCGGAGCTGCGGGCCTTGGCCGACGGCACCGAGCCAACGCGGGTGGTGCGCGGCCGGGTGGTGTCGGGTTCGACAGGCTTCGTGTTCTCCGGGCAGGGTGCGCAGTGGGCGGGCATGGCCGACGGACTGCGCGGCTACCCGATCTTCGCCGAGCACTTCGACGGCATCGCCGCTCGACTGGAACAACCGCTGGGACAGCCTGATTCGCTGACTGTCGCCCTGGGTGACGAGGAGCTGAGCGGCCGGACGGTATTCACCCAGGCGGGCCTGTTCGCCTTCGAGGTGGCGTTGTTCCGGCTGCTGGAGTCGTGGGGTGTGCGGGCCGAGGTGGTGGCCGGTCATTCGATCGGTGAGATCGCGGCCGCGCACGTGGCCGGGGTGTTGTCGCTCGACGACGCGTGCGTGCTGGTCGCGGCGCGTGGCCGGTTGATGCAGGCGCTGCCCACCGGCGGCGCGATGGTCGCGGTGGGCGCGCCGGAAGCCGATGTGCTGCCGTTGCTGATCGACGGGGTGTCGATCGCCGCGGTCAACGGCCCGTCCTCGATCGTGCTCTCCGGCATCGACGCCGAGGTCTCCGCGGTGGTGCAGCGCTGTGCCGAAAACGGTTGGCGGACCCACCGGCTGCGGGTCTCGCACGCGTTCCATTCGGCGCTGATGGAGCCGATGCTGGCCGACTTCGCCTCGGTAATCGAAGGTTTGACGTTCGGCCGGCCGAACGTGCCCGTGGTCTCCACCGTCACCGGTGCTCGGATCGGCGACGAGATGTCGGACCCGGCCTACTGGGTCGGGCAGGTCCGCGACACGGTGCGCTTCGCCGCCGCGGTCGCCACGATGGCCGAGCTGGGGGTCACCCGGTTCGCCGAGATCGGGCCCGACGCGGCGCTCACGCCGATGGTCGCGCAAGCTCTCGACACCGCGACGACGGTCGCGCTGTGCGCCCGCGAGCACGCCGATCCGTCGACCCTGCTGACCGGGTTGGCCCGGCTGCACGTCGCCGGCACGCCGGTGGACTGGTCCGCCCTGTACGCCGGGTCCGGCGCACGGCGAATCGACCTGCCCACCTACGCTTTCCAGCGTCGCCGTTACTGGATGACCGAAGGCGCGGCCGCGGGCGACGCCCGATCCATGGGACTGCTGGCGACCGGCCACCCCCTGGTGTCGGCGGTCATCACGCACCCCGATTCCGACGCGGTCACCCTCACGGGTCGCCTGTCGGCGCAGGCGCAGCCGTGGCTGACCGACCACCGGGTGCTCGACACCGTCGTGTTCCCCGGCACCGGGCTGGTCGAACTCGCGCTGCACGCCGCCGAGCAGGTCGGCTGCTCGACGGTGGCCGAGCTGGTCCTGCAGGCACCGCTGGTGCTCACCGAGACCGGTGGTCTCGCACTGCGCCTCGTGGTCGGTGACCAGGACCCCGCCGGACAGCGTGCGGTGCGGATCTTCTCCCGTCCGGACGACGGCGACGCGGCGTGGACCCTGAACGCCGAGGGCCTTCTCGCGACCGACGCGCAGGTCCCCACCACCGCGCTCACCGCGTGGCCGCCCGCCGGCGCCCAGCCCCTGCCGCTCGACACGGTCTACGACGACCTGCTGGACGCGGGCTACGGATACGGCCCGTTCTTCCAGGGCCTGCGCGCGGTATGGCAGCGCGGGGACGAGGTGTTCGCGGAGGTCGCGCTGCCCGAATCGGTCGGCGCCGACGGCTTCGGCATCCACCCGGCGCTGTTCGACTCGGCCCTGCACGCGCTCCTCGCCGCTGCCGACCTGCCCACGGACGGCATCGCGCTGCCGTTCGAATGGTCGGGTGTCACCGTGCACGCGGCCGGAGCGACCGCCGTCCGGGTCCGGCTCACCCGGGTCGGCGACCACGGCGCCACGCTCGAGCTGGCCGACCAGTGGGGCGCGCCGGTGGCCACCGTGCGTCACCTGGCGTCCCGCCCCATGGATCCCGCCCAGCTCACGGCGGGCGCGGCCACCGTGAGCAACGCGCTGTTCCGGGTCGAGTGGACGCCGATCGCGGTGTCGCGCACCGAGATCGACGCTGTCGCGTGGACCGACCTCGGTGTCGAGGTGCCGACGGTCGCGGTCCTGGACTGCCCGGCGGGCAACGAACCTGCCGACATCCGCGCCGCGACCCATCTCGTCCTGTCGGCGCTGCACACCTGGCTCGGCGACGAACGGTTCGCGGATTCGGTGCTCGTCGTCCGGACCGAGGGAGCGGTCTCCGTCGCCGGGGAGGACATCACGAATCTCGCCGGCGCGGCGGTCGGTGGCCTGGTGCGCTCGGCGCAGTCCGAGAGCCCCGGCCGGGTCGTCTCGATCGACGCGGACGCCGATCTCGACGGGCTGCTGGGCGGGATCCTGGCCACGGGTGAACCGCAGGTCGCGGTGCGCGACGGGCAGGTCACCGCCGCACGGCTGGCCCGCCTCGGTGCCGCCGCGAGCGGCACGGTCGCGAGTCCCGCTGTCGCGCCGGAGGAGACCGTGCTGATCACCGGTGCCGGTGGCCTACTGGGTCGGATGTTCGCCCGGCATCTCGTGGATGCGCACGGGGTCCGCCGACTCCGGTTGCTCAGCCGCCGGGGCGAATCCGCGCCCGGCACCGCCGAGTTGCGGGCGGAGCTCGAGGGCGCGCACGTCGACATCGACGCGTGCGACGTCGCCGACCGCGACGCGCTCGCCCGCGTCCTGGCCGACATCCCCGCCGAGCACCCGCTCGTCGCGGTGTTCCACCTCGCGGGCGTCCTCGACGACGGCGCCGTCGCCTCGCTCACCGCGGACCGGATGGACACCGTCCTCGCCCCCAAGGTCGACGCCGCGCTGCACCTGCACGCGCTGACCAGCGACCTGCCGTTGAAAGCCTTCGTGCTGTTCAGTTCGGCGGCAGGCGCGTTCGGCAATACCGGGCAGGGCAACTACGGCGCGGCCAACGCCACCCTCGACGCGCTCGCGGCGCACCGCAGGGCCACCGGCCGACCGGGTCAGTCCCTGGCCTGGGGGCTGTGGGACGGCGGCATGGCAGGCGAACTCGGCGAGGTCGATCGGCTGCGCATGACCCGCACGGGCATGCTGCCGTTGTCGCGAGCGCAGGGCCTGGCCCTGTTCGACGCCGCGACGCGCCTCGACACGGCGGCCCCGATCCTGGCCCGGCTCGACCTGGCCACCATGCGCGACGCGGGCTTCGCCCCCGCCCTGCTGGCCGGGCTGACCGCGCCACGCCGGACCGCAGCCGTGGACGCGAGCGCCGGGCTGCGCGCCCGGTTGGCCGAGACCCCGGACGGCGAGCGACACGGCGTGCTGGTCGAGATCGTCCGCGGTCAGGTCGCCGCGACCCTGGGCCACCGCGACGCCCACGCCGTCGACGCGGATCGGGCCTTCAACGAACTCGGCTTCGACTCGATCACCGCGATCGAGTTCCGCAACGCCCTCAAGACCGCCACCGGTCTGGCACTGCCCGCGACGCTGGTGTTCGACTACCCGACACCCGCGGCGCTCGCCGAGTACCTCCACGACGAGCTGACCGACCGGCAACCGCACGCCGATCACCCCGATGCCGAGATCCGCCGGGCCCTGCAGACCATCCCCCTCGCGCGGCTGCGCGACGCGGGCCTGCTGGACGCGCTCCTGCATCTTGCTCAGGGTCAGCACAGCCACGACGAGCCCGATCAGCCCATCACCGAGGAGTCGATCGACGACCTCGACATCGATGACCTGATCGATCTGGCTTACCACAACTCCTCAGAGGACTGACGGCGATGACGAAGCCCGACACCAACATTCAGAAACTCGCCGACGCCCTTCGGGTCTCGCTCAAGGAGACCGAGCGGCTGCGCGCCCGCAACCGCAAGCTCGACGCCGCCCTGCGCGAGCCGATCGCGATCGTCGGCATGGCCTGCCGCTACCCGGGCGGCGTCGCCTCGCCCGAGGACCTCTGGCGGCTGGTCGCCGACGGGGTGGACGCCGCCTCGGAGTTCCCGGTGAACCGTGGCTGGGACGCCGAGCGCCTCTACGACCACACCGGCGAGCGGCCGAACAGCGTCTACACCCGCGAGGGCGGGTTCCTGCATGCCGCGGGCGAATTCGACCCGGCGTTCTTCGGGATCAGCCCGAAGGAGGCCGCGACGATGGACCCGCAGCAGTTCCTGCTGCTGGAGACCTCGTGGGAGGCCTTCGAACGGGCCGGGCTCGATCCCGCCGCGCTGCGCGGGAGCAGCACCGGCGTCTACGTCGGCATGATGTATCACGACTATCCGGCCAACGCGAACGCCGGCGCCGTCGCGTCGGGGCGGATCTCCTATGTCCTCGGCCTGGAAGGGCCGTCGGTCACCGTGGACACCGCGTGCTCGTCGTCGCTGGTGGCGATGCACTCGGCCGCCCAGGCCCTGCGGTCGGGCGAGTGCGATCTGGCCCTCGCCGGTGGCGTCGCGGTGATGGCCACCCCCGAGACGTTGATCGAGTTCAGCAGGCAGCGCGGCATCTCCCCGGACGGGCGCTGCAAGGCGTTCGCCGAGGCCGCCGACGGCGTCGGCTGGGCCGAGGGCGCGGGCATGCTGGTGCTGGAGCGGCTGTCGGACGCTCAGCGCCACGGTCATCAGGTGCTCGCGGTGATCGCCGGGTCGGCGGTGAACCAGGACGGCGCCTCCAACGGTCTGACCGCCCCGAACGGTCCCTCGCAGCGGCGGGTCATCCGCCAGGCGCTGACCAACGCGGGCGTCACGGCGAGCGAGGTCGACGTCGTCGAAGCGCACGGCACCGGAACGACGTTGGGCGATCCGATCGAGGCACAGGCGCTGCTGGCGACCTACGGTCAGGACCACGACGCCGACCGCCCGCTGTGGCTGGGCTCGCTGAAATCCAACATCGGGCACTCGCAGGCCGCCGCCGGTGTGGGTGGCGTGATCAAGATGGTCATGGCCATGCGGCACGGTGTGCTGCCCAAGACGCTGCACGTGGATCAGCCCAGCACCAAGGTCGATTGGGCGGCCGGGCACGTGCGGTTGCTGACCGAGGCCGTGCCCTGGCCCGTGCTGGACCGGCCGCGTCGAGCGGGGGTGTCCTCGTTCGGTGTCGCGGGCACCAACGTGCACCTCGTCCTGGAACAGGCTCCGCCTGCGCCGGAGCAGCCCGAACCGGCCCCGGTCCCCGGGGTGCTGCCGTGGGTGCTGTCGGCCCGCAGCGGCGCGGCGCTGGCCGATCAGGCGGCCCGCCTGGCGGCCGTGGCGCCCGCGCTGGATCCGCGCGATGTCGCCTTCTCACTGACCTCGACCCGTGGCGTCTTCGACCACCGCGCCGTGGTCCTCGGCGAGAACAGCGCCGCCCTGCTGGCCGGTGTCCGGGCCCTGGCCGCGGACACCCGGGTTCCCGGCGTGGTGACCGGCCGGGCCGTCCCCGGCACCACCGGCGTGCTGTTCACCGGGCAGGGCTCGCAGTGGGCGGGCATGGCCGACGGACTCCGGGTCTACCCGGTCTTCGCCGAGCACTTCGCCGCGATCGTCACCCGGCTGGAACCGCTGCTGGCCCAACCGGAGTCGCTGCGCGCGGCCCTGCACGACGACACCCTGCTCGACCACACGGTGTTCACCCAGGCCGGTGTCTTCGCGTTCGAGGTGGCGCTGTTCCGGCTGCTCGAATCGTGGGGCCTGCGGGCCGATGTGGTGGCCGGTCACTCGATCGGTGAGGTGGCCGCCGCGCATGTCGCCGGGGTCATGTCGCTCGACGACGCGTGCGTGCTGGTGGCCGCGCGCGCCCGGATGATGCAGGCGGTGCCCCCGGGTGGGGCGATGGTCGCGGTGGGGGCGCCGGAAGCCGACGTGCTGCCCTTGCTGACCGACGGGGTGTCGATCGCGGCGGTCAACGGTCCGGCGTCGGTGGTGCTCTCCGGTGTCGAGGAGGCGGTCCTCGCCGCCAAGGACGCCTGTGCCGAGCGCGGGTGGCGCACGCACCGGCTGCGGATCTCGATCGCGTCGCACTCGGCGCTGATGGATCCGATGCTGGCCGAATTCGGCGCGGTGGTGCAGGGATTGACGTTCTCGCGGCCCACCATCGCGCTGGTGTCGTCGGTGACCGGCGCGCGAGTCACCGACGAGATGTCGGACCCGGCGTACTGGCCCGGCCAGGTCCGGGGCACGGTGCGCTTCGCGGACGCGGTCGCCACCATGTCGGCGCTGGGGGTATCCCGGTTCGCCGAGGTCGGGCCCGACGCGGTGCTGAGCCCGATGGTGTCGCAGACCCTCGACGATGCGGCCGCCGATGCCGAGGCCACGGTGATGGTTCCGTTGGCGCGCAAGGGCCAGGCCGACGCGTCGTCGGTGCTGGCCGGCGTGGCCGCGCTGTTCGTGTCCGGCGCGGAGCTGGCGTGGGCCGGCCCGGTCGCCAGCGGCAGGCGAGTCGACTTGCCCACCTACGCTTTTCAGCACGAGCGGTTCTGGCTCGACGCCAAGCGGGTGATCGCCGAGTCGTGGCTGGGCGCCGATCTCAGCGGCGCCACCTCGGTCGGGCTCGAGATCGCCGAGCACCCGCTGCTCGGTGCCGTGGTGGCCCATCCGGAATCGGGCGCGGTGAGTTTCACCGGCCGCTGGTCGGTGGACTCGATGCGGTGGCTGGCCGACCACAGCGTGTTCGGCGTGATGCTGCTGCCGGGTACCGGCTACGTCGAATTGGCTTGCTATGTGGGCGGTCTGGTCGGCTGCCCGGTGGTGGACGAACTCGTCCTGCACACTCCGCTCACCCTGCCCGCGCAGGGGAGTGTCTCGGTGCAGGTGGTGGTGTCCGACGCCGACGCGGCCGGACGCCGACGCCTGAGTGTGCACTCGCGTCAGATCGCGGGCGGGCCGTGGTCGATCCACGCCGAGGGCGTTCTGGCCCCGGAGGAGTCCGACGTCGATTTCGACCTCATCGCCTGGCCGCCCGCGGGCGCCCAGCCGCTGGTCATCGACGGCGCCTACGACGAACTGCTCGAAGCGGGTTACGAATACGGGCCGTTCTTCCAGGGCTTGCAGGCGGCGTGGCAGCGCGGTGACGAATTGTTCGCCGAGGTCGCGCTGCCCGATCGCCGCGATGCCGACGGGTTCCTGATCCATCCGGCGCTGTTCGACTCGGCGCTGCACGTCGGCATCGTCGAAGCCCGGCGCCGGGGTGAAGTCGCCGCGCCGGAACTGCCGTTCACCTGGAACCGGGTGGTGTCGCACGCGAGCGGCGCGGCGTCGGTGCGGGTGCGCATCGTGCGGGGCACCGGTAGCCACTCGATGCAGGTCGCCGACGAGCACGGCCTGCCGGTGCTGTCGGTGGGCGCCCTGGTCTCGCGGCCGGTGTCGGCCGAACGCCTCGGCGCCGACCAGATCTCGGAGGCCCTGTTCGGCATCGACTGGGTCGGCGTCCCGCTGCCCGCGACCGAGCCGGGTCGGGTGGCTGTGCTCGGCACCGGAAGTGCCGACACGACAGCGGCTTTCGCCGATGTCGACGCCTTGCTCGCCGACCTGGACGCCGCCGAGGATCCGGCGGTTCCCGAGGTCGTGCTGTACGACTGCGCCGACCACGACGGCGCGCCGCCCGCGGCCGTGCGCGCGGCGATCACCGCCGCCCTCGACACGGTGCAGCGCTGGCTGGCGGACCCGCGCCTGGTCGCCGCTCGCCTGGTGGTGCTCACCCGCAATGCCGTCACGATCGGCGCGACCGATCGGGTGAACCTGGCCCAGGCGCCGGTGTGGGGCCTGCTGCGGGCCGCGCAAGCCGAACACCCGGGACGATTCCAGCTGCTCGATCTCGACGGCGACTACGAGCCGTCGGCCGTCGCGGCGGCGAGCGCGGCCGGCGAACCGGAAGCTGCCCTGCGCGGCACCACCCTGCTCGTGCCCAGGATGACCCGCCACGCGCCCGGTGCGGTCGCGCGCCCGATCGAGTCCGGCACGGTGCTGGTCACCGGCGGCACCAGCGGCATCGGCGCGGTGATCGCCCGGCACCTGGTGGCCGTGCACGGTGTCCGCCACCTGCTGCTGACCTCGCGGCGCGGCCGGGACGCGCCCGGTGTCGCCGAGCTGAGCGCCGAACTGGTCGAGCTCGGCGCCCAGGTCACCGTCGCCGCGTGCGACGTGTCCGACCGTGACGCGCTGGCCGCGCTGCTCGCGTCGGTTCCCGCCGAACAGCCGCTGGTGGGCGTGGTGCATTCGGCCGCCACCGCGGACCACGGCGTGATCGAGGCGATGACACCGGAACGGTTCGACCGGGTGTTCCGGCCCAAGGTCGACGCGGCCTGGCACCTGCACGAACTCACCCGCGATCAGCCGCTGTCGCTGTTCGTCCTGCTGGGCTCCGTCGGCGGGCTGGTCCTGACCGCGGGCCAGGCCAACTACGCCGCCGCGAACGTCTTCCTCGACGCGCTGGCGGCCCACCGCCGCGCCGCCGGGCTCCCCGCGACCTCGGTGGACTACGGCCTGTGGGTACGCACCAGCGGGCTGGGCGCGGAGCTGTCCGCGGACGACTTCGACCGGATGCGCAGGCAGGGGTTCCCGCCGCTGTCCGAGGCCGACGGCCTAGCCCTGTTCGACGCGGCCGTCGCGACCGAGACCGCCCAGCTGGTGGCCCTGCGCGTCGACCCGGCCGTGCTGCGGTCCCGGGGCGAGCAGCTGCCCGCCCTGCTCCGCGGCATCGCGCCGATTCCCGTGCGCCGCACCAGCGCCCGCAGCAGCGCGGGCCGCGCCTTCGCGCAGAAACTGGCCGGGCTGTCCGACGCCGACCGGCACAGCACCCTGCTCGCCCTCGTCCAGACGGTGGCGGCCGAGGTCCTCGGGCATGCCACGGCCGAGGCAGTGGAATCGCATCAGGCCTTCCAGCAACTCGGTTTCGACTCACTCGGCGCGGTGGAGTTCCGCAACAAGCTCAACGCGGCGACCGGCCTGCGGCTGCCCGCCACCCTCATCTTCGATCACCCCACCCCGCAGGCGGTCGCCGAGTTCGTCGACTCCCAGCTCTCCGGCACGGTGGCGGAGGTCGCGGTCACCGCGACCAGGACGGTCGACGCCGAGCCGATCGCGGTGGTCGCGATGGGCTGCCGCTACCCGGGTGCGGTCACCTCGCCGGAAGACCTGTGGCGACTGGTCGTCTCGGGCGGCCACGCCACCGGAGGTCTGCCCACCGATCGCGGCTGGGACCTGGACGACATCTACGACCCCGAACCGGGCAAGGCCGGGAAGACCTACACCCGGCAGGGCGGATTCCTCTATTCCGCAGGGGAATTCGACGCCGAATTCTTCGGCATCAGCCCGAACGAGGCGCTGACGATGGACCCGCAGCAGCGCGTGCTGCTCGAGGTGTCCTGGGAGGCGCTCGAGCGGGCCGGGCTGGACCCGGCGGGCCTGCGGGGCAGCGCCACCGGTGTGTTCACCGGCGTGATGTACCACGACTACGCGCAGGGTGCGGGCACCGGTAACAGCGCGGGCGGCAGCCTGGTCTCCGGCCGGGTGTCGTATGTGTTCGGCCTGGAAGGGCCTGCCGTCACGGTGGATACGGCGTGCTCGTCGTCGCTGGTCGCGCTGCATCTGGCCGCGCAGTCGCTGCGGTCGGGGGAGTGCGACCTGGCGCTGGCCGGTGGTGTGGCGGTGATGTCGACACCGGACATGTTCCTCGAGTTCAGCCGTCAGCGCGGGCTGTCGCCGGACGGGCGGTGCCGGTCGTTCGCCGACGGGGCCGACGGGGTCGCCTGGGCCGAAGGCGCCGGCGTACTGGTGCTCGAACGGTTGTCGGACGCGCAGCGCAACGGGCACCAGGTGCTCGGCGTGATCACCGGGTCGGCGGTCAACCAGGACGGTGCCTCGAACGGCTGGACCGCGCCCAACGGCCCGTCGCAGCGCCGGGTCATCCGGCAGGCCCTGGCCAATGCCGGAGTCTCGCCCGTCGAGGTCGACGCGGTCGAAGCGCATGGCACCGGAACGACGTTGGGTGATCCGATCGAGGCGCAGGCCCTGTTGGCGACCTACGGCCAGGATCGCGCCGAGGATCGTCCGCTGTGGTTGGGTTCGCTCAAGTCCAACATCGGTCACGCGCAGGCCGCCGCCGGTGTGGGTGGCGTGATCAAGATGATCATGGCGATGCGGCACGGGGTACTGCCGCAGACGCTGCACGTGGATCGGCCGAGCACGAAGGTCGATTGGTCCGAGGGCCACATTCGGCTGCTGACCGAACCGACACCGTGGCCCGCGCTGGATCGGCCGCGTCGTGCCGGTGTGTCCTCCTTCGGGCTCAGCGGCACCAACGCGCACCTCATCCTCGAGCAGGCACCCGACGCGGCGCAGGCCGCCCCGGTGGAGACCGCTGTCCCGGCCGGTGGCGTGCTGCCGTGGGTGCTGTCGGCGCGCACCGGCGCGGCGCTCGGCGATCAGGCGGTCAATCTGGTCGCCCATGTGGCCGAGCACGATTCGGACGCGGTCGATGTCGGCCTGTCGCTGGTGACGGCACGCGTCGCGTTCGATCATCGGGCCGTGGTACTCGCGTCCGATCGGGCGGGTCTGCTGGCCGGCGCGCAGGCGCTGGGTCGTGCCGACATCCTGCCGGGTGTGGTGACCGGCCGGGCGGTGGCGGGCAAGACGGGTGTGGTGTTCTCCGGCCAGGGTGCGCAGTGGGCGGGCATGGCGGCCGGACTGCGAGCCTTCCCGGTCTTCGCCGAGCAGTTCGACGGGATCGTCGCCCAGCTGGAACCTTCTCTCGGACAGCGGATTCCGCTGAGCGAGGCCATGGACGACGAGTCGCGGATCGACGCGACCGTCTTCGCGCAGGCGGGTCTGTTCGCCTTCGAGGTGGCGTTGTTCCGGCTGCTCGAGTCCTGGGGTGTGCGAATCGATGTGGTGGCCGGTCATTCGATCGGTGAGATCGCGGCCGCGCAGGTGGCCGGGGTGCTGTCGCTCGCTGACGCGTGTGCGTTGGTGGCGGCGCGTGGCCGGTTGATGCAGACGTTGCCCACGGGTGGCGGGATGGTCGCGGTGGGCGCACCGGAAGCCGATGTGCTGCCGTTGCTGGTCGACGGGGTGTCGATCGCGGCGGTGAACGGACCGTCGGCGGTGGTGCTCTCCGGTGTCGACACTGCGGTAGCTGCGGTGGCCGAAGTGTGTGCCGAGCGTGGGTGGCGTACCCATCGGCTGCGGGTCTCGCATGCCTTCCATTCGGCGCTGATGGAGCCGATGCTGGCCGACTTCGCCTCGGTCGTGGAGGGTTTGACCTTCGCCGCGCCGAGTATCGCGCTGGTGTCGACCGTGACCGGCGATCGGGTCGGCGAGGAGATGTCCGATCCGGCGTACTGGGTCGGCCAGGTCCGTGACACGGTGCGCTTCGCCGACGCCGTCGCCACCATGGCCGCGTCGGGGGTGACCCGGTTCGCCGAGGTCGGGCCCGATGCTGTCCTCGTGCCGATGATCACGCAGATCGTCGAGGACGCGTCCGTCGTGGCGACGGCCCGCCGCGGCAGCGCCGACGCCGCGGGCGTGCTGAGCGCGGTCGCCGGGCTGTACGTCGTCGGCGGCGAGGTGGACTGGGCCGCGCTCTACGCCGGTACCGGTGCACGCCGAGTCGACTTGCCCACCTACGCCTTCCAACGGCGCCGTTACTGGCTGACCGAAGGCACGACCGGGACCAGCGCCAAGGCCCTGGGTCTCGTCGCCACCGGGCATCCCCTCGCCTCGGTCGTCGTCTCGCAGCCGGACTCCGACGCGGTGACCCTCACCGGCCGCCTCTCGACCGAATCGCAGCCGTGGATCGCCGATCACCGGGTCATGGACACGGTGCTGTTCCCCGGCACCGGATTCGTCGAACTCGCCCTGCACGCGGGCGATCAGGTCGGCTGCGCGACTCTGGCGGAACTGGCGCTGCGGGCGCCACTGGCGCTGCCGGACTCCGGTGGACTCGCGGTGCGCGTCGTCGTCGACGCGCAGGACCCGGCGGGCCGTCGGGCGGTGCGGATCTTCTCCCGCCCCGACGACGACGCCGACGCGGAGGCCTGGACCCTCAATGCCGAAGGCGTCCTGGCGGCCGACACCGACAGCGCCCCGGCGGAGTTCGCTCAGTGGCCGCCCGCCGGCGCCACCGCGCTCCCCGTCGAGGGCGTCTACGACGCGCTCGACGAGGAGGGCTACCACTACGGCCCGACGTTCCAGGCTCTGCGCGCGGCTTGGCGGGGGGCCGACGGTCTGCTCTACGCCGAGGTCGAGCTGCCCGAGGAGGCCAGGGCCGAGGCCCAGAGCTTCGGCCTGCACCCGGCCCTGCTGGATGCCGCCCTGCACGCCCTGCGGCTGGCCGGCGATGCCACCGTGGCGGGCGGCGAGCTGGCCCTGCCGTTCGAGTGGTCCGGGGTGACCGCGCACGCGAGCGGCGCCGACGCGCTGCGCGTCCGCCTCACCCGGGTCGGCGACCACGGGGTCGCGCTGGATCTGACCGACCCGACCGGCGCGCCCGTCGCGACCGTGCGGCACCTGGCAGCACGGCCGATCGATCCGGCGCAGCTCACCACGGGTGCGTCCGTTGTCTCCTCCGCGCTGTTCCAGGTCGTGTGGTCCCCGATCACGGTGTCCGACGCCGAGATCGGTGCGGTGTCGTGGGCCGACCTCGGCGAGCAGGTGCCTGCCGCGGTCGTGCTCGACAGCCCGAGCGGCAATGATCCCGCCGCTGTGCGCGCCGCCACGCATCAGGTGCTCGCGGTGCTGCGGGACTGGGGCGCCGAGGCGCGCTTCGCCGACGCGGTCCTGGTGGTCCGGACCGTGGGCGCGGTGTCGGTGGCGGGCGAGGACATCACGAACCTCGCCGGCGCCGCGGTCGGTGGCCTGGTGCGCGCAGCCCAGGCCGAGAACCCGGGCCGGATCGTCCTGCTCGACGCCGATTCGGCCGACACCGACGCGTCCCTGGGCGGGATTCTGGACACGGCCGAGCCGCAGGTCGCGCTGCGTGAGGGTGTGATCCACGTCGCCCGGCTCACTCGAATCGCCACTGCGGCACACACTTCGGCGGACGCCGAGCTCTTCGGGGCCGAGGAGACCGTGCTGCTCACCGGTGCCGGCGGTGCGCTGGGCGGGTTGTTCGCCCGGCACCTGGTGGCGCGGCACGGTGTCCGGCGCCTGCTGTTGCTCAGCAGGCGGGGCGAGTCCGGCCCGGGTGCCGCCGAATTGCGCGCGGCGCTCGAGGATTCGGGTGCCGAGGTCGAGTTCGTCGCTTGCGATGTCGCCGACCGCGCGGCGCTGGCCGCCGTGCTCGCCGATATCCCCGCGGCACAGCCCTTGTCCGGCGTCTTCCATCTCGCCGGTGTCCTCGACGACGGTGCGATCGCCGCGCTGACCCCGGACCGCATGGACACCGTCCTGCGCCCCAAGGTCGACGCCGCCGCGCACCTGCACGAGCTCACTGCCGGCCTCCCGCTCAAGGCGTTCGTCCTGTTCAGCTCGGTGGCCGGTGCGTTCGGCAATGCCGGTCAGGGCAACTACGGCGCCGCGAACGCCTTCCTGGACGCGCTCGCCACCCATCGCCGGGCCACCGGTCTGCCCGGTACCTCGGTGGCGTGGGGCATGTGGGACGGCGGCATGGCGGCCGAGCTCGGTGCGGTCGAGCGACAGCGGATGGCTCGCTCGGGCATGCTGGCGATGTCGGACGAGCAGGGCCTGGCCCTGTTCGACGCGGTGGCCGGCACCGAGGTCGCCGCGCCGCTGGTCGCCCGCCTCGATCTGGAGGTGCTGCGCGGTCACGGTCTCGCCCTGCCCGCGCTGTTCTCCGGTCTGATCGCGCAGCGTCGCAAGGCCGTCACCGGCACGGCGACCGCGCTGCGTACCCGGTTGGCGAGCACGCCCGACAGCGAACGGCTGGGCGTGCTGGTCGAGATCGTGCGCGGCCAGGTCGCCGCGATCCTCGGGCACCAGAACATGAACGCGGTCGCGGCCGACAAGGCGTTCAGCGAACTCGGTTTCGACTCGATCACCGCGATCGAGTTCCGCAACGGCCTCAAGGCCGTGACCGGGCTGCCGCTGCCCGCCACCCTCGTCTTCGACTACCCGACCCCACAGGCCCTCGCCCAGTACCTGGCCGAGGAGTTCACCGGAACCGGCCGGGACGTCGTGGTCACCGCCAGCCGGTCGGCCGGTGACGACCCGATCGCCGTGGTCGCGATGAGCTGCCGCTACCCGGGCGGCGTCGCCTCGCCCGAGGACCTGTGGGACCTGGTCACCTCGGGTACCGACACCAGCGGTGACCTGCCCGACGATCGTGGCTGGGACATCGACGGCATCTACGACCCCGTTCCCGGCACGCCCGGCAAGACTTACGCCCGCCGTGGCGGGTTCCTGTACTCGGCGGCCGAGTTCGACGCCGAGTTCTTCGGGATCAGTCCGAACGAGGCCATCGCCATGGACCCGCAGCAGCGTCTGCTGCTGGAGGTGTCGTGGGAGGCGCTGGAACGCGCCGGGGTGAATCCGCCGGAGCTGCGCGGGAGTTCGACCGGTGTGTTCACCGGCGTGATGTACCACGACTACGCGCAGGGCAACGGCGGCAATGTCACCGGCTCGCTGGTGTCGGGCCGGATCGCCTACACCCTGGGGCTGGAAGGCCCTGCGGTGTCGGTGGATACGGCGTGCTCGTCGTCGCTGGTGGCGATGCATCTGGCGGCGCAGTCGCTGCGGTCGGGGGAGTGTGACCTGGCGCTGGCCGGTGGTGTCGCGGTGATGGCGACGCCGGAGACGCTGATCGAGTTCAGCCGTCAGCGCGGGTTGTCCCCGGACGGACGCTGCAAGTCGTTCGCCGAGGCGGCCGACGGTGTGGCCTGGTCCGAGGGCGCGGGCGTGCTGGTGCTGGAGCGGCTGTCCGACGCCCGCCGCAACGGGCACCAGGTGCTGGCGGTGCTCGCGGGTTCGGCGGTGAACCAGGACGGCGCGTCCAACGGCTTGATGGCCCCGAACGGCCCGTCGCAGCGCCGGGTGATCCGGCAGGCGCTGGCCAATGCGGGCGTCTCCCCGGCCGAGGTCGACGCGGTCGAAGCCCATGGCACCGGAACGACGTTGGGTGACCCGATCGAGGCCCAGGCGCTACTGGCGACCTACGGCCAGGATCGGGCCGAGGATCGTCCGCTGTGGCTGGGCTCGTTGAAGTCGAACATCGGCCATGCCCAGGCCGCCGCCGGTGTGGGTGGCGTGATCAAGATGATCATGGCGATGCGCCACGGCGTGCTGCCCCGGACCCTGCACGTGGATCAGCCCTCCACGAAGGTGGATTGGTCCGAGGGCGAGGTGCGGTTGCTGACCGAGTCGGTCGCGTGGCCGCAGGTGGATCGGCCGCGGCGCGCGGGTGTGTCGTCGTTCGGGATCAGCGGGACCAATGCCCACGTCATCGTCGAGGCCGCGCCGGGGGCGCCCGTGCCCGCGGAACCGGTCGCGCCCGTCGGCGGTGTGCTGCCGTGGGTGCTGTCGGCGCGCAGCGACGCGGCGCTCGCGGAGCAGGCGAGCCGCCTGGCATCGCAGGTGACCGGGCGGGACGCGGCGGCGGTGGATATCGGGTTCTCGCTGGTGACCTCGCGCGTCGGATTCGACCATCGCGCCGTGCTGCTGGCCGCCGAGCGGGAAGATCTGCTGGCCGGTGCGGCCGCGCTGGGCCGTGGCGAAGCGTTCGCGGGTGTGGTGACCGGTCGCGTGGTGTCCGGTTCGACGGGTGTGGTGTTCTCCGGCCAGGGTGCGCAGTGGGCGGGCATGGCCGCCGGATTACGCGTCTACCCGGTCTTCGCCGAGCAATTCGATGGAATCGTCGCGCAGCTGGACCCGCTACTGGCGCAGCCGGTTTCGCTCTCGGACGCGCTCGCCGATCCCGATCGGGTCGACGACACGGTGTTCGCGCAGGCGGGGTTGTTCGCGTTCGAGGTGGCGTTGTTCCGGTTGCTCGAATCCTGGGGCGTGCACGCCGATGTGGTGGCCGGTCATTCGATCGGTGAGATCGCCGCCGCGCACGTGGCCGGGGTGCTGTCGCTCGCTGACGCGTGTGCGTTGGTGGCGGCGCGTGGCCGGTTGATGCAGGCGTTGCCCGCGGGTGGGGCGATGGTCGCGGTGGGCGCGCCGGAAGCCGATGTGCTGCCGTTGCTGGTCGACGGGGTGTCGATCGCGGCGGTGAACGGCCCGTCGTCCGTTGTGCTCTCCGGTGTCGACACTGCGGTACGCGCGGTGGTCGAGGCATGCGGTGAGAACGGTTGGCGCGCACACCGTCTGCGAGTCTCGCACGCGTTTCATTCGGCGCTGATGGAGCCGATGCTGGCCGACTTCGCCTCGGTGGTCGAGGGTTTGACTTTCGCGAGCCCGAGCCTGCCGCTGGTGTCGACCGTGACCGGCGATCGGGTCGGCGAGGAGATGTCCGATCCGGCCTACTGGGTCGGCCAGGTCCGCGACACCGTGCGCTTCGCCGACGCGGTCGCCACGATGATCGACGCGGGGGTCACCCGGTTCGCCGAGGTCGGGCCGGACGCCGTGCTCGTGCCGATGATCGGCCAGATCGTCGAGACGTCCACGGAGACCACCACGATGGTGGCCCTGGCCCGCCGCGACCACGCCGACGCGGTCACCCTGTCGGCCGGACTGGCCGGGCTGTACGTGTCCGGTGCCGAGGTCGACTGGGCGGCGATGTTCGCCGGGACCGGCGCGCGCCGCGTCGACCTGCCCACCTATGCCTTCCAGCGTCAACGCTACTGGCTGACCGACAGTTCGCCCGGTGGTGATGCCCGCGCGCTCGGCTTCGTCGCCAGTGCTCATCCGCTGGTATCGGCGGTGGTCGCGCAGCCGGAGACCGACGCCGTCGCGTTGAGCGGACGGCTGTCGACGCGGACCCAGCCCTGGCTGGGCGACCACGCCGTGCTGGACACGGTGCTGTTCCCCGGCACCGGGTTCGTCGAGCTCGCCTTGCAGGCCGGCGCCGAGGTCGGCTGCCCGACCCTGGCGGAGCTGATCCTGCGGGCTCCGCTGACGCTGCCGGACGCCGCGGGTGTCGCGGTGCGCGTCGTCGTCGGTGCCGAGGACGAGCCGGGCCGACGCGCCGTGCGGATCTTCTCGCGTCCCGACGGCGCGACGGCCACGTGGACCGTCAACGCCGAAGGCGTGCTCGCGGCGGACAGCGACACCGTGCCGGTGGATCTCACCCAGTGGCCGCCCGCCGGTGCCACCGTGGTCGACCTCGACGGCGTCTACGACACCCTCGACGGGCAGGGCTACCACTACGGACCGGCCTTCCGTGGGCTGAGCGCGGTCTGGCGCGACAGCGATGCCGTCTACGCCGAGCTCGCGCTGCCCGATCAGGCCCGCGTGGACGCGCAGCGGTTCGGCCTGCACCCGGCCTTGCTCGACGCCGCCCTGCACGCGCTGCGGGTCGCCGGTAATCTCCCTTCCGACGGCACGGGCATCGCGCTGCCGTTCGAATGGTCGGGCGTCACCGTCCACGCGACCGGGGCCGACGCCCTGCGTGTTCGGCTCGTCCGGGTCGGCGCGAGCGGGGTCGCCATCGACCTCGCCGACGCGACCGGCGCGCCGGTCGCGACCGTGCGACACCTGGCCTCCCGGCCGATCGACCTCGCGCAGCTCACCACCGGGACCGACATCACCGCCTCGGCGGTGTTCGGGATCGACTGGACACCGATCACGCTGCCGGACAACGAGATCGCCACGGTCGCGTGGCCGGACCTGGGTGCGCAGGTACCGCCGGCGGTGATCCTGGACTGTCCGGCGGGTGATGACCCGGCCGCCGTCCACGCCGCGACCCGCGACGTCCTCGGCGTGCTCCAGTCCTGGATCACCGAGCCCGCCTACGCGGAATCGGTGCTGATCGTCCGGACCAGCGGCGCGGTCTCGGTGGCGGGCGAGCCCCTCTCGAACCTGGCCGGTGCCGCGATCGGCGGTCTGGTGCGCTCCGCGCAGTCGGAGAACCCGGGCCGGATCATCCTGGTCGACGCCGCCCCGGATGCACTGCTGGACACCGTGATCGGCGGACTGCTGGTCGCCGGTGAACCGCTGGTGGCGGTGCGCGACGGTGCGGTGTACGCCGCGCGCCTCGTCCGGTCCGCCGCCACGGCGGGCGCGTCCGCCGAGGAGACGCTGTTCGGTCCGGACGAGACCGTGCTCGTCACCGGTGCGAGTGGGGCGCTGGGTGGTCTGTTCGCCCGGCACCTGGTCGCCGCGCACGGCGTCCGTCGTCTGCTGCTGGTGAGCAGGCGGGGCGAGACGGGTCCGGAGGCTGCCGAATTGCGTGCGGCGCTGGTGGATTCGGGTGCCGAGGTCGTGTTCGCCGCCTGTGACGTGTCCGATCGCGCGGCGCTGGCGGCCGTGCTCGCCGATATCCCCGCGGCGCGGCCACTGTCCGGCGTGTACCACCTCGCGGGTGTCCTCGACGACGGTGCCATCGGCTCGCTGACCCCGGACCGGCTGTCGACCGTCCTGCGGCCGAAGGTCGACGCGGCCGTGTATCTGCACGAGCTGACCACCGATCTCGCCCTCAAGGCGTTCGTGCTGTTCAGTTCGGTCGCGGGTGCCTTCGGCAACCCCGGCCAGGGCAACTACGCCGCCGCCAATGCCACGCTCGACGCGCTGGCCGCGCGCCGCCGCGCCGTCGGTCTGGCCGCGACATCGCTGGCGTGGGGCATGTGGGACGCCGGCATGGCGGGCGAGCTCGGTGACGTCGACCGACAGCGGATCGCCCGCTCGGGCCTGCTGCCGCTGTCACCGGAACAGGGCTTGGCCCTCTTCGACGCCGCCACCCGGATCGACACGGCCACACTGGTGCTCGCGCGGATGGACCTCGATGCCCTGCGCGGTGCCGGATTCGCCACGCCCGCCTTGTTCACCGGCCTGATTCCGCACCGCCGCAAGGCGGCCTCCGGCGCCGCGACTGCGCTGCGCACCCGGTTGGCGGGCACGCCCGACGGTGAACGTCCGGGTGTGCTCGTGGAGATCGTGCGCGGCCAGGTCGCGACGGTGCTGGGGCATCAGGACCTGAACGCGGTCGCGGCCGACAAGGCGTTCAGCGAACTGGGTTTCGACTCGATCACCGCGATCGAGTTCCGCAACTCGCTCAAGGCGGTGACAGGTCTGCCGCTGCCCGCCACTCTGGTGTTCGACTACCCGACCCCGCAGGCACTGGCCGACTACCTGGCCGCCGAGTTCGCCGGGACCGGTCAGGATGTCGCGGTCACCGCGAGTAGGTCCGCCGACGGTGACCCGATCGCCGTCGTCGGCATGGCGTGCCGCTACCCCGGTGGCGTCGCCTCGCCCGAGGATCTCTGGGACCTGGTCCGTCGCGGTGGGGACGCGATCACGCCGCTGCCCACCGACCGTGGCTGGGACATCGCGGGCCTCTACGATCCGGAACCCGGTCGGGCGGGCAAGTCCTACACCCGCGAGGGCGGCTTCCTGCACACCGCCGCCGACTTCGACGCCGACTTCTTCGGAATCGGCCCCAACGAAGCGACGATGATGGACCCGCAGCAGCGCCAGCTCCTGGAGACGACCTGGGAGGCCCTCGAACGGGCCGGTGTCGATCCCGCTGTGCTGCGCGGGAGTTCGACCGGCGTGTTCACCGGCGTCATGTACCACGACTACGCGCAGGGCAACGGCGGCAATGCCACCGGCAGCCTGGTCTCGGGCCGGATCTCCTACACGCTCGGGTTGGAAGGCCCCGCGGTGTCGGTGGATACGGCGTGCTCGTCGTCGCTGGTGGCCATGCACCTCGCGGCCCAGTCGCTGCGGTCGGGGGAGTGTGACCTGGCGCTGGCCGGTGGTGTGGCCGTCATGGCGACGCCGGAGACGCTGATCGAGTTCAGCCGTCAGCGTGGATTGTCGCCGGACGGGCGGTGTAAATCGTTCGCGGACAGCGCCGATGGTGTCGGCTGGTCCGAGGGCGCGGGTGTGCTCGTGCTGGAGCGGCTCTCCGATGCGCGTCGCCGGGGTCATCAGGTGCTGGCGGTGCTCGCGGGTTCGGCGGTGAATCAGGACGGTGCGTCCAACGGGTTCACCGCGCCGAACGGTCCCTCGCAGCGCCGGGTGATCCGGCAGGCGCTCGCCAATGCGGGGGTGTCGCCGGCCGAGGTCGACGTCGTCGAAGCCCATGGCACCGGAACGACGTTGGGTGATCCGATCGAGGCGCAGGCGTTGCTGGCGACCTACGGTCAGGATCGGGCCGAGGATCGTCCACTGTGGCTCGGCTCGCTGAAATCCAATATCGGTCACGCGCAGGCGGCGGCCGGTGTGGGTGGCGTGATCAAGATGATCATGGCGATGCGGCACGGGGTGCTGCCGCGCAGCCTGCACGCGGATCAGCCCAGTACCAAGGTGGATTGGTCGCAGGGGAACGTGCGGTTGCTGACCGAGGCCGTCGACTGGCCGGACGCGGATCGGCCGCGACGCGCGGGGGTGTCGTCCTTCGGTATCAGTGGCACGAACGCGCATGTCATCGTGGAACAGGCCCCGCCGGTGGCGGATTCGGCTCCGGTGGTGAAGGCCGCTCCGGCCGGTGGCGTCGTACCGTGGGTGGTCTCCGCTCGCGGTGGGGCGGCGCTCGCCGGTCAGGCTGCCCGCCTGGCCGACCATGTGGCCGAGCACGGTCAGGATCCGCTCGACGTCGCGTTCTCGCTGGTCGCCACGCGCGGAGCGTTCGAGCATCGCGCGGTGGTCCTCGCCGACGGACGCGACGGTCTGCTCGCGGGGGCACGGGCGGTAGCCGAGGGTGCTCCCGGTGTGGTGAGCGGCCGGGTGGTCGCGGGATCGACCGGTCTGGTGTTCTCCGGGCAGGGTGCGCAGTGGGCGGGCATGGCCGCCGGACTCCGGGTGTATCCGGTGTTCGCCGAGCATTTCGACGGCATCGTCGATCGCTTGGAACCGCTGCTGGGACAGTCGGTTTCGCTGGGCGAGGCCCTGGCCGACGACGCACTGGTCGATGACACGGTGTTCGCGCAGGCGGGGTTGTTCGCGTTCGAGGTGGCGTTGTTCCGGCTGCTCGAATCCTGGGGCGTGTACGCCGATGTGGTGGCCGGTCATTCGATCGGTGAGATCGCGGCCGCGCAGGTGGCGGGTGTGCTCTCGCTCGCCGACGCGTGTGTGCTCGTCGCCGCGCGTGGCCGGTTGATGCAGGCGTTGCCCGCGGGTGGGGCGATGGTCGCGGTGGGTGCACCGGAAGCCGATGTGCTGCCGTTGTTGACCGCCGGGGTGTCGATCGCGGCGGTCAACGGTCCGTCCTCGGTGGTGCTCTCCGGTGTCGAGGACGCGGTCCTGGCCGTGGTCGCGGTGTGTGCGGAGAACGGCTGGCGGACACACCGGCTGCGGGTGTCGCATGCCTTCCATTCGGCGCTGATGGAGCCGATGCTGGCCGACTTCGCCTCGGTGGTCGAAGGTTTGACCTTCCAGCGGCCCGGCATCCCGCTGGTGTCGACGGTCACCGGAACTCGCGTCGAGCACGAGATGTCCGATCCGGCGTACTGGGTGCGCCAGGTCGCGGCCACGGTGCGCTTCGCCGATGCCGTCACCGCGATGGCGGAGCTGGGGGTGACCCGGTTCGCCGAGGCCGGACCCGACGCCGTCCTGACGCCGATGGTGGCGCAGACCCTGGACACCACCACCGTCCTCCCGCTGACCCGGCGCGACAAGGCCGACCCCACGACCCTGGTGACGGGCCTGGCCCGGCTCCACGTCGCGGGCGGGACCGTCGACTGGGTGCGCTATCTCGACGGAACCGGGGCCACCCGAACGGAGCTGCCCACCTACGACTTCCAGCACCGCCGGTTCTGGGCCACCAGCCCGCTGGGCACCGGCGAGGCCGGCACCCTCGGCCTGCGCGCCACCGAACACCCCATGGTGGGTGCGCTGGTGGCGCAGCCGGAGAGCGGCGGAGTGCGGCTCACCGGCCGCCTGTCCACGGCGACCCATCCGTGGCTGGCCGACCACGACGTGCTCGGTGTAGTGCTGCTGCCCGGCACCGGATTCGTCGAATTGGCCACCTACGCGGCGGAACTCGTCGACTGCCCGGAGCTGGCGGAACTCACGCTGCTGGCGCCGCTCGTCTTCGATGGGCACGCGGGCGCGCACCTGCAGGTCATCGTGGGCGACGGCGACGACAACGGTCATCGCAGGCTCGACATCTACTCGCGCGGCGACGACGACGATCCGTCGATCCCGTGGACCCACCACGCGGAGGGCACCGTGCGCCCCGCCGCGGCGTCCGACGCCACGGCCTGGGCCGACTTCGCGCACTGGCCGCCCGCCGACGCCGCCGAGGTGCGGCTGGACGGCGCCTACGCCGAACTCGCCGACCACGGGTACAACTACGGCCCCGCCTTCCAGGGACTGCGGTCGCTGTGGCGGCGCGGCGAGGACCTCTTCGCCGAGGTCGCCCTGCCCGAACAGACCTCGGCACAGGGCTACGGCGTGCACCCGGCACTGCTCGACGCGGCCATGCACGCGCTGTCCTTCGGGCTGCCGGACGGCGTCGACGAGACCGCCGAGCGGCCAACGCTCGTGCCCTTCGCGTGGTCGTCGGTGCGGGTGCACGCCGAAGGCGCTCGGCGGGTGCGGGTTCGGTTGAGCTGGCTCAACCAGGGCACCGTCACTCTGACGATGGCCGACGCCGCCGGCGCGCCGCTGCTGTCGGTCGGGTCGCTGGCGCTGCGACCGATGTCGGCCGAACTGCTGTCCGCGCCTGCCCGGTCCGCGCGGGACGCGCGGTACGAGATGAGCTGGCGGCCCGGGCCGGCGCTCACCCCGGCCACGGCGTCCTGGGTCGAGTGGGACGCGCAGGCGGCGGCCTCGGTCGTCGTCCACCGGGTAGCGGTCGACGGTGCCGAGACGCCCGACCGGCTGCGGGCCGCGCTGCACGGGACGCTCGGCGTCCTCCAGGACTTCCTGGAGGAACAGCGTTACGCGGCGAGCACGTTGGCGATGGTCACCGACAGCGCGAACGACCCGGCCGCCGCGGCGGTCTGGGGGCTGGTGCGAGCGGCGCAAGCCGAGAACCCCGGCCGGATCGTGCTGGTCGAGGCCGCCGCGGATCAGCCGACGGACCAGCTGGTCGCCGCCGCGCTGACCGGCGAACCCGAAGTGGCTGTGCGGGCGGATGGGACCTGGGTACCGCGGCTCGTCCGCGCGGTCGCGACCACCGACCGCGCGACGCCGTGGGATCCCGACCGCACCGTCCTGATCACCGGTGGCACCGGCGGGATCGGCCGTCTCCTCGCCGAGCACCTGGTGGTGGAACACGGGGTGCGGCACCTGCTGCTGGTCGGCAGGCGCGGTCCGGACGCCGCGCCGGGGCTCGTCGACGAGCTGGCGGCGCTCGGTGCCCAGGCCCGCATCGCCGCCTGCGATGTCGCCGACCGGGACGCCGTGGCCGAGCTGCTCGCCTCGATCCCCGCCGCCCATCCGCTCGGCGCGATCGTCCACGCGGCGGGCACGGCCTACAACGGCCTCGTCGACACCCTGACACCGGAGCAGATCGACGTCTCCCTCGGCGCCAAGGCCGACGCCGCGTGGCACCTGCACGAGCTCACCCGCGATACCGCGCTGTCGGCCTTCGTGCTGATCTCGTCGGTGGCCGGGTCGATCCTGCCCGCGGGCCAGGGCGGCTACGCGGCGGCCAATGTGTTCCTCGACGCGCTCGCCGCGCACCGGCACGGCGCCGGGCTGCCCGCCACCTCGCTCGCCTACGGTCTGTGGGGCATCGATACGGGCATGGCGCAGTGGCTCGGCGAGGCCGACCGGCAGCGGATGCGTCGCCAGGGTCTACCGCCGCTGGCCGCGGACAAGGCGCTCGCCCTGTTCGATGCCGCGGTGGCGGCCGACCGACCGGCGCAGGTGCTGGTCGAGATCGACCCGGCCGTCCTGCGGACCAGGGCGACGGTGCCGCCGGTGCTCGGCGACCTGGTCCGGCGGGCCGGGCGCAGGCCCAGCGGCGGCGCACCCGACGCGGGCGCGGTGCGCGCACAGCTGGCGCACCTGTCCGAGGCCGAGCAGGAACAGTGGCTCCAGAAGCACATTCTCGAGACCGCCGCCCGACTGCTCGGGCACGAGAGCGCCGACGCGCTCGACGCCGAGCGAGACTTCCTCGAGTCCGGCTTCGACTCGCTGGCCGCGATGGAACTGCGCACCACGCTCAACGCTTCCACCGGGCTGACGCTGCCGACCGCCGCGATCTTCGACCAGAAGACACCGGCGGGGCTGGCCCGCTTCCTGCGCGCGGAACTGGCCGCGGTCGCGCGGCCGGGGCAGCGATCGGGCACCGACGAATCGCTGTACGGGATGTTCCGTGGCGCGGTGCAGGGCGGTCGGGCCCGCACCGGCTTCGCCCTGCTGCGGGTCGCCGCGCAGCTGCGGGAGCGGTTCGCCTCGGCGGCGGACCTGGACGAACTCCCGGCGCCGACCCGGCTGGCGGCGGGTTCGGATCTTCCGCGGATCATCTGCATCAACCCGCCGCTGGCCACCGGCGGCGCGCACCAGTACGCCAGGGTCACCGCGCAATTGCGGGCCGGTCGCGAGGTCGTGGTGCTGCCGCCGATCGGCTTCGCGGCCGACGAGCCCCTGCCCGCGACCCCGGAGGCGGCACTGGAGACGCTGGCCTGCGGTGTCCTCGACGCGGCGCAGGGCGAGCCGTTCGTCCTGCTCGGGTACTCCTCGGGTGGGCTGCTGGCCTACCTCGTGACCGAGTACCTGGAGGCGGCGCAGGGTCCGGTGCCCGAGGGCGTCGCGATGATCGACACCTACCGGGTGCACGACGGTGGCGAATGGCTGCTGCGGGAGATGGCCGAGCACATGGTGTCGCGGGAGGCCGAGTTCGGCCGATTCGACAGTGCCCGGCTCTCCGGTATGGGCTGGTACGTCCAGCTGATGCAGGAGATGGTGCCCGGAACGGTCGCCACCCCGGCCCTGCTCATCCAGTGCGCGCAGTCGTTCCTGGCGAGCACGGCGGAGCGGCCGGACTGGCAGGCCAGGGCCTGGGATCCGGCGCACACGGTGGTGCCGGTCGAGGCCGACCACTTCACCGTCCTGGAGAGCGGGTCCGCCGATACCGCCGCCGCCATCGAGGACTGGCTGGGGTCCTGAACCGCGTGGCCGGGTGCGCGAGCGGCGCACCCGGCCACGCGGTTACCGCGACAAGGCGCGGGCGCTGTGCTCGCGGATCAGGCGGCCGATGCCGTCGAGATTCGCGTCGAGGTAGAAGTGGCCGCCGGGAAAGGTCGTCGCGACGAAGTCGCCCGTGGTGTGGGTACCCCACGCCTGGATGTCGGCGAGCTGCGCGTCGGCGTCGCTCACGCCCGCGAGCGCGACGATCGGGCTCGCGACGGTGGTCTCGGGCGGGCACGTGTAGGTCTCGATGGCGCGGTAGTCGTTGCGCGTGATCGACAGGATCAACCGGCGGAACTCGGGATCGGCGAGCAAGGCAGGCGGGGTGCCGCCGAAGTCCAGCAGCTGGGCGGCCAGTTCCCGATCGCCCAGCAGATGCACGGTTCCCGGCTGCGGAGCCGAGGGGGCGCGGCGACCGGAGGCGAACAGCACGCGCGCGGTCGCGCCCGCGCGCTCCAGCCGACGGCATGCCTCGAACGCGACCACCGAACCCATGCTGTGGCCGAAGACGAAGAAGTTCTCGTCGCCGTCGACGGCTTCGATCAGCTCGGGCGCCAACCCGTCGACCAGGCCCGAGATGCTGTCGACGAGCGGTTCCTGCCGCCGGTCCTGGCGACCGGGGTACTGCACGGCGAGCACGTCGTAGTCCGTGCCGAGCGACTTGGCCAGCGGCCCGTACGCGAGGGCGGAACCGCCGGCGTGCGGAAAGCAGACCAGCTTCCGGGATTCCGCGCCCGGGGCGGGGGACAGGCGACGCAGCCAGCGAGTACCCATAGGGCAGAGGGCCTTTCGAGAGAACCGAAGTACGAGCTCCTCGAATGTACCCGGGAGTAACGCCGGTACGCCTGTCGGCGGCGGCGGCCGAACGCGGCGGGGGGGCCCCCCCCCCCGGGGGGGGGGGGGGGGGGGGCCCGGGCGCGGGGGGGGGGGGGGGGGGGCCCCGCCCCCCCGCGCGGGGGGGGGGGGGGGGGGGGGGGGGGGGTTAAAACCACAACGC